>JAFPWO010000020.1 GCA_017394885.1 Lachnospiraceae bacterium | reverse complement strand
GCGCAGGTCCGGATCTGTACACTGCTTGCAAAGTAGTAAACAGCCATCCGGACACTGCTTGCCAATTTGCAAAACCTGTATGGGTAGGCCCTGCTTGCCAAGTACCAAATCATACAGGTATGCATTGCTTGCCAAGTAGTAGATATGGACGGCAATGCACTGCTTGCCAGGTAGTGAAAGTTTGGCGAGCAGTTACGTTGACGCCAAAAACCGTCAACGTGTTTTTGGCGTATTGACAGCAGAATGTTGTGTTGGTATATTTGTATCGGTCCGGAAAAGGGACTTTGGGTGAATCGGGTCTAGCCCGATTCGTTATCGGATCTCTCTCTTAACAAGGTGAGTTTTCGATTATATAGAATATCTGTCTGATAGAACAGGTACAGTGGGCTGCAATTGGGGCAGCCACCGGCAGTTTGATCGCCGGGTTACATAGACACATATCGGTTTTGGCGGGCTTTCGAGCTCGTCTGTCGGTATGCATCTATGTGACCCGGCTTTTTGTTTTTCACCAAAAGCAAAAAACCTCCGGGTGTCCTACTCACAGTTTTCCGAAATAGACAAAGGAGGTAAAAAGCAATGTCACAGGTATTTCGCGTAGAGCGAACAAAGAATTACACGGTCATGGCCAACTATCATCTGAAGGACAAACGATTGTCACTAAAGGCCAAGGGGCTGCTGTCTGTCATGCTGAGTCTTCCGGACGATTGGAACTACAACATGAAAGGGCTTTCCCGGCTCAGCAAGGATGGGCTCGATTCGGTTCGCAGCACCGTGAATGAATTGGAGCGATACGGATATGTCACGAGGCACAGGATCCGGACAGAGACCGGTCAGCTGGCAGACACAGAGTATCTGGTTAGGGAACGTCCGCTGGATCAGGAAGAACAGCCGACAACCCTACGGACAGACTCTCCAGGGCAGGAGAATCAGTTGACAGGCGGAGCCAACGACGGTTTTCCCAACACTGGTGATTCCAACACTATAAAAGACTAATGGTACTTAAAAACTTATCAATTAAATATCCATCCTATCAATCCCTTCATTCAATAAACAATGAAATGTATTAATTGGGTTTCCAGATAGGATGGGATGTGGATAACTGAAAGCAAGGAGAAAAAATGAGACTCTTATTCTACAGGAGGTGCGGAAATGAGCGTTAAAGACTGCAGCAGGCCTCCGGGCAGTGATATCTGGGCGCATTTCGCGGGTTTCCTGACGGAGTTGATCGCCAGGCACGCGGAGGAGCTGGATATCGATTCCTGGCCGGATCCCAAGAAGGTTATTATGCTCCAGGAACTCCGGGATATGTATTACCGGTTCATGAAGCTTAGCCTTCAGGCCAGAAAAGAAGCTGATGCGAAACTCCCTCTTGAAATCAAAACGGATATATGGTATAGTCCGTATATACAGATATTCGGCTTTGAGGAGAAAGCATCATGACCATCAGCGAGCGCATGTTTCAGATCATGGAAGAACAGGGAATCTCACAATACAGATTGTCAAAAATGACCGGGATCTCCACCAAGACTATCAGCGATTGGCGGAGTAAGAAGACCAATCCCGGGGCGGATAAGATCATGGCGATCTGTGAGGCTCTTCAGATTTCCCCTGAAACGCTCTTGATCGGAAGGGGTCGGACCGAAACGTCCGGCAGCCTTCCCTACATAGAAAAGGAATATGAGAAAGAAGCTGAAAGCCAGCTGATAGGAAACTTCCGCACTTTCTCTGAGGACAAGAAAAAACGTCTGCTCGCCTATATGAACATGTTAGAAAACATGAAGGAATAATCATAATGCCGGGTATTGGAGAAGCAATATGACAAAAGAGAAAACCAAGGTTTACACATACACCCGGGTATCGACTGCCATGCAGGTCGACGGATACTCTCTGGACGCGCAGAAAGCCCGTATGAAGGCTTTTGCGGACTTTAACGGCTATGAGATCGTCGGAGAGTATGAGGACGCCGGAAAGTCCGGCAGATCCATCGAGGGCCGCGTTCAGTTCAATCAGATGATTGAGGATATCAAGTCGGACAAAGATGGGATATCCTATATTCTTGTATTCAAGCTCTCGCGCTTCGGGCGGAACGCTGCAGACGTCCTCTCTTCCCTGCAGACGATGCAGGATTTCGGCGTCAACCTTATCTGTGTCGAAGATGGTATAGACAGTTCCAAGGACGCTGGGAAGTTGATCATTTCGGTTCTGTCCGCCGTGGCGGAGATCGAAAAGGATAATATCCGGGTCCAGACTTTGGAAGGCCGCATGCAGAAGGCCCGTGAAGGCCGCTGGGTGGGCGGATTTGCCCCTTACGGATACAAACTGGTAAATGGAGCCCTGGAAATCAACGAAGAAGAAGCAGAGGCGATCAGGATCATTTTTGACCGGTATCTACATACCGATATGGGATCCAACGGTATCGCTCGTTATCTCGCCAATCAGGGTATTCACAAAATTGAGAGACAAAACGGAAAGAATCCGTATTTTGATGCCGCTTTGATCCGCCGGATCATTCAGAACCCGGTATACTGCGGAAAGATCGCTTACGGGCGAAGAAGGACTGAAAAGGTCCATGGGACCAGGAATGACTACCACCTGGTTGAAAAAGACGATTACATCCTGGTTGACGGCCGCCATGAAGGCATCATATCCGAAGATGATTGGCAGGCTGCCCAGGTCAAGGTTGAGGCTCAGGCGAAGAAATATGAGCATGTCAATCGCGGTAAAAACGAGAGGGTTCATCTTCTGACTGGGATTGTGAAATGTCCGGTCTGCGGCGCTGGAATGTACGGAAATAAGAGCACCAAGCACAGAGACGGCAAGAAATATAAGGACTATTATTTCTACGGATGCAAGCACCGTTTGTCGACCCGCGGTCATAAGTGCGATTATCATAAACAGATCAGCGAAGAGGTCCTGGATAATGCAGTTGCCGAAGTCATCACGGAACTGGTCAGAAAGCCTAAATTCGCGGCCTTAATGCAGTCCAAGATCGATATGAAGGTGGATACCGTGGCAATCGATCAGGAGATCGAAAATTATGAAAAAGAGTTGCGGCACTTCTATTCTCTGAAAAACAGACTGCTGGAAGAGATCGACGGCCTGGATTTTGACGATAAGCATTATTCCCGCCGGAAGTCTGATCTGGAGGACCGTTTGTCAAAGGCATATGACCGGATCGACGAACTGGAAGAGCTTCTGCTCGATGCCAAAGCAAAGAAAAGAACGATAGAAGCGGAGAAAATAACGGGAGATAATATCTACAAAATCCTGTTCTATTTTGATAAAATGTACGCGGTCATGGATGAGCCCGAGCGCAGGCATCTTATGGAGTCGCTGATCGATGAGATCCAGATCTATGAGGAACGGCAGCCCAATGGACAGTGGCTGAAATCCATCCGTTTCAAGCTCCCGATTATTGAAGAGGATATGTCATTGAGTTTGGACAACGACTCACACAACGAGACCGTGTGTCTACTAACACATAAAGGGTAAGAAAGGCTGGAAAAAGCCTTAAATAAAGGGTTTCCGTCACGGGGAGCGAGTCGTACTTCGCGTGATGGAAACACTTTTTTTATCTGTGGAAACATATCGAGAACAGGGGTTGTGGCTCCGATTTTACTATTTCGGGAAACGAGAATATGATTTTACTATTTCAGCGAAAACGAGAAAATGATTTTTCTGTTTTGGGTAGGTTGAGAATACGATTTTACTGATTTACTGAACAGACAGCTATTTGAAGAGTACGATGAGAACCTCGTTCGGAAGCTGCTTGAGCGAGTGACGGTCTACGACGATCATCTGACCTTTGAATTCAAATGCGGTATTGAGATCGATATTACCATGTAATCGCATCAACGGATCAGGCGCTCCTCCGGGGGCGTCTTTTTTTGTCTGCACGGTGGAATTGTTCACGAATCTGTGTTATACTTATTAAGTTATGAGTTGATTTCTGAAAGAGGTGAAGAGATGCTCCAAAACAACATAGAACTGGATCTGAAAACGCGACTGATTGAAAGCGGCCTGACGCAGACGGAGGTTGCGGAGAAGGTCGGGGTATCCCTCGCTTACGTGAACCGCATCACCAAGGGCCGGGAACAGATCGTGAATAAAACGTTCGTAAAGATGATGGATGAGCTCGGCTATGATGTAGAGCTGACATATAAGAAGAAAAAGCCTGAATGACAAATCGGGATTTGTATGTGAGGGATATATGAGATACAGACTTGCAGAGAAAAGGGATATTGAACCTATCTGTCAATTAGTCGCATCGGCTATTGGCGAAATGGAAAACAGAAGAATTTTTCAATGGGACAGCATATACCCCACAAAAGAAGAATTTCTCGATGATATTCAAAAGAGGACTTTATATATCGGCATTTTGGATAATGATATTGCCGTAGTATTTACAATAAACAAAGAATGTGATGAACAGTATCAGAACGGTGTATGGGAAAAACCGGACAGCGAATACCGCGTAATACACCGGTTATGTGTTGCTCCAGCTTATCAGAATAGGGGAATTGCGAAAGATACTCTTGATTATATCGAGAATGAACTCAGGGAGGCTGGTGTAGAATCAATAAGGTTGGATGTGTTTTGCAACAATCCATTTGCGCTTTCCTTGTATCGCAACAACGGATACAATGAAGTTGGAACAGTCAGCTGGCGAAAAGGAAAATTCTTCCTGATGGAAAAAAGTCTATAATTTCCAGTTTCTCGACCTGTTCCCGCGAACGGGCAAATGTTCCCGGGCACCAATTAGCGAACGGTCGAAATCGTGGACAAGTTCCTGACCGCCGATTAGCGAACGGTCGAAATTCTGTGTTAGTGCGATCGTTGTCTCAGGCCATTGTGAGGCAGCGGCGCTTTTATCCCGCAGAAAAGACGAGCCAGGAATACACGTGACAATGCCGCTGTAAATTGTTGGTTCGATGAATAAACAAAGCTGGATTTGCCGGGCTGTTCCGGGGCTGAAAGAGCAGCCGCAAGGCGATTTGAAACAGTTATCTGAAACATGGGCAGAAGGTGAGGATTCTCAACTCTTCAAAACGGCTTCCTGGTGGGAGGACCTGTTGAAAGACGAATGCGGGGATCGCTGCGGAATCAGGGCTCTTGAGGCCGATTGTTATGATACCGCATGGCAGGAATGGTTCCAATCCGGACATGAATTCGGAGTGCACGACAAGGAGTTTCTGGATAAGGGATTGTATGACATTCTGAATTTCCTGCTGATTTATGTCAGGAAAAGAAAATGAAAATGGAGAGAACGCATAATGGAAAAGACCTTTACTGAGATGAAACTCTTTCAGGTAAAGCCCGATAAACTCGAGCAATTTGAAGCAAAGATTGAGGAAATGTCCGCAAATCAGCTTAGCTGCGAAGGCTGCCTTTCGCTTAAGTATTTCAAACGGTTTTACACCATAGATGGAATCGAACCCGGGCAGCCTCCAAGAGAGTTGACCAGGATCGTGAAGTGCGTGAAGTACTATTCATTTTGGGAGTTTGATACAAAAGAAAACTACGGTAAAGCCATAAGAGTCTTTTTCGATCATTACAATAAAGATTTGCAAAAACTGTTGATTGCTCCTTTTGATATCAATTTGGGGTATTTGATCTGAGAAACTTACACGTCGGAGTTTATAAAACAGATTATATTTCAGGATATCTTCGAAGTTAATCTCACAAATTCCGGCTCAGCAAGATATCACTGAATCGAAATGTACAGGGGAAGATACTATGAATAAAGCAGGAACACAGACAATAGACACGGATCGATTGATACTGCGGAGATTCCGATCAGAGGATGCAGCGGATATGTATGCAAACTGGGCGTCCGATCCCGAAGTCACGAGATTTCTGACATGGCCGGCGCATACGAATGTTGACGTGACAAAAAGCCTTCTCGCCGATTGGATATCCAGATATGAAGACGGCGGATATTTTAACTGGGTCATGGAACATAAAGAAACGGGAAAGGCTATTGGGAATATTTCTGTCGTCAAGCTTAATGAAAATATAAAGGCGGCTGAAATGGGCTATTGTATGAGCCGGGCATACTGGGGACAGGGACTCATGCCGGAAGCATTAATTGCTGTGATGGATTATCTTTTTGATGTCGTCGGACTGAACCGTGTTGCTGCGTGTCATGACGCAAACAATCCGAAGTCGGGACGCGTTATGGAAAAAGCCGGAATGAAACAGGAAGGCATTCTCAGAGCTGCCGGAAAGAACAATCTCGGAATCTGTGACGAGGTATGGCATGCGATGATCCGAAGTGACAGGATAAAATGACGATGACGCCACAATTCATTTTTTTCGACCTCGGTTCTACTCTGATCGACGAAACAGCCGCCGATACCCGGCGAATCAGGGAGATGATTTCCGGAACGGATGTCACAGAAGAGGCCTATCGCGCAAAGCGTCTTGAGATGATACGAAAAGGACAAAACGGAGACCTGTCTGCAATCGAGTATTTCGCGCTGACCAAAACGCCGTGGCACAGCGAAGATGAGGTCCCGTATCCTGATGCCGTTCCGACGCTGACAGAGCTGAAGCGGCGCGGATATAAACTCGGTGTGATCGCCAATCAGAACTATGGCACAGAGCAACGTCTGAAAAACTGGAGTCTTTATCCATTCTTTGATATAATCGCTTCATCGGCAGAACTTGGTATGGCAAAACCTGATCCCTCGATTTTCGAATGGGCCTTGAAGCAGGCAAAGTGCAGTCCGCAGGATGCGATCATGATCGGTGACCGTATGGATAATGATATAGCGCCGGCAAACCGTCTCGGAATTCACACCGTCCGCCTGAAGCGCGGGCTTGGTGCATACCATGAACCTCAATCCAATGATGAAATACCTGAATATACCATTTCAATGCTAGCGGAACTATTTGAGTTGCTTTGATGGCCGGCTGATATATTCCTGTTTGCGGAGGAGACCCATAGACAGTGAATGATTATTTAAGAAATCTTAAAAAAATAGAGTTCACAGTAACCATGGCCTGTACCGGAAAGTGCAGGCACTGTTCAGAGGGCGACCATGACGGATTTACCGGACATATCGACGCAGAGGCCGCTGCGGAAGCGATCAGAAAGATCTGCGCTCATTACAGGATCAAAACCGTGATGACATTCGGCGGTGAACCGCTCCTGTACCCTGATGTGGTCTGCACGATCCACAAGACGGCATCCGATTTGGGAATCGAAAAGAGGCAGTTGATCACAAACGGATTTTTTTCAAAAAGTCCTGAAAGGATCGAAGCCGTTGTGAAAGATCTTCAAAACAGCGGCGTCAACGATCTGCTTCTGTCTGTGGATGCTTTCCATCAGGAGCACATTCCTCTTGATCCGGTCTTTCATTTTGCCAAAACCGCCGTGCAGGCCCGGATCCCCGTCCGTCTGCAGCCCGCATGGCTTGTCAGCCCCGAAGACTCGAATCCGTACAATGACCGGACATGGGAGGTCATCCGGAAATTTAATTCTATGCCTATCGCTCTCAATCAGGGCAATGTGATCTTTCCAGCCGGGAATGCCCTGAAATACCTTCGCGGGTATTTCGATGAAAAGGCCCCGGTTTCAAACCCTTATGAGGAAGATCCAAAAGACGTCCGGACTATCTCTTTTGATCCGGATGGGGGCGTTTTGAACGGGAACGTTTATCAGACGGATATTCTTGAAATCATAGAGAATTATAAGCCGTAAAACGTTTCGGCAGGATCAGCAAATTCAGTTTGTAAGGAGGCGATAATGTGGATGGCTGTAACGCGGATTTTTGGAATGCGTTAGACGAATTGGTAAGCACTTCGGAAATCGTGATCGACAGGCCCAGAGGCTCTGCTCATCCCAGATTTCCAGGCTTCATCTATAAGGTCGACTATGGATATTTGAAAGATACCGCCTCTATGGATGGCGCAGGCATTGACGTATGGGTCGGAAGCAGTGATAAAAAGGTCGATGCCATCATGTGCATCGTTGATTTGATGAAGAGAGATTCAGAGATCAAAATACTGGTCGGTTGTACGGAAGAAGAAAAGCTGGAAGTATACAGAACGCATAACGAAACGCAGTATATAAAAGGCATTTTGATACGTCGGGAAAATCCGGGTTTTCGGGATATCGTTACATCGGGATGTACAGAGGCAAAATGACCGAACAGAAAATCGAAAAACTGTTTGAAAAGATCGGGTTGGGAGGCATTGAACGCCCAATCGAGACTGTTCCCGGCGGATTCCTGCACAGGATGTATAAGGTTCATGCCGGAGGAAATGCCTATGCCGTGAAGCATCTCAACCCGCTTATCGTGAGAAGGCCCGATGCGCTTTCAAATTTCACGGCGGCAGAAAAGCTCGAGGACCTGATCGAAGCCGCAGGGATACCGATCGTGGCCGCATTACGCTTTGGCAGCAGAAAAATGCAGGAAGTCGACGGGGATCTCTTTTATATTTTCAACTGGCATACAGGGCAAACGACCGATTGGTATCATATCACCTCCGGGCAGTGCCGCCTTGTCGGAAACATACTCGGAAGGATGCACGCCCTGGATCCGAAACCCGGTGTTTCCGCCGCAGCCGAAATAAGCAGGATAGACTTCGACCTGTACTTAAGAAAATCAGAAATAACAGATCGCGGGCTCTCTCTGCTGCTTTCCCAAAACGAAGCCTTGCTCCGCTATGCCGAAGAGGAACTGAACAAGGCAAGGAAGCTCTTGCCTGCTATCGTCTGTATTTCGGACGAGGATATGGATCCCAAGAACGTTATGTGGGAAAATGGAAAGCCTTCCGTCATCGACCCTGAATGCCTCGAATACGGAAACCCGGTCTCCCACGCGCTGCAGCTGTCCCTTCAGTGGTCGGGAGCCACGATCTGCGATATCAGCCTCGGCCATATCCGAGCTTTTTTCGACGGATATCTTCACGCATACGACAACGGCTTCCGCGGATATGCAGAAGTGTTCGGTCTTGCGTACACCTGGCTTGAATGGCTCGAATACAATCTGAAAAGAGCCCTCGGGGACTGTATCGATGAGAAAGAAAAAAGGATGGGCGTAAGGGAAGTCCGAAACACGATCGACAGAATCCGCTGCCTTTATGAAAATGAAACGAGTATAAAACAGGAATTGTCATTCTTGCAGCACGAATCCCTGTCAGGAAGGATCATCTAAGATGAAGTTAAAAAATGTACTGATCGTTGTGAAGGACATCGAGAGAGCCAGACAGTTCTACCATGATCTGTTTGGCCTTGATATGATTCTGGACAATAACGGAAATATGATCCTGACAGAAGGATTGGTACTGCAGGAGGAGAAATACTGGAAAGATTTTCTCGGGAAGGAAATCATTTCAGAGAATAATTCCTGCGAGCTGTATTTTGAAGAACGTGATATAGAAGGTTTTGTGGAGAAACTTGAAAAGTATTATCCGGACGTGAAATATGTGAATCGGCTGATGACCCACAGCTGGGGACAGAAGGTCATCCGCTTCTACGATCCGGACGGGAATCTTATAGAAGTGGGGACACCGGTTTAACATGGCCAATATGATAACCGGCTTCCGGATCATTTGCAGTATCGCGCTGCTCTTCTGCCCTGTGTTTTCACCGCTGTTCTATGCCTTGTACATCATGGCCGGGGTCAGCGACATGACAGACGGGACGATTGCGCGGAAGACGGGCACGGCCAGTGAGTTCGGATCGAAGTTCGATACCGCGGCTGATTTTGTCCTTGTCGCTGTGTGTCTGATCAGACTGCTCCCGGTTATTCACATACCGGACTGGCTTATCATCTGGATCATCGTGATCGCCGCGATCAGGGCGATCAACCTGATCTCCGGATATGTCATGCGAAAGAAAATAGTTGTTTACCATACGGTAATGAATAAGGTGACGGGGATCCTGCTTTTTGTACTTCCGCTGACGTTGCCGTTTATTGATTTGAAATATAGTGGAGCGTTTGTCAGCGCCGTGGCAACATTCGCAGCGGTGCAGGAAGGGCACCTGATCAGGACAGGAACGGGGAATGATGGGCATGAAAATAGGAAGTTCCAATGATACTGAAGCCGTAATGGCACAGTATTCTTCATCAAGTGGTTTGAATACCCGGATCGCTTTCCATGAAACGTATTCCACGAACCAATACGGATACGGCAGCTGGATTCTTTCAAACTATGAGATCCCGGAAGGAGCAAAAGTCCTGGAACTGGGCTGCGGCACGGCACGTATCTGGGCGGGACAGGAAGAACTGATCGCCCGATGCGGGCTGCTGATGCTGACCGATCTGTCAGAAGGCATGCTGTCAGCCGCAAGAGAAAACATCGGGGAAAGAAAAAACGCAGCATATGCTCTGGCGGATATTCAGGACATCCCCTTTGCGGACGATTCCTTTGATGTCGTTATCGCGAATTCGATGCTCTATCATGTTCCCGACAGGGAAAAAGGAATCCGTGAAGTCAGACGGGTCCTTAAGAATAAAGGCGTATTCTATTGCGCAACGTATGGGGAGCACAACTTTACCGACGTTCTTGCTAAATGGTTCGGGCTCTCCGGGGAATCTTTCCAGCCCAACCACAATTTCACCTTGCAGAACGGAGAGCAGATACTGAAAGTGGCTTTTGCGAACACAGAGGCCCGATTCTATGAGGATTCTTTGCGTATAAACAACATCGATGATCTGGTCGCTTATCTCCGAAGCCTTGTGTCTTTAAAGGCAATTATCGATCTGCCTTCCGACAGAATTCATGAGATTCTGACGCGGCATTCCTGCGAAGGGGCCATAGAGTTGCCGAAAGAATATGGGCTGTTCATCTGCAGATGACCCCGGACGTCATTTGCGTAAGGCCGAAGGAAAGAACGAAGCGTTATGAAGAAAAAAACGATCTCCATTCTGATTCTCCTCACTCTGCTGGTATTGGCAGCAGGCTGTTTTTTATACTTTCATTCACCGAAAGAGGAGGAAACGTACTCCGTTACAGATTCTGAATACAAATGCACCGGATACGCGCGGATGACGCCCGAAGAGATCGTCCAGATCCTGACGCTGGAGCAGAAAGCGGCGCAGATGGTCATGCCTGCCGTTTACCGTGTCACCCCGGATCAGATGAAGGAGAACGACTACGGCAGCATCCTCTCCACGCAGGGCTCGGTCGACGCCGCGTCCTGGCGCAGCCTCGTGGACAAATATCAGAAGGCCGCTCTTCTGTCGGATGCCGGGATCCCCTATCTCTACGGGCAGGACGACGTGCACGGCGTGAATTACTGTCTGAATGCGGTCTATTACCCCCATAACATCGGACAGGGCGCCGCAGGTGACGAGGAGCTGGCGTATCAGGTCGGGCTGATCACAGCTGACGAAGCAAAGCTCTGCCACATGCTCTGGAATTATTCACCCTGCCTTGCGCAGTCCGCCGATCCGCGCTGGGGAAGGACCTATGAATCCTACGGTTCGGATCTGGACATGATCACCCGGCTCAGCACCGCTTACACAAGGGGCTTGATCGACGGCGGCCTGGTCGTCTGCGCCAAGCATTATCTGGCGGACGGAAATGTTGCCTACGGCACGGGCGAGCAGGGCGAAACCGCCATGCTCATCGACCGGGGAGACGCCAGACTTACCGACGCCGAGATAGACGAACTGCTGAAGGTATATCAGGCGCAGATCGATGCCGGCGTGCAGACCATCATGATCAGCCATTCCTCCTTAAACGGCGTGAAGATGCACGAAAACAAAGCGTACATCATGAAGCTGAAAAACGAGATGGGCTTTAAAGGCTTCATCGTCAGCGACTGGGAATCGGTGCAGCATATTACAGGCGCGTCCTACCGGGAGCAGGTCATCACCAGCATCAATGCGGGGATCGACATGTTGATGGAAGTCGAACGCTTCGACGAGGCAAAACAGATCATCACGGAGGCCATAAACAGCGGCGAGATCAGCGAAGATCGCGTGGATGATGCGGTAACGAGGATCATCAAAGTCAAAAAAGAGGCGGGGCTGTTCGAGGATCCTTTCCTTGAAGAAGTAGAAACAAAGCAGGCGGAAACCGGTTCCCCGGAATACAGAAAGGTCGCGGAAAAACTGGTCGAGGAGAGCCTGGTCCTCCTGAAAAACGATTCGGATACTCTTCCTCTTAAGGAAGGGATGAAGGTCTATATCACGGGACCGGCGGCGGACAATGCCGCGGCGCAGTGCGGCGGCTGGACGATCGAATGGAACGGTTCCTCGAAGAAGGATATTCCGGGCGTAACGACCATATTGGAAGCCTTTGAACGCTATGCCGCGGACTACGGCATCGAGATCATCATCAATAAGAATAAAGTAGCGAATGCCGACGTGGTGCTGCTCTGCGTGGGCGAACAGGCTTATGCGGAATGGAACGGCGATACCGTGGATCTGGCGCTTTGCGGAGCGCTTGGCCTTCCCGACAACAGAAAGGCCATCGAAGAGGCAAAGGCGCTGGGAAAACCCACGGTCACCTGCCTTATTGCGGGCCGGAATGTGATCCTTGATCCCGAAGACTTTGCCGCCTGGGACAGCGTGGTCATGTGTTATCTTCCGGGTTCGGAAGGAAAAGGCATTTCCGACGTCTTATGCGGATGCGCGGATTTTTCGGGCAGGCTTCCGTCGCCGTGGTACGGAAGCACTGACGAGATCGGTACAGGCAAGACCTTCCTGGAACGCGGCTACGGCCTTTCCTACGGCAGCGACTTCCAGCCGAAAAAGGGGCCCGGAACGATTTCGGACTAATCATACAAAAGCGCAAACAATGCTGTTATAATGGATTTGTGAAAGGAAGGAAGAAAGCATCATGTTTCATGATTATATGCTGCTGAAGCAAAGAGCATTCGTGAAGGAGCGGCTTGCCGCGCATCGGGAGCAGCGCAAAGACGATGCCACTGAAGAAACTCTGTTTCATCTATCATGCTGCATTTTCCGTGGCCTTTGAAGAAGGCGGCTATTTCTATGAAGACGGGGACTATGTTGAAGAAAAAACCCTGGTCCTGACTCTGATCGATGCAGAAAGAGATACCATTCAAAAGATCGCAAAAGATTTCTGCAGCATGTTTCATCAGGAATCCATACTGGTCACGGAAGATAACGTCAAGGGATATTATATCATGTGAGCGACAAGAAGAAATCCCTGTCATCAGCGTATTTTTTGAAATATACGAAGCGATTTTTGTCCGATCAGAGATTGATTTACTACCTAAAAAATGATAATATTTAGGTAGTAATTTTTTCTTAAGGAAAATGAAATGCACAGATATGATTATTCATTTATAAAAAACTCTGTTCCCGGCAATATTGTCGGATTGACAGACATCATATCGGATCTTCGGACAAAAGAAGAGTTTCGTAAGCTTCAATACCGCGAAACTTTTGAGATACTGCGCCGGAAGGCCATGGTTGAATCCGTTAAAGGAAGTAACGCCATAGAGGGAATCGTTACCACCGATGCAAGGATAAAGGATATTGTGGAAGGGTCAAAACCCATAACGCATGATGAAATGGAGATATCCGGGTATAAGGATGTCCTAAATCTGATCCATACAGAACATGAGAATCTTGATATGGATGAAGCAACGATTCTTTCTTTTCACAGAATGCTTACCGGGCAGACAGATCCGCGCACAGCGGGAAAGTATAAAACAAGCAATAATTACATCATGGAAATCGGAGCGGATGGAAGCAGGCACGTAAGATTTAAGCCGGTTCCGGCAAATAGAGTAAACTCCGATATGGAACAGCTGCTTCTGGCATATTATGAAGGCAGACAGGATCCGGAGATCTCCCCGCTTTTGCTGATTCCCTGTTTTGTTCTGGATTTTTTATGTATCCATCCTTTTCTGGACGGAAATGGCCGGATTTCCAGATTGCTGACGGTTCTGCTTCTGTATCTGTCCGGTTATGACATCGTACGATATGTTTCGTATGAAGGCTGGATTAACAAATATAAAGACAGTTATTATGAGGCGCTTAAGACTTCATCAGACAAATGGCATGAGAATGAAAATGATTATGTCCCGTTTATCATGAATTTTCTTCAGGTACTCTATAAGTGCTTCAAAGACCTGGATGAATCATTTACGGATATCTCACTGAAAAAAGCGAAGAAATCCGAAAGGGTCGAGAGCATTTTGATGGGATCGATCGTACCGGTATCAAAGCAGGATATTCTTGCCAGGCTTCCGGATATCAGTGTCAAAACGGTTGAACTGGTCCTGGGAAAGATGCTAAAGGAAAAAAAGATTAAAAAGATCGGGACATATAAAGATGCCAGATATATGAAAAATACGGATTCGGATCGGAGGAAGATATGAAAGAAGACAGCAGAAACAGGGTTACCTGCCGCGGTGACTGGAAAACAAAGCCCATGCCCGGCCGGCATGAGGATTTCGTGCTTGCCAGGTCCTTCAGCGAGGCGGAAATGGACGCGCTTCGCCGCGGCCATATCCCGCGTGGTATGGAAGATAAATGGTTCTGGTATATGGAGGGATCCACGCTCTGGGCCCACCGCAGCTGGACAGGGCACTGTATTTACCGGATCGATTTTAAAGAAGATAATAAGCATGCCGTGACGGTCAACCGCGATCCGGAGCAGTACAAGTGCACCAGTATCGAAGAAGACATCATGACGTTAAACAAGCTTTTAAACCGGTGGGCTCAGACCCCTTACGACCATTATAATGCCTGGCTTGAGGAAACATACGATAACCTGCAGAAAGCAGGGAAGGTATAATACCGGCGCGATACGGGAACAGGAGGTGTCCCCATCATGAAACGATTCTCCGTAATACTTTTGTTTTTTTCTCTCTGCATGATCCTTTACGGCTGTGCCGGCAGTCCGTCCCCGAAAGATGACCCCAAAGGATCCCCGGCGGAAGCGGGCAAGGCCGATTATGAATCCGTTCTGTTCGATACGTCCGTTGTCCATCAGATCGATATCCGCATCGCGGAAGACGACTGGAACGACCTGCTGGCCAATGCGATCAATAAAACGAAATATCATGCGGATATAGAGATCGACGGGGAAGTGACGAAAGACGTCTCGTTTGCCGCGAAAGGAAACTCCAGCCTCTTCTTTGTCGCGGCCGAACCCGACAGTTCCCGTTACAGCTTCCGGATCAATTTCGGAAAATTCACGAAAGGGCAGACCTTTCACGGGCTGAAATCACTGAGCCTGAACAACAGCTTCTGCGACGCCACCTACATGAGGGATCACCTCAGCTACGAAATGTTCCGGCAGCTCGGCGTGCCCGCGCCGCTCAGCAGCTATGTGTGGCTTACTGTGAACGGAGAGGACCGCGGGCTGTATCTTGCCGTCGAGGACGAGAACGAAAGCTTCCTGAACCGGGAATACGGCGGGAAAGGCGTGATCTACAAGCCGGAAAGCGGCGATCTGGGCCTGACGCTGGATAAAATAGAAGATATTAAAAAGAACGGCCTGCCGATGACGGCCGACCCGCACGGATCGGATCTGGTCTACACAGATGACGACCCCGCCAGTTACCCAGATATTTTCGACAATGCCGAGACCGACGCCCGGGGGCAGGACAGCTTTCTGGTGATCGCCGCGCTGCGGAGCCTTCCGGAAGGGACCAACTTAAGCTTCTTCCTTGACACAGACGAGATCATCCGCTTTTTCGCCGTACACAACTTTTTGCTGAATTACGACAGCTATACCGGAGCCATGCTCCACAACCTGGTCCTTGTCGAGCAATCCGGGCGCCTCTCTCTGGTTCCGTGGGATTATAACCTCACGTTCGGGACCTTCGTGCCCGGCGCGGGGTATACGGTTTTAGACGACGCGACGAATCTCTTAAATCAGGGGATCGATTCGCCGCTCATCGGCGCTTCGGAGGAGGAACGTCCGATGTGGAAATGGATCCTCGGCGATGACAGCTATCTTAATGTTTATCATGAGATCCTCGGCACGCTCGTCACCGATTATTTCACCGCGGGGCAGTTCGAGCGTGATTTCAATCATGTATATGAATTGCTGCTGCCCTATGTCAGGAAAGACCCGACTGCCTTCTATTCCGCCGAAAGGTTCCGGAGCGGCTGTGACGTCCTGAAACAGTTCTGCCTGCGCCGGGCGGAAAGTGTCCGGCGGCAGCTGAACGGAACGCTGGCCGCGCGAAACGAGGAGCAGGCTGACCGGGACAAGGTGGACGCATCGGATCTTTCCATCCGGGACATGGGCGTCTTCGTGGATTATAATTTCAGTCTGAACTGAGAACCTGCCATATGGCTTCTGCCTGTGACTGAAAAAGCTGTACGAGTTCCGTACAGCTTTTTCTGTATATCTCTGAATGAACGGGACGGTTTTACAGCAGCGGCCGGCCGGGCTGTTTCGGTACGCCGCAGCGCAGGATCATATCGATCGAGCAGGGTACGCAGGCCTGGCAGATCTCCACATCTCCCTGCAGGGAGAGATACAGGAAAGCGTCCGTGGCGTCCCAGCCGTAAGCCTGCATCAGCAGCTGCTGCATGGCACCGGCGGTAAGGGTGACCGCCTCATCGTAGGTTTTGGCGTGGGCCAGGGTATACCACTTCTCCTGCGTTTCCAGAACCGGATACGGAATGCTCCTGCCCTTCATCAGCGTCAGGCGGACCGTAACAACGGCAGGGATCTCCAGCCCGGTGCCGCACAGCTCGCAGTCTCCCATTACCGCATGCACATCGCCCAGCTGGAAGAGCGCGCCGGCCACGTATACCGGGCAGTAAAGGGAAGCTCCTTTTTTGACGAGTTTGCAGTCCAGATTGCCGCCGTGATCGCCGACCCATCCCGTAGGGATCGGCTCAGCCGGGGTGCAGCCGATCACACCGATCATCGGATCCAGGGCAAAACGCACCCCGTTGAATTCGGCAAAGCCGTTCTCCGTCTCCAGGACGCGGGTACGGGTCTCGGCCGTATCATGCAGCGGGCCGCAGCCGGGAATGGAACAGACCACGCCGCGGCCGGCAGGAACAACATCCAGAATATCCACCCGCAGAATATCGCCCGGGCAGGCGCCTTCCACATAGACGGGGCCGGTGGCCGGATTCATACCCAGGGAAAGATCCAGGTCATTGATCAGCTGATTTTCCGACCCGATCCGGTCGCTGAAGCAGTCTTTCGTCCGGAAAGAGAGGATCGCGCCCGAATCAACTCTGGCAGCGGGAGCGTTCCGGGGATCAAAGCTGTATACAACGGTATCGATTATCATTTTCATCTCCTTCAAAAGCAGGGCAGGCCCCGATCGTTTCCTGCCCTTCTTTTCCATTTGGTATTGTTTTATATCAGATTCGCGCCGCCGGCCACGATAATGTCCTGGCCGGTAATAAAATCCGATTCGGGCTGGACGAAGAACGCCACGGCATTGGCGACGTCCTCCGGATAGCACAGGCGGCCGAGCGGGGTGTGGTCGATATAACTCTGGCGCACCTCTTCCGGGGTCATCCCTCTCATTTTGCCTTCACAGACCACTTCCCGGTCCTGCATGGGGGTCTTCACCCATCCCGGGCAGACACAGTTCACGGTGATCCCGTACGGCGCCAGTGCAACGGCAGACGCCCGCGTGAGGCCCAGTACGCCGAACTTGGACGCCGTATAGTGCGCCAGCGTCGCGTCGGCCCGGATCGCCGCCATGGAACAGGTATTGACGATCCGCCCGCCTTTTTCCTTCATGAAAGGAATGACTTCGCGCGTGCAGAGGAAGACGCCTTTCATGTTGATGTCCACATTGAAATCCCACTCTTCTTCCGTGAGTTCTTCCAGCGGGCCCATGGTCGAGACACCCGCGTTATTGCAGACGATATCCAGTGCGCCGTACTGTTCCTGTATCTTGTTCAGGACGTCTCTGATCTCCTCCGCGTTCGTCACATCCAGTTTCATGGCCGTATGCGGCGGGTTTCCTTCATAACAGGGCAGGGTCTCCACGGTTTGCCGGGCGGCCGCTTCATTGATATCGGTGGCAACGATCACCGCACCCATTCCGGCGAGCCGCTGCGCGATCGCAGTGCCCATGTTGGGGGCGTGTCCGTCCAGGGCTCCGTCCGCTGTCACCTGACTGTAGCCAGCGCCGGTAATAAACGCAATTTTTCCGAGCAGGGGGATATCCATTTTGCAGCCTCCTTTCATGGGCAGCGGACCGTGTTATTGATAAAGCTCTGCGATCGCCTCACAGGAAGCTTTGGTCTGAAGATAAAGATCCCGATAGATCTTATACGACTTCTGATAGATCGCCGTCGCTTCCGGATCGGGTTCATAGACTTTATAATCCTGAAGGAACAGGTGGATCTGTTCCCAGTCGGTAAAGGCGCCGACGGCCATGCCGGCCAGGAAAGCCACGCCCAGCGCGGAACCGGGGTGCGAAGGATAGGCCCGCACGGTCTTGCCCAGTACGTCCGCCGCGATCTGGCACCAGAAACGGCTCCGGGATCCGCCGTTCGTTGCAAAGATATGCTCGGGGTGATAGCCCAGCTCTTCGATCGTATCGATATGATGCTTGAAGCCGTAAATGACCGCTTCCAGGCACGCGCGGAAGATATGGGCCTTGGTGTGGGACAGGGTAAGGCCGAACATCATGCCGCGGGCCAGCGGATCAAAGATCGGGGTCTTCTCCCCCAGGAAATACGGCAGGATGATCAGCCCGTCGGAAGCGGGCGGAAGCTTGGAGGCTTCCTCATCCAGCGCCTTTAAGGTGGCGCCGCCGTAGTTGTCCAGGATATCTCCGAGATACCATTTCACCAGGGAACCGCTGGCCGCCATGCAGCCGTTGATGAGATACCGGTCGGGGACGATATGATAGTCAAAGAACAGCTTCGGGCTCGTGGCGATTTCTTCCGTGCAATACAGGATATCGCCCGCGCCGCCGAATTTGATCAGCAGGTCGCCCTGGTTAATGATCCCCGCGGACAGGGTGGACGCGACATGATCTGCGCTGCCGGCGATGACAGGGATCCCCGGCTTTAACCCGGTCGCCTGTGCCGCCGCCTGCGTGATATGGCCGACGATCGACATGGAGGGATTGACCTTCGGAAACCATTCCGGCTTAAAATCAAAATCTTCCATCTGGTCCGTCATCCATTCCCGTTTCCGGATATCGAACAGCCCGCTTTCCGCCGCCCAGTTCAGTTCGACCGAGAGGACATCGGTCAGCTTATAGATCACATAATCATAAGACCCCAGCACGTGGGCCAGGCGCGCAAATACTTCCGGCTCATTCTCACGGACCCAGAGCATTCTCGGAAGGACGTGCTGCTGGTTGGTAAAGCCGCCGGTCTTCTGATACAGCAGATCCTGATCGACCCGCGCGGTGATCTCTTCGATCTGTTTGACCGGGCGGGCGTCGTTCTGCTGGATCGTATTCCGGATGGGCTCTCCGGCTTCGTCCAGCATGACGATCGCCGGGACCATGCCGGTCACGCCGACGCACTCCACCTTCCCCATAGCTTCGGGATTTCGCGCGATCAGATCGCGGACGGTGGTCTGCGTGTTGGTCCACCAGCTGTCCGCCCGCTCTTCGGCCCAGCCCGGGAAAAGAGAAATCAGATCGTGGGATGCGTTGGCCTCATCCAGCAGCTTGCCTGCCGAGGAAACAAGGACGGCTTTTACCGAAGTCGTCCCGATATCGATACCAAGAATATAACGTTCCATATCACCCTCCCAAAAAGTATGTGACGTGCATTGTCTTCGCCTTAAATATCTCATGCAGAGACGGAAAATTCAATGACTTTTTGTGCGAACCTTATTTGATTTTCCGTTGCCAAACCGCGCGGAAGCGGCTAAACTGTTATCAGTATTTCAAGTTTACCGGGAGGGCCTGCGATGACAAAGCCTGCAGACGTCACACCGCAAAACCATACCGAGGATATGTGCGTGCCCTGCGGCGGCGGCTTCGTCAATATCCGCGTCGGCGCGATCATCCTGAAGGACGGCCGCTTTCTGATGGTCCGGAACGGACAGTCAGACTACTTTTATTCCGTCGGCGGGCGGATCAAATTCGGAGAAACGGCGGAAGAAGCCGTCATCCGGGAAGTTTTGGAAGAGACCGGTGTCCGGATGGAGATCGACCGCCTGGGCTTTATTGTGGAAAACTATTTCATCATCGATCTGCTGAAGAAGCTCGGAAAAGAGTGCTACGAGCTGGCCTTCTACTTCTACATGAAAGTCCCGGAGAATTTTGAACCGGTCTGCCGCAGCTTTACGGAAGAGGATCACAAAGAATATCTGGAATGGGTCTCGCCGGAAGAACCGCGGACCATTTTCCCGGCCTTTTTCCGCACGGAGCTGGACATCCGGGATAGGAATGTGCGGCATATCGTCTATGACGACCGCTTTTATCTGCGAAAGATGACCCGGTCTGATCTTGAACCGCTGCATGCTCTGCTCTCCGACCCGGAAACCATGCAGTATCTGGAAAAACCGTTTACCCTTTTGCAGACAGAGGCCTTTCTGGAAACGCAGGGGCTGGCCGCCGATCCCCGGATCCTCGCCGTGGAGAATAAGGACCATGCATTCATCGGGTACGTCATCTATCATGACTATGATGAGAAGAGCAAAGAGATCGGATGGGTCCTGAAAAAAGAAGCCCGCGGCCAAGGTATGGCGGGGCTTCTTACCAAGCAGATGACCGCCATGGCCGCCGCGGAAGGAAAGGACGCCGTGATCGAATGCGTTCCGGCGCAGCAGGTCACGAAAAAGATCGCGGAAAAGCACGGTTTCGTCAGGTCCGGCACACGGGACGGGCTGGAGGTGTATCGGAGAAGAAGGCCGTCCGGCTGAACCGGACCGCGCGGATATGAATTGACAACTCACAGCCCGGCTGATTATTATGTTGTAAAAGCATATACTATGACCGATGTATACCGTTGATGAGAGAAGAATTCAGCGGTTCGGGAGCTAAACGACATACAGAGATTAAAGGAGATAACAGAAAAATGTTTCACTACATCATCCTACGGAATATCCCGGAGCTGATGCCGGCAGCGGCCGCCTGGTTTCACGAAAAGTGGGGCGTGCCCGAGGAAGCGTATCTGGACTGCATGCGGGCCTATCTGAATCAGGAGACCGAAAACGGCTGGTACCTGTGTCTGGACGGGGAGCGGATCGTCGGCGGCATGGGCGTTATCGATAACGATTTCCATGACCGGCCGGATCTGGCGCCGAATGTCTGCGCGGTCTATACGGAAGAAGAATACCGCGGCCGGGGGATCGCCGGCCGGCTGCTGAACATGGTCGTGGATGACATGCGCGCCAAAGGGATCTCGCCCCTGTATCTGGTGACGGATCATACCGGTTTTTACGAGCGCTACGGCTGGGAGTTCCTGTGTATGGTGCAGGGCGATGGGGAACCGCAGCCCACCCGGATGTATATCCATCGATAAAAAGCGGGGAGAACCGGTCATGACAGAGAAAGACAGACAGGATAATCAGACGCTGCTCGATTTCTGGGACAAGGCGTTTGCCTTATCGGAGGAAGACAAGGCAGAAGCAGCCTCCTGGGATCCGGAGAGCTGGAAAGAACTGGCGCCTGTGGAAAAGTTGTTCCGGGCGGCTGCTTCCCTGGGGCAGAAAAAGAAGGTGCTAGATTATGGCTGCGGGAACGGCTGGGCCGCGATCATCGCCGCCAAAAGCGGCTGCCCCAACGTGACCGCGGCCGATGCGGCGCCCGGCGCTGTCCGGGCGGCACAGTTTACCGCATCCCTTTGCGGCCTTGCCGATCAGATAAAGATCCACGCCGTTTCCCCGGACTGGCTGAAAAATATCCCCGCGGAAACCTATGACGGGTTCATCTGCTCCAATGTGCTGGATGTGATCCCGCCGGAGACCGCGGAGGAGATCCTCCGGGAAGCGGCCCGGATCGTAACGGATGACGCATCGGTGATCATCGGTTTGAATTACTGGCTGTCTCCGGATACGGCCGCGGCGCGGGGGCTGGAGCTTCAGGATGGCAGCCGCCTTTATGTGGACGGGGTCCTGCGGCTCGTCTCGCGGACGGATGAAGAATGGATAAAGATCTTCTCTCCTTTCTTCATTGTGGAACGGCTGGAATACTTTGCCTGGCCGGGTGAAGAAACCGAGACCCGGCGACTGTTCCGACTGAAAAAATATAGTAAGGATGATACAGAAGGAGGAATCCGGTGAAAGATTTCGATGCAGTCGTTTTTGATATGGACGGCGTTATTTTTGATTCCGAACGTGCGGCGCGGGCCTGCTGGAAGGAGCTGGCGGATCCGTACGGCCTGAAGGATATCGACGCAGTCTATGAAACCTGTATCGGCTCCAACAAGGCAAGAACAAAAGGGATTCTGTTTGCGGCTTACGGAGCGGATTTCCCGTACGAGGACTTCGACCGGGACGTTTCGGCCCTGTACCAGGAACGCTACAGCGGCGGGCGGCTGCCGATGAAAAGCGGCGTCGTTCCTCTTCTCTCATTTTTGAAGCAGGCCGGCATAAAGATCGCGCTGGCTTCCTCCACCCGCCGTCAGCGCGTCCTTCCCCAGCTGTGTGAGGCAGGCATTCTTGACTATTTCGACGCCGTCGTTACCGGCGACATGGTACAGAAAAGCAAGCCGGAGCCGGACATCTTCCTCCTGGCCTGCGAAAAGATCGGAACCGCCCCGGAAAGGTGCTATGCGATCGAAGATTCCCACAACGGGATCCGCGCCGCCGCCCGGGGCGGCCTTCGTCCCATCATGGTCCCGGATCTGCTGCCGGCCGATGAAGAGATGAGAAGCCTTTCCGAGACTGTAAAAGATACCCTCGAAGACGTCAAAAAGTATCTCGAAACGGACTGAGACAAAAGAAACACCCGGCGATCTTCTGCCCATGCCGGACAAAGATCCTGCCCCCTTATCCGGAAATGGTTGCCGCCGCGTGCCGGATGGGGTATGATAACAAGCAGAACAAAAGGATTCCTGAAAATTGAAAATCAAATAGGGGAGAGATGATGAAAATGTCGAAACACTGTTTGAAAACCGCTCTTCTGCTTTTCTTATGCGCATGCCTCTTCTTCAGCGCCTGCGGAAAAAACAAAACCGAATCCACGGAAGGAAGCCCTGCCGAATCGACTGCTGAACCAGCTGCCGAACCAACTGCCGCGCCGACGGAAGCGACAACCCCTGCGGAGCAGGTCCCCGCGGTCGAAGGCCTTCCCATCCAGCATGAGCCCGAATTCGGCGGTGTGTATATCGAGATCACCATCGACGATTTCAACAAGCTGGGCTTTGTGTACGGGGACAGCGTGAAGGTCACCTTCTCCAACGGCTACACGATGGAGGACATTCCCTACTACAATGGATACTACGTAGACGCGGGCGAGCCGCTGCTTATCGCCTATCCCGGCTATGATTATATCAAAGCCTGCATCAACTACGGGGCGGATTTGTGGGAGGAAGGCAATCTGTACGCCTGGGATGATAACAAGCTTCAGGCCGGGCTGACGAACCTGTTCACAGCCGCCGATCTGGATGAGCACTGCACCGCCAGTGTGTATCTCAATGAGCACGGGAAATACGCGGATATCCAGGCCGCGCGGGACATTCATTACACGGACTTCCGCAAGGATTATCCGAGCGATGAAGTCTTTGCCAATTTCCGGAACATCCACCCGGGCAATATCAAAGAGGGGATCCTCTACCGTTCCGCTTCCCCCTGCGACAATCAGCACAAGCGCGCGCCTTACGTGGACACGCTCATGGCCGAAGCCAAAGTCCGCTGCATTCTGAACCTTTCCGACAACGAGGTGAAGATCGAAAGATACATCAGCGCGGATGATTTTAACTCCCCGTATTTCCTTTCCCTGTACGAGGAGGGGAATGTGATCCCGCTGGCCATGAATATGAATTTTGTTTCTGAAGAGTTTACACAGAAAATCGCCAACGGCTTTGCGGCCATGGCCGAAAAAGAAGGGCCGTATCTGGTGCACTGCACCGAAGGCAAGGACCGCACCGGCTTCGTCTGCATGCTGCTGGAGGCGCTCTGCGGCGCGGGCTATCAGGAGATCGTGGACGACTACATGCTGACCTACGATAATTACTATAAGATCAATGAAGAAAAAGATAAAGTGAAATACGATATCATTCTCGAAAAGAACCTGATCGCCATGCTGTATACGGTCACCGGGGATAAGACAGTCGACCTGACAACAGCAGACCTTTCGGCCTACGCAAAGGACTATCTGAAAGCTGCCGGCATGACCGACGCGCAGATCGATCTGCTGATCTCCCGTCTCACCCGGTAAGGGAAAAGCCGGAAGGAAATCCCGCTGGCGGCATTATTATGAGCCGCTTCTTGAGGCCGTCGATCCGGAAAAAGGATACTGATCCGAAGGGATCAGTATCTGCTGAATGAAGAGGACAGCGATGAAGAAAGACCCGTCAAAACCCTCCCGCGGCATCGTGTGGAAAATCTTATTTGTGTTTTCAGCCCTGATCTTTTTTGCCGTTCTGGAGCTGGGGAAGCATACGCTTCTCGGCTGGGCCCTCGCCCTCATCCTTCTGGGCGGCTTCTTTTATTTCCGGCAGACCCGGCTGAAAGGCCGAAGCTTCGGCCTCCGCCTGCTTTCCTGGCTGGGCCTTCTGGCCTGCTTTGCCGTGATACTGTGGCTCTCCTGGCCGCCCGTACGCGCCGTTCCCGCGGTCAAAGAAAAAGAGCCGGCAGTCACGGAGATCATTCATCTTGCGCAGGGCGATCTCACCGGCGTCCTGACAGCTGATGAAGCGGTGGAAGTCTATGCCGGCATCCCCTATGCCCAGCCGCCGGTGGGCGAGCTTCGCTGGAAAGAGCCGCAGCCGGCCCTGCCCTGGGAAGGCGTACTGGCCGCGGATCATTTCGCGCCGATGTCCATGCAGACGCAGAATCTCCCCATCTACGATTCCCTGGCGCAGATCATCGGTTATCATGATTATACGATCTCTCTGGACGATAACTGCCGGGCGCCGGTCAGCGAAGACTCCCTGTACCTGAATATCTGGAAGCCGGCCGGCGAGGTCAGCGATCTTCCCGTGCTGGTCTATATCCACGGCGGCTCCCTGCAGACCGGGCAGCTCTGGTATGCGGACTACAGCGGCGAGGGTCTCGCGCGGGAAGGCATTATCGTGGTCAATATGGGGTACCGCCTCGGGATTTTCGGCTTTTTCGCGGATGAAGCGCTGGCTGCCGAGTCCCCGAACGGGACGACCGGCAACTACGGCCTGCTGGACCAGATCGCAGCCCTTGCCTGGGTACAGGAGAACATCCGCGCCTTCGGCGGCGATCCTTCGAACGTGACGCTGGCCGGAGAGTCCGCGGGCTCCGCCTGCGTAACGGCGCTCTGCACCTCGCCGCTTGCCGCCGGACTTTTCCGGCGGGTCATCGCGGAAAGCTCCACGGTCACGGCGCCGGAGCCGGCCCATTCCTTCCGCAGCTATCCGGAAGCGCTCGAGGCCGGAAAGAAAACCAAAGAACGCTTCGGCGTCTCTTCGATCGAGGAACTGCGGGCCCTCTCCGCCGAGGAGATCGCAGGCGAACTGCAGAGCCATCACCATATCACGGTGGACGGCTGCGTCCTGCCCGAAACGCCTTACGAATCCTATGCCAAAGGCATCCATAACGAGGAAGCCCAGCTGCACGGCTACAACCAGGACGAAGCCACCCCGTTTATCCTGTTCAGCCAGGCCAATCTGGCCAACTATGAATCCAAGATCCGCCGCGTCTTTCCGGGCGAATATGCCGACCGCGTGCTGGCTCTCTTCCCGGCGTCCACCAACGAGGAAGCAAAGCAGAACTGGGCGGATATCGATACCGTCCTGCTCTTCGTCTACGGTCACCGCTGCCTTGCCCGCCAGGCAGCCGCGAACGGCATTCCTTCCTACACCTATTATTTCACGAAAGATAACGGCCGGCTCGGCGCGTGGCACAGCGGCGAGGAGGTCTATCTGTACAACAATATCCCTGCGGATTCCCCGCTGTACGACGAAGCCGACCGGGCCTTAAGCCAGACCTTCTCCCGCTATATTCTGAACTTTGTGCGGACCGGCGATCCGGGCGGCGACGGCCTGCCGCAGTGGAAGAGCGGGGACGGATCCAGCGTCCTGCAGCTGGGCAGTACGGTCGGCGAGACTGCCGCGCCGTACGGAGAGCTCATCGCGATCCTTGATGAGATGCAAGGCTTTCATTGACACCGGACTTCCATCCTCTTATAATAAAAACACAAAACCGACCGTGTTATATGTGAGGCAAACTGATGAAAGCGATCAAAATAGTCTTCAAGTTCATCCTTTTTCTGGTACTGGCTGTCGCGGTGATCGCCGCCGGCCTGTTCGGGTATCTGACCCTGACTGAATACAAGCCGGCGGAGAAAGAAGCGCTGCAGATCGACCGAGAGTCGGCAGAAAAAGCCGCCCTCGGCGAAAGCTACACCCTGGTCAGCTGGAACATCGGTTACGGGGCGTTGGGCGACAATGCGGACTTCTTTATGGACGGGGGTAAATCGGTGATCTCGTCCGATCAGGACCGTGTGATCGAGAATCTGAACAATATCTCGGAAGAGCTGAAAAAGCAGGAGCCCGATTTCATCTTCCTCCAGGAAGTGGATCTGTCTTCCCGGCGGAGCTATAAGATCGATGAAGTGAAGATCATGAAGGACAGCTTCCCGGATTTCGAGAGCTGCTTTGCCTACAACTATAAAGTGGCGTTCGTCCCCTATCCGATCCCGCCGCTCGGCAAAGTGGAAAGTGGCCTGCAGACGCTCTCGCGCCTGAACATCAGCGCGGCTGACCGCCTTCAGCTGCCCTGCCCCTTCACCTGGCCGACCCGGCTCGCGAACTTAAAGCGCGGGCTTTTAGTCACCCGGATCCCGATCGAAGGGAGCGATAAGGAGCTGATCCTCGTCAATCTGCATTTAGAGGCGTATGACAGCGGGGAAGGAAAAATCGAACAGACCCGGATCCTGAAAGAAGTCATCGAATCCGAGATGAAGAAAGGCAATTATGTGATCGCCGGCGGCGATTTCAACCAGACCTTCAGCCACGTCGACCTGAGCAAATATCCCGCGCAGGAAGGCAAATGGGCTTCCGGCCATATTGATGAAAAAGATTTTTCCGAAGACTGGCAGTTCCTGATGAGCGCCGATACGCCCAGCTGCCGTTCCCTGGACCAGCCCTACGCCGGCGTTTCCCACGAGGACTTCCAGTACTATGTGATCGACGGATATATCGTCTCTCCGAATGTTAAAGTCGAGTCCTTTACGGTGCTGGATCTGGATTTCGTCAGTTCTGACCATAACCCGACGCTGCTGAAATTCACCCTGGAGTAACTAGATCCAGAGCTTCTCGAGTTTCATAGCTGCCTGGTTTTCGAAATACTCGCGCAGATAGATCTCGCTGCATTCCTGAAGCGTCGCGTCGCTCTCGCTGTTCTCCAGCATGATGGAGATGATGCGCACCGGCACGATAATATCCCGCACCTTCATGGTCATACTGTTGAACCGTGCCATAGCCTGAACCGTTTTGCGGATATCCGCATCGGCAAAGGCTTTTTTGAAATACGCTGCTTCTTCTCTTCTGCGCACGTCAAATGATTTATTGTGCCCCAGCCGGATCGCCGTGGCGATCAGGAAGGTCAGGGGCAGGATCGCCGTCAGCGGGATCCAGATCGGCAGACGGGTAAAAAAGCCGTAGAAATCGTTCCAGCCGCCCTTCTCTTCTCCGATCACGATCACCATGACGGTATAGAGCGTCGCATAGAGGAAGACCGGGATCAGTGCATAAAATGTATTCCAGAACGAGATCCTCTGATCGCTGATAAAAAAGCAGAAGGCCAGGATCGCCAGGACCGGGCAGAGGCCGTGCAGATAAAAGCGCGAGCCGGAAAAGATCAGGACAAAGCCCTTGACCGGCGCCAGAACGCAGAGCGAGACCAGAAACGTCAGCGCGACCGCCGTCACGCCCGTAAACGCCGTCAGCACGACCCAGCGGGGCAGATGATAATTATGCTTGCGGAAACCGTCTATCGTATACGGGATTACCAGCGACATCGCGACCGCGCAGAGAATATTGGAATTGACCGTAAACATGCAGAAGGTGCGCAGCCCCATGTGGTCGAAGTTTTCATCGTATATGGTCGTCAGATTCATGGTGACGCCGATGCAGACGCAGACCACCACGATCACCGCGCTGATCATCGCAAAAAGGCACTGCCGTTTGGTCACTTTTGTTACTCTTTCTTCCATGCTGCACTCCTTTCCCCGATCAGGTCCTTTACCACCTCGCCGGCCAGGATCAGGCCCGCGGTGCCCGGAACGAAGGCGTTCGAGCCGGGGATGGCGCGCCGGCCGGTTCCGGCCAGCTCCTCCGCATCCTCAGGACGCGCCTCCGGTTCCTTTACTTCCTCCCGCGAATATACGACTTTCAGTGACTTTATCCCGTGCTCCCGACAAAGCTTGCGCATGATCCGGGCCAACGGGCAGACCGAAGTTTCGTAGATGTCCGCGACGGTAAAGGCCGCGGCGTCCATCTTGTTGCCGGCTCCCATCGCGCTGATGATCGGGACGCCGGCTTCTTCCGCGGCCATTACCAGGGCGAGCTTGGCGCTCACCGTATCGACCGCATCCACAATATAATCATAGGCCGAAAAGTCAAAATCCGCTTTTGTTTCCGGAAGGAAAAATACAGGATAGCAGCGGACGATGCAGTCCGGATTGATCTGCGCGATCCGTTCCCGCGCCGCGTCCACCTTCCGCATTCCGACCGTGGCATGCGTGGCCAGAATCTGGCGGTTCAGATTGCTGAGCGCGACCCGGTCGCTGTCGACCAGGTCCAGCGCGCCGATGCCGGAGCGGGCCAGTGCTTCCACCGCGTAGCCGCCCACGCCGCCGATCCCGAAGACCGCGACCCGGGAGCGCTGCAGCTTTTGCAGCGCTTCGGCTCCGATCAGCCGTTCTGTTCTCGAAAAGGGCCCGGACATCGCTTATCTCCTCCCGAAAGCTGTCTGAAAAGTGGCGCAGGGGAAACCGAACCTCCCTGCGCCGGCATCCTGGGATGCAGGTTTTCTTCCGCCGCCAATAAAATCGCCGAACGCAACCTTCAACTTTTTTGCATAATCAATAACACATGAGCCTTGACTGAAACGGTAAACAATACCCAAAACGCTTTGATCTCTGATCAAAAAAGAGGGGGCCGCGGAACGGAAAACGCGGAACCTTTTCAGATATCCACGTCAAATTCCACAGTCTGATTGTACTTGTCCAGCGCGATCTGCATCTGGGCGATCTCCGCATCCACGCGCTCGTACTCCGCCTTGACCAGCGCCAGATCGTAATTGATGTACATATATTCCGGCGCCGCCTGCTTGGCGCCGTAATAGCCCGAATTGATGCGGGTCTTGGGCTCGCGCTTGCGCATCTCGTCCAGGACCGCCTTCCGCTGCGTCAGCTGCGCCATGCGGACCAGGATCATATCGATCGTCATCGCCTTTTCGCCCACGCTTACAACGCCGGAGACATTGTTCAGGTTGATCGCGTGCTTCAGCTTTACGACCTTTTCATCGATCTCCGTGATCTTCTCCGCCGTCTGCGCATAATCATAATCCGGGATCACGGCCTCTTCGCCGACCGCCGCGATATAAGTGCTGCTCTCGCGTTCCTTATTGGCCCAGAATTCCTTGTCCTCCTGCAGACGTTTCAACAGCTTGTTGGCATATGCCGATGTCATCTTCGTCATGATTCAATCCTCTTCCTGATAGTCTTCACCGGATCCGAGTCCGTTCATCATTTCGTTGCGCATGCGGTAATGGATACTCTCCAGCCGCTCATTCCCTGCCGTCCGGTCGATAATGGCCTGCAGCAGCATTTCTATTTCCGTGCCTTCCCGGTAATCTGCCGGCGCAAAATATTTCACGCGGTTTTCCTGCATCATCTGATAGGCTTTCTTCCGGTTCCCGGTATGGGGATTGTACACCGCGATCGCGTGGCCGCCGTAGGTATTGACCAGCTTCATACAGGGGATATCCGTATCGCTGTCCCCGATATAGACGATGTTCCGGAAGGGTACGCGGATCTGATCGGGCGGGAAATATTCGTTCACGCCGGGGTCGTTCACATCCAGAACGCCCTTCTCGATCCGGAAAAGGAACTGCGTCTTATTGGTGTAATTGACCACCATGGCCGGCCAGGTCGCCACGCCCCGTTCGTTGAAGTAGAAAGAGCTGGCATAGACCGCGGTAAAGGCTCCGTTTCTCGCCATCTCCGTCCCATCGATCATTTCCTTTAATCCCGAGGAGATGATGTAATGCTCCACGATGACGCCTTTTTCTTCCCCATAGCGGCGGATCCGCTCAAACCAGTCCCGCACGCCCGGAAACAGCTCCACCTTCGCGCCGTAGTCCGCAAGCGCTTCGCGGTTCATGATGACATTGCCCTCCGCCTCCGTCACCATCATCAGCATATAGGCGAGATTCTGATCCATCTTGTGATCTTCGCTGATCCGGTCGGTATCCTGCCAGAAGGCGTCCGTATCCCAGCCGACCGACTGGATAAAGCCCTGCGCCTGCATATCGTCCGGCGAGAGCGTCCGGTCAAAATCGTAGCAGATGGCCAGCACAGGCCGATCTTCTTTCTTTTTTCTTTCAAATCTTTTCTGATCCATAAGGCGCCTCTTTTCTTTGGACCCTCATCATAGCATGGAAGAAAGTGCTTTCGCAAGCGCTTTCTGAAGCAGGCGCCCGCCTTGTCATTTGACCGCAGACATGCTATACTTTCCGCAGATCATGAAAGCTTTGAGGAGGGACCGTTATGCAGGACTTTTTATCGTTGGCGAAAGATCGCTACTCCTGCCGCCGGCTGGAAGGCGGAGAAATCAACCCCGAGACCCTGGAAAAGATTCTGGAAGCCGGACGATGTGCGCCGACCGCGCACAACAAGCAGCCCTTCCGCATCTGGGCGGTCCGATCTCCCGAAGCCCTGGAGAAGCTGGCCGCTGCGGCGCCCTTCCCCTTTGTGGGCTCCGTATCCTGTATCCTGGTCATCGGCAGCAGCCCGGCGGAAGCCTGGGTGCGGCCCTTTGACGGAAAAAACTTTGCCGATGTGGACGCCACGATCGTGGCGACGCAGATGATGCTGGCGATCCACGATCTGGGCCTGCGGACCACCTGGGTGGGCCACTTTAACGCCGACCAGGTGAAGGCGGCGTTCCCGGAAATGATCCCCTTCAATCTGATCGCGATGTTCCCGGTAGGCTACCCGGCCGAGGACGCCCGCCCCTCCGTCAAGCACCCGGACAGAAAACCCCGGGAAGAAACTGTGAAAGAACTGTAAATCTCCATGATTTCCATCACTATTCCCAACCGAGCTGCCACCGTTTTGCGGGTCCTGCATGAGGCCGGCTATGAAGCGTACGCGGTCGGCGGCTGCGTGCGCGACTCGATCCTCGGACGCAGGCCGAATGACTGGGATATCACGACCAACGCGATGCCCCGGCAGATCAAGGCCCTGTTCCGGCGGACCGTCGATACCGGGATCGAGCACGGCACCGTGACCGTGATGATCGGGCCGGAAAGCTTTGAAGTCACGACCTATCGGATCGACGGGGACTATTCCGACAGCCGCCATCCCGATTCCGTTTCGTTTACGACCTCTCTGGCGGAAGATCTGCGGCGCCGCGATTTCACCGTCAACGCCATGGCCTACGAGCCTCACGGCGGGCTGGTGGATCTTTTCGGCGGGGTGAAGGACCTGCGGGACGGGGTGATCCGCGCGGTCGGCGAGCCCGCGGAACGCTTTGACGAGGACGCCCTGCGGATCATGCGGGCCGTCCGTTTTTCCGCGCAGCTCGGCTTTTCCATTGAAGAAAAGACTGCGGCGGCCCTGCACCGCTTCGCGCCGAAGCTGGAATTTATCAGCAGGGAACGGATCCGCGACGAGCTGTGCAAGCTGCTTGTTTCGCCGCATCCGGAGTATTTCCTCCGCCTGTCCGAGGCCGGGATCACCGCCGTGATCATGCCGGTCTTTGACCGCATGCTGGAGACGGAGCAGCATACGCCGTTCCATCTTTACGACGTCGGGCACCACACGCTGAAAGTCATGGAATCGGTGGAAAACGACCTGGTCCTGCGCCTGTGCGCGCTGCTTCACGACGTCGGCAAGGTCGAAGCCAAAAAGACCGACGCCGCCGGCCGGGACCACTTTAAGGGACACCCCGCCATCAGTGCACGCTTCGCGGAAAGCTTCCTGCGGGAATACCGCTTTGACAATGAAACGATCCGCAAGGTCGTCCGCCTGATCGAAGTCCACGATATGCGCTTCCCGCCGTCCCTGCCCAATGTGCGCCGCATGCTGAGCCGCCTCGGCCCGGAGCTTTTCCCGCTGTATTTAAAGCTTATCAAGGCGGACAACGCCGGGCAGAGCGCGTATGCCGCAGAGGAATTCATGCAGCGCTATCCCGGAATGCTCGCGGCTTATGATGAGATCCGCGCCGCCGGGGATCCCCTGAGCTTAAAGGATCTGGCGGTCAGCGGAAACGACCTGATCGCGGCGGGCTTAAAGCCCGGGAAAGAGCTCGGCGCGCTCCTTGCCGCCATGCTCGAGGACGTGCTGGAGACGCCGTCCCATAATCAGAAAGACTATCTGCTGGAGCATTATCTCCCGAAGCAGTAAATACCGATAAAACAGGAACAGGTTATGACAGACTACCAGAAAGCCCTGAATCTGATCAGGCAGTATGATACCATCGTGCTCCACCGGCACAACAGCCCGGACGGGGACGCCCTCGGCGCGCAGATCGGCTTGAAGCACATTCTTGCCGACAATTTTCCCGAAAAGAAGGTCTTCATGACCGGGGACGCCGCCGGCCGCTACGCCTTTATGGACGGCGCGGTCATGGATGAGGTCCCAGACGAAGTCTTCCCGCAGGCGCTCTCGATCATTCTGGACTGCGGAGACGCGGAGCTGGTGAGCGACGAACGCTATACGAAGGCAGCCGCCTCGCTCCGCTTCGACCACCACCTCTACAAAGGGGATTTTACGGACCTGGATATCGTGGCCTCCGATTTTGAAAGCTGCTGCGGCTTGCTCACGGACTTTGCCCTCTCCGAAGGCCTCCGGATCCTGCAGCCCGCCGCGCTGGCTCTTTATACCGGGATGGTCACAGACTCCGGGCGCTTCCGCTACGATTCCACCACGCCGCGCACGCTCCGCCTGGCCGCGGAACTGTTGGAACGGGGCATCGACACCAACGCCCTGTATCTGCAGCTGTATGCCGCGGACATTGAGGAAGTGAAGCGCCTGGCTGCTTTTATTCAGAAGATCCGATTTACCGAAGGCGGCGTGGCCTATCTTTACAACACCAAAGAGGAAGTGGCGGCGCTCGGGGTGAGCACCTTTGACGTATCCCGCGGCATGATCGGCATCATGGCGGATTTAAAAGGCGTGGATATCTGGGCCAACTTTACCGAGGAGGGCGAGGTGATCTACGCCGAGCTGCGCTCCTCCCTCTACAATATCAATCCGGTCGCGGTCAAATACGGCGGCGGCGGGCATATGAAGGCCAGCGGCGCCACGCTCCGCAGCCGGGACGAGGTCACGGCCATGCTGAAAGATCTGGATGAGATCAGGAGGTCTTCCCATGTTTGAAGCGCTGAAAAAACAGATTTTTGAAAAGATCAGAGAATATGACCGGATCCTGATCGCCCGGCACATCCGGCCGGACGGGGACGCCATCGGTTCCACCCGCGGCCTGGCAGAGCTGCTGCGGAACGCTTTCCCTCAGAAGGATGTCCGGGTCATCAATGAAGATGATTCAGCGTATCTTTCCTTCCTCGGGCCGGAGGATCCCGCCGCGGACGACGAGTTTTACCGGACGGCTCTCGCGATCGTCGTCGACACGGGTACTATGGACCGAATCTCGAATAAAAAGATCGGGCTGTGTCCCGCGCTGATCAAGATCGACCACCATATCGAGGAGACGCCGTTCGGAGATATCTCCTGGGTCGAGCCCGAACGCTCCTCCGCCTGCGAGATGATCGTCGATTTCCAGCAGAGCTTTGCGGATGCGATCCCGATGACCAAAGAAGCCGCGCTGTTCTTATATCAGGGCATGGTCAGCGATTCCGGCCGCTTTCGCTTCCCCTCGGTCACCGGAGAGACGCTCCGGCTGGCCGGCGTCCTGCTGGACCAGGGCATCGATACCGAAACGCTCTTCGCGCATCTGTATCTGGAAGATTTCGACTATTTCCGCTTTGAAGCCTACATCTACGAACATATGCAGCGCACGGAAAGCGGCGTCGTCTATCTCTACGTGGATAAGGCCATGCAGCAGCGTTTCGGGCTGGACCGCGAGCAGGCCAGCAATACCATCAACTATCTGGACAGCATCCGCGGGAGCATCATCTGGCTGGCCTTTATCGACAACCCGGACGGCAGCATCCGCGTCCGTCTGCGGTCCCGCTTTGTGACCGTGCAGGAACTGGCCCTCCGCTTCCACGGCGGCGGCCATGACCGTGCGAGCGGCGCGACTGTATACAGCCTCGAAGAAATGAATCAGCTCATCCGGGAGGCGGACGAGCTGAGCAGGCAGTTTAAAGAAAACCATGAGGGATGGTTATGAAGATCCTGGTCACCAACGATGACGGCATCGGCGCGCCGGGCATCCGCATTCTGGCGGAGTGGGCGAAGAAATTCGGAGAGGTCACGGTCGTCGCGCCGAAGACGCAGCGCAGCGCCGAAAGCCACCACGTCAATATCCATTCTTCCTTTGAATGCCGCGAGATCGATTTCCTGCCCGGGGTCCGGGCCTGGTATGTGGATTCCTCGCCGGCCGACTGCATCCGCGTGGCCGACGCAGGCCTGAAGATTGAAGCGGATCTGGTCTTTTCCGGGATCAACGACGGCCTGAACGTCGGCTGGGATATCGTCTATTCCGCGACCTGCGGCGCCGCCTTCGAGGCCAATTACAGCGGGTGGAAAGCGATCGCCTTTTCCACCTTCTTCGGGGGCTTCCGGAATATCGAAAAGAAGCTGGACGACGCCTATGATTTTATTCACGGGCATCATCTGCTGGACTATACCGATCTTCTAAACGTGAATTTCGCGGACGGCGACAAGGGGATCCGCCTGACCCGGCAGGCCAACGCCCCGTACTACCGCGACTGGTTCCGGGAAGAGGCCGGCGGGCATCTGATGGCGATGGGCTACAGCGCCTACAAAGGCAGCCGGAATCTGGATGTGGATCTCGACGCCGTCATGAACGGCTATACCTCCATCTCCCCGCTCACCGTATCGCGGACCGACGAGAAAGCCTACCGGAAAATCCAGAAACTCCTCCAGCCGTAGCGGCAGATCGGGGCACAGGACAGTTCGGGGTCAGACCCCAGGTGTCTCATTTTGAGACACCTGGGGTCTGACCCCGAACTATCTTATTTTCTTCCCATCAGCAGAGAAGCAAAGTATAAAAACAGCGCGCTCAGCGCCAGGTTGAAGGCCGTCACCGCAAGCATGGCGAAAAACGGCTGTCCCAGCGAGATCAGGATGCCCGCAAGAACCAGATCCGGCAGGATCCCGAAATAGATAAAGATGAGCTGGACCATCGACTTGAGCGTCTGTCCGGCGTTCACGCTCACGGAAAGATCGATAAAAGTCCCCACCGACGTCGCATAAGCGCTCACGGAGACGATGGCGATCCCCCAGAGCAGCCCCGGGAAGAGCTTCGCGCCTTGCAGGAGCAGTCCGAAAAACAGCGCCGGCAATACGTCCAGCAGGCTGTTCGCCAGGTCTCCGCCCAGCGAGCAGATCAGCTTGCTCCAGTTATCCTCCGGGATCATCAGGAAATACCACATCTGCGTATCTTCCCGCAGGGAATTGCCCAGACTCCGGAAAAAGGTGCCAAGCGCAAGCAGAATGACGATGATCCAGACATTCTCCGTGTTCAGGACAAAGCGGCACAGCGCCGCTCCTCCGAGGGCCACTGCCAGATTGAATTCCAGCGTCTTCGTAAAGATCCCGAGGTGGGCGAAGCGGAAGCGGTTGTACAGCGGCTTATGGAAGAAGACGCCGGCCCCCCAGCCGTGATGAAACGCATTGCGCCGGATCTTTTCGCTCCGGTCTTTTTTACGCTTGATAATAACATTTCCGCTCTGCGCGTCCTGCGCCGCCGCCATCATTTCCGACTTTTCGGATGCTTTCTGCAGCGCTTCTTCATAAAAATCGGCCTGCATATGCCAGATCAGCCAGGCGAGGGCCCCGCCGCCGAGGAGGGTCCCGGCAAAGCACAGCAGTGAAGGCAGCCCCTTCCCTTCCGCCGCGTACATCACAAAGCCTTTGATCCAGCCCCAGAAGGGGATCAGCCGGCTCTTCAGCGCGTTGAAAAAGGCGAGCGCATCTTCCCACCAGCCCAGGCCGTGCTTCGCATGGAAAAGGCAGAACCCGCCGGCGATCAGCGCCAGCACCAGATAGACGATGCGGCGCAGATTCTTCCGCAGCGCCGGCCTTGTCGAACAGGCCACAAAACAGAGCATCTTCAGAAGCTGCGCGATCGCCAGCATCAGGATCCAGCCCGCGAAGATCACCGGGATGATCCACCAGGGAAACTGTGCCTTCCGGACCAGCCGGGGGATCTGAAAGCCCAGGAAATAGACGCTGGCCGCAACGGAGGCGCCGATCTGGGTCGTCGTGCGGAACAGGAGCACCGACTGCGGTTTCATGGGAGAAGGAAAGAGGAGCGTTACATCGGCCGGCAGGAAGATATCCGCGCCGGTCTTATCCGCCCGGAAGACACTGATCACAAAGAAGAGCAGAATGATCCCGCCGGCCGCCAGCTCTAGGATATCCATGACCGGCACCTCTTCCTCCGGATCCGGCAGGACAGCCTCCGCTTGAGAAGGATCGGTCTCTTCCGTCCCGATATCGTCCGGCAGCGTGTTCTTAAGCAGCAGGCCGATGGTCCCGCCCAGGATCAGTCCGCCCACCAGCATGACCACGAAAAAGACCAGCACCCAGGTCTTGAACAGTTTCTTCAGGCCGTTCTTCGCGCTGTGAAGGAAATAGTAGAAAAACAGCTTCATGCCTGCGCTTCTTCCTCCGCGTCGGACGGCTCCGGATGGGACATATCTTCCCGGGAAAGGTTTTCCGTGACTTCAAAGAACAGTTCCTCCAGGCTTTCGCCCCGGCGGCTCAGCTCCTCCCGCGTCACATTGGCTCGGATCGTGCCGTCCTGCATGATCAGCGCGCGGTCCCAGAGCATATCCACACTGTCAATGATATGCGTACTGATCAGCAGGGTCTTTTTCCTCTCCCGCATCTCTTCCATGGTCTTTTTCAGTTCTTTGATGGCGTGCGGGTCCAGGCCGATCATGGGCTCGTCCATCATCAGCATCTCCGGATCCGGCAGCATGCCCAGGCACAGGTTCAGCTTCTGCTGCATGCCCTTGGAAAGCTCGTCCCCGAACTTTTTCTTTCTGTCACTCAGTTCGAAGCGTTCAAACAAAGCCTCGATCCGCGCTTCATAATCGCGCAGGCGGTAGGCGCGCGCCAGAAACTCCATATGCTCGTACACCGTCAGATTCGGGTACAGCGCCGGCATTTCGGGCACATAGCCCATGATCCGCCGCGCTTCGACGCTTTTGTTCGGCCAGCCCGCGACCGTGATCTCGCCCTGATAGCGCAGAAAGCCGATAATGGATTTCATGATCGTGCTCTTGCCGGCGCCGTTGGGGCCGAGCAGGACCGTCACGCTCCCCGGATCCAGATGAAAGCTCAGATCCTCACAGGCGACGGTCTTTCCGTATTTTTTCGTAACATGAGAAACGTCCAGCATGACAACTCCTTTTCACGGCTTCTGTAGCGATGCAGGCATCGCCGCGGCCCGGACAGTGGGAAAACGCCGGGAAACCCCGGCGCTTTCCGTTCTTCTTCTGAAAACAGCCTGTTTCTTATTCGCCGGCTTCAACCAGCACGTAGGTCGCGCCTTTGTCGAATTCGAAGGTGTTCTCGTAGCGCTTCAGGTTGCCGGTAACGGTGATCACGTCGCCTTCCTTCAGCTCTTCGCCGCCCGCCAGGCGGTAGCACTGCACGATATGGTCCGCATCGGTCACGATCAGATTGACCGTGATGTTGCCGTATTCCGCGCTGTAGGCGGTCGGGATGGAATCGATCATGCCGGTCAGGGTGTAGAGGCCCTTCAGCGCATCGCCGGGTTCCAGCGCATAGAGCTGTTCCACGACCATGGCAGCCTTGGCCAGTTCCAGCGTCATGCCTTTGCTGTACATCGCGCCGGCATCGAACTCAAAGGTATCATTGTAGCGCTTCAGCGCGCCGACAACGGTGATCACATCGCCCACGGCCAGTTCTTCACCGCCGGCCAGACGATAGCACTGCACCGTCTTGCCGAGAACGTCCAGATTGACCGTGATGTTGTTGTAATCCGCACTGTAAGCAGTCGGGATCTCCGTGATCTCACCGCGCAGCACATAGGTTCCCTTTAAGGAATCGCCGGGCTCCAGCGCGAAGAGTTTGTCCAGAACAATGTTCTGCTTCATCTCTTCCGTGCTCAACTCCTTGCTGTAGACGGCGCCTTTGTCGAATTCAAAGGTGTTCTCATAGCGCTTTAACGCACCCATGACGGTGATCACATCGCCCACGGCCAGATCTTCGCCGCCCGCCAGACGGTAGCACTGCACGATATGCTCGTCATCCGTCACCTTCAGGTTGACGGTGATGTTGCCGTATTCTGCGCTGTAGGCGGTCGGGATATCCACGATCTCGCCGCGCAGCACGTGCGTGCCGGGCAGGGAATCGCCGGGCTCCAGAGCATACAGGCGGGCCACGGTCTCGGCTTCGCTCATATCGGTCGAAACGGCCGGCACGGTATGCTCAAAGGAGATGGTCTTGGATTCGCCGTTGATCGTGATGGTCGCGCTTAAGGTATACGCGATCTCCTCGGGGGTCTCTTCATCGACGTCGATCAGGACGACATTGTCGGCCGGATCCTGCACCACCACGCCGCCTTCCGGACCGGCGGTGATCTCCGCCGCCCAGGCCACGTCATAGCGCTCGCCGTCGATCGAGACGACCGCCGTCACCGGATAGTCTTCCGGAGTCGGGGTGCTCATGCCTTTGTACATGTTGAACAGGAACGCGGACGCTCTTTCAACGGGGGAAGCCGTCGGGAGCGGTTCTGCGGTTGTCGGTTCCGCGGTTGTTTCCGGTGCTTGCGTCGTTTCCGGGGCCGGGGCTTCGGTGCTCGGTTCCGGCGCCGCCGTGGTGGCAGGCGTGGATCCGCAGCCGGCCAGCAGGCCAAGGCACAGGATCAGCGACAGCACGATCGCAATTGTTTTCTTCATCTTGATCTCCTTACTCTATTTTCAGTCTTATACTTATTGCTTTACGGATGCACCTGAATATCATCCTGGGTCAGAAGCCTGATCTGATACGCTCCGTCGTAAATCCCGGCCACGCCGGTCACATCGATCGTCTTATGGAGGTAGGTCTTCCCCGGCACGAGCGATCCGTCTTCCTGATGGAACACCCCGGTACGAAGCGTGACTTTCACGCCGTCCGACTCACAGTACAGCGTCAGCGCGCCATAAGAAGACGAACTTTTGTTATCGGTCATCTTCACGGACTTTACATACAGATCCTTCATGAAAAGCGTACTGTCCAGAACCAGTGCCGCATAATCCCAGGCTTCGTCCTCTCCGGGAATGTCTACCTTGCCGTTGACATAACGGTCGGCCGTGGTAAGCACGTTGGCGGGCGGATTGCCTTCGCTGATCTTCTGAATGTTGCCGGGATCATCCGGCCGCATGACCTTGTAGCTGAGGCCCGAGACCTGCCAGGTCCCGCCTGCTTCGTAGTACTGCAGCGTACCCACGATCCGGACGCGGTTGCCCACATTCATGATGTTCAGGCCTTCGCCGGAAAGACCGTAGCCCAGATAGACCGTCATGCCGAAATACAGATCCAGCTCCGGATCGTATTCTTCCACATAGACGGTCCCGTCGGAGTTGCGGGTCACGACCGCTTCAAAAGCGACCTTGCTTCCTTCATAGTCCTTCGCGTGCAGGCGGATCTCTCTCAGCGTCAGCTCCAGCGCGTCACCGTAGAAGAACTCCGGATCCTTCTCGCCGGAATAGATCGCGCATTTCTCGTTCATCGCCTGCGCCAGTGCGGCAAGGCAGGTTTCCCCGTAGCGGTTCTGCCCGGAATTGTAAGCCTTCGCCAGGCCGTTCTGCAGCAGTTCGATGTTCAGATTCCGGTACTTGCTTTCTCCCTTCGGACAGTACCAGACCCATACCAGATAGCGTTCTCCGCCCGAGTCCGGATTCCAGGTCCCGCTGTCGGATTCAATGACGATCGAAACGGCGTTTTCCAGCTTCTCCCGCGTAAACTTCGAGGCTGCTTTCCCGTACTCTTCGACTTTTCCGGTGCTCTCCGGCGTATTGAGTCCCAGGAAGCGGGCTTTGAGAACGCCGTCCGGCATCACGCTTTCCGGCACATGGAAGTGGACCGTATCGCCGTCGACGAAGGTCTTGACCGTGACCTCCTGCTTGAGAGTCTCGGAGGCCATGTCCAGCGTCACTTTGGCGGCAAAGTCCTCATGCACGGCCGGCGCAGCGGTGGACGCCGCCTCGGTCGGAGCCGGCTGCGCCGTTTCGGTCTGGCTTTCCGCTGCGGAACCGTCTGTCGTCTGTACCTGCGGCGTCTTCTCACAGGCCGCAAGAAGAAGCACCAGCAGCAGGCACAGACAGCTTCTGAAGATTTTATTCATTGCATTCCAATCCTGAATTTAGAAACCGGTCTGGTATTCGCACTCGTCGATGGCTTCTTCAAAGGCAGCCGCGATCATCGCGTCCACATCCGAAGCATTGTCCGAAAGACACTTGGCCATCAGAGACTGTACCTGAGAACGGGCGGTCGAAGAGCCGTTGAACGCCGGGGAGGTGTAGTAAGCGCTCTCCTGCTCCAGGCAGACCTTCGCGCTCAGAGCGGATACATAGTCCCCGCCGTCCGCGCTGCCGACGAACTTCGCATACTGCTCGTTCTGGGCGACCGACTTGAGTACCGGAACATAACCGGAAGCGACTGAGAATTCAGCCTGGAAATCGACGCTGGTCGTCAGATATTTCACGAACAGCCAGGACGCCAGGACTTCCTGCTCGTTGGATTTCTTGAAGATGCAGACGCTCGGGCCCTGGGAGATGACCTTCGGGTTGGCCGGGTCGATCTGCGGGATCGAAGCGATGCCGACTTCGAACGGATATGCGCCGTCGACCTTCTGCGGGCGCTGATAGGTCGCGCCGGCGGAGGAACCGATGGACATGTAGCTCTTGGTGGCGTCGGTCGAAGTGAACAGGCCGGAGGTGTAGGCGCCGTACAGGGACTGCGTGGTCAGATAGCCGGCCTGATACCATTCACGGAATTCCTTCACGAAGTTCCGGTTGGTCTCGTTGTTGAACAGATAGTGATCGCCGGTCGCGCTGGTGTACGGAGAGCCGTACTGCTCGCACATGGTGATGAACCAGTTGCCTTCGGAGTCATAGCCCAGCGGGATGGAGTTGGGATCGATCTCCTTGATCTTCTGGCAGAGGGTCTTCATCTCGTCCCAGGTGGTGGGGACGGTCAAGCCGTTGGCCTCGAAGAAGGTCTTGTTGTAGTACAGCACTTCCGTGGATTTAGAGAAGGGCATGGTGTACATCAGGCCGTCGCCGAACTGCTTGCCTTCATTGTAATAGCCGGCGATGAAGTCCGCCTTCTGCTCCTCGGTCAGGCCCAGGATCTCGGTGCTGCCGTCGGCGCGCTTGACTTCCGAGGTGCTGTTGATGAATTCATCCAGCGTCTGCACGGCGCCGGCCAGGTTGTACATGGCCACGTGGTCCGGATAGCAGTACGCGATGTTGGGCTGGCTGCCCACGTTGATCTCGGTGCTGATCTGATCGCGGACGTCATCGTAGCTGCCGACACTCTTGGCTTCTACGTGGATGTTCGGATACAGCTCGTTGAACTTGGCAATGTAGTCGACCAGGACGTCGTTCAGATTCGAGCCCATCGTGTGATAGAAAACGATGGTGACTTCGCTGCCGTCATAGGTCGATTTGGTGCCGGGGTTCTCCGGAACCGGCGCTTCGGTGCCCGGTTCTTCCGCGGCCTTGGTCGTGGAAGGAGCCGGCGCTTCCGTGCTGGTGGAAGTGTTCCCGCCGCAGGCTGCCAGAGAAAGCATCAGCGCTGCCGCGAGAAGGATGGCAATAAATTTCTTCATGTTTGTTCTCCCTTTTTTGAATGTTTATTTGGTGGCGATGCGGAGCATCGCCGCTGCAGTTTCCCCTCCACCGTCAGCGAAAAAACTTCCCTGTTCGGTCGTTTTTTCGGACGGTGTCACTAAAATCGCCTCGCTTCTTCTCTCCCTCCATCGTCAGCGACAACCCTTCCCTGTTCGGTCGGTTTGTCGGACGATGTCAAGAAAAATGTCTCGCTTCTTCCGCCGCAGGCGGCGCTTCGACATTTTTCACCGCAGGCAGCGCTCGGCGATTTTAACCCTTTATACCACTCCGGCTCACGCCCTTCATGATGTACTTCCGCAGGAAGATGTACACTAAGAAGAGCGGGAAGGATACCAGGGCGACGGCCGCCATCTGGACCGGGTAGTTGACGTCGCCGGTCGTGGCGGTGAAGGCGTTGCGCAGGCCGTTGGTGATCAGGCGGTGCGCCTCATCGTTCGCGACCAGTCTCGGCCAGATGTAGGAGTTCCAGGCGCCCATCATCTTCAGGATCGTGATCGAGATCAGCGTGGGCAGGGACAGCGGGATCATCACGGTCCACAGATACTTGAGGTCAGACGTTCCGTCCACCTTCGCCGCCAGATACAGCTCGTTCGGGATCTGCAGGAAATTCTGGCGCAGCAGGTAGATGTAGAACACGCTGACCAGAAACGGCACGATCAAAACCGTATAGGTATTGATCCAGCCGAAGGTCGTAACGGTCCCGTAGTTGGTGATCGTGAAAAGTTCGCCGGGGATCATCATGGTGGCCAGCAGGCCGGCGAATAGGATATTTTTCCCCTTGAATTCCAGCCGCGCGAAAGCAAAGGCCGAAAGGACCGTAATGATCAGCGAAAGAATCGTGGAGACCACGCCGACGATCATCGTGTTCACAAACAGCCGGCCCAGGCTGGCCGTGGTGAAAGCCTCCAGATAGTTTTTGAACATCACCGTCTGCGGCCAGAAACTCGGCACGCTCCAGCGATATTCTTCCAGGGTCTTGAGCGAGGAGTTGATCATCCAGTAGAAAGGGAACAGGACGATCACCGCCATGATAATCAGGAAGACGTAGGTCAGGATTTTAACAACGACCACGCCGACACGGCTCTTCGCCGTAACGTCTTCCATATTCTTTTCTTTCATTAAAACTCTGTCTGCCATGGCCGCCTCCTTAATAATGCACCCGCTTCTTGCTGACCCATAGATTGATCAGGGTCGCAATTAGGATGATGCCGAACAGGATCAGGGCGGCGGCGCTCGCGCGTCCCTGGCTGTTGGAACTTAAGGCGTCATAGATAAACCCGACCATGGTGTTCATGGAGCCCTTGGCTCCGGCCGGTCCCATATCCGCACCGAAGATACCGACGATGCTGGTGTATTCCTTGAAGCCGCCGATGAAGCCGGTGATGACGACATAGGCGATCATGGGGGAAAGCAGCGGGACCGTGATCCGCGCGAAGATGCGGCGGCGGGTGCTGCCGTCGACGCGGGCCGCGTCATAGTACTGCTTGTTGATGCTCTGCATGCCGCCGAGCAGGATCAGGATCTTAAAGGGCAGGGCATTCCAGACGATATAGATGATCATGACCGTCATATTGGCCAGATGTGTAGACCCGGAGTTGATCCAGTTCACGGCCGTGCCCCCGAAAAACTCGATGACGTTATTGACGATACCGGCCGTCACGATGATCTGGTTCGGCGTCCCGAACGCGCTGCCGACGATGTTGAACATGGCCGCAAAGACCATGCCGATGGCGATGGAGTTCGTGACATACGGCAGGAAGAAGATCGTCTGCAGGACCTTCTGGAACGGCTTGATGGAGTTTAACGCGACCGATACCAGGAGGGCCAGGATCGTGGACAGCGGCACCGTGACGAAGCAGAGGACGCAGGTATTCTTCAGGCAGGTGATGAAGCGCTTGTATTCGATAACCTTCTTGAAGTTATCGATGCCGAAGCTGAAGCTCTCCCCGCCGACGGCTGCCAGTCCGCTGTAGCCGTTCAAGAAGGCCATGCGCACTGTATTGATGATCGGCCAGACTGTAAATATCAGCAGCAGAACGATCGCCGGCGACAGATACAGCCATGCCTTCCATTGTTGTTTGCTCTCAACCATAATGTTACCTCTGCGATTACAGGAGCCGTTCTTCGGTCTCTTTATGGAACAGGAAGACCTTGTTCGGCTTCAGGCTGTAGCGGATGACAGGAGACGCGGTATCGATATGGCTCTCCGCGCTGATAATGGAACGGACCACCGGATTCTGGGAAGCGGCGTGCTCCGATACCACGCTGACGTCGCGGCCCATGACCTCCACGCCTTCCAGGCTGCAGTGCAGGGGGCCGTTCTCATCCAGGATAAAGCCTTCCGGACGAATGCCGACCCAGACCGGCTGATCCGCCACGCTGCTCACCCGCATCACGGGATCGTCGCCCAAAAACAGCATGCCTTCCTTGACTTCGCCCTCGAAAACGTTGATGGGCGGCGTGCCCAGGAACTTTGCCACGAAAAGATTGGCCGGGTCATCATAGACTTTCTGCGGTTCGTCGATCTGCTGAATGATGCCTTTCTTCATCACGACGATGATATCGGAGATGCTCATGGCTTCTTCCTGGTCATGCGTGACGAAGACGGTCGTGATGCCGGTCTCTTTCTGGATCCGGCGGATCTCTTCTCTTGTCTGCAGACGCAGGCGGGCGTCCAGGTTGGACAGCGGTTCGTCAAGAAGCAGCACGCGCGGCATCTTGACCAGCGCGCGGGCGATGGCGACACGCTGCTGCTGGCCGCCGGACATCTCGCTGGGCTTGCGGTCCAGCAGGCCGTCGATCTGCACCAGCCTGGCTACTTCTTCCGTCCGGCTGAGCATCTCTTCCTTGCTCAGCTTATCCGCGCCTTTCAGGTTCTGCAGGGGATAGAGAATGTTCTGCTTGACGGTCATGTGCGGGTACAGGGCATAGTTCTGGAAGACCAGGCCGACGCCGCGGTGTTCGGGCGGAAGGTCGGTCACATCATCTTCACCGAAGTAGATCTTGCCCCCGCTGAGTTTCTGCAGCCCGCAGATCATATAGAGCGTTGTGCTTTTCCCGCAGCCGGACGGTCCAAGAAGACCGACCAGTTTGCCGTCGGGGATCTCAAAGCTGAAATTATTGACCGCGACGACCTCTTCGTTCGACTTCTTGTTCCGGCTCGGGAAAATCTTGGTCAGGTTCTCAAGGACGACTTTCATACGTTTTCTTCCCTTTCTTCTTTATCACCATTCAGCGCGCTTCGCCTGTTCGGCCGCCGCTTCTTTTTTTGCGTCCAGCATCTCTTCTTTCGTATCGAAGATCCGCTGCGTTGCCATATCCACCACGACCGTGCCGGCCAGCTTATCATGCAGCAGGGCCCCGGTATGGGAGGTGGCAAAAACCACGATCTGCATGACCAGCAGGGATAAAAGCAGGACCCCGCCCAGCAGGCCGATCATATTGAAGTAGAGCATCAGGAATACCGCCACCGGGATCATCGTTTCCAGCGAATACTTTCCGAGCACGGTCCGGATAAAGAGCACCGGCCCGCTGACTGCCACCATATCTTCCCGCATGACCGCCAGCCCGAAAACACGTTTCCCCAGCGTCCGTCCCTGTTTTAAGAGAAGCGGGACGGCAAATTCCAGTACTAAAAACGCCGCCAGCAGGCTGAGGCAGACCAGTAAAAAGCTCATGGCAACCACCTTCCTGTAAAGGGTGATCGCTTCCGTGTCCTGGATCAGCGCCTGATAAGCGGCGTCGTAGCGGGCCCTGGCTTCTTCGGAGAGATTTCCGTAATCCTCCTCGGAATAGTTAAAGCTCGTATCGTATTCTTTTTCATAGCGGGCGTAGATGTCCGTCAGCTGGCTGCTCAGTCCGTCGTAGCCGATCAGCGCGGAAATCAGACTGCCGACGCCGACCGCCAGCATGACCAGCAGCATGGCATCCAGCAGGAATGCGGAGATCCTCTTCCAGCCGTTCGCTCTTTGAAGCCCGAGATCCATCTTTCCCCTCGCCTTTCCGTATGAAAAACGCTCTGCCCCGGATGTGGCAGATGATTTGCTGTGATTATAGCACAGTGCTCCCGGGAAGTACAAGAGAACAGGCGTTTTATTCCTTCGTTTTCCCGGAAGAAAATTCTGTTTTTGCGGCTCCGGAAGCAGGCTGTCCGCTGCGAAGAGATTGACAGACTCAGTCCGGCGTGCTATAAAGGAGACAAATCCACGGAGGTGCGGAATGACGATCAGATGATTCGATTTGACAACAGACTTTATGATCCGGGACGGAAGGTCCCTTGTTTGTCTGTGCCAGATCCGATCATCCTGAGCTGTCCGGTCTCCCGGGCTCTTTCGCGTGATCTGTTTTTGCGCAGGCAAAAGCAGTTTTTTTATTATCGGGAGGCATCTATGCTGCAAATACAGAATCTGACCATCACGCACCGCCGGGATCTCCGCGTCCTGCTGAAGGATTTCTCCCTGACCTTAAACCCCGGCGACAAAGCCGTGCTGATCGGGGAGGAAGGCGACGGCAAGTCCACGCTCTTAAAATGGATCTGCGATCCGGCGCTCATTCAGGACTATGCCGACGCGGAGGGGACGATCATTCTGAACCGGGAGCGGCCCGGGTATCTGCCGCAGGACTTAAGTCCCGCAGAGAAAAACCTGCGCGTATCCGAGTTCTTTACAAACGATCCGGCATTCTGGGAGATCTCGCCCGGAACGCTGAAAAAGGCGGCGGCCGCCCTCGGGCTGGAAGCGGATTTCTGCTTCCGGGAGCAAACCGTGGGCTCGCTGTCCGGCGGGGAGCGCGTCAAAGCGGAGCTCCTTCGGCTGCAGCTTCACGAGCCGACGCTTCTGCTGCTGGACGAGCCTTCCAACGACCTGGACCTGGATACCCTGAGGGTCCTGGAAGAATACATTCAGAAATTCCCCGGGCCGGTACTTTTCATCTCCCACGATGAGACGCTGATCGAGCGCTGCGCCACCATGGTCATTCATCTGGAGCAGCTCCGCAAGAAAAGCGTGCCCCGCCATACGGTCGCCCGGCTCTCCTACCGGGAGTACTTAAGCCGCCGCGCTGCGGACTTTGCCCATCAGGCGCAGAACGCCGCGGATGACCGCCGCCAGAAGCAGATCCGCGATGAGAAATTCCGGCGGATCTATCAGAAAGTGGACGCCAATTTGAACAGTACCTCCCATGAGATGCATGATTCCCTCGGCCGCCTGGCCAAGAAAAAGATGCATGCGGTCAAGTCGCTGGAGAAGCGCTTTGCCCGGGAAGATGAAGATATGACCGAATTTCCCGAAGAGGAGGAGCCGATCTACCTGCGGCTGGACGGGGCGGTGCGGCAGGTCCCGGCCGGCAAGACCGTGATCGAATATGCGCAGAGCGCCCTGCTCAGCCGGGATGGGAGCCGCGTTCTGGCCAAAGATGTGTTTCTGCGCGTGCGCGGGCCGGAAAAGATCGGGATCATCGGCAGAAACGGCGTGGGGAAGACGACGCTCCTGCGGGAGCTGGCTGAGATTCTCCTGCCGCGGACAGACCTTCGCGCGCTGTACATGCCGCAAAACTACGAGGAAGAGCTGCCGCCTCATCTTACCGCGGTGGATTTCCTCTGCGAAAGCGGGGACCTTTCGGAGGCGACCCGCATCCGCAGCTGGCTCGGCGCGCTCCGCTTCACCCGGGAGGAATGCGAGCATCCCCTAACGGATCTTTCCGGCGGGCAGAAAGCGAAGGTCCTGCTGTTAAAGCTCAGCATTTCCGAAGCCAACATCCTGCTGCTCGATGAGCCCACACGGAATCTTTCGCCGCTCTCCGGCCCGGTCATCCGCAGCCGCTTCGCCGAATTTCCCGGCTGCATCATCAGCATCTCGCACGACCGCAAATTCCTGCGGGAGGTCTGCACCACGCTCTATGAGCTGACCGAAACCGGCCTGCGTCCGGCTGAAGAACTCTTCTGAAAGCCGGGCGGCGCACTTGAAAACTCCGCCGAAAATGCTTATGATAGAAGCAGCTTCAACGGAGGTTTTTCTATGCGATTATTGGTACTTGACGGCAACAGTATTGCCAACCGCGCCTTCTACGGGATCAAACTTTTAACGACCAAAGACGGCCGCTACACGAATGCGATCGTCGGCTTTTTCAATATACTGCTCTCGCTCCTTAAAGAGACGGAGCCGGACGAGGTCGCCGTCGCTTTCGACCTCAAGGCCCCGACCTTCCGCCATCAGATGTTTGACGGCTATAAGGCCACGCGCCACGGCATGCCGGAGGAGCTGGCCCAGCAGATGCCGATTCTGAAAGAACTGCTGGCCAAGCTCGGCTATCAGCTCGTAAGCTGCGAGGGCTGGGAAGCGGATGATATTTTAGGGACGCTGGCCCGCGCCTGCGCGGAGCGGGGCGATACCTGCTTCCTCGCGACCGGCGACCGCGACAGCCTGCAGCTCATCTCCCCGTCCACCACCGTGCTTTTGGCCTCGACCGTCATGGGCCGCAGCGCGACGAAATGGATGGACGAGGCAGCCGTCGCGGAGCAGTACGGACTGCGCCCGCCGCAGCTCATCGAGGTCAAAAGCCTGATGGGCGATACCAGCGACAATATCCCCGGCGTGAAGGGCATCGGCGAAAAGACGGCGCTGGCCCTGGTGCAGCGCTTTGACGATCTGGACGGCGTCTACGAACATCTGGACGACCCGTTCATCAAGCCCAAACAGCGGGAAAACCTGATCCACGATAAAGAAACGGCGTACTTAAGCCGCACGCTGGGGACCATCCGGACCGATGCGCCGATCGAGACCGAAGCCGGCGCCTATGCCGTGGGCTTCGGCGACCCGGACGCCGCGATCGCGCAGATGCAGGATCTTGAGATGCTGCGGCTGATCGAAAAACTGGGGCTCCGGGAAAAAGCGGCGGCCGGCGGCAGCCGCAAAACAGCCGATAAGAAAGAACTGCCGGTCATCACGCCCTCTCCGCTTCCGGAAAATCCGGAAGGGACCTGGCTGCTCATCCCGCGGGAAAGCGGGAAGAGCAAAAAGAGCCAGCCGGAAGACGGCAGCGGCTGGGCCGCCGTTCAGGGAAGCTGCGTCTGCCTGCCGGATAAAGCAGGGCTCCTCCGGCTGCTGGACCGGGACGGCGTGCGGCTGGAAGTCTTCGACAGCGCGCCGCTCTATGCGCTGGCCCTTTCCGAAGGCGGCGAAGGAAAAGCCATTGCCTGGGACGGGAAGCTCGCTGCCTATCTGCTGCATGCCGAAGCCAATCACTACGAAATTCCGGAACTGATCGCTTCCTATCAGGCGGAGCCGGCCTTTACCTGCGCGGAGGTTCCCGAAGCCGGCGCGGCCGCGGATCTGTTTGCCCGCCTGAAGAAGGGACTGACCGAGCAGGAACAGGAAGAATTATACGAAACTATCGAATTCCCGCTGGCCCTGGTGCTGGCGGATATGAGCCACGTCGGCGTCCTGGTGGATCAGGACGGGATCCGCGCCTTCGGGGAAGAACTGAGCCGGATGGCGGAAGACGCCCAGGCCCGAATCTTTGAGAAGGCCGGGGAAGTCTTCAACCCGAATAGTCCCAAACAGCTGGGGACTATCCTTTTTGAAAAGATGGGGCTCCGCCACGGCCGCAAGACCAAGACCGGCTGGGCGACCGACGCCGCCACGCTGGAAGAGCTGCGCGAAGAAGCCCCCATTATCGACGATATTCTGAAATACCGCACGTACCAGAAGCTGAAGAGCACCTATGTGGACGGCCTGCTTGCGGCGGTCGGCCCGGACGGCCGCATCCACAGCCGCTTCAACCAGACCGAAGCCCGGACCGGGCGGCTCTCCAGCGACGAGCCGAATCTGCAGAACATTCCCATCCGTACGGAGCTGGGCAGCCGGCTGCGCGCCTACTTTATTGCGGCGCCGGGGCATGTGCTGGTGGACGCGGACTACAGCCAGATCGAGCTGCGCATCCTCGCCCACGCCGCGGGGGATCAGAATATGCAGGCTGCCTTTATGGCCGGGGAGGATATCCACCGCGCCACGGCGGCACGCATTTACCGGATCCCCGAGATCCTGGTCACCCCTGCCCAGCGCTCGGGCGCCAAAGCCGTAAATTTCGGCATCATGTACGGAAAAGGCGCCTTCTCTCTCAGCAATGACCTGAATGTGAGCATTCCGGAAGCCAAAGAATTTCTGGACAACTATCTGGCCGCCTTCCCCTCCGTGGACGGCTATATGAAGCACGTCATCGAGGAGGCCCGGGAAAAAGGATATACGACCACGCTTTTCGGACGCCGCCGCGCGCTGCCGGAGCTTCGCAGCTCCAATTTCAATCTGCGCAGCGCCGGGGAGCGCATGGCGCGCAATACCCCGATCCAGGGGACCGCGGCGGACGTCATCAAACTGGCCATGGTCCGGGTCTGGAACCGCCTGCGCGAAGAAGGGTTCCGCAGCCGCCTGATCCTCACCGTGCACGACGAGCTGATCCTCGAATCCCCTGAGGAAGAAGTCGAGGCAGCCGGAGATCTGCTGCAGAAAGAAATGGAAGGCTGCGTGCGCTATTCCGTTCCGCTGATCACCGAGTGCAAGACAGGAAAGAACTGGCTGGAAGCCCATTAAGGCAGGGAGGCTGCGCACATGAGACCGCAGACAAAACTGAAATGGCTGCTGGCCGCGGACCTGCTGTGGATCGCTTTCATTTTCCTGCATTCCCTGCAGACAGCGGAAATATCCGCGCAGGAAAGCGGGGCTTTGCTTGCGCTTCTTCAAAAGTTTTTCCCTTCCCTGACCATGTTCCTGATCCGCAAGGCCGGGCACTTTTTTGAGTTTTTCGTCCTTGGCGTTCTCTTTGTCCTGACGGCCCGCTGCCTGCGCGCGCTTTCGCAGCCTCCGAAACGGTCGCCGCGCTTTCCCTTCTGGGCGCCGGCCGCGGCGGGGCTCATCATCGCCGCCTGCGACGAAGCGATCCAGCTGGGGGTAGAAGGCCGCAGCGGGGAACTGCGGGACGTTTTCATTGATTTTTGCGGAGTACTGATGGCGGCCGCGCTGCTGTGGGCAGCGCGCCGGAAAGATAAAACAGGATGATCCGAAAGGAGTTTTTTATGGAGATTCTGTCGAAACTGAACAGCCCTGTTCTGTATCTGATCTGCGGCGGCATTATCGTTTTTGTCGCCGCAGTCTGCCTGATCTTTGCCGTGCGCGCCTATAAAGCCGGCAAAGCGCTCGGCATTGATGTCAGCAAGATGCGCCGGGTCATCACGGCCAGCGCGACCTTTGCGGTCCTGCCGAGTATCGGTATCCTGCTGGGCGTCATCGCGCTTTCCGGGAGCCTGGGAACGCCCTGGCCGTGGCTGAGGCTTTCCGTGATCGGTGCGCTGCACTACGAGACCCAGGTCGCACAGGCGGCCTCCGAGGCAGTCGGCGCCGGGCAGCTCTCCGCCGCCACCATGACCACGCAGGCATTTACCACCATCGCGCTGCTCATGAGTTTCTGCATCATCTGGGGCATGGTGCTGATGCTGATCAACGGCAAGCGCTATTCGACGCGCCTGGCTTTGCCGGCCGCGCCGAAAAAAGACGGCAGCTCTGTCAAAAAGAAGAGTCTCAAGGACTTCGGCGACCCGGCCATGACCGCCATGTTTATCGGGCTGGTCTCGGCTTATATCGCGGGATATATCGGGACGATCGTCAGCGGAGAAGGATTCTTTACTTTTAAAGGAAGTGCCCTTTCCCTGGCCGTCGCCGCGGTTTCGGCCATGGCCATGGCGGTCTTTATCCGGATCAAAGAGAAGAACGGGGCCGACTGGGTCGACAGCTTCTCCGTGGCCGGCAGCATGCTGGTCGCGATGATCGCCGCTATCTTTTTAGGGAAGATGATGTAGGAGGCGCGGAATGGACGGAAAAGAAATCACAAAGAATTCTGAGATCTACGGACGCTATCTCGAAAACACGCACCGTCTCGGCCGCATCGTGACCATAGCTTCCCTGGTGCTCCTGCTCGGCGCACCCTTCCTGATCGGGCTGTATCTGGGCGTGATGCCGGATCTTTCCGCCGCCGCGAAGGCGTTTCTGGCGGTCGGCCTGGTGTATCTCGTCAGCGGGATCGCGGAGTATCTCATCTACGTGCCCATGCTCGGCACGGGCGGCAGCTATCTGGCTTTTATTACCGGGAACCTGATCAATATGAAAGTTCCCTGCGCGATCAATGCCCGCGATATCGTGGGCGTAAAAAGCGGGACGCCGGAAAATGAGATCATTTCCACGCTTTCCATCGCCACCTCGTCGCTGGTAACGATCCTGGTGCTCGCCGCCGGCGTGATCCTGATGATCCCGCTGCAGCCCATCCTGCAGTCCGAGACGATCCGGCCGGCCTTTGATAACGTGGTCCCGGCCCTCTTCGGGGCGATGGCCTGCAAATACTACCGCATGAACCGGCCGGTCGCGCTCATCGTGCTTGCCTTCATGACGCTGCTCTTTTCACTGGTGCCTTCGCTGATCGGCTCCATGAGCATGATGGTGATCCCCTCCGGCGCACTGGCGATCGGCCTTGCCTTCCTGCTGTGGAAAAAGAATCAGAAAGACTGAGGGAAGATCGCTATGAGAATCGTTTTGTATATTCTCCTGGGACTGCTTGGGCTGCTGATCGTACTGCTTCTGATCGCCCTCCTGCGCACGCTGCTTACCCCGGCCAAAACCTCCGCCTGGCAGCCGGCGCGCGATCCGGCGCGGGAAGAAAAGTACGCGGAAACGCTGTCCCGCATGGTGCAGTACGAGACCGTCTCCGCCAAGGGCGAGATCTTCCGGGACAAGTTCCTGGGCTTTCACGAATTGTTAAAGCAGCTTTTCCCTTTGGTTCATGCGAAGCTGGAAAAGACCGAGATTGACGGCAGCCTGCTGTTTTACTGGAAGGGCAAAAGCGCCGGGAAGCCGCTCGTGCTGATGGGGCATCAGGACGTGGTGCCCGCGGAAGGCGTCTGGGAACATGGACCGTTTTCCGGCGATATCGAAAACGGCCGGATCTGGGGGCGCGGCAGCGCGGATGATAAAAGCGCGGTCATGTCCTTCTTCCAGGCGGCCGAAGAACTGCTGGCGGAGGGATACGTGCCGGAGCAGGATGTGTATCTGGCCTCCGCCAATACCGAAGAAGTCGGCGGCGACGGCGCCCCGAAGCTTGTGGCAGAGCTGAAGCGGCGCGGCGTAACGCCGTATCTCGTCAACGACGAAGGCGGCTCCATCGTAACCGAGCCGATGGCGGGCCTGCAGGGGAATTTTGCGATGATCGGCGTACTGGAGAAGGGGCAGGGAAACCTGATCATCTCCGCGCGTTCAAACGGCGGCCACTCGAGCTATCCGCCGAAGAACCAGCCGATCGTGCGGCTCGCGAAATTCATCGCCGAGATCGAAAAGCACAGCCCGATGAAGTCGAAAATGAATGCGCAGACAGAGGAAATGTTCGCGAAGATGGCCCCCTACGGACCGTTTTACATGCGCTTTCTGTTCGGCAATCTCTGGCTTTTCAAGCCGCTGCTGGTGAAACTCATGCCGTCCATTTCCCCGCAGGCGGCGGCCCTTCTGCGCACCACCACGGCCTTTACCATGCAGAGCGGCTCCGACGGCTGCAACGTGCTGCCGCAGGAAGCGACGGTCACCCTGAACCTGCGCTACATCCCGCATCAGAACCAGGAGGAAAGCAACGCCGCCATTCGGAAGCTGGCCGAAAAATACGATCTGGACGTTTCGGTGCTCGATGAGTATCCGTCCCTGCCGCCGGTGGACATCCAGACGCCGGCCTACCGGCTGGTGGAAGAGGTGATCGATGAGGTCTTCCCGGGCCTGCCCCGGATCCCGTATGTGATGACCGGCGGCACCGACGCTCGGCATTTTCAGCAGATCTGCCCGTCCTGCGTACGCTTTGCCCCCATCGTGTACGGCCCGGATCAGATGAAGGGCATGCACGGCCTGAATGAATACCTGGACGCCTCCAGCCTCGTGAGCGGCGTCGACTACTTCAAGGCTCTGATCCGGAAAAACCGCTGATACCACGGCGGTGACCTGCCGGCAGGGCCAGGCTCTGCCGGCTTATTTTACGGGTCGGCCGCACGGCAGCCACCGCGTTTTACCCTCCATATTTTTCCAAATATGCACTCTATCCTTCGATATTCTTTATAATATTCTGTCAACGCCGAATATAAGCAGGTCTTTTCCAAATGGATTGACAGCTCCCGGGCCCTGCGCTACAATGTGAAACAATTACCAGCCTGGCAGCTTATCTGCCGAAAGGATCCTATGCTTCATTCATTCTCCGAAATCGTATCCGTACTTGATCTGAGCGGCATCATTCTGACGCTCGTCATTGTAGTACGACTGTTTTCCGGAAAACTGAAGAGAGTAAGAGCGTAGGATAAGCTGAACAGGTACCAGAAAAACGGCTTCGCTCAGGGGAAGCCGTTTTTTATTTATCAAGAGGAGGGAGAAACAACATGAAAAAGACTGCAATACTGATCCTGGCCGCTTCGCTGATCTTCTCGCTCTGCGCCTGCGGAAGCAGCGGTTCCAGCACAGAAAACAACGCAAAAACGACCCACGGGGACAAAGAGCTGTATATCGGCGGGATCGGCCCCACGACCGGCGCGTATGCCAACTACGGCCTCTCCGTCCAGCACGGCGCGGAAGTCGCGGTCAAGGAGATCAACGAAACCGGCGGCATCGGCGGCATGACCATCACCTTCAGCATGCAGGATTCGCAGGGCGATCCGGAAGCCGCCGTCAGCGCCTACGGGAAGCTGCTCGACTGGGGCATGGACGTTTCCATCGGGACGGTGCTTTCGGGTGAGATGGCCTCCGTGGTGAATGCCAGTGCAAACGACGATATGTTCATGATCACCGCATCCGCTTCCGCCGACGCCTGCCTGGAAGCCAGCAAGAACGCTTTCCGCATCTGTTTCTACGATTCCTATCAGGGCATCGCTGCCGCGGATTACGTGAACCAGAACCTCCCCGGCAAAGCCGTCTCCGTTTTCTATCAGAGCGACAATGATTACTCCGTCGGGCTGTATGAATCCTTCGAAGCCCGCTGCAAAGAGCTGGGTATCACCTTCAAAACCGTTCAGACCTTCCTGAAATCCGATACGGACTACACCGCGCAGATCAATGCGCTGGCGGATTCCGGTGCGGAGATCATCTTCATCCCGATCTATGCGGAAGAAGCCTCCACCTTCCTGACACAGGCCAAGAACGGCACCGCGGACGCCATCTTCGGAGAAAACACCTATTTCTTCGGCGCGGACGGGCTGGACGGCATCATGGGCAAGGTCTCCGATCCGAAGGACGCCAACAATGTTCTGATGCTGACGCCTTTCGCGGAGAACAGCACCGATGAGAAGGTCAAGAACTTCGTATCCAAGTATCAGGCGGCTTACGGCAGCACGCCCGACCAGTTCGCGGCGGACGGATATGACGCCATCTACGTTCTGAAAGAAGTCATTGAGAAAGCCGGCTATACCGCTTCTTCTCAGATCTCCGGGGCCAAGCTTTCCTCCACGATCACGACGCTGTCCTACAAAGGCGTGACCGGGGAAATGAAGTGGAAGGAAAACGGCAACACGGACAAGGGCTGCACGGCGATCATCTACAAGGACGGCGCCGGCTCGGTGTTCGGCGAATGATCTCCTCTTCCGGCATCTGACCAATCCGACCGATTCCCGCTTCCCGCTCCGTAACAGGGCGGGAAGCGGTCCATGCAAGGAGCTCCCATGACCATCTTTTTACGAACGCTTATCAGCGGCCTCAATCTCGGCAGCATCTACGCGCTGATCGCCCTCGGCTATTCCATGGTGTACGGCATCGCCAAGATGCTGAATTTCGCGCACGGCGATATCATCATGATCGGCGCGTATACCGGGATCGTAGCCGTGATGACTATGAATTTTCCGCCGCTGATCGCGATCCTGACCAGTATCCTCGTGTGTTCCCTGCTGGGGATGCTGATCGAAACGCTGGCGTATAAACCGCTGCGGCAGGCCCCTTCGCTGTCCGTGCTGATCACCGCCATCGGCGTGAGTTACCTCCTGCAGAATCTTGCCCTTCTGATCTTCGGCTCCGAGCAGAAAGCCTATCCGACGCTCGGGGCCTTTCCCGGGTTCACGGTCCTGGGGGTAAAGGTGGACGGAATGACGGTCCTTACGCTGACGGTGACTGCGGTGATCATGATCGGCCTTACCCTTTTCATCAATCTCAGCCGGATGGGCAAGGCCATGCGCGCCGTCTCCGAAGACCGGGGCGCCGCCGAACTCATGGGCATCAGCGTGAACCGGACGATCCTGATCACTTTCGCGATCGGTTCGGCGCTGGCGGCCGTGGCCAGCACCTTTTACGGCATGACCTACGTCTACATCAAGCCGACCACCGGCTCCATGCCCGGCATCAAGGCGTTTACCGCCGCGGTATTCGGCGGCATCGGGTCCCTGCCCGGCGCCATGCTGGGCGGGATCCTGCTCGGACTCATCGAACAGTTTGCCAAAGCGTATATTTCCACGCTCTGGTCCGACGCCATCGTGTTCGGCGTGCTGGTCCTGGTCCTGATCGTCAGACCGTCCGGTCTGCTCGGCAAAAAGAGAGCGGAGAAGGTGTGATATGCGAAGAAAAAGCATAAAAATCAGCAAAGACCTTCTGACGCTGGCCCTGGTGGCCGGTCTCTATACCGTACTCGCTTTCCTGCTGTATAGGGGATCGCTCAGCCGCCAGGCCTCCAATATGCTGATCCCCGTCTCGGTCTACGTCGTGATGGCGGTCTCCTTAAATCTGGTAGTCGGCCTGCTCGGAGAACTCTCTCTGGGGCACGCGGGGTTCATGTCCGTGGGCCTCTTCTCCGGCTGCCTCGTCTCCATTGCGCTGGCCGAGCGGCTGCCGGATCCGGTCCGCATCCCGCTGTCGATGATCGTCGGCGGCCTGGTCGCCGCCGTGTTCGGCTTCGTGGTCGGGCTTCCGGCGCTGCGGCTAAGGGGAGACTATCTGGCGATCGTCACCCTGGCCTGCTGCGAGATCATCAAGTCCATGATCACCAATCTGAAGCTGACCGGGGGTGCCCGCGGGCTGAATATCGGCCCCGCCTACCGGGATGCCCGCGCTCTCCTGCCCTATGCCGTCGTGCTGGTCCTGCTTACGATCCTGGTCATGATGAACCTCAAAAAATCCAAGCAGGGGCGGGCCATTATGGCGATCCGCGACAACCGGATCGCGGCCGAATCCGTCGGGATCAACGTGACATACTACAAGCTGGCCGTATTTATCCTGGCCGCCTTCTTTGCCGGCGCCGCCGGGACGCTGTACGGTCACTGTTTTGCCAACGTCAAGGCGACTTCCTTTGACTATAATCTCTCCATCGAGATCCTCGTCATCGTCGTGCTGGGCGGGATGGGATCCATCGGCGGATCCGTTTTCGCGGCGATCCTGCTGCGGGTCCTGCCCGAAATGCTGCGGGGATTTCAGAACGCCCGCATGCTGATCTATGCCGTCGTCCTGATTCTGGTGATGCTGGCGACCGGCAATCCGACCTTAAAAGCCTTTTTCGACCGCTTCCGCCCGGCGCGGTTAAAAAAGAAACTGTCGGAAGCTATACTAGCTCGCAAGGCCAAAGCGGATCCGCCGCAGGAAGGAGGTGCGGCATGACAAAAAAGGTAACCCTGGTCGACGCCCCCTCCCATGTGAAGCTGCTGGAGCGGGATATCGACAAGCGCCCGATCCTGGAATGTCATCATCTGGGGATCGATTTCGGCGGCCTTCACGCGGTGCAGGATCTGAATATCAGTATCGGGCCGAGCGAGATCGCCGGCCTGATCGGGCCGAACGGCGCCGGAAAAACGACGGTCTTCAATCTTTTTACCAAGGTCTATGAACCCACCAACGGGGTCATCATGATCGACGGCGTGGATACCCGCGGAAAGACCAATGCGCAGCTTTGCCATATGGGCGTGGCGCGCACTTTCCAGAATATCCGTCTTTTCAGCAACATGAGCGTGCTGGATAACGTCATGGCCGCGATGGATCATGAGATCCGCTATGGGCTGGCCGGCTCGCTGCTGCGCCTTCCGTCCTACTATCGGGAGGAAAAGCGCTGCCGGGAGAAGGCTAGGGAGCTGCTTTCTGTCTTCCATATGGAAAAAGAAGAACAGACCCCGGCCGCCTCGCTTCCCTACGGCCAGCAGCGCCGCCTGGAGATCGTCCGCGCACTGGCCACCGGCCCGAAGCTCCTGCTGCTGGATGAGCCCGCTGCCGGAATGAATCCTTCCGAAACGGCGGCGCTGATGGAGCAGATCCTGTGGATCCGGGAGTATTTCAACCTGGCGATCTGCCTGATCGAGCATGACATGAAGCTCGTGATGGGGGTCTGCGACGGGATCTGCGTACTGAATTTCGGAAAGGTCATCGCGAAAGGGACCCCGGCGGATATTCAGTCTGACCCGCAGGTGATCGAAGCCTATCTGGGCAGGAAAAAGGAGGCGCGCGCATGAGTCTTCTCAAAGCCGAATCGATCCATGTTTATTACGGAAATATCCATGCGGTAAAAGACCTCTCCTTCCATGTGGACGAAGGAGAGATCGTAACGCTGATCGGGGCGAACGGCGCCGGAAAATCCACGACCTTAAATACGATCGCCGGCCTTCTGCACTGCCGCTCCGGACAGATCCTGTTCCGGGGAGAAGATATCACGCATGTCCCGGCCGGGAAGCTCGTCCGGAAGGGACTCGCGATGGTTCCCGAAGGGCGCCGGATCTTTCTGCAGCTGAGTGTGGAGGAAAATCTGCAGATGGGGGCTTACTGTGTGGACAGGCGGGAAGTGGAAACGCGTCTGGAGGAAGCGTACGCCCTGTTCCCGCGGCTGAAAGAGCGGCGCCGGCAGGACGGCGGCACGCTGTCCGGCGGGGAGCAGCAGATGCTCGCCATGGCCCGCGCGCTGATGTCCCATCCCGGCCTCCTGATGCTGGACGAGCCCTCCATGGGGCTGGCGCCGATCCTGGTCGAGCAAATTTTCGATATGATCCGGGACCTGCACCAAAAAGGCACCACGATCCTGCTTGTCGAGCAGAACGCACAGGCCGCGCTTTCCGTGGCCGACCGGGCTTATGTGCTGGAGACCGGCCGTATCGTGACCGATGGCTCCGGCCAGGCTCTCCTGGAGAGTCCCGAGATCCGCAGCGCCTATCTGGGCGGGGAATGATACAAAAAGCTGCAGCCGCAAGGCTACAGCTTTTGTCTTTCCGGGATCTCGCTTCGGCACCCCTGCAGGGTAAAATCGCCCTGGCAGGGCCTGTCCTCGGTATCCGCGAGTGCGTCCAGATCGTTGAAATGCCACCATTCGGAAGAGATCGGGGTGAGGCCGCTGGCGATCGCATACTCCTGCAGGCGGATCGCCCCTTCCGTCATGGTATCGGTAAACGTCGCCTCTTTCCAGGCGTCTTTCTCCCTCCAGGTGACCGGTTTCACGTGCTTGGCCGCCCGGGGGGATAATTCATGCATGGGGCTCGGCATGGTATATTCCCAGTACTGTGCCGGCCGGCGGATCCGATACGGGCCGACATAGCGGCTCTTCCAGGAGCCGACCCAGGCCATGCTCACATCCATGGCCGCGCCGCGCTGATGGTTGGAGAGCCCCTGCGAGATAAACCAGCCTTCGCCGTACGGCGCGGCATTGATAGCCCGGTTCACCTCTTCATCCGACTCGCAGAGACTTCGCAGCGCCTGCGCGACGGCGGCCTGGGTCTCCCACGGCCGATAGGACTCATACAGCACCAGCGTCGACTGATACCCCTGCGCCATCTTCTGCATCTGCATGATTTTCTTTGCCATCCCGTACAGGACCGGCATGGCGTATTCCTGCTGCAGAAGGCGGCCGTTCCGGAACCAGGCGTCATACATTTTCACACCGGTGACGCCCTTGAGTTCAAGGCCGAGGCTGCGGAAGATCGAAGCCTTCGAATTCGTATTGTTATAGACGATGGAGGGGATCAGGTCCGGCAGATTCACCAGGCAGTATTTGCTTTCCACATAGCCGGTGCTGCCGTCCGGCGTGCGGACCCGGAAGAGATCTCCGTCTTCTCCGAGAATGGTAAACGGCAGGCCGATCGGCAGCGTGATCTCATTGTCATGAGAAGCGATCAGCGGAAGCGCGACGGAGGCATAGCCGGTCGTTCCCTGCAGCGGCAGTTCGAACGGCCCTTCCCACTCTCCCACCGGATCCGTGGGGAAACGGAAACCGATCTCATTTTCCGCGAAAGGAAATCCGGGAAGAAGGCTGCGCAGAAAAACGGACGCCGCCACCGCTGCCGTCTGCTTTAAAAAAGTTCTTCTCAGCATGTCCTTTGCCGCTCCTTCCGGGATGATAGTATAGTATAGCAAATCTCCGGGCAGAGTTCAACCGGGGGACACGGCCGCGGCCTGACCCGAAGGTTCTGTTTGTCAACCGGCTTCTGCAGGATATCGATCGCAACGGGAATCAAAAAAACACCGGGTCGGTTTTTGATGCCTTCCCGGTGTTTTTGTTGTGCGGCGATGCCGTTTTACATGCTCAGCACGTCGGCAAACGCCTGGATGGCGGTCGCAGCCTGGCCGAAGTCGCGCATCTGCTGATCGATACCCAGCTTGATGTGCGGGATGCCGGCGCCGTCCAGCGCCTTCTTCAGGTACGGATACTCCATCTCCTCCGGATCGCAGAACTGCTGCATGAAGAGCACCAGGCCCTGCGCGCCGCTCTCCTTCACGAGATTCGCCACGAATTCGCCGCGGCGGTTCTGGCTGGAGGCTTCATCGTACAGCAGGACGTCGTAGTCCTCGTTCGCGAACTGCTTCGCCAGCGCCATCATCGGATCGCCCTCTTCGTCCGCGTCCACGCGTATGGTACGGCTTTCATGCGCCACGTCGTCGGTCGCGATCGCGATCTTGTTGTCGTCGAAGATCTTCAGCAGAACCGGGTTGTCACAGATAATGCCGCTGGTGACGATCTTCACGCCGTCCCAGTTCGAAGCCGGCAGCGCCTTCAGTTCTTCGTTCAGCGCATTCAGCTTTTCGGTGTACTCGGGCTTCTCCATGAAGTAGCCGGCCTTTAAGACCGCGCTGCGGTTTACGGCAGAAACGGCTTCCGGATGCTCGCCGGCGAGCTTCACGAACTCACGGCGGGCCTGGCGGAACTTGTTGTAGACCTTGATGGCCGCGCGGATATCTTCATCGGTCATTTCATGGCCGGCAATCTTATCCAGTTCCCTGCGGACGTTGGTGTACTGATCGATGGTGAACTGCAGGCCGAACGCCGGGCGGCGGTACTGCGGATGCGCCAGGAAGATGGTCGGCATCTTCTGCAGCTTCGCCATGGATACGCGGAAGTTCTGGCTCATCGGGCGCAGGGTGTCGCAGATGGTCGGCGTGATAATGCCGTCCAGCTGATCCATCGTACCGTCTAAGAGCATTTCCAGCGCGAGCTGGGCGATGGTGCAGTAGAAGGTCGCGCAATATTCCTTTGCGCGGGCGATGGTCTTGTTGTTGCTGCCCCAGATCCCCATCGGGACCATGCCGGCCGCGTAGACCAGTTCTTCGGGAGCATAGTAAGGCAGAACGCCGATCACCTTTTTGCCGGCCGCCTTATATTCGTTTAACAGCTTCTTCGGGGCATAGGCCGCCGCTTTGAATTCGGTAAATCTTGCTTCTAACATTTTCGGCCTCCTTATTCCATAGCTTCCTTGCGGATCTGCATGGCTTCCACCAGGCCCTGGACACGGGTCTCGTACTGCGCTTCGTTGAAGTTGCGCGGGTCAGCCTGGTCGCCGTCGAAGCCGGCGCAGGGAATGCCAAGGTCCGCCGTGAAGCGGCGCTGCATTTCGGCCATGTAGCCGGACCACGGCTTGCAGGAACGGTTGTAGTGAACCAGAACGCCGTCCACCTTGTTGTCGCGGCAGATGCCTTCACGCCATTCCACACCCTTTTCGATGGAAACGGAGTTCGGGGCCTTGCAGTACGCGCTGACCATCTCGTCCATGTTGTTGTAGACGAAACCGAAAGCCGGGGCGTACACGACCGCGGTCACGTTGATGCCGTTGGCCTTCAGCGGCTTGAACAGGTTCGGAAGCTTCGGCCAGCAGGGGATGCCTTCGAACATGACACGGTACTGTTCCGGGAACGGGAGCGTGGAGGTGCCGTCCTTGATATTCTTCTCCAGGTCTTCGGCCAGCAGGTCGAACGCGTCGGCGGCTTCCTTCTTGCCGCGGGCGGTCACGACGTCCGCCATGTGGTTGAACAGGTCGAAGCCGCTTAACGGGGCGGGCTTGTACTGCAGATAGTTGCAGACCTTCAGCCAGTTCTGCGCGGTCCGGTTCGCCTGCGCGCAGGCATGCTCGAACTTCTTCTCGTCGAACTTCTTCCCGGTCAGCTCTTCCAGCTGCTTGATCGCGTTGTCGAACTGGGCGCGGATGTATTTTACGTTCTCCGGATTCGGATCCATCGTGTTGTTGTAGGGGATATCGATCATGATCAGCGGAATATTGCACATACGCGCGATGTTCTCATACCACTTGGTCATGCAGTTGCAGATGTTGTTGCAGCAGAGCACGAAATCGGGCTGCGGCATCCGCATCTGGCGGTAAGGCTGAATGGATTCGCGGCGGCGTTCTTTCTCGCGGCCTTCCGGCAGCGCCTCGATCTCATGGATATCTTCCAGTACGATGTACGGCGTCTGGGTCTTGGGGTCTTTTACGGGCTTGCCGTCCGCATCCAGCACGACGTTGCCGTTCTCATCCTTTAAGGGCTTGCCGGTGCGGGGGTTGATCACATAGCCGTCTTCCTTGTCCCAGTCGATCTTGCGGGCGGCGCGCTTGCCGGCGGCATAAGCCAGGGAGATCCGGGCGTAGCCGCAGATATCATTGTCAAAGCCCAGATCTTCGGCGGCCTGGCACATGATCTCGCCGTCACGGTTCGCGGCGATACCGGCTGCCTGATTTTCCGGATACATGACATTTAAGTCAAACGCTTCCGCCAGTTCGCAGGGGAACTTGGAAGAAGACCATCCCACCAATTTGCCTTCCGCCTTGGCCTTCCGGGCGTCTGCGTAAACATCGTCCACGACCTTACGCAAAGCCTTTACGCCGGGGCTTACTTCTTTTGCCATTCTCTTTTCCTCCTGATTTAATCACAATACCGCAGAAGCGGCCCTGCCGGATCTTTGGAAAGGCAGGGCCGCCTCATTGGCCTATCTCTGCTGTTTCAGAGCTTTCTGATACGCGAAAAGTGCCGCGCCGAGCGCGCCGACATACTGGGTGAGCGGGCTGGTATACACGATATGCCCGAGTCCCTCTTCCAGCGAATCCACGATGCCCTTGTTCTGCGCCACGCCGCCGGTCATCACGACCCGGTCCTGTACCCCGATGCGGTTGACGAGCCCGACCACGCGGTTCGCGACCGAATGGTGGATGCCGTTGATGATATCGCACTTATCCGTCGCCTGCGCCAGCTGGCTGATGACCTCGCTTTCCGCGAAGACCGTGCAGGTGGAGCTGATCGCGATGCGCTTGGTGGATTTCTCCGCCAGATCGCCCAGCTCGCTGACCTTGACCTCCAGGACCCGCGCCATCACGTCCAGGAAACGGCCGGTGCCCGCGGCACACTTGTCGTTCATCTGGAAGTTCACGAGCGCGCCGTTTTCGATATGCATGGCCTTGACGTCCTGCCCGCCGATATCGATGACGGTATGCACGTCCGGATACAGGAAGGCGGCGCCTTTCGCATGGCAGGACAGCTCGCTCATCTGCGCATGGGCGATCCCGTCGAGGGAGTTGCGGCCGTACCCGGTCGCCAGCGTAAAGCTCATGTCCTCATGGGTCATGCCCGCGGCATCCAGGACGGCGTCGATGGCGCGCGCGGGACCGGTCGTGCCGGCGCCGACGTCGATCAGGGATTTGGCAACGATCTCGCTGCCGTCCTTCAAAATAACGCATTTCGATGCGGTGGAACCGACATCGATGCCAAGGGTGTAAATACTCATGGAATCTTCCTTTTGAGACTTATTTCTTATACGTCACGAAGTCACGCATGGTACGCGGGCTCAGCATCTGATGGAACGGGCAGATCTGGGTCGGGTTCTGGTATACGGAATACGCGAACGCCACGATGTAGTTGCGCATCATATTCATGTTGACGATCTCATCCACCAGGCCCAGTTCGCCGCAGGCCTTCGGATTGGATTTCGCAACATAATCCTGGATGATGTCGTTCATCTTCTGGATCGTGCCTTCCAGCGATTCGCCGGCCTTGTATTCCTTGGCCAGACGGCGGGAATACATCGCAGCCGCCGCAGTCTCGCCGTGCATGACGTAGATCTCGGTCGCCGCCGTACCTAAGCTGAACGCGTTGGTATCATTGCCCTGCGGGCCGCCCATGACATAGTGCGCCGCGGCGGTACCCTTGCGGAGCGTGATCTCCAGCTGCGGGATGTTGCTGTTCTGGATGGAATAGATGAGGGACTGGCCGAGGCCGAGCAGTTCAGCCTTTTCGGCGTCGTCGCCGACATCGATACCGGTGGTATCCTGGATCCAGACGATCGGCAGCTTATCGCGGGAGCACAGCGTCACGAACTCGTTCATCTTAATGAGGCCCTGACGGTAGAGCTTGCCGCCGATACCGACGGAGTTCGGATTCTGATCCAGCTTGTATTCCGGATAATGCATCAGCAGGCCCTGTACGTTGCCGATCACGCCGACCAGCAGGCCTTCCACCTTCGCCAGGCCGGCCACGATCTCCGGGCCGTACCCCTTCTTGTATTCCAGGAACTGGCTCTTGTCGAAGAGACGGCCGATCACATCGTAGATATCGTAGGTACGTCTCTTGTCCATCGGGATCAGGCTGTACAGATCGTTCGGGTTGAGCGCGGGCAGAGCCGGATCATCCACGCGGAAGAACTCGGGATTGTAGGCCGGAATGTAGGACATATACTTCTTGATGCCTTCCAGTACGCCGTAGTCGTCCTGATAGACTTCGCGGAAGAAACCGGTCTCGCCGTAGTGGATCGGGACGGATCCGGGCGGGGTCGCCACCAGCGTCTTGCCGGCTTCGATCAGCGCCATGGCCGCTTCTTCATCCACATAGCCCTTCGGGTTCATGCCGCCCACGATGCCGGCGCCGCCGACGGCCATATTGGCCTTCTGGTGCGCGATCAGGATGGTCGGGCTGATGGAGTGGTAGCCGCCGCCGGCCGGGTTGGTCCCGAAGATACCGACCACGACCGGAACGCCCAGCTGTTCCAGCTCGGAGTTGCGGTAGAAAGGCGTGCCGCCGCCGCGGCGGTTCGGATATACCTTTTCCTGTTCATCCAGCTTGACGCCGGAGCAGTTCAGCACGTAGACCAGCGGAATATGCAGGCACTTGGCGGTATCGGAAGCGCGGAGCAGGTTATCGGCCTGTCCGGGGATCCAGGCGCCGGCCAGCTTCTTGTTATCGGAAGCGACGCATACGCACCAGCGGCCGCTGATGCGGGCCAGGCCCTTAATCACGGCGGTGGAGCCGTGGGAGTTGTGCTGCGGGTTGTAAAGGCTGTTGAGCGGGCACCAGGTACCGGGGTCGATCAGGTACTCCAGACGCTGCATCGCCGTCATTTCGCCGCCTTTATTCACGGCTTCGTCCGTCTTGCCGGCCTGGATCGAGGCAGCAATGGATTCATACACTTCTTTCTCGATGGCTAAAATAGCCTGCTCGTTATCCTCGTTGCGCGCTTTCAGAGGTTTGCCGACCTGGGGCATCGTCTGAAAATAGCAGGGCATCGAATAAAATCCCATAGTATATCTCCTCCAATAATTATATTAAGCCTTCGGCACCTTGATGAACGCCTGGCCGGGGTCGATCTGCTCGCGGATGATCTTGATCACGTCCGGAGTCGGGCCTTCCATCAGCTGGGCTCTCTCGTCCACGATCAGCGGGAAGTCCGGGATCGCGGCCTTGATCTCTTCAGGCGTCGTGTAAGGATAATAGTAGGCCAGATACATTCTCTTGGTCTCTTCGTCGAACTTCATGATGCCCATGTCGGTAACGACCATCTGCGGGCCGCGGTTGCCGGGCAGACCGACCTTCTCGCGTCCGCCGGGGCCGTCCATCCAGCCGCAGGAGGTGATGTAGTCGACTTTGTTCACGAATTTGGTCTTGTCGAGCTTGATCATGATGACCGTGTTGCAGAAGCCCGCGATGCCGTTCGCGCCGCCGGAACCGGTAAAGCGCACCTGCGGCTTCACGTAATCGCCCTTGCCGTAGATGCAGGTGGAGTTCACGTTGCCGTACGGGTCGATCTGGGCGCCGCCGATGAAGGCGATCAGACGGTCGGAATCATGCAGCCACTCGTTGGCTTCGAAGCCCACAAAGCGGATGTTCGGCCACTGCACGGAGCAGTGCGCCATAAAGCGGAGGTCGCCGACGGAACGCGGCACTTCCACCGGGGAGCAGTCCATCAGGCCGCTCTCCACGATCGGGTGGCAGCTCGGGCAGATGACGGCCTTCGCCAGCGAAGCGCCGATCAGCGGCAGGCCGGTGCCGACGATAACGATCTGATTTTCCTTGATGTTCTTTGCAATGGCGAACGCCTGCATTTCGGACATCGTATATCCGTATTTTTTGTAATCAAACATGGTTTCCTGCCTCCTGCCTTTAGTGTCTGGTGGAATAGCCGAGATGCGGCTCTACTTTCAGGTTCATCAGGCGGTTGCCGCCGATCTTGTTCAGCAGATCTTCCTGATTCTTGCAGCTGTAAACCCACTTTTCCAGATAATCCTTGAAGGTCTCGGGAACATTGGTGCCGTCTTCGGCATCTTTTGCCGCCTGCTCGGCCTTGGCCGCCGCCGCTTCCAGCTTTTCATCGCCGGGCTTGGCGTCCGCTGCCTTGCGGGCCTTGGCCGCCGCTTTCTGCAGCTTGGCCACGGCGTCCGCCGCATCCAGATAATTGGAAGCCTTATCGTATTCCTTTAAGGCCTTGTCATCATTGTCATAGTAAGCATAGCACTGGCTGGGCCATGCACCGTACGGGGCACGGACGACCGCGTCGACGCATTCGCCGAAGATCTTGGTCGCAGCCGGATCGCGGCGGATGTATTCATCGCTGACGATCTCTTCGCAGGTCACGATGGTGCGCTTCGCGGCAATCGCGATATCCACGTCGTGGAATTCATCGCCCATCAGGATGCAGGTGCCGTCCGGGGAAGCCTGCTGTACATGGATGACAGCGCAGTCCAGCTTCGGAACAGGAACCGCCACGACCTTCTCGCCGGGGTTGAACGGGTTGTCGACGTAGGCCAGCTTCAGGTCATCCACGCTGGGAAGCGTCTTGCGCAGTTCTTCGCTGATGCCCCAATATTCGCAAAGTCCGGAACCCATCATCAGGCGGACCGGGAGGAACGGAAGACCCAGTGAGGCAGCATGCAGCTGCAGCATCAGAACGTCCTGAGAATAATCTTCATAGATCATCTCACCTTTTTCAATGGCGGCACGGAAACGGCGGGAAACGTTCGTGTAACCGGAGTTTGCCGTATAGCAGTTGATATAGACCTTCACGCGGCCTTCTCCGATCAGCATGTCCCAGTCACCGCCGGCAGGGCCTGCCCAAACCGTGAAATCGGTCTTGCCCTGACGCAGGATCTCATAGGCTACTGCATAGGGCTTACGGTTGGTGGTGAACCCGCCGAAGCAAATGGTATCGCCGTTCTGTACGTACTTTTCGACAGCTTCCGACAAGGTGCATACTTTGTTCATAAAATGACTTCTCCTTTCGGCTTATCATAGATTGTCCGGTAAACCTAAAAATTCAATATTATATTAGCAAGCAACCGCCTCATTGTCAATTGGAAACGTGCTGTTATTGACTTAAATAAAGCACGGTTTTTTACTATTTATCGCCATTTATACGCCGCCTTCTTATTCCGTTTTTTCTATGATGTTTCCGGCCTTTCGTGAAATATTCTATTCAATTCCCCTTGTTTTCCCCTGACTTTCACCTTGACAGCGCCGCCCCCGATAGCATAAAATAAGGGCAGAAAACAGAGGCATCTTCTCTGCCCAAGGAGGATCGTAAATGGAAATGGTTCTTTACGAAGCGACCGGCAGTATCGGCACGATCACCATTAATCGGCCGAAGGCCCTGAACGCGCTTTGTTCTCAGGTTCTGGATGAATTAAATGAGATTCTGGATCAGGTCGATCTGGAAACCGTACGCTGCCTGATCGTGACCGGCGCAGGCGAAAAATCCTTTGTGGCCGGTGCGGATATTTCGGAAATGAGCACCTTAAGCAAGGAAGAAGGCGAAGCCTTCGGCAAGAAGGGAAATGATGTTTTCCTGAAGCTCGAAGCTTTCCCGATCCCGGTCATTGCGGCGGTGAACGGCTTCGCCCTGGGCGGCGGCTGCGAGCTGGCCATGGCCTGCGATATCCGCTACTGCAGCGAAAATGCCCTCTTCGGGCAGCCGGAAGTGGGCCTCGGCATTACCCCGGGCTTCGGCGGCACCCAGAGGCTCGCCCGCATCGTCGGCCCCGGCCGTGCCAAAGAGATGGTCTTAGGCGCACGCAATATCAAGGCGGAGGAAGCGTACCGCATCGGGCTGGTGAACGCGGTATTCCCGGCGGAAGAACTGATACCGGCCGTGCAGAAGCTGGCGGCGAAGATTGCCGGCAACGCTCCGATCGCGGTCCGCGCTGCGAAGAAAGCCATGAATGAAGGCGCTTCCCTGCCGATCGCGCAGGCCGTTGTCTGCGAAGAAAAAGCCTTCGGTTCCTGCTTCGCCACGGAAGATCAGAAGGAAGGCATGGGCGCGTTCCTGGAGAAGAGAAAAGTTACCGGGTTCGTGAACAAATAAGATATTATAAGACCTATAATATAAATCATTTTTAGGAGGAAATCCATTATGAAAGTAGCAGTTTTCGGCGCCGGCACCATGGGCAGCGGCATCGCACAGGTTTTCGCAGCAAAAGGACACATCGCCCTGATGTATGCTTCCAGCGTAGCATCCGCACAGCGTCATAAAGACAACCTGTCCAAGTCCCTTCAGAAGAGAGTCGACAAGGGCCGCATGGCACAGGAAGACAAGGATGCCATCATGGCGAATATCCTGGTCGAAGAAAAGGCAGCCGCCGCTGACGCCGATCTGATTATCGAATGTGTGAAAGAAGAAATGGCCACCAAGAGAGAGCTCTTAAACGAGCTGGACGCGATGTGCAAGGAAAGCACCATCTTCGCGACCAATACCTCTTCCCTGTCCGTCACCGAGATGGGCCTTGGCCTGAAGCACCCCGTGATCGGCATGCATTTCTTCAATCCCGTTCCGTCCATGAAGCTGATCGAAGTCATCCGCGGCGCGAACACCACCGATGAGACCTTTGATTTCATCTACAACCTGAGCAAGGAAATCGGCAAGGATCCGATCGAAGTGGCGGAAGCGCCCGGCTTCGTCGTGAACCGTGTCCTGATCCCTGAGATCAACGAAGCGATCGGCCTGGTAGAGACCGGTGTTGCCTCCGTCGAAGATATCGACAAGGCGATGAAGCTCGGCGCCAACCACCCGATGGGCCCGCTGGAACTCGGCGATTTCATCGGCCTGGACGTCTGCCTGGCTATCATGGAAGTTCTCTTCAACGAGACCGGCGATCCCAAGTATCGTCCCGCTCTTCTGCTCAAGAAGATGGTACGTGCCGGCAAGCTCGGCCGCAAGTCCGGCAAGGGCTTCTACGACTACAGCAAGTAATTTCGACCTCTTTCCGGGTCCGGCGTGCAACCGCCGGACCTTTTTTAATTTCATGCGGATTATTTCTTCTCCATATCCGGTGTTTACGGTCCGTCGGTGATCGTGAAAAAACGGCGGTGCAGTGCACCGCCGCTTTGGTATTTCCGGAAACCTACAGCAATTCCGCGATCTGTACCGTATTGGTCGCGGCGCCTTTGCGGATCTGGTCTCCGCAGATAAAAAGCGTAAGCCCGTTTTCACAGGTCAGATCTTTCCGGATCCGCCCCACGAAAACCAGGTCCTGGTCGGAGGTATCGAGCGGCATCGGATACTGATGCTGCGCCAGATCGTCCACCAGGCGGCAGCCCGGCGCGGACGCCACCGCGGCCCTGGCCTCTTCCACGGTCACGGGCCTTTCCAGACGGATCGTCGCGGAGATGCTGTGGCTGCGCATGACCGGCACCCGCACACAGGTACAGGTCACGGTCAGTTCCGGCGCGTGAAGGATCTTGCGGCCTTCATTCTGCATCTTCATCTCTTCCGTGGTATAGTCTTCAAAGGCCGGCGATCCGATCTCCGGGATCAGGTTGCAGGCCAGCTGATAGCGGAACGCATGCGGCGCAAACGGCTTGTTTTCCGCCAGCGCCTTCATCTGTTCTTCCAGCTCGATCAGCCCGCCCTGGCCCGCGCCGGAAGCGGCCTGATACGTGGAAACCACCATACTTTTGATCGGGGAGAGCCGGTGGATCGCGTTCACACCGACTGCTGTGATAATGGTGGAACAGTTCGGATTGGAGAGGATCCCCTCATGCCATTTCACATCCTCCGGATTGATCTCCGGAACGATGAGCGGCACGTTCGCATCCAGGCGGAACGCACTGGAATTATCGACAAAAACGGCGCCGGCCTTCACGATATCCGGCGCGAAGCGTTTCGCGACCGGATTCTGCGCCGCCCCGAGGACGATATCGCAGCCGGCAAAGGCTTCCGGCCCTGCTTCTTCCACCGGGATCTCTTCTCCCCGGAACGGGATCGTCTTTCCGACGCTCCCGGCGCTGGCCAGCAGTTTCAGTTCGGACAGAGGAAAGGCGCGTTCCTCCAGAATACGGATCATCTCTCTTCCGACTGCGCCGGTCGCTCCCAACACCGCGACTTTTTTCATCTTCTTTCCCTCCTTCTTCACTGACAGCTCTGATACACGGCGCGGACGGCTTCTTTATAGTCCTTCTCTTCCACGCCGATGATGATATTCAGTTCCTCCGGTCCCTGCGAGATCATGCGGATATTGATGTTCTTCTCCGCCAGCGCCTGAAAGACCCGGGCCGAGGAGCCGGAGCGGAAGGCCATCCGCCGCCCGACGACCGCCACGATCGCCAGATGCTCCGAGACGTGGATCGTATCCGGCTTCATTTCCTGCTGGAGCTCTGCCAGGATCGCGTACTTGACCGGTTCCAGCTTCTTTTCATCCACCACACAGGAATAACAGTCGATGCCGCCGGCGGTATACGCCACGGTGATCCCGTACTTGGCAAAATATCCCAGGATCTGGCGGTAAGTCCCGACCGTACTCGACATCCCGTTCTTCGTCACGGTGATCACGCTGAAGCCGGTCCTTCCGGCAATCCCGGTGATCCGTTTGCCTTCCTGCTCCTCTTCTCCCTCAAAGCTCTCCCGGATCACGGTCCCGGGCTCCTCCGGCGCGTTCGTGTTCCGGATATTCAACGGGATATTCTTCTCCCGCACCGGGAAAACAGAGGATTCATGCAGGACCTGGGCTCCGATATACGAAAGCTCCCGCAGTTCCGAATAGGTGACATGCGAGATGCTGCGCGCTTCCTTTACGATACGCGGATCCGCCATGAGGATCCCGGATACATCGGTCCAGTTCTCATAAATATCCGCGTCCAGGGCGGCTGCCGCCAGCGCCCCGGTGATATCCGAGCCGCCCCGCTGCATCAGGTGGATCCGGCCGTCCGGCATCACGCCGTAAAACCCCGGGATCACCACGCAGCGGTCCGCCGCCAGGCGTGAAAGCTGCTCATAGGAAGCATCCGTATCCACCGTTCCGTCCAGCGAAAAGCGCAGCCACAGCGCCGCGTCCAGAAATTCATAGCCCAGGAACGCGGCCATCAGGCGGGCGGAGAAATACTCTCCTCTTGAGACCAGCTCATCCTGGGAGATCCCCTCGTCCATCTTCTTTCGCAGCGCGGCAAATTCCGCCTCCAGATCGAGGGGCAGCTGCAGATCGTCCCGGATCGACAGATATCGCTCCATGACCATCTCAAACACGGGATCGCAGGGCACCCCGTACTGCAGATGCGCACTGCACAGATACAGCAGATCCGTGATTTTATGGTCGTCCGCAAAACGCTTTCCCGGCGCGGAGACCACGATTACCTTCCGGGCCGGATCCCTCTCTATAATCTTTCTGACTCTTTTGTACTGCCCGGCATCGGCCAGCGACGAGCCCCCGAATTTTGCAACTTTCATAGCTTTTTCTCCTCCGCGACCGCAGCGAAAACCGCTTCTTTCGCCTGCAGGCGCTCCGTAAGCTGCTGCGTGATCAGCGCCGTATCGGCCCAGTCCGTGATCCGGCTCCCGAAAGCATCCCGGATGTACCAGCGCGTGGCCCAGTCATGGTTGTCCGGCTCAGCCGGCGCGAAGCCCTGCTGATAGAACACGGCTTTTTTTTGCGAAATATCATGAAGATCCTGCACCACGCTCAGGGCCGTGGGGAAGCGGCCGGCGCCCTGCCCGCCGAAGCTGTAGGTCCCGCCCAGCCGGGTATGGCAGCAGATCCGGTTGCCGGTCTCCCAGACGTCTGCTTCCGGTTCGGCGCACGGAATAAAGGCCGGCGCGGTCAGAATACGGATCCGGCCGTCCTCTTCCCGGAAGGCCCGGTTGATCAGGCGCACGGTCTTTCCCTCCGCTGCGGCTGCGGCGAGGTCCTCCGGCCGGATATGGCGGATCCCGAAGACCGGGACCGCTTCTTCCGGCAGCACGCAGTCGAAGGCGGTATTGGCGGAGATCACGAGCTTCCTGCGGGCGTCCAGGCCATCGATATCCGCCGACGGATCCCGCTCGGCATAGCCTTCCTCCTGCGCCGCCTCCAGCACTTCGTCAAAGCGCTGGCCGTTCCGGATCATGCGGGAAAGGATCAGGTTGCAGGTAGCGTTCATGATCCCGCCCACGCTGTCGACCGTATCCGCGCGCTTTAGTCGCTCCAGATTCGGCAGCCAGGGGATCCCGCCGCCGACCGCGGCCGTAAAGCGGAAAGAAACGTTCTTTTCCTCTGCCAGCGCCGCCAGTTCCCGGTAGTGGGCCGCGACCACCGCCTTGTTGGCCGTTACCACATTTTTCCCGGCCCGCAGAACTTCGCAGATATACGAGTAGGCGGGTTCGATCCCCCCCAGGGTTTCCACTGCCGTATCGATCTCCTCATCCTGCAGGATCTCTTCCAGACCCGAGTCATAGGCAGAAAACGCAGCCGGAACATGCCGGGAGAAGATCCTTTTGATCGTGATCCCGGGCTCCTTACGCAAAATGATCTCCACGCCGCCGCCGATGGTCCCGAATCCGAGTATCGCTATTTTCATAAAACCCTCCGGAAATACTTGAAAAAGAATATTGACTAATATATCATTCATGTTAAGTTGATTCAAGCGCTTAACGCTTTGTTTTTTACTGATTATTGTGAATATATTTATCCAAGGAGTTTTTTATGCAGTATACCAGCACTCGGGGGCGCGAAAGCGTCCGATCCACGCAGGCGATACTAAACGGTCTGGCGCCGGACGGCGGGCTGTACGTGCCCTGCGTCTTTCCGGAAGGATTTGACAGCCTCTCCCTGATCGGCCTTCCCTTTGAAGAGATGGCCGCCCGGATCTTTACGCTTTTTCTGGATGATTTTGACGGGATCCCGGCTCTGGTCTCCCGTGCCTACAGAAACAAGTTTGACTGCGCGGACATCACGCCGCTAAAAAAAGTGGGAAAGCGTTATGTGCTGGAGCTCTTCCACGGCCCGACCTGCGCATTTAAAGACGTAGCCTTAAGCGCGCTGCCGGTCCTGATGACCGCCGCCATGCGGCAGGAAGGCGCGGCCAAAGAGATCATGATCCTGACCGCTACCAGCGGCGATACCGGAAAGGCCGCCATGGAAGGCTTTAAGGATGTGCCCGGCATCCGCATCACGGTCTTTTATCCGGCGGGCGGCGTAAGCCCCGTCCAGGAAAAACAGATGACCTCTCAGGCCGGGAAAAATGTCTGCGTGGCTGCCGTAAAGGGTAATTTTGACGACGCACAGAGCGCCGTTAAGGAGATCTTCGCGAAGGGCCTGCCCGATGGCTCCGGGACCGTTTTATCCAGCGCGAATTCCATCAATATCGGACGGCTCGTGCCGCAGATCGTCTACTATTTCAAGGCGTATTCGGACCTGGTGATGAGCGGGGAGATCGCCGCGGGCGACCCCGTCGATTTTACGGTCCCGACCGGGAATTTCGGAGACATTCTGGCCGGTTATTTTGCCAAAAGGATCGGCCTCCCCGTTGAAAAGCTGATCTGCGCCTCCAACGCCAACCATGTTTTAACGGATTTCTTCCGGACCGGGGTCTATGACCGGAACCGGCCGTTCTATAAGACGACCTCGCCTTCCATGGATATCCTGATCTCCAGCAATCTGGAACGGCTCCTGTATCTTCTGGGCGGAGAGGATCCGGCGCAGGTGAAAGCGCTGATGGAATCGCTGAAAAAAGATGGATCTTTTGCGGTTCCGCCCGCCCTGCTCCGGCGCCTTCAGGAAACGTTCCCGGCCGGCTTTGCCGACGATGCGGCCGCGGCCGGCGCGATCCGGGCGGTCTGGGAAAAACACGGTTACCTGATGGACCCGCACACCGCGGTTGCCTGGTCGGTCGCGGAAAGCCTTCCGGATCCCGGACGGCCCAGCGTGATCCTTTCGACGGCGTCGCCGTATAAGTTCCCGGCCGCGGTACTGGAAGCCCTCGGCCAGAAAGCCGCGGACGATCCGTTCGATTTAATGGGCCAGCTGAGCAGCTTTACCGGAACGCCGGTCCCGAAACCGCTGGCGTCCTTAAAGACCGCGCCGGTCCGCTTTTCCGACGTGGTCGGCAGGGAAAATCTGTATGAATACGTCGTTTCCCTTACAGAAGGAAACGACTGAGAAGGAGGCCGACTTATGAATCTTGTCTGTCTGGACATGGAAGGCGTTCTCACGCCGGAGATCTGGATCGCTTTTGCCGAGGCCAGCGGCCTGCCCGCGCTTCGGCGCACCACGCGGGACGAGCCGGATTACGATAAGCTGATGAAATGGCGCCTCGGCTTTTTAAAGGAGCATGGCCTGGGACTGAAGGAAATTCAGGAAGTGATCGCGGGCGTCGATCCCCTGCCCGGCGCGAAAGCGTTTCTGGACGCGCTGCGCAGCCGCGTCCCGACCGTCATTTTAAGTGATACCTTCGAAGAATTTGCCGCGCCGCTGATGAAGAAGCTCGGCTATCCGCTTCTTCTGTGCAATTCGCTGGAAGTGGCCGAAAACGGGGAGATCCTGAATTATCGGATGCGCCTGCCGCACTCGAAGCTGAATTCCGTCCGGGCTTTCCAGCAGATGGGATATGAGACCATTGCCGCCGGCGACAGCTTCAACGATCTGGAAATGATCCGGGCCTCGAAAGCGGGCTTCCTGTTCCGCAGCCCGGAGTCCATCCGCTCAGCCAATCCGGACCTTCGCGCCTTTGAGAGCTTCGACGATCTGAAGGACGCGATATTTGACGCGCTGTAAAAAACTTCCCGGGGCTGCCCGGGAAGCATGACAGGAGAAGAAGATGGAGATTACAGGAAGGACAAGAGTCTGCGGCCTGCTGGGCGATCCGGTATCGGAATCCCGCTCGCCGTTTATCCAGAACATGCTGGCCGAGCTGTGCGGCTATGACCTGCTCTATGCGTGTTTCCGCGTCGCCGACCATTCGCCGGCCGCCGTGGAACAGGTGCTGCGCGGGGCTTACAACATGAACGTCCTGGGGCTGAACGCGACCCTTCCCTTAAAGAGTCTGGTGATCCCCTATCTGGCCGAGGTCGATCCGATGGCGGCCAAAATCGGCGCGCTCAACACCCTGGTGCGCACGGAGGGCGGCTTCAAGGGATATAATACGGATATCATCGGGCTGGAAAAGGATCTGACCGCGAACGGGATCTCTCCTGCCGGGAGAAACGTACTGATCTTCGGCGCCGGCGGTGCGGCGCGCGGCGCGGCCTTCTGGACGGCGGAGAAAGCGCCTGCCCGGATCATCATTGCCAACCGGACCGTGGAAAAGGCCCGTGCTTTGGCGCAGGATGTAAAAAAAGCCAATCCCGCCTGCCACGTGGAAGCCTGTTCCCTCGAAGAGGTCCCTTCTCTTCCGGACCGGTATTTGGTCATCCAGTGCTCCAGCGGCGGCTTCGGCCCGAACGCGCAGGTCACGCCGGTGCAGGATCCTTCCTTCTTCGAAAAAGTCGATTTTGCCTATGACGTGATCTATATCCCGAACGAGACGAAATTCCTGCGGCAGGCGAAAGCCGCCGGCGTTCCCTGCTCGAACGGCCTTAGGATGCTGCTGGGGACCGCCGTCGCGGCATTTGAACTGTGGACCGGCCTGGACGTGCCGAAAAGCGTGGAAGAAAAAGTCTGCGAAAGCCTGCTGAACACGGTGAACACATAAACCGGGAGACAGGGGAAAGACAAGGGAGCCGGAAAGAAAGATTTCTTCCGGCTCCTTTTTGCGCAAAAACAGGGGGCCTGACCGGCCCCCTGTTCCCTGCAGCAAAGCGGAGCGCTGCTGCGGGCTGTTTTATTTTACAAACATGGCGATGGATCCGGCCAGCGACAGGAACGCCTGCTGCGCGGAATCGCTCCGCCCGGAGATCGCGACCGGGATCTTCGCCCCGACCAGGATCCCGCAGCCGGCGGACTGGAAATGCGTGTGGATGAACTTGCAGATCAGGTTGCCGGCCAGCAGGTTCGGCACCACGATCCCGTCAAACTCACCGCAGTAGTCGCACTCAAAGTTCTTTAAGCGGGCCGCTTCCTTGCTGAGGATCAGGTCATAGGTGATCGGGCCGACCAGGTTGCACTTGGCCAGCGGCTCCTCCTTATGATTCAGCACGATGGTCTGCGCTTCCACCGTATCCTTCATATGGAAGCTGGGCTTTTCCACCAGTGCCAGCAGCGCCAGATTCGGATTTTCCACACCGAAGCAGTTCAGCGCCGCCACCATGTTGCGGATGACTTCTTCTCTCTGCTCGATCGAAGGCTCGACCAGGAGCGTGCAATCCGAGACCGCCAGCAGACGGTCATATCCCGGGACCTGCATGACCACGACGTGGGTGATCAGCCGGTCTTCCTGGATCAGATGGTTGGCCTTGTTCAGCACCGGGAGCAGGAAGTCACGGGTCTGGGTATTGCCGCGCATCAGCACGTCCGCGCCGCCCGCCTCGATCATCTCGATCGCGTACTGCACGGAGTTCGTGTCGTTCGATACCGGCTGCAGCTCGTAAGGCTTATCCGCCAGTTCCAGCTTCTCCAGCATCTCCTTGATCTTCTTCTCGTTCCCGATCAGAACGGGCTTGGCAAAGCCGGCGTCCTGTGCCGCGAACACGCCCTGCAGGATGTTCTCATTGGCCGCTCTGGCAACCGCCACGCGGCGGGGCGTATAGAAAGACTTCGCCTTGTCGACAATGATCTGAAACGCATCCGGATACTTCAGAATATCACTGTAATTACTCATATCAAACCTCCTACAGAAGTCCGCCGACCTTTAAGAACAGCGGGGCAAATACCAGGGAAACGACGGTCATCAGCTTGATCAGGATGTTGATGGAAGGACCGGAGGTATCCTTGAAGGGATCGCCCACGGTATCGCCGACGACAGCCGCGCGGTGCGCGTCGGAGCCCTTGCCGCCGTATACGCCGCTTTCGACGTACTTCTTGGCGTTATCCCAGGCGCCGCCTGCGTTGGACATCATGATGGCGAGCAGAACGCCCGTAACCAGGGCTCCGGCCAGCATGCCGCCCAGAGCCTCGGTTCCCATAACGAAACCGACGAGCAGCGGAGCGATAACAGCCATGACTGCGGGAACGATCATCTCGTGCAGGGCAGCACCGGTGGAGATATCTACGCAGCGGGCATAGTCGGGCTTGGAAGTACCAGCCATAATGCCTGCGTCTTCGCGGAACTGTCTGCGGACTTCTTCGATCATCTGGTTCGCAGCCTTACCAACGGAGTTCATGGTGTAGGCGGAGAACATGAACGGCAGCATGCCGCCGATGAAGATGCCTGCGATGACCATGGGGCTGAGGAGGTTGATGCCTGCCAGCTGAACAACTTCGGAGTAGGAAGCGAACAGGGCCAGAGCAGTCAGGGCAGCGGAACCGATGGCGAAGCCCTTGCCGATGGCGGCAGTGGTGTTGCCTACGGAGTCCAGAGTATCGGTGATCTCACGAACGTGTTCGGGCAGTTCGGACATTTCGGCGATACCGCCTGCATTGTCGGATACGGGACCGTAAGCGTCGACTGCGATGGTCATGCCTGCGGTGGACAGCATACCGACTGCGGAGATCGCGATGCCGTACAGGCCTGCGAACTTATAGGAAACGAGGATACCAACTGCGATGATCAGGATGGGCCATACGGTGGACATCATGCCGACGCCCAGACCGGAGATGATCGTGGTGGCAGCACCCGTCTGGGACTGCTCTGCGATCTTCTTGACACTCTTGTAGTCAGCGGAGGTGTAGACTTCGGTGATCTTGCCGATGGCGGTACCGACGACCAGACCT
>JAFPWO010000019.1 GCA_017394885.1 Lachnospiraceae bacterium | reverse complement strand
TGGTGATGATGATGGCATTCGCAATCGGGATCGCCGCATTCCTCTTCTTCCTCTTCTGCATCCTCAGGCAGAAGCAGGAAGCTTTCCACGTCGCTTCCTTCAAAGGCATGGCGGATGGCGTCGGCGGACAAATTGTCCCAGGGCGTTGTAATCAGCGGCGCGTCCGCGTTTTCTGCCCGAAGGAGCTTCACCACTTCTTCAAGCTTCTCATCCGTCACAGACTGGGTGCGGCTTAAGACGACGGTGGACGCGTAGTGTACCTGGTTTTTAAAGAATTCACCGAAATTCTTCAGATACAGCTTCGCCTTCTTCGCGTCGACCACGGTAATTTTCTCCGTGATCTCCAGCTCGGCGACGGCTTTTACCTTTTCCACCGCCTGGACAATATCGCTGAGCTTGCCCACGCCGCTCGGCTCGATAATGATGCGGTCCGGCTGATAATCCCGGATCACCTGCTGCAGCGCTTCGGTAAAATCGCCCACCAGCGTACAGCAGATACAGCCGGAGTTCATCTCATTGATGATCACGCCGGCGTCTTTTAAGAACCCGCCGTCGATCCCGATCTCACCGTATTCATTCTCGATCAGGACGATCTTCTCACCCGGGAAAACCTCTTCCAGCAGCTTGCGGATAAGCGTCGTTTTGCCGGCGCCCAGGAAGCCGGATACGATAGTAACTTTTGTCATAAGCTCACCTTCTTACTTTACAACGATATTGACGATACGTCCGGGGACGTAGATTTCCTTGACGATGGTCACGCCGGCCAGGCGTTCGCCCAGCTGTGCTTTGCCGGCCGCCAGCACTTCTTCCTTCGAAGCGCTGCGGGGCACGGTCACGGTCCCGCGCATCCTGCCGTTGATCTGCAGGGCCAGTTCCACGGTATCCTCCACGGTTTTGGCTTCCTCATACTTCGGCCAGGCCTGCAGATAGCAGCGGCCGCCGAAACCGAGCAGCTCCCACATTTCTTCCGTAATATGCGGCGCCGCCGGATTGAGCAGCAGCAGGAAGGTCTTCAGCTCGCCGCGGCTGACGGATCCCGCCTTGTAGAACTCATTCAGCAGCGACATCAGTGCCGCGATCGCCGTGTTGAATTTGAGGCTCTCGTAGTCCTGCGAGACCTTCTTGATGGTCTGATGCATCCGGGTCTCCAGGGCTTTGGTAAAGCCTTCTTCCTCTGACACCATATCCTGCAGCTTCCACACGCGCTCCAGGAATTTGCGGCAGCCGCGCACGCCGTCGGTGGACCAGCTGGCCGCCATATCGAAGGCGCCGATAAACATCTCATAGGTCCGCAGCGTATCCGCGCCGAATTCATTTACGATATCGTCCGGATTGACCACGTTCCCGCGGGATTTGGACATCTTCTCGCCGTTTTCGCCGAGGATCATGCCGTGGCTGGTCCGCTTCTGATAGGGCTCCTTCGTCGGTACGACGCCCTCGTCATAGAGGAAGCGGTGCCAGAAGCGGGAATACAGAAGGTGCAGCGTGGTATGCTCCATGCCGCCGTTGTACCAGTCGACCGGAAGCCAGTATTTCAGGGCTTCGGGAGAAGCCAGCGCCTTGTCGTTCTTCGGATCGGTATAGCGCAGGAAGTACCAGGAGGAACCGGCCCACTGCGGCATGGTATCGGTCTCACGCTTCGCGGGGCCGCCGCAGCACGGGCAGGTCGTATTCACCCAGTCCGTCATGGCCGCGAGCGGCGATTCGCCGCTGTCGGTCGGCTCATAGCTTTCCACCTCGGGAAGCAGCAGGGGCAGCTCGTCCTCGGGAAGGGGCACATAACCGCACTTTTCGCATTCCACGATCGGGATCGGCTCGCCCCAGTACCGCTGGCGGGAGAAGACCCAGTCGCGGAGCTTGAAATTGACTTTCGGCGTTCCGAGGCCTTTTTCTTCCAGATACGCGGTCACGGCCTTCTTGGCTTCCGCGACTTCCATGCCGTTCATGAAGCCGGAATTGACCATGATCCCGCTTTCCACGTCGGTAAACGCAGCTTCCTCAACATTGCCGCCGGCCACGACTTCCACGATCGGCAGGCCGAACTTCTTCGCGAACTCCCAGTCGCGTTCATCATGCGCGGGCACGGCCATGATCGCGCCGGTGCCATAGCTCATGAGGACGTAATCCGAGGTCCAGACCGGGATCTCACAGCCGGTCAGCGGATTGACGGCACGAAGGCCCTTAAGCTCGACGCCGGTCTTTTCCTTGGCCATCTCGGCCCGCTCAAAGTCGGACTTCTTCGCGGCCTGATCCCGGTATTCCAGCACGTCCGCAAGGTTCGTGATGCGCTCCGCATACTTGTCGATAAACGGATGCTCGGGCGATACGACCATATAGGTCGCGCCGAAGAGCGTATCCGGACGGGTCGTATAGACACGCAGCTTATCTTCCGTTCCGGCGATCGCAAAATCCACTTCCGCGCCGGTGGAACGGCCGATCCAGTTGCGCTGCTGGGTCTTCACGCGTTCGATATAATCAACTTCGTTCAGGCCTTCCAGCAGTTTGTCGGCGTAGTCGGTGATCTTCAGCATCCACTGGGTCCGCATGCGCCGCACGACTTCGGCGCCGCAGCGCTCGCAGCAGCCGCCCACGACCTCTTCGTTCGCCAGGCCGATCTTGCAGGAGGGGCACCAGTTGATCGGCATCTGCGTTTTATAGGCCAGCCCGGCCTTGAACAGCTTCAGGAAGATCCACTGGGTCCAGTGATAATACTTCGGATCGGTCGTGTTGACTTCCCGGTCCCAGTCAAAGGAGTAACCCAGATTCTGGAGCTGGCTCTTGAAATGCCGCACATTGTTCTCGGTGACGATACGCGGATGGATCTTATTTTTGATGGCATAGTTTTCCGTCGGCAGGCCGAAGGCGTCCCAGCCCATCGGGAAAAGCACATTGTAGCCTTCCATGCGGCGCTTGCGGGCCACGATATCCAGTGCCGTATACGGACGCGGATGGCCGACATGCAGTCCCTGTCCCGAAGGATAGGGGAATTCGACCAGCGCGTAGTATTTCGGCTTGCTGTAGTCGTCCGTGGCGGCAAAGGCCTTCTCCTGCTCCCAGATCTTCTGCCATTTCTTCTCGATCGTATTCGGATTATAAGCGTTGCTCATCGTCGGATTCCTTTCAGGCGCATAATAGCGTACCGTATATTTTCACTCTTTTTCCGGCTTTTGTCAAGTAAAGCGGAGGGAAAGTCCATAGAAAAAGAGCCGTTTCCGGCTCCTTTTGATCCTGATATTATCCCACGCGTGCAGGACCGTCGGATTCTTATTCCTCTCCGTCTCCCTCTTCGCTGACGAGGCGGACGGCGATGCGTTCCTCCGGGTCGTCGATGCCGTTCTCTGCCAGGGCTTTGCTGCAGGTCTCGATCAGATCGAAATACACGTCCCAGTAGCTGGCGGCGTCGCACCAGCCCCGGACCGTGAAGATGTAGGTGTCGTCATCAACGGCTGTCAGCCTCGCGAAAGGCGCCGGCTCCCGCAGCACGCCGCTGCTTTTTTCCGCAGCGCTCAGCAGCACAGATTTTACGAAGTCCTGATCGATGTCATTCGTGATTTTGAAATCCAGATCGATCCGACGGACCGGTTCCGCCGTCAGATTCGTGACGTTCGAGTTCATCAGGTCGCCGTTGGGGATGAGGACCGTCCGGTTGTCCAGTGTCAGCAGCTTCGTATAGAAGATACTGATATCGCGTACGATCCCTTCCGCATCGGCTGCCTCGATATAATCGCCAAGCTTAAAGGGTTTGAAGATCAGGATCAGGAAGCCGCCGGCCAGGTTTGCCAGTGCACCCTGGAAGCCGAGGCCGACCGCGAGGCCGCCGGAAGCGATGAGGGCGGCAACACTCGTCATGGGAACGCCGAGGATCTCGATCAGCCCCACCGCGAGCACCAGGTAAAGCAGGATCTTGACGATCTTGCCGAGGACGTTCTTTACCGTCGCATCCATCTTCGACTTTTCCAGACGGCGGTTCACCATCTTCGTGATGCACCGGATCAGAAGCAGGCCGATCACCAGTACCAGTATGGCAAGCACGATCTTGCCGCCGGAAGTCGCCCCCATATCAATGATTTTTTTCATGAATTCATCCATAATCCTCTGCCTCCCGATGAGTTATCCCGGTTTATCTGTTCTGTCATGCCTATCATAACACAAGTGCGGCCGATATAAAACATTAAAAATGAACAGAAAGAACGGACAGGCGGCTGATCCGTCTGTCCGTCCTGTCAGGTCTTTGAACGCTTGCCTTTTCCTTATGCCAGCTGCAGGGCTTCCTTGCACTTGCCGACGATGAAATGTCCGATCGCTTCCATCGCGTCCACGGTCTGCGCGCCGGCGTGCGGGGATACGATGAAGTTGTCGCATTCGAACAGCGGGCTGTTGAAATCCGCGCCTTCGGAGAGCTCGTCCACCATAACGTCAGTGGCGTAGCCGCCGAGCTTGCCGTTCTTTAAGGCTTCGTAGGCGTCTTCTTCATTGACGATGCCGCCGCGGCTCATGTTCAGAACGAAAGCACCGGGGTGCATCTGCTCGATCTGTTCCTTGCAGACCAGGTTGCGGGTCTCATCGTTCAGCGGGACATGGATCGTCACGAAGTCGGCATTGTGCAGGACGAAGAACGGGTCGGTCTGGGTGCCTTCCGCTTCTTCCTTGGCGAAGATCTCCATCGGCAGATACGGATCGTAAGCCAGGACCTTCATGCCGAACGCACGGCAGAGGAACCCGACGCGCTGACCGATACGGCCAAAGCCCAGGATGCCGACGGTCTTGCCCTTCAGTTCCGTACCCATGAATTTGTACTTATCCCATTCATGCTTGATCTTGACGTCGTTGTTTGCGGTGATAGTATTGCGGGCCAGCTCCAGCATCTTGCAGAGGGTCAGCTCGGCGACCGCGTTTCCGTTCAGGCCGGGCGCGTTCTGTACGATGATGCCCTTTTCCTTCGCGGCATTCATATCGATGTGGTTCAGACCGACGGAGCAGACGCCGATGAACTTCAGGTTCTTTGCGGCTTCCAGAACTTCCGCGTCGATGGCGGGATCCACACGCATGATCAGCACTTCATACGGTGCGATCAGATCGATCAGTTCAGCCTTGGTCGGACGGATCTTCGTATCCACATCCATGTACTGGCCGAGTTCTACGGCGATCAACGGTGCAACTTCATCAATAATGAGACACTTCATTTTGCTTCCTCCATTTAAAATCACGTGATTCTATAACGATCTGTTTATTTAACTATAACACAGGACCATGAACTGTCAAGCCGGCCCGACCATATAATAAAATTATGCGGGGACCCTGCTTATAAGGAAAAGACGAAACCCCGGGAAAGAGGTTCCGTCTTTCGTATGATTACTCTTCGTCCTGTTCGGCTGCGCGGGCGGCGACTTCCTTGTCCTGAATCTCCTGCGGGGCCTGCTCATAACGGGCAAACTCGTAGGTAAAGCTGCCGATACCGCCGGTCATGGAGCGCAGGTCGGTGTTGTAGCCGTAGAGCTCGGACATCGGGCAGTCCGCTTCGATGATCTGGTTGCCCTTGTGATCCGGGGTCATGCCCAGAACGCGGCCGCGGCGCTTGTTCATGTCGCCCATGACGTCGCCGGTGAACTTATCCGGGACCTTGACCTTCACGGTAGCGATCGGCTCCAGAAGGCACGGGCGGGAGTTCTTGTCCGCGAAGCAGTTCTTGACGGCCAGATGAGTCGCCAGCTTGAATGCCATTTCGGAGGAGTCTACCGGGTGGTAGGAACCGAATACCAGCGAAGCCTTGAGGCCGACGATCGGATATCCGGCCAGCGGGCCCTTGACGACCATTTCCTGCAGACCTTTTTCGACGGCCGGGAAGTAGTTCTTCGGAACTACGCCGCCGACGATCTTTTCTTCGAAGATGTACGGGGTATCCAGATCGCCGCTCGGCTCAAAGTCCATGACGACGTCGCCGTACTGGCCGTGTCCGCCGGACTGCTTCTTGTGCTTGCCCTGTACATGGACGCTGCCGCGGATGGTCTCGCGGTAGGCTACCTTCGGCTTATACAGCTCGGCCTTGACCTTGTAGCGAGCTTCGAGCTTGCTCATGACGACTTCGAGCTGCTGATCGCCGATGCCGTAGATGAGCAGCTGGCGGTTTTCCTTGTCGTTGACGGTCTTTAAGGTCAGATCCTCTTCCATCAGCTTGGTAAGCGAGGTCGCGATCTTGTCTTCATCACCCTTGTTTACGCCGCGGTAGGCCTGATAGGTGTAAGGAACGGAGATCTCAGGCTTCGGATAGGCAATGGGTTCCGCCTTGGAGGCTAAGCTGTCGCCCGTGCCGGCCGAAAGCATCTTTGCGATGGCGCCGATATCGCCGGCGTGCAGCTCGGGAACTTCGATCGCTTCCTTGCCGCGCAGCAGGTACAGGCGGGCCACTTTTTCTTCGGTCTCTTTGTTCACGTTGTACAGAACGCTGTCGCCCTTTAAGACGCCGGAGCAGACCTTGATGAAGGAATACTTGCCGATGAACGGGTCGATCAGGGTCTTGAAGACCTTGGCGGTCGGCGCCTTGGACTCATCGTAATCCGCTTCAAAGGTCTCGTCCGTCTTCTGATTGACGCCGGAGATCTTGCAGGCCGCGGGGCTCGGGAAGTACTTGTCGATATCGTGCAGCAGGATGCTGACGCCGTAGCTGTTTAAGCCGGAGCCCATGAGGACGGGAACCACGTCGCCGGCGCTGACGGCCTTGTTTAAGGCTTCCGCGATCTCTTCGGGGGTGAACTCGTCTTCCATGAAGTAGCGCTCCATGAGCTCTTCATCGGTCTCGGCAACGGCTTCCATGAGCTGCGCGTGCGTCTCGTCCAGCAGATCCTTCACATCGGCCGGGATGTCGCAGTCGGTGAAAGCACCCTTGTTGTCGGCAAAACGGCGCGCCTGCATCTTCGGCACGTTCACGAAGCCGGCGAACTTTTCGCCGTCGCGGATCGGCACCTGGAACGGCACCACGCGGGTCCCGAACGCTTCCTTAAGGTCTGCGCAGACGCGGGCATAGTTGGCGTTCGCATCGTCCATATTCGTAACAAAGAACAGGCGGGGCAGGTTGTTCTGTTCACACAGATCCCAGGCTTTCTGCACGCCGACCTGTACGCCGGCCTTGCCGTTCACGACGATGACCGCCGCATCGGCCGCGCTGACCGCTTCTTCCGCTTCGCCGACGAAGTCGAAATAGCCGGGGGTATCCAGCAGGTTGATCTTCTTGCCTTCATACTCGATCGGGACGACCGAGGTGCTGATGGAGAAGGTGCGCTTCTGCTCTTCCTTGTCAAAGTCGCTGATGGTGGTCCCGTCCGTGACCTTGCCCATGCGGGAGATAACACCGGTAACGTACGCGGCAGATTCTACCACCGTGGTCTTACCGGCGCTGCCGTGGCCCAAGACGGCTACGTTCCGGATGTCCTTTGTTTCATAAACCTTCATATACTTTCAAACCTCCTTGAATATACGTCCAAAAAAAGATTTTTGCACTTCTTATCTATAATACACGGAAACGAACCGGGATGCAAGCAGAATATTGCCTTTTTGTCATCCTGAGCGAGCGAAGCGAGCCGAAGGATCCCCTCTTTTTTTTATTAATCCGTGGGATTCTTCGACTCCGCCGCCAGGGCGGCTTCGCGCAGAATGACACTCAGAGATTCTCCAGATATTCGATATACTCGTTTTCCAGATCTCCGCTTTTGAGTGCCTTGTCCAGGCTGGCCAGCATGGCTTCTTTGTCGCGGTTCATGGTCCCGCGCAGCTGTACGTAATTCGAGATGTGATTGGACCGAAGGACGCTCCCCTCGCTGTCCAGATGCGAGACCAGGATGCGCATCTCTTCCACGAGCTGCTTCGGCGTGAGGCGCTTAAAGCGCCCGGCTTCCCAGTCCGCCGTCATTTTGGTCCCGCGGCGCAGCGTCAGCGTCATGAGGCCGATGTACTCCGGTTTGATCCGTGAGAGGGCTTTCGCGGAGGCGACCGCATGCGGCTCCATGCCGTCCTGCCCGGCCAGCCCCGTGATCTGCGTGATGGACAGCCGGATCCCGGCTTCTTTCGCCTTGAGGCAGCCTTCTACGGTCTCCTCGACCGTTACGCCCTTGTCGATCGCTTTCAGCACCTGTTCGCTGCCGGATTCGAGCCCCAGATAGATCATCTCCAGCCCGGCTTCCCGCAGCATTTTCAGCTCCTCCGGCGTTTTCCGCAGCAGGTCCTTCGCAGAGGCGTAGCTGGTGACCCGTTCACACTCCGGAAACAGCCGGGCGATATGTGAAAGGATCGAAAGCAGCGTTTCCGTCGGGACGATCAGCGCGTCTCCGTCGGCCAGGAAGATCCGGCCCACGTAGCGGTAGGCTTTCCGCGCCATCTTCAGATCCGTCAGGATCTCCTCCAGCGGGCGGATGCGGAATTTCTTCTCCAGATACATATTGCAGAAGGTGCAGCGGTTGTGGCTGCAGCCGACGGTGACCTGCAGGATATAACTGTACGCCTCACTGGGCGGCCGGTAGATTTGTCCTTCGTATCGCATTTACCGCTCTCCTTCCATCTGATATTTTTCCATAAATTCTTCTTCCGTCAGAATCGGGACGCCGAGCTTTTTGGCGCTTTGGTTCTTGGAGGAAGACGAGGCGGCGTCGTTGTTGATCAGGCAGGTCGTTTTGCTGCTGACCGAGCCGCTTACCTTCCCGCCCCGCGCTTCGATCGCCGCTTTTAGAGCGTCCCGGTTCCCGAAGTGCTCCAGTGACCCGGTCACCACAAAGCTAAGGCCTGAAAGTGTCTGTTCTGTATTGCTTTTCTCCGGCTGCGGGAAAGAAAGATACGGCAGCAGGTGTGAGAGCTTCTCTGTTTCTTTCGCATCGGCAAAGAAGGCGCGGATACTCTCCGCGGTCACGGGGCCGATGCCCTCCACCGCGCAGAGCTCTTCGGCGGAAGCTTCTTTCAGCTTCTCCAGATCCTCATCGAATGCCCGGCATAAGAGCCGGGCCGTCGCCGGTCCGACGTTGCCGATCCCGAGCGCGACGATCAGCCTGGGCAGCGTGGTAGACGAAGCGGTCTTCGCTGCGTCCAGCAGATTCCGGAAGCTCTTTTCCCCGAAGCCTTCGAGGCTTACGATCTTTTCCTTATGCTCTTCCAGGCGGAACAGATCCGCCGGTTCCTTTACGGCTCCGATATCGATGAGCTTTTCCAGCGTGGCTTCCGAGAGGCCGTCGATATTCATCGCCTGCCGGCTGACAAAGAGCTCGAAGCCCTTGATCTGCTTGGCGGGACAGTCCGGGTTCAGACAGTACAGTGTCTTTACTTCCCCGGTGTCATTGATATGCGTGGGCGAACCGCAGACCGGGCAGGCCCCGGGGGCGCGGCAGGTCCCGGAACGCGTGAAATTCTCCGCGATCTGCGGGATGATCATATTGGCTTTATATACACTGATCTCGTCGCCGATTCCCAGTTCAAGGCCTTCCAGGATCGTCACGTTGTGCACGCTGGCGCGGGATACCGCAGTCCCCTCCAGTTCCACCGGTTCGAAGATCGCGACCGGGTTGATGAGCCCCGTGCGGGACGCGCTCCATTCGATATCCAGGAGGCGGGTCATCGCCAGCTCGTCCGCCCATTTGAAGGCAATGGAATCCCGCGGATATTTCGCGGTCGTGCCGAGACTCTTCCCGTAGGCGATATCGTCCATCAGAAGGACCAGGCCGTCCGACGGAATCGGATAGAGGGGGATCTCCTGCTTGAAGGCTTCCACGGCCTGCGGCAGGTCGCCGGCTGAAACAAAGCGGAAGTCCACGGATTCAAAGCCCAGTTCTTTTAACCAACCGAGCTCTTCGCTGTGCAGCCGGAAGCTTTTCCCTTCCGCTTCCACCAGCCCGAAGGCGTAGAAGCGGACGCGGCGCGACGCCGTGACGGCGCTGCTTAACTGCAGGACCGAACCGGAGCAGAGATTCCGCGGATTCTTGTACTGGGTTTCGGTTTCCGGCAGTTCCCGGTTGATCTCCTCAAAGTCCGGATAGCGGATCACGGCTTCGCCGCGCAGCACAAGTTTTCCCCAGAACGGGATCTGCAGAGGGATATTCTGAAAGGTCCGGGCATTGGCGGTCACGACCGCGCCGATCTCCCCGTCGCCGCGTGTGACGGCTTCCGAAAGCGTTCCGCTTTCGTAGGTCAGCACCACGGTCAGGCCGTCCATTTTCCAGGAAAGAAGGCCGGCCTGCCCGCCCAGAAAATGCTGCAGTTCTTCGACGGATTTCGTCTTGTTCTGCGAAAGCATGCGGGAAGGATGGGCCTTTTTCGGCAGCTCGGTCAGCGTCTCATACCCCACCTTCCGGGTCGGCGAACCGCTTAAGATGACGCCGCTGCTTTCTTCCAGAGCCGCAAGCTCATCGTACAGCGCGTCATATTCCCGGTTGGACATGATCTCCGTGCTTTCCTGATAGTATTTACGGGAGGCTTCCCCGAGGATCTTTACCAGCTCCTGCATGCGCTGCATCATTTCGTCCTGCTTCATGTCAGTTCCATTCCGAGTTCCCGGAGGAGCTCATCGTATTCGTCCCCGGCGATGACCCGGTATTCACCGAGCCGCAGATCTCCGAGCGTGATATTCATAATACGGACCCGGCGCAGTTCCAGCACCTTATAGCCCAGTGCCTCGCACATGCGGCGGATCTGGCGGTTTAAGCCCTGCGTCAGGACGATGCGGAAGCGCGTCCGGCTGATCTTCTCGCAGCGGCAGGGCCGGGTGGTGAGATTCTCCCCGATCTTTACCCCGGCCGCCATCTTTTCGGTAAACTCCCGGGTAACGGGCCGGTTTACGCTGACGATATACTCCTTCTCATGAAGACCCCGGGCGTGCGCGATCCGGTTGGCCAGCTCGCCCTGATTGGTCATCAGGATCAGGCCTTCCGAATCCTTGTCCAGCCTTCCGATCGGATAGATCCGCTCGGGATAGCCCACATAGGTCACGATATTGGCCGGCTCCGCCTTCTCGGACGTGGTGATGACGCCGACGGGTTTATTGACGGCCAGCAGTACCGGCGCCGCGGTCCGCTTTACCGGCTTTCCGTCCACGAGGATTTTGCTTTCCCGGCTGATCCGCTGGCCCATCACCGCTTTGATCCCGTCCACGCTGACACGGCCTTCCCCGATCAGCCGGTCGGCCTGACGGCGGGAGCAGTATCCCGCGTCGCTCAGGTATTTATTCAGTCTGATGCCCTCTTCCACAGTGCACCCCTTTCTCCGCCTCCCGGCGGTCAGTTTTCGATCCCGTAATAGGCTTTCTCGCTGTCGCTGAGTTCCGCGCCTTTTATAAACTCGTTCCCTTTTTCGATCAGATCTTCCAGGCTGTACCGGCTGAAGACCTGCGGGATGTTCGCATCTCCCCGGGTATTAAAGGTGATGATCTTCCGGTATTCTTCAGAATAGGCGGCCGCGTTCTGGATATCCGCTTTCATGGCCCACTCCGTGCCGTCGATGATATTGATCACGTCATCCATCTGCAGGATGAGCTCTCCTTCGGTAAAGATCCAGTCCTGGGTATGGATGGCGCCCGTGTAATAGGATATCGGATGGCTGCCCAGAAACTCTCCGGTCTCGGCGCGGTAGCAGTGGAGCAGATTGGTATCGTCATCGGAGAAAACAGCCAGCAGCAGGTCCTCCCGCGATTCGTTGTCCGAAGCCGCGCAGAAATGAAGCGCCTTGATCATTTTATTGTCTTCTTTGATGCTGTAGAGCGGGGTCCCGTCGTAGCCGTATACCTGGATCCGGGCTTCATCGGATACCGAAGCCAGCTTCTTTCCGGCATGAAAGGCCTCCATCAGGTATTTTTCGGCAGGCGGATCGGCCAGCTCTTGCCACTGCCCGCCTTCCGTATCATACAGAAGATACGTGCCGAAATCCCATGTCATCGTATCGATCAGGGACAGCATCAGCGCGCTGCCGTTTTCGTCACCAGCCAGATTATAGGGATAGGAATTCTCGAAAGGCATCATTTCCGCGGGAACCGGAACGGCGTCCTGCGCACTCAGCATGCCGTCTTCTCCGATGAGCAGCGGCAGGAGGGCATAATCCTGAAAGCTCTTCCCCCGCGTCATCAGATAGATCCGGGAGCCGCACAGGCAGTTATTATACTGATAATTGGCCAGATCCTCAAAATCCAATGTCTGAATGACCCGGCCGGCCTGCGCGTCAACGGCGGCGATCCCGGAAGAATCGCTGATATACAGATACCGCTGCCCGGGATCCGTGCCCAGCATCTTTGCTGAAGGCCCCATGGTCTCCAGCGACAGCTGGCAGACCCGTTTATCCTGCTCCAGATCATAGATGTCCAGCCGGGAGTCCTCCAGAATATAAAGCCACTTCCCGCTGCACAGGGAGGTCCTGCCGCTGCCGTATTCTCCGCTGTCTTCAAACAGCGTATAGTCATCGTCGTATACCAGATCATAAAGTTGCATCCGCCCGGGATCGGACAGCGAGATAAAACTCATGCGTTCCTCATTCGGGAAGCAAAGCAGGACCCGCTGCGTCTCCTTGCCGAAACAGAGCTGGCTGACCGTAAAATCTTTGTCCAGCTTATAACCGACCATGTTCCCGTTCTCCAGCATCAGCAGAAAACCGGAGCTGTCCCGGTAGCCGGCTATCCCGGTAATGGGGGCATCCAGCGCGATATCTTCATACAGCTGTCCGTCCGCCTGATCGAAAATGCGGACCTCGTTGGCATAGAGGATGCCGAACAGATCGTGCCTGTTCCCGTCCGGATCCTTGTAGCCATCCATCTTCTTGATGCAGTCTTCGGCTGAGATATAATTATATCCGTAGGACGACAAAGACGAGGTCCAGACCGTATTTCCGCTCTCCTCTTCGCAGCACAGGGCAGCGGCCTTAAACTGCTTGATGACCTTCAGATATCCCATCAGTTCATAGGTACCTCCGGCAGGATCGTCAGTCCCGAAGATCAGAAGGCGCCCGCCGCTCAGCGCGGTAATATTGTAAATGTGGAGCAGGGATGTTTCCAGAGGGAAGACAGACACTTCCCCGCTGGCAAGATCGCAGCAGTAGAAAACGGGTTTTTTTCCGTTATTGCAGACGAAATACAGGCGGCCGGTCTCCGCATCCATCCCGGCCACGTCGCCGAAAAGATCCTGGATTTCCAGCGTTTCGCTTTTCCACAGCACCGTTCCGCTGAGCGGGTCCAGATGAATGACCGTCAGATAATTCTCGCTTTTTAAAGCAAACGAATCGGTTTCGAAAACATATAGTTCTTCGTCGAAAACATAAGCGGAAAGGGAAACGGGCTCCGCTTCCGGGTCGAAGGGGTCTCCTTCGAAAGTCCAGAGGATCTTTCCGGTTTCGCCGTTTAACAGAAGGACCGAAGTGTCGGACTGCGCCATAAGATAGGGGCCACCCTTCGCGATCAGCGTCCGGATCCGCTTCAGTTCGAGTCCGGTATCCACGGTGAAGAGCGTTTTGAATTCATCGATCTTCCAGCCGCTGATCTCGCACAGGGAGTTGTAGGCATACAGGAGATTGAGCTCCCGGATCAGCCTGAAATCGCGGATCTTTCCCTGCATTTCAAGGTCCCAGATCGCTTTGTAATCGTTCGCATTCGAAGAGTCCGAGCAGTAAGCGCTGATCGCTTTGGCGAGCGCATATTCCGCTTTGGCGGTGTACGGCCAGTCCGTCCGTTCCCCGGAGGGCAGCGCCGCGAGTGCCAGCTGAGCGGCCAGGATCCGGTTTTCCTTTTCGATCTGTTTTAATGCTTCGTTGGAAAGAAAGGTGGACTGGTTGCGCCGGGCCTGCTCCAGATTTTGCCGGGCCTGCGCATAGTTTTCTTCCGCCTTTTCATAGTTTTCTTCGGCTAAGAGGCGGTTTTCTTCCGCCTTCTGATAATTTTCTTCCGCTAACACGCGGTTGGCCTCGGCCTGTTCATAATTGCTCTGGATTTGCCCGTTGCTCCAGATCAGGTAGGCGATCGCTGCCGCGGCCAGGACGGCGCCGGCAGTAAAGAAGGCGGTCAGCCGGCGCATCTTATACTGTCTGGCCCGCATGACCAGTTCGTCATAGGAACAGCCGAGGAGCGCTGCGGCGAGCCGCGGGATCTCGGTCTTTCGGGCCTGGCGGATCCCTGTCCGGTAATCGCAGGATAAGGGCTCGAAGATACGTCTGCCCTCCTGCTCTTCTCCGCTGTCCGCGATCTCCGCATCCGTTTCTTCCAGCAGGATCCGGGGGATCACCTCACCTGGCTCCCCGTCCACCAGCACGGTCAGGATATGATCCCGGTCATGGTATTCCAGAAAGCGGGCGATCTCCCGGGGGACCCAGGTCGAAAGTTTGGTAGAGGTCGAACAGATCACGATCAGGAAGTCCGCATCCTGCAGGGCTTCATCGATATCCTTGCTCAGATCGCTGGTGATCGGCAGCTCTTCCTGATCCCGGAAGATCCGTTCGATTTTCTCGATCTCGGTCTTTTCCCGGATCGAGCGCGGGATCCGGTAGTGCTCCAGCTGATGCTGGATATCCCGGGCCACCGCAATATCGGCCGGGGCATGTTTGTAAGAGATAAACGCGTTGTAGTGCAGGCTCATACATCCTCCCGGCCGGCCTTTATTACCGGCTGCAGAATATGCCGGAGCGCGGCGCCTTTGGCGACATTGCCTTCCACTTTCAGCTGCCCGTTCATAAAGAGCCTGTCCGCGGATACGCTGCCGTCCGTCATCTCGATGAGATTATCGAAGCTGCAGGCCAGCCAGGCGTCCGCGTCGTGATAGTCGCAGGGGACCACCTCGACCCGGTCTTTCCGGAAATCCATATAGAAGATGCCGGCGCCGCGGCCCGTGATCTGGACCTGGATCACGCGGCGGTAATCGTCCGGCAGATCCCTGCCGCAGCGGCGCAGATAAGATGTATATAATTCTTCATAGACCGGCTTCAGCCGCAGGAAAGCATCCGTAAACGACAGCTCTCCGCCGCCCGCGCCTTCATCCATGATCTCGCTGTACATGCGCTCGTACATGTCGGCGCTCTTGGTCCAGGAAAAGTCCTTCTTCATGCAGCGCTTCCGAAGGGTGTGGAACATGGCTTCGTCGCCGAAATACAGCTTGACGGCGGCCTGGACCGCCAGATACAGCGCCTTCGGAGAATAGTTCACGAAGGAAAAGCCGTCCCCGATCCCGTCGAAGTCGCTGTAGGGCCGCACCGAGTCCTTGAGGCCGCCGGTCTCATGGACGATCGGCACCGTCCCGTAGCGCATGGCCATCATCTGGGAAAGGCCGCAGGGTTCAAAGCGCGAAGGCATCAGATACATATCGGCTCCGGCGAAGATCTCGCTGGCCGTTTTTTCATTAAAGTTGGAAGAAAAACCGAACTGCCCGGACCACTGCGATTTCGCCCAGTTGAAGTAATCCACATATTCCGGATCGCCCTGCCCGAACACGATGAGCTGCACGCCCATCTTCATCAGGTCCGGCAGGATCCGGCGGATCAGCTCGATGCCCTTCTGCTCCACCAGGCGGGCCACCGAGCAAAGCAGCGGCCATTCGGCCTCCTGTGCCAGCCCGAACTTTTCCTGGATATAGGCCTTGCAGCGGGCTTTCCCGGAAAGGTCTTCCGCGCTGAAATGATACGGGATCTGCGGATCTTTGGCCGCATCGTAATGATCCATATCGATGCCGTTTAAGATGCCGTAGGTCTTCTTTTCCACAAAATTCATCACGCCGTCCAGCCCCATGCCAAAGTCCGGATGGTGCAGCTCTCTGGCATACGTGGCGGACACGGTGGAGACCGCATCGGCCATCAGGACCGCGCCTTTCATCAGGTTGATGTCGTGGCGGCCCTCATATTCATAGCCCAGCCCGCCCTGGTACCAGCCGCCGGGCAGGGCAAAGGTCTTTTCCAGCTCCGAAGCGCCGAACTGGCCTTGGTAGGCGATGTTGTGGATCGTAAATACCGTTTTGATGCCCTGGAGGTCCGAACGCCAGGCCTGGTCGTTTTTCAGGTACAGAACGGCCGGCGCGGTCTCCCAGTCGTTGCAGTGCAGGATATCCGGGCGGAAATCATAGTACGGCAAAAGATCGATCACGGCGCGGCTGAAGAACGCGAAACGGCGCCCGTCATCGTCATAGCCGTAAAGCTTCGGGCGGTCAAAGAAATCGCCGTATTCAACAAACCAGACTGCAACGCCGTCCCGCTCGCCGCGGTACAGCCCGCAGTGGGTCTCCCACTCTCCCAGGCGTACCGGCGGGGCGTCCACAAACGTGAGCTGATCCCCGAAATTCTCCCGGACGCAGCGGTATAAGGGCGTGACGATCGCGATTTCATTCCCGGCCTTCTGCAGTGCAGGCGGCAGGGAAAACGCCACATCCGCCAGACCGCCGGATTTGCTGAACGGTGCACATTCACTGGTTGCAAACAGTATTCTCATGCTGGTGTATTCGGCTTTGAAAAACCGTGTCCTTTCCTTGTCGTAATCAAATGGTATTGTATCATTGTGCCTCAAGTCCGGCAGGAATTCCGTCCTACCGGATGAACATCGCATCGCCGAAGCTGAAGAAACGGTAGCGCTGCCGGATGGCTTCCTCATAGGCGGCCAGAATGTGTTCCCGGCCGGCGAGCGCCGAGACCAGCATCACCAGCGTCGATTTCGGCAGGTGGAAATTGGTGATCAGGGCATCCACCAGTTTAAAGTGGTAGCCGGGATAAATAAAGATATCCGTCCAGCCGCTGCAGGGCTGCACCGTGCCGTCCTCCCGCGCCGCGGACTCCAGCGTCCGGCAGCTGGTCGTCCCGACTGCGATGATCCTGCCGCCCTTTTCCCGGGCTTTATTGATCAGAGCGGCCGCGGTTTCATCCACGGTATAAAACTCACTGTGCATGTGATGATCTTCCACGGTTTCCGCCTTGACCGGGCGGAAAGTCCCGAGCCCCACATGCAGCGTGATCTCGGCAATGGAGACGCCCATCCAGCGTATTTCTTCCAGCAGCTCCTTCGTAAAATGCAGGCCGGCGGTCGGCGCCGCGGCAGAGCCGTCATATTTGGCGTAAACGGTCTGATAGCGGTTTTTATCTTCCAGCTTATGGGTGATATACGGCGGGAGCGGCATCTCGCCGAGCTGATCCAGGATCTCCTCAAAAATGCCCGAAAATTCAAAACGGATGCGGCGGTTTCCTTCTTCCAGTACGTCCTCGACCACCGCGTTCAAAAGTCCGTCCCCGAAGGAAAGACGCGTCCCCGGGCGGCACTTTTTCCCCGGCCTTACCAAGGTCTCCCAGGTATTTTCACAGTCGGCAAGGCGCTTTAACAGCAGCACTTCCACCGCGGCCCCGGTATCTTCCTTCACACCGAAAAGGCGGGCCGGGATGACCTTTGTATTGTTGATCACCAGGCAGTCCCCGGGCCGCAGTTCGTTTGTGATATCCCGAAACACACTGTGCCGCACGGCGCCGCTTTCCTTATCCAGGATCAGCAGCCGGGAGGACGAGCGGTCCGCAAGCGGATCCTGCGCGATCAGCTCCTGCGGAAGATCATAATCAAAATCGTTGACATTCATTCTTTTCTGCAATACGGCCCGAGAACAAGTCCCGGGCCGTATCATCCTTTTCAGTTTTGTGAAAGTATTACGGGACGGCTACGAAGCTCTTGTATACATAACCTTCCTGATTCGTCGGCGTCTGCGAATTGCCGGAGGGATCGGTGGTCTGGTTGTCAATGATATGATACCAGTCATCCATCTCGCCGATGACCTGCACATAGTAGCCGGTGCTGAACGCCGCAATCACGTTGTCGGTGCTGTCCAGATTCGGCGTGGAGCGGACGCGAACGTTATCCTTCGTGATATAGCCGATCACGTTGAGCGGGGTTTCCGTAGTCTCGCCGGTCGCGGTATACGGCTGTTGCGTTTCGGTCGGCTGGGTCGCTTCCGTGGTATCGATCGTTTCTGCTTCGGATCCGGATTCGCTTGCCGCGGGATCTTCCGTGGATTCCGGCTCGGTATACGGATAAACGTCCCCGTTCTCCAGCTGCGCGATATACGCCTTGATGTTCGGGTTCTCCTCCAGCAGCTTATTGTAATCCGACTTGACTTTCGAGTTGAGCGTCATCATCTTCTCGCTGGCATTGAACTTATCCGCGACATATTCGCCGATGGTCTTGTTTTCGGCCTTTGTCAGTTCCGTATAATTCATCAGACGGAGCTGGCCGCTGCTGTCCGGACGTACATAGTAGCACTCGCCGTTCGGGACCTTCTTGTCCAGATTCTCAAACTTGGTATTGTAGGTGCAGTACAGCGCGGTTTCCTTCTCGGCCATGCCCTCGTAGCTGTAGACGACAAGATCCGTGAAATCTTCGTAGATCATGCCCTCGATCTGAGCCTGCCCGTTATTGACAGAAGCGTTCTGATCCAGCACCTTGCGGAGCTTGGTGCCGTCGCCGTCCCGCTTTGCATCCAGATAGTCGTTGATCAGCTGGAGGACTTCCTGATCTTCGCAGAGCTCCCAGTCCTTCGGCTCTTCCGGCTTCTTCTTGCCGAAGATAATGATGGCCAGGACGATCAGCAGAACCAGTGCGGCCGCGATGATCCCGATCAGCTTCCAGTTGAGGCCCTTTAAGGTGTCCATGAAACCGCCGCCGCCACCGCCGGATTTTTTCTTCGCCGGCTGCGCTTTCTTTTTCTCCTGCGGACGGGCCGCTTTCTTTTCCTGGCGGTCAAAAAGCTCGTCTTCTTCGTCCTGAAGCTTGCGGAACTGTTCCGTACGCTTGCCCGAAGCATCGGAAGACGTCTTCAGATAGTCGTCGACGAAGGTGCCTGCGTTGGAACCGGATTTATACTTTCCGTCCACGAAAATGAAGGGCTTGACGTCCTCGCTTCCTTCCGGTTCCGGAATAGTCTCCGCCGTATAATCAATATCCGTAAAATCAGAATCCGATTCCTTCAGATCAAAATTCCAATGGAACAATCCGTCGTTATTCTTCTCAGCCATCGTCATTCACCTCAACAAAAGACTACGGATAAACAATTATCCACACTCATTCTATCAGACCCATTTCTAAATGTCAAAACTTTTTGAAGAAAGTCTTGTCACTTTTTCAAAATTGTTGTATGATAGCCGGGCAGGCACCAGTAGCTCAGTGGATAGAGCGGCGGCCTCCGGAGCCACAGACGTAGGTTCGATTCCTATCTGGTGTATCCGCGGTGCAAAGCATCGCCTCTTCAAAAATAAAAAACGCCTCACGGATGCATCGCATGCCCGGAGGCGTTTTTCTGTTGTTTATGGTATTACTGCAGTACTTCACGTACCGCGGCTTCGGCTTCGGAGAGCGCATCTTCGATGCCGGCCGGATTTTTGCCGCCGGCCTGGGCCATGTTCGGCCGCCCGCCGCCGCCGCCGCCCACGAGCGGGGCGATCCGCTTGATAAGGTTCCCGGCGTGCAGGCCCATCTTTACGGCGCCGTCGCTGGCCATGACCATGAGATTGACCTTCCCCTCGATCGCGGAGGTGAGGACGATCAGGCTGTCGCCCAGCTTATCCTTTAAGGTATCGCCCATGTTGCGAAGGCCGTTCATATCCAGACCTTCGGCCCGGGAAGCGAGGAAGCGGATGCCGCCGATCTCCTTCACGCGCTGCGCAAGGTCGCCCATGGAAGCGCCGGCGATCTTCGCCTTCAGCTGCTCGTTCTCCTGCGAAAGGGCTTTGATCTCGCCCTGATACTGGCCGATCTTCTTCTCCAGCTCATCCGGGGTAGTCTTCGCCGCCGCGGCCGCCAGCTGCAGCTTCTTTTCCAGCCCGCTGTAATAACTGAGCAGGTTGGAGGAGGTCAGCGCCTCGATACGCCGAACGCCGGCCGCGATCCCGCTCTCGGAGAGGATCTTGAAGCACCCGATCTGTGCGGTATTGGCCACGTGCGTGCCGCCGCACAGTTCGGTGGAATACTCATCCATCTTCACGACGCGGACAACGTCCCCGTACTTTTCCCCGAAGAGCGCCATGGCGCCGAGCTTCCGGGCTTCGTCCAGATCCGTAACGATCGTCTCGACCGGTACCGCGGCCTGGATCGCGGCGTTCACCAGTTCCTCGGCCTTTGCGATCTCTTCCGCGCTCATCGCCGCAAAGTGGCTGAAGTCAAAGCGCAGGCGCTCTTCATCCACATAGGAGCCGGCCTGCTCGACATGATCGCCCAGCACGGTCCGCAGTGCCTTCTGCAGCAGGTGCGTCGCGCTGTGGTTGCGGGCCGTGGCCGCGCGGCGGGCTTCGTTTACTTCAAGCAGGACGTCCTCGCCCAGCTCAAAACTGCCGCTCTTAACATAGCCCACATGGCCGATCTTGTCGCCCTGCAGTTTTATAGTCTCTTCCACGACGAAAACGGAACCGTCTCCTTTCGTGATCAGGCCGGTGTCGCACTGCTGGCCGCCCATCGTCGCATAGAAAGGCGTATGGACGGTCAGGATCGTCCCTTTATCCCCTTCCGAAAGGGTGCTGACGATCTCTTCCGCCGTCATGGCTATGATGCCGGAACGGTCGCTCAGCCGGCCGTATCCGGTGAATTCGCAGTGCAGATCCGCCGGAAGCTGCTGGTAGACGGTCACGTCCGCGCCCATGTAGTTGGTCCCCTTGCGGGCGCCGCGGGCGGTCTCCTTCTGGACCTGCATGGCGGCCGCAAAGCCCTCTTCATCGACCGTGAAGCCTTTCTCTTCGAGGATCTCTTTCGTCAGATCCAGCGGGAAACCGTAGGTATCGTAGAGGCGGAAGGCGTCCGCGCCGTCGAGCACGTTCCGGCCTTCTTCCACGAGTTTTTCTTCGAGCCCGCCGAGGATCTGCAGGCCCTGGTCGATCGTACGGTTGAACTTATCTTCTTCTTCGGAAATGACCGCCATGATCTTCGCGCGCTTTTCCTCCAGCTCCGGATAGCCGTCGCACGAGGTCTCGATCACGACGTTGGCCATCCGGGTCAGGAACGCGCCCTGAATGCCCAGAAGCCGGCCGTGACGGGCCGCGCGCCGAAGAAGCCGGCGCAGCACGTAGCCGCGGCCTTCATTCGAAGGCATAATGCCGTCGGAAACCATGAAGGTCACGGAACGGATGTGGTCCACGATCACGCGGATCGAAACGTCCTTCTTCGGGTCTTCTTTATAGCTGACGCCGGCGATCTTGCAGACCTCTTCGTTCAGGGCCTTCATCGTGTCGATATCAAAGACGCTGTCCGCATCCTGCACGACGACCGCCAGACGCTCCAGGCCCATGCCGGTATCGATATTTTTGTTCTTCAGTTCGACATAGTTCCCCTTGCCGTCGCCGTCGAACTGCGTAAAGACGTTGTTCCAGACCTCCATGTAGCGGTCGCAGTCGCAGCCGACCGTGCAGCCGGGCTTTCCGCAGCCGTACTTTTCGCCGCGGTCGTAGTAGACCTCCGAGCAGGGGCCGCAGGGGCCGGCGCCGTGTTCCCAGAAGTTATCTTCTTTCCCGAAGCGGAAGATCTTTTCCGCCGGGACGCCTTCCTGCTTGTTCCAGATCTCGAACGCCTCGTCATCGTCCAGATAGATGGACGGATACAGGCGGTCCGCTTCGAGGCCGACCACGTTCGTCAGAAAATCCCAGGTCCAGTGGATCGCTTCTTTCTTGAAATAATCCCCGAAGCTGAAATTGCCGAGCATTTCAAAGAAGGTCAGATGCCTCGCCGTATGGCCGACGTTATCGATATCGCCGGTGCGCACACATTTCTGGCAGGTCGCCATGCGCGTGCGGGGCGGGATCTCCTGCCCGGTGAAATACGGCTTTAAGGGGGCCATGCCGGCCGGGATCAGCAGGACGGATTTATCGTTATGGGGGACCAGCGAATAGCTGCCGCGGGACAGGTGTCCCTGGGAAGCGAAGTAATCGAGAAACATCTGGCGAAGTTCGTTGACGCCGTAATATCTTTTCATGATTGTGCCCTCTGGATATTCATAATAAAACACGCGCATTATTTTAGCACAGCCATGCCGTCTTGTCACGCGAAAAGAAGAAAAAGCATGAAAAAAGCTCCCTGCCGGATTCGAACCGGCGACCTACGCATTACGAATGCGTCGCTCTACCAGCTGAGCCAAGGAAGCTTGTGTCCTGCGACGGCTCTTATCATAGACCAAACAAATTCTTTTGTCAAACTGTTTTTTGACGAATTCGGGAAAATGATGCTTGACATTTCAAAAAAAGCGCTGTATAGTACCACATGCGCGGTTTTCCCGCGAAGCCTTTCGGCGGAGTAGCTCAGTTGGCTAGAGCATGCGGTTCATACCCGCAGTGTCGGCGGTTCAAATCCGTCCTCCGCTATTTTTATTTGCGCAAAATGCAGCCGGAAAGCGAATGAAGGAACGGAAGGACCCGGTATATGGATAAAAAGGGGCCGATGGGAGATGATCCCATCGGCCCCGTCCGTCAGAGGTGCAGTTAATTATTCACCGTCGATGATCTTGGTAAAGCTCTTGCCGTTCGTGCTCTGATAGACGTCGCCGTCCTCATTGGTCACCAGGATATAGAAACGGGATACCGAAAGCGATTCATAATCTCCGAATCCGCTCAGCTTGGTCCCCTTGCCGCCTGTGGTCAGGAAAAGCTCATCGTCGATCTCGTAAATAATACCCTTGTCGCCGAAGCTGTAGTAATCGTCCAGTTCATCCGTGACCTTCTGCGCCTTGCTGTTGTTCTTGATGGTGCAGTAATCACCGTTGTCATCCCGGAACATGATCAGGGCGCCGTCAGACGTGGCGATAAAGGATTCCACATCCTCTGCCATGGTGACCGGATCCGCGTCTTCCTTCGCGATATTGATGCGGGCGATCTTATCCTTCTTGAAGTAGACCAGCGTCTTGCCGTCGCTCCGCAGGACATAATTGCTGACGTCCTTCACGACATTGTAGGTCGTGCCGTTGTTCTTCAGGAAAAGCACGACGCCGTTCGCGGTATAGAAAGCATGATTCTTCAGCGAGGAAACCCCGTAGATGAGGGCGTCATTGGAGTATATGCCGACCGTATCGGACCCGGAGATCATACTGTAAACCGCGTTGCCGGAGACCTTCTCCTTATCGCCGCCCTTTTCGCAGATATAACTGTTTTCTCCGTTATAGTAGATGATCTGCGTGGCGCTCTCGTTGAAGATCGGGTTGGACAGATAATCGCCGAGCTTGACGCGGCTGTCGCTGCTGTCCTTCTTCTGTACGTAATAGGACGAATTGTAGTAGAAATAGATATACTGCGCGCTGTCGGAAATCATGATCGGCTGTCTTTCCTTGCCGAGATCATGTTCCTTGCCGTCGTAGTAATAGCCCTTCAGCTCATCATCATCCCGTTTGGTATACCCGACCGATTTGCCGTCCGAGGAGATGCAGCAAAGATCATAGATCTCATCCGCGACCTTGGTGCTCTTGGAGCCGTTATAAAGATACAGCTCCTCTTCTTCATTCGTGTAGGCAGCGCAGCCGTTGAACGAGACCAGATACTCATCAACGTCCTCATCGATCTTCGTGAATTTGCTGCCGTTGAAGCTCCACAGTTCGTCCGCTCCCGTCAGGAAATAAAGCACGGAATTGTCGGCACTGGCAGTCCGTGAGCTGATCCCGTCTTCGTTATCTTCCTTGACAACTTTCCCGCTCTTGGAGATTCCGTACCAGACGTCGTCGATCACACGGACGCGGAGGTTATCCTTGATGCCGGATTTGGAGCCGCCGGCAAAAAGCTTCGGGATAAAAATGACACCGAGGACGACCAGAAGCAGCGCTGCCGCCGCGATCGCGATCAGCTTCACGGGAAGCTTTTTCTTCTCGGCCGGTTCCGCCGCTTCCGCTTCGTCGACCGCTTCAGCCGCGGCCTCAGCAGCCGGTTCGCTAACGGCCTCAGCTACCGGTTCATTTACGGCTTCATTGACGGTTTCGTTTACCGTTTCCGCAACTTCTTCTTGAATAGTTTCAGCCTCTTTCCGGACGTCCGTAAGGGGCGTTCCGCAGTTGGCGCAGAATTTCACGCCGTCCGGATTCTGAGTACCGCAGTTAGGACAGAACATTTTCATATCTCCTTTACAGGTTAGAATTGTTTTCAATAATAGATAAATCAAGGAGATTTGTCAAGACAGGACGATCCTTGATCTTTTGACCGATCAGGCCTTCGGCTTCTCTTCGATCCCGTTGTCTTCCATCCACTGCTTCACGGCGTCTGCCAGCTGCTTTAATTCACCGCGGATCTCTCTGGCATTCCCCAGCAGCTTTTCCACATCCATCACGCCGTACGCACGCAGCGTATCGTATACGTACTGGTTGACGTCAAACTTGTTGTAGGCTTCCAGCACATCCAGATAAAAGTCGGAACCGTCCAGCGTATCGTAATAGACCATATAGCCGTACTTGTCGTTTTCGATCGTGCCGGAGCCGTCTCCGTATTCCGAAAGATGCCAGTTTAATTCCTGACAGACTTCGAACTGTGTTTTTCCTTTATAGCTCATTTCGTCTCCTTCCCCGCCGAAGCCGGCGCAGCCGTCATTTTCCTGCGTATTATATCATATTTATGGAATAATGACAATAAAAAAACCGCCCGATCAGGCGGAAACGCATGGGCCATTAGGGACTCGAACCCTAGACACCCTGATTAAGAGTCAGGTGCTCTACCAACTGAGCTAATGGCCCGTGAGGACGATCCTTAATATACGACATCCGTTTCAAAAAGGCAAGCACTTTTTTCAAAAAAACCAAAAAAAGATTTTTCCCGCCTTATTTTTATAAATCGTAATCAATAAAAAATAACGTTGACATTCCGGGCGGATACTGTTACAATAAAGCAAAAGTCAGACAAGTATATTATTCTGTCAGACATGTACGGCAATCAATGGATGAAGCAGAGAGCCTGTTATGAAGGATTATTGGGTTTTAGTGGGCAGCTTTGGGAGCGGAAAGAGCGAACTGGCGCTGAATCTGGCGCTTGATTTCGCGACCCGCGGCGCCTGCACGCTGGTGGATCTGGACGTGGTAAACCCCTATTTCCGCACCAGCGAGCGCGGCGATGTCCTCGAAAAAGCCGGCGTCGAGCTGATATCCCCGCCCTACGCGCTTCATAAGATCGAGATCATGTCACTTTCCCCCCGTGTTTATGCGGCATTTACGCCGGGCGAGGGAAAAGTGATTTTTGATGTGGGCGGCGATCATATCGGGGCGGTCGCCCTGGGACAGTACAAACCGAATTTTGAATTGATCCCGCCGGAGCATCTGAAAGTGCTGCAGATCGTGAATCCTCTCCGGCCCATGGCCGCCGAGCTGGACGGGGCCCTGTCGGTCATGGAAAAGATCGAAGGCGTCTCGCGCCTGAAGATCAACGGACTGGTCAACAATGCGAACCTGGCGGAAGAAACCGACGTCTCTCATCTCCTGCAGGGATATGAACTCGTAAAAGCCATGTCGGAAAAGACCGGCGTCCCGGTCCTGTATACCTGTGCGGTACCGGAGATCATGGAAGAATTCAGGCAGGTGATCGCGGAAAAACAGCTGGATGCGCGCTATCTCGGCCGGCTGCTTCCCATTGAAGTGATGATGCACCGGAGCTGGGACAAGTTCCTGGAAAACGGTTTATAAGAAAGAGAGGTCATACCATGATTCGTGTCACCATTTATGAGGACCAGTGCAAAGGCTGCGGTCTGTGTGTCAGAGCCTGCCCCAGATCGGTCCTCGCCATCTCGAAGACACATCTGAACAAAAAGGGGTATTACCCTGCCGAGGTCGTGGACTTAAGTGCCTGCGTCGCCTGCACTTCCTGCGCCAGGACCTGTCCGGATGTGGCCATCGAAATCGAAAAGTAAGGAGGGAAGGCAATGGCAAAGAAATTAATGAAGGGCTGTGAAGCGATCGCCGAAGCCGCCATTCAGGCGGGCTGCCGTTATTTCTTCGGCTATCCGATCACGCCTCAGAACGATATTCCCGAATACATGTCGCTGCGCCTTCCGCAGGTCGGCGGGTGCTTCCTGCAGGCCGAGAGCGAACTGGCCGCCATCAATATGGTTTACGGCGCGGCCGGCGCCGGCGCCCGGGTCATGACCTCCTCTTCCAGTCCGGGCATCAGCTTAAAGCAGGAAGGGATCTCCACCTGCGCGGCGGCCGAGCTTCCCTGCGTGGTCGTCAATATGATGCGCGGCGGCCCCGGCCTGGGCAATATCCAGGCTTCCCAGGGCGATTATTTCCAGGCGACCAAGGGCGGCGGACACGGCGATTATCACGCCATCGTCTATGCCCCCTCTTCCATCGCGGAAGCCGTGGAACTGATGCCGAAGGCCTTTGACGTGGCCGAGGATTACCGTACGCCGGTCATCATTCTGGCTGACGGCCTGATCGGGCAGATGATGGAGCCGGTCGAAATGCCGGATAATCCGAACCCCGTGATGCGCGACAAGCCCTGGGCCGCGACCGGCTATAAGCCCGGCGGCGCCAAGCCCAGAGCCATCATCAACTCCTTATATATCGAGACCGAGGACCTGGATGAGCTGTGCCGCAGGATGCAGGCGCGCTACCGCGAGATCGAGAAGAACGAGCAGCGTGTGGAACTGTATCATACGGAAGGTGCGGAGTTTATCCTGTGCGCCTACGGCACCGTGGCCCGTGTCTGCAAGGCGGCGGTCCGCATCCTGGAAGAACAGGGCGTCAAGGTAGGACTCGTCCGCCCGATCACGCTCTGGCCGTTCCCTTCCGGTGCTGTGCACGACGCCATCGCGCAGGACAGCGTAAAAGCGGCCCTGACGGTCGAGGTCAGCGCCGGGCAGATGGTCGAAGATATCCGCCTGGCCGTGAACGGCTGCAAACCGGTCGAATATCTCGGCGAAGCCGGCAGCCGGATCCCCGAAGCCGAAGAAATTGCCGAAAGAATCTTAGCGATGAGGAGGGCGTGATCCATGGCAACGATCTTTCAGAGAACATCGGTCCTGACCGATAAACCGTTCCACTACTGCCCCGGCTGCGGGCACGGCATCGTGCACCGCATGGTCGCCGAGGTCATCGACGAGCTGGGCATCCGGGAAATCAGTACGGGCGTCGCGCCGGTCGGCTGCGCCGTCTTTGCTTACAATTATTTCGATATCGATATGTATGAAGCCGCCCACGGCCGCGCGCCGGCGCTGGCGACCGGCTACAAGCGCGTCCACCCCGATCACGTGATCTTTACCTATCAGGGCGACGGCGACCTGGCCTCCATCGGCACGGCCGAGATCGTACATGCGGCGCACCGCGGCGAAAAGATCACCACGATCTTTATCAACAACGCGATCTACGGCATGACCGGAGGCCAGATGGCGCCGACTACGCTGGTCGGCCAGAAGACCACGACCAGCCCGCTCGGCCGCGATAAGGACCACTGCGGCGAACCGATCCGCATGGCGGAGATGCTCGCGACCATCAGCGGTTCCGCCTTCATCGCGCGCTGCGCGCTGAACAATACGCCGAACCTGATCAAGACCAAACAGGCCATAAAGAAGGCCTTTGAGACACAGATCGCCCGCAAAGGCTTCTCCATGGTGGAGATCCTCTCCCCCTGCCCGACCAACTGGGGCAAATCCCCGGCGGAGGCCATGGACTGGATTCAGGACGCGATGATCCCCTACTATCCGCTCGGCGTGATGAAGGAGGTATAAATCATGACAGAAAGAAACATTTTCGCAGGCTTCGGCGGCCAGGGCGTACTGCTCATGGGGCAGCTACTGGCGGCGGCCGGCATGATGGAAGGCAAGAATACCTCCTGGATCCCCTCGTACGGCCCCGAAATGCGCGGCGGCACCGCGAACTGCAGCGTTACGCTCTCCGATCAGGAGATCGATTCCCCGCTCGTGTCCCGGCCGACTTCGCTGATCGTCATGAACCGGCCTTCACTCGAGAAGTTCGAAAGCAAGGTCATGCCCGGCGGGACGATCTTCGTCAACAGCTCCATGATCGACATCAAGGTCACCCGCAATGACGTTACGGCTTACTACGTGCCCTGCAATGAGATCGCGGCGGAGCTGGGGAACGACAAGGTCGCGAATATGATCATGCTCGGCGCGTATCTCGGGAAATCCGGATGCGTGGATATCGAGACGGTGCTGGAAGCTCTTTTAGAGAAGCTGGGCCAGAAAAAAGCCAAGCTCATCCCGCTCAACCGCGAAGCCCTGCTGCGCGGTGCGGCCTGTATCGAATAGGAAAGCCGGTCTCCGGCTCTTTACCGAAGGAAGAAAACGATGCCTGCTTTTGTGACCCCCGCCGAAGCGATCGCGCAGATCCGGGACGGCGACACCATCATCTACAATAATTTCCTGAGCGTGGTCAATGCCGAGCAGCTCAGCATCGCCCTGAATGAACGTTTTAAGGCAGAGGGGCACCCCAAAGACCTGACGCTCTACTGCAGCGCGGGGCTGGGCGGCTGGATCCCGGGAAATGTCTGCGAAGAGATCATCTGCCTCGGCGCGGTGAAGCGTGTCTATTTCAGCCATTTCGGAACGACGCCCGCCACCGCGGAGATGATCCTGCGCGGAGAACTGGAGGCGTATAACCTTCCCTACGGCGCGATGTCGCACGCGATCCGCGCGGCCGCCGGCGGACAGGATTATATCATATCCGACGTGGGCCTCAATCTGTTTGTGGATCCGAAATACCGGGGGTATCAGCTGAACGCGCTTTCAAAGCTGGATCCGGTCCGGGAGATCACGATCGACGGCAGAAGGCGGCTGATGTACGAGACCCCGAAGGGCGATATCGCCTTTATTAAGGGGAGCAGCTGCGACGCGCTCGGCAATATCTCCATGGAGAATGAGCCGATGTGCGGCGACGCGCTGTCCATCGCCCAGGCGGTACGGCGCCGCGGCGGCAAGGTCATCGTACAGGTAAAAGAGATTTCGGATATTCCGCGGCGGCCCGTGGAGATCGTGATCCCTTCCGTGCTGGTGGATTATATCTGTATCTGCCCGGAGCAGACCCAGATCCAGGGACTTAAGGACGACGATCCTCGCCTTTGCGGCAGCCGGCCGCTCACCGATGAGGAACTGCAGGCCTATGTGAACGAGAACAGCACGGATGATGAGAAGAGCCTGGTCAAGCGGCTCATCGCGAGACGCGCGGTTCAGGAACTAAGGCCCGGGCATATCGTCAATATCGGTGTCGGCGCGCCGGAATTTGTTGCCACGGAAGCGGCCAGGGACGGCCTTCTTCCCAAAATCGCGCTCACGGTCGAGGGCGGGCCGATGAAGGGCCTTCCGGTCGGCGGCTGGGCCTTCGGCGCAGCCATGTCTCCGCAGAGCGTCTGCACCAGTTCCGAGCAGTTCGACTTCTATGACGGCGGCGGGCTGGATATCTGCTTTATCGGCGCGCTGGAAGTAGATGGAAAGGGCAATGTCAACGGACACTACCATCCGAAGAAGCTCTCCGGGATCGGCGGCTTCATCAACATCACGCAGTTTACGCACAAGGTCGTCTTCTGCACCGCGTTCTCGGCCGGCGGGCTGAAAATCGCGCAGGAGGCCGGCGGGCTGCATATCCTTCAGGAAGGAAAGATCCTGAAATTTACGGACAGCGTCCACGCGCTCAGCTTCAGTGCGGAGAATGCGCATGCTAACGGCCAAGAGGTCGTTTACGTGACCGAACGCTGCGTCTTCCGCCTGGGGGAAAACGGCCTCGTCCTGACCGAGGCGGCAAAGGGGATCGACATAGAAAAAGAGATCCTCGCTCTCCTGCCCTTTCAGGCGGAAGTGGCCGGGAATCTCCTCCGGTACGACCCGTAAATTAACGGCTCAGTCGATATCGATATGGAACTTGTCCATCGTGTTGAGCATGTGCAGATACATGGCGGTTTTGGCGCCGATGGCGTTGCGCTCCTTGAGATACATCATGATCAGCCGGTGATCCTGCAGGGACAGCTCTCCGACACTCGGCGCATCATGGGCCAGGATAATGCCCTGATGGATGGCGCGGTTAAAGATCGGGAGCAGGGACGTAATAAACTGGTTGTGCGTGGCTGAAGCGATCGAATTGTGGAACTTCTGTTCATATTCGTTCCAGCGCTCGTCATGGCGGATGATCATCTCCTCGTCCTTCTCGCCGTACTGAATGATCTGCTCCAGTTCTTCTCTGGTGGCGCGGAGGGCCGCGTAATAAGCCGCCTGCGGTTCGAACATCAGCCGCATTTCATACAGGTCCTTGATATTGACCCGGGTATTCTGGATCTTTAACAGATCGAAATCGTCATGGATCGTCTGGCTGCGGGTCACAAAAGTACCGACGCCGCGGTGCGGCTCGACGAGGCCGCGGGTCGCGAGGATCCGCAGCGCTTCCCGAAGGGTCGTGCGGCTCACGTGGAGTTCTTCCGAAAGATCGACCTCTCCCGGGAGCTTGTCGCCGGGCTGGAAACGGCCCTGCTGGATCATCTCGGAAATGGCGTCGGCGGCACGGACCGATAAAAGACTGGTTACATAAGGCATAGACTCACCTCCCCCCAAAGGGGATTATAACGAATCTGTTCCAGTAAAACAATACAAAATATACCGTGAAAGGGGTATTAACCGTGGAAAATCTTAGCGTTCAACTCACCCAAAACCCGAAGGAGAAGCCCGCGAAGGGCGCCAAGCTTGGTTTTGGCAGCGTCTTTACCGATCACATGCTGCTGATGGATTACGACAAGGGAATCGGCTGGCATGACGCCCGCATCGTTCCTTACGGGCCCATCAGTATATCGCTGGCCGCCACCTGTCTTCATTATGCGCAGGAGACCTTCGAAGGCATGAAGGCCTACCGCGCCGAGGACGGCCGTGTTCTTCTCTTCCGCCCGGAAGAAAACTTTAAGCGGATGAATATCTCCAACGAACGTATGTGTATCCCGCAGCTGGATGTGGATTTCTGCCTGAATGCCCTGAAGAAACTGGTCTGGCTGGAACGGGACTGGATCCCTGAAGATAAGGAGTCCAGCCTGTACCTGAGGCCCATGTGCATCGGCGTCGAATCCAAGCTGGGGGTAAAGGACGCGGATAATTATCTTTTCGCGATCCTGTGCAGCCCGAGCGGCCCGTACTATGCCACGGGGCTCAAGCCGGTGAAGATCTATGTGGAAGAGCAATACGTCCGCGCGGTCCGCGGCGGCGTCGGCTTTGCCAAGACCGGCGGCAACTATGCCTGCAGTATGCTGGCGCAGTCCGTGGCCCACGAAAAAGGCTACGCGCAGGTGCTGTGGCTGGACGGCGTGGAAAAGAAGTATATCGGAGAAGTCGGCGCGATGAATATCTTCTTCGTGATCGATGGCGAGATCGTGACGCCCGAACTGGACGGCAGCATCCTTTCCGGAATTACCCGCAAGTCCATCATCGAACTGCTCCGCCATGAAGGCTACCGCGTGACCGAACGCAAGCTTTCGATTCAGGAAGTGGCCGAAAGTTACCGCTGCGGCAAGCTGCAGGAGGTCTTCGGCAGCGGGACCGCCGCGGTCATCAGCCCGGTGGGAGAGCTGAAGTGGGGAGACGAAGTCATGATCATCAACAACAACGAGATCGGGCCGATCTCCGCGCATCTTTATCAGGAACTGACTGATATCCAGTGGGGCCGGGTCAAGGGGCCGGAAGGCTGGAGCGTCGAAGTCAAAGAATAATCAAACAGCATGATTTCAGCTGTCAGAAAGGATCCGCCCTGCTAACGAACAGGCCGGATCCTTTCGTAAACTGAAATCATACTTGCTATATAACGGTGAGTCTGGTATACTATTTTTGTAATAATTCTTCCGAGAGGACATTCTTATGAAAAATATTCTATTTGCCGCTTCTGAATCCGTACCGTTTGTCAAGACCGGCGGCCTTGCCGACGTTGTCGGATCGCTGCCCTACAGTTTTGATCCGGAAGAATATGACGTCCGTGTCGTCCTGCCCTGCTATACGATGATCCCGGAGAAATACCGCAGCCAGATGCGGTATCTGACGCATTTCTATTCGTTCTTTAACGGCTGCGACCGGTATATCGGGATCAAGGAACTGGTAATTAATGGGATCACCTTCTATTTTATCGACAACGAAGAGTATTTCGGCGGCGCTTATCCGTATACCGATTATTACTACGATATTGAAAAATTCTGCTTTTTCTCCAAGGCGGTGCTCAGTATCCTGCCGAGCATCGGCTTCCGTCCCGATATCATCCACTGCCATGACTGGCACAGCGGCCTGGTCCCGGTCTATCTGAAGACCGAATTTGCCAAGGATCCGTTTTACCGGGGGATCCGTTCCGTTATGACGATCCACAACCTGAAATTCCAGGGCGTCTACGGCGCGGAGACCATGCAGAAGATCACGGGCCTTCCGGCGGAGCTTTTCAGTATCGATAAGCTGCTGACCTACCGGGACGGGAACATGCTCAAAGGCGGCCTGGTCTATGCCGACCGGATCACGACCGTCAGCCCGACCTACGCGGAGGAGATCAAGACGCCGGAATACGGCGAAGGGCTGGAAGGCCTGTTCCGGGCCCGTTCCCATGAGTTCACCGGCATCCTGAACGGCATCGATTTTACCAGCTTCGATCCCGAAAAAGATCCGGCGCTGGCCCGGAATTATACCGCGGCGGATTTTAAGAAAAAGAAAGTCCAGAATAAGCTGGCGCTGCAAAAGGAACTCGGGCTGGAGCAGGACAATAAGGTGATGATGATCGGCATCGTATCCCGCCTGACCGAGCAGAAAGGCCTGGAACTGGTCGCGCAGGTCTTATCCGAGATCCTTTCCAGCCGGGTGCAGCTCGTCGTCCTCGGGACCGGAGAATACCGCTATGAGGATATGTTCCGCACGGCTTCCCGCAACAATCCGAAGCAGGTGAGCGCCAACTTCTTCTATTCGGAGGAACTCTCCCGCCGCATCTACGCTTCCAGCGACGCGTTTTTAATGCCCTCCCGCTTCGAGCCCTGCGGCCTGAGCCAGCTGATCGCCCTGCGCTACGGGACGCTGCCGATCGTCCGGGAAACCGGCGGATTAAAGGATACGGTCGTGCCGTACAACCGCTTCACCGGGGAAGGGACCGGCTTTTCCTTTGAGATCTACAATCCGTACGTATTCCTGGATACGGTGCGTTATTCGCTGAAGACCTTCTATGAAAACAAGAAGGCATGGAATAAGCTGGCAGAAAGAGCGATGGCCCAGGATTTCTCCTGGACCGCCTCGGCAAAGAAATATGAAGAGCTCTATACGGAACTTCTGACGCACTGATCACTGTTCGTTTAAATGCCGCTCCAGCCGGCCGAAAAGCATATCGAGGGCGACGGGATTCTTCCCGCCTTCGGGGATAATGATATCCGCCCGCTTTTTGGTCGGCTCCACATACAGTTCATACATGGGTTTCACGGTCGCACGCCATTGATCGATCACACTGTCAAGGCTGCGGCCGCGTTTTTTGACGTCCCGCATGATCCGTCGGGAAAGACGGATATCCGCGTCGGTATCCACGAAAACCTTGATATCCATCTGCTCCGCCAAGGCCGGCTCGGCAAAGATCAGAATGCCCTCCACCAGGATCACGGGCTTGGGATGGATCGTAACCGTCTCCGCTTTCCGGTCGTGCATGGAGAAATCGTACAGCGGGCATTCGATGCTCCTGCCTTCCCGGAGAAGGCGGAGCTGCTCCACGATGAGCTCGTTCTCCAGCGATTCCGGGCTGTCATAATTCAGTTTGCTGCGTTCTTCCAGCGTCAGATCATGATGGGAACGGTAATAATTATCATGATGAACGATACTGACCTGGTCGCCGAAACGCCGCAGGATATTATTGGTTAACGTCGTTTTTCCGCTGCCGGAACCGCCTGCGATCCCCACTACGAGTATTTTGCCCAAGCTGATCTCCTCCTCCCGGATCATCTGCCGAATCCATGCTGGCAATCTGTCTGTATTGTAGCACAGAACAAGAGATTTTTTGGTATAATTTCTGCTTTTTTTGATAAATCACCCGGAATCTTTCTCTTTTTGATCCTGTAAAAAGATTTACAAAAAATAATAAAAACCCGCTTGTCATTTTTATTCGTTTATGTTACCATATAAATGTTCTTTAAATCAATTATTCATAATCATTTATGAGAGAGAAGGATCACATGTTCAGCAACTCAGAATACGTCTACGAAGTCTACAAAGAACGCAGTTTCTCCAAAGCAGCCCGCAATTTATACATTTCCCAGCCGGCGCTCAGCGTGACCATCAAGCGGATCGAAAGCCGCATCGGTGTCCCGATCTTCGACCGCAGCACGAACCCCATCGGCCTGACGGAATGCGGCCAGAAGTATATTGAGGTCGTAAAGCAGATGATGGACCTGCAGGACAGCTTCCAGAACTATCTGAACAATCTGGAGGAGCTCAAGAGCGGCGTCATCAATATCGGCGGCAGCAATCTGTTCACCTCCTGTATTCTTCCGCCTATCATCACCGAGTTTACGCGCCGGTATCCAGCCGTGGATATCAATGTGGTGGAAGCCAATACGCCCCTGCTGGACCAGAAGCTGATGGACGGCTCTCTCGACCTGATCATGGACAACTTTGTCTTTGACAAGGAAACGCATACCAGCTGCCTGTATCGGAATGAACATCTGATGGTGGCAGTCCCCATGGATTTCCCGGTCAATCAGAAGCTGCAGGCTTATCAGATCCCCGCGGAAGACGTGGTGAACGGCCGCTTCCTGGATTCTTCTTTCCCGGTCGTCCCGTTCGAGTCCTTCGACGGTCTTCCCTTCGTCCTCTTAAAGAGCGGCAACGATACCCGCGACCGCGCGCTGAAACTCTTTGAAAAATATGAAATGAAGCCGAACGTCATTCTGCAGCTGGATCAGCAGATGACCTCCTACAATGTCAGCAGTTCGGGCCTGGGCATCTCCTTCGTCAGCGATACCCTGATCCAGAGCCTGCTGGACGCGCCGCATGTGAAACTGTACAAGCTCGATCCGGCGCTCAGCAGCCGGGAACTGTGCTTCTTCTACAAGAAGGCAAAATATGTGACCCGTGCCATGGAAGAATTCCTGAAGATCGCCATGGAAAAAGTAAAGCGTTTCGACTGAGCGGACAGGGAGTCATAAGAAGAAGGGGGCCCGAGGCCCCCTTCTCTTTATGTCCGATATGCTTTGGCTGCTTCCCGATAGGCTGCACCCAGGTAAGAACGCATATCCGTTTCACGAACCTTTTCGACCCGCCGGGTAATAAAATCTTTCAGTTTTTCCATGTACGCGTCTTCGCTCAGCGTCCCTTCCGCGACCTTTGTCAGCCCCATCTCCCAGCTTGCAGTCAGCTCGGGATTGAGAAGCGGTTTGATGGAACAGGCGACGGTATCGTAGATCATTTCCCCGAGCAGCGTCGGCGTCATGATCTGCGTCTTGCCGGAGAGCTTCAGATAGTCGTTGGTGACCAGCTTTTTCAGGATCTCGGCTCTCGTCGCGCTGGTCCCGATTCCCGAGCCCTTGATCTGCGCGCGCAGCTCCTCATCTTCTATCAGCTGGCCGGCATTTTCCATGGCCAGGATCAGCGAACCGGAGGTGTAGCGTTTGGGCGGCGTCGTCTCACCGGCTTTGACCAGAATGTCCGATACCGGGAGGAGCTGCCCCTTTTTCAGTGTCCCGAGATAATCAGCCAGAGCCTGGTTTCCCGTGCTCTCTTCTTCTTCCGAACCGGCTTTGCCGGAGGAGGCATAGCGGCCGCTCACGGCCATGAATCCCTCTTCCGTTAAGATGCGCAGGCTGCTGAAGAAGTGTTCTTTGCCGACAACCAGCTCCAGTTCCGTTTTGCGGAAGACAGCCGGCGGATAAAAGATGGCCAGGAAGCGCCGGACGATCTTTTCATACACTTTCCGGGAGGTCTCCGGGAGCTTTGCCAGCGCGGAAAGCCCCTGCCCGGTCGGAATGATGGCATAGTGGTCGGTGATCTGCTTATCGTTGGTATAGCGGCTCTTTCCGATCTTTTTCCAGCTGCCGTCTTCCAGAATCTTTCGGGCAAAGGCGGAAACATCACCGATCTGCGTCAGCCCGCGGATATTCTTGTCAATTTCCCTGGCAATGGCGGATGAGAGCACCCGCGCATCGGTCCGCGGGTAGGTGACCAGCTTCTTTTCATATAATTCCTGGGCGATCTTCAGTGTCTCATCCGGACTGATCTTCAGGGTTTTCGAGCAGGTATTCTGCAGCTCGGCCAGGTTGAAAAGCAGCGGCGGATTTGTTTTTTCCTGCTTACGGGAAAGCTGCACGAGCTTCGCCGTCACCGGGCGGGGATCCATAAGCTTTTCGGCCGCGCCGCGGGCGATGGCTTCTTCCAGAAAGCCGTTTTCCCGGTACAGATACGGCTTTCCCGCATGCTCGCTTTCTTCCTGCACGCGCCACTCCGCTTCGAGCGTGCATTCCCCGTTAGGCGAAGGGCTCTGCAGGATCAGGCGGTAGTACGGCGTTTTGACAAAGCTTCGGATCTCCCGCTCCCGGCGGACGACCATGCCGAGGACGCAGGTCATGACCCGGCCCACGGCCAGCTTGCTCTTCTTCCCGAGGAATTCCGAGATCTGATTTCCGTATTTAATAGCCAGAAGACGGGAGAAATTGATGCCCATCAGATAGTCTTCCTTGGCGCGCAGGTAGGCGGAGGCCGCGAGATTATCGTAAGCAGAAAGATCTTTGGCTTCGCGGATCCCGCGCCGTATCTCCTCTTCTGTCTGCGAGTCGATCCATACGCGCAGCCTCTTTTTCCCCTTCACCACGGCCATCTGCTCGACGAGGCGGTAAATATATTCTCCCTCCCGCCCGGAGTCCGTGCACACGTAAATACGGTCCACATCCTTCCGGTGCAGCAGCTTTTTCACGGTTTCATACTGTTTTTTTACGGAATCGATGATCTCGTAGCGAAAATCTTCAGGAATAAAAGGAAGCGTCTCCATGCGCCAGTATTTCAGGGCGGGATCGTAAACCTCGGGATAGCTCATGGTTACCAGATGCCCCACACACCACGTAACGACGGCATTCTCGCTTTCGAGAAAACCGTCGCTGCGGGTCATGGGTTCGTGCAGCGCTTTGGCAAATTCCTGCGCTACACTGGGTTTTTCGGCAATAAAGAGAGCTTTCGGCATAATCAGTTATCTTCCGGAACAAAGCACAGGAATCTGTCTTCCGACAGCCGGATATAAAGCCGGTCATAAGGCTCTTTCCCATAGAGGAACATGCCGGAGCGGATATCCAGCAAGGCAGGATCAAGCAGCGCGTCCCCCCCCACGGTAATCACAGCAAGGCAGCCGGCATCGAAGGCAGATTCATCCGTTATCGTTTCCTCAAGATAACGGTAGCTCTTCCCGTTAAAGATCAGCAGGCCGTCGGAAACGCTTGCCTCGACCAATACGGGACCTTCTTCGCCCGTCTCTTCCCCGCTTTTTTCTATTGAATGTGCAAATTCACATTCATACGGCTCGTTCGCCGGGGCAGCGCTTCGGTCGCTCTCCTCCGGGAAAGCATGATCGGACTTCGCTGTATTCGGTATCACCGCGTCGGTAATGATACTGGCGACCGGTTCTTCGGCGGGTGCCGGAATGCTGCCCGGGTCCGCAGCGATGTTTTCCTGCGGGCTGAGCGCGGCATCTGTCCGGACTTCTTTCTCTCCGGAAAGTGAAGCATCGGCTCCTTCCGAGCGGATATCCGAACTCATCACCGTATCCGCCTCCGGGATTTTATCATTCGCGGGCGTCATGCTCTGCCGTTTGCCGAGCGGGAAGATGATCACCAGCGCAAGCAGCGCGGCGCAGGAGGCGATCAGCCCGGCCCGGCGCATGAAACGGATCTTCGCGGTATCCGAAGACTTCTGTTTTGTATTTTCCGCGGCCTGGCTGAGCAGTGCCTCTTCTTTCTTAACAGCGTCCAGAATCGCCTGATGCTGCTCCTCATTCAGTTTTATCTTGTCAAAATATTCGTTATACCCGCTCATAACTCCGCCTCTAAACGTCCTTTCAGCATGTTTCTTGCCCGCAGCAGCTGGGACCGGACCGTACTCTCCCTGGTATTCAGGATCTCAGCGATCTCCTTCGTGGAGAAGCCTTCGTAATAAAAGAGATAGATCACGTCCCGGTATTTGGCCGGCAGGGACATCACGTCTTCGATCAGGGATTGCTCCTCCGGATCGGCAGCCGGATAAATATCCAGCAGCTCGGCGTTCCCCCGGTTCCCTTTTTTGCTGACATAGTTGCGGCAGAGGTTGATCACCACCCGCAGCAGCCAGGCCTTTTCATGTTCGTCCGATTCAAAAACCGGACGTTTGGTCAGCCATCGGATAAATGTTTCCTGCACCATATCCTGCGCGTCCTCACAGTTGCCCGTGTGGGACAGGGCGGCGCGATACAGCATATTCTCGTAGGCCGACACCATTTCTTCTGCAGTCTTCATGGCTTCCTTTCTGACATCTATACCGGAGAGGCGGGTCAAATGTTGCAAATTCTGAAAAACTTTTACAGTCGGGTTGCAGCTGCTATTTTACACTCGTTTCGGACTGATTGCAACAAATCGGGGAACGGATTTGTTTTATTGGCAAAATGACCCGAAAGGAGTGATACGACGATGAAGGCATTTCGGAACAAGACGCTGGTATTCCTGCTTCTGCTTACGCTTCTGCTGACCGCCTGCGGAGGAAACAGGACGACAGATGAAAAAAGAGCGGAGGCTGAATACGCGGGTACGAACATATCCTATACTTCCGATCTATCCGCCCAGTCCGAAAACAGCGGGATGAGCGGGAATGATTCGCTGCTTCCTTCTTCACAGAAACTGATCAAAAAACTCTTTTACACATTTGAATCCAAAGAGTTTGATAAAAGCCTCGGCGTGATCCGGCAGCTCACGGCGGAACTGGGCGGTTATATTGAAAGTTCCTCCGTCAGCGGACAAAGCTATAAACGCTCCGGTGCACGGACCGCGGAGTTTGTGCTCCGGATCCCGGCGGATAAGACGGGTGATTTTGAAGCAAAAGCCGCGGAGATCGGAAACAATACTTCGCTTCGGGAAGAGGTCGAAGACATAAGCCTCCAGTACGCGGATACCGCCAGCAAGGTCCAGTCGCTGGAAACACAGCGAGACCGCCTGCTGGCCATGATGGAAGAAGCGGAAGACCTGCAGGATCTCCTCACGATCCAGGATCATCTGACACAGGTGGAATACGAACTGGAATCCTATACGTCCCAGCTGCGGGTGCTGGAGAATCTCGTGGCCTATACCACGGCCACGATCACCCTGTATGAAGTGGAAACCTTAACCGAAGCCGCACCGAAAACCTTCGGGGAAAAGCTGGGAGAAAAGTTTTCCGGCAGTCTGAAGCGGGTCGGGGAATTCTTTACAGACGCCGCGCTGTTCCTGGTCGGCAATCTGCCTTCGATCCTGACAGCGGCGGCCGCTGTGGTCCTGATCGTATTCGGGATCCGGATCGGCATGAAAAAGCATAAGGTACGGAAGGAAAAGAAGCTGCAGGAAGCGTTTAAGAAGGGCATGCGCCTGCCGGAGCAGACCCCGGAAGAAAAGCCTAATCCGTAAAGGATTCGCGGCGGATATGATTCCGCTCTCCGATTTTTTCCAGCAGCGCGCTGCCGGCAGTCAGATCGGCCACGCAGCTTTGGAAGAGCGGGATCATCTCCTCCTCCAGAAACAGGTGCATGGTAACGTCCTGGGAGAATTCTTCGGACAGCTTTTCGATATTCTGCTCGGCCAGGAGGCGGTCGATCCGTGCTTTATCACTGTAATCGCAGATCAGCTGCCACTCCTCTCCTCGGATGCAGAGCGCGGTCTCGGCATGCAGCAGGGCGTCTTTCGCCGCCGCGGAATAAGCCCGGACCAGTCCGCCTGTCCCGAGCAGGGTGCCGCCGAAGTAACGCGTCACGACGATACATATATTCTGAATCCCGGAGCCTTCGAGAACGTCCCGGATCGGTTTCCCCGCGGTTCCGCCGGGCTCGCCGTCATCACTGAAGCGGGAAGAGCCGGCGGGGCCGCCGATCAGAAAGGCGTAGCAGTGATGGCGCGCATCCCAATAAAGCCTGCGCCGCTGCGCAAGCAGGCTCTGGACCTCCTCTTCGCTTTCTACCGGCGCGGCCAGTGAAAGAAAGCGGGATTTCTTCTCTTCATAATACCCTTCCGCGGGCGAGAGTAAAATTCTGCAAGATTTCTCCATGCCTGCATCGTATCATACTTTTCCCGGGATGAAAAGAGCTTTAAAAAGAGGGCAAAAACAGAAAAGAATCTTGCATATTCCACGTATTGTGATATAGTTATATCAGTGATTTTTCGCAAACTAAATATTTGTTTCAGGAGGCAAAACATGATTATCGGATGTCCCAAAGAAATCAAGGCACAGGAGGGCCGTGTCGGCCTGACTCCCGCCGGCGCCTACACGCTCAGCAAGGCCGGCCATACGGTCTATATGGAAAAAGGCGCGGGTCTTTCGTCCGGGTTTACGGATGAAGAATACGTCAAGGCGGGTGCGCAGCTGCTTGATACCCCCAAAGAGGTTTTTGATGCAGCCGATATGATTATCAAAGTCAAGGAACCGCTGGAAAGCGAGTACGACTATTTCCACGAAGGCCAGATCCTTTTCACCTATCTGCATCTGGCGCCGGATCCCGAACAGACCAAAGCGCTGCTGGAGAAAAAGGTGATCGGTATCGCTTACGAGACCGTACAGCTCCCGAACGGCGCGCTTCCGCTGCTGTCCTGCATGAGTGAGATCGCGGGCCGTATGGCGTCCCAGGTCGGCGCGCATCTTCTGGAAGCGCCGAACGGCGGGCGCGGCATTCTGCTCTGGGGCGTTTCCGGCGTAAAGAAGGGCAACGTCGTGATCCTCGGCGGCGGCAACGTCGGTACCAGCGCGGCCAAGATCGCCGTCGGCATGGGTGCCAATGTGACCGTACTGGATATGTCCGCAGCCCGTCTGCAGTATCTGGACGATATCTTCGGCAGCCGCATCCAGACCTTAATGTCCAATCCGTTCAACATTGCGGAAGCCGTGAAGGACGCCGACGTGGTCATCTCCTCCGTCCTGGTGCCCGGCGGACGCACCCCGAAGCTGGTCACGGATGAAATGGTCCACACCATGCGCAAGGGCTCGGTCCTCATCGACGTTGCCATCGACCAGGGCGGCGCGATCCCGTTCATCGACCGGATCACGACCCACGCCGATCCTTACTTCATCAAAGACGGCTACGTCTGCTACAGCGTCGCGAATATGCCCGGCGCGGTGCCGAACACGTCCACCTACGCCCTGACGAACGTGACCCTTCCGTATGCCGTGAAGATCGCGAACCTCGGCGCGGAAGCCGCCTGCAAGGCGGATCCTGCCCTGATGAAGGGCCTGAACGTCTACAAGGGCGTCATCACCTACGGCGGCGTGCACGAAGCCTATCCGGATCGTCCGTACGCGGATCCGAACACGCTGTTCTGATCCGATTTTTCTCACACAAAAGCCGGCCGCGGATCCTCCCGGGACCGGCTTTTTCTTCTCCCTCTTTCTGTCTATTGACAGACTGTGGTATAATATCCCCGGAGGTATTCCATGAATTACGGCAAGGAAACCGTGCAGGCCCGCATAAGCGGCGCCGAGAACACACCGAAAAAGCTGTCAAGCCGTCTTCTGCTCCACGGGCTGAAGATCACTTTTTTAGTGCTTGTTCTGGCGGCGGTACTGGCCGGCAGCTTCCTGCTGGGTACGATCCGGGGCATCATCGCCACCTCACCCGAGCCGGAATCCATGACGGTCACCCCGCTTGGCATTGCCTCCAATATCTACGATTCGCAGGGGAATCTGACGGAGACGCTGATCAAATCCGGGTCCAACCGGGACCCAGTCGCCTACAGCGAGGTTCCGGAAGACCTGATCAATGCGGTCGTTGCCATCGAGGACGAGCGCTTCTGGATCCACGAAGGCGTGGACGTACGAAGCATGCTACGCTCCGTCGCATCCCTGATGCTGCGGGGGCGGATCGACGGCGGCGCGTCCACCATTACCCAGCAGCTGATCAAGAACAATGTGTTCAACGGCGGCATGGAGAAAGGCTGGGGCGCCCGATTTATCCGCAAATTCCAGGAACAGTATCTGGCGATCCTGATGGAGTCCGAGATCAGCAAGCAGGATATTCTGATCAGCTATCTGAATTCCATCAATCTCGGGCAGAATTCCCTGGGCGTCCAGGTGGCTTCGCAGCGCTATTTCGGCAAGGACGTCAAGGATCTGACGCTTTCCGAATGCGCCTGCCTGGCCGGTATTACGCAGAATCCGTACCGCTACAATCCCATCACGTTCCCGGAGAACAATGAGGTGCGGCGCCTTTCCGTGCTGAACCATATGGAAAAGCAGGGCTATATTACCTCTGAGGAGAAAGCGGCGGCGCTGGAGGATACGCAGGCGCTTTATGAACGCGTCCGCGAGAACAACCTGAAGATCTCCGAATCCTCCACGACGTACAGCTATTTTACGGATTCGGTCATCTCTTCTGTCCTGAAAGATCTGCAGACGGAACTGGGCTACAGCGAAGCGGATGCATATACCCTTCTGTACAGCGGCGGACTGAATATCTATTCCACCCAGGACAGTACGATCCAGGAGATCCTTGACGAGGAAGTCAACAATGCGGCGCACTATCCGAAAGACGCCTACCAGTGGAGCTTCAGCTACCGGGTCAATGCGACTCTGGCAGACGGCCGGACGGTGACCTACACCGAAAATACCGTGCAGCGCACGCTCGGCCTTTCCAATCTGGTTTATCATACCCGGGAAGAGATCCGGGAAGTCGTGAGCCGCTTTAAGGAAGCCGTTTTCACGGATCAGGACCTGATCGCAGACGAAAAGATCAACTATATCATCGAGCCGCAGCTGGCCGCCATCGTGATCGATCAGCAGAGCGGCTGTGTCATGGCGATCTGCGGCGGCCGCGGTGAAAAGAATGTCAGCCGCTCGCTGAACCGCGCCGTCGATACCTACCGCTCCCCGGGCTCTACCTTCAAGGTGCTTTCCACCTTCGCGCCGGCCATTGACCGGTACGGAAAGACGTTAGCGAGCATCGAGGTCGACGCGCCGGCCAGCTTTAACGGGACCAGTTTTAAGAACTGGTGGCCCAATTCCCTGTGGATGGGGAACAGCTCCGCACGCGACGCCATCGTCTATTCCATGAACGTGGTGAGCGCCAAATTCATGGTGAATACCGTGGGTTTTGAGTCGGCCTTTTCGTACCTGGAATCTTTCGGGATCAGCTCGCTGGTCCGGCAGGAAGAGATCGGCGGCCGGATCTATTCCGATCTCGGCCCGGCCCTCTCCCTCGGCGCGCTGACCAAAGGTGCGAACCTTCTGGAAGTCAGCAACGCCTTCGCTGCCATCGCGAACAACGGTGTCTACACCGAGCCGGTGTTCTACACGAAGATCACCGATCATTACGGCAAGGTCCTTCTCGAGAAAAAGCAGGATTCGCACCGCGTGATCCAGTCTTCCACCGCTTTTATGCTGACGGACGCCATGGCGGATTCCATGAAGCCCAGCGTACTAAAGAATACCACGATCAGCTCCTCTTCCGCCGCGGCCGCCCTGAACAATATGCCGGCTGCCGGAAAGTCCGGCACTTCCTCGGATGCGGCCGGCAAGAGCCGGGATTACTGGTTTGTCGGATATACGAAGTACTACACCATGGGCGTATGGAGCGGATATGACGACGGCAGCGTTCCCCTGGAAGGCAATGTGGAACTGACCAGCTATCACAAGCTGATCTGGAAAGCGGTCATGGACCGGATCCATGAAAACAAGAGCTATGCGGGCTTCGTCGTTCCTTCCGACGTCACGACGGCCCGGATCTGCTCGCTGAGCGGCCAGCTGGCCGTGCCGGGCGTCTGCGATCAGGATCCGCGCTGCCGCGTCTATATGGAATACTTCACGCAGGATACGCTGCCTACTGAAAGCTGCAGCATTCATACGATGATCAAAATGTGTGAAGATTCCAACGAAGAGGCCGGGGAATACTGCCTGCATACCTATGACAAGCTCTATTATATGATGCCCTGGAGCGATACGCTGACCCTCGATTCCGAGTATATCTACCGCCCCGGCATCAATCCGTCGGTCTGCACGCTTCACAGCGCGCCGCCTTCTTCGGAGGAATCCTCTGAAGAAAGTTCGGAAGAATCGGAATCCGACATCCATAATGAGGAATCTTCCGAATCCGGCCCCGGCCCTTAATATTTTCGGAAAATGGAAGTTTTTCCGAAAAAAAGATTGACAGGATGATTTTCGGGTGGTACGATGCACCCATCCTGAAGAAAGGGAAACTGTCTGATGGCAAAGCACAGCTTCACCATGAACATGATGATGCGCCGGCACATGGAGATGTGCCTTCCTTTGCTACATACAGTTTCCGAATAGTCTCGTTTCAGTGTCTGATGAACCGAACCGGGCAGCTCGGAAGCTGCCCGGTCTTTTTCTGTTTATCAGCCGCAAAAAGAAGGAGGATCTTATGAAAAAACTTACGGCACTCATCGTTTCCCTGTTCACGATCGCTGCTCTTCTGGCCGGCTGCGGTGCGAAAGAAAGCAAAGAGATCACCATCGCGATCCCCAACGACACGACCAACGAAGCCCGCGCCCTTTTGCTGCTGGAAGCCAAAGGATACCTGAAGCTGAAAGAAGGCGCCGGCATCACCGCCACGCCGCTGGACATTGCGGAAAACCCGTTCAACATCAAATTCAATGAAATTGAAGCGGCGCAGATCCCCAATGCCCTGAAGGATGTGGACTATGCGATCATCAATTCCAACTATGCTCTTTCCGCCGGGATCAATCCGACCAAGGATTCCCTGGCGATCGAGGGCTCCGCGTCTCCTTATGCGAACATTCTGGCTGTGAAGGAAGGCAATGAGAAGGAACCGAAGATCCTGGCTTTAAAGGCCGCGCTGGAAAGCAGCAAAGTCGCCGAGTTCATCAAATCAAAGTATGACGGCTCCGTGGTTTCTGTGGTGGAAAACCCCGGTGACGGTTTCGACTCTTCGCTCGATTACGCTGCCCTGGCCGGTACGACTATCACGGTAGCCGCTTCTCCCGCGCCGCATGCGGAGATCCTGGCTGTAGCCAAAGAGATCCTCGCGGAGAAGGATATCACGCTGGATATTCAGGAATACAATGACTATGTGGTCCCGAATGAAGTCGTCGAAGACGGAACGGTCGATGCGAACTATTTCCAGCATGTTCCGTATCTGGACGATTTCAACAAAGAGAAAGGAACGCATATCGTATCCGTCTCCGCGATCCACGTGGAACCGATGGGACTGTACGGCGGAAAGCAGAAGGATCTTTCCGCACTCAAGAAATAATACCGGACAGATATAAGAGGAAGCCATGATCGAACTGAAAAAGCTTTCAAAAAGCTTTACTGACGCGGACAATACCGTTCATGCCGTGAAAGAAGTGGACCTGACGATCGAAGACGGGGACATTTTCGGGATCATCGGCATGAGCGGTGCCGGGAAAAGTACGCTCGTGCGCTGCATCAATATGCTGGAAAGGCCCTCGGAAGGGGATGTGCTGATCGACGGGGTCAGCCTGTCTTCTCTCTCCGAGAAGGAACTGCGGGAAAAGCGGCGCGAGATCGCCATGATCTTCCAGAGCTTTAATCTGCTGATGCAGCGAAACTGCCTGCAGAACGTCTGCTTTCCCATGGAGCTGGCCGGCATCCGTCCGTCCGAAGCGCGGAAGAAAGCGAAGGAACTGCTGGAGACGGTCGGCCTGGGGGATAAGGTAAACGCCTATCCCTCACAGCTTTCCGGCGGACAGCAGCAGCGCGTTGCGATCGCGCGGGCTCTGGCGACCGGTCCGAAGGTCCTTCTCTGTGATGAAGCGACCAGTGCGCTGGATCCCGCGACGACGCGGCAGATCCTGGACCTGATCCGGGACATCAATCGGAAATACGGGATCACCGTCATCATTATCACGCATCAGATGAGCGTCGTGGAAAGCATCTGCCAGCACGTTGCGATCCTGGATCAGGGACGCGTCGTCGAGCAGGGAAGCGTGCAGGATGTTTTCTCCGATCCGGTCTCTGCCGCTGCCAAAGCGCTGGTGTTTCCGGAAGGTTATCTGGACGTCCTGGAATCCGGCCGGAAGGGCAGCCGGTATCTGCGGGTCGTCTTTGACGGCTCCCAGGCCACGGATACGCCGCTGATCGCGAAAATGGCGGTTGAGAAGGGCATTATCGCCAATATCGCCTATGCTTCCACCCGGGAGATCGGCGGGCGGACCTTCGGTTCCATGCTGCTCAGTATTGAAGAAAAGAACCATGATTTTCAGGAAGCGCTGGCTTACTTTTCCGATGCGCCGGGCGTAAGCTGCGGGGAGGTAATGAGAGATGCTGAATGAGCTGCTTTCGGCGGCCGAACGCGCAGAAGCCTGTAGCGTGATTCAGAGCACGTTTCTGACCGCGATCTGGGAAACACTGTACGTGACGATCATTGCCACATTCTTTGCCGTCCTGATCGGCCTGCCTCTCGGCGTGATCCTGGTCATCGGGGAAAAAGACGGGATCCGGCCGCTCCCGGCCTGGCTGATGCGGCTGCTGAATTTCATCATCAACGTGCTGCGGTCCATCCCTTTCCTGATCCTGATGATCCTGATCTTCCCCTTTACCCGCCTGATCATGGGGACCGTGGTTGGGACAAGGGCTTCCATCGTTCCTCTTGTGATGGCCGCCTTCCCGTTTGTGGCCCGGATCACGGAATCCTCCCTGCGGGAGGTCGACGCGGGCAGCATCGAGATGGCCCGGAGCATGGGCTCTTCGACCTGGCAGATCATCACCCGCGTCCTGATCCCGGAGAGCGTACCTTCTCTGATCGCCAATGTGACGCTGACCCTGACCAATATCCTGGGATATTCCGCCATGAGCGGGATCATCGGCGGCGGCGGGCTCGGCAAGATTGCGATCAACTACGGGTACTACCGGTATAAATACCTTGTTATGTTCTGCGCCGTGATCCTTCTGATCCTGATGGTGCAGGCCTTCCAGAGCGCCGGCACGGCCCTGGCCAGACGGTGCGACAAACGGCTGCGGTAAGGATCATGTTATATTTTACTTTTTCTTTTAGCGCCTTTTTTCTTGCAAAGAAGGTGCTGTTCTGTTAGAATAAGTGCGAAAAAAATCAAGTGAGGTGTCCTTTATGGAAAATGTAACGATACTGACCCATCCGCTTATCAAGCACAAAATCACGATGCTGCGGGATATCAATACCGGAACCAATGAATTCCGCAAGCTGATCGAAGAAATTGCGACCCTCATGGGCTATGAAGCCCTCCGCGATCTTCCGCTCGAAGATGTGGAAGTGACCACGCCGATCGAAACCTGCATGTCTCCTATGATCAGCGGCCGCAAACTGGCCATCGTCCCGATCCTCCGCGCCGGTCTCGGCATGGTACAGGGCATTTTAAACCTCACCCCTACCGCCAAAGTCGGACACATCGGTCTTTATCGTGATCCCGTGACGCATGAACCTCATGAATATTACTGCAAACTGCCGAGCCCGATCGAAGAACGGACGATCGTGGTCATGGATCCCATGCTGGCGACCGGCGGCTCCGCGGTGGACGCCATCGATCTGATCAAGCAGCACGGCGGCGTGAAAATCAAATTCATGTGCATTATTGCGGCGCCGGAAGGCCTGGAGCGTCTGCATACGGCCCATCCGGACGTGCAGATTTATATCGGCAATCTGGACCGCTGCCTGAATGAGAACGCTTATATCTGCCCGGGTCTCGGCGACGCCGGCGACCGTATCTTCGGCACAAAGTAATGGAATCGGGTGCGTACAAACTGACTTTTCAGAAAGCGAAGGCCCATTTCCTGACCATCACGCGTCACCGCCGGGCGGTCCGCAGGCACTGCTTCCGCTGCGGTCTGATCTGGCAGGGACTGGTCCATGATCTCTCCAAGTACTCTCCTTCCGAATTTCTGGTCGGCGCGAAATACTATCAGGGCAACCGCTCTCCCAACGATGCGGAAAGGCGGGACACCGGCGCCTCCACCTCGTGGATGCACCACAAGGGAAGGAATAAGCATCATTACGAGTACTGGATCGATTACTGCTTCGGGGAAACGCAGCCGCGGTATGTTTCGGTTCCGATGCCGAACCGGTACATCATCGAAATGCTCTGCGACCGCGTGGCCGCCTGCGAGACCTACAACAAAGGGAAATTTGACCGGTCTCAGCCGCTGGCATACTTCGAGCGATTTGTCCCGGATAAGCTGATGCATCCGGAAACCGCCCGCAAGCTCCACAAACTGCTTGTCCTGTATGCGGAGAAGGGAGACGAAGCCTTCGATATCATCCGAAAAGAGATCCATAAGAGAAAGCCGGGGCTTTAAGCCGCCCCGGCTTTTTTATATTCTATTCCTTTATTACATCCCGCTCACTTCTGCTTCTGCTTCCTCGGCTTCTTCGGCCTTCGGACGTTCCATTCTTTCATAGAGGAAGGTCAGATGCCGTATCTTTTCCGCCAGCTCGGGGGAGGCCTCTCCGGCCAGCAGGCGCCACTGCCAGTTGCCTTCCGAGATCCCGGGATTGTTCATGGTATGATAGCGCCCGAGGCCGAGATAATCCTGCATCAGGACCATAAAGAGTTTGGAAACGCTCATCATCCCGGTCCGGATGATGGCCCAGTTAAACGGCTCGTCATCCGTGATATGGAGGTACTCTTTTACATACGCCAGCGCTTCTTCGGGAAGTCCCTCTTTCCAGAGCATGATCGGCTCATTATCATGGGTCGCCGTATAACAGATACAGTTCTCGGTATGCTTGTGCGGCAGATAGTCACTGGGCTCTCTCGGATCAAAGGCAAATTCCAGCACCTTCATTCCGGGCCAGCCGGAGTCCTTCAGCAACTTTTTGACGCTCTTCATCGGCGCGCCGAGGTCTTCCGCGATGAATTCCAGCTGCGGGAACCAGTTGTTGAATATATTGATCAGTTCCATGCCGGGGCCGGGGCACCAATGTCCCGTGCGGGCCGTTTCGGAATCTCTGGGAACAGACCAGTAGGTATCGAACGCACGGAAATGGTCGATCCGGATGATATCGTACAGCTTGCCGGCCCCGTCGATCCGCCGGATCCACCAGCCGTAGCCGTCCTCCTTCATCTTGTCCCAGCGGTAAAGGGGATTCCCCCAGAGCTGGCCGTCCTCACAGAAATAATCGGGCGGCACGCCGGCAACCGCCAGCGGCACGTTCTTCTCATCCAGCTGGAAAAACCAGGGCTCGGACCAGACGTCCGCGCTGTCCATGGCCACATAGATCGGGACGTCGCCGATGATCCGGATATCTTTTTCGTGAATGTAGGCTTTCAGCTTTTCCCACTGTCGGAAGAACAGATACTGGATATAGGTATACAGCTCAATATCATCTTTCAGGCGCTCACGGTATTCAGCCAGGATCCCGGGGCTTTTCCGCAGACGGATATCCTCCGGCCATTCATACCAGGGACGCATGCCGAAATGCTTCTTGCAGGCCATGAAAAGGGTGTAATCCGGGAGCCAGCGGTTATGTTCCCGCACGAAAGCCTCCACTTCCGGACGGGCCGCTTCCCATACGCGCTCTTTCGCCTTCTCCAGCAAAAGAAAGCGTGATTCGTACAGCTTTCCGTAATCGACGTAGCGCGGATTGCTGCCCCAGTCGCAGGCTGCAATCTCTTCCTGGGTCAACAGTCCCTCTTCCGCCAGCATATCCAGATCAATGAAATACGGATTGCCCGCATAGGTGGAAAAGCTCTGATAGGGCGAGTCTCCGTATCCTGTCGGTCCCAACGGTAAGATCTGCCAGACAGACTGTCCGGCAGAGGCAAGAAAATCCGTAAAATCGTACGCTGCCCTGCCAAAGGTTCCGATCCCGTAAGGCGACGGCAGCGATGAGACAGACATAATAATGCCGCTGCAGCGTTTCATAAAACACCTTCTTGTTGTCAGTTAGTATTTTCGCTTTCTTCCCGGGCCAGACAAATGCCCCGGTGCGGGATCGGCGTCGAGAATACGATATTCGTCTCGGTCGCGCCGTACCGTTGTACCTTGCTGATGAAGCGGTCCATTTCCGAGGTGGTTCGGAAGGCGGCCTTGATCAGCATGGTATAGCTGCCGGACACGATATTGCACTCCAGCACGTTGGGATCTTCTTTGGCGAAAGCAATAAAACCGGGCTTTTCCTTCGGAGACATTTCCACATTAATGAAGGCTATGATGTGATAGCCGAGCTTTTCATAATTGACGTCAGCATGATAGCCGGTGATAATGCCTTCCCGCTGCAGTTTTTCGATACGGGCGGCGACCGCCGGCGAAGAAAGATAGATCTGCTCCGAAAGTTTCTTCAGCGTATAGCGGGCATTTTCCTGCAGAAGACAGATGAGCTTAATATCATTGTCATCCATAAGCTTCTCCTTCATAAAAAGGTAGTCTTAATAAAATTAATATACCACGGAAGAAATAAAAGTCAACCCATATTTTTACTAATTTTTAATTATCTGCAAACGTTTTTTCAAAAGTTTTATTAAGCCCAACAAAAAACCGGCCGGCCGCCGGTTTATATCGCATAGTTTCTTTCGCCGAAGATCGCGGTCCCGACCCGCACGAAGGTTGCGCCTTCTTCTATGGCGACTTCATAGTCTCCGCTCATGCCCATGCTGAGTTCGGTCAAGGGATGGGGGAACAGCCCGGAAGCATTCACCTGATCCATCAGTTCCCGCAGTGCGATGAAATACTTCCTGTTTTCTTCCGGATCTTCGACCGGCGGTGCGATCGCCATCAGTCCCCGTAGATGCAGATGCGGCAGCGTGGCCATTTCCGTAAGCAGCGCCAGGGCGCCTTCCCGGTCCACCCCGTGCTTGGTGGCTTCATCGGCAATATTGACTTCCGCCAGGACTTCGGTGATCACTTCCCGCTTTTCGCTGAGCCGTTCGATCTCGTGAGCCAGCTCGGCGGATGAAACAGAATGGATCAGAATATTTCGGCCGACCAGATATTTGACTTTATTCTTCTGCAGGTTTCCGATAAAATGCCAGCGCAGCCCGAGCGAGGCCGGGATCTCATCCTGCTTCGCCTTCAGCTCCTGCGCCTTATTTTCTCCGAAATCTTTCTGGCCGGCGGCAGCCGCTTCCAGCACCGCTTCCAGCGGCTTGGTCTTGCTGACCGCGATTAGCGTGACGGAAGGGCGTTCCCGTCCGGCTCTGCGGCAGGCCGCTTCGATCTTCTCTTCCACTATGCGAAGATTTTCTGCAATCATTCCTTTACTTCCTTTCCGGTCTTATCCGGCAGCATCGCTTCCGTAACAACAACATCCCGGAGCATGCCGGATGCTCCGTCGGGCGCCGGGACTGTCAGCCGGACGTACTCCGGGGTAAATCCGGTCCACAGGCCGTCGCCGGCGGGCTGTTCGAGAAGAACGCTGCGCGATTTCCCCAGGAGATTCGTTTCAAAAGCCGCTTTATTCTTTCGGTTCAGCGCAAGGAGCCGGCTGCTTCGTTCCGCCTTGACTGGCTCCGGGATCTGATCCGGCATCCTGTCCGCGGCTGTCCCTTTGCGGCGGGAATAGCGAAATACATGGGTTTCATAAAAGCAGGCCTTTTCAAGAAAACGAAGCGTTTCTTCAAAGTACTCTTCCGTTTCCCCGGGAAAGCCGACGATCACGTCTGTGGTCAGGGCCGGGCTGCCGAACGCTTCCCGCAGGGCCAGCATTTCCTCATAGAATTCTTCCGCGGTATAGCGCCGTCCCATCCTTTTGAGGACCGGATCGGAGCCGCTCTGCAGCGACAGGTGAAAATGCGGGCACAGATGCCGCAGCGACGCCATAAAGGCGGCGGATTCCCGGGTAATGACGCGCGGCTCCAGCGAACTTAAGCGCAGCCGCTCGAGGCCGGGCACGGCATCCAGCGCCGCCAGGAGCTCCAGGAGAGGTTTTCCATAATAACCGGAGGCAGCCGCATCGCCCGGAAAATCAATGCCGTAGGAGCTGACGTGGATCCCGGTCAGAACGAGTTCCTTAAAGCCGGAAGCGGTCAGTCCTTCCGCTTCCCGAATGATCTCTTCCGGCCGGCGGCTGCGGACTCTGCCGCGTATATGTGGGATCAGACAGTAGGTGCAGAACTGGTTGCAGCCGTCTTCGATCTTCAGATAGGCCCGCGTTCTGTCCGCTGCCGCGCCGGTAGAGTCCAGCTCCTCGCAGCTGCGTGATGCGCCGATATCGCACAAAGCCGCGGTCTTTTCCCTTTCCTCCAGGAACTTTTCGATCCAGAACGGCAGTTCGCTCTTCCGGTCATTGCCAATCACGATATCCACCGCTTTATCACGCAGCAGCGCTTCTCCGGCTGCCTGCGCATAGCAGCCGACCGCCGCGACCACCGCATCCGGATTCATCGCTTTCGCCCGGTGAAGCATCTGGCGGGATTTTCGGTCCGCAATATTGGTCACGCTGCAGGTATTGACCACATAGATATCCGCTTCCTCTTCGAAGGGGACCGAAACATAGCCCTGCCGGAGCATCTTTTCCAGCATGGCTTCGGTCTCATAGCTGTTGACCTTACAGCCCAGATTATGAAAAGCAACGCGAAGCGGTTTTTTTTGCATGTTCTGTCTCTCTCTTGACCTTTTTATCCGGATGGATTATACTCTTCAATAAGAGGAATTCATTCCGCGGAACGAAACAGCCGGATAGAAGGAGGTAGTATGAAAACAGTTAAAGTCTGTCTTGATTCGATTGATAAAGTAAAGGATTTTGTTCGCGCCCTCACGCTGTTCGACAGCGATTTTGATATGCGTTCCGGACGCTATACCATCGACGCCAAGTCCATCCTCGGTATCTTCAGTCTGGACCTTTCCAAACCGATCGAACTGGATATTTACAATGAGGACGAGGAAGAAGCCGTGCTGGAGCAGATCGCTCCGTTTATCTGCGAATAATCATCATTTTCTCTGTGAAGGACCGGCCGGAAGCCGGTCCTTTTTTTATCCGCAGACGATCACTTCATTGGTCCGCAGGGCCGTCTCCATCAGTTCGTCGATGATATCTGTCAGCTTTTCTTCGGAGCGGCGGATCCGTTCCGGATCGGGCTTTGTGACCGGGTGCTTTGCCACAAAGATGGTACAGCAGTCCTCAAAGGGCAGGATCGAGGTCTCGAAGGTCCCGATCTGCTGCGCGATCCGGATGATATCCAGTTTGTCAAAGGCGATGAGCGGCCGGAATACCGGCAGCGTGCAGACTTCATTCGTGCTGACCAGGCTCTGAATGGTCTGGGAGGCGACCTGGCCGATTGCTTCTCCGGTGATCAGGGCCTGCGCATGGGCCTCTTTTGCCAGGGTTTCCGCGATCCGCATCATATAGCGGCGCATGATGATCGTCAGTTCGTCGTGCGGACAATGCTCGTAGATGGCTAACTGGATATCCGTGAAATTGACCACATGCAGACGGATCGGACCGGTATATTTCGCCATCTGCGCCGCCAGATCGACGACCTTCTGTTTGGCGCGGTCGCTGGTATAGGGCGGCGCGTGAAAATACACCGCTTCGATCACGACGCCGCGCTTCGCGACCATATAGCCGGCCACCGGGCTGTCGATGCCGCCGGATAAAAGCAGCATGGCCTTCCCGCTGGAACCGACCGGCATGCCGCCGGGACCGGGGATCGTCACGGAATACAGATTGATATCTTCCCGCACTTCCACATGAAACGCGACCTCGGGCTCGTGAACGTCGACATGCGCCTTCAGACAGGCCTGCAGGACGGCTTCGCCGATCATCCGGTTCAGTTCCATGGAATCATACGGATAGGCTTTATTCGCGCGGGACGTCATGACCTTAAAGCTTCCCTGATAATCCGGATACATATCCGTAAAATACCGGACGGACGCCTCCAGCAGTTCTTCCGGGGAAACAAGGGGCAGTTGCACCATGGGACAGATCCCGGCTATCCCGAAAACATGCTGAAGCGCATCGACGGCTTCGTCCAGGTCAAACGGCTCTTCCGCCGCGGCGTAGATCCGCCCGCTGGCCTTATAGACGCGAAACTTCCCGGACACTTTTTTAAGCGCATCCACGATGCGGCTGACCAGCTTGTCCTCAAAAATGTAACGGTTTTTCCCTTTGACGCCGATCTCGGCATATTTGATCAGAAGGGCATGAAATTCCATGAGTTCTCCTTATTTTCTGACAAAGCGGCGAAGCTGCGGGAGCAGCGTGGCAAAGGCCGCAATGCAATAATCGATTTCTTCGTCGGTTATGCTGTCATCCAGGCTCAGGCGGATCGTAGACTGTGCCAGTTCCCGGGACAGGCCGATGGCCTTGAGAGAGTCACTGATCTCCCGCTTATGGCTGGAGCAGGCCGACCCGGCTGAAACGTAGATCCCCTTCTCTTCCAGCGCATGCAGCAGCACTTCGCTGCGCACGTCACGGACGGTAACACTCACGATGTGCGGCGCGAGATCTTCCTCCCCGGCCGGTCCGTTGATACTGACGCCGTCCAGGGCAAGAAGGCCTTCGGTCAGACGCTTCCGCAAAGCTTTTACCCGCTCGATATAAGCTTCCCGGTGGGCTGCCGCTTCTTCCGCAGCTTTGCCGAAGCCTACGATCCCGGGCATATTTTCCGTACCGGAACGCATGCCGCTTTGCTGCTGACCGCCGTGGATCAGCGGCAGGATGCGGGTGTTTTCGGCCATGTATAAAAGCCCGATCCCTTTCGGCCCGTGGATTTTATGTGCGCTCGCGGAAAGCAGGTCGATATTCCAGCGTTTCGGATAGACCGGCAGCTTTCCGTAGGCCTGGACCGCATCCACGTGGAACAGGATATCAGAATTGTAAGCTTTAATCAAGCGCCCGATCTCTTCCACCGGCTGGCGGGAACCGAGTTCGTTGTTCACCATCATGACAGAGACCAGTACGGTATCCGCGCGCAGCGCAGCCCGGACCGATTCCGGGTTCACGAGTCCCTCCTGTGTGACCGGGACCCGTGTCACTTCAAACCCCTGCTTTTCCAGGACATCCATCGCCGCGCTCACGGAAGGATGCTCGAAAGGCGTCGTAATAATATGACGTCCCCGGCGCGCCTTTGCCGCAGCGCCGCCGATCACGGCCCAGTTATTGCTCTCTGTTCCGCCGGAGGTAAAATAAATCTGCTTATCACTGACTTTTAAGGGCTGCGCGATCCGTTCTTTGGCCAGGCGGAGAAGCTGTTCGGCTTCCGTCCCTTTTTTATGGAGGGAGGAAGGATTGCCGTAGCAGCTGTCCAGCACCTGCATCATCTCTTCCCGCACGGGGGCGCTCACGGCCGTCGTGGCGGCATTATCCAGATAAATTTCCATAGTTGATCCCTGTATATATTTTACGGCTGCCACAGCAGCGATCCCATCGCCAGAAGCGTCATCCCGGCGGTCTCGGTCCGCAGGATCCGCGGCCCGAGAGTAATGATCTTCGCGCCGGCTTCCCGGAGGCTTTCGATCTCTTCGGGGGCAAACCCGCCTTCCGGGCCGATAAAGACGGCGATCCGGCTTCCCGGCGTGATTTCCGAGAGGACCCGGCGCGTATAGGCCATATCCTCCGCACACTCATACGGAACCAGGACCGCATCAAAGCCGGAGGCCCCGGCTACGGCGTCGGAGAAAGGAATGACGGCTCCCACGGCAGGGATGATCCGCCTTCCCGACTGCTTGGCCGCGCTTTCCGCGATCCGCTGCCAGCGTTCTCTGCGGGCGTCTTTTTTCTTCTCATCGATTTTGACGACGCAGCGCTTCATCGCAACGGGAACATATTCCGCAAGCCCCAGTTCCACGCATTTCTGGAGGATCGTTTCGGTCTTGTCCCCTTTCGGAATTCCCTGAAACAGACTGACCGAAACCGGCAGTTCCGTATCTTCTCTTTCATCGGGCAGTACCGTGAGAATGACTTCCTCATCATTGACGGAAGCGATCTCACAGAGCCAGTCCCGGTCGTTGCCGTCGCTGACGCTCACACGGTCCCCGCAGGTGAGGCGGAGGACCCGGACGATATGGTTCCTGTCCGCTCCCGTGATATGGATCGTGCCGCTTTCTCCGTTTTCGGCAGGCGCAAAAAAATGATACATATCGGCTTCCTCTTATTTGAACAGGCCTTTCTTCTTCTGAGAATCCTTCAGATGGCCGCCGGAAACCGCATCATAGGCCAGCAACGCTTCCTTCTGCTCTTTATTCAGCTTCTCCGGAACATGGACGATAAACGTCACATAATGATCACCGCGCGCCCCTTTCTGCCGCAGATACGGAACACCTTTCCCCCGCAGGCGGATCCGGGTGCCGGGCTGCGTTCCGGGCTTGAGGACATATTCCACTTCGCCGTCCACGGTCGGGATCCGCAATGTATCGCCGAGCGCAGCCTGTGCATAGGTGATGGTAACATTCGAGAAGATATCGGTATCCTGGCGCTGGAACACCGGATCGGAGCCGACCCGGACTTCCACCAGCAGGTCGCCGCGGGCGCCGCCGTTCGTGCCGGGTTCGCCTTTGTCACGGATACGGATGCTCTGCCCGTCGTCAATGCCGGCCGGGATGGAGATCTGTACCTTCTGGCGCCGGGTAATATAGGCGGTGCCGCCGCATTTGCGGCATTTATCCTTGATGATCTTTCCGCTTCCGCCGCAGTCCGGGCAGGCGCGGACGGACTGGGCCATGCCGAAAAGAGTCTGCTGTGTGATCGTTACCCGGCCGCTGCCGCCGCATTTGGTGCAGCTGACCGGACTGGAGCCCGGCGCGCAGCCGGTCCCTTTGCAGTCCGGACAGGGATCCTTCAGATTCATTTCGATCTCTTTTTCACAGCCCGTGATGGCTTCCTTAAAGGATATACGGATATTGGTATACAGATTTTGGCCCTTTGCGACGCCGCCGGCATCCCGGCTGCGGCTTCCGAAACCGCCGAAGCCGCCAAAGCCCCCGAAACCGCCGAAGCCGCCGCCGAATAAATCTCCGAAGATGTCTCCGAAAATATCGCTGAAATCGGCGCTGTTGTAATCGAAGCCGGCCCCGCCCGCTCCGTCAAACGCTGCATGACCGAACTGGTCATACTTGGCGCGCTTATCCGGATCGATCAGCACCGCGTAGGCTTCCGAGGCCTCCTTGAACTTCGCTTCCGCCTCTTTATCCCCCGGATTCATGTCCGGATGATACTTTTTGGCGAGGACACGGTAGGCCTTTTTGATCTCCGCGTCGTCAGCCGTTTTTGGAATGCCAAGCACCTCGTAATAGTCACGTTTATTCTCAGCCATTTTGTTCTTCCTTTAACATGCCTTGAGGAACGGCTGGGACAGCCGTTCCTCTTTCCTGTTTATTCAGTACCGGACGGTCTTTCCTGAACGGATACGCCCGCCGGATCCTTATACTTCGCGGTAGTCCGCATCGATGACGTCATCGTCCGGGTTCCCGCTGCCGCCGTCATTTCCGCCGCCCGGATTCTGGGTATACTGGTTAAAATCCTGCGGTCCGGCCTGGCCGGCGCCCTGCGCCTGCTCGTAGATCTTGGCGAAGAGCTTCTGTGCGCTGTTCATGAGCTTATCCCGGCCGTTCTTCAGAGCTTCGACCTGCATATCGCTCAGGTTATCATTGTTGCGGGTCTCTTCCACCGTTCTCTTTAAGGCGTCCAGATCTGCCTGCACTTCACTCTTTAAGGAAGCATCGAGCTTATCGCCGACTTCCTTCATGGCATCTTCGGTTTGGAAGATAATGGCTTCCGCATCATTGCGGGCGTCGATGCCTTCCTTGCGCTTTTTATCCTGCGCCTCAAACTCAGCCGCCTCACGGACTGCCTTGTCGATGTCGCTGTCGGACATGTTCGAAGAAGCCGTGATCGTGATGTGCTGCTCCTTGCCGGTGCCGAGATCCTTCGCAGATACATTGACGATACCGTTGGCGTCGATATCAAAGGTGACCTCGATCTGCGGAACGCCTCTGCGGGCCGGCAGGATGCCGTCCAGACGGAAAGTGCCCAGGCTCTTGTTGTCGCGGGCAAACTGACGCTCGCCCTGCAGCACGTTGATATCGACGGCGGTCTGGTTATCCGACGCGGTGGAGAACACCTGGCTCTTCTTGGTCGGGATCGTGGTATTTCTTTCGATCAGCCTGGTCGCCACGCCGCCCAGCGTTTCGATGCTCAGGGACAGCGGGGTGACGTCCAGCAGCAGGATCTCGCCCGCACCGGCGTCGCCGGCCAGCTTGCCGCCTTGGATCGAGGCGCCGATGGCCACGCATTCATCGGGGTTCAGCGATTTGTTCGGCTCTTTGCCGGTCAGCATCTTGACTTTTTCCTGAACGGCCGGGATACGGGTGGAGCCGCCGACCAGCAGGACCTTGCTGATGTCTGCGGTCGTCAGGCCGGCATCGCGCAGCGCGTTCTGTACCGGGACCGCGGTCTTTTCGACCAGATCTTTGGTCAGATCGTCGAATTTCGCACGGGTCAGATTCAGATCCAGGTGCTTGGGGCCTTCGCTGGTCGCGGTGATAAACGGCAGGTTGATATTGGTCGTGGTCGCAGTGGACAGTTCCTTCTTCGCCTTTTCGGCCGCTTCCTTTAAGCGCTGCATCGCCATTTTGTCGCCGGAGAGGTCCACGCCTTCCGCCTTCCTGAATTCCTGAAGCATCCAGTTGATGACCTTGTTGTCGAAATCATCGCCGCCGAGCTGGGTATCCCCGTTGGTGGAAAGCACTTCGATGACGCCGTCGCCGATCTCAATGATGGACACGTCGAAAGTGCCGCCGCCCAGGTCATAGACCATGATCTTCTGCTCTTTTTCGTTATCCAGGCCGTAGGCCAGCGCCGCCGCCGTCGGCTCGTTGATGATGCGGAGCACGTCGAGGCCCGCGATCTTGCCGGCGTCTTTCGTAGCCTGCCGCTGGCTGTCGTTGAAATAAGCCGGAACGGTGAT
>JAFPWO010000018.1 GCA_017394885.1 Lachnospiraceae bacterium | reverse complement strand
GCCGGCTTGGCCAAAGGCGGCCTGAAGCCCTCTGTCTGCATTTATTCGACCTTCCTGCAGCGGGCCTATGATCAGATCGTCCACGATATCGCGCTGCAGAAAGCGGATGTAACGCTCCTCATCGACCGGGCTGGTATCGTCGGCGCGGACGGGGAGACACATCAGGGCATGCTGGACGGCAGTTACCTGCAGACGGTCCCGGGCCTCACCGTCATGGCGCCCAGGGACGGGCAGGAACTGCTGAAAATGCTTGCGTTCAGCCATCATTTTACCGGGCCGCTGGCGATCCGCTACCCGCGAGGCGCGGCGCCGGATTTCATCAGCCCGCATGAAGAAGAAATTACGCCCGGCCGCGCGGAGACTCTTACCGGGGGCCGGGACGCCGTCCTTTTCGCGGCCGGTTCAATGGTGAAAACCGCACTGGAGGCAGAAAAGCTTCTCCGGGAAGACGGCATCGAAGCGACCGTCGTCAACGCCCGCTTTACCAAGCCCTTTGACCGGGAATTGCTTCGAGCGCTCGGGAAAACACATCCGCTGCTGGCGGTGCTGGAAGAAAATGATGCAAGCGGCGCGCTGGGCGAACATATCGCGGCTTTTCTGGAAGAAGAGCAGCTGCCCTGCCGCTTCCTGAACCTGGCGCTGCCCGACGCCTTTATCCCGCACGGTTCTCCGGAGAAGCTATTGGAAAAATATAAACTGGATCCGGAATCCGTGGCGGACAGAATACGGAAGGCACTATGAAGGAACGACTGGACAATCTCGTGGTGAAGAACGGCCTGGCCCCTTCGCGGGAGCAGGCGAAAGCCCTGATCATGGCCGGCAGTATTTATGTCAACGGCCAGCGGGAGGATAAGCCCGGGAATCTCTTTGACAGCGAAGCCCTGCTGGAGTTTCACGGTAAAGCGCTCCCTTACGTCAGCCGCGGCGGCCTGAAGCTGGAAAAAGCCCTGCAGGTCTTTCCGGTGGATCTCACGGGAAAAACCTGCCTGGATATCGGGGCTTCGACCGGCGGCTTTACGGACTGCATGCTGCAAAGCGGCGCGGCAAAAGTCTATGCGGTGGACGTGGGCTACGGACAGCTGGATTATAAGCTGCGGCAGGATCCGCGGGTCATCTGCATGGAAAAGACCAATTTCCGCTACATGAAGCCGGAAGATCTGCCGGTAATGATGGATTTCGCCTCCTGCGACGTCTCGTTTATCTCGCTGGCGCTGATCCTGCCCCCGATGGCCGCCCTTCTCAAAGAGGACGGAGAAGCCGTCTGCCTGATCAAACCGCAGTTTGAAGCCGGCCGGGAGAAGGTCGGAAAGAAAGGCGTGGTCCGTGATGAAAAGGTGCAGGCCGACGTGATCGAAAAGGTGCTGGGGCTGGCCCGGGAAAACGGATTTCTCATCCGCGGGCTGGACTATTCCCCGATCCGCGGGCCGGAAGGAAATATTGAATTTCTGTTGTACTTAAGCAAACAAGGCACAGAGACGAAAGAATATGATAAGGAGCAGATCCGGCTTCTTGTCTCGGAAGCGCATCGGGCATTTTCGCAAAACGCGACGGAGTGAGGATTATGAAGTATTTTTACCTGGTCAGCAATCTGAATAAGGATCCGGGCTTTGCCCTGCGGAAACGGGTCAGTGAGTATCTGGCCGGCCATGGGGCGGTCTGTGAAGTGGAAGAAAATGCGACGCAGAAGCCGGGGTCCGAGACCGAATGTGTAATCACGCTGGGCGGCGACGGGACCTTGCTGCGGGTGGTGCGCCGTTTTGCGGACTTAAGCGTCAGTTTTATCGGGATCAACACCGGGACGATGGGCTATCTGACCGAAGGCGACCGCGACAATGTTTTTGAGATTCTGGACGCCCTGCTGAACGACGAGATCATCCGGGAGCGCCGGATGATGATCTACGGGCGCATTATCCGCGGCGGAAAAGTGATCGCCCGGCACCGCGCGCTGAACGATATCGTGGTCGGACGGATCAACTCGCTAAAGATCGTCACGACCCGGGTATCCGTAAACGGGCTCTTCCTGAAGCAGTACCAGTCGGACGGCCTGATCGTGTCCACGCCGACCGGTTCGACCGCCTATAATTTCTCCGCCGGCGGCCCGATCGTGGAACCGACGGCAAGGCTGTTCGTGCTGACGCCCCTGGCCGCGCATTCTCTCAATAACCGCAGTCTCGTCCTGGCCGCGCCCGATCATGTGACCATCGAACTCATGGAGCCGACAGCCGGCAACGAAGGAAAATGCGAATACCGCGTCTATTTCGACGGGGATAAGCCGGTGCCGCTGCTGCCCGGGGACGTGGTGGAGATCTCGCAGGCCACGACCTATATCAATATCCTGAAAATGAGTGAACGCAGCTTTGTGGAAACGCTGCGCAGCAAAATGTCCGACTGACAGGAGTAACCATGCTGCTTCATCTGCATGTCAAAAACTTTGCCCTGATCGAGGAAGCCGAGATCGATTTTACCGAAGGATTGAACGTCCTGACCGGGGAGACCGGCGCGGGGAAATCGATTTTAATTGATGCGCTGAGCGCGGCGCTGGGCGGCCGGATCGGCGCGGAAGTGATCCGCAAAGGCGCCGAAAGCGCCTGGGCGGAGCTGCTTTTTACGGTTACGCAGGAGAAAAAGGCGGAGCTGCTCGCCCTCGGCGTGGAACCCGAAGAGGACGCGCTCATCATTTCCCGGCGGATCCTGCCGGGGAGAAATCTCTGCCGCATCAATGATGAAACAGTGACCTCGTCCCACGTAAAAGCCGTCACGGAGCTGCTGCTGGATATTCACGGGCAGCATGAGCATCAGTCGCTCTTAAAGCCCGCCAAACAGCTGGAGATCCTGGATGAATATGCCGGGGAGGCGTGCCTGAAACTGAAAAAACAGGCCGCACAGGCCTGGCAGCGGCTCAAAGACGCCAGGCAGGCGCTTTCATCCTTTACCCTGGCAGACGACGAACGGATCCGCCGCCTGGATTTCCTGAACTATGAGATGGATGAGATCTCGCAGGCCGCCGTCCGCCCCGGGGAACGCGGGGAGCTGGAAAGCCGCCACCGTAAACTGAGCCAGTTTGACCGCCTGCAGAATGCGCTGGGCGCGGCGTTAACGGCCCTGGACGCCGGCCGGGAATCCGCTTCGGACCTGACTGGGCGGGCCCTCCGGGAACTGCAGACCGCCGCGGCGATCGATCCCCGCCTGAAAGAAACGGCGCAAGAGCTGCAGACCGCGGACGAGCTGATCGGGGATATCGTACGGGAGCTGAGCGGGTATCTGTCCGAAGCGCGCTTTGACCCGGAGGAGCTTTCCGAAATCGAGCATCGGATCGATCTCTTAAACCGTCTGGAACTCAAATACGGCGACCTGAGCGATCCGGCCAACCGTTCGCTTGCGCAGCGCGAAGAAGAAGCGGAAAAGCTCCTGCGTTATGAGGAAGAAAAGAAGGCTGCGCAGGCAGAAGCTGCCGCGGCCAAAACCGCGCTGGATGAAGCGTGCCTTTCGCTTCGTAAAGCGCGCATGAGCGCGGTTCCCCAGCTGGAAAGCGCCGTGACCAAGGCCCTGAAAGAACTAAATTTTCTTTCCGTATCCTTCCGGATCGCGCTCGAGGCGCTGCCCGAAGGCGGGCCCGGCGGGCAGGATGAAGCGGTATTCCTGATCTCTCTGAACCCGGGAGAAGAGTTGCAGCCGCTCTCAAAAGTGGCTTCCGGCGGCGAGCTTTCGCGGATCATGCTGGCCATCAAAACGATCCTTGCGGACCGTGACCGGATCCCGACCGTGATCTTTGATGAGATCGACAGCGGCATCAGCGGCCGGACCGCGCAGGCGGTGGGAGAGAAGCTGAAGGAAATCTCGGAAAACCGGCAGGTCATCCTGATCACGCATCTGGCACAGATCGCGGCGCCGGCAGACCGCCACATCGGCATCGAAAAGTGGACGGACGGCGAAAAGACCTATACCGACGTACACGTCCTGAGTGAAGAGGAATCCATCGAGGAGCTGGCCCGCCTGCTGGGCGGAGACCGCATCACGGAGAACGTAATGCTGGCGGCAGCGGAGATGAAAAAGAGAAAGAAATCCGACTGATATTAAAGGGAATAAACAGAAACGGACCCGCAGAAGATGCAGGTCCGTTCTTTGTATGGCGAACAGGGGGAGAATTTCAGCGGTAGCTTCGGATCAGGGCGACCGGTTTGCCGAGGATCTGGCATTCCTCCACGATGATCGGATCCATGGAGGCGTTCTCCGGCTGCAGGCGGAAGTGGCCGTTCTCTTTATAAAAGCGTTTGAGCGTGGCGGAATCTTCGACCAGAACGACCGCCAGCTGCCCGTTTTCCGCAGTGTGCGCTTCCTGGCAGATAACACGGTCTCCGTCCAGGATCCCGATATCGATCATACTGTCGCCGCGGACAGTCAGCATAAAGAGGGAAGCATTGGTAAGCGGCAGCTCATCGGCCGGATACGGAAAATAACCGTCGATATTCTGCTCGGCCAGGATCGGTTCCCCGGCGGCAACCTGGCCGACGATGGGGACGGAAAGCATTTCCTGACGCCCCGCCGCGAAAGCGCTGTCGCAGATTTCGATAGCCCGCGGTTTGGTGGGATCGCGGCGGATGTACCCGCCTTTTTCCAGCGTTTCCAGGTGCGCATGCACCGAAGAGGTGGAACGCAGCTTCACTTCTTCGCAGATCTCCCGGATGGTGGGCGGGTAGCCTTTACTGGAGATCTCGCTTTTCAGAAAATCCAGAATATGTTTTTGCTTGGCGGATAAACCTTCCCGTTTCATAAAACCCCCCTGCGGCTCAGTCTTATTCCTGAAAGGAGTATATCAGAGATATTCATAAAATGCAAACACTTGTTTGCGAAATTTTGTTCGATTTTTTGAAAAAGCCTCTTGACAAACATATGTTCGGGTGATATACTGCAGCCAGAAACCGAACAAACGTTCTACAGTACAGGAGATGGAAAGATGAGAAGGACAAGACGGTTGACAAAAAAGAATATGCTCGGTTTGTTTCTGTTTCTGGCGGTTTTGATGATTCTGGCGGCATTGTTCTTTATCCGTCCTTCGGTCCGGGCGGAAGAAGAGGAGCGGAACGCGGTCTATACGCTGGTCACGGTCCGGCAGGGGGATTCCCTCTGGAGCCTGGCGCAGGAATACGCGCCGGAAGACACGGATATCCGTGACTATATCGACCTGCTGTGCCGGGTGAACAATCTGAAGAGCTCGGACAGCATCCGTTCCGGCAGCAGACTGATCATCGTATCGTATGAGTAGGCTGAAAAGCCGGTTGAATATGCCAATTTCCCCCAGAGGACGGCTTACCCCACCGTCCTCATTTTTATATCCTGCTGAGTTTTGCCCTATTTTTGACCGGGAACGATAAAATACCTGTTACCGTGCAGAAAATCGATTCTCGGGCCGTTTCCGGGCCTTACAGAGGCATTTTACATGCAGGGATCAGTCTTTCTTTCCGGCCAGCCGGGGATGTTTCCTTCCAGGATCGCGGTAAACATACGGTCGCGGCAGCCGGGATTCTCATGATTCAGCCTGGCCAGCAGCTGCTTGGCGTATTCCCGGCGGGTATTGCCGTCCGCGGGACAGGGATTTTTGTAGACAGGAAGCTGATACCGGTTCTTAAAGCCGATGATATCGGCCTCATCCACATACATGAGCGGCCGGATCAGGGTCAGATCCATGCGGTCAAGATAGGTGATCGGTGAAAAGCAGAAGAAGCGGCTCTCATAGACCAAAGACAAGATCATTGTCTCAACCATGTCGTTTTTATGGTGTGCATACGCAATTTTATTGCATCCGAGCTCCCTGGCCGCCGTATTAAAGGCGCCTTTCCGAAGTTTTGCGCAAAGCGAACAGGGGTTCGATTCTTTTCGAATATCGAATACGACCTCCTTGATATCGGTCGGGACAACGGTAAAGGGAACGTTCATCGACTCGCAGAGGGCGGCGATCGGCTGCAGAGCGTCTTTCCCTTCCGGAAAGCCGAGATCAACGGATATCGCCTGCAATTCAAAAGACTGCGGATAAAATCGCATAAGCCCATGTAAGGCATATAATAAAGTCAGGCTGTCTTTGCCGCCGGAGATGCCCACGGCGATCCGGTCGCCTTCCTGTATCATCTGATAGTCGTCAACTGCTTTCCGCGTATAGCTCAATAACTGCTGTAATTTCATTGTAAACCTTCCGTAAAAGAGTACTTATTAACCGAATGTCTGCGAAAAGAACCGTTTTGATCGATAGTCTGTATCAACAGTTCAGATATACCTTTGAGAGTATATCATAAATAAAGGATGGATGAAAACACATATCTGAATGAACTGACTTTCGCAGTCATTATATTTCCGGAAGCGGTATGCGGAATCGATCAGATCTTCAGGTTTTATCAGTATTTTTGAGAAAACTCTTGACAGAGGAGAGTGATCCTGCTATACTTATTTATGCGTTAAATGTATGTTTAATGCAAAAATACAGCGCAAAAACAGCGATGAGAGTGGTTTTCCGAAAAAACCGGCCGATCCGGCTTTCCAGCTCCGAAATGACCATAGAGGGAATAAAATATGCCGAAACGATTCAAATCCGAATACTATGCCGAGAAGGACAAATCCTATTACGCGAAACTTCATGAACTGCAGAAACAGCTGCCGCCGTACATGAAGCCTTATCTTTCGAATATCGAGCTCAGCAAACGCGTGCGCACGGCGATCGCATACACGCGGGATCTGATCACTTTCATGAAATACATTCAGGAAGTGAATCCGCTGTATGAAAATATCGACATCAAAGAAATTCCTTTTGAATGCATGGAATGTCTGACTTACGATGACATCAATTATTTCCTGCAGTATTTAAAACAGAATAACGGGGTAAATACGCATTATAACGCCGAAAACGCGTTAAACCGCATGATGTGCACGCTGCGGGGGTATTTCGGCTTCGAAGTGGCGCGCGAACATCTGGTCAAAAACCCCATGCTCGGCGCCGCCAAGCCACAGCAGCCGAAAGAAAAGCCCATCGAACGCCTGCGGGCGGATCAGGTGAACCAGCTGCTGCAAGGCATCGAAGCCAGCGAATCCGGTTCCGAGCGCTCCCGCGCCTTTACCGTGCGCACGCAGCTGCGGGATACGGCCATCGCCACTCTTCTGCTCAATACCGGGATCCGTGTCTCGGAATGTGTCGGACTGGATCTGAAGGACATCAATTTTGACGAAATGTCAGTCTGCGTCGTCCGGAAAGGCGGACGGATCGAATATGTCTATATGAATGAAGAGACCGCGCGGGCCATTCACGATTATATTCAGCTCGAGCGGCCGAATTTCATCAGTTCTCCCAAAGAACCTGCGCTGTTTTTATCCAACCGCCGGCAGCGGATGGCGGTCCGTTCCATCCAGGCTATGCTCGAAAAATACGGCAGATCCGTGCTGAAAAAGGACAATCTGCACCCGCATACCCTGCGGAAGACCTACGGAACCATGCTCTATGAAGCGACCTCGGATATCGGGCTTGTCAGTGAGACACTCGGTCACAAAAGCGTCGATACGACCCGCAAACACTATGCGGACATCAGTGAGCAGCACAAACGGCTGGCCGGGACGCTGCATGTATATCAGAAGGCAGAGGAAAACCGGGAAGATGCGGACATTTAGATCTGCTTATGTACGATCGTGTACTCATCCCCCCGCCGGTAGTACGGACAGGACGGAAACTTCCCAATCAGAAACAGCCGCATTTCATCTTCGTCCAGATCCATGACGCAGCTGTATTCGTCGTATTCTTCATCGTATTCATAGTAAAGACAGTCATCACAATTGCTGACAGTCCTCTTCTGTTTCTGCATGAAACTACTCTCCTGCCGGGTTTAAAACTAAAAGGCGGCGAGGCAATCCCTCACCGCCTTTCAGTCATTTTCAGTGCGCGTTTACCGATACCGAAGTGCTGTCCTTCTGGATCACGTCGTGCGCGCCGCCTTCCACGATGCTGACCGACGAGACCAGCGTCAGCTTCGCTTTCTTCTGCAGCTCGGGAATGGTCAGGGCGCCGCAGTTGCACATGGTGGAGCGGACCTTGCTTAAGGTCATCTGAACGTTATCCTTGAGCCGTCCGGCATAAGGCACGTAGGAATCCACGCCTTCTTCGAAGGAAAGCTTCTTTTCCCCGCCCAGATCGTAGCGCTGCCAGTTGCGGGCCCGGGCCGAGCCTTCGCCCCAGTATTCTTTATAATAGGTGCCGCCGATGGAGACCTTGTTCGTCGGGCTTTCGTCAAAGCGGGCAAAATAGCGGCCCAGCATGACGAAATCCGCGCCCATAGCCAGGGCCAGCGTGATATGGTGATCGTAGACGATGCCGCCGTCCGAGCAGACCGGTACGTAAATCCCCGTCTCTTCAAAATATTTGTCTCTTTCCTTGCAGACATCGATCACGGCGGTTGCCTGCCCGCGGCCGATGCCCTTGGTCTCGCGGGTGATGCAGATCGATCCGCCGCCGATCCCGACTTTTACGAAATCCGCGCCGCAGTCGGCCAGGAAGCGGAAGCCTTCGGCGTCCACCACATTGCCGGCTCCGACCTTGACGCTTTCGCCGTAATTGGCCCGGATCCAGTCGATCGTCCGTTTCTGCCATTCGCTGAAGCCTTCGGAAGAGTCGATGCAGAGCACGTCCACGCCGGCTTCGAGCAGCGCCGGGACCCGTTCCGCATAGTCGCGGGTGTTGATCCCTGCGCCGACGACGTAGCGCTTGTGATCGTCCAGCAGCTCGTTCGGATTCAGTTTATGGGTATCATAGTCTTTGCGGAAAACGATATAGCACAGGCTCCCGTCCTTCGCAACGATCGGAAGGGCATTCAGCTTGTGTTCCCAGATAATGTCGTTGGCTTCGCGCAGCGAGGTGCCTTCCGGCGCCCAGATCAGCTTGCTGAAAGGGGTCATAAAGCTGGACACCGGAGTATCCGGCGCCATGCGGCTTACGCGGTAGTCCCGGCTGGTAACCAGTCCGACCAGCTTGCCCTCCGGCGTGCCGTCCTCGGTCACCGCGATGGTGGAATGGCCGGTCGTGGCCGTGATATCCACGATATCCGCCAGCGTCTGGTCCGGGCGGGCATTGGAATCGCTGCGGACAAAACCGGCTTTAAAACTCTTGGCCCGTTTGACCATGGCGGCCTGGGAAGCTGTGCTCTGGGAACCGTAGATAAAGGAGATCCCGCCCTCCATGGCCAGGGCCACGGCCAGCCTGTCCCCGGAGACGGACTGCATGATGGCGGAAACCATGGGGATATTCATGGTGATCGCCGGGGATTCGCCCTTTCTGTAGCGCACAAGGGGTGTCTCAAGGGAAACATTGGCCGGAATGCATTCGGCAGAGGAATAGCCGGGAATGATCAAATATTCGTTGAAAGTTCTGCTGGGCTCCTGAATAAATACTGACATAGTCTCTCCTTAAGATGATTTCTGCGGTGTTCCGCGGAGACGGTGTTTTGATTTTTCTCTATTTTATAACGCAAAAAAAGCGGTCTGTAAACCGCTTTTTTGGTTATTCTTTATTCACTGTCGATCAGGAGTGTATAAGGTCCGAAATATCCAGCTTCGGAGATCTCGATCGTGTAAGTCTGATCGTCTTTCAGTTCTGCCTTCATCGTTTCTCCGGGCATCATGTAATAGCTGTACTCGATCTCGTATCCGCCTTTGTCTGTGATAACGACAGTCACGCAGGTATCATCATTG
>JAFPWO010000017.1 GCA_017394885.1 Lachnospiraceae bacterium | reverse complement strand
ATCGCCACTTTTACTTGACGAAAAGATATTTTTTTACTGATCGATCATCCGGCCGCACCCGGTGCAGAATTTCGCGCCGGCCGCCAGCACCGTGCCGCAGAACGGGCAGACATTCTGTTTCGGAACCGCCGGCGCCGCGGAAGCGTTCTGCCCCCGGTTCCCGGCCCGCAGCAATTCCTCGATGCGCTTATTGCTCTCCACCAGCTCTCCGAACGCATACAGCGCGATCGTGCTGATCCAGGCGACCAGGATGCCGAGAAAGATCATCAGGCATCCGCTGGTGATCGTGACGATATTCGGCGCGTCCTCATAGCCGAGTACGGAGATCCCGCCAAACATGATCGCGATCCCGAAGCCCGCAAACATAATGATCTGGATCCAGAACAGTACTTTCGCCAGCCCTTTCAATTTCCCGCCGGGATTATGAAACATATCATTTCCTCCTGTTGAAAGCCGGGGCTGCCCCGGATCTCCATGATCTTCGGCCGGGCCCCTCCAGAACAATTATAGACAAGCCGCGCCGGGCCGTCAACGGAAATCCTTTCTTCTTTCCTGCGGAAAGTCCCGATTTAAGTCTTGATTTTTCTGTGTTTTATGAGAAAATGAATATGTTATGCTTTTCCTATGAATACTGATAATTGAGGTACGGTATGATCACTGTCAGCAATGTTACGGTCCGTTTCGGAAAACTGCCTCTGTTTGAGGATGTCAACGTCAAATTCGTCCCCGGCGAATGCTACGGCCTGATCGGGGCCAACGGCGCCGGAAAATCCACTTTTCTGAAAGTGCTGACCGGCGAGCTGGAACCCAGCCGCGGGGATGTTTTCATTACCCCGGGCGAGAGGGTCTCTTTTCTGAAGCAGGACCATTTTGCGTATGACGAGTATCCGGTTCTGGAAACGGTCATGCTGGGCAATCCCCGCCTGGTCGAGATCATGAAAGAAAAGGATGCCCTCTACGCCAAGGAAGATTTCAGCGAGGAGGACGGTATCCGGGCCAGCGATCTGGAAAGTGAGTTTGCCGCCATGAACGGCTGGGAAGCCGAATCCGACGCCGCCGCCCTGTTGAACGGGCTGGGTGTGGAGCCGGAATACCACTACATGCTGATGAAGGAGCTCGACGGGAGCCTGAAGGTCAAGGTCCTGCTGGCGCAGGCCCTGTTCGGGAACCCGGATATCCTGCTGCTTGACGAGCCGACCAACCACCTGGACCTGGCCGCGATCGCCTGGCTCGAAGAATTCCTGATCAACTTCGAAAACACCGTGATCGTGGTCTCCCACGACCGCTATTTCCTGAATAAAGTCTGCACGATGATCGCGGACATCGATTACGGCAAGATCCAGCTTTACGCCGGCAACTACGACTTCTGGTACGAATCCAGCCAGCTGCGCATCCGCCAGATGAAGGAAGCCAACAAGAAGAAGGAGGAGCAGATCAAGGAGCTGCAGGAGTTCATCCAGCGCTTCTCCGCGAACGCCTCCAAATCCAAGCAGGCGACCTCCCGCAAGCGGGCCCTGGAAAAGATCCAGCTGGAAGACATCCGTCCCTCCAGCCGCAAATATCCGTATATCGATTTCCGGCCGGAGCGCAGCATCGGCAACGAGGTGCTGGAGGTGAAGAACCTCAGCAAGACCGTAAACGGCGTGAAGGTGCTGGACAATATCTCCTTCGTGCTCGGCCGTGAAGATAAGGTGGCCCTCGTCGGCTCCGATGAGCTGGCCAAGACCACGCTCTTCCAGATCCTGATGGGCGAGCTGGAGCCGGACGAAGGATCGTATAAGTGGGGCGTCACCACGAGCCGCGCCTATTTCCCCAAGGATTCCAACGCGGAATTTGACAGCGATCTGACCATCACCGAATGGCTGACCGGCTACTCCGCCATCAAGGACATGACCTACGTCCGCGGGTTCCTGGGCCGCATGCTCTTTGCCGGCGACGACGGAGTGAAGCGCCTGAACGTGCTCTCCGGCGGGGAACGGGTACGCTGCCTGTTTTCCAAGATGATGATCTCCGGGGCCAATGTCCTGCTCTTCGACGAGCCCACGAACCACCTCGACATGGAATCCATCACGGCCCTCAACAACGGCATGATGCGCTTCCCCGGCGTGATCATCTTCTCTTCCCGCGACCACCAGATCGTCCAGACCACAGCCAACCGCATCATGGAGCTGATCAACGGTAAGCTGGTGGATAAGATCACGACCTACGACGAATATCTGGCCGACGATATCATGGCCATGAAGCGCCAGGTCTACCACGCGAACGGAGACGATCCCGATTAACGATCTTTGTTATATACGATTCGGAAAGGAGTTTTGTTATGGAAAGATTTTGCACAAATTGCGGGAACAAACTGCCGGACGGCGCCCTTTTCTGCACCGAATGCGGGACCCGCGTAACGGCCGCCGCTGCGGCTGCGGCGGTGGGAAATGCCGTTGCGGAAGAAGCCGCTAAAAAAGAAGCGCTGGAAGAACAGGCGGCCCAGCAGCTTTCGGAACTGGAGAATAAATACAGTGCTGCCGTAGAGGAGATCGATCACAGCGCGCTGAAAGCCGCGGAAGAAGAACTGGCTGAAAAAGAGAGGCTCGCGGAAGAAGCCCGCGCGGCCGAGGAAGCCCGGCTGGCCGAAGAAGCCCGCAAGGCGCAGGAAGCGGCAGCCGAAGAAGCCCGCCGTGCGGAGGAAGAAGCCGCCCGCAGAATGCAGGAAGAAGCCAAAAAGGCGGAAGAGGCACGGCTGGCCGAGGAACAGAAGCGCTTAGAGGAAGAACAGAAGCGCCTGGCCGAGGAGCAGAAAAAGGCGGAAGAAGAACAGAAAGCCGCCGAAAAGAAAGCTGCTGAGGAAGAGAAAAAGGCCGAAAAGCAGCGCAAGAAAGAAGAAAAGGCACAGAAGAAAGCCGAGAAAGAGGAAAAGAGAAAGGCCGCTCTTGCCTCGGACCCCAATTTCTATTATAGCGCCGAGACCGATACGCTCATGGAAAAGCCGGTGAAGACCGCCCGGTTTTTCTGGATGGGCCTTCTGTTCGCGATCCCGGTTATCGGGCTCATCGCGGTCATTATCACGTCGGTCGCCGCCAAAAGAGAAAGCCTGCGCAACTTCGCCCGCGCCAATCTGATCTGGATCATCGTCGGGCTGATCCTCCTGCTGCTGGCTGCCCTCGGCGGATTCATCTATCTGAATTCCATCGGGGTCTCCATCGCGGATATCCTGAACGCCACCCCGGAGCAGATCTCGAATATCATTACGGGTATTATTACGGGGAAATAAAAAGTCCGGATAAGCAGGAAGCAGCGGTACGCTCACAGAGCGTACCGCTGCTTCTTTTTCTGCTCCCCCGGGATCAGGTCGTTTCGACGTTTTCCTCTTTTGAATCCGGCTGCCGCGACATTTCAAATCTCACCAGCGCTTCCCCTTCATATTCCAGCTTCAGCCGGAAAAAGGGGGCGTCCTCTTCCAGCAGCTGCAGGAAGATCTTGTCGCCTTCCCACTGCGGAAGCTCCCGAAACTGCGCCATGGTGATCCATTCCAGATCTCCCTCCTCGCAGGGGATCAGTTCTCCTGTAAAAGCATCTGCCGTAAACAGATGCATCCGCTCCGCCGGCCAGCGGTCACTGATAAAATCCACGATGCCCCGGTAGCGGTACGAGGTCAGCGTCAGACCGCTCTCCTCTTTGATCTCCCGCAGCACGCACTGCGCCGGCGTTTCCCCTTCCAGGAACTTCCCGCCCAGGCCGATCCATTTATCGCGGTTCAGATCGTTTTCCTTTTTGACGCGGTGAAGCATCAGGACACGGTCTCCCTGATAAATATAGCAAAGCGTCGTGTTCAGCATTTATTCTCCGTTATAGCCGGTCCAGCGATAATGGCCGATCAGCTGCTTGGTGGCGGAGACCATATAGTCTTCTTCAAACAGCGTCTGCCCCGTGCTGGCATGGTGCAGCACATACGGAACCCCATCCGAAGCACGGCGGTCCGAAATGATCACGATATGCATCTTCCAGATTTTGGAAGTCGTATCCCAGAACACAGCGATATCGCCCGGCTGCCAGGCGCCCTGATCCGAAAGATCCAGCGTCAGGCTGTCCGCATGGTGTTCAAAAAAGACCCAAAGGTTCCGGACCCGGCGGAAATCGATCTTCGAATCCCCCAGCTGCCTTTCCAGTTCTTCCAGGCTGCCGTACGCGCTGATATCCGTCGTATACCACTCGCGGTGGTTCCGGATATCCTGATCGACCAGTGCCCGCAGGTCATAGCCGGCCGCGACCAGCGCGGCGCCGACCACATCCGTACACACACTGTCGATATGGCCGTCCTCGGCCGGTTCCGGATAGCCTTCGGCATAATAGCTGGACGCGTTGTAGCGCAGATCCTGCGCCACATAGGCCTTCGCGCCGAGAAAGATATCCGTCTGGTCGTCGATCCCGTCGCCGTCCTTATCTAACGGGCTCTGATATCTTGTGATGCCGAAATCCTCCGGATACAGCAGTACGCGCTCCGGCATGCGGGTATACTCAAACTCCGGGCCGACATACTCGGTATCCGTCTCTTTTTCGGTTTCCGTCGGGCCAGGGGGCTCGTCGGTCGGATCGTCCTCCGCAGCAGTGCTGCCTTCGGCAGACTGTTCGGAATCCCCGGGGATGGCCGGAATATAGGGAAGCGTCGCCGAGGTGGACGCCTTCTCCGTTTTCCCGGTCTCCGACGGATCGGATGAACAGGCGCTTAAGGAAAAGAGCATCAGAATGGCCGCGGCCAGCGCCGCAAAGCCGGACATTTTTTTTACAATATGGTTTCTGCGCATTCGCAAGTTCCTCTTATCGTTTATGGTTTGCTGCCGTCTGCCGCAGCAGGCCCCATTATACCACATCCTGCCGCTTCGTCAAGCACCGGACGGATCAGGGGTTCTGATACAGGATGCTCGCGCCGAGATTCCCCACCCGGTAGTGCCCCTTGATGATGCGCCGCGGGGTGGTCAGATAGTCCTCTTCATAGGAATAGCGGTCGTTGTTCGTGTGGTGGATCAGATACGGGAGCCCGTCCGAAGCCCGCCGGTCGGATACGATCGCGACATGCCCCGGCCACATCCCGTGCTCCGGACTTTCGAACAATACGATATCGCCCGGCTGCCACGCCTCATAATCATACGGATCGATCGTCAGCTTTTCGAAATACTCTTCCATAAACGGAAGGAGGTTCCGGGTCCGGCGGTAGTCGATATTGCTGTCTCCCGCCCCTTCCGGATAGGCGCCGGGCCGCATGGCCACGTCCTTCGAGACCAGCTCATGCAGGTCATAGCCGGCCGCCAGCAGGGCAAAAGCCAGGACATCCGTGCAGACGCCCCGGCCGTCATTCGGCCAGCCGCCAGCATAGTAGGCGGAGCTGTCGTAGACGGGCCGCGTGGCCACATAGTCTTTGGCGCCCTGCAGAATATCCGCCTGATCCTCGATCCCGTCTCCGTCAAAATCATAGGGACTGACATACGTGGGGAAGCCGAAATCCGCATTGACGTAAATGATATCGCTGACCGCCCGGGTCGCCCAGTTGGCTTCTTCCGTCGGGACCTCGGACCATAAGCCTTCTTTGGTCGGTGCTGCCGTTTCCTCCGGAGTGGTCTCGGCCGGCGTTGTTTCCGGCGGCAGGGTAGGCGGCGCGGTCTCTTCCGGCGTGCTTTCCGAAGAAGCGCTTTCCTCCGGACTGGTCTCCGGCGGAAGCGAAGAGGCTTCGGTCTCTTCCGGAGGCGTCTCCGGCAAAGCGCTTTCCTCCGTGGAAGCGGACTCTTTCTCCGTTTCGACGGCCGGATTGACCGCCGTCGGCAGCGAATGGGCTTCCCGGGAAGCCGGAGCTTCGGTCTCCGCCGGGATGATCCCGCAGCCGGCCGCCAGAAGAGACAGGGCCAGCAGCACTGCCGTGACTTTATATACTTTGCAAAGGTATTTCTTCACCTTACTGCACTCCCTTCTTATAGTTTCCCCGGGTGAACCGAAGCCCCTCCGGAGGCACAAGCGCGGAAGGATTGTCCTCCTTCAGCCCGCGTCCCAGCCGTTCCAGAAGCGCTGCCGCTTCCGCGGCGCTTTCCGTGGTCAGGCAGATCCGGAGGCGCTGTCCGAAAAGGCGCTGGTCGGCCAGATACAGCGGAACCGCGTTATATAAGACACTGTAGCAGTACCGGCAGCGGCTCTCGGCCGGCAGCTCCGCGCCGGTCCGGTCCCTGACGAAAGTAAAGGCAGGCGCATCCAGCGCGGCGCGGCTTTCCGCCTTCAGGCAATGCCCCGTCGTTTTGGCCGCGCACTGCGCCGAGAGCATCATGGGAAGCCGTCCGTAGATAAGCTGCTCGGTCTGCCTTCCGGAAAGCGGGACCAGATCCAGTTCATGAACCTCGAGCGGAAGTGTCAGCCGGTCCGCACCCAAGGCGTCGGCTTCCTCCTGCGCCGGTGTATTCCAGGTATAGATCCCTGCATCGAAAACCTTCTCGCCGGGCAGTTCGTTCTTCTGCCAGAAGCCCGCTTCATCCAGGCTTCGCAGCAGGACTCCGTCCAGCCCGCTTTCCTTGATAGCCTGCAGGGCTTCGGGCCGGCTGAAATCATCCGCCATTTCCTTCCGGAAGATATACGGCAGCGCGTAACAGGCCTTCTTCCCGGCGGCATGGATCCGCCGCACCGCCTCCGGGAGCTTTTCCGGCGGCAGATAGTCCGCCGGCAGATAGATGCCGTCTATATAAGGGCTTTGCAGGACCGTATCGATCAGCGCCGGATCGTCCGGCTGCACGAAAAGCGTCCGGCCTTCCGGCTTTTCTGCCGGAGAAGTCCCGGCTTTTTTCACGCCGGCAGGCGCCTCCGCCTCCCGCCTGAAAGGAGCCAGTACCGCTTCTTCCAGCGCGGCCAGGCCGGCCCGGCGCAGCGCGTTCAGGCTGCTGACCGGCGTAAAGCAGCTGCCCTCCAGGCTGACCGTGATCGGTTCGAAGCAGAAATCGCTCTCCCCGGTCTTTTTCAGCTGCTTCCGTACGCTTTCTTCATCCAGCGGCTTCTTTTCCGCCGGCAGGACCGTATCGCCCTGCACGGTCAGCCGGATCCCGCGGAAACGCAGCTGCAGGGAAAGCGGCTGACCCGGAGCCAGCGAAACGGCGGCTTCGGCCGGCAGTGCCTGCTTTTCCAGATACTGCTCTCTGAGCCTTGCCCGCTCTTCTTCCGTCAGCGAGATCCGGTTTTTCTTTTCCGGATCGGTGACCAGCATCTGCGGGCCGTTGTGCTGCCGGAAGTAACCGCCGGTAAATCCGCCGCGGTCAAACAGGGATGATAAGAATTTCAGATCTTCCTTCGAGACCTCCGCGCTCTCTCCGGCCTCCAGCTTATCCAGATACCGGCGGTAAACGGATACCACGCCGCCGGTATACTCGGGGCTCTTCATCCGACCTTCGATCTTCAGGGAGACGGCGCCTGCGTCCCGCAGGGCGGCCAGTTCTTTCAGCGCGCACAGATCTTTCATATTAAAGAGCTTTCCGCCTTCATAGGGGAGCCGGCAGGGCTGGGCACAGCGGCCTCTGTTCCCGCTCCGGCCGCCCAAGAAACCGCTCATCAGGCACTGGCCCGAATAGCTGCAGCAAAGCGCGCCGTGGACAAACACTTCCAGATCCATTCCGCTTTCTTCATACACCCGGCGGATCTCCGGAAGCGACAGCTCCCGGGGCAGTACGATGCGCCGCACGCCGCGCTTTTTCAGCAGAAGGGCACTCTCCGGCCCGCAGAGCGTCATCTGCGTGGAGGCATGCAGCGGCAGATCCGGCCAGGCCTCGCGCAGTACCCGGATAACCCCCAGATCCTGCACGATCACGGCGTCCAGCCCTTCCCGCACATACGGGGCAAGCCAGGGCAGCAGTTCGCTTTCGATCTCTTTTTCTTTCATAAGCGTATTCACGGTAAGATAAAGCTTCTTATCATGAAGGTGCGCAAAATCAATAGCGCGGAGAAGGCCGTTTTCATCGGCGTTCTCCGCAAAAGCGCGGGCCCCGAAACGGGTCCCGCCCATATATACGGCGTCGGCGCCGGTCCGAAAAGCCGCTTTCATGGAGTCGAACGAGCCGGCCGGCGCGAGCAGTTCCATTTTTCTGTTATTCATTTTCATAGCGCATCCGGCTGGATACCAGCTCGTGCTTCAGTTCATAGATCGTCTTTTCCAGCTCCTCCTGTTTGGCACGGAGCGCTTCGCACTGCTGCGTAGCCTTGAAATAATCATCCGCCACATTTAAGAGCAGCATCATCTGGCGGTAATCTTCTTTCTGGCGCAGAAAGCCCTGCATCCGCATCAGCTCCGCCTGCTTACCGTTGATATAGGTCGCCACGTGCTGAAGATAGGATTCCTCTTCATAGCCGCCCAGCTTGTATGTTTTTCCGATCAGGTTGACTTCCGTATAATTCTTCTCTGCCATGAAAAATGCCTCCGGTCTCGAATGCATACTTGGAAAAAGTATACAACGAAAGGAGGCAAATTTCAAGGGCAATGCCACTATTTCTTGAGAAAGATCCCGTCACAGGCCCAAGATATTGATTTAACGTTCCTGCAGGAAAGGCAGGATGCCGTCTTCATAGCCGGGCAGGGCATAGCCCAGATGCAGATAGGCCTTTTCCGTCGCCATCCGGCCGCGCGGCGTTCTTTTCAGGAAGCCGTTCTGCAGAAGATACGGCTCGCAGACGTCTTCCATGGTTCCGGAATCTTCTCCCAGCGCCGCCGAAAGCGTCTCCAGCCCGACCGGGCCGCCGCCGTAGTTTTCGATGATCATCCGGAGGAGCTTGCGGTCGGTCCTGTCCAGCCCCAGCGAGTCCACATTCAGGATCTTTAAGGTCTCATCCGCGATCTCCCGGGTAATGACGCCGTCATAGCGCACCTGCGCGAAGTCCCGGACCCGCTTCAAGAAGCGGTTGGCCAGGCGCGGCGTCCCGCGGGAGCGGGAAGCGATCTCCATGGCGCCGTCTTCTTCGATCTCGACGCCGAGGACCTTCGCCGAACGCTTGACGATGGTCTTTAGTTCCTCGGGCTTGTAAAACTCCAGATGATGCACGACCCCGAAGCGGTCCCTGAGCGGGGCGGTCAGCATGCCGGCGCGGGTCGTGGCGCCGACCAGGGTAAACGGCGGCAGTTTGTAGCGCATGGAGCGGGCGCCGCTCTCCTTCCCCAGTACGATATCCACCACGAAGTCTTCCATGGCCGGATAAAGCACCTCCTCGACCTGGCGGTTCAGGCGGTGGATCTCATCGATGAACAGCACATCGCCGGGCTTCATCCCGCTTAAGACCGCCACCAGTTCCCCGGGGCGTTCGATCGCCGGCCCGCTGGTCACCTTCAGGTTCGCCCCCATCTCGTTGGCGATGATGCCGGCCAGGGTCGTCTTGCCCAGGCCGGGCGGTCCGTAGAAAAGCACATGGTCCAGCGGTTCCCCGCGGCTTCTGGCCGCCTCGATATAGACCTTCAGCATGGCCTTCAGCTCTTCCTGCCCGATATACTCCGATAAGGTCTTCGGGCGGAGGGACAGCTCCAGTTCCTTTTCTTCCGGCAGCCGTTCGGTTGTGATGCTTCTGCGTTCCATGTATTATCCTCATCAGAACAGGGCCAGCTTCTGGAAAGCGGCCTGCAAAATCTCATCCACGGTCCAGTCATCTTCCGCGGGCACGGCGCGTACGGCCTTCAGCGCCTCGGATGAGCTGTAGCCCAGCGACTGCAGCGCAGCCACGGCTTCGGTAAAGGCGTCGGTGACCACCACCGGCGCGTCGCCGCTCTTTCCGGCAACCGCTTCGACCACTTTGGCGGCGTCGAATTTATCCTTCAGTTCCAGGATCATCTTCTCCGCCGTCTTTTTTCCGAGTCCCGGTGCTCGGGAGAGCGTCTTTACGTCGCCGGTAATGACCGCGATGCGCAGCTCCTCCACCGAGATCGCCGAGAGCACGGACACCGCCAGCTTCGGACCGATCCCGTTCACTTTGATCAGCAGCAGGAAGGTCTCCCGCTCCTCGCGGGTCAGAAAGCCGTACAGCTTCTGCATGTCTTCGGCCACCTGGAAATAGGTATACAGCCGGACTTCCTCCCCCGGAGAAGGCAGCTCACTGAGCACCGTCGTGGGAACGATCAGGCTGTAGCCCACCCCGCCGGCTTCCACCACGATGCCTTCTTCCGTATATTCACTTAATATCCCGCGGATATAATAGATCATGCCGTTTCCTCTAAAACAATGGTAAAAGGCCCGTCATTGATCAGCTCAACTTCCATCTTCGCCCCGAAAACGCCGGTCCCGACGGCAAAACCGCCTTCCCGGCACTTCTGCACAAAATACTCGTACAGGGCATTGGCTTTTTCCGGCGCGGCCGCGTCGACAAAGCTGGGACGGTATCCCTTATGGCAGTCCGCGTAGAGCGTGAACTGAGAGACCACCAGCAGAGCGCCGCCGACGTCCCGCAGGGACAGATTGATCTTTCCGTTTTCATCCGGAAAGATCCGCAGCCCCAGCAGCTTTTTGACCAGCTTGTCGGCCTGCGCTTCGCTGTCGGAATGCGTCACGCCCAGCAGGACCAGGAAGCCCTTTTCCACCGATCCGACGACTTCACCGTCGACCCGGACCGCCGCTCGGGCGACCCGCTGAATGATCAGTTTCATCCTTATTCTCCGTCATCCTCCCCGGACGTTTCGACCGGCTCTCCGAACTCATCCGTTTCCAGATTTTCTTCTTCCGTATTCTCCTCCGATTCTTCCTCGGTGGTCGGCTCTTCCGTCGTCGGCGGCGTCGGATCCGTGATCGTGATCGTAGCCGTTGCTTCGCCGACCGGTTCGAAGACACTGTCGGAACAGCTTACGAGCACCGGAAGGACATACTCGCCCGGCTCAAGATCGGCGGCATTCACGCTGATCGTGATCATGCTCAGGTCTTTGAGCCCGCTGAAATCGGCTTCCGCGGCCCGCAGCTCGATCGTCACTGTATCGCTGTCGGCTTTATACTCATACTTATCGTCCTGGCCGGTGATCAGCAGCCCGCTCACCTCGAAGCTCTGCGTCACCAGTTCTTCCACATACAGGACCACGTTCATGACCGTATCCTGCCCGTCGCGCAGGGTCACGCCCTCCGGCAGATACTGGGTCAGGTCGATGTCGTAGGAAACGTCGCTGCTGGCTCCGGCAACGCTCAGCGCTTCCTCCGGAATGCTGATGACCGAGATCGTGGCCAGCCTCGATTTCAGCCCGCTTACCTGGACGGCGGTCACAGACTGCTTGGAATCCACATAGCGGTAGCCTTCCTGCACTTCATCCTGGCCGCTGACCCCGCTGATCACGACAGGCACCGTCTTCATAGTCAGAATATCGACCGTGACCGTGACGGATTCCGCCGAGAAGGTCGTATGGGCGGCGTTGCTCAGGTTCAGAAGGTTGTCGGCCGCACTGTAATAATACAGCGGGCAGTTCGTGTAGACGGCATTGTCCGTCAGGTCGGAGATATCCACCGCCGCCTTGACATAGGCGATCCGCTCGATGACCGATTCCGGCGCCTTGACCGTAACATAGCGCGGAACGGATTCCGCTTCGCCCTGATAATAGCCTTCCGGCAGCGTCCCGACGGTCTCCACGTCGATCGGGAAACGCTTGGAAACGATATCTTCGATCGAAACCTTGACCGAAACATCCGTCTGCGAGATCTGGGACGTGGAGATCCCGGACACGAGGCAGCTCACATGCAGCGGGACCTGCCCGGTCACGTCGTAGAGTTCTTCCATATCGGCCGTCGCCTTAAAATCCGAAACCTTCAGGCCGCGGACCATGGAGGAAGGCCCCGTGACCCGGACGGTAGTCGTCTGCTGGCTGTTGATGGTAAAGGCTTTATCCGCGTTGGAGAGGATCTCCTCGTGCAGGATCTCGATCGGAATGTTCCCGATGGTCCGGGTCTGTGTCGGGTCCGCCAGGCTCATGATCACGAACCAGACGACCAGCGCAAGAATGACGGCAAGCAGTTTCAGAGGCCAGTTTTTCAGCATTTTTTTAAACATCTCCGTGCTCCTCTCCCGCTACGATTCTTGCGATCTCTTCTTTTGTCAGCTTCTCCGTTTCCAGCAATTCTTCCTGCACTTCTTCGAGAATTTCTTCCGCGGCTTCGCTTTCTTCCAGAACCTCTTCCAACGCTTCTTCCCGCGCCTGCGCCTCAGCCGCGATCTCCTCCGGGACCGCTTCGGCCGCGGTCTCCTGCAGCGCCTCCTGCTCTTCCTCAAAGGCGTCGATCACTTCATCCGTCTTATTGGTCTTATCGCCGCGGGTCTTTTTCTTCCGGCTCGTTCCGGCATTGTCCTTGCTGCTCGGGCGCAGCTCCATCACGGTCAGTTCCCGGCGCAGTTCTTCCGGCTGCAGGCCGTATTTGAGCTCGCCGCCTACTGCAAGGGAAACCGCTCCGGTCTCTTCGGAAACCACGATGACCAGGCTGTCGGTCTCTTCGCTCATGCCGATCGCGGCCCGGTGCCTCGTTCCGAGTTCCTTATTGATCTCGGGATTGCTGCTGTTGGGAAGATAGCAGGTAGCGGCCACAATCCGCGCGCCGCGCATAATGACCGCGCCGTCATGCAGCGGGGTATTATGTTCAAAGATATTGACCAGCAGCGCGCTGGAGAGCAGCGCGTCCAGGCGGATCCCGGTCTTGATGTATTCATCCAGATTGATCTCCCGCTCCAGGACGATCAGTGCGCCGGTCTTCGTTAACGCCATGGCATAGGCGCCGTCGATCAGGGCGTCCGTGACCTCTTCGGTGTGGAGCGTATCGTCATTTTTCCGGGAATACCCGAAGAACTGAGAGAAATATTTCTGCTGCCCCACCTGCTCCAGCGCCTGCCGCAGTTCCGGCTGGAAAATGATGAGCAGCGCGATGACCAGCACATTCAGCGTACTGTTCGCGATGTAGGTGATGACATTGAGTTCCAGCAGATTGGCCAGCCCCACGAAGATCAGCAGGACCAGGATCCCCCGGAAAAGGAACCATGTCCGGCTGTTCTTGATCCACAAAACAATATAGTAGAGCAGTACAGCCAGTATGATGATCTCAATGATGTTTTTCGGCTCAAACTCAATGGATTTGACCGCTTGCCAGATCGTTGACAGAAATTCCCGCATCTATCAGACATCCTCCTGTGTATCGTCAGATTTGTCGTCATTCAGCCGTTCCACCATTTCCAGGAAAGCTTGCAGCTGTTCATCCTGCAGCGCCTTCTGGTCTTCATTCGCCTCATCGCCCGGAAGCGTGACCTTCGGCACGGCTTTAACATAGTAATAATAATCATCATCCTCGAACTGGACTTTTTCCGTCTTTCCGTAATTCAGGAAGCGTCCGAAGATGTTATATCCCATCCCGATCACAAAAGCAGCAAGTGTCCCTGCGATCAGATTCAGAACCGAGAAGGAGAGGCCGAACACCGTACAGGCGGCGCCGATCATGACCGCGTTCAGGATCAGTCCCACGGCGAGCGCGATCGTCCGGGCATAGGCCAGCTCCAGCCGGCTGATCAGCCAGATCAGGAGCGTCGTCAGGCAGAAGCAGACAAGCCCGATCAGCAGCCGCTGATTCTTCAGAAGGCCTTCCAGCAGGAAGAGCATTTTCTGTACCAGCGTGGAGCTCTCCCGGTCCGCCAGATACGCGCTGTTCTTGGCCATGAAATTCAGCACATGGTAAAAGACAAGCCCGCTTCCCACGGATATAAAACCGGTAATGCCGCCGCTTAATCCCACCACGGCCGGTACGGCATAGGGGATCCCCCACAGATACAGGAGCGGCATCAGCGGGACCGCCATCCCGCTGCCTGGAAGCAGCACGTAGCGGACCACGGCAAGCACCAGCAAAAGCACCAGCAAAAAGATCGCCCCTTCCGGAGACCTTGCACTGACCTGTGCCAGCAGCCATACCGCGGAAAAGAAACTGACCAGTCCCCAGGGAAGCACGCTGCAAAACAGGGCAAACGCGATCACGACGATCGTCCGGAGCAGGAAAGCCCGGCCCGGGAAATAGCGGTTAATGGTCAGGAACAGCGCCATCGCCACGGCAAATTTGGCCAGCATGAGAATATAGGTGCTGTACACAGCATAAAACTGCTTCAGTTTTCCCCGAAGCCGGATCAGCTTTTCCATGGTTCCTCTTTTCTCCTGCGCCATATTCCGAAAGCCGGTCTATTGTCTTGACCGCTGCCATTCCTCCTCTGCGATATACAAACGATTCAGCTGCCGCAAATATTTCCGGACCCGCTCCCGCTTGCGGAAAGCCTCCCGGTACAGCCAGACATGGCTGAGCATGGAAAGCAGGATCCCGAGCACGACGGTCACCAGATAAATGCCCAGCAGCCGCTGCGCCAGCGCGATCAGATCCGCGAGATGGTAGCTGACGGTCCAGGTGTCCCCGTACGCGACCAGCCCGAGGAAGACGGCCGCCCCGAAAGCCAGCGTGACCGTAAAGAAAGTCTTCCACATTTCCGTGGTCAGGTAGTCCGTGAACCAGAAGCGGCTGGTGATAAACGCATACCGCGGTTCGCTCTTTTCTTCGATCGCCAGTCTCGTCATGACCGCCACTTTTCCCTTGTGGATCACAGCCTGCCCTCCTTTCCGCAAAAAGCGTACAGCCGCTAAATACTATATCACAGATGAAGGCAAAAAAAAAGATAAAAATAACCCGTATGCTCTGCGTACCGGTTATTTTTATCTGAAAAAGATTAAGAAAAAATAACTAAGCTCTCTGAATATTCAGGATCCGCAGCTTCATTTCCCCGGCGGGAACTTCCACCGTTACGGTCTCGCCGACCTTGCGGCCCATCAGGGCATGACCCACCGGCGACTCGTTCGAGATCCGGCCCAGAAGGGAGCTGGCCTCGGTCGAACCGACCATATGATAGACCATATCCCGGTTCAGGGTCTCATTGTGCACGGTCACGGAGCAGCCGACGTTGACACTGTCCAGATCCATTTCCGTCTCGTCGATCACTTCCACATTTTTCAGGATGGCTTCCAGTTCAGCGATCCGGGCTTCGATATGGCGCTGTTCCTCTTTGGCGGCGTCATATTCCGCATTCTCGGAGAGGTCTCCCTGTTCCCGCGCTTCCTTGATCTTCTGCGCGATCTCCTTGCGCTGGCGGATCTTCAGATCGTTCAGTTCATCTTCCAGTTTTGCAAGACCCGAATGGGTCAAAAGTTTCTTATCCATGGTGAATCCTTTCTGTGCGCAGCGGCCTGACGGCTGATTTGCAGGCGTTATTATACGCTCATCCCTCCGCCTTGTCAACCGTTAAAAACGCATCCAGAAACGCGTCCAGATCCGCCTCGCCGCCGACACAGGACGCCTGCCTGCGCAGGGCGGCGGCGCCCGGCAGCCCGCTCATGTACCATGCCAGATGCTTGCGCAGTTCCCGGTACCCGATATACTCTCCCTTCTCCGCCACGGTCATGGCCGCATGCCGCCGGATCAGCGCGGCGATCTCCTCCCGGTCCGGGCGGGGCGGAAGCGGCTTCCCTTCCAGCGCCGCGCGGATCTCCCGGAAGATCCAGGGATTGCCCTGCGCGCCGCGTGCCGCCATCACGGCGTCGCAGCCGGTCTCCCGGAGCATGCGCAGCGCATCCTCCGCGCGGAAAATATCCCCGTTCCCGATCACCGGGATCTTCACCGCCTCCTTAACCTGCCGGATGATCTCCCAGTCCGCTTTTCCGCTGTAATACTGGCTTCGCGTGCGGCCGTGCACCGTGACCGCGGACGCGCCGGCGTCCTCGATCCGTTTCGCGATCTCCACCGCGTTGACATGGGCTTCATCAAAGCCCTTCCGGATCTTGACCGTGAGCGGTTTGCGGAGCTTTTTCGCCATGCATTCCACGATCCGGCCGGCCAGCGGCGGGTCAAGAAGCAGGGCGGAGCCTTCCCCGTTGTTGACGATCTTCGGCATAGGGCAGCCCATGTTGACGTCGACGATCTCAAAGGAGTCCTCCAGGGAAAGGGCGATATCCGCCATCAGCTCCGGTTCCGAGCCGAACAGCTGGACCGCGGTCGGACCGTCCCCCTCCGCCCGCCGCAGCAGCGCGGCGGTGCCCCGGTTTTTATAGTAGACCGCCTTCGCGCTGACCATTTCGGTACAGGAAAGGGCGGCCCCCATCTCCCGGCAGAGCATCCGGAAGGGAAGGTCGCTGACGCCGGCCAGCGGCGCCAGAAATACCGGCGCTTCCAGTTCTGCGCTTCCGATCCTCATGTTTCTTCCTGTCCGAAAAAGGCCCGGTAGTATTCTCCGAGCGAAGTAAACAGTTCTTCGTGTTCCCGCTGCAGGCGCCGTACCTGGAGTTCTGCTTCGATCTCATCAAAGAGGAAATCGTTGTCATCCCGGATCACATGCAGGACCGGGTCTCCGTCTTCCCCGAAGCTGACGAGCAGCGTGCATCCCACCTCTTCCGCGAAAAGGACGGTCAGGCTCCGAAGTTCCTCCTGCACCGCCTCCGGCAGATTGGCGTAGCGCGGGTTGAAATAGTACTTTTCCGCATCGGCATTCGCCCCGCAGAGAATGGTCGTTTCTTCCATACTTTTTTCTTCCTTTCCGAAAGCCGGCTTTCAGCATAGCAGACACGGCCCAAAAAGGCAAGCCGGCGCGGGATTTCTGCAATTTCGGCATGTTTTTCCTTGCATTTCACCGGGAGGGGAATTATACTGTTTCTGTATTTTTGAGGTATTTTATGAGGATCGACAGCCATACCCATTTGCAATATCCCGAACGGTCTTTATATCAGGCGCTGAAGAAGGCCGCCAAAGAGAATCCGAAGAAAACGGCGCTGGATTTCAGCGGGCGCCGCATCATCTTCCGGGATTTTCTGGCAGATATCGATCTCGCGGCACGCGCGCTCAGCGCACAGGGCATCGGAAAAGACGACGCCGTGACGATCTGCATGCCCAACATGCCGCAGGCGCTGATCCTTTTTTATGCCGCGAGCCGCATCGGCGCCGTGGCCAATATGATCCATCCGCAGTCCGCGCAGAATGAGATCGTTTTCGCGTTAAATCTCCTTCAGTCCCGCTTTATTCTTGTTCTGGACATGTTTTATGAGACCGTGGTCCAGGCGGTCCGCAGTATGGACCGCCCGGTCACCATTTTGCTGACGCGCGCCGAGGATGAGCTCCCGGCGGCGGTCGCCGCGGCTTACGCGCTCACGGCGGGCCGGCGCTACGCCCATCTGCCCTACAGCGGGGAAGGCCTTCTGTGGAAAGACTTCATGAAGAGCGCGAAGAAGCTGCCGGAAGCAGCCGAAGTCCCGTTCGATGCGGATCATACCGGCGTCGTTTTATACAGCGGCGGCACCACCGGAAAGCCCAAGGGCTGCGCGCTCAGCGATTATGCCTTTAATGCCTGCGCGGTCCAGGCCAAGACCGCCATCGATGAAGAATTCGGCCCCGGCAAAAGCATGCTCAGCTGCATGCCCTGTTTCCACGGCTTCGGGCTGGGCATGAATCTGCACGCGGCGCTGATCTGCGGCGTCACCTGCATTCTGATGCCTTCCTTCAACATCAAGACCTATGCCAAACTGCTGCTGCAGAAAAAGCCGAATTTCATTGCCGGGGTCCCCGCCATATTCGACGCCCTGCTGAACATCCCGGGCCTGGATAACGCGGACTTAAGCTTCCTGTGCGGGATCTTCTGCGGCGGCGATACCCTTCCCGTCTCCTTAAAGCGCCGCGTGGATGCCTTTTTGGCAGAGCACCGGGCTTCTGTGCAGGTCCGGGAAGGCTACGGCCTGACCGAATCGGTGACGGCCAGCTGCCTCACGCCGAAGGATGAATACCGGGAAGGCAGCATCGGCCTTCCGTTCCCGGATACGGATTACGCGATCGTTAAACCCGGGACCTGCGAATTCCTTCCTGCCGGCCAGACCGGGGAGATCGTGATGACCGGGCCGACGCTGATGCAGGGGTATGCGGCCGATCCGGAGGAGACCGCGCTGGTCTTAAAGCCCTTCCCCGACGGCCGGACCTGGCTGCTCACCGGAGATCTGGGCACCATGGATGAAGACGGCTTCGTATACTTTAAAGGCCGCATCAAGCGCATGATCATCACCAACGGCTATAACGTATTCCCGGCGGAGCTTGAGCGCGTGATCGGCGCCTGCGAAGGGATCCGCGAGGTCTGCGTGATCGGCGCCGAGGATCCCCGCCGCGGCCAGAAGATCAAGGCTTTCATCGTCCCCGAAGACGGCCAGGAGGAAGCAGCGCTGCGAAGCCGCACAGAAGAAGCCCTGAAGCTGAACGTCGCGCGCTACGCGCAGCCGCGGGAACTGATCTTCCTTTCGAAACTGCCCCGCACCGAAGTCGGAAAGATCGACTGGCGTGCCTTATCATAACAATAAGACAGGAGTACCATCATGGCTGAAAAACGCAAGAAACGCTTCGGCGACCGCCGCGACGGATTCGTGGTCCGGGACATTACCGGCCTGCAGAAAATCATGTTCTTTATCTTCCCCAAGCGGACGGAAAGCGAAGTCTGCCTGACCGACAAACTGGACGTCACCGAGCTCATGAAGTTTCTGGAAAAGAAGAACGCTTCCCATCCGGAGTATAAAACCACGGTCTTCCATGCTTTCCTGACCGCGATCGCGCGCTGCGTAAAAGAGCGGCCCAAACTCAACCGCTTCATCCAGGGCTGGCAGATGTACGAGCGTTACGATATCACGCTCAGCTTTATTGCCAAGCGCCGTTTTGCGGACGGGGCGGAGGAAGCGCTGCTCACGATCACGGCGCAGGACGACGATACCCTCGATTCCATCAGCCACCGCATTTACGGCGACGTACGGAAGACCCGCAAGAGCGAGCACTCCACCGGCGGCATCGATGAGATGATCGACAAATTCGCGAAGATCCCGCGCCTGCTGCTGGCGCTCGTACTGCGCCTCATCCGCTATCTGGATTTTTGGGGTATCAATATCCCGGCCCTCACCGAAGGCGATACCAATTATGCCTCTGTGCTGGCCTCCAATCTCGGCAGCATCGGCTGCCCGGCTGTGTATCACCATCTGAACAACTACGGCACCAACAGCTTCATGACCACGCTCGGCGCGATTCATAAGGAAGAAATGCTGATGCCGGACGGCCACAAGGAGATCCGCGACGTGGTGGATTTCACGGCGATCCTGGACGAGCGGATCGGCGACGGCTTCTACTTTGCGAGGAGCCTCAAACTCGTCAAGGCCATGTTCGCCAACCCGGAAATGTTTGACAAACCGCTCAGCGAACCGAGCGGATTCGAGTATAAATAATCCCGCGGCGGCAATACCTGGCATCGTGCTATACAACCTACATTGCCTCATCAAAAGGGAGCCTTTCCGGCTCCCTTTTGGATCGCATATGTTAGTATTGACCTTTATAGTTCTGCTAAACAATAATATAATTATATTTTTTTACTCTTATTTCCAATCACTGTCCTATCCTTGTGTACTTCTTCTTTGTTCGCTCTTAATCAAGTGTGGGTAAGATTCTAAAAAGAAATCGCAAAGGTTTTCGGACAGTTTTCCCTTATCAATACTATAACGCATTTTCTGCATCATCTATACTCAAAGCATCTCTAACATCTGTCAAAAACTGTAGCGCGTTAAAAGATTGCGTTTTTTGTTCAATATACTCTCCAGCATTTAATATCATTTTGTAACACAAAAGACACCTTTCGTTGTCATCACTTCTTACAAACACATCGTAATCCATATGTAATCGGATATCTGCTGTTCTCTTCTTTCTACTGATGTATTTTCTTTCTTTATAAAATCCTCGGGCAATCATCTCTTCAGAAATACAAATGGGTATAATTGCAATCTCATTAAATTCAGTCGTATAACGACTGATTGTATAATCATTTTCCAAGAGATACGAATCAATCTTGTTAAGAATGCGCATAATAATAACTGCTGCCGGTGTTTGCGATTCTGTACTAAAAAAGATCCCTGTTCGAGGACGACAGATATCAATTGACGGAGGAATCGTTATTTTTTGAGGTTTCCCATTTTTATAGTAATTGATTATCTGTACTGTTATTCCAGAATAAGGTTTTTCTGCTTGATTAATGTTTAGATTTGACCTGGAAAGAACATATTCCAAACTCGTTATCTTTTCCAATTCTATCCCATCTTCATCAGAGTCTGTCTCTTCATAGTCTAAAACCAATTCACGAATTTGGTTATTTGAATACAACACTTGTATGCCTTCTTCTGTCGGAATTCCCCCAGTAAGAATTAAAACATGTACTTTTGGAAACAGGGATAAGTTTTGCATTTCCCCAAGTCCCATCTGAACTGCATCATTATTTTTTACTTTATCATCCAATTGGCAAATATCTGTAGCATTCAATGATGTTGCATCAAGTATTGTTCTATTTCTTCCTCTGATATTTTTTTTACTAAACACATATTTTATTCCTCAATAAAGGCTTTTGTTTAACAGGGGACGTTGACCAGCAATATCAATGTATTGCATTATCATATTATTCTCCTTAGCTATTTTTTCGATTTTGATCTTTTTTTCAACACGCCCCATATTTCACAACAATAGTAGCAAAAAGGTTTTATAAGGTCAAACCATTATTAATTCTATATCACTGATTCGTTTCTTCTTTATCTGTCAATCAGAGCATAAAGAAAGGGCTGTCGTCAAAAACGACACCCCTTTACTATCATATTCTTCCGTTTTCTCAGTCTACGGAGTAAGGCAGCAGCGCCAGATGACGGGCGCGCTTGATCGCGGTCGTGACCGCTCTCTGATGCTTCGCGCAGGTTCCCATCACGCGGCGCGGAAGGATCTTGCCGCGCTCGGAGATATACTTCTTCAAGCGGTTCACATCCTTGTAATCCACTTCGCCCTCTACGCCGCAGAAGGCGCAGACCTTTTTCTTTCTGCGGATCGCGTTGTGCTTTCTCGGCGCCGCAGCTTTATCATTCTTGGTAAAAGCCATCGTTATACCCTCCAGTTTTTAAAAGTTGAACGGAAGCTGTTCGTCGTCCATGCCGTCCGGAATGTTCATGAAACCGGTGTCGGCGCCGGAAGCGCTTCCCTGGGCAGCCGGTGCGTTGTCATAACGCTGTCCGCCGCTCTGTGCATTCTTGCTCTCGGCAAATTCGATCTCCTCCGCGATGATCTGGGTCGAAGTCACCTTCTGGCCGTCGCGGTTGGTGTAATTGTCGTTCTGAATGCGTCCCGAAAGAAGGACCTTGGTGCCCTTCTTCAAATATTTTTCCACGAATTCGCCCTGTTTTCCGAAAGCGGTGCAGTTAAAGAAATCAGCTTCCGCTCCGTCAGAGCCGCGCCGGAAACGTCTGTCGACAGCAATGCCGAAGCGGGCGATCGCGGTCGCGTTGTCACCGTTGGAATACCGAACTTCCGGGTCCCGGGTCAGACGTCCCATTAAAATAACTTTGTTCATTTCTTCCTCTTTCTCAGTTTTCTTCCTTCACGCACAGGAAGCGGATGACCTGCTCCATCAGGCGGACGTTCTCTTCCACCAGAGCAGGACAAGTGGCTTCAGCTTCGAAATGAATGAAATAGTAGAAAGCTTCGCTCATCTTCTGAATCTCGTAAGCCAGCTTCTTCTTGCCCCATTCATCCACGCCGGTGATGTTGCCGCCGAAACGAGTCACATACTCTTTCACTCTGTCCAGAGCAGCGTTTCTCTCCTCGTCAGTAATGGCAGCACTGAGAACAACAGCCAATTCGTACTTGTTCATGCTTAACCTCCTTTTGGACTTTCGGCCTTCCCCCGCCGGGGAAAGCAAGGATCGTGATATGTCACGGAAGGGTATTTTAGCATCCCTGTATCGGAAATGCAAGCGTTTTTTTATGGAAAACGGAGCCAAAAAGCCGGGAAATGAAAACCGATCCGGCCGATATAGACTATTGGGACGGATTATACTATAATCATTTCGGCATCGCTGTCTGCTTCGTGCTTTCTGTCAGGTTTTATAATGGAAAGGAGATCCCTGTGAATACGGAAAATATCGTTGAGATCGTCGGATATATCGGCTCCGCCCTGGTCCTGCTCTCATTCCTCATGACGTCGGTCGTCAGGCTGCGCATCGTCAACATGATCGGCAGCGCCATTTCCTTTACCTATGCCATGATCATTCATTCCTACCCGCTGGCCCTGATGAATATCGCGCTGGTCCTGATCAATCTCTATTTTCTGTGGAAGGCGGGGCATGTGGAGCGCGGCTACACGCTGCTCCCCGTTGCGGAGCAGGATCCTGTCGTGAACCATATTCTGAGCCGCTATCAGGAAGATATCCAGAAATGTTTTCCGGGTCTTGTGCTTCCGGGCCGGGAGGCGGACCGCTGTTATCTGATCCTCTGTGAAGACGTTCCCGCCGGGCTCACGCTGGGCAGGCAGGCGGACGAAACCTACGAGCTGTTTCTGGATTATTCCCTGCCCGCTTACCGGGATTATTCCATCGGGAAGTTTTTAAAGCAGGCGCTGCCCGGCGAGGGGATCCGCGAGCTGCGCTATCAGGGACCGACCGAAAACCATCTGGCCTATCTGGAGAAGATGGATTTCCGGCAGGAAGAAGGCGGGGTATGGATCTGCCGGCTGTAGGCCATCCTCCTGCCTTTACACTTCCAGCTGCATGCCGGCGCGGATATAATGCAGGCGGCTCATATACGGCTGAATAAACGCGTACTGTTCTTCTCCCGTACAATGGCAGGTATAAAACTCCGTGCCCAGGCGGTCCAGGCGGCGTGCGTAATCCGCCAGTTTTCCGTCAAGCGCCTGCTTCATCAGATGGAAGCCGCCGATCAGCACGTCCGGGCGGAACCAGTTTGCGATATCCAGAACGCCTTTATGGGAGCAGCCGCTGATCAGGATTCGCCTGTCCCCTTCCCGTACCAGCAGATACTGCTCATGGCGGAAATCCTCCGGCACGCGGACGCCGCCGATCTCCGCCGTCATTCCGAAATCCCCCAGCTCTTTGCTGCGGGGTTTTTCATTGCAGGAATACAGGGTCAGCCCCGGCGCTATTTTCTCTTCATCCCCGCAGAAAACGATTCTTTCCTCACGCTGCAGCGCCGGATCCAGCCCGATATCCCGGCCGTCTCCCGCAAAATGTTTCTCAAAGGCATAGCGGCTCATATAGACCGGCGCCGCCGTATTCCGTTCAAGAAAAACGGAAAGGCCGCCGCCGTGATCATAGTGTCCGTGCGACAGGACCGCGAATTCCACAGCCGCCAGGTCCACCCCGAGCTTATCCGCATTCTCCGCGAACAGCGCGCTCTGCCCGGCGTCAAAGAGGATCCGGTGTCCTCCGGTTTCGATATAAAGAGAAAGCCCGTGCTCACAGCCGAATGCGGCCGGGTCGCAGCTGGTATTTTCCGTCAGAACCGTTATCTTCATGCCGTTGCTCCTGTTTTTCTTCCGTAAACTGCTTTTGTTATACCATCCGGATCCGGGAAATGCTATCTTTCCGTTTTAAATACCGGATGACTGAGGGGGGAGCCCCGCAGGATCTCATAATCCGCGGCCGGGACCTTCAGATCCCGGCGGGAGGTCTCAGTCTCCAGATACAGGCAGTCCATCCCCGCGGCCCGCGCGATCGCGACGTCCGTCAGCCGGTCATTTCCTGTCATGAGCGAATCCCGGACGGAAAGGCCGTTTTCCTCCAGAAGCTTTTGCATGATGCGCGGATCCGGCTTGCGGACCGCCGCTTCCGAAGACAGGACGATTCCGTCAAAAGCGTCCTCCAGTTCCAGGAAACGCAGCTCCGGCAGGGTAAAGCATGCCTGCGCATTGCTCAAGAGATAGATGCCGGCTCCGGCGGACCGCAGCCAGGCAAAAAGAGGCTTTACCCAGGGATAGCGTTTCAGCTTTTTCAGAGAACAGATCCGGAAAAAGCAGGCAGTCTCCTCAATCAGCTGCGGATCCGCCAGCACGGCTTTTTCCCGGAACAGGGCGTCAAAGACCGTGCGGATCTCGAGCTCATAAAGCGGGTCCGGGCTGCTTTCCTGCTGCAGGCGGCAGGTTCTGAGGTAGGCCGCCTTGAGCGCCGGCCCGGTCCAGTCAGCCCCGTGTTCCTTATACCAGAGGGCGACTCTCCGCCAGAAAAGCGGGCTGCTTTCATCGGTCCGGATATCCGCCAGCGTCCCGTACAGGTCAAAAATGTAATTCTGATATTTCATTTTCGTTTCCTCATCTCCCGCCTTTTTTGTGTTCCCTCTTTTCGAAGGAAGCACTTACGCTTGACCGAAAGCCTGACTATACTGTATCTATGAAACAGCAACAGGGAGGCCAATCTATGAATATAATTAACGATATCAAAATTGCCCGCCAGCGGATCGCACCGTATATCGTGCAGACGCCGCTCATCCGCCTGCCTTCTCTGGACAGCTTCCTGGGCTGCCGGACCTATATCAAAGCCGAAAACATGCAGATCACCGGAGCATTTAAGATTCGCGGCGCCATGAACAAGGCGGTGAGTCTTTCGCCGCAGGAGAGAGCCGCAGGCTTGGTTTGTGCTTCCTCCGGCAACCACGGAAAAGCACTGGCCTATACTGCGAAACTGCTGGGAACGAAAGCTGCGGTCGTGATCCCCTACAGCGCACCGGAGATCAAGGTCAAAGCCATCGAAGCCCTCGGCGCGGAGGTGATCCGTTCTGATCTCAGCGAACGTTTTGCCGTTGCGGAACGGATCTGTGCCGAACGGCACGCGACTCTTGTCCCGCCTTTCAATGACCCGTACGTAATAGCCGGCCAGGGAACGGCCGGTCTGGAAATCGCGGAGCAGGAGCCGGAACTGGACGCGGTCCTGGTTCCGGTCAGCGGCGGCGGCCTCCTCGGCGGTGTTTCCTGCGCGCTGAAGAATATGCTCCCGGGCATCAAAGTCTACGGTGCCGAGCCGGAAGCGCTGCCCCGTTACAGCCGCAGCCTCCATGCCGGACAGATCACCAGGGTCCCTCAGCAAAGATCACTGGCAGACGCTCTGCTCAGCCAGGAACCGGGCAGCCTGTGTTTCCCCCTCGTTCAGCAATACGTGGATGAGGTCTTCCCGGTCTCCGACGAATATTTGCTGAAAGCCATGAAGCTCCTGCTGACGGAAGGCAAAATACTCGCGGAACCTTCCTCCTGCATCGGGATAGCCGCCGTGCTGCAGGGTCTGCTCACGGTAAGACCGGAGGAGAAGGTCTGCTTCCTGGTCTCCGGCGGGAGCGTGGGCCTTTCTCAGCTGGATCAGCTGAAGGATGTCACGCTGTGATCCGGAAAAGCCTAAGTTTCATCCCGTGAGGCACGGGCTCTCCATCAAATTCCGGAGGGGACGATTCCTGACGGTCCTTTTTTTATAAAAGGCTCCGTCAGGGACCGTCCCCTCTGATTTCCGGAACGATGATGTCCCTGATCTTCCCGATCCACTCTTTTTTCTCTTCTGCCGTACAGGATGTGATCTTCCCGTCAGCAGAGAAGCTCAGATCTCCGTAAAAATCCTGCATGCTCAGCAAAACGCCGCTGACCGTGCTGCCATCCGGCAGATCTGCCTTATCGAAATAAAACTCCAGCTCCCATCTGAAATCACCGTCTTTGCTTTGATGGGTCTTCGTTCCCTGCGGCAGCAGATTGATCAATCTTGTCCTGAACTTTGTGGACTGCATGATCCCGGTCAATTCGTCAAAAGCAGCGCTGCCGCGAGAAATAACGACCGGCACATTATCGGTTTCCGGGTATTCGGAATAATATCCCCGGATCTCCGCACACTGTGAAAAATCAAGGTACGGAAACCGCTGCGCGAGTGTGAACGGCCTTGTATAAAAAAGGCAAAAGACAACAGCAGCGGCCAGAATAACGGCGCCGATCCAATATCCCCTCTTTTTCATCATGATTTTCCTTCGGGCACGAATCTTTCAGGCCTTCTGCGGAGGCGTTTCACTTTACAAAAACGTATTTCTCCATTCTCTCAAAGGCTTCCCGGATTCGGGACAGCGGCGACGCCAGATTGATGCGGATATGGCAGGGACCGTGGAACATCCTGCCGTCCTGCCAGGCGACGCCTACGTCTGTGCCGGCTTTCTGGATCTCATCGATGGTCTTCCCGTGCTTTTCGCAGTAGTCACTGCAGTCGATAAAGAGCATATAGGTGCCCTGCGGGCGGCTGACGGAAACCCCTTCAAAATGCTCCTCAATATAATCGCAGGCGAAACGGATATTCTCAGCGATCACCGCATTCATCTCGTCGCACCACGCATACCCTTCCGGCTGATAGGCGCCGATGAGCGCATACATCGAGAGGACGTTCATGTTGTTATAGTGGCCGAGGGAGGCTTCCTTTCGGACCCTTTCCCGGAGCACCCTGTTGTAGATGATATGATAGCTTCCGATCAGGCCGGCCAGGTTGAAGGTCTTGGACGGCGCGTACAGGGCCACCGTATTCTGCCGTGCATATTCGGAAACCATCTGGGTCGGGATGTGCCGGAAGCCGGGCGTGATGATATCCGACCAGATCTCATCGGAGATCACCTTCACATCGTACTTCTCAAAGAGCGCCATGGCGGCCTCGAGTTCTTCCTTTTCCCAGACGCGGCCCGTGGGGTTATGCGGCGAGCACATGATCGCGGCATGGATCCGGTTCTCTGTGATCTTCTTTTCCATATCCGAAAAATCCATCCGCCAGATCCCCTGCTCATCCAGATACAGCGGGCTGTGAACGATGTGATAGCCGTTATTGGCCAGCGAATTGGTAAACCCGATATAGGTCGGACTGTGCACCAGGACGTTGTCCCCCCGGGAGCAGAAAATATTCAGCGCACTGATCACGCCGCCGAGCACGCCGTTTTCATAACCGATGCATTCCGGCGTCAGGCCCGTCACCCGGTTTCTGGTCTCCTGCCAGCGGATGATCTCCGAAAAATACTCTTCCCGCGGCATAAAATACCCGAAAGCCGGATGCTTTGTCCGTTCGATCAGCGCCTCCTGGACCGTGGGGACGGTCGGAAAATTCATGTCCGCGACCCACATCGGGATGACATCGAAGCCTTCCTTCGGCCCGGCCGGCGCCATCCCCATCTGCCCCAGGCAGTCTACCGCGATGGCGTCCCTGCCGCGGCGGTCCATAATAGAAGTAAAATCATATTTTCCCATATTGCATTCCTTCCGCGCCTTACTTTCTCGCGAACAGATAGAAGGCCGGCGAACGGTTCTCCGATTCCTTTAGAAGAAGCGCCGCATCCGTATAGATAAAATATCCGTCGATGGAGAGCTTCTTATCCAGAAGTGCCTGTTTGAACTTGGCCTTGTGCTGGGACGGATCCAGGACGCAGTATTTCCCGCCCTTCTCACTGATAATGACCATGAAGTGGCCGCCGTGGGTAAAGATGCCGGAATATCCGTCGTGGTCGCCGCCCGCGTTGATGATGACCTCGCCGCCTTCATGCAGCGTCTTATTCACCTTTTTTATATCACTGGTCTCCGCGTAAGAAAGCCCGAAGCGCTCCGCCACCACCGGGCCGATGATCTTCATATCGGTGCCCGGCTTCCTGTTCGCTCCGAGCGCGATCGACAGATCGCGGCATTCCACCAGTCCCAGCTTCTTGGTCGTCAGATGATCCACCACCATACACAGGCTGCACAGGCCGCAGCCCGCTTCCTTGACGGATTTTTTCTGCATGGGGCTGCCTTCCGTATCCATGTCGGTCGGATACGGTATATTCGGGTATCTTCTCTGATTGATGTAAAGCATGCTGTCACTTCCTTTCCACCGGTCTCCCGCCGTTAAATGATATGGCAGGCAGCATAGTGATTCGGGCCGACCTCGCGGAGCGGCGGCGCTTCCTGCATGCATTTTTCCGTGCAGTATTCGCAGCGCGGCGCAAAGCGGCAGATCGGTTTCGGATCGATCGGCGAAGTGATCTCCCCTTTGATCAGGATCCTCTTCCGGCGATTATGGATGCTCGGGATCGGGATCGCGGAGAGCAGGGCTTTGGTGTAGGGATGAAGCGGGTTCGCGAACAGCTCCTCGGAAGGCGCTTTCTCCACGAACTGGCCCAGGTACATGACCGCAATATCATCGGAGAAATGGTTGACCACCGAAAGGTCATGGGTAATAAAGATATAGGTCAGGCCCATCTTTTCCTGGATCTCTTTCATCAGGTTCAGGATCTGGGCCTGGATCGACACGTCCAGCGCGGAAACCGGCTCGTCACAGACGATAAACTTCGGTTCCATCGCCAGCGCCCGCGCGATGCCGATACGCTGCCGGCGCCCGCCGTCCAGCTCATGCGGGTAGGTATTGACCAGGCGCTCATCCAGGCCGACCACCTCCATCAGCTCCAGAACTCTGGCGAATCGGTCGTCGGAGTTTTTGATCTTCCGGGAAAGGATCAGCGGCTCCTCGATGGCCTCACTGATGGTACGGCGCGGATCGAGAGAAGAAAACGGGTCCTGGAAGATCAGCTGCATATCCTGTCGGAGCTGGCGCATCCTGGACTTCTTGTATTTCATGATATCATCGCCTTCAAATAGGATCTCGCCGCTCGTCGGTTCTACCAGACGCAGGATTGAACGCCCGCAGGTGGTCTTGCCGCAGCCGGATTCTCCCACCAAGCCCAGCGTCTTTCCTCTTTCCAGCGTAAAACTGACATCATCCACCGCGTGCAGCATGCCGCGCGGGGTCTTGAAATACTTTTTAAGGTTTTTGACCTCTAATAAGATGTCTCCCACCTGACTACCTCCTATTCTTCATCCCTGTTCAGCCGGTTCTCGGTCGTTTCATTGTACAGGTGGCAGCGGACATAATGCGTATCGTTGATCTGACGTTTCTCCGGCATCATCTCTTTGCAGACGTCCATGCAGTAGTCGCAGCGCGGATGGAAAGGACAGCCCGACGGCAGATTTACCGGATCCGGCGTCAGCCCGTGGATCGGCTTCAGCTTCGCCTTGCGGTCGTCGATGTTCGGAAGCGAGTCAAACAGCCCCTGAGTGTAGGGGTGCCTGCGGTTGTCAAAGATATCGACCAGGTTTCCGTGCTCGATAATATAGCCGGCGTACATGACCGATACTTCGTCGCAGACTTCCGCCACAATGCCGAAGTCGTGGGTGATCATCAGCATCGAGGTTTTGAACTTATCCTTCAGACCCTTCATCAGCTCCAGCACCTGTGCCTGAATGGTCACGTCCAGGGCCGTCGTGGGCTCGTCCGCCAGCAGGAGCTTGGGCGAGCAGGCTAACGCGATCGCGATCAGCACGCGCTGCTTCATGCCGCCGGAGAACTGGTGCGGATACTCTCCCGCGCGTTCTCCCGGGATCCCTACGGTCTCCAGCATCTCCCTGGCACGGATCAGCGCATCGCTGTCGCTTAGGTGCTCATGGATCTTTATGACCTCGGCGATCTGTTCGCCGACCGTTTTCACCGGGTTCAGCGAGCTCATCGGATCCTGGAAGATCATGGAAACCAGATTGCCTCTCAGATCCTCCAGTTCCTTTTCCTTCATCTGGAGCACGTTTTTCCCGTTCACCAATACCTCTCCGCGGCGGACGCGGGACTGGTTTTCCGGAAGAAGGCCCATGATGGTCAGCGCGGTCGTCGTCTTGCCGGCGCCGGTCTCTCCGACCAGCCCCAGCGTCATCCCTTCTTCGATCGAAAGGTCGATGCCGTTGACCGCTTTTACGATATCCTTGTCCGAGGTATATTCCACCGCCAGATCTTTAATATCAAGAATTAACTCAGCCATATGCCCTCTCCTTAATGTTTCAGTCTCGGGTCAAGCGCGTCGCGGAGGCCGTCACCCAGCAGGTTCAGGGAGAAGATGCTGAGGAAGATCATCATACCGGGCGCGAAAACCAGATTCGGATGCTCTCTCATGTAGGTTCTGCCGGTAGAAAGCATATTGCCCCATTCCGGCGCCGGCGGCTGGATGCCCAGCCCGAGGAAGCTCAGGGACGAGATAGCCAGGATCGAGCTGGCGAAAATGATACTGATCTGAACGATGATCGGGGCCAGGCAGTTCATCAGGATGTGTCTTGTGATGATCTGCGCGTTGGTCGCGCCGATGGCGCGGGCTGCTTCCACATATTCCATATCTCGCACCGTGATAACCGCGGAGCGGACGATCCGTGCGAAGCGGGGCACCCGGGATATGGCGATCGCCATGATCATGTTGACGATGCTGGTGCCGAACGCCGCGACGATCGCGATGGCCAGCAGGATCTCCGGCAGGCAGAGCATGACGTCCATGAAGCGCATGAAAAGCCCGTCCAGCTTGCCGCCGAAAAAGCCTGCCATCGCCCCGATGGCGCCGCCGATCAGGAGCGAGACGAGGGTCGCCACAAAGCCGATCCACAGAGAAGTCCGCCCCCCGTAGATGACCCGGGCAAAGACGTCTCTCCCCATCTCATCCGTCCCGAACAGATGCGCGGCAGAGAATCCCTGCAGACGGATCGAAGGATTCATCTTGATGACATCCGCTTCATAGTTGGCGAAGAAATTCGCGAACACACAGACGAACAGCACGATTGCGAAGATGATGATGCCGATGATTGCCAGCCGGTTCTTCATAAATCGTGCGACGATTTCCTGTCCCGGCGTCTTTTTGGAATACTTTTTCAGAATATCTTTTCTGGTAATATTTGTTTTGGCTTTCTGTTCAGACATATCCGGCACCTCACTTCGTCTTTGTATACTGGGATTTGATACGCGGGTCCACAAGGGCAAAGAGTATATCAACCGCCAGATTGCAGATACCGATACACAGCGCCATGAGAACCAGACAGCCAAGGATGACCGGTGTGTCTCTCTGGTTGATGGCAAGGATCAGCACACGGCCCATCCCGGGATATCCGAACACCGTCTCGGTAAGGACGGAACCGCCCATCTGGGTCCCGATATTCAGGCCGACGACCGTGATGACCGGAAGGATGGCGTTGGAAAGCGCGTGCTTATGAATGACATCGTGCGGCGTCACGCCTTTCGCCTTGGCGGTACGGACGTAATCCTGGCTGAGCTGTTCCAGCATGGAGGAACGGACCGTCCGCATCGTACCTGCCATGAAGGATGCGGACAGCGTGATCGCCGGCAGGATCAGTCCTTTCGGGGTAATGTCGCCCACGGACGGAAGAATATTCAACTTAACAGAAAACAGAAGTATCAGCAAAAGTCCGAGCCAGAAGGTCGGAAGCGCGATCCCGACCATGGCAAAGGCTGACGTCAGGTTGGAAAAAAAGGAGTTGGGCTTGACCGCGGACCGGATACCGATGGGCATGGAAACAAGGGTACAGAAGACCATGGAAACGATCACGAGGATAACGGTATTGGGAAATGCCGCGCCGATTTTTTCCAGCACAGGAGTATTCGTAATATAGGAGTTGCCGAAATCTCCCCGGATAATCCCGAAAATGTAGGAGAAAAGCTTGACCAGGAACGGCCGGTTCAGCCCCAGCTGTTCCCGGAGCGCCTCCGCTGCCTCTGGCGTATAGTTGGTCCCGAGGATCGTGTTGACCGCATCACCGGGGGTCATATCCAAAATCAAATAGATGATGAAAATAACGCCCAGGATGACCGGGATCAGCGCCAGCAGACGTTTCAGTATATATTTGTACATGCTAACCTCCAGTGTTTTTCGCAGGTAACGTGCAAAAAGACTGCGTTCCCCTCACAAAGCATTCCGAAATGCCCTGCTTTCTGAAAAAGAGACCGCCCGGCACCAGATGGCGGCCGGAGCGGCCTCTTTTATTGTCTGCAGAACTGCCTTACGGTATTAGTAGTGCAGTCTGAAGAGCTGGATGATGGACTCGCCGTCCTGTACAACGCCCTGCAGATCCGCTCTGGTCAGAACGAATGCATCCGGGATGTACAGCGGGCACCATACGCAGTGTTCGCAGAGGTGGGCTACCGCATCCGCATACGCTTTGGCACGGACGGTAGTATCGTAGGTGCCGCGGCCGATCGCGAACAGTTCATCCAGTTCCGGATCAAAGTATTTCGCAAAGTTCACGCCGCCGATCGCCTCTTCGGTGAACAGACGCGGAAGAACCAGCGCGCCGTCGGACATCGCGCCCCACTGTGCCGCCATGATCGGGATCTGGTTATTGTTGCTCATCTCCATACGTACATTGGAGTCATAGGTTTCGATCTCGGCGGTAATGCCGATATCGGCCAGATACTGCTGGGTCGCTTCGCAGACACGTTTGCCTCTGTCGTTGAACGCCAGGAACTTGGTCGTGAAGCCGTTCGGATAGTTGGACTTTGCCATGAATTCTTTCGCCTTGGCCAGATCATAGGTGATGCCCGCAGGGTTCTCATTGTAGCCCAGGGTCGTCGGCGGAAGGTTGGAATACTGAACGGTGCCGAAGCCGTCTTCCACGATCTGGACAACAGCCGCCCGGTCGATGGCATAGTTGATCGCCTTACGGACGTTCTCATCGTTGAACGGTTCGATGCTGGTGTTCATCGCCAGATACTGTACGGTGGTCCCGGTGTGCTTGTACAGCTTCACGTTGGAATCCGCGGTGACCGTGTTGTAGTCGGCCGTCGCGAAGGAGAAGTTGACATCCGCTTCGCCGGTCTGTACCTGGATGGTACGGCTGGAAGCTTCCGGAACGACAGAGAAGGTCAGGCTGGTGTTCTGGGCTTCGGTGTCGCCGCCGTTGTCCCAGTAATTCTCATTCTTAACGATGACTGTGTTGGCGCCGATCTTTCTGGACTGAACTTTATACGGTCCGGAGCAGACGGGTTCATTCCAGTCATTGTTGGCTTCGGCCTTCTCGCCGTATGCCTTCGGGATAATACCGGTACCCGGATGGGCCAGAGCCAGCTGGATATACGGAACCGGTCCCTCGGTAATGGCGCGGACGGTATGATCATCAACCTTCTCGAACGTCTTGACGCCCTTCAGCAGGGTACTGAAGTTCGGGCTTGCCAGCGCGCGGTTCAGGGAATAAACAACGTCATCCGCCGTGATTTCGCTGCCATCCGAGAACTTGCCTTCATGGAGCGCAAATTCGATGGTGTTTTCATCTACGACCTTCATCTCTTTCGCGAAAAGCAGCTCCGGCTGCGCTTCCGCATTGGTCATATACAGACGGGTGTAGATCATCTGGCAGGTTGCCTGAGAACTGATCGCCGTGTTCACGACCGGGTCAAATGACTGTACATCTTCGGGCATGCAGATGACAAGGTCTGTTTTCTTGTTCGTATCCGCTCCTCCCGACGGTGCAGCTGTGGAAGACGATCCGCCGCCGCATGCCGCAAGACTCAGCGTCATTAACAGAGCCAGCAATGCCGCGATCAGTCTTTTTGTTGTCTTCATAAGTTACCCTCCTTTAAATTATATGCTCTGACGATTTACTCCGAAATCGCAAGGTCCTCCAACAGCGCGAGAAGAAGTCTCACGCAGGGTTCCACCGAACTGACGGTGGAGAATTCCTTCGGGCTGTGGTCGAACTGTCCTTCCGGTCCCATGCCGTCCAGGACTATCGGGCAGAAACGGCTTAAATGATTGGCGTCCGAAAGCCCGCCCCGGTCCTTATCCTCAAACGGGATGCCTTCCCGCCGGGCGATCTCGCGGACGCGGGCGATATAGGCAAGGCCCTCTTCCGTCTGATTCCAGGCCGGCATGCTCCGCTGCTTCGCGATCACGGTCTTCACGCCGGGCTCGAACGGAGCGCCTTCCGTCAGCGCCCGGACTTTCTCCGCGATCCGCCCGTCTTCCGCCGGATCCTTAAAACGCATTTCCACGCGGAGCTTCGCAAGCTCCGGGACTACGTTCACCGCGATGCCTCCCGACGCCACGCCGGCATTGACCGTGGTATCCTTCTCCCGATCCATAAGGTCTGTCAGTTCTACGATATAATGCCCCATCTCCCGGATCGCGGAAGCGACGTCCCGTTCAAACATGAAGCCCGCGTGTCCCGCTTTGCCGTGGAATTCGAAGTCGTACTGCCGCATTCCTTTTCTGCGGAAGCAGTGGCAGATGCCGTTGTTGCCCGCGGATTCCATCACGAAGATCCGGTCCGCCCGTGCGCCGATTTGGTCCAGCAGCTCCCGGGAATAGATGCTTCCGATCTCTTCGTCGGGATTATAGCACATACATATATTCAGCTTTTCCAGGGCCTGCGCGCTCAGGTTCTTCGCCACCTGGAACATGGCCAGATCCCCGTCCTTCATATCGGCGACGCCCGGGCCGTAAATATAATCCCCATCCCTGCGGAAAGGCCGCTCCGCACAGGTGCCGTCGGGAAATACGGTATCCATATGCCCGACGAACATCGCGTCATAGTGATCCGCGGGGCGGTTGGAAATCTCGAGAAGATTTCCCGTCAGCGGGCCGAGATCGTGCCGGATCACATGCCAGCCGATTTCCCGGTACCACTCTTCAAGCTTATCGGCAACGCGGTTGATTCCTGCCGCATTGTAGGAACCGCAGTCAATATTCACCAGGGTCTCCATCTGTAACAGGTATTCTTCAATGTCTATCATGGACCGGTACGCTCCCTGTTTTTTATTTCATGGTATAATTTTAATTAATCATACCTCGAAAAATATATTCTGTCAATTGCCAAATAAAACTTAGTTTTTAACGACATCTTGCATAAAACTCCTGTATTATTCAATCTTGTCTTTGCCGGGACGCCGTATCTGCTGTCCAAATTTTAAAACCAGAGGCCCCCGGAAACCGCGAAAGACGGTCCCCGGAGGCCCCAGGCCTTCCCGATTCCGGTTATTCTACAGTCCCTCCTCCCGGACAAAGGCATAAAAATCATCTTCCGCGCCGCGATCTTCTTCACGAATGGTGCCAACAGCCATCGCATAAAAGACGGTTTCCTCTTCCCCGTCCAGACCCAGCAGCCGGTTGGCCTCTGCCGGATCGAGCGCCGCGATGGCGCAGCCGCCCAGGCCGAGGGCGGTCGCCGCCAGATACAGGTTCTGCGTCACATGGCCGCTGTCCATCAGGATCGGCGCGTGGGCCCGGATCCCGTAGCGCCACTCGGCCCGGTAGAATATACAGCTTAAGAAGAACACCGCATTGGCTTTGGCTGCCCAGGCCTGCCCGTTGAGCGAGCGGGAAACCAGCGTCGGCAGATCCTCCGGGCAACCGAGAAATTCGATCTGATGCTTCATCGGCAGGTAGTGGTACAGCCCGTCGGAGAGCCCTTCCACGTTCCGCAGCGCCATATAGCACTCGAAAGGGTGCCTGGCCCCGCCGCTGGGCACCGTACGCAGCGTGGCATAAGCCTTTCCCCGCAGGGATTTTACGCCCTGCGCGCACCACAGCAGGCAGGAAAGCTGTGCCAGCGGCATTGCTTCCTGCGTATAAACCCGGCGGCTGCACCGGCTGTTTATGACATGCAGAAAATCATTGTCCAAAGACAAGCCGGAAAAATCCGTCGGCAGATCGGCCGCGCGGTCCGTCATCGGCGCTTTGGCCAGGGGCGGCTGCGGTTTCTTCAGGGTCTGATCGCTGGCATAGTCCTCATCCATTTCCGGGTCTCCGGCAAATTTGTTGATAAAAGACCTTCCCAGCTGAATACGTCTGCGGATCGTTTCTTCATTCATAGCTTTTTCCTCCCTGCCGTATTGCTTCCATTATAAAGGATACGGCGCAAAAAGCAATCCGCCGGGCCATCTTTTTCCGGCCGCCGGCAGCCCTCCTTCCCGCCGGATATCCCCCCGGGGGGCTTGCGAAAAACCCGGCCGGCGCATACATTTTCCTCATGAAAATATCCAATGTCAGATCAGGTATACGGAAGCGGAATTCGGCAGTTCTGATCCTGCTTCTTTTTTGCGTGCTGATTCTGGCTTTCGTCTGCCTGTTCGTCGGTTCTTCCCACATGTCGGTCGCGGAGTGCTTTGCCGCACTGGCGAAAAAGGGGAGCGCCGCGCAGGTGCGCATCATCTGGAACATCCGGATCCCTCGGGTCCTGGCCGCGATCCTGGCCGGCGCGGGGCTTTCCGTATCCGGCCTGATCATGCAGACCGATCTGAACAATCCGATGGCCTCCCCCTCCACACTCGGCGTCTCGAACGCCGCGGTATTCGGCGCGAACCTGTCCATCATCGCCTTTGCCGGCGGCTTTCTTTCCACCGGCAATAACCTGAACAGTTATACCGTCGGCGCCAACCCCTACGCCACGTCCCTGATGGCCTTTATTTTCTCCACCCTGTCGATCCTGATGATCCTCGGGCTCTGCCGGGTCCGGGCTTTCCAGCCCGGGGTCGTCGTCCTCTCGGGGATCGCGATCGGCTCGGTCTGGACGGCGGCGACCACCATCCTGCAGTTCTATGCGACGGACGTGGGGCTTTCCGCGGCGGTGATCTGGACCTTCGGCGACCTGGGACGGGCCACCTACCGGACGGACCTGATCATGGCGGCCGTGGTGATCACCGGGATCCTGTTCTTCCTGATCCTGAGCTGGCGCTTCAATGCGCTTCTAAGCGGTGATATCGCGGCCAAGAGCATGGGCGTCGCCGTGGAAAAGCTTCGCTTTGCCTCCATGCTTTTCGCCTCGGTCATCACGGCGGTGTGCGTCTCCTTCCTCGGGATCATCGGCTTCGTGGGTATCATCTGCCCGCATGTGACGAAAAAACTGCTGGGGCAGGATCACCGGGTCTCCATTCCGGCGTCCGCCCTCTCCGGCAGCATCCTTCTGCTTCTGGCTGATACCTTATCCCGCAGCATCGGCAACGGATCCGCCCTGCCGGTCGGCGCCATCACGTCCCTGCTCGGCGCGCCGTTCTTCCTTGCGATCATCTTTTCGAAGAAGGGAGGACAGGACTGATGCTGGAGATCCGTGATCTGCGCTTTCGCTATTCCCGCCCGGCGCCTCTCGTGTTAAGCGGAGTGGATCTTTCCCTCAAACGCGGGGAGATCGGCATCCTGCTGGGCCGGAACGGTTCCGGGAAAACGACCCTCTTCAAGACGATTTTAGGCGTGTGCCGGCCGGAGGAAGGCAGCATTCTTTTTGACGGGGAAGATCTGATGAAGATGAGCCGCCACGAGCGGGCCCGCCGGATCGCCTACGTTCCGCAGGCCATTCAGTTCGGCGCGCTTTCTGTTTTTGATACCGTGCTTCTCGGCCGGCTGTCTTATTTCGGCTACAAGGCCGGGAAGGAAGATATGGAGGCCGTGGAACGGATCCTGTGCGATATGCAGCTGGAAGACTTCGCGGCGCGCAGCGTGGAGGAGCTCTCCGGCGGCGAACGGCAGAAGATCGCCATCGCCCGTGCGCTGGCCCAGGATCCGCAGCTTCTGATTTTCGACGAGCCCACCGGCAACCTGGATATTGCCAACGAACAGCTGATCATCGAAGAGGCGCGGCGGGTGGCCCGGGAAAAAGGCATCGCCATCCTGACCTCGCTGCACGATCTGAATCAGGCGCTGGACCTGGGCGATCGCTTTTACTTTATGAAAAACGGACGGATCCTCTATACCGGCGGCCCGGAAACCGTGACCGAAGCCGTTATCCGTGAGGTTTTCGACGCCGAAGTCCGTATCGTTTCGATCCATGACAAAAAGATAATTATTAACGGAGGAAACAAGTTATGAAAAAAATCACTGCTCTCCTGCTTGCCCTGATCCTGCTCGCATCCCTGTGTGCCTGCGGGAAAGAGGGAACGTCCACGCAGGCAGAAACCACCGCGCCGGCAGCCGAGACCACCGCGCCGGCAAGCGAACCGGACAAAACGGAGGCCCCGACCGAAGCCTCCACTGAAGCGCCGACCGAAGCGCCGACCGAAGCCCCGACGGAGGCTCCGACCGAAGCCCCGACCGAGGAGCCGGCGGAGATCACGATCACCGATATGATCGGCCGCGAAGTGACCGTCACTCCGGGGAGCTATAAGCGTGTGGTCTGCATCGGCGCCGGCGCGCTGCGCATGTACTGCTATATCGGCGACACCGCCCTGCTGTGCGGCGTGGAGGACATCGACAACAGCTCTCTTTCGGAACGCCCGAAGATGTTCGACTCCGTGGCCCGTCCCTACGTGCTGGCTTTCGGCGAAGGCTTTACGGCGCTTCCTTCCTGCGGCGTAGGCGGCCCGCAGGCCCAGACGGCCGAGGCGGAAAAGATCCTTGCCTGCGATCCGGATATCGTCATTTCCGAGTATGAAGACGTGGAGAAGGAAGACGCCCTGCAGGAGCAGCTGGGCGTGCCCGTGATCACCTTAAAGGCCGGCCCCGGCGGCGTCTTTGACGACAACTTCTACGGCACCATGAAGATGCTCGGCCAGATCTTCCGGAACGAAGAGAAGGCCGAAGAGCTCGTAAACTACATCCAGGCCGAACGCGCCGAGATCGAAAAGCGCACCGCGGATATTCCCGAGGAAGAAAAGCCCTCCGTCTACATCTGCGGGCTCGGCAACTGGGGCACCACCAACCACCTGATGACGGCTCAGAACTATATTGCCTTCACGGTGGCGCACGTAAAGAACGCGGTGACCGATCTGGCCGCCCCCGGCATCCAGGCGATCGAAGAGGAGAAATTCGTCGCGATCGGCGAGGATATGGATATCATCATCATGGACGCCGCAGCCGTCAAAAACATCAAGCCGCTTTATACCGAGAATCCGGCTATGTTCGATACCTGCAAAGCCTGGCAGGACGGCGAAGTCTATCTGGAGATGGCCTACAACGCCTACTACACCAACTACGAGATCGCACTGGCCAACACCTGGTTCATTGCCAAGACCGTGTATCCGTCTCTGTTTGAGGACATTGACATGACCGAAAAGACGAACGAGATCACGAAGATGTTCCTGGGGCAGGAACTGGCTGAGAAGATCGCGGCGGCCCCGTCCAGCTTCGGCGGTTATCAGAAGATCGATACCGCGGAATTCTTTAAGTAAAGCCATGATCCGGACAGAAGACGTAAGAGACTTTTTTGACAGGCTTGCCCCGCACTGGGACAGCGAGCTGGTACGGAACGAGGAGGTCATCCGGCTGATCCTGGACAACGCCGGCGTCACCGCCGGGAAGGCCGTGCTGGACGTTGCGACCGGGACCGGGGTGCTGATCCCGGATTATCTGGCACGGGGCGTATCGTCCGTGACCGCGATCGACCTTTCCCCGGAAATGGCCCGGATCGCAGCCGAAAAGTTCCCGCAGCCGGAAGTCACGGTACTCTGCGGCGATGCGGAAGCGACCGATTTCGGGAAGAAGTTTGACTGTATTATGGTCTACAATGCCTTCCCGCACTTCCCCGACCCGGTGCGCCTCATCGGTGTTCTGGCCGGCCTCCTTGCGCCGGGCGGAACGCTGACCGTCGCCCACGGCGCAAGCCGCGAGACGATCGACGCCCACCACAGCGGGAGCGCGCGGCATGTGTCCCTCGGGCTCATGCCGGCGGAAGAATTAAAAGCCATCTTTGAGCAGTTTCTGACGGTCACTGCGCTCATCTCCGACGAGCGCATGTATCAGGTCGTCGGGAAAAAACTGTAACTGTTCTTCAGCCGGTCCGTTTAAGACAGGCGAAAACTCCGGCCGCTGCCGCCTTTCCCGGCGGCGGACCGGAGTTTTTCTTTTTTCTCAGACAACAGCTCCGTCCTTTCCACTGGACATTTATACCCTTCGATTCTATAATAAAGTTCAGCGTTTCCCCCTGTCTCCGGGCTTGTAAAGGAGTATGTCCATGCGGAAATTAACCGATGCCTTCAAAGCGGATTCCGGCTATAAAATGTTTTTCCTATCCGTGGTCACATTCGGACTCGCTTTCGGCCTGTATAAAGGGATCCTGGATAACTATCTGGCCGAGATCGTGTCCATGACCTCCTTCGACAAGGGCGTCTCCGAGTTCTTCCGGGAAATGCCCGGCCTGCTGCTCATCTTTGTCCTGGCGGCCCTGTACATGTTCTCCGCCGAAAAGATCTATAAGATCGGGGCTGTGATCATGCTGATCGGCATGTCCATGCAGACCTTTGTCCCGGCCGCGAAGATCTGGGTGATCCTGGCGATGTTTATCTATTCGCTGGGCGATCATATCCAGCTCGGGATGCGCAGCACGCTCTCGCTCGAGTATGCCAAAGACGGGCACGGCGGCGCCGCGCTGGGACTGCAGAGCGCGGTCAACCAGTTCGGCATGCTGGCCGGATACCTGCTCATCATCGTTTTATTCTTTTTTGTAGACGCCTCTTTCGCGGTCTACCGCGGCATTTTTGCGGTCAGCGCTGCGGTGATCGTGCTCGGCCTGCTCTCCTCGCTCAGGATGAAAGGAAGCAGCAAGACCGACGACACCAAACGGCGCTTCTATTTCCGGAAAAAATACACGAAATATTACATGCTGGAAGTATTCTACGGAGCGCGCAAGCAGATCTTTTTTACCTTCGGGCCTTACGTGCTGGTGCTCTTCTACGGCGCGAACGCCATGGTCATCAGCATTCTCTTTGCCGTCTCCTCCGTCTGCACCTTTTTCGCGGCGCCGCTGGTCGGCCGGATCATCGACCGTTTCGGCTATAAGATCGTAATGGTCATGGATACGCTGATCCTGGTGATCGTCTGCTTCTTCTACGGCTTCGCGCATCATATCTTCCCGATGAACATTGCCTTTATCGTGTGCTGCGTCAACTATATCCTCGATTCGGTGATCTCGCTGGCTTCCCTGGCTTCCAATGTATACGTCCAGGATCTGGCCGACAGCAAGGAGGAAGTGCGGGCCACGATTTCCACCGGGATCTCCGTCAATCATATGATCACGATCCTGATCGCGCTGTTCGGCGGATGGATCTGGCAGACGCTGGGGATCGAAACGCTCTTCATCCTCTCCGCCGTGATGGGACTATGCAACAGCGCCTACGCAGCGACCATCAAGACAAAAAGACAGCCTTCCTAAGCTGTCTTTTCAGAGAAGATTCTGTTCTCAGCCCACTTCTTTAACAGTCTTTTCCTGCCGATAAGATCAGTGCTGCTGATCGAAGGGCGGGATCAGGCTGGCCACGACGTTGCCGCGCGCCACGATCACCCCGTAGAAATCGGTGGTAACATCCTGTTTGGCCCTGTACTTTCCGACGATCCGATGATAAAAATCCCGCGCAATCTGATTGCCCTCCGCATCTGTTTCGATCGTGCCGCGGATCTGCAGATTGGTCTCTCTGATCGTAACAATGTCTCCCATAGTCTGTTCGTATCTCCTTTTCTGATTTCTATTGAATTTTATATCTTTCCGTATTTTTCGGCCGGGCTGTCACGGCAGCACCGCCAGCCAGATCGACCGGCTGACCAGATGGAACAGGATATGGGCCAGCATCGCGTACTGGATCCCGTACCGGCGGTAAAAGCGCCCGAACAGCAGGCCCCAGGCGCCGTTCAGCAGAAAGCAGCGGAAAACGATGAGCGGTGTCAGCCTGCCGAAGCTCAGCACCGTCGCCGGCAGATGCCCGGCCGCGAACAGCAGCGCCGCCAGGATATTCGCGCAGATCAGCACCTTCACCGGCACCGTGCTATCCTTACGGCAGAACAGTTTCCAGCCGAGAAAAGCCAGCAGGCTCATGACGAAGAGGCGCATCATGACCTCCTCGATCACCCCGCCGTAGAGCACGGAGGCGATCCAGACCGTAAGGTCGAAGCGGCCGGCCGCGGCATAGGAAGCCCCCACTTCCGGGATCCATTTCCCGAAGGTCCAGGCGTCCAGACTGAAGAGCGCGCCGCAGAAGAGGGAGATCAGGACCACGCGGAGCGTCTCGGCCTTCCGGAAGCGAAAAGGCCGCATGAGCCCGATCTTCTCCGCCAGAATGTATCCAAAGAAGCCGCAGACCAGAGCATATAAAATGGTCTGCGCGACGACCACAGCGATCAGTGCCTCCCGGCTGCCCAGCTGCCGGATAGCTTCCTCCAGCATGGCGCCGTCCATGCCCGCGAGCGACATCTTCGCTGTAAAATACCCGCCCAGCAGGGCGATGGGCAGCAGGCAAAGCGTAAAGATCAAGGGTTTTCTGAGCTTTTTCATGCAGTCCCCTTCGCTTTCTCCTCCCGATAGTAGCGGCGGGAGGCCGCCGTGCAGAGGATGATCATGACAGTGAGCACCACCGCCAGCACAAGCAGGTTCCAGAGGCCCGGGACGAACAGGGACAGAATGATCAGCACGAGCCCGCCGATGACCGTTACGATCCCGCCGAAGCGCTGGCTCTTCTGCCAGACGCTATCGCTCGAGAGGCTCCACGAGGTCCGGATTCCGAAGACGGCGTTTTTCCGCGCCTTCGGCATGAAGTTTCCCATCACGACGAGCAGCACGCCGAGTCCGATGTTCACAAAGCGGTTCACGTCATCGTAGGACATTTTCGGAGCCGCCGACGGATCGTAGCGCAGGGCTTTTATCATAAAGAAGAAGCCGAGCAGCGTAAAGAAGGCCAGTGTGAAGACGCCGGTGATCATCAGGATCTTCTCGTTCGCGCTTTCCTCCGCCCTCCGGGCGCGCCTCGCCATCAGGACGAAAAACAGTCCGAGGAGAATGGCGAACAGCGGCCAGATCAGGTTTTCGTACTTGCTGCCGAAACGGTCGACTTCGCCCGAAAAGTTATAGTGCGCCGGGATCCGGTCCGGGGAGAGGATCAGGAAAACGACCGTCCCCGCCACACAGATCAGCCAGATAATAAATAAGATTTTGTAGAGTTTTTTCATGCTTCTTCCCCCCGCAGGTCTTTCAGCCACAGCAGCGCTTCATCCAGCACGGACGCGTTCAGTTCGTAAAAAATGTATTTGCCTTCCCGCCGGTCCCGGATCAGGTCCGCCTCTTTGAGGACGGCAAGATGCTTGGAGACGGCCGGCAGGCTCATAGCAAAATGGTCCGCGATCTCCCCGGCCGGCAGGCTCCCCTTCTTCAGAAGATTCAGGATGGTCCGCCGCGTGGGGTCCGCGATCGCTTTCATCGTATTCTGGATACTCACCGCCTCACCGCCTTTCATTTAACCTTTTAGTTAATTGTAAGAGAAAAGAAAACCTCTGTCAAGAGGTTTTCGAAGGAATTATGGAAAAGAGTACCTCAGGTTCCGGCAGTCCGGGACGTCCTCGTCCACGTAGCCGGTATCGGTAAAGCCGGCCTTCTCATAGAGTCGGAGCACCGCGGCATCGTCCTTTTTCGCGCAGACCTCCACGCAGTCATATTTTCTCTCCTGCGCCAGCTCCGCCAGAATGAGGCGCAGGGTTTCGGCACCGAAGCCCCGCCCCTGGAAGCGTTCGTCGATCATGAACTGCTGCAGATCGTAGCAGGCGGGCTCCTCATCCAGATCCTTCACCAGCGCGAGGCCGACCGCGCACTCTCCGTCCATGATCCCGAACACGCGGGCCCGCTCCGCGCGGTACACGTACCCGCGCGCGAGGATCCCGACCGCAGAGTCCAGGAAGCCCGCTTGCTCCGCCCGGACACGCAGGCGGCGGAAGGCAAAGAAATTGCTTTCATTGATATCAACCAGTTTCACCATACTTCTCACTTCACCCGTATATATTGGCTTCCTTCCCGGCGGAGGATCCCTTCCCCGATCATATCCCGGCGGACCGTACAGTAATCCTCATGAATAGGAATAATGATCTCGTTCAGTTCCTTCTCATCGTACACCCTGCCCGGTTCAAAATGCTTTGCGATCTCTTCATAGCAGATCCGTCTTTTTTTATGCTGCACGGGCAGGGAGCGCAGCCGGCCGTATTCAAAAAAGGTTTTAATGACCTTCTGACGGTACTCCTCCTCGCGCTTTTCCTGCTCATCCATCTGCTTTGGCACCGGGACGGCGAATTCGGAGAGGGGCTTTTCCAGCATGGCGCGATTTAAGGAATAGACCGTATAATACTGCTCCTTGCGCGAGCTGACCAGCCCGGCTTCCTCCAGCTTTTTCATATGGAAGGAGACCGTGGACGGCGTCAGCTCCAGCCGCTCGGCAAGCAGTTCCGTATACATCTCCCCCTGCATCAGGGACTGCACGATGCGCAGGCGGGAGGCGTCCGAAAGACACTTAAACAGTTTTAATGCGTTCTCTTCCGTCATGCCTGTTCCTCCGGAAAGTGCGCGGCCACATCAGCCAGCGCGGCTAACTTCGTTTCTTCCACAGCGATGGCGCCGGCGTCGCCGTGCGCCTTCGCCTTCTCCAGTGCGGCGCCCCATGTGGTCTCAAAGCGGGCAAACTGCGCTTTCACTGCCGCCTCTCCGGCCCCCGGGCGGTTTGCCAGCGTATTAGTCACGGTCCGGCAGACGTCATAGATATTGGTGCGCACCCGGGCAAAATTCGCGTCATCCTTCCTCCCGTCCGCTTCCAGTCTTTCTATCTTCGCCCTGCAGGCTTCGATCTGCCCGGCCAGATAATTCATAAACTCCTGCATGATTCTGTTCCTCCTTATGTAAACCATTTTGATTTTATACTCATCAAATCAGTTATACAATAAGTCCGCCCGCCTGTCAATATTTATTTTGATATTTATCGAAATATTTTATCTGGACCGTCAAACCCGGAACGCAACCAATCTCTTTATTCTCTGTCGCGGATTGACTTTCTCCCGCCGGTACGGTACAATTATGGCAATTCAACGATCGTACCGCAGCCCGGCTGCGCCTGAGAAGCCCCCGGCTTCTTTGAATTATGCTGTAAAAGAAGGAATCCACTTGAAAGACCTGAAGCATCTGATCTACTTCGAAAACCTTCTGCAGACAGCGAATAACGCACTGATCACGCAGGCAAAGGAAGAAGGCGGCGTCTGCGTCGCCTATACCTGCGAAAACGTGCCGGAACCGCTCATGAACCTGGGTCCGGCTTTTTCCGTGCGGCTGTTTGCACCGAACACCGTTTCCCTGGATATTTCGACCTATTACATGACCGGCTTCCTGTGCGAAAGCAGCCGGGCGCTTTTAGAACGCGCCGTCGAGGGGGGCTTTAACTTCGCCGACTGCGTGATCTCCCCGGACGGCTGCACGATGATCAACCGCTGCGTCGAAAACATGGAACTCCTGCACACGATGGGAGAAGGCAACGACAGGTTCTTCCATCAGTACATGGAAATTCCGCTGAAGGCTGATGAGAACGGCCTCGGCCTCTACGTGGTGCAGTGTCAGAACCACGTGCTGAACCCGCTGCATGAGCACTACGGGATCGATATCTCCGAGGAAGCCATCCGGAAGGCCGTGACTAAGCACAACCGCGTCTGTGAGCTCATCCGCGCGATCGGTGACTTCCGCAAAGAAGAGCATCCGCGCATCACTGGCTATGAATTCCACGTGCTGACGCTCGCGACCTACGTCTGCCCCAAGCATCTTCTGATCGAAAAGCTGGAAGAAACGCTGGAGGAACTGAAGACCCGCGAGCCGGATGCAAAGCCCTACCGGGCCCGCGTTGCCGTCGTCGGCTCCGAGATCGACGACAGCGGCCTGATCAAGCTGATCGAGGAGACCGGCGCGTACGTCTGCGCCGACCGCTTTTGCTTCGGCTCTCTTCCGGGGCGCGATCCGATCGTCCTGACCGAACAGGAGGACGCGCTCACGCAGATCTGCCGGCAGTACATGTATCGCTGCCAGTGCCCGCGCATGATGAACATGGCCAAGGTCTACGGCCGCAAGGAATACGTAAGCAAGATCGCAAAAGAATACGGCGCCGACGGCGTCATCTACGAGCAGGTCAAATTCTGCGACCCGTGGGCCTATGAGCGCACGCTCGGCTCCAGCATGCTGCGTGAAGACTACGGCTTCCCCGTGCTTTCGGTCGACCGGCCGTATAACATCGCTTCCTCCTCCGGCCAGATGCGCACGCGTGTGCAGGCCTTCGTGGAAAGCATCGAGATCAAGAAGCTGAAGAAAGGAGAAGGCGTATGATCCGGCAGGAAAACTGGAAACGCCAGGGCGATCAGCAGCTCGGCGTTCTGTTCGACGATGGCAAGGTACGCCGCCGCCGTGAATGGCGCGGTGTGAAGGATACGCTCTACGATTACGGCCGCTGGCTCGGGATCATGAAGATCCTCGCCACGTTCATTGCCAAGCCCCGCAACGTCAAAGCCATGTTCCGCTACCGCTGGATGGCCAACTATCTGGCCGTGCCGCACATGGTGGACAAGTTTACGATGGGCCTTCGCGATGAGGCGCTCCGCATCGTTCACACTTCTATGGACTTCGTCGTCTACGACGTCGCCAAGACCATGGACAACGTCTTCCGCGGCGACCGCAAGACCGGGAATGACAAGGCTTTCTCCGATAAGTGCGTGCTGACCGATGAAAACGCGATGACCGCGTTCATGATGGGTTTCCCGACGTTAAAAGCTATCCTCCGCGAGGTCCCGACGATGTTCGTGGCCAACCTTCTCACGCAGTATTCCACGACGCATTATCTGGACGTTGCGCAGCAGTTCGGCATCCCCGGGGACGTCTGCCCGATGCCCGAGGCCGAAGCCGGCATTTCCATCGAGGACGATTTCCCCGTGCTCGGCGCCTGCGCGGTCCAGGTCAACACGACCTGCGACGGCTCGCTCATGGGCAACGGCATCATCGCAAAGCGCCTGGAGCGGGAGTACGGCATCCCGACCTTCCAGCTGGTGGCCCCGATGCGCCACCGTGAGGCGGACGTGCAGGACTATGCCGCCGGCGACATCAAACAGGCCATCGCCTTCATCGAAGAGCACACCGACGAGAAATGGGACTGGAAAAACTATTTCGAGTGTGCGAAGCGCGTGAACGAAGCGACCAGGACACGTCTCGCCTGGCTCGATATCAATGCGACCGACTATCCGCAGTTCGTCGGCGCGCCGTTCTCGCTCTATAACGACACCAACTACATGGGCAACTGCGGGCGCTCGCCCGATTTTCCTCTCGTCGACGCAAAGATCCTGAAATACGCCGAAACGGGCTGTACCGAAAAGCGCATGATGGCGCCCGAATACCGCCACCGCGCGATCATCTGGGGCGTGCAGCCGCAGTACTGCATCGACATGCTGAACTGGATGGTCCACTGCTGGGGCATCGTGCCGCTGACCGACATGCTCTCTCTTGTGAACACGAAGATGATCGCCGAGGAGGACACGCCCGAAAACCGCGAGCAGGCCTACTACGACATGGCCTGGCTCAATGAAAACATGATCATGCGCAACCGCACGCACGGCGGCTACCGCGTGCTCGTGGACGAGCTCTGGGAGTTCTGCGAGCAGCTCCATGCCGATATGGTCATCATGTGGGAGCACATGAGCTGCAAGGCCCTGGACGGCATGCACGGGCAGTTCGAGGAGCAGGCGCGCGAAAAAGGCATCCATCTGGTCTGGGTCTGCCACGACCTCTGCGATCCGCGCGTCTACACGCGCCAGGCGATCCGCGACCAGTTAAATGTCTACATGCGTACCGTGCTGCGTGAAGAACCGCTTGATCCGAGCATCGAATTCCTGCCGGATGAAAACGCCTGGTAAGAAGGAGGATATAACATGAGTAAAAAGATCGCTGCTCTTCTGCTGAAATTGCTCCTGGCCGCCGCCGGGTTCTTCGCCGTCACCTTTACGGTCTATTTCTTCAATCTGGACATGAAGCTGACCTCGAAGATCGAGCCTTTCCTGCTCAGGCATTACGATAAAATGGAGCGGAATACATCGCTGTAAGGAAACTGACGGCATGCATAGCAAATGCCCTTCGCAGAAAGAAGAAACCACCCGGCTGACGGATGGTTTCTTCTTTACTTAATCACTTTGAAAACGAATAAGATCTATTTCGTTCCCATGAAGTGGTTTTCCACCAGCTGGTTGCCGCCGTCGATGACGATGGCTTCCCCGGTGAGATACCCGACTTTATCGGAAGCCAGGAAGGCGACCAGCTCGCCGATCTCCACCGGGCGGCCCAGACGCTGCACGGGAATCTCCCTGCCCATGGCCGCGATCGCTTCCTCGCCGTGGCCGGGATTGCTTTCCTCGATGACGCTTTCCACCATGGAAGTCCGGATATAGCCGGGCATGATCGCGTTGACGGTAATACCGTCCTGCGCAAATTCCAGGGCCAGATTCTTGGTGAGGCCGATCAGGCCGGCTTTGCACATGGCATAGGCGCTCGATCCGGGCTCCCCGGTGATGGGGCCGGTCACGGAAGAAATACTCACGATGCGTCCGTAATGCTGCTTGACCATGTACGGCAGGACTTCCTGACAGCAGACCCACGAACTGAGCAGCATGACCTTAAGGTGCGCGTCTCTGGATTCATCCGAACACTCCAGAAAAGGAACCGGTTTGGAAATGCCGGCATTGTTTACCATAATATCGATATGGCCGTGCTTTTCTGCCACTTCGGTAACCACTCTGTGAATATCTTCGCGGCTGGTAACATCCATTTTGTAAGCTTCCGCCGTACCGCCGATATCTTTCGCCGTCTCAAAGACCAGATCCAGAATATCGGTGAGAATGACGATACCGCCTTCTCTTGCGATGACCCGCGCGATGGCTTCCCCATTGCCCCGGGCAGCACCGGTTACGATTGCAACTTTTCCTTCTAAAGAGCCCATACATCTCCTCCCGATCTTCTTTCCTTGAAAGAAGGAATTCAAAGTCTTTGGTTCTGCGTACAGAAAAAGACTTCGGTTTCATTGTAATGCATCCGCTGCCCGCTGTCAATTTCAGAACCGCTTTGTTTTGCGCTTTCTCTGACCCGCTCCGGCGCACGTATTAACGCATTGTTGATTATAAAACAACAGATTGATTATTGATTCCGCCGGCCGTTCTCTCTATAATGAGATCACACCGGTGAGATGAATGTATAAGGAGTAAGGCCATGATAAAAGTTGGAGGGAAAATAAAAGAACTCCGCCTTCGGGCCGGAAGAACGCAGGAGGCGCTGGCCTCGGAGCTCGGCGTGACCGCGCAGGCCGTATCCCGCTGGGAAAAAGAGATATGCTATCCGGACATGTAGATGATCCCGCCGATCGCGAATTACTTCGGCGTATCCATCGACGAACTGTTCGGCTACGACAACGAGCGGTCCAAAAAGGTCGACGTGCTGGCGGAAAAAATCCGTGAAATGAACCGTCAGAACAATGGCGCCGACGTCAGCATGGACGCCTGCATCGCGCTGGCCCGCGAAGCGCTTATCGAGTTTCCGGGCAATGAAAAGCTCACGCTGGCGCTTGCTTCCGCGCTTTTTAACGCCGGATACGTACGCCGCGGGGAGCATCATATCGAAAACGCAGACGGCTACAGCGTATATGATACCGAGACCCACAGAAAGTACCCGGAATGGCAGGAAGCCATCAAGCTCTATGAAAAACTTCTGCTGAGCCTTCCGGCCGGCGTACTTCGTCAGCAGGCCGTGCTGGAGCTTTCGCAGCTCTACAAAAACACCGGAGAGCAGGAAAAAGCGCTGGCCCTCGCAGAATCCGCGCCGGAGATAGACGCCTCCCGGGCCTTCCTGCGGATCAATGCCTTTGATGGAAAAGATGCGGTCGCCGCCTGCGGGGAGGCCCTGCTGGAAACCGTACAGAAAAGCGCCGTCCTGATGATCCGGATCGTCCTGAACGACCACACGATCGCGCCTGCTCTCGCCGCCGATCTGCTGAACAACGCCGAAGGCCTATTCGAACAGATCTGCCCCGATCACGGCTACGGAAGGCAGTTCGGACTGCTCTCCTGCCTGCAGATGCTGCGTTCCTATTATCTGTGGCGCGCGGGCGAAAAGGACGGCGCCTTCGCCGCCCTGGATAAAGCGCTGGACTATGCCGCGCAGCTTGACCGGCTGCCGGAAAGCACCGAAGAATTCTACACGTCTCCTCTTCTTCAGTACGTCCGCCTTCACGCCGATCTGGTGCCCGAAGGCAGCGCATTCCGCCGGGAACTGTCGGAGCTGTGGCCCTGGTGGGACGTGCCCGGGCGCGAAGACGTGAGGGCGGAAATGCAGGCCGATCCGCGCTGGGCGGCGTGGGTCGGCCGGACAGATCCGCGCGGAAAATGACGGGACATTTGCCTTTTTCCGCCTGTACTGGTATTATCAGGGAAAAAGAACATAGACATCACGGAGTAAGGAAAAATGGAGAAGCAGCTGAGCGTTGTTTTAGTAGGGGCCGGCGACCGCGGCCAGACCTATACGGATATCATGCGGGACATGCCGGACAAATATAAAGTAGTTGCCGTGGCGGAGCCCCTATCCAGCCGCCGGGCATATGTCCGGGATCGGCACGGGATTCCGGAAGAGAGATGTTTTTCCGACTGGAAGGATATGTTTGCTTTGGGAAAGATCGCCGATCTGGCGTTGATCTGCACGCTGGACAAGGACCATTTTGAGCCGGCCATGGCCGCGATCGCCCTGCACTATGACGTGCTGCTGGAAAAGCCGGTCGCACCGGACCCGGTCCGCTGTGAGGCCGTCGCGCAGGCGGCCGAAGCAGCCGGGGTGAAGGTCGTCGTCTGCCACGTGCTTCGTTATACCCCGCTCTTTACGGCGATCAAACGACTGGTTGAAGAAGACCGGCTCGGCGAGATCATATCCGTCAACCACGAAGAAAACGTGGGGAACCGCCACCAGAGCCACAGCTTTGTCCGCGGGAACTGGGGGAATACCGGACGCTCTTCCAATATGCTGCTGCAGAAATCCTGCCACGATCTGGATATCCTCCAGTGGCTGATCGGAAAGAAATGCCGCAAGATCCAGTCCTTCGGGTCCCTCCGTTATTTTACGCGAGAAAACGCGCCGGCGGATGCCCCGGAGCGCTGCATCGACGGCTGCCCGCACGGCGAAAGCTGCCCGTACAATGCCGTCAGACTCTATCTGGACGATAAAAAGAACGCCTGGTTCCGGGAAGCCTGCACACGCATCCCGTCGCCCTCCGACAGCGAGGTCGAGCAGGCTCTGCGGACGACCCAGTACGGCAAATGCGTCTTTAAATGCGATAATGACGCGGTGGACCATCAGACTGTCAACATGCTTTTCGACGACGGCGTGACCGCCACCTTCACCATGTGCGCTTTTAATCGCGGCGGCCGATATATCCATATCATGGGGACGAAAAGGGAACTGCGGGCCTGCCTCACTGCGGACGAAGAGCCGATCCGCCTTTACGACTTCGAAACCAAAACCACGTCCGAGATCCCTGTTTCCGGGAAGGAGGGGCTCCCGAGCGGCCACGGCGGCGGGGACCGCGGGATCATCGTTTCCCTCTACGACTACCTGACCGGCCGGTACAGCGGCTCATCCATCTCCGGCATCCGTATTTCTGTGGACAATCACCTGCTGGCCTTCGCGGCGGAAGAATCCCGCCATAAGGGGACCGTAGTCGACGTGGACGCGTACCGCGCCGGCCTGCGCATTCCCGAATAACTCGGTACGCCGCAGAGCAATCAAAGAAAAGCCCTTCCTGCTGCACTGCGCGGAAGGGCTTTTTGCCGCTGAGAGCGGTTTTATTAATGCACGGCCGTTTTCTGCCTCAGCAGGTCGAGATCGATCGCGCCGGCTTTGGCGGCTGCTTCGATCTGCTCCAGTCCGACCTGGAGAGCGCCGTAACCCGCATTGAAATTGACCACGAACAGCCTGTACATCATAAAGGTACCGACATACTCCGCCGGAAGCGCGAGCGCAGCAAAAAGAATGGACCAGCCGCCTGTCGTCCCGGGATTGGCGATGGAAAGCTCCAGCACGAGCAGGATCGTGATCAGCAGGAAGCTCAACGTGATCGGCTGGCCAATGTATTTGAGGATCAGGAAGGGCGGAATGATCAGGCAGATCGTGACCCGCGGGTTGAGCATCGCCTGGCTCATCGGGATCCAGAAGGAAGAAAACTCCGGTTTGATCCCCAGTACATCTTTCGATATCTCATATTCCTGCTTCAGCATCGTCGTATTGTTGGCCGTGGAGAAAGCCGTACTAACCATCGGCCACAGCTTTTTCCACAGGACCGGTACCGCGACCTTGTATCTGGCTGACACCGCGAACAGCTTGATCCCGCCGCACAGCAGGGCGACCGCATAGTTGGCCGCAATGAATTCCCAGCCGTTGAGCAGCGTAGCGCCATTCCCCTGCGCGATCACCATAAAAATGCTGACAAAGGGGATGACCGGCACGATCTTCAGGATGATCCCCATGGCGGACATGATCCATTCATTGATCTGGCTGATCATCTCTTTCAGTCTGCTTACCCTATCGCCGAGGATCAGCAGCGCGGCCCCCAGCACCAGGCCCAGCACGACCAGCTGCGGCGTATTGTTGTTCAGCAGCGGAGAGATCGGGTTGGTCGGTATGATCCCGAGCAGCAGTTCAATGATCTGCTTCGGCCTGAAATCGATGCCACCCGTCCCGAAATCGGAGTAGAACAGCAGCGATACGCCGATGCCGACGGCCATGACCGCCAGCGTAATCACGATAAAGCGGCCGATCAACTTAAACCCGAGATTCGTCAGTTCATCGATGCTCTGCAGGGCCGATACGGACACCAGCATCGAGAACAGGATCAGCGGCCCCATCGCCGCTGTCACCAGGCTGATGCTGACGGACTGGATCGGCTTTGCCACGTCGGAAAGAACGATCCCGCGCACGGTGTCCGGCAGCTGCAGGCACAGAAAGCCGGCTGCCAGCCCCAGAATGGCCGCCCACAGCATCGGCGAGCGGAACAGACTTTTTTTCTTGATCGGCGGGCTGCTGACAACAAGGACATTCGTCCCGTGTACATAGTAGTGGGAATAATACTGCGTCCTGTTGACCAGCAGCGGCTTTAAAGCCCGCTCCACGGAACTGCGGGTATTCTGTTCATCATCTGCAAAAGGATCGTGTTTTTCTCCCGGGATAAACAGCCGTAATTCGACCTTGCCAAGACGTTTGCGGACATAGTAGCGGACCTTCGTCCCGTCACCGTTCTTTTACCGGTAACTGTCCAGCATTCTGATAATGGATTCCGCAGACAGGTCCACTTCGTCATCGGTAAAATGGTATTTTTTCAGAATGGAACGGCAGTCTGCGATAATGGCATTATCCTGCAGATCCTCTTCCAGTGTACATGTTTTTACCACGCTGTCAGCCATCGGTATCCACTCTTTCTTCCGGCAGCGGTCAATAAACAAGCCGACGTACAGTTTACTGCGCCGGCTTACTGTCTTCTCTCTTCTCTTTTTTCTTTCTTGTTGTCAGGATCAGAAGGATGCCTGCGGTCGTGCAGATCAGGTCCCGTATCCGGTAGATCAGCCCGCCCATCAGACCGGTCTCGGAGCTGATTCCCAGAATATCCAGGGCAATGGCCATGCCCCCCTCCCGGGTGCCGGCCTGCATGGGCACCATGAACAGAAGGTTTCCGATGAGCGAGGCCAGGCTTAAGATAAGGATCGCTCCGCTGATATGTACGTTCGTGCCCAGGTAGAGGAAAATCAGGAAGTATTCCATGCCCTCCAGAAGCCGGGCGCCGTATTCCAGAAGGATCACTTTGTAAACCGTTCTTTTGTCTCCGTGGAATTCGGCATAGCAGCGGTCGACCTCCGTAAACAGCTCCGCTCTTTTCTCCGCAATCGCCTTTGCTTTTTTTCCCACCAGCGGCAGCTTGGAGAAGAAATGGAAAGCAGGGGTCACCAGCGCTTTGTGGCGGAAAGCAAAGAAATAGATGCAGATCGCCAGCAGGATCAGGGCCGATACGATCAGCAGGATCGTAACAAATTTCTCGCCCGGACACCCCATAAAGAAATACAAAAGAGCCCCGGTCAGCCACAGCAGCACGTGTCCGATCACGTACATCAGGCTGAAGCTGATCGTCGAGGAGGTGGCCTTCTCCGTGGTCATGTACTTCTTCAGTTCAAGGATACGGTACGGTTCTCCGCCGACGAGGCCCGCCGGCGTAACATTGTTGAGCGCAAACCCGGTCATACACAGCCGGTACAGAGAGATCCGGCTGATCCCCGCCCCCGCTTCGCCCATGACGAGCCGGAATGCCCGGGCATGGATCGCATAAATCAGCGCCCAAAGCGCAAGCAGCCCTCCCAAAAGGAGAAGGAGCTTCGGCGTAAAGTATTCCTGCCAGTCCACTTTATCCGGATTGGCTTTTAACGCGAGCCAGACGATGCCGGCCAGGCCTATGAAAAAGAATATTCCTTTATAATGCTTTTTCATGAATCTGTTCTGTCCGCATTCAGACCGCCCGGCCCGTGCCGTCGTGGGCGGATAAGAATTCCCTGTCAATATCTTTGGCGATTGCTTCGTACTTCGCAATCATAACATACTTCACCACTTCCAGGACGATGATAACAAAGGGGAAGAAAAAGGCGTGAAGTCCCAGCATGAGCAAAATGAAGAGCGTCCAGGCTCTCATATTATAGGTAAGCGTGTTGGTCATCTGGATATACCGGCGGCTCCGGGTAATATAGGCAGCGGCCAGGTCTTTCGGGACGAACTCGTCCTTCTCCTCCAGCTTATCCAGCAGGCGCTGGGCGTTCGGCGTATGCTTCTCCTGATCCTTCGTATAGATCAGGTATATATTGCGGTAGATCCTTTCATAAAGCGGACTTCCCTTCGGGAGGGAAGCAAGCTCCTCCTCCAGGTTTTTCACTCTCGCCAGATTGGCCCGGCTGCTTCCTTTCAGGAAGTACAGATGCAGCCCCCGGTAATAGTCTCCCATCCGCGCCTGGCTGGCATGGCAGTACATTGCCACGATGATAACGATCCAGATATAAAAAGACCACGGGGTCCCGGTGAAGGGGATGTTCTCCTTCATCATTCTGAGCCCCAGCACGATATAGATCGCGAGGAAATTGGTGATATCCACGGTCCCGTCCAGAACTCTTCCCAGCTGGCTGCTGGTATGGGTGAGCCTGGCGATCTGGCCGTCGCAGCAGTCCAGCACCGCCGCGAATACCACGAGAGCGATGCCCAGCAGATTGATCCATCTGTTCTGCGAATAGAAAAGGATACTGCCCCCGACGCCGAAAAAGAGAGACAGAAGCGTCACGGCATTGGCGGACCAGCCTGCCTTGATAAACATGTGGGACAGGCGGATGGCGAGGGGATGATAAAGGATGACGTCCACCGGATCGTCGGTATCCCCGGATTTCCGGGACGCTTTTTCCTCTTCTGTCTCCAGCCACGGGGCAATTTCTCCCACTATGGTCTTTTCCGTAACTTCGTCTTCTTTTTCTTTTGGATACATAGCCATGTTGCTTTCAACCATCCATGTAAAAAATAACCCTTATATATTACCATATCTGTCAAAATTGTAAAGCATTTTATAAAAGAACAGACTGATCCGAAGAATCAGTCCGTTCTTTTCCGTGTATCATCGCGCCGGTACGTATTCGCGTCAGTCCTGTTTGATATGAACGTCCATCTGCTGATACGGGACCTTGATGCCCGCCGCATCCAGCGCCCGCTTGCCGTTCTCAAGCAGATAATAATACACATTCCCCCAGTCTTCCGCATTGGCCCAGGCCCTGACAAGGACAATGATACCCGTTTCCGTACACTGGGTGATCAGCACCCAGGGCGACGGATCTTCCAGGACCTTTTCTCCCTTTCTCGCCATATTCAGAAGCACTTCTCGCACCTTGTCCATATCGCTGTTGTAGCTTACAGTAAAGGAAGCTTCCACACGCGACGTGCCTTCCCGGGAATAGTTGACGATCGCCGTATTCGTCAGATTGCTGTTCGGGAGGCTGATGAGGGAATTATCAAGTGTCTTGATCTCGGTATAGAACGCACCGATATTTTTGACGATGCCCCTGTACTCCCCGATCTTGACATATTCCCCGACCTTGATAGGCTTCAGGATCAGAAGCGTCACGCCGCCGACCAGATTGCCCAGGGCGCCCTGCATGCCCAGGCTGATCGCCACGCCGGCGGAGGCAAAGAGGGTAATGACCGAGGTCAGCGGGATCCCGATGACGCTGGCCGTCGAAATGACGACGATCACGATCAGGAGCAGCTTGATCGCGTTGATGAAAAAGGACTGCAGCGACGGATCAAGCCTGGCGATAACCTTGCTGCGCCGCAGGAATTTAACAAACCAGTGGACCAGGAAAAGCCCTACGACAAGGATGAGGATCCCCTTAAGCAGATCGACGCCTGCTGTGGTTATAAACGATTTGATCTTTTCAATATCCATGATGTTCCCCTCTGCAAAGTTTTTCAAAACTTTCTTTCTCTGACATAACCGCAGTATAGCATCGAATCCTACGTATCGCAAGGACTAGTGATTGGAATATGCTTACGTCAGACAACTTTTAAACAATTAAATCATCTCTCTTCGCTATGGAGTCATCAAACACTGATCTGTGGTTTTCTGCCGCCGGTACTTTTATCGGAAAAACCGATAGAAATCTGATCCAGTTCTCCAGATTCAAGAATATGAGAAATGTTCTTGCTAAAGCTGTCAAAAGTCAAGTTCAATAAAGTCACAGAAAGAATAAATGACTATTTTAAATCGCCCTTTGGCTTTATTAAGGCTTTCGCCGGATGTACCTGCGCCGGTCGTTTCTGCAGATTCTCTCCGGACAGGAAAGGGCCTTGCGCCATTTTAAAGTGCTGTTACAAATCCGGCGGCGGGGTTGATCCCCGCCGCCTTGTTTCCGTATTCTTACCGCTTCTTGCAGGTCGTATCGCCCATCATCAGGCAGCCGTCGCCGAATTTTACCTTGAGCATGCCGCCCTTGCGGCCGAATTCGTCTTCCCCGATGGGATAGAGGCGGAAGCTCAGCGCATCGCCGTCCTCGTCGATGGCGTTGGCATGAAGCTCGCCGTCCTTCAGGAAGACCTCGTCGACGATGAAATCGGCGTCCTCGGGATGCTCGTACTTTCCGCAGAAGCTTTCCCACTTCGACCTGTCGGGGTCCTTGAGCGTGATATCCTCGATGGATCTTACCGGCTCCGGCTCCTTGTCCCTTGCGACGGCTTCCATGCCGTCCCAGTAGCCTTCATGCGCTCTGACGTCCCGGAAGTCCCGGCAGCTGAGGATCACAAGCGTCCTGTCCGCGTCGATGAAACGCTCGAACCAGGTGGTGACGCCCGGCATACCGCCGCTGTGACTGACGACGAGACCGTACGCCTCTTCCTGTCCGACAGCCCAGCCGAAGCCGTAGCCCAGCCCGTCGTCCTCATCATAAACAGCGTTTTCGCCGTTATTCAGCTTTCCGGGAGTGTACATGAGTTTCTGCTCTTCCGCCGTGAGCACCCTGCCCTCGCGCAGCGCCTTGTCCCAGCGAAGCATATCGAAGATATTGGTATACACATAGTCGTCGCCGTTCAGGCCGTCGAAGGCGACTACCTCTCCGACCTCTTCGGAGTCCACGTCGGCCACGCATTTGTCGCCATCGTACACCGTCGCCTGGGCATAGTTTTCAAACGGAACCCCGTCCCTGCGGATATGACAGCAGCGGGTGGCGGTCATGCCGGCGGGCTCGAAGATATTTTTCTGCAGGAACGCCTCATAGGGCATACCGGAGAGCCGCTCCACCAGCAGCGCCAACAGATTGTAGCCGGTGTTGGAGTAATGCAGACCCTCCCCCGGGGCGAAGTACGGTTTCGCCTTGGTCTCAAGAAGGAAGCGCAGGATCTCGTCGTTGCCCGGGACCCGCTTTTCTTCCTTCCAGATCCTGATGAACCAGTCCCCATCGTCAAAGTAGTCGGGAATTCCGCTCGTGTGGTTCAGCAGATGGCGCACCGTCACGCCCTCGTATGCGCTAAGCTCCGGGAAATACTTTGTGATCCTGTCCTCCAGGCCGAGCAGCCCCTGCCGCATCATCAGCATGACCGCCGCCGCCGTGAACGTCTTGCTGACCGAAGCCAGCTGGAAAATGGAGTCCTCCGTGATCGGAAGCCGGTCTTCGGGATCCCGGAAGCCGAGGGCTCCCTTACTGACGATCTCGCCGTTTTCCGCATAAAGCCACGCCCCATTGAAGGCGTCCTTTTCCTGCAGCGCCAGGGCTAATTGTTGCATCATTGTATTCTTATCCATATAAAATTCCTCCACAGATACTGATTTAAACGGTATATTTGTATACCTTTGACCGGATCATGATGGGATTCCCCTCGGCGTCTTCTTTATAGGCGTCGTCAACGATCTCTATCAGTTCAAAGCCCAGCCGCTCCAGAAGCCTTGCCGACGCGGTATTTCTCTCGTCGCATTCTCCCCAGATCTCTCCTACGTGCAGGTCTTCCGTAAGATGCCGCACGACCTCTTTTGACGCTTCGAAAGCGTATCCTTTGTGCCAGAATCTCGGGTTAAAATCGAAGTCGATCGAGTATTCCGTCTCTCCGTCTTCATCTTCCTCATCGTCCCAGTATCCGGCGCTTCCGATCAGTTCGCCGGTCTCCTTCAGGACGACGGCCATGCGGTTGTCCATATCTTTCCATGCATCGAGGCCCTCTGCCACTTCTTCGATCGTCTGCGGCCAGAAATCCTCATACCGTGACACTTCCTCAACTGAAAAGTATTCATGCACGGCCGGTACGTCATCCATCGTATAGTTGCGCAGGATCAGCCTGTCGGTTTCGAATCTTATCATGTTGTTTTCCTCACTCATTCAGTTTTATTATTATTCGTTCTTTAAATTAATTCTCTATGGAATAGTTCCTGTATAGCATCGGCTGCCGAAAACAGGCACAAAAATACCGCATCGAAGCAGCTCCCGTCGTGGCTGCATCCTGCGGTTCCCACTATCAGAAGTTACCCAAAACGGCGTATCAAATCAAAGGGGGATACCCCCTTCGTTTTGTTATGCGCCTCTGTTCAGTTAGCCGATGGCAGCACTGTTGATCACTGGTCTGCATTCCTGTCCAACAATATTGTAAACATTTTACACGATAACAGTCAAAAAATCAATTCTATTGTTTCAATAATTATGCCCTGCAAATCTCAGACTTGCAGGGCGATTCTGTCTGTGCACCGCAGGAGTATCTTCTTCTGCCCGCGGAGGCTCCGTTCAATAGATCCGATCAGCTCTGGGAGACGGTGAACAGGGAATAGAAGTAGCCCTTCCGGTTCATCAGTTCCTCGAAGGTCCCCTGTTCCGAGACCTCGCCGTTTTTCAGGGCGAATAGGCCGCTGCAGCGGCGCAGGATGTTTTCATCCAGGTCGTGGGTGACGATAACGCGCGTGTAGCCGTCCAGCTTCAGGATGGCGTCCAGCACCTCGAAGGAGGTTTCGGCATCCAGCGAGGCCGTGGCCTCATCCACGAAGAGTACCGGGGTCTTGCGAAGCAGGGCCCGGGCAATGGAGATCCGTTGCCGCTCGCCGCCGGAAAGTCCTGAGCCGTTTTCGCCGCAGCGATAGTCCGCGCCTTTTTCATCGATCAGCTTTTTCAGGCCGGACAGCCGTACGGCGCGGTCGATCTCCTCCTCCGGAAACCGGGAGAACATGGTGATGTTGTCGCGGATCGTGCTGTTGAAGACGAATACATTCTGCTGAATGATGGACACCAGGTCATAGAGCGAATCGGTGGAAACGGTTTTGAGTTCTTTTCCGTCGTAGAGGATCTCGCCCTGATAGTTTTTGGAGGATGCCATCATCAGGTTCAGGATCGTCGATTTGCCGCTGCCGGAGCCGCCTACCAGCGCGTAGCAGCCGCCGGCGCGCAGGTCCATGTCCACGTCACAAAGCACCGGCTTTCCTTCCTCATAGGCAAAGGCAAGATTCCTGACCGAGATCCCCTCGGTGAGCTGGGGCGGGATCTGCTCGCCCTCGTCGGGGACGTTTTTGTTCAATGCTGCGGCCAGCTTGTCGATCAGCCCGAAAGCGGACTTTGTACCTGCAAAGAACACCGGGAATGCCTGAATGGGCCCCAGCACGTAGTTGAGGAGCTGAACAAATACAATCGCGGTACCTGCCGTGATGCCCCTGCCGGAGAGCGCCATCGCGGCGGCGACAAAGAACACGCCGAACTGCAGGATCGCGCCCGCAACGCCGGAGGAATAGCTCACCAGTACGTTCACCTTCGTGCGCTTTTTCGAAGCCTCCGCTACATCCTCATTGCTGTGATCATGCAAAGCAGCAATGCTTTTCTCCGCCTTAAAGCTCTTGATCACAGAGAAGCCCATGAGTGCGTCCTTAAGCATGCCGGTATAGCTCTCTTTTTGATCGGAAACATTCTTTTCCGCGATTGCCGCCTTGTTTCCCAGGACCACGGAGACGATGATGGGCAGCAGGGAGAAACCGATGGCGATCAGTGTCAGCAGCGGGCTGCACCAGAGCATGAGACCCAGCGCGCCGATGAACGCAATGCCCACCTGAACGGTGTTTTGCAGCCGCCCGATGAACTCCGTTTCGATGGTGTTCACGTCATTGGAGAGCGCGGAGAGATAGAGCGAGCTGTTCT
>JAFPWO010000016.1 GCA_017394885.1 Lachnospiraceae bacterium | reverse complement strand
GAACAGGTCCTTGTCGATCGCTTCGACGTCGGACAGCTTGATCGCGGTCAGCGCGAACGCTTCATACACTTCGCTGTCCTTGCCGTTCCAGCCGTTTTCTGTCCCGTCGGGCAGCAGATACTGACCGTGAGCGGTCCAGAGTTCGTGATTCGGATCTTCCAGAACCGTCTCCGGAGCCTCGGTGGGCGCTTCGGTCGGAGCTTCCGTAGGAGCTTCGGTAGGCGCTTCGGTAGGCTTTTCAGTCGGCGCTTCGGTCGGAGCTTCCGTCGGAGCCTGCGTGGTGGTATTCGATCCGCCGCAGGCCGCCAATGAAAGAACCATCGCAGCAGCCAGTAAAACTACCAGTATTTTCTTCATTGTTTCCCTCTCCTTTTTTAAGTTTCGCAGAATAGAATTCTGTTTTTATTATTTACCAAACAACACAGCCAAAACAGCGCCGGACGGTCAGCAGGGCCGAACTGCAGATGCATGGATGTGTTGCCAGTAAACTTTTTGCAGCCAAACACAATCTGTCTTTCGCATGAAAACCCTCTCGAACAACAGAAATATGCTTTATTTTGGTATTCTATACCTGTTTTTTCAAATAATCAACTTTTTTTGCATCAATTATAATTACATTTTTACGCCTTCTTATAAATCAAAGATTATAGAAAAGAGCCCTTCCTTCCGGACCGAAGAAGGCCGGCAGGAATCATCCTGCCGGCCTCCGGAAAGCGGCGGTACGCCGCCGCTTTCCTGCTTCCGGTTATTCGCTCTCGGCCGTCACATTCCCGAGGCCTACGATCGTGCTGACATTTTCGCTCCCCATGTAGTAGTTCGGAAGGATTCCGTTCCACTGCTGGATGTAGTAGTAGTTCAGCAGATCCTTTGTCAGATACTCCGAAATGGCTTTGTTCTTGGCCGCTTCCTTCAGGCCCGCGTACTCTGCCGCGTCCGCCTGGATCTTGGTCACCGCCAGGTCCGCATTGGCCTGGATCTCCGCGACTTCCGCCGCCGCGTTGGCATCGATCACGGCACGTCTGGCCTGAGCTTCCTGCTCCATGGTCTTCTGCGCCTGCTCGATCTCCGCCTGCAGCTTGTTCTGCGCCGCGACCTGCTTGGATTCTACCGCATTGGTGAAGGCATCCGTGAAATCCATATTTTCAATGGAGGTGCCTACCACGATAATGTTGTAGCGGGCCAGCTTGTCCGTCAGCAGCGTCTGGATGAGATTGGAGAGCTCATCGCGGGACGACACCAGATTCTCAGCCGTATACCGGGCTGTCATGACCTTGACCGCTTCCGAAACATTCGGGGTGATCACCGTGTCATAATAGGCGGTGCCGATGGTGCTGTAGATCGTCATGGCATTGTCCTTGCTGATCTGATAGTTGACCGTGTAGGATACCGTGACTTCCTGAATATCCGAAGAGAAGCAGCTCAGCATGACATTGGCTTTCTGCACCCGGTTGTCCAGGTTGATCACCTTCTGCCACGGGAACTTGGCGTGGATCCCGGCGTCCAGCGTGTAGTTTTCCACCCGTCCGAAGGTGGTCACGACGCCGGTATGGCCGGTCGGCACCGAGGTCCAGCAGGCGGTGGCGATACAGACGATCCCCGCGAGCGCACCGGCCACAGCCGGAAGCGCAAACTTCTTCGGATCACGGCTGCTCGAACGGAGGACCAGTCCTACCAGAATACCGCCGATGATAAATACAAGACCGATAATCATTCTTTCCATAAACTTTTCCTCCTTTCTTATGGAAACTCCTGCCGCGGATCGGGATCCGTCGGCTGTACTTTATGGCTATAATCATAGGGAACCTCTGCAAACAGATAAAGGGTCCCCTCAGAAAAATAAGCTGTTCTATTTTCTCAAAACCGGTGAATTACTGCTTTTTCAGGCTTTCCTGCGTGCGCTTATACTCTTTTGGATCGATGGAGCCGTCCGCCATCTTCTTCTCCGCCCACAGCTGCAGACTCTCCACGGAGAGCGAGATCTTCTCCAGCTCCTGCTGGATCGTCACGAAATCGGTCAGCTCGCTGCCGGAGATCGCGCCGTCCGCCGTGATCGCGATGAGCTTCTCCTGATGATGCTGCATCTTATTTAACGAAGCCAGCATCTCCAGGACGATCCGGGAAAGGTCCTTGGTCTCCACCGGCGGCACGTAGCGCCGCCCGATGGGGCATTCGTTCGCGCAGTAATAATTGCACAGCTCCGGCACTTTATAGCCCTCTGCCATCAGCAGCACTTCGTCCGGATGCGCGCCGGAGCGTTCATTTTCGATCTTTTCGATGCGCTCCGCCGTCAGCCCCTGCAGGAGCTCTTCCGCCTTCTCGCGGGTCAGGCCCAGCGCTTCACGGCTTCTCTGATAGATATTTTTGTTCTCTTTTACGGAATTACGGCCCATGGTATTCTCCTTTATCGGTTATCGATTCGTTTCAGCGAGCGCAGCAGCAGGAACACGGCCAGCACCGCGCTGATGGCTTCTGCCGCGGGAAGCGCCGCCGCGAGCCCTCTCTCGCCGAACAGATGGTCCAGCAGGATCATCAGCGGGATATAGACCACCAGCTCCCGCACCGCGGCATGCATAACGGTGCGTTTTCCGTCGCCCATCCCCTGCATGGAGAAGGAGCTGGCAAAGTTCAGGAACTGCACCGGGGACGCCAGGCAGCGGATCCGGAGGAAGCCGGCCGCGGCGGCGATGGTCGCTAGCGCCGCGTCATTCGTCGTCAGCATGAAGGCCCGGGTGACCGGCTCCGCAAAGAAGCGGAACAGGACGATCGCTATGGCCGCGATCCCCAGCCCCCAGCTGATGCCGGTCTTCAGCACGCTGCGGAGCCGTTCCCGGTTGCCGGCCGAAAAATTGTAGGCCACGATCGGCATCATGCCCTGGCACAGCCCGATATTGATGGCGTTCGGCACGCGCTCCACTTTCATGACGATGCCGAGCGCGGCCAGCGTCTGATCGCTGTGGCCGGCCGCCAGCTTGTTCGCCGCGACATTGGCCAGGTCAAAGAGGCCGGTCAGGATCGCGGAGGATATGCCCACCGAAAAGATCTTCTTCACATTTTCCCGGCTGATGGCGCGGGCGTCCTTCCAGCGGATGCTCAGCGAGGCGCGGTTTAAGGCAAAAAGCAGATAGATACACGCGGCCACGTTGGATAAGAGGGTCGCGAGCGCGGCGCCGAAAACCTCCTGCCCCGGCGGCAGGATCACGAACATGAACAGCGGATCCAGCATGATATTTAAAAGGCCGCCGCCGCTTAAGCCGATGCTCGCCTGTTTTGAAAACCCGGTGTTGCGGAGCAGATGCGCGAGCGTCAGCGACAGGAGGCTCGGCAGGCTCCCGGCCACGATGACCAGGAAGACGTACTGCCTGGCAAAGCCGATGCTCTCCGGCGAAGCGCCCAAAAAGCGCAGCAGCGGATTCATGAACAGCCCGGTAAGCAGCGAATAGCTGAGCGCGACCGCGATGGCGCCGTAGCAGGAAAACGCACTGACCTTCCGGACGTCGCCGTACCGCTGGACGCCCATCAGCCGGGCGATCAGGCTCCCGCCGCCGATCCCGAACAGATTGGAAAAGGCGGTATTCAGCATGACCAGCGTCAGGGCCAGCGAGGCCGCCGCCATCATGGTGGAATTGCCGGTCCGCCCGATATAAAAGGTATCGACGATATTGTAGATCAGGTTGATCAGCTGGCTGATCACGGTCGGCACCGCCATCGTGAAAATGGCTTTCGGCACCGGATAACTGGCAAATATAACTTCTTTATCTTCCGCCCTTGCCGCCATTACCAGTTCGCCTTCTTCCCGATTTTTTCCGCGAGCATGCCGGCCCGCTGAAAGCCCGCTTCTTCCAGTTCGCCGGCCGCCGCCAGAAGGGCGCCCGGAAAGCGCTCCCGCATTTCGGCAAGGCGCGCCATCGCGAGCTTTTCTCCCAGCCCGGCGTCTTTCGCCGCCAGCCGGAACGAATCGTCCGTAACATTCCGGATATCCGGCTCCCCGCCGATGCTGAAGGCCATGGTCCGCGTGCTGTTCGTATACAGGCAGGTGCTGAGCATATCATAGGCCGGCGAAAGCCGTATCCCCTTCAGATCCGGGCTGTACAGCAGCGAATAATTCTTGATGTGCGCATCCGTATTGCCCAGCAGCCAGGCGAACACGATGCGGTCCCAGAGCTTTAGCTGATCTTCCACCGGGTTGGCAGACACGCGGCGCAGCAGCGAAAACATCTGCCGCATATACCCTTGCGAGGGATCCGCCTCATATTTCGCGGAGGAGGGAATGCCCAGCGCCTGCGCAAGATTTTCCTGATGAAGGCGCTGCGGCCGGGGAAGGCCGTCCACCTTCGGCCCGCCGTCGCGCACGAACCGGTCAAAACGCTTTGTGGCAAAGAGGATCTCATCCTCCTGCCCCCGCCCGGTATTGACGATAAAGCTCTCCGGCACGGCGATCCCCAGATGGTATGCCGTCCGCTGCGAAAGCTGCTCGTTGGTCACGATATCCTGAAAGCGGATATGGCTCTGCTTGACGATATGCGTACTCGGCGCGGTCCCGACCGGAAGATACCATCTGTCCCGGTCCGCTTTATAATACAGGCCGGCCTTCCCCGTCGCCCCGGTCAGCGACAGATGCGACTGCGCGACCAGCTCGGCCGATTTGCTGGCGCCTTCCGCGGCCAGCGCCCGCACCTCCTCCATGGAAAGCGCTTCATAGGCTTCCCCGGGCCTTTCCCCTTCCCGGCTGATGCGCAGGGCGCCGAGGCATTCCCGCCCCAGCCCGTAGAGGATCCCCAGGTAATCGTCCTCGTCCGTCCGCATCCAGGCGGCCACGGCGCGCCGCGTAAAGCCTTCCGGCAGCAGCCCGTTGAAGAAGGTCCTTGTCCGCGCCGCCGAAAACGCTTCCCGCTGCAGGGGGAGGCTCACGGAGATCGGGCCGGCCGGGGAGGCTTCCAGATAGGACGCTTCATAGCGGAAGACGGCGGATTCGCTGTTTTCTCCCGTAATGGTCCCGACCGGGATCCATTCGGCGCCGTGTTCGAGACTGATCTGATACTTTACCATGACGAATCCCTCGGCTTCAGTTCACAATCCAGGCCTAGCAGGGAAGCCAGATACAGCGCCTTCCCCAGCTCGGCCGTTTCCTTTCCGTTCTCGAGGTCCGAAATAAAGCTGACGCTGAAGCCGGAAAACTGCGACAGAAAAGCCTGGGTATAGCCCAATTCCTTTCTGCGCCTTCGGAGCGCTTCTCCGAAGGATTGCGTATCGTTTACCCGCATGATCGTCTCCTAAAAAAGCCGTACGGATCAAAGAACCGTTTCCAATCCGGAACTTTGCCGTACGGCGAAATTTCCTATAGTGCAGTATAATATAAGCCGTACGGCTAAGTCAAGTCTTCTTATAGAATAATATTCTTCTGCGCGCCGTCCAGCCAGGCCCGCAGATTCTCAAAGACGATCTGCGCCCGCAGCGTCATGGATTCGTGGGTGGCAAACGCGATATGCGGCGTAAGCAGGGTATTCGGCGCCTGCAGCATCTGCGTATCGGCCGGAAGCGGCGGTTCTTTGGTGAAGACGTCCACGGCCGCGCCGGCGATCACGCCTTCCGCCAGTGCCCGCGCCAGATCGTCTTCATTCGTGACCGGCCCCCGGGCGACGTTGATCAGCACCGCGCTCTTCTTCATCAGGGAAAGCTTTTCATAATTGATCATGCCCCGGGTCTCCGCATTCAGCGGGCAGTGCAGCACCACGATATCGGAGCGCTTCAGCAGCTCTTCCTGCGGAACCTGTTCCACCCATTCCGGCAGATCGGCATGATACCGGCGGCTGTTGGCCAGAATCCGGCAGCCGAAGGCATGCATCAGCTCGCCGGTGCGGCTTCCGATATTGCCGTAGCCGATGATCCCGACGGTCTTCCCCTTCAGTTCGCAGCCGACCAGGCCTTCCTTGGTGCCGCCGCTTCTGACCCGCTCCTGCGTCTGCGGGATATTGCGGAGCAGCGAGATGGCCATCCCGATGACCAGTTCGCTCACGGCTTCATTCGAATAGCCGGACGCGTTGGATACCCGGATCCCCTTCTTTCTGGCCGCCTCCAGATCCACATGGTCCACGCCCGTAAACGCCACGTCGATAAAGCGCAGCTTCCCGCAGGCTTCGATCACTTCCCCGGGCAGCGGCATATTGGCCAGGATCAGCGCATCCGCGTCCCCGGCTTCCCGGATCAGCGCCGGGACGTCCCCGGTCTTTTCATATTCTTCAAAAACCGCCTCCTGCGCGAAGGCTTCCTCAAAGGCTTTCAGCTCCGCCGGCGAGATCCCGAGAGATTCCAGTATCACGACTTTTTTCATGGACAGCTTCTCCTTCCCTGCTTTCCTGCCGTCAGCATATCACATATTTTTGCGAGTGTAAAGCCGATTTTTCGCTTTACAAACCATTATTTATGTGCTACAATGCGGATACAATCTCTTTTTTATGGTTTCAGAAGGAAGGTGTTTTCTATGGCCAGACGAAAAATCGACCGTACTTTTGCCCCGGGCGGCGCGCCCGCAGAAAGAAAAGCCGCTTTCAGCTTTCCCGCCATCGGCAGCCGCATCCGCTTCTACCGGGAGAAGGCCGGCAAGGAACAAAAACAGCTGGCCGCGGAGATCGGGGTGACCGGCAACGCCGTCAGCAACTGGGAAAACGGCCGCAGCCGGCCGGATCTTGCCCTGATCCCCGCCCTGTGCCGCGCGCTGGATATTTCCTTCGGGGACCTGTTCGGCACGGAAGTTTCCGCACCGCTCCGTACGGCCGCGGAAAACCGCCTGCTGGAACAGTACCGCCGGCTGACCCCGGGCCATCAGGCGGCGCTGGAACAGCTTGCGGAGGCGCTTCTCGGCGCCCAGGCGGAGGAAAAAACGCCGAATATCCGCCGGCTCATCCACTTTGGAAAATCCCTTTCCGCCGGGCCCGGCGATCCCACGGAATTTGATGAACAGGGAACGCCGCTTTATCTCTATGCCACCCGGCAGACGGAAAAGGCCGACTGCGTCTTTACCGTGAACGGGGACAGCATGGAGCCGGCCTTTCACAACGGGGACGCCGTCCTTATCTCCCGCATCCCGGACGCGCCGGCGCTGCAGTACGGGGAGGTCGGCGCCTTTATCGCCGGCAACGAGACCTACATCAAAGTGTACGAAAAAGACGGGCTCCACTCCCTCAATCCGGCCTACGCGCCGATGCGCTTCGGCGAAGGCACCGACGTGTATCTGATCGGCCGGGTCGTCGGCGTGCTGGACCCGCAGGATATCGCCGCGGAAGCGGATACCGTACGCTTTCCGGCGCAGCAGCCGGCGGCGCTTTCCGTCTGATCGTGGGAGGAATACGCTATGTGCTGCCGTTACTGGACCGATTTATCCCCGGAGCTTCGGCCGATCGTGGAAGAAATGAACCGATCTCCCTTAGTGGACCGCTGGCATAAGACCACCAAAGTTACGGAATGCGGGGAGATCCGCCCCGGCGACGTCACCGCGGTCATCGCGCCGGACCGGGCGGGACAGCGGGCCGTATTCCCCATGAAATGGGGCTTTTCCGGCCGGCCGCCGCTTCTGAACGCCCGGGTGGAGACCGCCGCCGTAAAGCCCACGTTCAAAGACGCCTGGGCCGGGCGCCGCTGCATCGTGCCCGCCTCCTACTATTTCGAGTGGGAACATCTGACCGGCAATGACGGGCGGAAAAAGACCGGGCAGAAATATATGATCCAGCCGAAGGGCGCCTCCGTGACCTGGCTGTGCGGCCTCTACCGCATCGAGGAGGGGCTGCCGGTCTTCGTGATCCTGACCCGGGAGCCGGGGGAAGGGATCCGCTTCATCCACGACAGGATGCCGCTGATCCTGCCGGAAACCTGCGTGAACGAATGGATCCGCCCGGACGCCCGGCCGGAGGAGCTCCTCGGCGCCGCCCTGACGGACATGCATTTTGAAAAAGCCAATGGAGAGAGCGTATATCTGTATCGATCTTAAGTCCTACTACGCCTCTGTGGAATGCGTGGCGCGGGGACTGGATCCCTTAAAAACCAATCTGCTGGTCGCGGACGAATCCCGCACGGACAAAACCATCTGCCTGGCGGTCTCCCCGCCTCTTAAGGCCATCGGCGTCCCGGCCAGGCCCCGGCTCTTTGAAGCCCGGCAGGCCATCCGCAGATACGAACAGATAAACCGCACGAAGGTGGACTATATCATTGCCGTGCCGCGCATGGCCAGATATGAGGAGATCTCCGCGCAGATCTACCGCATCTACCTGCGCTATGTATCGCCGGAGGATATCCATATTTACTCCATCGACGAGTGCTTCATCGACTGTGCGCCCTATCTTCACCTCTACGAAAAAGAAGCCGCGGCGGCCGGCGTCCATCCTGCGCACCGCATGGCCATGACCATGATCCGGGACGTCCTGCGGACGACCGGCATTACCGCCACCGTCGGGATCGGCACGAACCTGTATCTGGCCAAGGTCGCCATGGATATCGTGGCAAAAAAAAGGCCGGCCGACCAGGACGGCGTGCGGATCGCGGAGCTGAACGAAGACTCCTACAAATTCCTGCTGTGGGACCACCGGCCGCTCACCGATTTCTGGCAGATCGGCCCGGGGACGGCAAGGCGGCTGGCAGCGAACCACTTATATACCATGAGCGGGATCGCGCAGCGCAGCACCTGGGATGAGGAATTCTTCTACAAAACCTTCGGGATCGACGGCGAGATCCTGATCGACCACGCCTGGGGAATCGAGCCGGTCACCATGCGGGACATCAAAGCGTATCATGCGGACAGCCGCAGCCTCTCCAGCGGGCAGGTCCTGCCGCAGCCCTACCCGTACGAAAAGGCCCGGTTGGTCTTCGGGGAAATGATCGACGGGCTCTGCACGGACTTATTCAGAAAGAATCTGCTCGCGCCCCTTTTTACCTGGTGGGTCTCCTACGATCCGAAAAGCCTGGAGGTCTGCCCCGACTACAAAGGGCCTCTCATTCCGGACTTTTACGGCAGGATGCATCCGAATCACGCCGGCGGCACGGTCCGGATGCGGGAAAGGACCAATTCGCCGGGCGCCATCCGGGAAGCGATCCTGGCGTCGTTTGACCAAAAGACCGATCCCCGGCTGCTCTTCCGGCGGCTCGGCGTGTGCGCGGGCGAGGTGTCCGCGGATGACGGCGTCGTCCAGCTGGACCTTTTCACGGATTACGGCGCCCTTCAGAAAGAAAAACAGATCCAGGCGGCGATGGGGGAAGCGCGCCTGAAGTTCGGTGCGAACGCCCTTTTTAAAGGCAGCAGCCTGCTGGACGGGGCGACCGCGCTGGAACGGAACAAGCAGATCGGCGGCCACCGGGCGTAGACCGGCGGGCCGCGCAGCCAGGAGGAACTGCCATGTCCAGGATCGGAACCACCCCCATGCCGGAAGGCTTCCCCTACCGGGAGCTTTTTCTGAAAGGCCGGCCCTGTCACAGCCAGACGGATCCTTTCCGGATCCGCCACCCCAGTATGGATATCGGCCGGCGCGCCAAGATCTTCGCCCCCTTCGACGCCCTCTGCGGCTTCAAGGAGGCCATCGCCGCCCAGGAAGCGCCTGCCGCGAAGGAAGCGGAGGAAGGTCTTCCCGGGCCTGACGGACCCACGGAAGAATTGTGACAAATTCACGGGCGGCCCTTGACAAAGGACCGCGCTTTCCTCTATACTTTAGCCGTACCTTTAAAGTCGGTCCCGTGAGACCGCCAAGGACAGCATGGATACCGGATCCATGCCCACTGTGCTGTTTGGCTGCACTCCCCTTGGCGGCGGAGCGCAGTTTTTTTGTCAGGAAAGGAGCCCGCCATCCGTACCCTGCTTGCCAACGTCAACGTATACCGTGACGGCGATGTCCGAAGAGAGGATGTTTCCGTTCTTGACGGTATTCTCCGTTTCGGCCGCGCCGCTTCGGCGTACGATCAGATCATTCCCGGTGAATCGTTCACCGTTTTTCCCGGCTTCGCCGACGTGCACGTGCACTTCCGTGAGCCGGGATTTTCTTATAAGGAGACCCTTGCCAGCGGCTCTCTGGCTGCGGCCCGCGGCGGTTATACGGCCGTCTGCACGATGCCGAACCTGGATCCCTGCCCGGACAGTCTGAAAAACCTTCGTGTTCAGCTGGATCTCATCCGGAAGGACGCCGTCGTCCGGGTCTTTCCCTACGGGACCATTACGGTCGGAGAAAAGGGGGAAGCGCTCTCGGATATGGACGCGCTGGCGCCGCAGGTCATCGCTTTTTCCGATGACGGCCACGGCGTCCAGAACGATGATATCATGCGCGAAGCCATGCGGAAGGCGAAAGCCCTGGGCAGGCTGATCGTCGCCCACTGCGAGGACAACCGCCTCCTGCGGGGCGGCTATATCCACGACGGCGCCTATGCCGCGGCCCACGGCCACAGGGGCATCTGTTCGGAGTCCGAATGGGGCCAGATCGCACGGGATCTCGAGCTGGTGCGCCGGACCGGCTGCAGCTATCACGTCTGCCACGTTTCCGCCAAGGAAAGCGTGGCGCTGATCCGCCGGGCCAAGGCGGAAGGGCTGGACGTAAGCTGCGAAACCGCGCCGCACTACCTGCTGATGAACGATTCCATGCTGCAGGAAGACGGGCGCTTCAAAATGAATCCGCCCATCCGTGCCGAGGAAGACCGGCAGGCCCTGATCGCGGGCCTGAGGGACGGAACGATCGATATGATCATCACGGATCATGCGCCGCACTCGGCCGAAGAAAAGGCAAAAGGACTGGCCGGGAGCCTGATGGGGGTGGTCGGACTGGAGACCGCTTTCCCGCTGCTGTATACCCACCTGGTCTGTAAAGGAGAACTGAGCCTGAAACAGCTCGTCGGCCTGATGTGCGAAAACCCCCGGAAACGTTTTACGCTGCCGGATACGCTGCAGGAAGGAAAGCCTGCGGACTTTACGCTCTACGACCTGGACGAAAGCTATCTCATCGATCCGGCGGAGTTTGTAAGCCTGGGCCGCAGCACGCCCTTTGCCGGCTGGCCGGTCCGGGGCCGCTGCCTCATGACCGTATCGGACGGGAAGATAGCCTGGCACGATCCCCGGCTCTCCTAAAGGAAAAGGCAGAAAAACATGAAACAATCGGACTTTACCATACTCGAAAATATCGGGCTGACCGAAAACATCTTCCGGCTGCGGCTTGAGGGCGATACCTCGGCCATTGCCCGGCCGGGCCAGTTTGTGAATATCCTCCTTGCGGACCGCTTTCTTCGACGGCCGCTCTCCGTCTGCGACCGGGAAGGGGACATACTGACCCTCATTTATAAGGTGGTGGGCGGCGGCACGAAGCAGCTGAGCACGCTCCCGGCCGGAAGGAAGCTCAATCTTCTCACCGGCCTCGGCAACGGGTATGATCTGGAAACCGCCGGTACGCATCCGCTGGTGATCGGCGGCGGCGCGGGGATCCCGCCCCTGTTTTTTCTCACCCGGGAGCTGATCGCGGCAGGATGCCGGGTCACAGCCGTGCTGGGCTTCAATACGAAGGACGAGATCTTCTATCCCGACGAATTCCGCGCGCTCGGGGCTCAGGTCATCGTCACCACGGCAGACGGCTCCTGTGGCACAAAAGGCTTTGTGACGGACGCGCTGCCGGGCCTTGATTATACCAGCTACTACGCCTGCGGCCCGGAACCGATGCTGAAGGCCGTCTACCGCTGCGCGAAGGGCCCCGGCCAGTTCAGCTTTGAAAAGCGCATGGGCTGCGGCTTCGGCGCCTGCATGGGCTGCTCCTGCCGGACGATCACCGGATATAAACGCATCTGCAGGGAAGGCCCCGTTCTGCGAAAGGAGGAGATCCTGTGGGACGCTTAAGCGTATCGCTCTGCGGAACCGAACTGGATAATCCCGTGATCCCGGCCTCCGGCACCTTCGGCTACGGTTATGAGTTCACGGAGCTTTATGACATCAATCTGTTAGGCACTTTTTCCTTTAAGGGGACTACGCTGGCGCCCCGCTTCGGCAACGATACGCCCCGCATCGCGGAGGCGCCGGCCGGGATGCTCAATGCCGTCGGACTGCAGAATCCCGGTGTGGAGGCCGTCATTGCGGAGGAGCTTCCGAAGCTGAAGAGCTGTTTTCACAAGCCGGTCATGGCCAATGTGAGCGGTTTCTCCCTGGACGAATACGTCACCGTCTGTGAAAAGCTGGACGCGCAGCCCCAGGTGGGCTGGCTCGAGGTCAATATCAGCTGCCCCAACGTGCACGGCGGCGGCATGAGCTTCGGCACCGATCCGGCCCAGGCGGCCGCGGTGACCCGCGCCGTCAAGGCGGTCACGGCAAAACCGGTCATTATGAAGCTGACTCCGAACGTCACGGATATCGTCTCGGTGGCAAAAGCCTGCGAGGAGGCCGGGGCGGACGGCATCAGCCTGATCAATACGCTGCTTGCCATGCGGATCGACTTAAAGACCCGGCGGCCCGTTCTGGCCAATACCACCGGCGGCCTCTCCGGCCCGGCGGTCTTTCCGCTTGCCCTCCGCATGGTATGGCAGGTCTCCCGCGCCGTCTCCGTCCCCGTCATAGGTCTCGGCGGCATCAGCTCAGCCGAGGACGTGATCGAAATGATGCTGGCCGGCGCGTCGGCCGTCGAGATCGGGGCCGCCAATCTGAGAGATCCGTTCATATGTAAAAAAATCATTGAAGAACTGCCCGCGGTCATGGACCGTTACGGGATCGAAAATCTGCGGGATATCACAGGAGGAGCACACTGATGGGGAAAGACGTTATAATTGCCTGCGATTTTGCCTCGGCCGCGCAGACCTTCGCCTTTCTGGACCGCTTCACGCAGGAGAGGCCCTTTGTCAAGATCGGCATGGAGCTCTTTTATGCGGAGGGGTCGGCTATCGTCCGCACGATCAAGGCCCGTGGGCATAAGATCTTTCTGGATCTGAAGCTCCACGACATTCCCAACACTGTAAAAAAAGCCATGGCGGTGCTCTCCTCTCTGGACGTGGATATCTGCAATCTTCACGCAGCCGGCGGGCTGGATATGATGCGCGCCGCGGCGGAGGGCCTCACCCGCCCCGACGGGAGCCGGCCGCTTCTCATTGCCGTGACGCAGCTCACCTCCATCGACCAGCAGCGCATGGAAAACGAACTGCTGATCCGGCGGCCGCTGGAGGAGGTCGTGCTGCAGTATGCCGCGAACGCAAAAGCAGCGGGGCTGGACGGCGTGGTCTGCTCCCCGCTTGAGGCAAGCCGCATTCACGAGGCCTGCGGGAAAGATTTCCTGACCGTGACGCCGGGCATCCGCTTTGCCGAAGGAGCGAGCGGCGACCAAAAGCGCGTGACGACCCCCGCCCGGGCGAAAGAGCTCGGCTCGGACTATATCGTGGTGGGGCGTCCCATCACCGGCGCGGCAGACCCGGCGGCCGCATACCGCCGCTGCGTAAATGATTTTATCGACTGAAAAACCAGGAGGAAACATATGCAGGAGAAAATAGCGAAAGATCTGCTGCGCATCGGCGCGGTGTTCCTGCGGCCCGAAAAACCTTTCATCTGGGCCAGCGGCATCAAGAGCCCGGTATACTGCGATAACCGCCTGACGCTGACCGCCCCCGCCGTCCGAAACGACATCGAAAACGGCCTGGCGCAGCTGATCCGTACGTACTATCCGGATGCCGAGGTGCTGATGGGCACCGCCACGGCGGGCATCGCCCACGCAGCCATTACGGCGCATCTGATGGGGCTGCCCATGGGCTATGTGCGCAGCGGCAGCAAAGACCACGGCCGGCAGAACCGCATCGAAGGGAAGCTGGAAGCCGGACGGAAGGTCGTGGTCGTGGAGGATCTGATCTCCACCGGCGGAAGCGTGATCGACGCGGTCGAAGCGCTGCGCGAAGCCGGCGCCGACGTGCTGGGCATCGTCAGCATTTTTACCTACGGCATGCAGAAGGGGCTGGAGCGGCTCGCCGCGGCCGGCACGGAAAATCACTCGCTGACCGATTTTGACACAATTACCCGGGTCGCGGTCCGGGAAGGCTATATCAAGCAGGCGGACGTAGACCGCCTGATCGCCTTCCGGAACGCCCCGTCCGATGAAAGCTGGATAACAGGAGGAAACCAATGAACAATCTGATCGACATCATGCAAATGAGCACGGATGAGCTGCAGGAACTCATCGACCGGGCCATGGACATCATTGCGGACCCGTCGAAATACGCAGAGGCCTGTCACGGAAAGAAGCTGGCCACGCTCTTCTTCGAGCCGTCCACCCGTACCCGCCTCAGCTTTGAAGCCGCCATGTACGAACTGGGCGGCAACGTGATCGGCTTCTCCGAGGCCGCGAGCAGCTCTGCCGCCAAGGGCGAAAGCGTCGCCGATACGGCCCGCACCGTCGGATGCTACGCCGACATCATCGCCATGCGCCATCCCAAGGAAGGCGCGCCGCTTGTGGCGTCCCGCAAGGCCGGGGTCCCGGTCATTAACGCCGGGGACGGCGGCCACAACCATCCCACCCAGACGTTGGCCGATCTGCTAACCATCTACCGCGAGAAAGGGACTTTCGAGAATCTGACCGTGGGGCTCTGCGGCGACTTAAAGTTCGGCCGCACCGTCCACTCGCTGATCTGCGCCATGTCCCGCTATCCGGGCGTCCGCTTCGTCCTGATCTCCCCGGAAGAACTCAAGGTTCCGCGCTATCTCATCACCGACATCCTGGAGCCCGCCAATATCCCTTACGAAGAGGTCACCAGCCTGGAGGACGCCATGCCGGAGCTGGATATCCTGTACATGACCCGCGTGCAGCGCGAGCGCTTCTTCAACGAAGCCGACTATCTGCGCCTCAAAGATACCTATATCCTCACCCCGGAGAAGCTCCGCAGCGCAAAGCAGAGCCTGTCCATCCTGCATCCGCTGCCCCGCGTGAATGAGATCTCCGTGGCGGTGGATGACGATCCCCGTGCCTGCTACTTCAAGCAGGTGCTCAACGGCAAATATATGCGCATGGCGCTGATCTTAAAACTGTTGGAGGTGAACGTATGATTATCGGTCAGATCAAAGACGGCATCGTATTGGACCATATCACGGCCGGTCACGGCATGGATATCTATAAGATCCTCGGCCTGGACAAGCTGGACTGCACCGTTGCCATGATCAAGAACGCGGACAGTACGAAGAAGGGCCGCAAGGACATCATCAAGGTAGGCCAGGTCATCGATCTGGACTTTGACGTGCTGGGCTATATCGACCCGGGCATCACCGTCAACATCATTCAGGACGGCAAGCTGGCAAAGCGGCAGCACTTAAATCTTCCCGAGCGCGTGCGCGGCATCATCCGCTGCAAGAACCCGCGCTGCATCACCTCCGTGGAGCAGGAGCTGGTCCATGAGTTCCGCCTCACGGATCCCGAGAAGAAGATCTACCGCTGCATCTACTGCGAGCATGAAGCGCCGAAAACGATAGAATAAAAAAGCAGCGATCCGCTGCATTGCCCGCAGGACAGTTCGGGGTCAGGCCCCCGGCGTCTCGCTTTGTGAGACGCCGGGGGCCTGACCCCGAACGATTCTTATTCTTTTCCGCTGCTTCAGCCTATCTCATACGGCAGCCAGGTGCCGCGGCCTTCGGCCAGCGCCTTGCGGTAAATGCGGGTGCTGATCGCGATATCCGTGGAGCCGATCCCGACAGAGCCGAAGAAAATGAACTGCTCATCGTTATCGCGGCCCGGGATATTCCCCAGCATGACCTGATGCAGATCGCCGCTCGTCTCTTCCCGGCTGATCTGGCCGTGAATGATCGCCTCCCCCAGCGAGGTCAGCCCGCGGTGGATGATCCCTTCCAGATCGTCCGTGAAGATCTTGTCGGCCATCTTCATGACGCCGATCGTGCATTCGGGTCCGCCGATATGGATATAGGTCAGCCCCGGATGGATCCAGTCTTCCTTGACGATCGGCTCGGTCGTGACCGTCGCCGTGATCACGATATCGGCTTCATGGACCGCTTTCTCCGGCTCGGTCGTCGCTTCCGCCGAAATGCCCAGATCTCTGGTCAGGGCTTCGGCAAAGCTTTTGGCTTTTTCCGGGAAAACATCGTTGACAAAGATCCGTTTGATGTCTCTGGCGCAGCAGGCGGCTTCCACCTGCGCGCGGCCGATAACGCCGGCGCCGATCATCAGCAGCGTCGAGGCGTCCTTCTTTGCCAGATATTTGATGCCCATGCCGCCGGCCGCCCCGGTGCGCATGGCGCTGACACGGGTGGAATCCATCACGCAGACCGGGAGCTTCGTGACCGGGTCATTCAGGATGACCAGCGCGCTGGCGCGGGGCAGGCCGGATTTCGGATTGTCCACATTGCTGCCGATCCACTTGACGCCGGCCATATTGATGCTGCCGCCCAGATAGCCGGGCATCGCGTTGATCCGGTTCTGCGGCCCGTAAGTTTCTTCCGGCCACTCCATGGCTACCTTGGTCGGGGTTAAGGCATCGCCCTTTCCGATCAGAAGATAGGTCTGCTCCACATCGTTCATGGCCTCTTTCATATCATTGACGCCCAGTTCCTTCACGTCCTTCGGGGACAGGTATAAGATTTTGTGTTCCATGGCTGCTCTCCTTTCGCATGAGGGTATCGTCCGATTTTCTTTCTGCCAATACGGCTTTGATTATTTATATTCTACCGTCCCTTTCCTTTCGCCGCGGTCTTTGACGTTCGGCCCGGGATAGCCGAAGAATGCCGCCGCGTATACGGTATAGCCTTCCGGAATCAGTTCCTTCTTCAGTTCGGAATCCTGGCTGAACAGATCCATGACGGTGGCGTGGTCCCAGCCGCTCATGATCCCCAGCGAAGCTGCCGCGATAAACATGTTTTCCATCGCGAGGCAGCAGTCCTGCATCGAGGTCATGCCTTCCTTTGCGGATACGATGATCATGACCGGCGCGTTCCGCATCGGGTCCCCGAAAGCGGCGGCCGCGGCCTTCGGAATACCGGGCGGAAGCGGCAGCGCGCGGCGCGCCTCGCCGAATTTATCCAGCCATTCTTTGCTCCGGATCACGGTAAAGTGCCAGGGCTGGCGGTTCATGCCTGTCGGCGCATATAAGCCCGCGGTCACGATCGTTTCCAGCGCTTCTTCCTCAATGGGCCGGCCGTCAAAAACCTTATAGCTTCGGCGGGCCAGTATACTCTGCATGGTTTCGTTCTGAATCATTTTTTCTCCTTCCTTCTGCCGGACAAGCGGGCAGCAGGCCTTCGCCGGTTTTGTTTTTTTATCATATCATACCGGCGTCTGCCCTTGCAAGCGCGAAGGAAACATGGTATATAGAAAAAGATATACCTTTGTACAGCAAAACGATAGTATCGTTCTATGACAAAAAGGAGGAAACCATGAAGAAATTACTGGCATTCATTCTTGCGCTGGCCATGGTCCTTTCTGTCGCGGGCTGCGGCAAGCAGGAAGAACCCACGACAGAAGCGCCGACCGAGGCACAGACCGAGGCTCCGACGGAAAAGCCTACCGAAGCCCCGACAGAGGCTCCGACAGAACCGCCGGAACCCGTTCTGGAAGACCCGAATCACGAGCTCTGGACCGCTCACGGTCAGTATCTGCTGCCCGACGGGACAGAAAACGGCTGGAACGGCAAGGACAGCGAAGTGTATGAAGCGTTCGCGCTGACCGCGATCAAGCTGTCCGACGTCGAAGCGATCGACAAGGACCTGTTC
>JAFPWO010000015.1 GCA_017394885.1 Lachnospiraceae bacterium | reverse complement strand
GGCAAGCTCTGATGCACGGAGCCTACGGTGACCGGAAATGATTTCATAGCCGCCGTCCGGATCCGGCCTTGCAATCGCCGGTGTCAGGACTCCGTACTGCTTTACGCTCTCTACGGTTTTCTGCATCTCCTCATCATCGACTACCCGGAAAGGATGTCCTTCAAAGGGATGCAGTTCTGACAGGGGTATCATCTGCACATGTTCCTGCTGGCTTTCCGTCCGGCTCTCTTCGGTGGTGAAAATCTCATCGTAACTGCTCAAGGTTACGTTTGCGCCTTTTCTCGGCATTCTTCACCACCTCCCTTGTCAGCTCCCGGTATGCCTCTGCGACCTTTCCTCCCGGATCGTGTTTGAAAATGCTCTTTCCTTCTTTACTGATCTCAGAAGCCCGGACAGAGCGGGGAATCTCTGTGTCATATACCTTGATCTTTCCGCCATAAGCATTCCGGATCAGTTCGCTGATTTCCCTGGCGTCATTTGTCCTCGTGTCCACCATCGTCAACAGGATTCCTTCGATCTTCAGTTTGGGATTGATCTGCCGCCTGACCTTATTCACTGTCTGTAACAGCTGCTCCAAGCCCTTCGCCGGAAGGTAGGAAGCCTGCACGGGTATCAGCAGTGTATCCGCCGCTGCCATGGCATTGATTGTCAGCATCCCCAGACTCGGAGAACAATCCAAAAGGATAAAATCATAGTCCCGCTTAACGCTCTCCAGATATTCTTTCAGCACGGTTTCCCGGCTGATGGTATTTACCAGGGAGACCTCCATGCCAGACAATTCTATGCTGGACGGCATCAGATCCATGCCTTCCTCATGATGGAGAATGCCTTCCCCTGGCGGGATCCCTTCTTCCTCCACCACTCTTTTCATCATGTCCGTGATCGTCACCGGCAGTTCCTCCGGCTTGGGATAGCCAAGGCTGATGCTGAGCGAAGCCTGCGGATCGAAATCCACCAGCAGGACTTTTTTCCCTTCCATCACAAGCCCTGCACCCAGATTTTCACAGGTCGTGGTCTTGCCCGTCCCGCCTTTCTGGTTTACGCAGGCAATCACGGTCGCTTTTGTACTCATCGTTCGTTTCCACCTCCTTTCCCGGAGAACAGTACGGATTTCACCAGCTCCTGCTTGTCCCGGCTCACAGCCTGCCGGCGGTCAGCCCCTCCGACATGCACAGGTGTGCACATCTCCAATACACGGCTGTAAATACGGGCATCGGCCACGTTTTCCGGATTCCGGATCTCGTTGATGGTCAGATTCGTCGTAATGATCAGCGGAAGGTTGGCCTTGTAACGCTCGTCGATCACGGCGTAAACCTGCTCTTTCGCGTATTCGGTGCTGCGCTCAATCCCAAGGTCATCAATAATCAGCAGGGAATAATGGTTAAGGGAAGCAATGTACTGATACCTTTCCTCCGTGTACATGGCCCCCATCTGGTTCAGGATCTTGGAGAAGTTCGTCATCAGGACCGGAACCATCTGTTCCAGCAGGGCATTGGCAATGCAGGCTGCCACAAAGGATTTTCCTGTACCAACGTCGCCCCAAAGCAAAAGGCCAAGGTTTTCCGCCTTGACCTTTCTCCATTCCGCAACATATTTCTTTGCCCATCTGATCGTGTCTGTTTCCTGCGCTGTATCAAACCGCCAATCTAACAGATGCCGTTCCTGGATCCCTGTAGATTTCATCCGCTGGATCTGAATCATCTGTTCCCTGGCTTCCGCCTCCTCTTTCTCCCGGCGCATTTCCTCCTGCTTACACTTGCATATACAGGGCAGCGTGCGCATCTTTCCGAGGAACATCTTCCTGCACTGGACCGGCGTATGGCATTTTTCGCAGTAAAGCAGTCCGTCATCAGACAGATATTCGCCATCGTTCGGCTCTGTCTTTGTCTCAAGCCGGTCCAGGAACCCTTCCAGAAACTCTTTCATAAGCTATCTCCGGCTGCAAACTGATAATTACCGTGATCATAGGTCTTGTTTTCCTGGCTTTTCTGGCTGTCGCGTTTTGCCCAGCTGCGCATCGTCGCCAGATGGTTCTTATAAATCTTGCCTGTGGAAGCCATATATTCCGACAGGCGCTCAATACGGTTCTGGTAATCATTCGGGAATTCGTTCATAAGCTTTTCCATCTCCTCATCCGAGAGAAGCACGTTCTGATACTGCCCATAACGATGGCGAACCGGACGCTTACTCTCTCTTTTTTTGTTTATTTCAGTATTTGTTCTTTCTGTACTTGTTTTATCTTTATTTATTCCTCGCGGGTTTTCCGGATCCGACAAAACCGTATCCGGGTTTTCCGTATACGGTGAACCTGTACCCGGGAAATCTGCATCCGGATCAGCGCCATCCGGCATCTCATAGATCACGTATTCGATCTCGCCCATGCGGCCATTCTCCAGCCTTTTCTGGCTGCGGATCAGATACCCGCATTCCTCCAGTTCCCGGAGGGTGGAATTCACACTGTCCACACCTTCCTTGCTGATAGCGACGATGCCGCGGATGCTGTAATGCCATGCATCCGGCAGGCTCAGGAACAGGGACAGCAGCCCTTTGGCCTTCAGGCTCAGGTTCTGGTCCCGCAGGTGGTAATTGCACATGGTGGTATAGTTAGAATTCTTCTCAACGCGGAAAACGGCCATCGTGACCACCGCCTTTCTTCTTGCTGGATGACGCCGGTACCAGATATGGGCATGTTCTGAATACACAGTCACCCCTATCGGAATAGGGTGTGTGGTACCGGCAGTTCCTGCATTCCGGGTATCTGCCTTCACAGCCGTCATCATAATGATTGCTGCCGGGAGCCTCCCGCATCAAAGCCTCTATGGCTCCCGACATTCCATCGGTAAAGCTCATCCTGATCCCCCCGTTCCTTCGGGAGGAACTGTATTTTCACTGCTTTTCATGTGATCCGTCCTCTCCGGTGCAATAGAAAAGGGAGCGATATCCGCTTTCTGTAATAAGCTTCAAACGCTCCCTTGTTCCTGTACGCCACTTTTTGATTACAATGCTGCTTCCGGGGCCATCCTTCCCGGTGCTTTTGCTTTCGGTGCATGATCCATTGCCTCTTTCTTCTTTTCTCCGAGCTGCTCAAGGATAGAAGGTTTCTTCTCCGCCGCAGCCCTCATTTCTACTTTCTTCTCCATCTGCTGTGCCAGCTTCCTTCCCGCTGTTTTCTCTGCCAGCTCGAAAACCTTATCCTCTTTGTCATAGTGATAGACGTTATCAGAAAGCCTTTCTGCCGGGGCTACCTGTGTCTCGTTGATGGTCTGTACCATGGCAGCCAGCTCATGATAATCCGCGCTGCCGTCATCGGGAATAAGCAACACTTCATGGATGGAAGAGGGAAGAACAAAGAAATCGCCGCCGATCTTTTCCGCCGCCTGCTCCATAAAGCCCGGATACTGGATCACCGAAGCGCCCATGAAGGCACCTTCTACGGTTGCCACCAGCATTGTGGGTTCTCCGGGCATTGGCTCTTCCGGTTCCATACCCATCATGTCTGCCATCACTTCCCGCATGGAACGCAGGGAGGCAGGATGGGTAACAGGCACATTTTCCAAAGCGTCCTGATGAAGCTGCTCTGCTGTGATCCCGAAAGCCGCAAGCTGTTGATTTGTGATAACGGAAGTCATCTTTCCGCCAGAGTTTTCACCCATATCCAGACGGTAGATCAGCGCCATGTCCTCCACCTTCTGATAAGGAATATTTGCCAGCCTGTCTTCGTTTCCCTTCTGCGGGATGACCTCCATCATCAGCTTCGGCTTCATAGCCTCATAATCTGACAGTTCCCCGATATTGAACTGGGGAGTGCGGTCCACGATCTTCATGAGCTGGTCTTCAACCTCCTGCAGGATATCATGATAGGGGTGGCCTGCTTCGTAGGCCTGAAAGGCACCGGTCATATTGAGGTTAGCCTCAACCGGGGAGTCACCACTGCGGAAAGAAAGCCCACGGTAGGATTCTCCCTGGAGCTTCTCAACATCCCGGATCCCGATCCTCACATCAGAAAGCTCCGGCGGGAGATCGGCGGCAAATCGTGCCGTCAGATCTTCTTTCAACTGTTCCAGAAACTGCTCGTAATTCATCTGTCGTCCTCCTTTGTGTGAAATAAAATAAGGCCGGTCAGAATACCTCCGAGGAGGCGCTGACCGGCCTATGTAAGAGAGAACGAATGCCTTAAAAGCACGGGCTGTAACGGCATAGTACTCCTGCAATCAAACTTTTTTGTTAGCTGGGATTTTGGGGGGATTTTTGCTCTTGTTAGCAAAACGGCGATTTTTGTTAGCAGAAATGGTCAATTTTTGCTAACACGTTAGCCGGCTAACAAAGGCAGATGGTATCGAACGTAGAACCTGCTGTGTTAGCTGGCTAACAGAAATCGATGAGATTTTATGTAGAGATGAGAAAAGCGGAAAACCAAGAAACCTTGATTTTCCGCGGAATTTCTGGCGTCCCCGAGAGGATTTGAACCTCCGACCTCACGCTTAGGAGGCGCGCGCTCTATCCAGCTGAGCTACGAGGACTTGTATAAAATTGATGATTTCGGCTCTTTTTTCGAACTCACAGCCGATATGAGTTTTCCGCCAGGCGGATGGTCCGCAATCACCTTAGGAGGCTGCCGTTCTATCCATTATACTACAGGAGCCTGAGGTGGTTTTGCGTTTTTCCCTCTCCGGTCATCATTCCAAACTATACCGCGTTTGCATCCATTCCGCAAGGCTTTTCTGTCTGCCGCCGGGCGGAACGCCCTGCTGCCGGAACATCCGGCCCTTTTCCTGTTCTCATTTTCACCGTTTTTCTTGACAAAACGGCGCAGCTCCTGTATTTTCACAACAGAAAACCCAGAAATAGAAAAGGAGCATAGAAATGAAATCGAAACTTGGTATCCACATCGGCTTTCTGGCCTGCATCTGCTTTCTGATCGCACAGTTCGGCGGCATCGTTCCGCTGGCCCTGCTCGTGGGCTACATCCTGATCTGCGAAGAGAATGATTTTCTGAGAATGTCGGCGCTTAAGGCCCTGCTGATCGTTCTCGTCGTATATGTGGTCAATTTCCTGATCGGGGTGATCCCGGATATTCTCTTCGGACTGTTTGACAAGATCTCCCGGATCTTCGGCGCCGATACGCCGTTCAGCAGCCTGAAGGCGGTTTCGAAGATCGATCAGATCTTCAGCTTCTTCAGCTGGATCGTCTCGACCTGCAAATCGATCCTTCTTCTGCTGCTTGCCTTTATGGCCTGCCGCATCAAGACCATCAAGCTTCCGGTCATCGACAATCTGATCGCAAAATACGCCGGCAAGGAAGAAGAATAAACTTCCGCAGGCAGGATAGCATAAGACAATAAGCCGGGACCCGCTTCTCTCTCACCGGAGAAAGCCGGGTCCCGGCTCTTACTGTCTGAAACTGCAGCCCTGCTGTTTTACCCGCTCAGCCCGGTTCGAAGTTCTGGCGGAAGCGCTGGCGGTACTGGCCCGGGCTGATATCCATCACTTTCCGGAAGGTCGAGATGAAATTCGAATTGTTTTTAAAGCCCGCCATGGTCCCGGATTCCTGCACGGAATAGCCCTGCCGCAGGAAATTGGCGGCGTACTGGATCCGCACGGAAGTGATGTATTTGCCCACGCTGATCCCGGTCGCGGCTTTAAAGATCCGGCAAAGATAGTGCTTGTTGTAGAAAAAGCGCTCCGAAACCGCCTCCAGGCTCAGATTCCCGGTGGGATTTTCCAGAATATACGTGATGATCGGCTTGACCCGCAGATAGTTCTTGGCCGTCTCGGTCTCCGCGGGCGGAAGCTCCCGCCTGTCCTCCCGGGCGAGCTCGCCCAGGCGGATCAGCAGTTCCAGGAAGCTTAGATTCCGGCGGACGTCGACCCCGTACTCCATCCGGCGGTTGTCGCACGCGCGGAACAGCGGCTCGATCTGGCTGATCTCCGCTTCACTAAGCTGGATGGAATGCCGGTCCGTGTGGAACGCATATAAAAGATCTGTCTCCGAGGTCCCGTATTCCTTCAGGTCCGCGGGGTTGAAATTGATGACATATCGGGTATATTCGGCGTCCGGCAGCGAGGTGGACATGTGCAGCAGGCCGCTCCGGATCAGGAGCACCGTGCCCCGGGTCGCCCGGATCATTTCCGCTTCCAGGAGGAAAGAACAGGTGCCGCCGGTCACAAACAAAAGCTCGTAGGGATCATGAAAATGGAAGTGTGTCATCTCCCATGTCATATCCTTATTGACTGCAGCCGTAAAAAGATCATTCATAAGCCTCTCCTTATCTCTGCTATCATGGCAGTATTCTACTCCGTGAAAGGGAATATTGCAATATTTTTTCGGTTTTTTCTTGTAAATCTTGACATTTTCTTTTTAAAATTAGCACTGCCCTGTCTTTTGTGTCTATTGACAGGGCTTTTCCCGGCACGGTATAATCGGATGCATCCGGGGGAAGGAGGAAAGGCAAAGTGAAAGCGATGATCGCCATGTCCGGCGGGGTCGACTCCAGTGTGGCTGCGTATCTGATGCAGCAGAAGGGCTATATCTGCGCGGGCTGCACCATGAAGCTCTATGACCGGCTGGCGGAAACCGGGTCCCGGGAAAAAACCTGCTGCAGCCTGGACGATGTGGAAGACGCGCGCTCCGTGGCCGTGCGCCTCGGCATGCCCTATTATGTTTTCAATTATACCGAAGCCTTTCACCGGGAGATCATTGACCGCTTCGTGGAGACCTATCTGCTGGGCCGGACGCCCAATCCCTGCATCGACTGCAACCGCTGCATGAAATTCGGATCACTTCTGGAAAAGGCGCTGGTCTTAGGCTATGACAAACTGGTCACCGGCCACTACGTACGGGTCCGCTTTGAAGACGGGCGGTACCGGCTCCTCAAAGGCCTCGATCCTTCCAAAGACCAGAGCTATGTTCTCTATATGCTGACCCAGGCGCAGCTGGCCCACCTGGAATTTCCTCTCGGGGAGATGACCAAGGAAGAGGTGCGGCAGATCGCGCAGGCGCAGGGTTTTCTGAACGCGAAAAAGCCCGACAGCCAGGATATCTGCTTCGTTCCCGACGGCGACTACGCCCGGGTCATTGAGGAAGAGCGGGGCGCCGTGCCGCCGCCCGGCGACTTCACGGACCTTTCCGGCCGGGTGCTGGGCCGCCATAAGGGAATCATTCATTATACGGTCGGGCAAAGAAAAGGACTGGGGCTTTCCTTCCCGCAGCCGATGTATGTGTGCCGGATCGAACCCGAGAGCAACCGCGTCGTCCTCGCGGAGGAGAGCGCGCTCTTTTCCCGGGAAGTTTCTGTGAAAGAGATGAGCTGGGTTTCGGGAGAAGTCCCGGCCGGGCCCTTCCGCTGCGAGGCGAAGATCCGCTACCGTCACGCGGCAAAGCCCGCGCTGGCCGTCCCGCTTGAGGACGGCCGCCTGCAGCTGGTCTTCGATGAGCCGCAGCGGGCGGCGACCCCCGGGCAGTCCGCCGTCCTGTATGACGATGACGAGGTCCTCGGCGGGGGCATTATTGAATAACAGATAAAAAGCCGCGGACTATTCCGCGGCTTTCATGGCTTCTGCCATATTGATCCTCTCCAACCGGAAGAACATCACCACATTGACGATCAGGGCGAACACAAAGGTGAACGCCACCGAAAGCAGATAGCTGAGCGGGATGATGCGCCGCTCAAAATACAGCTCTTCCAGATCCAGCAGCCCGATCACGTACCCGTGCAGGAGATACCCGAGCACCAGGCCGGCGGCCGCGCCGAGGATCGTCAGCAGCAGATTTTCCCGGAAAACATACCAGGCGGATTCCAGCGAGTAAAAGCCCAGGACTTTCACAGTCGCGATCTCCTGCAGCCGCTCGTTGATATTGATATTGGTCAGATTGTACAGAACGATAAAGGCCAGCACGCCGGAGCAGAGGATCACGAGCATGACGATGTAATTCATGCTGCTTAAGGTATCGCTGATCAGGGCTTCCTTGTCGGCCGAAATGCTGACGTTGATCACCGCGTCCCGCTCCAGCAGGCGGGCCGCCGCCGCGTGGAGGTCCGTGCCCGCCGCGCAGTTTGCGTAGACCGTTTTGATCTCCGGCATCCCGCCCGGCAGCGCTTTCAGGCTGTCCTGCGAGACATAGACCGTTTTTCCGATATAATTATCAAAGATCCCGCTGACCGTCAGGGAGATGGGGCTGCGGTCTTCGTCCAGCAGGGTGATCTTCTCTCCCTTCTTAACGCCCAGGCTCTGCGCGAGCTTCCGGCAGATCAGCGCCTGGCCTTCCTCCGGCCAGGAGAGCGCTTCTTCTCCGTCATGCAGAAGCCAGATCCCCTCCGGGATCGCTTCCGCCGGGGCGATCACTTCGACCGATTTTTCCGTATTGCCCTTCACCAGCTTATAATTGCCGCTGAAGGCCGGCTCTGCCGTTTCCAGCCAGTCCTGTCCGGCCAGAAAGGCCTCTTCCTCCGCGGTCAGCGCATCCCGGTACGTGATCGAAAAATCATACGGCGTCACGTCCCGGTACTGCAGGACGCCGATATCCGCGACCGTGTCCCGGATCCCGAAGCCTGTGAGCAGCAGGGCCGTACAGCCGCCGATCCCGATCACCATCATGAATACCCGCTGCTTATAGCGGAAGATGTTCCGCAGGGAGACCTTGTGCAGGAACGGCAGCCGCTTCCAGAGCGGTTTGATCCGCTCCAGCAGGATGCGCTTTCCGGCCTTCGGCGCGCGGGGTCTGAGCAGCGACGCGGGCACCTCCCGCAGTTCCCGCCGGCAGGCGCTCCAGGTCGTCAGGCTCGAGACCAGCAGATACAGCGCGCCGGCGCCGATCCCCAGGACCGGGCTGATCTGCAGCTGCAGCTCACCCAGGCTGTAGCGGGAGCCGTAGACCCGCCAGATGACCCGCGGCATGACCAGGGAGCCGATCACGAATCCGAAGATACAGCCCAGGACCGCCGCGCTGCCGGAATACAGCAGGAATTTCCCCATGATGGTTCCCTCGCCGTAGCCCAGGGCTTTTAAGGTCCCGATCTGCGTGCGCTGCTCATCCACCATGCGGGTCATGGTCGTGATGCAGACCAACGCCGCCACGAGGAAAAAGAACAGCGGGAAGGCCCGCGCGATCCCGGCCAGCACGTCCGTATCGCTCTTATAGCCGGCATGGCCCACATTCGTTTCCCGATCCAGCACGTAAACGGACGGCTCTTCGATATCATCCACTTCCTGCTGGGCGTCCGCGAGCTTTTTCTCCGCGTCCGCAAGCTCTTCTTCGGCCTCCGCGAGATCGATCTTCGCCTGCTCCAGATCTGCCTTGCCGTCCGCCAGCTCCTGCGCGGCGTCTTCGAGCTCCTGCCAGGCATCCGCAAACTTTTCATCCGCTTCGGCGCGGGCGTCCTCGAGTTCCTTTTCTCCGTCCGCCAGCTCCCGCTGCCCGAGCTTCAGCTGCATTTTCGCTTCCGCCAGCTGGGCATAGACGGCCGCCGCCTGCGGCAGGAGCCGGGGATCCGGCACCGCCAGCAGCGTGCGGAAGGAAAGCTGGCCACGGTAAAATTCCTCCACGCCTTCCATCCAGTCGATGCGGCCTTTCCGAAGCTCCTCCGCCGCGTCTGCCAGTTCCTTTTCGGCGTCTTCTTTTTCTTCCGCGTAGGTCTTCAGGCCGTCTTCATATTCTTTGACGCCGTCCTCGTATTCCCGGACGCCGTCCTCATAGTCTTTCACGCCGTCTTCGTATTCCTTCCGGCCGTCCTCCAGTTCTTTCCGGGCGTCGTCCAGCTTTTCCTGCGCTTCCCCGACCACCCGTTCATAGCGCGCGCGGGCAGCTGCCTCGGCGGCGTCCGTCACCGGATCCTTCGTCCGGTCGATCAGGGAATCATAGTCTGCGGAATAGACCTCGGCCTTTTCCGTCAGCGTCAGATAAATATCCGTGTAATAGTCCCAGCTGAACGCTTCCTCCGGGACCAGGATGAACCCGCTCAGCGTCCCGTCTCCGAGCGCGGTATTGCCGCGGTCCGTGCCGATATACAGCGGCGAACCCGCGAGTCCGACCACGGTAAACTCCCGGGTTTCAAAGGCGTCCAGCGTATCTTCGTCATTGTTGTCCGTGAGAACGATCCGGCTGCCCAGATCTTCTTCGCCCAGCCACCCCGCGTCCGCCAGGCATTCCGCGGCGTTTTCCGGCAGGCGCCCGGCCGTCAGACGCGGAACATTGACCTCCCGGGAGATCTGGCAGATGCGGACCGCGCTCTCAGACCCTTCCCCCGGAAGGACCAGCGCGTCCGTCTCCCGGGTCCCTTCCGCTTTTTCTGTATCGCTTTCCGCCCGGACCGCGGCGCAGTCTTCCTCCTCCCAGCCCAGGGTGGAGATCAGATGCCAGTCAAAAAAAGCCGCCTGCGCGGCATAGCTGTCCCAGGTCCGGATCATGGACGGACGCGTCTGCATCAGTCCCGCCAGAAAGCCCATGCCCAGTCCGATGATCGCTACCATGGCCAGATACCGTCCCAGGCTGGTTTTGATTTCCCGCAGTACGGATCTTACCATTCGATCTCCTCGATCGGCCGGGGGTTCTCGTTGAGACGGATGTTCTCCACCGTCCCGCTCTTGATCGAAACGACCCGGTCCGCCATCGCCGTCAGGGCGGTATTGTGGGTGATGATCACCACGGTCATCCCGGTCCGCGCGGCCGTATCCTGCAAAAGCTTTAAGATCTCCTTGCCGGTCACATAGTCCAGCGCGCCGGTCGGCTCATCGCAGAGCAGCAGCTTGGGGTTCTTGGCCAGGGCGCGCGCGATCGCGACCCGCTGCTGTTCCCCGCCGGAAAGCTGCGCGGGGAAGTTGTTTTCCCGCGCGGAGAGCCCGACCTCCCGCAGCACCTTGGAGGCGGGCAGCGGATCCTTTACGAGCTGCGCCGCGATCTCCACATTTTCCGCCGCGGTCAGATTCGGCATCAGGTTGTAAAACTGAAAGACAAAGCCTACCTCCAGGCGGCGGTAGGCAGTGAGTCTCCTCCGGCTGCAGCCGGCTATATTTTCTCCGTCCAGGATCACGGAACCTTCGGTCAGGGAATCCATGCCGCCCAGGATATTGAGCAGCGTCGTCTTGCCGGCGCCGGAAGCGCCGACGATCACGCAGATCTCCCCCTTTTCGATGCAGAAGCTCACATCGTGCAGGGCTTCGATCTGCACTTCTCCCATCTGATAGACTTTTCGCACGTTCCGGAACTCAACAAAAGACATGGCGGCCTCCTGCTTCATGGACGAAAGGAATCACGGTATGGATACTATACCATGCGAAAGCGTTTTTGTCCACGAAGAAACGGCATTCCCGCGCCTGCTTTCCTGCCGGCGGGGGAAGGCCCGGCTGCTATGAAAGCAATACCTCGTCTGTTTCCTCCGGCACGCCGGCCAGCGCGGCAAAACGGTCCAGCAGATCCTGGATAGTCAGCCGCTTCTTTTCCTCTCCGGAGATATCCAGGATAATGCTCCCCTGATGCATCATGATCAGGCGGTCCCCCAGCTGGATCGCGTCCCGCATATTGTGCGTGATCATTAACGCCGTCAGCTTGTTTTCCGTTACGATCTTATCCGAAAGCTCCAGTACCTTCTCGGCCGTCGCCGGGTCCAGCGCGGCGGTGTGCTCGTCCAACAGAAGCAGCCGCGGCTCCTTGAGCGCCGCCATGAGGAGGGTGACCGCCTGGCGCTGGCCGCCGGAGAGCAGCCCGACCTTCGTGCTCAGCCTCTCTTCCAGCCCGAGGCCGAGCGTGGCCAGCTTTTCCTTAAAAAGCTCCCTTTCCGCCTTGGAAATGCCCCACCGCATGCCGCGGCGCTGGCCCCGCCGGAGGGCGAGCGCGAGGTTCTCCTCCAGCCACATATCCGGCGCGGTCCCCATCATCGGGTCCTGAAAGACGCGGCCGATGTACGGCGCCCGCTTAAAATCCGGCAGCCCGGTCACGTCCGTGCCGTCGATCACGATCCGGCCGCTGTCCACCGGCCAGATCCCGGCCACGGCATTGAGCAGCGTCGATTTTCCCGCGCCGTTGCCGCCGATGACCGTGACGAACTCGCCCGGCTTGACGTGCAGGCTCAGCTGATCCAGCGCTTTCTTTTCATTAATGGTCCCCGGGTTGAAGGTTTTGGAGATATGCTCTACTCTCAGCATCCGCTTCCGCCTCCTTCCTTCTTCCCCATCAGGCCCGCATGCCGGAAGGAGGTCTTCCTTCTGTCCTGCAGATAGGGGACGGCTAAAAATACCGCGACCACGATCGCCGTGAGCAGCTTCATATCGTTGGCCGGGAACTTGAGCCACAGGACCAGGACGTAGACCAGATAATAGATCACGCCGCCGATCACGGTGAACGTAAGCCGGAGGAAATAGTTCATCTGCTTTCCGAAGAAGATCTCGCCGATCACCTCGCCGATGATCACGGCCGCCAGGCCGATCACGATCGCGCCGCGGCCCATGTTCACGTCCGCAAAACCCTGGTACTGTGCCAGCATGCCGCCGGAGAGGGCGACCAGGCCGTTGGAGAGCGCCAGCCCGATCCGCTTCATACGGTCGGTATTGATGCCCTGCGCGCGGCTCATGGACGCATTGTTCCCGGTCGCGCGGAAGGCGCAGCCGTTTTCGGTGCCGAGATAGCAGTACAGCAGGCACATCAGCACCAGGCAGCACACGGCGGCGATCCCGATCGTGCGCCACAGGTACGTGGCGTTTGAGGTGATCCGAAGCACGGTCTTGCTGACGTTGATGGCCTGATTCGCCTTCCCCATGATATTCAGGTTGATGGAGTACAGCGAGATCTGCGTCAGGATCCCGGCCAGGATCGCGGGGATCCCGAGCTTCGTATGCAGAAAACCGGTGACCAGCCCGGCCAGGACCCCGCACAGGAAAGCCACCGCCAGAGAAAGCTCCGGATTCCAGCCGTTTATGATCAGCATGATGCTGACGGCCCCTCCCGTGGCAAAGGAGCCGTCCACACTTAAGTCAGCGAGGTCCAGGATACGGAAGGTAAAATAGACCCCAAGCGCCATAATGCCCCAGATGAGGCCCTGCGCGATACCGCCCGGCGCGGCCCGGAAAAGGGCCGCCGGATTAAGGGATGAAAAGTAGGCAAGCATGGTCAGCTCCTCTTGATGTTATTCTCCGATCTTTTTATATCCGTCCGGAACCGAAAAGCCGATGGTTTCCGCGAAGTCGGCATTGAATTCCTTTTCGGCGCTCTTGGCGTAGGCGATCGGGATAGTTCCGGGGTCTTTGCCGTTCTGAAGGATCTCCACGGCCTGCTTCCCGCATTCGAAGCCGATATCGTAGTAGCTGATGGAAACCGTGGCCAGGCCGCATTTTGCACACATGTTCTCTTCGCCGGCAATGACCGGGATCTTCGCCGCGGCGCAGACGTTCTGAATGATCGTGGCGTTGCTGGCCGCCTGGTTATCCGTCGGGATGTAGAGGGCGTCGCAGCCTTCGATCGCGGCGGTCACCACCATCTGGATATCATTGGAGTCCGCGAAAGTGAAATTGGTGCAGGTGACGTCCGGCGCCGCTTCCTTCATGGCCGCGGTGAACTCCTCCGCCTGCAGCACGGAATTGGCCTCCGCGGAGCAGAAAAGGATGGAGACCTTTTTCGCGTCGGGGACGAGTTCCAGCAGGACCTCCACATAGCGCTCGCCGGGCACGCCGTCCGAAGAGCCGGTCACATTGATCCCGGTGCCCTTCGCCGCGTCAAAGTCCATTTCCAGCGCCTTGGCGTAGTCCGTGACCGAGGTGCCGACGATGGGGATCGTCGTGGTGGCGGAGACGGCTGCCTGCAGGGCCGGCGTCGCATTGGCCATGATCAGATCGTACCCGTTGGCCACAAAGCCGGTCAGGATCGTGGAACAGGTCGCGGATTCGCCCTGTCCGTTCTGTTCGTCAAATTCCACGGAATCGCCGAGGGCTTCGGTCAGCGCGTCGCGGAAGCCCTTGGTCGCCGCATCCAGCGCGTCATGCTGCACCAGCTGGCAGATGCCGACCTTAAAGACCTTTTTGCTTTCTTCTTTCGTCTCCGCAGAAGGCGCCGCGCTTTCCGGCGCCGTGCTCTCCGGCGCGGCCGTGCTTTTCGATTCGGTGCCGCAGGCGGCAAGGCTCAGACATAAGGCGGCAGCCAGTACGAGGGAAAACAACTTCTTCATCATGATCTCCTTTCCTGCTCTCTCTTCTCCGGGAGAGAGCGCGGCCCACAGGGCCGGGCGGGGGCGTATCCCCCACAAAAAACGGCCCCGCCCAAACGGACGGGACCGGATTTTCCTTGCGGATTATCGGCTCACTTTCCGACTCGGGCATGACACGCGAATGAACGGCTATAATAATAGCCGTACGTAAACCCGAAAGCGATAACCGTCATTTGAGGCTTCACTGCGCCATGCTCCTTTCCGCTGTAATGAGAGGAGTATAGATGCTTCCCTGACTTTTGTCAATGCATATTTGCAAAAATTTTTTACAAAAATACAAAACTTTTCTCTATATACCGCCGGTTATGCGCATATATTGACTCCGCTGTAAATGATTCCGCCTGCCGCGGCCTTCCGCCGCCCCGCTGCCGACCTTGACTTTCCCGACGGATTATGCTACCTTTTCTTCGACAAAAAGCCCGTGTTTCCTGCCTCAGATCAGCGGAGGCTTTTCTTTCGCTGCGCGGGGAAAACGCGGGATCTGCAAACGGAGGATGATCATGGAATACCCTTTACCTGTGGAAGCGCCGAAGTCCTGCACCTTTGTGACCCGGAATCTGCCGACAGTCACCGCAGAGCAGCGCAAACGCGCGCTGGAGCGCACCCACTACAATGAATTTGCCTTCCCGGCCGGCCTTCTGTATATCGACTGCCTCTCCGATTCCGGCACTACGGCCATGACCGACAAGCAGTGGTCCGCCATGTTCCTGGGCGATGAATCCTACGGCCGCAACAAGGGCTATTATGTGCTGCTGGACGCCCTCCGGGACGTCTGGGAGCGGGGCGATGATCAGAAGCGCCTCATCAACTATCTGCGCAACGGCGTGGACACCGACGACGCGGAGCGCATGATGAGCGAGGTCTATCTGGTCGATATCGAGGGCGGACTCATCAACGGCGGCTCCTTCCAGCTGGAAAGGCCCAATACCTTCATCCTGCCGCAGGGGCGCTGCGCCGAGGCCCTGCTTTTCGACGTGATCAAACCGCTGCTCGCGAAAAAATATCCCGGCCGGGTCTTTACGATCCCGTCCAACGCCCACTTCGACACCACCGAGGGCAACATCAAGCAGATGGGCTCCGTGCCGCGCAATCTCTTTCATAAAGAAATCCTTTTCGAGGTCCCCGAGGGCGGCCGCTACGAAAAGAATCCGTTCAAGGGCAATATGGATCTGGACAAGCTCCAACAGCTGCTGGATACCGTAGGTCCCGAGAATGTTCCCATGATCTATTCCACCGTCACCAACAATTCCGTCTGCGGCCAGCCGGTCTCGATGGAAAACATCCGCGCGGTCTCCGCGATCGCACACCGCTATGACATCCCCTACATCATGGACGGCGCCCGCTGGGCGGAAAACTGCTACTTCATCAAGATGAATGAGGACGGCTACCGCGACAAATCCATCGCCGCCATCGCGAAAGAAATGTTCTCCTATTTCGACGCGGTCTCCGCTTCCTTAAAGAAGAACGGGCACGCAAACATGGGCGGGCTCTTCGCTTTCCGCGACAAAGGCTATTTCTGGAAGAAGTTCTCGGAATTCAATGAGGACGGCTCGGTGAAGACGGATATCGGACATCTTTTAAAGGTCCGCCAGATCTCCGCCTACGGCAACGATTCCTACGGCGCGATGAGCGGCCACGATATCATGGCCTTGACCCAGGGGCTCTATGAGGAGCAGCGCTTTGAGTACCAGCACGAGCGGGTCAGCCAGTGCGAGTACCTGGCCCGGGGGCTGCATGCGGCGGGCGTCCCGGTGGTGCTGCCGGCCGGCGGGCACGGCGTTTACATCGACGTGGACCGCTTCTTCGACTATAAGCGCGGGCACGAAAGCTTCGCCGGGCAGGCGCTCTCACTGGAGATGATCCACCGCTACGGCATCCGCTGCTCGGAGCTGGGCGATTTCTCCATGGAATATGACCTCAAGACCCCGGAGCAGCAGGCGGAAGTCTGCAACGTAGTCCGACTGGCCATCAACCGCAGCCAGTATTCCAAGCAGCATATGGATTACATCATCGCGGCGGCGGCGCAGCTCCATAAGGACCGGGATACGATCCCGAACCTGCGCATCACCTTCGGGCACAGCCTCCCGATGCGGCACTTCCACGCCTGGCTCGAACCGTACGATCCCGCGCCGGAAGAGCTCTGCGACCGGTAAACGAGCGCTCCCGGAAGAAAAGTCTTCCGGGAGCTTCTTTTTATGCTATAATCCCATATTATGAAAGATTCTATCCGAAAACATCCGGTCACCGAAAGCCTGCTGTATCTTCTGCGCTGGACTGGTTTTGCGCTTCTTACGGGAAGCGTGGGCGGTCTGCTGGGCGGTCTGTTCGCGCTGACCATCCGGAAAGCGGGGACCCTGTTTTCCGAAACGGCCTGGCTGCTCTATCTGCTGCCTCTTTTCGGAGTGATCATCGTCTGGCTGTACCACATCAGCCGCGAAGAGAAAAACCGCGGGACCAACATGGTTCTCTCTTCGATCTCCGCCGGAGAAAAAGTGACCGTTCCGACCGGGCCGCTCATCTTCATCTCCACCGTGCTCTCGCATCTGGGCGGGGCTTCCGTGGGACGGGAAGGCGCTGCGCTGCAGCTGGGCGGCTGGCTCGGCGCGCGCTTCAGCGAGCTGCTGAAGCTGGATGAAAGAAATAAGCGGACCGCCATCATGTGCGGCATGTCCGCTCTCTTTGCCGCGCTCTTCGGGACCCCGGTCGCGGCGGCGATCTTCTGTATTGAGGTCATCAGCGTGGGCGTGTTTTTCTACTCCGCGCTGATCCCCTGCGTCTTTTCCGCCTTCATCGGCGCCGGTGTGGCTGGCTGGATGGGCGTGGAAGCGGATTCCTTTACCATTCTTCAGATTCCCGCCCTGAGCGTTTTCTCCCTGCTCAAAGCGGTCCTGCTCGGATTGCTCTGCGCGCTGCTGGCCATCGTTTTGGTGGAAAGCCTGCACCGCGCGGAAAAGCTGGCCAAACGGATCCTGCCGAACCCGTATCTCCGGGTGATCGCCGCCGGCGGACTGATCGTCCTCATGACCGTGCTGATCGGCAGCCGGCGCTTTTCCGGCTCCGGGATCGGGCTGATCAACCAAGCCATGCGGGAAGAGGCGGATCCAGCCGCTTTTCTTCTGAAACTGCTCTTCACGGCGCTAGCCGTGGCCGGGGGCTTCCGCGGCGGGGAGATCGTTCCCACCTTAAGCATCGGCGCCTGCTTCGGCGCGCTTTTCGGGTCCCTTACCGGTTTTCCCGTCTCGCTTTCGGCTGCCTGCGGCATGATCGCCCTCTTTGCCGGCGCAACGAACTGTCCCATTGCCGCGCTGCTCATCGCCATGGAGATGTTCCACGGAGAGGGGCTTCCGTACTTTGCGGTCACCGTTGCGCTGTCCTTTGTTCTTTCCGGCTATTGCAGCCTCTACGGCAGTCAGCGCTTCGCCTTCTCCAAGACACGGCTGGAGCGGCACGACGCCCCGACAAATCTGGAGAAGTGATTTTCCCTCTCCTGTTCTCTACCGCCTCACCGCCAGCTCCGGGAAGAGGTTCGCGGCCGGCCTGGCCAAAACCTCACAGATCGGCAGACTCAGGATCAGGACCGCCGCATCCGCGATGAAGGCGGTCATATTTTTGCCGACCCGCAGCAGGAAGGGCTGGGCATACAGGATCTTTTCCGTCAGCGACTTGACGCCCAGGATCCCGGCTGCGCAGGCAGCGATAATGACGACCGCACAGACCGCCATCCGTTCGCCGCGCTTCATCGGCGCCGTCAGCGAAAAAGCCCTTCCCAGCAGGATCCCGATCACGATATTCCCGAGCGCCCAGCCCGGCATGCCGCGCAGGCCGCTGATGACCACGCAGTAAAGCACCGTGCCCAGCACCCCGACCACGGTCCCGCCAGGCGTCCCGAAGGAATAGCAGTATACCGCCATCACGATATAGCCCAGACACAGATAATAATTCTCAAATACCGGAACCTGCAGGCACATCGAGAGCACCACGAACAGCGCGATCCCCACGGCCCACAGGCAGATTTTTCTTACATTTTTCGACATAGCCCCTCCCTTTCTCCCAGCAGCAGAGCCCTGTTTCCGGACACTTTATCCATGTCCTGTTTTTATTATACCACAAAACAGCCGCCTGTCCAATTTTCCTGTTTTCAGCTGTTTATACAATAGTATGAGGTTCATTTACAGCATGCCTCGTTTCTGATATGATAGTAATAATGACTGCCTGTTCGGGAGGAAAAGTACTATCATGAAACCCGGAAAGCGGGATGATGAACGCTTCAAAGAATTATATCTGACCTGGCGGGATTGTATGATGCAAATGGCACATACTTTCTTTTCCGATCAGGCAGACTGTGAAGATCAGGTCCAGGAAGCCTTGTACCGTATTATGTGCCGCATGGATCTGGTACAGGATGTTCACAGTCAGCGAACAAAAAATCTTTGCCTTATCGTCCTGAAAAACCGATGTCTGAATGAGTTGGAAAAGCGAAAGCGGGAAGAGCCCGTTGATTTTCAGGATTCAGACCAGGCTTTTCACTATCGATCAGGCCGGGATGATTATAAGGCATTTGAAAAAACCGATGCCATAACCCGTGAGCTGGAAAAACTCAATCCGGAAATCCGGGATGTCTTGGTATTAAACATCATTTATGGTTATTCCGCCGCGGAGATCGCCGGGATGCTGGAGAAAAAAACGGCGGCTGTCAGCAAGATGCTGCAAAGAGCGAAGAAACGCTTATACGGGGCGCTGAAAGGAGATTTCGATGAAGCATAAAAAAGAAATGGATGCCGAGATTCGAAGCGCTCTCGAAGCTTATGTTGACCAGGAGCCGATATCCCAGAGCGACACTTCGGAAGACTACTCTTTTCAGGAACTCGACCGGAAGATGGAAAACGTATATATACGCATCAGAAAACGGCAGGCCCGAAAAACAGTCGGCCGAATCGCCGCTGCCTGTTTTATTTTTCTTCTCGTCTCCTTCTCGTTAACCATGGTCTTCAGTAAAGAAGCCCGGGCTGCCGTAAGCCGCTGGACAAAACAGTTGTTCGAGGGAGGAATTGCGTATATATTTCGCGGAGAACTGGACGATGCGTATACGATCCCCAAAATAGAACCGGGGTGGCTTCCGGACGGAGTGGAACTGGTGCAGTATGAGGAAGTTCCGGATATTTCATACGATTATCTGTACCAAAATCAGGATGAAAGCAAACTGATACTTTTTGGCGTGGGAATTGTACACGAAGGAAGCAATATGACCGTCAGCGATCTGGAAGACTATACTCATGAAACTGTCATCTGGGACGGAAAAACAATAGAACACTACTTTCTGGGGGAAGAAGATCATACACTCTGGTGGTTTGAGGATGAGGATCGGATTATCGTCACGGTCGACTGTTACTTAACAACAGAGGAATTACAGCTCTTTATTTCCAACCTGAAAAGAGTGAATTGACATAGTATTATCGCAGTAATCCGTAAGCATACGAGATCTTAGCAATTCACCCTTTGCGTGTTTTCGTGTTTGCGTGTTTGTTTGCGTGTTTACGTCGATCAACTCAATCAACTTTTACACTTGTCCAAAAATGTCCTTCTGAACTGTTTATATAATAAAGACCTGAAAAAAAGAGATTTTTTCAAGCAAAGGAGGACCATTTATGAAGAAGCTTATTGTCGTGGGGATGTTGCTTGTTCTGTTGTTAAGCAATGACATATAATAATCGTTATCATTATAACGTCTGTAAAGTATGTGAAAACGAGTTTTCACAGGCTCCGCATTCATGGGTATTGCAATCATCACAATATATTTGCTCTGTATGTGGTGCAGTAACATCTTCCCCAGTTCTTCCAGACGGATTTGAAGAACCAGAAATAGAGTGAGGTTTTTTATGAAATGCAACAGGTTTCTTATAGGGCTAATAATAGCACTGATCGGACTAACCGCCTGCCATGCAGGCATCCCGGATAACAGCAATTCTGTACCTGTGGACGTACAGCGGATCATACAAAAACTATGGGATCTGGGCATTTATCAAAAAGCTTCCGCCGGCTACGATTCTCTGAGTGAAAAAGAGTTGGAAGACTGGAATTTGTTTTTCCTTCCGGATTTTTCCAATCATTTTTTACTTTCAAATTATTCTGACCCGGCAGATATCAATTTGTATCCTTTATTAAGCGACGCCTCCATCGGCGGAGAAAGCATCATGGTTCTCACAGAGAAAGAGATTGCCCTCCTTGAAACAAAGTTTCCTCACTGGAAAAATCGAATGCCGGAAATTGATGTGTTCAAAGTTAAGGCGTCATATTTAGATGAACAATTGATAAAATACCTTGGTATTCCCCTTTCTTCTACCAATAAGATCGGATTTCGCTTGGACTATCTAGAGGAAACCGATTATTATTACGGATTTCTTTCAGAAACTAATTGTGCTAAATATGAGATCTTGGAAGGGGTAAAAGTCCAAGAAAACCTCATTCTTCTGCATTGGAAGATTAAAACAGCTTTATCGCATCTCTGTGGGGCAGAAGGAATGGTATTGCTTCAAGATAATAATAGTGGTTGGAATATTTTGATGAATAAAAGCAATAATCTCCCCGAGAACTACTTAAATGGGGAGGCTGATTCCGCATCATAGAAAATATAGATATTGATGAAACCCAAACGATTTTTAATCTTCCTTATTTTCTGCCTCTCGGCAATAGGGTTTTTGGCTTAGAGTGTGTGAAAGTTTTTCTGTAAATAAGATATCCTAAGATAATTGACGAGCTGTATGGCGGTAAGATTACCGTTGTCCAGCTCGTTTTGACTATACCTAATCCCATTGATTTTGTCAAGAATTATGATAAAATTTGTATATAATTATATTTCAGTAAAACTCGCTATGGAGGGTGAAGTGTATGGGGAGTATAGAAAAGTATAAGAAATACTTTACAAAGGAATACTTGATGGGGCCGAATTCTTTTAGGCTACTTGATGAATTGATCAGAAGATGCCCTGAAGATGTGAAATTTGATCGCACTTTGGATTTGGGATGCGGATTTGCATTAACATCGCTATTTATTGCCAATGAAACAGATGCTAAGCACGTTTATGCGTTTGATCTTTGGGTTTCTGCAACTGAAAACTATAAAAGAATAACGGCCAATGGGCTGGTGGATAAGATCATACCGATTCATGGTGATGCAATGGATATGCCTTTTGCCGAAGACTATTTTGATAGCATTGTCAGCGTGGACTCTTACCATTATTTTGGATGTAAGGAAGGCGTATTTGCAGAGAAGATCCTGCCATTTGTCAAGGAGAACGGTTATGTGATGATTGCCATCCCTGGATTGAAAGAGAGACCGCAGGGTGAGCTAAAGCAGCTATTTGAAACATGGGCTGAAGGTGACGATTCAGAGCTCTTTAAAACCGCTACATGGTGGGAGAGCCTGTTAATCAAAGAATGCGGTGATCGCTGCAGGATCGATGTCAAAGAAGCAGAGTGTTATGACATAGCATGGCAGGAATGGTTTGAATCGGGGCATGAATACGGTGTAAGAGATAAGGAGTTTTTGGATAGAGGTTTGTACGACATTCTGAATTTTTTGCTTATTTATGTCAGGAAAGGGAAATGATAAATCCCGTTTGTCGGGATAATGTGATAGTGAGTTATATTTGGAAGATAATCGCACAAAGGAGCTTCAGCCCAAGTAGGACTGAAGCTCATATTTTTATTCTGGAAGTCTTCCTTCATACATAATCTGAAGCTCACCATAGACTCTTCCCCAGTTTCTGAGTGGCATGGTCCATTTCTTGGTCACTTCAAAAGTGGATAGGTATAATGCTTTAAGAAGAGCCTGATCACTCGGGAAAACGCTTCTTTGACGGTTTAGCTTGCGATAAGTGGCATTGAGGCTTTCGATGGCGTTGGACGCAAAGGATTTATTTGCTTTACTGGCTTTGCTCATTGTTCGTGAAGAGTAAAACCTTAGGCGCGCACCTTTGGCAGGTACTGGTATAAACTCGCCATGAAAACAATATAAACGCTGAGTATTATTTTTATTATCTTAGGTTGCTTGACTTGTTTCAGCATATTGGTGTGGCTTGAAGTCATTGACAACACTGCAGCCAGTGATTATTTGCGCACTGTAATTGATAAGGAAAAGAATATAAATATCCTCTACGAAAATCGAGATACAACCAATAATGAATGGACTATAATTTTTTATAGTATAAACAATGCAGAAGATCCTGCTGATCTCAAACAAATCGGTATTGCATTACTCAGAAAGACCCTTTTTAAAATTCAGTGCTATTTGTCCGGTTATTTTCCCTGGGATAGCGATGATAACTGGAGCGGTATGTGGCATTCGTTTTCGCTGGAGACCAAAACAGTTTCAGACCGCGAAGATGATATAGAATCCATAAACAAAGCAAAAACCCGACTCTATATCTATTGGGGCATTGCACGTGATAATAAAATTTAAAACGTTTATCTTGGAGGTGTGGAAGCGACGATGATAAATATCCCCAGTATAAACGCGCGGATTGGATATGTTTTGGGGAACTATGATGTGGCATCCCATAATTCTGACAAAACATTTCTGTGGGAAAAATATGAAATAGTTTATTGAAAAGCAGAAGGAAACAAGTATTCGTTTGGAGGGAATCGCGGACGCTCCCGAAAGTATCCCGCTCTGTTTCCTCTTGATTTTTTCTCTGTCAGCGCGTACCATAGCCTTTGTCATTCAGACATCATTCCGTAAAGAAGAGGCCGATCATGCGTGTGTTCAGCGAGACCTGTACCCTGACAAGAGAGAACTTTGAAGAAGTTTCCCATACCCTGGAGCGGAAGCTTTCGCAGACCAAAGCCGACCGGCGGGAGATCCTCAGCGCCATCATGCTGGCCGAAGAGATCAGCAGCCGCTTCTTTGAAAAAGAAGAAGCGCCGCTTTCCCTGGAGGTCCAAAAAAACCTGGGGGATATCAGCTTTCACCTTTTCCGGGCCGGGGAAGCCTTTAATCCGCTGGAGGAATCCCCTTTCCCCGAGGACGATGACCAGGATATCTTCCGCGAGCGTATCCTCCGGGCCAACCGCAGCCGCCTAAGCTATTCCCGCAGAAGGGGCGCCGATCATGTTTATATCCAGATCCACGCCGCCGCGAACCGCCAGATCCGCTTCACTCTGGCGGCGATGCTGCTCGGGATCCTTGTCGGCCTGCTGCTGAGATGGCTGGCGCCGGAGAGTGTTCAGAACTTCATCAACAGCAAGATCCTCCTGAATATCCGCGCGGTCTTCCTGAACGCGCTGAAAATGATGGTCGCCCCGCTCGTCTTTTTCTCCGTCACGGCGAGCCTTTCCCATATGACGAATACCCGGCAGCTCGGGAAGGCCGGCGGCAGGATCCTGCTCTCCTATTTTCTGACCTCCCTCGCCGCAGCCGGGCTGGGCGTCGGGCTTTTCTATCTGTTTTTCCACGGAAGCGTTCCGCCGCTGCCGGCTGATCTTTCAGCCGCCGCGGGCGGCACGCCCATGGATATCGATATCCTCTCCCTGCTGACCGGGATCGTGCCCTCCGATCTGGTCTCCCCGGTCCTCCAGATGAATATGCTGCAGGTGCTTTTCGTGGCGATCATTTTCGGCATTGCCATGAGCGCGCTGGGGGAAAAGATCGCTTCGATCCGCCGCATCGTTATCGAGGCGGATCTGCTCTGCGTCCGCGTCGTCAGCCTGATCGTACGCTTCCTGCCGCTTATCGCCTTCGTGGCGGTCACTTCGCTGATCCTCAAAGTCGGCCTCTCCACACTCTCCGCGCTGATCTACATCCTGCTGGGGCATGTGCTGGGCGTGCTTGCCATGATGCTGATCTACGGCCTTATGATCCGCCTGGGCGGCCGCGTTTCTCCCCGACCGTTCTACCGGAAGGCCGCTTCCTTCGTGACGGTGCCCTTTACGTTAAACAGCAGCAACGCCTGCATTCCCTTCACCATGGATTTCTGCACGAAAAAACTGGGGGTCTCCCCCCAGCTCTGTGCGTTCTCGATCCCGATCGGCTCCACCATCAATATGGACGGCGGCTGTTTCAGTATCGTATTTCAGGGCCTCCTGCTGGCCAAAATGTACGGAATCGCGATTACCCCGGGCCTGATCCTGACGGTGATCCTGACCGCGGTCCTTGTCACCGTCGGCGCGCCGGGCGTAGCCGGAAGCGCTTACATCTGCCTGACGACGATCGTGGTCACCATGGGCCTGCCGGCGGAACTCGCCACGATCGTGCTCGGCATCGATTCCCTGCTGTCCATGTTCCGTATCACGAATAACGTGATCGGCGATACCGCGGTGACCCTTGCGGTCGCGGCTTCCGAAGGGCAGCTGGACCGCAGGATTTACGAAAAATAGGCTATCCCTTCGAAATACGTTCTTCTTCGGGCCGGCTGATGCCGGCCTTTTCGCATCCGTCACAGCCTGCGCAGCCGCATCCGCAGCCGCCCTGTTTTTTCTTTTTCAGAGTATGCCGCAGCGCGAGTACGATGACAGCAGCCAGCAATACGACCAAAACGATATCCAGCGGGCCCATTACGCACCTCCCAGAAGAAGGCCGATCCCGCGCACCAGAAGCGCCGCCAGCCAGGCAATCCCGCACTGCCACAGGACCACGCCCGCCGCATATTTGTGCCCCAGTTCCCGCCGGATCGAGGCGATGGCCGCCACACAGGGCGTATACAGCAGGGTAAACACCAGCAGCGAGGCCGCTGCCGTCGGAGCGAGGATCGCGGTGATCCCGCTGCCGAAAAGAATATTCATGGTCGAAACGACGCTCTCCTTGGCCAGGAAGCCGCTGATGAGGGAGGTCGCGATCCGCCAGTCCCCGAGCCCCAGCGGGGCAAGGACCGGCGCGATGAACCCGGCCACTTTCGCCAGAATGCTGCCGGCTGAATTCTCCACCAGATTCAGGTGCAGATCGAAGCTCTGCAGGAACCAGACGACGACGGTCGCGATCAGGATGATGGAGAAGGCCCGCTGCAGAAAGTCTTTGGCTTTTTCCCAGAGGAGCTGCGCTACGTTCCGGGCGCCGGGCATACGGTAGTTCGGCAGTTCCATCACGAACGGGGCCGCTTCCCCGCGGAAAAGCGTCTTCCGGTACAGAAGGGCGGCCAGGATCCCGAGGAGGATCCCCAGCACGTACAGGCCGACCATGATCAGCCCGCTGTACTGCGGGAAGAAGGTCTGCACGAAAAAGCCGTAGATGGGGAGCTTTGCCGTGCAGCTCATGAACGGGGTGAGGAGGATCGTCATTTTCCGGTCGCGCTCACTGGGCAGGGTCCGGGTGGACATGACCGCCGGGACCGTACAGCCGAAGCCGATCAGGAGCGGGACGATGCTGCGCCCGGACAGGCCGATCTTCCGCAGCAGCTTATCCATGAAGAAGGCCACGCGGGCGATGTATCCGCTGTCCTCGAGAAGCGAGAGGAAGAAGAAAAGGGTCACGATGATCGGCAGGAAGCTGAGCACGCTTCCGACCCCGGTAAAGATCCCCTTCGTGATCAGGTCATGGATCGCGGGATTGATCCCGGCCGCGCTTAATGCCGCGTCCACGGCCTGTGTCAGGGCTTCGATCCCGCCCGCCAGCAGATCCTGGAGCCAGGCCCCGATCACATTGAAGGTCAGGAAAAAGACCAGTCCCATGATCAGGATAAACATCGGGATCGCCGTGTATTTCCCGGTCAGGACGCGGTCGATCCGCTCGCTGCGGATCCGTTCCCGGCTCTCCGCCGGCTTCTTTACGGTCTCCTCGCAGACCTTTCCGATATAGGCAAAGCGCATATCCGCCATGGCGGCGCTGCGGTCCAGCCCGCGCTCGGCCTCCATCTGGAGGATGATATGCTCCAGCATTTCCTTTTCGTTCTGATCCAGTCCCAGCTGCTGCAGGACCAGCTCGTCTCCTTCGATCACCTTCGAGGCCGCAAAGCGCACGGGCAGGCCGGTCCGTTTCGCGTGGTCCCCGATCAGATGGATGATCCCGTGCAGGGCGCGGTGGACCGCGCCGCCGTGATCCTTCTCGTCACAGAAGTCCTGCCGCAGCGGCTTTTCCTGATAATACGCGATATGCACCGCGTGCTCCACCAGCTCGGCCACGCCTTCATTTTTTGCCGCGGAGATGGGGACCACGGGCACGCCCAGCATCGCCTCCATGCGGTTGATGTCCACGGAGCCGCCGTTGGCCGAGACCTCGTCCATCATGTTGAGGGCCACGACCGTGGGGATCCCCATCTCCAGAAGCTGCATGGTAAGATAGAGGTTCCGCTCGATATTCATCGCGTCCACGATGTTGATGATGGCCTTCGGCTTTTCATCCAGCACGAAGCTGCGGGACACCAGCTCCTCGCTCGAATACGGCGACATGGAGTAAATGCCGGGCAGGTCCGTGACCCGGGTGTTCGGATAGCCGCGGATCGCGCCGTCCTTCCGGCTGACGGTGACCCCGGGGAAGTTACCCACGTGCTGATTGGAACCGGTCAGCTGATTGAACAGCGTCGTCTTGCCGCTGTTCTGGTTCCCGACCAGCGCGAAGGTCAGCAGCGTATCATCCGGGACCGGATCCCCGGAGCCCTTCGGATGGAAGCGCCCGCCTTCGCCGAGGCCGGGGTGCTCCGCCTTCTTCGCCTTTTTCGGGACGGATTCTTCTTTTTTCTTTTCCGGGAGGACTTCCACGGAGACTTTCTCCGCGTCCGCAAGGCGCAGGGTCAGCTCGTACCCGTGGAGCATGAGCTCCATGGGGTCTCCGAGCGGCGCGAATTTCACCAGGGTCACCACGGTGCCCGGGATCATGCCCATATCCAGGAAGTGCTGCCGCAGGGCGCCTTCGCCGCCCACCTCCGTGATCACTGCGCTTTGTCCGATCTTCAGTTCTTTTATGGTCATAAAAGAATCCTCCGAAAAAAGAGCTCGCCGCCTTTCGCGGCCAGCTCTTATTATATCACAAGAATTTCAATAAAGATCAATAAGCTTCCAGATATTGGCCGTTTTCTTCGAGATCCGCCTGTCCGTCCCGGATCACGATGCGGTAGAGGTGCTCCGGCTTCCCCGCAGTCTGCGATTCCACGCCCTGCACACAAAGATTCCCGGTTTCATCCCGGATAAACCCCAGTTCCATAAACGGCGTGCGGTAGCCGCGGTGGGAAAGGAGTCCCCCTTCCCATTTATAAACCGTCAGGGTAAATGTGAAGACCCCGGAGGTCCGGCCGCGTCCCAGGAAGCACTTCTCCATGCGGCCGTCTCCGTCGATATCCGCCATCTCCACCCCGTACATCGAGGTTTCCAGCTCCGGATTGTCGGAAATATCCCAGCTCAGAAGCACGGTGCAGTGCGTGTACTTTCCTTCCGGATCCGGTACCGGCCAGCTTGAGCTTAAGAGACGGGAGGTATATTCCTGATACCCGGCTTCCGGATGATCCGCCAGCAGATAATTCCGCATTTTTATCTCATACCGTCCGTTCTGTTCTTCCAGCAGATACCGGTAGCTTTCCTGGCTGAAGAACCATTCGCCGGTATCGCCACTTTTATCATAGAAGGAAAGGGTGTATTTCTCTCCGGTGTATTCCAGCTCCCGCAGGAAGTATACCGATTGCCCGCCGGATTCCGTATATCCCTGATAGATCCGGATAAGGCAGGGCGTTCCTTCCCGGGTCTGTTCCAGAAATTCCAGCCAGCGCTGCTCTCCGTGCAGCAGCTCGAAGCCGTCCATGACGATGCAGCCGTCCCGTTCCGCCTGCGCCGCGGTGTAACCCTCCCGCAGCTCCTGCAGCGGTTTTCTGCTCTCTTTCGCCTCCGCCGGCGGCTTGCTTTCGGACGGGTCCAGGGTCCAGTCCGGATCGGTTCCGGGAATATACTCCGGCCAGAAGGCTTCCGTCAGATAATTGGTGATCATCGCTTCCACCGCCTTTACGGGATAGACATACTGCCCGCCGTCTTTTTCCGCCGCTTTTCTTTCCCGCTCCGTAAACGCAAGATCGGCCCGCATGATAAAGCCTTTATCCTGCGTTTCGATCGATTTTTGAACCAGCGGATCCATCTCGGTATCCGCGGTAACAAGGATCCGGTACGCCCGGCCGTCTGTCCCGATCAGATAGATCTCCGTGCTTTCTTTCCCGTCTTTTTCCAGGCGGGTATAATGCACCGCTTCCCCGACGATCTCCCGCTGCTGCTCCCGGTCCAGCGCTTCGTTCTTCTTTTTCAGCGTGATGACCGCCGCCGCGGCAAGGGCGCCGATCACGATCATCCCGAAGACCAGCCACATTCTGCGGGAGATCCGTTTTTCCTTGCTGCTGCTGTATTCGGTCATCTTCTGTATCGTCTCCCTTTCCTCCGAAAGCTCCCCGCTCTGTCTGTCTTCCGGGAAGCGCCGGCCGTCGATCAGTTCGCGGATATCCACTTCGAAAAAGTCGGCGATGTTCTGCAGCATCATCAGATCGGGAAGCGTGTTTCCGGTCTCCCAGCGTGAAACCGTCTTGCCGGAGACGTACAGCGCTTCCGCCAGCTGTTCCTGGGTGAGCGCTTTTTCTTTCCGCAGGCTCCTGATAAAAAGCCCCATCTGCTTCGGTTCCATGCCGCCTCCTTTCGGTCTTTTTGTCCGACTGTGTCTTCACTGTAGCAGTTTTTCCCCAAAAAGGAAGGACAGAAAGCGAGAATCGGGGCTTACCAGCGGTTTTCCACGTATTCGCAGAAGGCGTACATATCTTTTATTGTGAGAATCCTGCCGTCATCCAGCACGGCGGTCCCGCTCCAGAGGCCGTGGACCTGGTGCGAGTGCATGCGCATGACGCCGATGTTAAGATCCGAATGATGATCATAGAATGGCTGCATGGTCAGATCAAACCGCCCGTCCCGGGAGAGAAACTTCCAGGGCTTTTCGTATCCGTCCGGCTTGGGGAAGGTCTCCACGTCCACCGGGCCGATCTTGTGTGCCTTGCCGTCATAGAAGAGGCAGGTCTCCGTGGCGTGGGATTCGTCGCCGATGCCCCAGGTGATCTCAAAGCCGAACAGGTGCTTCGAGCCGTCCTCCTCCGTGAGCCAGGCCGAGCCGTTCCCCCAGTACCAGACCAGATTGTACGGCGTACAGACCCGCCCCCAGTCCATCACGCAGAAGGTGTTTTCTTTGGAAAAGTGCCGTTCTATACCGGGCGCCCTGAACACCCCTTCGCAGGGCAGGCAGTTCTGCTTGGTCGTCATGAAATACCGGTCCGGAAAGCCTTCAAAGGGCAGGACCGTGGTGATGTTTTCCTGTCCGGGCAGGATATCCATGCTGAAATCCGCCTTCACGTCCCCCAGCTTAAAGCGCAGGCGCCGGGAGGTCTCCTCCGTCTGCGCCAGAAAGCCCGCCTTGCCGACCTTGAAATTCACGGTGTTCGGCGCATCGCCCCGCGCGGGAAGCACGTAGCGGTTCGCGCCGCCCAGGAAAGGCGACATCGCGCTGGCCAGGATCTCATGATTTTTCAGATCCACCAGCATCGCGGAGGCATAGCCGCCCAGCGAGATATTGGCAAAGTTGATCTGCACCATGAACGCGCCGTCCGAGATCTGGTAAAAATCCCACTCCTTGCGCCGCGATTTATGCTTTACGAGGCTCCGGTCGTACTGAAACAGGCCGCGTCGGGCCCAGCCGGCTGCCAGAAGCTCTCCGTTTTCCGCCAGCAGCGGCGTCTCCTCCGTATACTCTCTCTGCTCGCCGGGCGTCTCCCACTCCTGCCAGCCTTTATAGGTTTTTTCCATCGTTTTTCCTTCTTTCCAACATTTTCATGCCATAATATAATCGCGTGATATTATAACATATTCTGCCTTATTTCAGCAATCGAAGAATGCTTGCCGCGGGCAGGGAATTGTGATAGACTAAAGCCCGTTCGGGAAGCCGTTCCCCTGCCTTCAGAAAGAGAGAAAAGCCATGTCCGCATCGGAGCAAAGACAAAAGAATATCGGACGTCTGCAGCTGCTTGCCGCCGCACTTTTATGGGGCCTGGCCGGCGTATGCGTCAAATCCATCACCTGGGGGCCGATGCCCATCGTCGCCGTCCGCAGCTTTGTTTCTCTGCTCATGCTTTTTGCCGTGAAGAGAAGCTTTAAGCTGCAGATCAACAAAACGAATCTGCTCGGCGCGATCCTCTTAAGCGGGACCTGCATCCTTTACGTGATCGCGATCAAGCTGACGACCGCCGGGACCGCGATCGTGCTGCAGTACATCGCGCCGATCCTGGTCTTCCTGTACTGCGTCCTCTTCCGGCACCGGAAAGCCACGTTCATGGAGGTCATCCTCACCTTCGCCGTCTTTGCCGGCTGCGTGCTCTCCTTCCTCGACAATCTGGATTTTACCCACGTCCTGGGGAATCTGCTGGCGCTCGGCTCCGGCTTTACCTTTGCGGGGCAGATCCTTGTCATGAACGGTGAGAACTGCAATCCGCAGGACACGACGATCCTCAGCAACATCATCTGCTGCCTGATCGCGCTGCCCTTCTGCTTTACCGAAACGCTGTCCTGGACCCGGGAAAACATCTTCTGGCTGCTGATCATTGCGATCTTCCAGTTCGGCCTGGCCAATATCTGCTTTTCCAACGGCATCAAAAAGGTGGAATCCGTGGAGGCTTCGCTTCTGCTCTGCCTCGAGCCGATCTTCAACCCGATCCCCGTGGCGATCATCTACGGAGAGAAGATGGGCTTGCTCGCGATCTGCGGCTCCATTCTCGTCATCGTCTCCGTCACGCTCTACAGCGTGCTGCCGCACCTCGGCAAGGCAAAACAATCGTAAATTATTCTTGCCAAAAATTTTATATATGCTATTATTTTCTGTAGAGCATTGTATTATGCAAGGAGGACGAAAATGAGTGTTGATCTTCTGTTTTTGAACAACAAAGACATGGAAAAGCTCGGTGTCGGCGATATGAATGCCGCCATCCACGATGTGGAAAGAGCCTACGTTCTGACGGAACAGGGCGACGTGCTGGCGCCCGGGAAGTGCGTTATGCGCTGGGGCAGCACGCCGGAAGATGAGAACATCTACGGCCGTATCAATGCCATGCCCGGCATGATCGGCGGCGAGTACAACATGGCCGGCATCAAGTGGATCGGCTCCGGCCCCATGAACTACAAGAAGGGCCTCCCCCGCGCGAGCGTGACCGTAGTCCTGAACGACCCGGATACCAAGCTTCCGGTCTGCATCGCGGACGGCACCGCGGTCAGCGCGAAGCGGACCGGTGCTTCCGGCGGCATCGCCATGAAGCTCCTGAGCGTGGAGAACGCGAAAGCCCTCACCATCTGCGGCGCCGGCGCGCAGGGCCGGACCCAGCTGGAAGCGGCCCTCATCGTACGGCCGAGCCTGGAGACCGTCTACATCTATGACATCATGAAGGATCGTTCCGAGCTGTTTGCCGAAGAGTCCAAGGCCAAATACCCGAACGTGAACTTCGTCCCGGTCGACGATCCCGAAGAAGCGGTCCGCAAGAGCGATATCACGGTCTGTGTCACGCTGGCGAATGAGCCGATCATCCACTCCGGCTGGCTGAAGAAGGGCTCCCTGATCATGAACATGGCCGACTTCGAAGTGACCTACGACTGCGTACGGAAAGCGGATAAGATCGTCGTCGATAACTGGGAGACCATCAAGCACCGCCTGGTCAGCACCGTTTCCCTGATGGCCCGCGACGGCCTGATCAAGGACGAAGACATCCATGCGCAGCTGGGCGAGATCCTCTGCGGCAAGAAGACCGGCCGTGAAAACGATGAGGAGATCATCTACTTCAACGCCGTCGGCACGGGCATTCTGGATATCGCCGTCACGACCCGCTGCTACAAGAAAGCACTGGAAGAAGGCGTCGGAACCGTTTTGCCGTATTGGGAATAAGACGTTTTTCACCGGAAAAAGGAGCTCATCCGAGCTCCTTTTTTTGGTGTCTTTTTTGGATTCGTTTTACCCCATGATCAGGCCCAGGACGATCAGGAATTCCCCGAGCGAATAGGTCAGCATGACCAGGAAATGCGTCTTCAGCGGGCTGTTTTTATGGAAGCGCACGAAGAAGAGCGAACAATCGGAGATAAAGAACAGCAGCGCGCCGACCGCGGTGATCAGTCCCGCTGCCCCGCCGATGGTCATGGCGCGGAACCATGCGAAGCAGTTCATCAGCCCGTTGAGGATGAGGTAGAGGAGCATCGGATAAAACAGCCCCTTCGGCAGGTGCGGGCGCAGGAATTTGAAAATGATCAGCGACGCCGCGACAAAGAAAAGGAGCAGCAGGACGATGACCAAAGCGGGGATCGCCGCAAAATCCACGTGCGCCGCGTAGCTGAGGATGAAGAACACATGGCTGACCATGAAGGCGATCCCGCCGGCCGTGAACCATTTGATTCCCTTCGGGATGAGGAGCACGTCGCCGAGCCAGGAAAAGATCAGGGCCAGGACCACCGTCGGCAGGACCGGATCGGCCGTGCTCAGGTAAAAGCCGAGCAGGGCCAGCAGGATGAACGGTTTCGTCTTGTTCCGCAGCGGCTTATCCTGCTTCAGCGAAGCATATAAATGGATCCCCGCAGACAGGAAGAAAACAGCCAGCATGGAATATTCCAACAGTTTCATACGCGCTCCTTTCGCGCCTTATCATAACACAGACCGCCGGCTTTTTTCAATGTTTCAATATCCGCTTCCGATTGTGGCTTCCGGGTCTTTATGCTATGCTGGTAACGAAAAGCTGCGCGGACGGCGCGGCTGGAACAGGAAAATTATCAGGAGGAACATGCCATGGTGATCTATGACGACGGCATCGCGCTGGATTTCAGCCTGGAGATCCCCGAAGACGGGCGAGAAAAGCATCCGCTCGTGATTATTATCCATGGGCTCACCGGGAACCGGGAGGAGGCACAGCTCGTTACCCTCTCCCGGAAGCTGGGTGAGCTCGGCTTTGCCACGCTCCGCGCGGATCTCTACGGCCACGGCGCGAGCGGCGGCGCCTTCCGGGACCACACGGTTTTCAAATGGATCTCCAATATAATAAAGCTGATCGACTATGCCCGGGGGCAGCGCGCTTTTTCCAGGCTCTTCCTCTGCGGGCATTCGCAGGGCGGACTGGCCGTGCTGCTGGCCGCCGCGATGGAGCGCGACCGCACCGACGGCGTGATCGCGCTGGCTCCGGCGCTTACGATCCCCGCGCGCGCCAGAAAAGGCGCCCTCTTCGGCCTGATCTTCGATCCGGGCCGGGTGCCGGAAGAATTCGAGTTCTCGGACGGCCCGTTAAGCGGCAACTACGTCCGCACCGCGCAGCTGATCCACGCGGAGGACGCCGAAAAATACGAAGGCCCGGTCCTTTTTATTCACGGGGAAGCGGATGAGATCGTCCCGGCCGAGGTCTCCGTCCGGGCGGCGCAGCGGTATAAAGGCGCGCAGCTGGTCATCATCCCCGGTGATTCCCACGATTTTGACCGCCACGCGGATAAAGCCGCGCAGGCGGCCGGGGAATGGCTGCTGCAAAGACTGTAGCGCGCCGTTCCCCGACCACCTGCGGTGAGGCTTTTCCTCGCTGCCATCCGCCATCAGATGGTAAACAGCAGCTGCGTATAGTTCGGGTACGGCCAGAAGCGCTCGTCCACGATCTTTTCCAGCTGGTCAATGATCTTCCGGCAGTCCGCCATCCGCGCCACGATCTCCTCGCTGGCGATCTTCAGCTTCTTCTTCGGCTCCGCGGCTTCCGCCTCCTGCACCGCTTCCTCCAGCTTCGTCATCTCCTGCAGCAGCGCATTCCCGAGCGATCCGGCCTTTTTGGACAGCTTCTTCTCAAAATCAAAGTCCCCGGACAGGGAAGCGAGATACGCGCTGAGCGCGCCGAAGATCCCCTTCCGGATCATTTCCAGCATCGTGCGGGCTTCAATGATCGTGATCCCGCAGTATTTTTCCTGATGGATCTCATTGCGGGACTCGATCTCCTCCCGGCTGTAGATCCCGTTCTCCGTCAGGAGCCTGACATTCTTCTCGCTGTTGTATTCCGGGATCGTCTCCGCCGTGTTCCGCAGATTCTTGATGCCGCGTGCCTGCGCCTCATCGATCCAGGCCTGATCGTAGCCGTTGCCGTTGAACAGGATCCGTTTGTGGTCCCGGAACATATCCCGGATCAGTGCCTTGACCGCCTGCAGCCGGTCCTCGCAGCCCTCCAGAGAATCCGAGATCTCCTTCAATTCCTGTGCCAGGATCGTATTCAGATACGTGACCGGCGACGCGATGGACTGGCTGGAGCCGGGCATGCGGAACTCGAACTTGTTGCCGGTGAAGGCGACGGGCGAGGTCCGGTTGCGGTCCGTGTTGTCCTTTGACAGCTGCAGCAGGATATCCTTGCCGACCGTCAGATAATGATCGCCCCGGTCCACATAGGGCTCTTCCCGGATGATGGAGTCGATCACTCTTTCCAGTTCCGTTCCCACAAAGACCGAGATGATGGCCGGCGGCGCTTCCTGCCCGCCCAGGCGGTGATCGTTGCCCGCATAGGCAGCCGAGCAGCGCAGCAGCTCCGCGTACTCGTCAACGCCCTTCAGGAACGCGGCCAAAAACAGCAGGAAACGGGTATTGTCCGCGGGCGTCGTCCCCGGGGAAAACAGATTTTCCCCCTTATCGGTCGAAACGGACCAGTTTACATGCTTGCCGGAGCCGTTGATGCCCGCAAAGGGCTTTTCGTGAAGCAGGCAGACCAGGTCGTGCTTTTCCGCGACCCGCTTCATGATCTCCATGGTCAGCTGGTTCTGGTCGTTCGCGGTGTTGGCGTCGGTAAAGAACGGGGCCATCTCATACTGGGCCGGCGCGACCTCATTGTGCTCCGTCTTGGCGCAGATGCCCAGCTTCCAGAGTTCCTCGTTCAGATCCTGCATGAAGGCCGTGATCTGCGGCTTGATGGCGCCGTAATAGTGATCCTCCAGCTCCTGCTTTTTCGGGGCGTCGGCGCCGAAGAGCGTCCGCCCGCAGAGCCGCAGGTCTTCCCGCTTCTGGAACAGGGCCTTCGGGATCAGGAAATACTCCTGCTCCGCGCCGACATTGACCTGCACGCCTTCCGTTTTTTCATCACCCAGAAGCCGGAGGATCCGGACCGCCTGGCGGTTTAAGGCTTCGCAGGAACGCAGCAGCGGCGTCTTTTTATCCAGGACTTCCCCGGAATACGCACAGAATACCGTGGGAATGCAGAGTACTTTATCTTTGATGAACGCATACGAAGTCGGGTCCCAGGCGCTGTAGCCTCTGGCCTCAAAGGTAGAGCGCAGTCCGCCGGAGGGGAAGGAGGAGGCGTCCGGCTCCCCGCGCAGCAGCTCCTTGCGGGAAAATTCCATCCGGTATCCGTCCCGGCCGTCCGGGATCAGGAAGCCCTCATGCTTCTCGGCGGTCTCGCCGGTCAGCGGCTGAAACCAGTGCGTATAATGCGTCGCGCCTTTTTCCAGGGCCCAGCGCTTCATACCATCCGCGATATCCGCCGCGATCTTTTCGGGCAGCACGGTCCGGGTGCGGACACACTCGCGCCACACTTCCAGCGATTCTCCCGAAATATATTTTTTCATGACATTTTCATGAAACAGGTTGGTTCCAAAGCGTTCGTTTTCCGTGATTCTTTCACTCATGGTCGGTCCTCCTTTTTATTCGTATTCCACCGTGGCCGGCGGTTTGGATGTAATATCGTAAACGACACGGTTGATCCCGGGGACTTCATTCACGATCCGCCGGGAAGTCTCCGCCAGGATCTCATAGGGGATCCTGGCAAAATCTGCGGTCATAAAATCTTCGGTACAGACGGCCCGAAGCGCCACCGTCCTCTGATACGTGCGCTGGTCGCCCATCACACCGACGGTCTCCACATTGGTCAGCACGGCAAAGTACTGATCCGCGGAAGAGGCGAAACCGCCTCTTTGCATCTCCTCACGGAAGATGGCGTCCGCTTCCCGGAGCAGGTCAAGCTTTTCCTGCGTGATCTCCCCGATCACGCGGACGGCCAGGCCCGGCCCCGGGAACGGCTGGCGGCCGACGATCACCTCCGGGAGTCCCAGCTCCCGCCCGAGCGCTCTCACTTCATCCTTGAAAAGGACCCGCAGCGGTTCGATAATGCCTCGGAAGCCGATTTCCTTCGGGAGCCCGCCGACGTTGTGGTGGCTCTTGATCGTGTGCCCGCCGGCGGCGCCGGATTCGATCACGTCCGGATAGATCGTGCCCTGGGCCAGGTAATCCATCGCCCCGGCGGCCCCGGCCGTCTCGCTGAAGACCCGGATAAACTCGCTTCCGATGATCTGCCGCTTCTTTTCGGGTTCCGTCACGCCTTTCAGCTTCTCCAGGAACCGTTCCTGGGCGTTCACCCGGATAAAACGGAGCTGATACACGGAATAGCAGGCTTCGATCTCCTCGCTCTCCCCTTTCCGCATCAGGCCGTGATCTACATACACGCAGGTCAGCCGCTTTCCGACGGCGCGGTCGATCAGCGCCGCCGCCACGGCGGAGTCCACCCCGCCGGAGAGCGCCAGAAGGACTTTTCCGTCCCCGACCTTCTCCCGGATCTCCCGCACGGCCCGCTGGCAGTAATCCTGCATGGTCCAGTCTCCCGCGGCGCCGCAGACCTCTTTCAGGAAGGCCGCGATCATCTCTTTTCCGTGTTCGGTATGGCGGACCTCCGGATGGAACTGCACTCCGTACAGCTTTCTCTGCGGGTCCTGGACCGCGGCGTTCGGACAATGCTCCGTCACGGCGCAGACGGCAAAGCCTTCCGGCAGGGCCGTGGCATAATCACCATGGCTCATCCAGCAGACGCCCTCGGCCGGGAGATCCCGAAACAGCGGTGAATCCGGGGAGTACCGGGTCTTCGTCCGCCCGAATTCCCGGGCCGAATCCTGACCGGCAGGCATGACGCGCCCGCCCAGGAGCTGTACCATCAGCTGGCAGCCGTAGCAGATGCCCAGCACCGGGATCCCCTGCCGCAGCAGCGCCGGATCGACCGTCGGGGCATTCTCCTCATATACGCTGGACGGGCCGCCGGAAAAGACGATGCCGATCGGCTTTTTGGCCAGGATCTGCTCCGCGGGCGTCGTCCACGGAAGCAGTTCGCAGTAAACATGGCACTCTCTGATCTTCCGAGCGATCAGCTGGCTGTACTGCCCGCCGAAATCAATCACGATCACAAGCTGATTCATACGGACGACCTCCGAAGCTGTGCTTCCATAAAGGCTTTAAACAGCGGCTGCGGCCGGTTCGGCCGGCTGGTAAATTCCGGATGGAACTGCACGCCGATAAACCATTCGCCTTCGGCGAGCTCGATCATTTCCACGAGCTTCCCGTCCGGGGACTGCCCGCAGAGCCGCATGCCCTTCTCCTCAAAGGCCTCCCGGTAGAGGTTGTTGAATTCATAGCGGTGGCGGTGCCGCTCCCGGATGAAGGAAGCGCCGTAGGCTTCTTCCGCCCGGCTTTTCGCCGCGATGCAGCAGGGATAGCTCCCCAGGCGCATGGTCCCGCCTTTATCGGTAATATTCACCTGATCCGGCATCAGATCGATGACCGGATGCGTGCTTTCTTCGTTAAACTCCGTGGAGTTGGCGTCTTCAAAACCGAGGACGTGCCGGGCAAATTCGATCACCGCGATCTGCATGCCCAGGCAGATCCCGAAATAGGGGACCTGCTTTTCCCGGGCGTAGCGGGCTGCCACGATCATGCCCTCGATCCCCCGGCTGCCGAAGCCGCCGGGCACCAGGATCCCGTCACAGTCCCCGAGGATCTCCTCTTTATTCTCTTCCGTCACCGTCTCCGAATCGATCCAGAGGATCTCCGCCTTCGCGCCGCAGGCCGCCGCCGCGTGATGCAGGGCTTCTTCGATGCTGAGGTAGGCGTCGTGCAGCTGGACGTACTTTCCGACCAGCGCGACGCGCAGCGTCCTGTCCGCGGTCCGGATCCGTTCGACCATGGCCTTCCATTCCTCCAGATCCGGGGCCCTGTCCGGAAGCTCCAGCCGGCGGCAGACCGTCTGCGCCAGCTCTTCCTCCTCCAGCATCAGCGGGACCGCGTAGATGGTATCCGCCGTCAGGCTCTGGATCACGGCGTCCTTGTCCAGGCTGCACAGCAGCGCGATCTTGTCCCGGATATCCTCCGTCATCGGCTGGTCGGTGCGGCAGATCAGGATATCCGGCTTGATGCCGGCCGCCTGCAGTTCTTTCACAGAGTGCTGCACCGGCTTGCTTTTGAGCTCCCGGCTCCCGGGGATCTCCACGATCAGCGGCACATGGATAAACAGCACATTGTTTTTCCCCTGCTCGCCGGCGACCTGACGGATCGCTTCCAGATACGGCTGGCTTTCGATATCGCCGACCGTCCCGCCGATCTCACAGATCGCCACATCGACGCCTTTATCCGCCATCGTGTAAATATTTCTTTTGATCTCGTCGGTGATGTGGGGAATGATCTGGACGGTGTGACCGAGATATCCGCCCTGCCGTTCACGGTTCAGGACGCTCCAGTAGATTTTTCCGGAAGAGACAGAGGAGTCGGCGCTTAAGGCTTCGTCCGCGAAGCGTTCATAGTGTCCGAGGTCCAGGTCGGTCTCCGCGCCGTCGTCCGTCACAAAGACCTCTCCGTGCTGATAAGGACTCATCGTCCCCGGGTCCACATTGAGATACGGGTCGAACTTCTGATTCTGCACCCGGATGCCGCGGGCCTTTAGAAGCCGCGCCAAAGAGGCGGCACAGATTCCTTTCCCGAGACCGGAAACCACGCCGCCTGTTATGAAAATATACTTCATTGGTTTTTCCTCCGACACACGAACTGTCTTTGTGAGAGGGCCGCTTTTTACAAAAAATACCTTTGCAGTGTATCACCTTGACGGGACAAAATAAAATACATATAATATTGCTGTTACCATACGAAGAATATATGATTAGAGGGCAGAAAGATGGAACTGAGAACGCTGAACTACTTCGTGACCGTCGCCGAAGAGCTGAATATAACACGGGCGGCCCGGATCCTGCGGATCAGCCAGCCGCCGCTCAGCGCGCAGATGAAGAATCTGGAGGAAGAACTCGGAACGGAACTGTTCGTCCGGGGGAAGAGGCAGCTGAAGCTGACCGACGCCGGCCAGCTCTTGTATCAGCATGCCAAGGATATCTTAAAGCTTTCGGAAAAGGCCTCCGCGGAGATCACTTCCTTAAGCAGGGGCATGACCGGGACCGTGACGGTGGGCCTCGTGGAAGGCATGGCGCCGGATATCGCCGCGGAATGGTTCGTGGGCTTTCTGGCCGAACACCCGGGCGTGCGCTTCCGGATCCTGGACGGGAACAGCGACGACCTGATAGAAAAGATGCGCGGCGGCCTGATCGACCTGGCCGTGATCACGGCCCCCTACGACCAACTCCTGCTCAACAGCTTCCAGGTCGGGCAGGAAAAGATGGTCGCGCTCATGAACCGCTCCCATCCGCTGGCCGCCAGCCGGAAACAGAGCCTGGATATCCGCGACCTGGTGAACGAGCCGCTCATCGTACCGAGCCGGAAATCGCATATCGAAGAGATCCAGAGCTGGTTTCGGGAGATCCACACCACGCCGTACATCATCTGCGAAATGGACAATTATCTGGACGCCGCGGCCCTGGCCGGCCGGGGGATCGGCATCAGTATCTTCCCGCAGACGGCTTACATTATGAACGATTCCCTGGTCTCCCGGGAGATCGCCGGGCCGGGCAAAGAAGTCGATTACCTGTTCGTGTGGAGAAAAGGCCATCAGCTGCCGACGGTGGAAGAGATCTTTATCGACTACGTCAAGGCCCAGTACCGGCAGGAAGCATAAAAAAGAGGCAGGACCCGTCCCGGACAGGTCCCGCCTTACTTCGCTGTTCTCTCAGTCCTCCTGCATCTTCTTTGCCCGGAACCGGACCTGCAGGATCAGGATCGGAACGTACGTGACGATCGGGATGAAAGAACCGATATGCAGTATTCCGACAGGCTCTGCGGCTGGCCCGTGACCGGTTTCGCGGGCGATGAGCGCGCGATAACCGTTCTCTACGGCGACGCGGGCTACGTCCGGAAAACGCTCCTTCCCGAACCGGGCACGGAGACGGACGCCGAAACGCCCGCGGAGGAAACGGCCGATCCGGATACGTTCGCGCAGGACGTCGACGGCCTGACCGTGTACTTTTCCGGCAGTGACGACAATGTGACCGCCGCCCGCTGGACGGACAACGGCTTTGATTACACGATCCAGATTTCCGGCGATGAGAAAGTTTCGGCGGAGGAGATGGCGGAGTATATCCGCATGATACGGTAGAATCGTCAGAGGGCCGGAGGAACCGCCTCCTTCGGCCCGCCTCGCCTCCGGCTACGGCCAGGTCTTGATCTGTTTCTGCGCGGCCACGTCCAGGCTGATGACCCCCAGATAAAATTCATCTTTGCAGCTGGGGCCGGTGCTTGCCTGGTATTTTACCAGGACATCCGCTTCCTTCCGGTCGTTCCGATATGTAATATCGGATACGATCTCCGCGTCTCCGACCACCTTCCATCCCTCATATTTTTCCAGATGGACGCTCTGGAAATCAACGAAGGAATAACTTTCGTCAGCGTGTTTTTCCCAGGTAAAGCGCAGTGTAACAAGACACACACATTTTTCCTTTTTATAGTAATCTTCCGTTTCCAGGACCCCGTGGAATTCCCCCGTCATATCATCGTTAAAGATAAACTTTTCTTCGGGGGCCGGGGAATGATTCCTGCGGTGATCCAGCGCCCAGAGCACGCCCAAAGTCAGGGCAAGAAGCACCAGGATCAGAATGATCCGGCGCATCCTGCGGCGTATCCTTGTTTTTTCCTCCTTGCTGTAATCCGCGACCTGCAGCACCGTTTCCTTCAGTTCCTGATCCATACTATCCTTTTTCCTTTCCCCTCTTAAGATCTCACGGAGGTCGGCCTCGTAGAAATCAGACAGTTCGATCAGAATGTCCAGGTCGGGCATGTTGCTCCCCGTCTCCCAGCGGGAAACCGTCCGCTGCGAAACGCCCAGCTGCTCTGCGAGCTGCTCCTGCGTCATTCCTTTTTCTTTTCGGAGCTCCTGAAGGAATTTTCCGATTTTGACAAGATCCATAACCCGATGACCTCCTTTCCGGCTTCAGCATACGAAAAAATTCGCTGTTCGTACAGGACACAAAGTGAGTAAATGCCCCGGATCTGCAAAACAGACCGGTTTTGTCCCCTTGACAGAAGGGAATTCTCCCTGTCATAATACCATCAGGAGGTAGGTACCATGAAACCATCCAAAGTATTTTTTACCGATTTTCACGCCACTCCCATCGAGACGCTTCCGCAGAAGCTCCACCGGCTGATGAAGCGCGCCGGTTTTGAGGAGATCGATTTCACCGACCGCTACGCCGCCGTCAAGATCCATTTCGGCGAGCTCGGCAATCTGGCGTATCTGCGTCCGCAGTACGCGAGAGTCGTCACGGATTACGTCCGCGAGCGCGGCGGAATGCCTTTCCTGACGGACTGCAATACACTGTACGTCGGCAGCCGCAAAAATGCGCTCGACCATCTTGACACGGCCTATCTCAACGGATTTTCCCCGCTGCAGACGGGCTGCCACGTTATCATCGCCGACGGCCTGAAAGGGACGGACGAGGCGCTGGTACCCATTGACCTTCCGCTCGTGAAAGAGGCCAAGATCGGCCGGGCCATCATGGACGCGGACATTATTATTTCCCTGAGCCACTTCAAAGGCCACGAAGAAGCCGGATTCGGCGGCGCGCTGAAGAACCTCGGCATGGGAAGCGGCTCCCGGGGCGGCAAGATGGAGCAGCACTGGGAAGGCAAGCCCGTCGTGGAGCCGTCCCTCTGCGTCGGCTGCGGCTCCTGCGCGCGGATCTGCGCACATGAAGGCCCGGTGATCGAAAACGGGAAGGCACATATCGACCATAGCAAGTGCGTCGGCTGCGGCCGCTGTCTGGCCGTCTGTCCCAAGGACGCCATCGAGCCCAGCGTGGTCAATTCCACGGCCATTCTGTCCCAGAAGATCTCCGAATACGCGTACGCCGTCGTGAAAGACCGGCCGGCGTTCCATATTTCCCTGATCTGCGACGTTTCGCCTTTCTGTGACTGCCACGCCGAAAACGATATCCCGATCATCCCGGACGTCGGCATGCTGGCCTCCTTCGACCCGGTCGCGCTGGATCAGGCCTGCGTGGACCTTTGCAACAAGATGCCCGTGTGCGAGGGAAGCCGCCTGGACCGGCACCGGAAGGAGCGCTGGGACACGGATCCCAACCACGAGTATTTCCACCTGAACCACCCCGACGCCGAGTGGGAAGCCGGGCTGATCCATGCGGAAGAGATCGGCCTCGGAAGCCGGGCGTACGAACTGGTCCGAATCGTGTAAAGGCAGGATAATCAGGCAGGACAGTCAGGGGACAGATCCCAGGTGTCTCACTTTCGTGAGCCGCATGGGATCTGTCCCCTGACTGTCATAACTGTCTTTAAAAAGCTTTATTCTACGATCTCTCCGGCAAACATAATAGCCGTCGTATCGTTGCAGGTCGTGTAGATATAGAACGAGAACGGTTTGTCCGCGGTGAAAACCTTCGGTTCTTCCGGGATATACACGGCCGTGTCCCTCATCATGATCGCCGTCACCGCCGCCGCTTCAACGCCTTCCTCATCCAGCTTGATGCGGGTCTTCTGTATGATATCGCTCACGTAGACCGGATAATCGATCATCGCGGAAAAGTCCGCTTTTTCCCCATTGAAGGCCAGGCTGACGCCGCATTCCTTCAGGAAATCCACGAGTTCTCCGTTTGAGAAATCCGTCTCAAGATCCATTTTCGGGATCGTGACCTGCACTTTTTCGCTGCTTGCTCTTGCAATCTTTTCCGCAAGCCCTTCTTTCGATCCGAGCACGAAAGCCATCGAGACGCCGCCCTTCATCGGAAGGATCACGAGCTGGGTCTCCTCATCTTCATAGTAGGAGAACTGCTCCGTGGTCGTCATGAAATCTTTTTTGACGACCTGGCCGCTGCGAGTACGGAAATCCCCTTCTTTTGTCGCCCCTTCGGCAAACTCGGTCACCCAGGAATCCTTGAAATACAGGGCGTTCATCAGAACGATCGCCAGCTGCTCCGTGGGATAATCCTCCGAAAGGAGCTTCGGGATCATATGCTCCGTCTTGATATCTGCCCACTCGTTGATCTTTTCCACGGCATTCGCCGCGGTAAAGGAACGGTATTCCGCCGCGTAATTCTTTTCAACGGATTCCCGATAGGCTTCCCGGAAGCTTTCCCGGATCCGCTCCGCTTTCCAGACGGAATTGGCCACGCGAAGCGCGCGGAACGGCTCGTCGGCATCAGCCGGAATCCAGCCCTGCTTCCGGTTTTCGTTAAACTCCCCGATCTCGCGCTCAAGATCAGCCGCAAAGTATTCGACAAAGCCGTTGAAATCCAGGCAGTGTGCGATCCATTCCTCTTCGGACGAAACGCCGAGCGCGGTCAGGAGTTCGGCTTTGGTTTCTCCTTCAGCCCCCGCCAGAAGCAGGCCCAGCGCATAGCGGAAAGAGAGCGGCGAGGCCATATAGTTGCCGGATGCATGCTGTGACAAATACGCAAGGAACTTTTCGTCAAAAGACTCCGTATTCATGGTTCTGCTGACGCTCTCCGTTTTCTTCGTGCTCATCTTTTTGGCCCAGATCACCGGCTCTTCTGCCTGAACGCCGGCCGTTTCTTCCCCGGACCCGGAAGGCACGGCGGACGGCTCCTCGGACGGCGCAGCGGAAGGCGCGGCAGACGGATCGTCGGACGACACAACGGAAGGCGCACTGCCGCAGGCTGACAGGACCGAAAGCAGCAGGGAAACGGCAAGCAGCAGGCCGACGGATTTCCAAATCATTTTTCTGTTTCTCATAAGAAACCTCCAGGGCATTGTTATTCCTTTCAGAAGCAGCAATCGCTTTTATCCATAATACAAACCTGCCGGGCAGAATGTTTCACTCCGGCAGGCTTTTTTTATGAAATCTGTTTTTTCAGCATTCCCGCGGGTCCGGCGTGCCCTTCTTCTGCCCATCTGTCCGGTTGACCGCCGGCGCCTCGACGCACTTGGCCAGGTAGAAGCAGTATGCCGCAGACAGGACGATGATCCCGATATGCAGGATCAGATTCAAAAGCTTTGACCCTTCATCGGCGGCGAAAACAGAGGAGACGTCGATGAAGCTGTGCGCCAGGATCCCGGGCAGAAGGCTCCCGCTCTTGTAAAACACAAACGTAAAGACAAAACCGACCGCAACCGCGAAGACCACCTGGTTGAGCGTTTCGACCAGATCCTGCCCGGTGAAAAGATTCATAATATGTCCGAGCCCGAAAGTGACGGAGGAGACGATGACGGCCGCTTTGACGTTCCCGTCCTTCAGCATCGCCTTGAACAGGAAGCCCCGGAAGAGCAGCTCCTCCGCAAATCCGACCAGCGCCATGGATACGGCAGCCCAGATCAGCCCCGGCACCGGATAATCCGGCCTGAATCCGCTGAGAAGATTCAGGCAGGAAAGGATCCACAAGGGGATGAACCACAGCATGGCTTTGCTGTTCTTCGCCCATCCGGCCAGGCCGTACTTCTCCGTGAGGCCGTTCCTTTTCACAAACAGGAACATTGCGGCGGATATCACGGCCAGCCCCAGCATATGCCACAGTGAATCGAGCCCGAACTGATTTTGCAGGATCCCCATGCCCACGGTGTAGATCACGATCCACAGGATCGCAAAAGTGATCTCGCTTTTTTCATACAGTTTCTTCATCTTCCTTCTCCTCCTGCGTAGCCGCGAGATATGCGCCGTTCCACGCGTGTTCCAGATGCTCCGCGATCAGTTTTTCGTCATATTCCAGGCCGTTGTTGGCAATGATGCTGGCATAGCCGTGGGCGAAAAGCGCCACCGTCAGGAACACCTGCCTTGTTTTTTCCATGCTGAGCCCCGCGCCTTCCTGCATGGCCGCAAGGACCGGGACCAGTTCCTCGGAATCGATCATCTCCAGGAGGCTCTTCTCCTCCGCATATCCGGACTGAAACAGGAAGCGGAACAGCTGGGGCTGCTCCACGGCGAAGCGGATATAGTTTAAGCCGATCGCAAGGATCGGATCCTGCTCCGGCGGGATCGTCATCATATACTCCGAGTGCAGATGATCGGCCTGGGCGTAAGCCGCCCGCTTCATGGCGTCAACAGTTGAAAAATGGTACATCACCGGCTGGGTGGAGCAGTGCAGCTGCGCGGCGACTGTCCTGGCGTTGACGACTTCAAATCCGCGCTGCCGTATGACTTCAATGGCTGCGCTGATGATCCGTTCCTTCGTGATTTTTGCTCTGGGCGGCATAAAAGTCCCTTTCTTCGATTTATAATCGTTGTTATATAACAATGATTATAATATATGTTTTTCCCGGCGCTGTCAATGCAAAGCAAGAAAAAAAGACCCGATCGGGTCCTTTTTCCGCGGATCGTTTTCGAATCGCTTTATTACACTTCGGCAGCCTGCAGAGAAACCTTGACCGCCCCGCCCCGGATAAACTGCGTGCCGACCTCGGCAAAACCCAACCGCTCATGGAATATCAGACTTGCTTCGTTATACGGGACCGTATCGATCTCCGCCGTGACGACCGGTATCCCACGCTGTTTTGCGTAGCGGAAAACTTCCCGATACAAGGCCTTCCCCAGCCCTCTTCTGCGAAATGGCGCATCGATCACGATTCTGTCAACATACAAAAACCGATCGAACTTCTTCCTGAACCATTGATAGTTCTCGCTTTCATAGGATGCGGCGCCCTCGGTGAGCGCGATGAAAAAAGCGGCCCGTTCCCCGCCCGCAAGCGCGACGGCAAACATCTCTGCCATCTTTACGAATGCCTCGAGCTTTTCCCTGTCCATCGGAGAGAGAACCTCGACATTTTCTTCGTTCACACGGAGGATGAACTCGTAATCGCTCTCATTCACCGCACGGATCTCAAAACTGTCTGACATATATCACAACCTCTGTCCATAGCGAGCCGGGTGTTCTCCCGACAACCCGTATCATACCACATCCGTGATCAACCTTCGTTGCCATAGATTTGTTTTCCGTTCATCCAGGTTTCCAGCACCTTGATCTTCACGATTTCATCCGGCGAACAGGTCATGGGATCAGTATCCAGAATCGTAAAGTCCGCCAGAAAGCCTGGTGCGATCTGTCCTTTGACCTTCTCGTCAAAGCTGCCATATACCGCATCCGTGGTATAGCCGGCAATGGCTTCTTCCACTGTAAAACATTCGGCAGGGTTCAATGGTGCCGCCGTGCCGTCTACGGATTTTCTCGTCACCGCCAGTTGGATACCGCGAAGCGGGGCCGGCACCTCTACCGGAGCGTCGCTGCTGTTGGACACCGGGATCCCCATATCCCGCATCGTTTTCCAGGCGTAGGCGTTCATGGCCCGCTCATGGCCGAGACGTTGTTCCGCGATGCGGCAGTGATAGTCCAGGAAAGCGCTCTGAAAATGCACTCTGAGACCAAGCTTTTTCATGCGCGGCAGCTGATCCGGCCGCGTGACCAGACAGTGGATCAGCGTATCCCGATGATCCACTCTGGGATGCTCCGCAAACGCCTTTTCGTAGGCGCTCAGCACCATGTCCACACAGCCGTCGCCAATAGCATGGATCGCAATCTGCATGTCCTTTCGATTGGCCAGGCCAATCATCTGATCAAGCACCTCCTGCGTGTAGATCGCGGTGCCGCAGGTATCCGGCATATCTGTGTAGGGTTCGGAAAGAAAAGCGGTATGCGCGCCTACCGCACCGTCAGCAATCATCTTCAGCGGACCTATGCGGTACATATCGTCGCCGGTGCCGGTGGTATACCCTGCGTTATTGAACTCGTCCAGCTTCCCCGGCGTATCGAAATAGGACTGCTGATAGACCCGTACCGGCAGAATTCCATCATCCGCCAGCTGTCTGTAGGCTTTTGTGACCTTGGGCCAACGGTACAACGCGGTGAAGTCATCGGTCATAACACTGGTGACGCCGAAAGAATTTAGTGCCCGGCATGCCGCCATGATATAAACCTTGATTTCCTCCACGTCAGGATTTGGCATGCCATTTCGGACAATATTGATGGCATTGTCGAAAAACATTCCCGTGAGTTCTCCGTTCTCTACGCCGATCCGGCCGCCCTCGGGGGCAGGGGTGTCCACCGTGACCCCCATGACCTCCAGCGCTTTGGTGTTAACACAGACGCAGTGGCCACAGGTCCTTCCGGCGTAGATCGGCACCTCCGTGCTGATCAGATCCAGGTCATGCCGATTGACCGGCCGTCTGACATCGGTAAAACAGTCATCGTTCCATCCCCGGGCAAACAGCCATTGGCCTTCCTGAAGCGGCGTTCTGTCCAGATATTCCCGCATATAGTCGCTCATCTCCTGAAGGCTGCCTGTATGTTCATTAAGATCACAGCAGCAGAGCGCCCGACCGTATCCTATGAGATGCAGATGCGTATCGATAAATCCGGGACATACAAATTTTCCTTTCAGATCCACGATCCTGTCCGGTGCAGCAGCCTGTTCCACAGGGATGAAACGATTATCGTCCACCGCAAATGAATCACTGTTTCCAAGGCCCGGTGTAAAAACTTTGCCATTTCTGAATAATGTTATCATTTTTCTCCTCCGTTTTCGAAAGAACGCGTGGTTTTTTACGCATCTTTTCCGCAGGCGCATACGCAGCCGACTGTGCCGAGAAGAACAAAGAGGAGCTTCGGCCAGAAACGGTACGCGACCGTATACACAAGGCTGAAAATGCCCTGTCCCAGTACGCCGTATCTCGGTCCCGACAACGGAGTTCCCGTGGCTGTCAGGACCGTAAGAAGCGACGCTGCCGCAAAGAGCCCCGTAATCAGGACCGTCCCGATCATGATCCTCCGGTTTTGCCGGAAAAGGCGTTCCTCCGGCGGAACATAGAGAAGAACGACGCCGGCCGTGCTCCAGCCGAGAAGAAAAACGGCGGGACAAAGCAGGACCGTTTTCCAGAAACAGTATACCATGATCTGCTTAAAATCATCCGCAGCGGGAATCGCCTCTTTGCCGGCGGCCGCGAGGATCAGGATCAGGGCTGTCAGGATCAGCGCGCCGATCCACAGGGTCCAGACATGCCGCTTTTTCTCATCTTTTCCGTCTCCGTAAAGAAGGGCTTCACTGTCGACCTCCAGTGCTTTTGCAAGCGCCCCGATCATCGCCAGGTCCGGCGACGATTTTCCCGTCTCATAATTGGAAATGGTCTGCCTCGTGGCAAATACCTTTTTCGCCAGTTCCTCCTGACTGATCTGTTTCTCCTGACGGATGATTCTGAGGTGTTGACCTATCGTGTTCATGTTTTCCGCCTCCCTTCGACGACAGAATAATCCGAAAAGTTAGCAAAAGCAAGCAAAGCAGCGCTTTGCCTGCGCAAAAGGCGGCGCTTCGGGCTTCCTCCTCTGGGGTTGGGCGACTCCAGCGCTCGGGTTCAAAGACCGGCTTCGAAGGTCAGAGAAAAGGAGGGATTTGAACTTGCTTCGCAAGCCCTCTTGCGGTGCCCAAAATCGCTTCGCAGACAGGCTGCTCGCGATTTTGACCGCTGCGCCAGCCTCGCCTCACTCCTCCCGCCGCAGGCGGCGTTCGGCTCGGCTGCCCGCGCCTCCGGCGCTCGGGAACGCAGTTCCCGTTTCTCCGCGAAAAAGGAGCTCTTTACGAGCTCCTTTTTTCGCGGAGAAGGAGGGATTTGAACCCTCGCGCCGGTTCCCCGACCTACACCCTTAGCAGGGGCGCCTCTTCGGCCTCTTGAGTACTTCTCCGAATTCATAGTTCCTATGAAATTTTCGCCTGACGGCGCATCCCTATTTATACAATATCCCGGAATGCTTGTCAATCAGTTTTTTCAGCGGTTTCACACCGCCCCGCCTCTACAGCACGATCCGGATCCGCATTCCGATGTCTTCCCGCGAGATGATCTCAAAATGGCCGCCGTGCTTATCCACGATCCACTTGGCAATCGAGAGCCCCAGGCCCGTGCCCTCGAAGCTCCGCGCTTCATCGGCTCGGTAGAAGCGCTCAAACATATGCTCCACGTCGGCCTGCGCCATACCGATCCCGGTATCCTGCACCTGCAGATACACATGTCCCTCCTGCAGGCCGCTGCTTAAGAGGATCTCATCGCCCTTTTTCGTATACTTGGCTGCGTTGTCGATCAGGATCCGCACTGCCTGCTTGAGAAGCCCCGGGTCTGCGAAGACGGTGCTGTCCGCGGCTTCTTCCTTCAGGCGGTAGATGTGGTCCTCGTCGATCATCACGGATTCCTCGTAGGCTTCCCGCATCAGTGCCGCCGCGGATATTTTCTCCTTCTGCAGCTGCGTTTTGCCGCTGTCGCCGCGCGCGAGGAACAGGAGCTGTTCCACCAGATGCTTCATACGCGCCGTTTCGGTGCGGATCGCCGCGATCGATTCGTTCAGCACCTTCTCATCGTTTTTGCCCCAGCGCTCCAGCATATCCGCGTAGCCGCCGATCACCGCGATCGGGGTCCGCAGCTCATGGGACGCGTCGTTCACGAAACGCGCCTGCTGGCGGTTGCTCTCCCGGATCCGGGTCAGCAGATTGTTGATGGCCGCTTCGATCCCCATCAGCTCGCTGTCGCGCAGGGAAAGGCTCCCGCCGTCCTCTGCGTCCAGATTCGTGATAGCGTCCTCAAGCAGGCGGTATTTATCTTCCCCGAATTCCATGCGGGACAGTTCATCCGCCTTCAGGGCCAGCTCGGTAAGCGGCGCGAGGATCTCTTGCGTCTTCCGCTTCTCCGCCGGGTAAGATACCGTCAGCAGCCAGACAAAGCGCAGCAGGAAGATCCCGCCGAACACGATCAGATAGACCGTCAGCCCCGGCAGAAGATGAAGATCCAGCGTTTCCCCGCTTTCTGCCTTCAGATGATAATCCAGCGCTTCCAGCTTCCCTTCTTCCGTGCGCTGCGCCGTAAAGCTGCGCTCTGTCTTCAGGGAAACCGTACCGAAGGCGGCATGCTCGCGCACGCCCAGATAGAGCGCCGGCAGCAGCAGGAGCAGCAGGAGGCTTCCGCCCAGCAGCGCGCCGAACTTTTTCCGGATCCAGGAACTGTTAAAGCGCCGGTTGATCGAATTCATCCGGCGCTCCTGGGTGTTATTCGGAACGGATGACATACCCGACTCCTCTCACGGTCTGCAGCATTTTCACACCGTAGACCTCGTCTATTTTGGACCGCAGATGCCGCACATACACATCCACGATATTGGTCTCGCCTACATAATCGTATCCGCAGACCCGATCCAGCAGCGTTTCCCGCGATAAGACCACGTCTTTGTTTTCCAGCAGGGTCTTTAACATCAGGAACTCGCGGTTGGTCAGAATGATCTCCTGTCCGTCCCAGCGGACGGTCTTGCGCGTATCGTCCAGCCGCAGGCTGCCCCACTGCAAGATCCCTTCTTCCTCCGCGGCCGGCCTGTCCGCCGCGGAAGGCGCCCGGAACTTCAGGCAGACCCGAATCCGCGCGAGCAGTTCTTCGATCGCGAAGGGCTTGGTGATGTAGTCCACCGCGCCGGCGTCCAGACCGGCTACCTTATCCATGACCGAATCCCGTGCCGTGAGCAGGATCACCGGGGTATTCTTCTCCTGACGGAGCCGACGCAGGACTTCCATCCCGTTCAGGCCCGGAAGCATGATATCCAGAAGAATCAGATCGTACTCGTTTTTCAGCGCTTCTTCCAGGGCGCTCCGCCCGTCGAAGGCCTTCTGCACGGCATAGCCCTCGTGCAGCAGCTCCAGTTCCGTGAACCGGGCCAGTTTTTCTTCATCTTCCACGATCAGGATGTGCGCGCTCATAAACCGTTTCTCCTTTACGGACCGCCTTCCCCCCGGCGGAGGAAGGCAGGATGACTATTTTTTAAACTCTTCTTTGGCTTTTTCGGCTGCGTTGGCCGCCTTTTCCATCACTTCATTGGCCGCCTGCATATCGGCTTCGCCCAGGAAACGGTAGCGGACGCCGAAGAACAGCGAGACGATGATCACGATCGGGACGATATAGAACGCTGCCAGCAGGATCAGCAGGGCCGCCCACAGCGGAAGCTTGATGATCGTTTCCCCGTTCCGGTTGATCAGCAGATAATTGTGGGACAGGACGTGCCAGACCTTTTTCGCGATCTCTCCGATCTTCTTCCCGAGGTTTTCCTTTTCATCCCGGCCCGCGCGGTCCCTGTTCACCTGATCCGTTACGGAGATATACTGCGTCTGCTCTTCATACTGGGTCGAGTACGTGCTCGTCTTCGGGCCCTGCGCCTTGCCGGCTCTTTCCAGCAGGATCATCGCGTCCAGCAGGTCGCCGCCTGCCTGATCCAGCGCGTATTTGGCCTCTTCGTAGCTCACACCGGTCTTCTCTACCAGCTTCTCAACTTTCTCGAAATATTCCATCCTATTCCTTCCTTTCCGAACGGGTCAGCCCGTCATTTCTTTTGATGGGCCCATCATAACGGATGAAACTTAACTGATCTTTGACGCAAGATTAAAAACAGATGAATGTTGCAAAAACTTTGATGAATCCTGCACGGGCGGCTACAGCGACAGCAGGTTCGGCTTTTCTTCCTCATGTGTCCGGATGTAGCGCCGCCACTTCAGATATCCGTAGGTGGAATTGGTCAGATATCCGAGCTTTAAGACCAGCAGCACATACTGGCCGGAAAGGATATTGATGGCGCCCTCTAACAGCGCGTCCACCATCCAGGCCAGCCACTGCTCCTGATAACGCAGGAAGATCAGGACCCCGTTCACCACGGCCACCGCGGAGACGCAGGCGTCCAGATAGGCGACAACGGTCTCCACGGTCTTGTTTCCGCCGAACAGATCGGTCGAAATGTTCAGGCCGGAAAGCAGCCAGCCGATCCCGACCGTCCAGACCGCGATCGCGATGAGGATCAGCACCCGGGTCATGCCCGAGAGCCTGCGGACCTTCGTGAGATCCTCTTCCTGCTGATCCGGATGTTTGTGCCAGTTGATAAAGCTGATGATGTCGATCGGCAGCCAGAAGAAAATCGTGGTCGCGAGCGTCGCGAAGCGGTACGCCAGCAGGATGCAGATCACGATCTCCGTGATCTCCACAAAGACCGAAACGATGAAATTCCATTTGCTCTGCTTGGAGATCAGCAGCTCGCAGAGGATGTTCAGGAAGGTGTCCGCGAGGTACATCGCCATGACGATCACGCCCTGGATGCCGTTCACGTCCTCTTCCGGGACCAGAATCGAGATGACCCCGGCCAGGATCATAATGGAGAGGAACCAGATCTGCTCATAATCCGTAAAGAAATGGCCCCAGAAGTACATAACGAAAAGGCAGACCGCCATCAGCGCGAAGGCCAGGGCGATCCCGAAGATGTTTTTCTCCGCATCCGCGTTCAGATCCTGCACGGCTCTGCGGATCTCTGCCTCGTCCGCCTCATGGTCGAAAGCCGCGTACCGGCCGTCTTCCAGCAGATAGACCGTACCGGTGAATTCGTGATCCTCCGGCAGGGCTTCCCAGTCCGCAAAACGGTACGAAACCGTACACAAATACCGGCCATCTTCCGAAATATAGGCCACCGGGCAGATCGTTTCGTCCTCGAATTCCTCTTCGAGCGACTCTTCCGTCCGGGTAAATCCGGCCGTGACTTTCTCACGTACCGCCGGGATCCGGTGGATGCGGACCAGCGCACCGGCGACCAGCGTGAAAGCGGCCAGCAGCAGAAGCACTGCCGCAGTGCATTTGATCCGCACTGCCGCAGCGCTCTGCATAAAACCGCCTTTTTTTCTACCTTCATCCATAGATGATAAACCTCCGGGAGACCGGTCAGTCCAGGATCTTCTCGTCCGGATTGAAGAACCGGTCCTTCTTCTTGACCGCCTGCATCAGGGCCATCCGCTCTTCCGCACCGAGGACCACGTCGCATTCACCGTTTTTGATCTCTTTTAAATAGGTATAGCAGGCGCTGCGGCTGTGGATGACGTTCAGGATGATCCCCGTGTTGTTCAGATCCAGCAGGGCCAGGGCAAAACTCGCCTGCCCGCCCATGCCTTCAAAGGCATTGTACTTGATCACCCCGGTCTTCTGGAAGGTATTGACCTGATTGCGGTTGATGACCCGCAGCACGTCTTTGTTCGCGACGTCCTGCTCCTGCAGCGTGTTGACGTTATTGATCAGCTCGGAAATGATATCCTCCAGGGAAGCAGCATCCCGGCCGCGCATAAACATATCATAGCTTTGCTTCATGGTCCGGTAACGCATGAAGCCGAGTATGAGCAGCACGGTGTACGCGACGATAAGGACCAGTACCACGATCAGCAGAGCTTTCACATTCGATTCGGAAAAGAAACCCATAACGCACCCTCGTAAAGTTAATATCGGAATATTCTACTAAATAATTATTTGCTTATATTGCCTTTATTTGCTGTTATTGCACTATTTCAGGCGGTCCGCCAGCCGCTCCAGCTCCTCTACGGAATAGTAATCGATGACCAGCTGGCCTTTATCCGGCTCCGTCCGGCGGATCTGGACCTTGGTTCCCAGAGACTTCCTGAGCGAAAGCGCGAGCTCATCGTAGGCCGACTGATCCGCACCGCGCCAGCCGGAAGCCTTCTTCGGCTCCGCGGGCGGCTGGATAAAGTGCTTGACCAGGCGTTCGGTCTCCCGCACGCTCAGACTCTTCTCCTGCACCGTCCTTGCGGCTTCCATCTGCATCTTCTTATCCGGCAGGCCGAGCAGCGCGCGGGCATGCCCCTCGCTTAAGGAGCCTTCCATGACCATCGCCTGCACCCGTTCATCCAGACGAAGGAGACGCAAACTGTTGCTGATGGCGGTCCGGCTGCGGGAAAGGCGCTGCGCCAGCTCTTCCTGCTTTAAATGATACTCGTCGATCAGCTGCTTATAGGCCTGCGCTTCCTCGATCGCGTTGAGGTCTTCCCGCTGGATATTCTCGATCAGCGCCAGCTCCATGCGGTCCCGCTCATCATAATCTCCGAGCAGTGCCGGGATCTTCGTCAGCCCGGCCATCTTCGCGGCGCGCCAGCGGCGTTCCCCGGCGATGATCTCGTAATGATCCCCCACCTGCGCGACCAGGATCGGCTGCAGCAGGCCGTGCTCGCGAATCGAATCCGCCAGCTCCTGCAGGGATTTTTCTTCAAATATTACACGGGGCTGGTTGGCCCGCGGCTCGACCCTCGAAAGCGGAAGCTGGTAAACTTTTCCTTGCTTTTCCACTTCGATTTCCACTTTTTCGGCGCCTTTTGTGGATAACTTTTCGCCTTCCGGCAAATTTTCTTTGGAATTATCCACTTTTTCTTCCGCATACGAAGGAATCAGCGCGCCGAGCCCTCTTCCCAGTACATTTTTCCTGCTCATCTTCATGCTCCTGTATCTTCCTGAAACCGCCTGTCCCGATACGCCGTTACTTTTCCTGTGCGGCAATCAGTTCCTTCGCCAGCTTGCGGTAGCTTTCCGCGCCGGCCGAGCGGGAATCGTATAAATTAATGGGAAGTCCGTGGCTCGGCGCTTCGGCCAGCCGGACGTTCCGCGGGATGATCGTTCTGAATATCTTCTGTTTCAGATTGGCTTTTACATTTTCGACGACCTGCATGGACAGATTGGTCCGCGCATCGTACATGGTGAACACGACGCCTTCCAGTATCAGCGAGGGATTCAGGCTTTTCTGGACCAGTCCGACCGTATACAGCAGCTGGGAAAGCCCCTCCAGCGCATAATATTCGCACTGGATCGGCACCAGCACCGAATCCGCGGCGGACATGGCGTTGATCGTCAGGATATTTAAGGACGGCGGGCAGTCGATCAGGATATAATCGTACTGGCCGCGGACCGGTTCGATCTTCTTTTTCAGGATAAACTGGCTCTCGGCGGTCCCGAGCAGCTCGACCTCCGCCCCGGCCAGATGTACCGTGGACGGCAGAACGGTCACGCCTTTCATCGCGCAGGGATGCAGGCATTCCTCCAGAGCGCACTCTCCGATCATCAGCTGATAGGCCGTCTTTGTCAGGCCGGTCTTTTCCAGTCCCAGCCCGCTGCTGGCGTTGCCCTGCGGATCCATGTCGATCATCAGGACCTTTTTCCCCAGCTCCGCCAGGCTGGCGGACAGATTGATGACCGTCGTGGTCTTCCCGACGCCGCCTTTCTGATTGGCTGTCGCAATAATTCGGCTCATAAACCTCCTTCCGCCCCGAAAAAGCGGGCCGAAAGCGTCTTATAACGGATTTCTGGCCGCCGTTCCGGCCTTTCTCGGGTATTTTGCGGGCGTTTTTCCCTGTTTGGAGACCAGGATCAGGCTGCGGCCGTAGTCCGTTTCGGGAAGCACGAAGCGCAGGACCTGCGCCTCGCCGCCGCCCAGGACCTTAAGCGCCCGCTCCGCCTGCGCCAGCTCCTCCTCCGGCTGCGCGGTCTTATAGGCCAGAAACAGCCCGTCCTTACGGACAAACGGCAGGCAGTACTCGGAAAGGATCCGCATCGGCGCCACGGCGCGGGCCGCGGCCACATCAAAGGCTTCCCGGAAGCGCGTTTCCTTTGCCAGATCCTCTGCCCGGCCGTGCACGCAGGCCGCTTCCAGTCCCAGTTCCCCGCATACATGCTCCAGAAAACGGATCCGCTTGGCCAGAGAATCCATCATGGTCAGTTTCATGGACGGAAAGAGGATCTTTAACGGGATCCCCGGGAACCCGGCGCCGCTTCCGATATCCGCGACAGCGGCGTTTTCCAGCTTTTCTGCCAAATCCGGGAACATCACCGGCGCGCAGCTGTCCGCAAAATGTTTGACGGCCACGTCTTCAAACGCCGTAATAGCTGTCAGATTGATCTTTTCGTTCCATTCGGCCAGCAGCTGCGTGTAGCGGATGAACTGCCCGATCTGCCGATCGCTCAGAACAACGCCGAGCGCCTCAAAACGCGCTGCCAGAAAGACTTCCTTTTCCATGCTTTGGGAACTGATCATAGGGTTTCTCCAAACGTTTCACGTGAAACATTGATATTCTACCCGATTCCGGATGCCTTGTAAATACATTTTGAATGTTTCACGTGAAACATTCCGGGCTTCGCCTTCGTCTGTTTTATGTTTCACGTGAAACATTTTCTTTCTGTCCCGCCAGATAGACCTGCAGGACCGCGATATCCGCCGGGGAGACCCCGGCGATGCGGGATGCCTGCCCCAGCGTCTCCGGCCGGAAGCGCTCCAGTTTCTGCCGGGCCTCGATCCGCAGGCTCAAAACCTTCGAATAATCCGTATTTTCGGGAATTCTGCGCTTTTCCAGCTTCGCGAAGCGCTCCACCTGCTGGCGCTGCCGCTCGATATAGCCGCCGTACTTGATGGAGATATTGACCTGCTCCTTCACGTCTTCCGGCAGATCCGGCCGCGCGGGATCGCAGTCTTTCAGCATTTCATAATTCAGTTCCGGCCGGCGGATCAGCTCGCCCAGCGTGGTTCCCGACCGCAGCAGTGCGGAGCCGGCTCCTTCGAGCACGGCCTGGGCCGCCGGGGAAGGCCCGACGCCCTGCTTTTCCACCCGGATGATCTCTTTTTCGATGGCTTCTTTCTTCCGGCAGAAGCGCTGCCAGCGTTCTTCGGAGATCAGTCCGGCTTCATAACCGATCGGGGTAAGCCTCAGATCCGCGTTGTCCTGCCGCAGCAGCAGCCGGTATTCCGCGCGGGAGGTCATCATCCGGTAGGGCTCCGTGTTTTCCTTGGTGACCAGATCGTCGATCAGTACGCCGATATAGGCCTGGGAGCGGTCCAGCACGATAGCTTCCTGCCCGCGGATAAAGCGCGCGGCATTGATCCCCGCGATCAGCCCCTGCGACGCGGCTTCTTCATAGCCGGAGCTGCCGTTGGACTGACCCGCGCTGAACAGGCCGCGGATCTTCTTGGTCTCCAGCGACGCCTTCAGCTGCCGCGGATCCAGACAGTCGTACATGATCGCATAGGCATTCCGCACGATCTCGGCATGTTCCAGCCCCGGGACCGTATGGATCATCGCATGCTGTACGTCCTCCGGCAGGGAACTGGACATTCCCGAGATATACATCTCGTGGGTATACAGGCCTTCCGGCTCGATAAACAGCTGGTGCCGGTCCTTGTCTGGGAATTTCACGACCTTATCCTCAATGGACGGGCAGTACCGCGGCCCGGTGCCTTTAATGGCGCCGGAAAAAAGAGGAGAGCGGTCGATATTTCTTCGGATGATCTCGTGCGTCGCCTCATTGGTATAGGTCAGCCAGCAGGAAACCTGCGGCCTTTCCAGATCCGCCGGTGAATTCTCAAAGGAAAACGGCGCGATCGAAGGATCGCCCTTCTGCTCGGTCATCTTCGAAAAGTCCACGGTCCGTCCGTCGATGCGCGCCGGCGTCCCGGTTTTAAAGCGCATCAGCTCCAGTCCGCATTCGCGCAGGGAATCCGAAAGGTACGTGGCCGCCTTTAAGCCGTTCGGGCCGGTCGCCTCGCTCACTTCCCCGTACACGCAGCGCGCCTTCAGGTACGTCCCGGTACAGAGGATCACCGCTTTTGCCATGACTTTCCAGCCGCTGACGGTCTCCACGCCCCGGACGGTATTGTCTTCCACGATCAATTTCGCGATTTCCGCCTGCCGGATCGTCAGATGCGGCGTTTTCTCCAGCGTTTCCCGCATATACTGCGAGTAGGCGCGCTTATCCGCCTGCGCCCGGAGGGAATGCACCGCCGCGCCTTTGGATTCGTTCAGCATGCGGCTCTGGATAAAGGCCTTATCGATATTCCGGCCCATTTCCCCGCCCATCGCATCCAGCTCCCGGACCAGATGGCCCTTGGAGGTGCCGCCCACATTGGGGTTGCAGGGCATGAGCGCAATGCTGTCCACGCTGACCGTAAAGATCACCGTATCCAGCCCGAGCCGGGCCGCGGCCAGGGCCGCCTCACATCCCGCGTGGCCCGCGCCGATCACCGCCACGTCAAAGCCGGAGATCATATTCAAATCATCTTCCAAGCGCATCTTACTTCCCCATGCAGAATTTGCTGAATATTTCATTCACCAGATCGTCGTCCGCTTCCGCGCCGATGATCAGCCCCAGCGCGCGGTAGGCTTCCAGGAGATCGACGGTATAAAAATCTTCCGGAAGGCCCTGGTCGATCGTATCAACTACTATATTTAGTGCTTTATAAGCATCATTTAACAATATCTTGTGTCTGAGATTCGTGATCACAAGCGGGCTTTCCCGGATCTCGCTTAAGGCGAACATCTCCTCAAGCTTCTTTTCCAGCGTCCGGATCCCTTCTCCGCTTGCCGCGGAGACCCAGATCACAGGCTTTTCGAACCGCCGCGCGATATCCTCCGCGTCCAGCACCGCCGGAAGGTCCGATTTATTGATCAGCACCAGCGATTTTTTCTCCGGGAACTGGGAGAGAAGAGCCGCGTCTTCTTCCGAAAGCGTCTGGGATCCGTCCAGCACGTAGAGGATCAGCTCGCTGTCCGCCGCGCGCTTTAAGGCCCGCTCGATCCCGACCTGCTCGATCTCCCCGGCGCCTTCCCGAAGGCCCGCCGTATCGGCCAGCCGCAGCGTCAGCGCGCCGAGCCGCAGCGTTTCTTCGATCGTATCCCGCGTCGTGCCGGGCGTGGCCGTCACGATCACGCGTTCTTCTCCCAGAAGGCGGTTCATCAGCGAGGATTTTCCGACGTTCGGCCGGCCCAGGATCGTCGTCACGACGCCTTCTGCCAGCTGCCGTCCCCGGTCCGCGTTCCCGATCAGGGAGCTTATCCGCTCCAGCAGGGCTGTGATCTTCGGCCGCAGCGTCTGCGGGTATCCGTCCAAGCTGTAGTGCTCCGGATCGTCCAGCGCCGCCTCGATAAAGGCCGTTTCCTCCAGGATGACGGCCCGAAGCGCCGCGATTTCCTCCGAAACGGAGCCGGAAAGCTGTTTCACGGCGGTATCCCGCGCGAATTCATTGCCGGCTTCGATCAGGGACATGACCGCTTCCGCTTCCGAAAGGTCCAGCCGGCCGTTCAAAAAGGCCCGCTTGGTAAATTCTCCGGGCTCGGCCAGGCGCGCCCCGGCCTTTAACACCAGCTCCAGGATCTTCGTCAGCACAAATGGGCCGCCGTGGCACTGAAGCTCCACCGTATCCTCGGCCGTATAGCTGTGCGGCGCCTTTAAGACTGCGATCAGGCCCTCGTCCAGCTGCTTTTCCCCGTCAAAGATCCGGCCGTAGTACAGATGATTCGGCTTCGCTTCGCCGAGCGGGCCAAACGAGAGCTTTACCAGCGGCGCACAGAGGGCGACCGCATCCTTTCCGCTTACGCGGACGATTCCGATCCCGCCGGGAGTCAGGCCGGTCGAAATGGCAGCGATCGTATCAAAATCCATGGTCCCACCGTCCTTTTGATCCATGCTAACGGAAAAAGGCCCTGCCTTTCGGCAAGACCTTTTTGTTCTTTATGCCTCGTCTTCGGCTTTTGCTGTCTTCTGCTTTCCCTTGTCTTTAAATCGTTTTAAGGAAATCACGACATGGCGGTACGGATCTTCCCCTTCGCTGGAGGTCACGACATAGCGGTCGCTCTGCAGGCAGGCATGGATGATCCGCCGTTCATACGGATTCATGGGCTCCAGGCTGATGGCCTTCTTGCTGCGTTTGACCTTCGCGGCGCAGCTGCGGGCCAGGTTTTCCAGGCTCTCCTCGCGGCGCTCCCGGTAGTTTTCGATATCCAGCTTCACGCGGATATATTCTTCGCTTTCCTTATTCACGACCAGGCTGGTCAGATACTGCAGCGAATCCAGCGTCTGGCCCCGCTTGCCGATCAGGATCCCCATATCGTCGCCCTGCAGGTCGATATTCAGGACATGTTCTTCCTCATTGTATTCCGAGACCATGAACACATTCATCTTCATGTTTTCGAACACGTCGCTCAGGAAATCTTCGGCCGCATCCACGATCGTCTGCTTGGCCCGGGCTTCGATGACAGCCGGCTTGCTGCCGATGCCCAGAATGCCGGCATAGCCTTTTTCGATTACCATGAAATCCAGCTGGCTGCTGGTCACACCTAATTCGATGATCGCCTTATTGATGGCGTCATCCACCGTTTTTCCCGTAAAAGTCTGATAATTCATAATATTCCTTTTTCGATGTCCGATTATTTCTTATTGTTGCGTTCATTGTAGTCCCGAACCATATTGGCTTTCGCCGCCAGAGAGCCGGGGTTGGCCGAGCGGCTGGCATAGTATTCGTTGGCTTTGCGAAGCTTCTCCGCCTTATCCGCTTCTTTTTCTGCCGTATTCTCGTTCGCAGGGGTATTGACGCCCAGATGCCGGGTCGAAATATTGGCTTTGTCGTTGATGGGCGGCTGTCCCTTTCTGGCCCGCTTCTTGTTGGCCTTCTCAATGTTTTCCTGAATGATATCCTCGATCGGGACTTTGGCCAGCTGTTTATTGATGACCAGCATCTGCAGCGTGGTGACCACGGACTGCACGATCCAGTAAATACCCAGGAAAGCCGGGAAATTCACGGCAAAGAAGCCCAGCATCAGCGGCATGAGCAGATTCATGGTCTTCATGGAATTGGCCATGGGATTCTCGCTGCCGTTCGGCGTCTTCTGAGTCGCCGTCATGATCTTCGTGCTTAAATACTGGCTGACCGCGACCAGGATCGGGATCAGGATCGCGAGCGAAAGCTTCCAGCCGGGCGCTTCGGTCAGATCGATCCCGAGGAAGGTGTACATATTCGGGTATTTTTCGATCAGGTTCGCCGAGGTCAGATAATCCACGTATTTCGGCATGTTGTACACGACCGGGTACAGGGCGAAGAGAATCGGCATCTGGACCAGGGTGGGCAGGCAGCCGGAAAACATCGACACACCGTACTTATCCTGGACAGCCTGCTGCTCCGCCATCATTTTTTGCTGAGAGATGCTGTCTCTCTTCCCGGCGTATTTCTTCTGGATCGCCTGAATCTCCGGCTGGATGACGGACTGAAGCCGGGTAGCCTTCTGCTGCTTGATGGTCAGCGGCAGCAAAACGAATTTACTGAGAACCGTAAACAGTACGATACTGAGGCAAATGCTTCCGATTCCGATCTGATCCAGCGCCCACATGATTCCGCTCATGCACTTACCGAACAGCCAGATCAGCTGTTTGATGATCGGCCAGTTTTCATAGAAAAAAGTCCGGGTCGTATCTGTCGCTGTGGAAGCAAGCAATAAAAATGTCTGCATTCTTTCTTCTTTCTCCGATGCTTTTCGTTAAAATACGTCTGGGCGGCGTCTCCTTAACGGGAGAGCTTATCCTGTCTTGCCATGTTCCTTCTCGGCAGTGATACGGGGACGGGATCGACGCCTCCGTCCGAGAATGGATTGCAGCGCAAAATGCGGCGGATCGCCAGATAACTCCCTGTCAGCGCGCCGTAGCGTTCGAGCGCCTCGGCCGCATACTCCGAACAGGTGGGGAGATATTTACAGGTTGCGCCTCTTTTGAGAGGGGAGAGGTATTTCTGGTAAAACCGAACCAGCGCGATCAGGACTCTTTTCATACCATCTCTCCCTTCAGCCATATTCGTGTTTTCTTCCCGACGTGCAGAAGAGCCTGCTCGATCTCCGCATAACTCTTTCCCACGGCTTCCCTGCGGGCCACGACCACGACGTCGGCTTTGGCCCATTCCGATTCATGTAGGCGGAAGCTTTCCTTGATCAGTCGGCGCAGACGGTGCCTGACGACACTGTTGCCGACCTTCTTGCTGACCGAAACGCCGAGGCGCCCGGTTTCGGATTCTCCGTTTTCCAGTACGTACAACACGAGAAGTTTGTTTCCGTACGATCTGCCCTGCCGGTAGACCTTCAGAAAATCCTCTGACTTTTTAAGACTGTTCCATTCCCGCATAGGTCTCTTTCCGTAAAAAATAGACCACTTACAGCGGTCTAAAATGCGATCTGCTTTCTGCCTTTCGCTCTGCGGGCAGATAAGACCTTTCTGCCGTTCGTCGTCTTCATGCGGGCACGAAAACCGTGAACGCGCTTATCGGACACTCTTTTCGGATGAAGCGTAGTCTTCATGGCATTTACCTCCTTTTTGATAGAAACGCACGGATTATTATAGAGAAAGAAAGACTTTTCGTCAAGCTTTTTTATTTTAGTAAGAGAAAAAGTCATTATCCACTTTTTTGTGATTTCGTGTGTATAATTTGTGGATAACTTTTATGTTCACCGCTTTACTTCACTCTGTTTTGTGAATACGGTGAATAAAGAACCAAAAATACGATGTTTTCAGCGTTTTTATCAAGGATAAAAGTCCCTTTTCCGGTGGATAAGTGCGGATATCCCGGTGAATCTGCCCTTTTAAGGTAAATTTTTGAACAAATCTTCCCTTTTTCGGCTTTTTATTATTGATTTTTTTGCTTTTTTTGTTGAAAATTGGCCCTTTTTTTAGTAGAATAGAGTCGTAAAATTGTCGGATTATGCACTCCGTCCGAATGAGGTTTTTATGTTTAAAACGATTGAAGACAACTGGCAGATGATACTGGAACGGGTCCGGGACGACCGGGAGCTGACGGACGTCAGTTTCCAGACCTGGCTCAAGCCTCTGGTCCCGCTTTCCCTGGAAAAAGGCGTGCTTACCGTCCTCTTTCCCGGCGATAAAAACTACTTCGATTACATCGACAAGCGGTATTCCTTCTTTCTGGAATTCGTGATCAAGGATATGACCGGGATCTCCTGCAAGCTTCGCTATGTGAACACCCGTGAAGAGCTGCCGGCCGCACCCGCGCCGTATTCCGTCAGCAACTACAGCGTGGCCAATCTGAACGCCAGCTATACCTTTGATTCCTTTGTGGTCGGCCTCAACAACAACGTCGCGCACGCGGCGGCCCTTGCCGTGGCCGAAACGCCCTGCATCTACAATCCGCTGTATATTTACGGCGGCGTGGGCCTCGGAAAAACGCATCTGATCCAGTCCATCGCCCACTTTATTCTCAAGGAAAATCCCTCGGCGAAGGTCCTGTACGTCACCTGCGAGAAATTCATGAACGATTACGTGGACGCCATCCGGAACTACAACAACATCACCATGACGGAATTCCGGAACAAGTACCGCTATGTGGACGTCCTGCTGATCGACGATATCCAGTTTATTTCCGACAAGCCCGGCACCCAGACCGAGATGTTCCATACCTTCAACGCGCTGTACGACGACAACAAGCAGATCGTCATCACCAGCGACCGGATCCCGAAGGAGATCGACGATCTCGAGGACCGGCTGCGGTCCCGTTTCGAGCAGGGCCTGATCGTGGACATCCAGCTTCCCGATTACGAAACCCGCACGGCGATCCTCCGCAAGAAAGAGGAGATGGCCGGCTACAATATCGATAACGAAGTGATCAAATACATCGCCTCCAACGTGAAATCCAATATCCGGGAGCTGGAAGGGGCCTTAACGAAGATCGTGGCCTATTCCCGCATCAATAACCGGCCGATCACGCTGGAGCTGGCGGAAGAAGCGCTGCGCGATATCATTTCCCCCGACGCGCCGCGGGAAGTCACGCTTCCTTACATTCTGGAAGTCGTTTCCGATCACTTCGGCATCAGCACGGCTGACATTATTTCAAAGAAAAAGGATGCGGAATTCGTCTATCCGCGCCAGATCGCGATGTATCTGGCCAAGGATCTGACCGAGACCCCCTTGAAAAAGATCGGGCAGTTCCTCGGCGGCCGCGACCATACGACCGTCCTGTACGGAAAAAAGAAAATCGAAGAGCAGCTGGAAGAGGATGAAAACCTGCGCAGCGCGATCGAGATCTTAAAGAAAAAAATCAAGCCGTAGCTGTACACACTTTCCACAGGAAATCCTGTGAAAATTTTTGAAAGGAAAAGCCCGGTCCGGCGCGCCGGTGGAAAAAAAGGACTTATACCAGACCGCTCCACGCCTCCCCCACCCGGTTGTTCCAATGAAAAAGCCCTGAAAATATCCCATATTTCCCGCTTTTTCACATATTCACCGACCCTATAAATACTATTACTGAGAATATTACAAAAAGGAGTTCCTATGCTGAATCTTTTCTTTAACAAGAGCAAACTCGTACAGGCCCTGGGAATTACCGTAAAGGCCGTACCGACCCGTACCTCGCTGCCGATCCTGGAATGCTTTTTGCTCGAAGCGAAAAACGGAACGGTCACGCTGACGGCCAACGATATGGAGATGGCGATCCGCACGGAGACCGGCGGGACCATTCTGGAAGAAGGCAGGATCGCGGTCGACGCCAAGCTGTTTTCGGAGATCGTCCGGAAACTTCCGGAAGAAGAGATCCATCTGAAGGTGGACAGCGCGAACCAGGTGGAGATCGTCTCCGGAAAGGCTAAATTCGTCATTGCCGGAAAGAACGGAGAAGATTTCATCGGTCTTCCGGATATGGAAAAGGGAACGCCGGTCGTGATTTCGGAGCTTACTTTAAAGGAAATCATCGATCAGACGATATTCTCCATCGCGGCCAATGAAAATAATAAGATGATGACCGGTGAGCTGTTTGAAATCAATAACAACATGCTGCGCGTCGCGGCGCTGGACGGCCACCGGATCGCGATCCGCTACAGCGTACTGAATGATTTTTACGAAAGCAAGTCGGTGATCGTGCCCGGGAAGACCTTAAACGATATCAGCCGGATCTTAAGCGGCGATATGAGTAAAAATGTGGAGATCTATCTGGGCCGCAACCACATTCTCTTTACTTTCGGCGAGACGGTGGTCATGTCCCGGCTGATCGAAGGCGAATACTTCCGCATCAATCAGATGATCACGGACAATCACGAGACGAAGCTGGTCTTCAACCGCCGCGAGCTGCTGGACTGCATTGAGCGCTCGGTGCTGCTGGTGCGGGAAAGCGATAAAAAGCCGCTCATTCTGGATATTAAGGACGGAGGCGCGGTACTGACCATGAATTCCGTGATCGGTTCCATGAAGGAAGAAATCGAGGCGGAAAAAGAAGGAAAAGACCTGATGATCGGCTTTAACCCGCGGTTCCTTATCGATGCGCTGCGGGCCGTGAATGACGAGAAGATCAATTTGTATCTGACCAATTCTCGGGCGCCGGGCTTTATCAAGGATGAAGAAGGAACCTACATTTATTTGATCCTGCCGGTCAATTTCGTACGGTGAGAACAATGCAGATCCATATTAAAGATGAATGTATCAAACTCGGCCAGGCTCTGAAGCTGGCCGGGCTGGTGGAAAACGGGGCCGAAGCCAAGGAAGCGGTACAGAGCGGACTGGTCAAGGTCAACGGAGAAACGGATCTTCGCAGAGGACGCAAGTGCGTTCCCGGCGATGAAATAGAATACCGGGGAGAAATCGTTGCGATAGTATGATTGTCAAATCGATCGAGCTGAAAAACTATCGGAACTACGACTCCCTTCTGGCTGAGTTTGCTCCCGGTACCAATCTGATCTACGGTGATAATGCCCAGGGGAAGACAAATCTGCTGGAGGCGGTCTTTGAATGTGCCACGGGATCCTCGCACCGGGGCAGCCGGGAGAGGGAACTGATCCGTTTTGACGAGGAAGAAGCCCATATCCGGCTGGTGCTGGAGCGGGGCGGGGTCCCTTCCCGGATCGATCTGCACCTCAGAAAAAACAAGTCCCGGGGCGTGGCAATCGACGGGGTGCCGCTGCAGAAGATATCGGAGCTGCTGGGGCGGCTGAATGTGATCTTCTTTTCCCCCGAAGATCTTCGCATCATCAAAAACAGCCCGCAGGAAAGAAGGAGATTCCTGAATATCGAGCTTTGCCAGCTGGACGCGCTCTATACCCTCCGCCTGGTCCTCTACAACAAGGCACTGGAGCAGCGGAACGCCCTGCTCAAGGATCCGAAAGACAGAAAAGAGCGCGCGGCCCTGCTGGACGTCTGGGATGAGAAGCTCAGCGAATACGGCGAACCGATTTTGGAGGACCGGGCCGCCTTCATCCGGGAACTGGGTGAGATCATCCGGCCGATCCACCGGGAGCTGACAGAAAATAAAGAAGACCTGGCGCTGCGCTACGCGCCGGGCGCCGATCCCGGCCGGATGGCGGAGCAGCTGTTTCTGGGCAGGGATCAGGATATTCATTTCGGCAGCACGTCCATCGGTCCCCACCGGGACGAACTGGAATTTTATATCAACGGGAAGGATGTGAAGCGCTTCGGCTCGCAGGGACAGCAGCGGACGACGGCCCTTTCCCTGAAGCTGGCCGAGATCGAACTGGTAAAGAAAAAAATTCACGATACACCCGTCCTTCTTCTGGACGACGTGCTCTCGGAATTGGACGCCGGAAGGCAGGAAAGGCTCCTGGCCGGTCTGGATAAGACGCAGACGCTGATCACCTGCACGGGGCTGGACGAATTTGTGAGCCGCTCCCGGGGCGTCGATAAAAAGTTTAGGATAGTGGAAGGAAAGATAGCGGAGGAGAAGCTTTATGAGTGAAGAAGTGAACAAGCCGCAGGAAGGTCTGCAGGAATATACCGCGGACCAGATCCAGATCCTGGAGGGTCTGGAGGCCGTCCGCAAGCGGCCCGGTATGTATATCGGGACGACTTCGGCGCGCGGGCTGCATCATTTAGTATATGAGATCGTGGACAATGCCGTGGATGAGGCCCTGGCGGGCTTCTGCACGGAGATCGAGGTGGAGCTGAATGCGGACGATTCGGTCACGGTCATCGACAACGGCCGCGGCATCCCGGTGGGCATCCATCCGAAGGCCGGCATCCCGGCCGTGGAGGTCGTCTTTACGATCCTGCACGCGGGCGGCAAGTTCGGCGGCGGGGGCTATAAGGTCTCCGGCGGCCTGCACGGCGTCGGCGCCTCGGTCGTGAACGCCCTGTCCGAATGGCTGGAGGTCACGATCTATCAGGACGGCAACGTCTATCAGCAGCGCTATGAAAACGGCGGCCATGTGGCGTCCAAGCTGACGCAGATCGGCACCTGCAAAAAGTCGAAGACCGGGACCACGGTCACCTTCAAGCCGGATCCGGCCGTTTTTGAGGAGACGGTCTTTGATTTCGATACCTTAAAGACCCGCCTGCGCGAGACGGCCTTCCTGACCAAGGCCTTAAAGATCACGCTGCGGGACAAGCGCGGCGAAGAAGTGAAGGAAAAATCCTATCATTACGAAGGCGGCATCCAGGAGTTCGTCACGTACTTAAACTCCGGCAAGAATCCGCTGTACGATAAGGTCATCTACATCGACGGGACCCTGAACAAGGTCTACGTGGAGGTCGCCTTCCAGCACAACGACGGTTACAACGAGAGCACCTACAGCTTCGTCAACAATATCATTACCCCGGAAGGCGGCATGCACCTGACCGGTTTTAAGAACGCGACGACCAAGTGCTTCAACGACTACGCCCGCAAGAACAAAATCTTGAAGGACAACGCGCAGAACCTGACCGGCGACGATATCCGAGAGGGCCTGACCGCGATCATCTCCATCAAGATCGAGGACCCGCAGTTCGAGGGCCAGACCAAACAGAAGCTCGGCAACTCCGAGGCCCGTACCGCCGTGGAATCCATTGTCGGCGAAAAGCTGGTCTACTTCCTGGAGCAGAACCCGCAGGTGGCGAAAGCGATCGTGGATAAGGCGCTGCTGGCACAGAAGGCCCGGGAAAAGGCGAGAGAAGCCCGTAACAACGTGCGCCGCGCGAACTCGCTGGACAATTTCGGCCTGCCCGGGAAGCTTGCGGACTGCTCGAACAAGGATCCGAAGCAGTGCGAGATCTTTATCGTGGAGGGCGACTCCGCCGGCGGATCTGCCAAGACGGCGCGCAACCGCGAGAATCAGGCGATCCTGCCGCTCCGGGGCAAGATCCTGAACGTGGAAAAGGCCCGGGAAGAGCGCATCTACGCGAACGCCGAGATCAAGACCATGATCACGGCCTTCGGGACCGGGATCCTGCAGAATTTCGATATCTCCAAACTGCGCTACGACAAGATCATCATTATGACGGATGCGGACGTGGACGGCGCGCACATCGGCACGCTGATGCTGACCTTCCTCTACCGCTTCATGCCGGAGCTGATCCGGGAGGGGCATGTATATCTGGCCCAGCCGCCGTTATATAAGGTCGAAAAGAATAAAAAGATCTGGTACGCCTACAGCGACGACGAATTAAAGGGCATCCTGAATGAGATCGGCCGCGACGGCAGCAATAAGATCCAGCGCTACAAGGGCCTGGGCGAGATGGATGCGGAGCAACTCTGGGAAACCACCATGGACCCGGCGAGGCGCATCCTGCGCAAGGTCAGCATTGACGAAGAAACCGCTTCGGAGGTGGATCTGACCTTTACGATCCTGATGGGCGACAAGGTCGAGCCGCGCCGCGATTTTATCGAGACCAATGCAAAATTCGTCAAAAATCTGGATGTATAGGTGAGAAGATATGGCGAGAAAAAACGATAAAAACTCAAATGTGGACAGCACAATCTTCGACTTTGACCGGATCCATGAAGTAGATTTAAAAAAGACCATGGAGGAGTTCTATATCGATTACGCGATGAGCGTCATCGTGGCCCGGGCGCTGCCGGACGTACGCGACGGCTTAAAGCCGGTGCAGCGGCGCATCCTCTACTCCATGACCGAGCTGAACAACGGGCCCGACAAGCCGCACCGCAAGAGCGCGCGTATCGTCGGCGATACCATGGGTAAATATCATCCCCACGGGGATTCCTCCATCTACATGGCCATGGTCAATATGGCCCAGCCCTGGTCCATGCGCTATCCGCTCGTGGACGGGCACGGCAACTTCGGCTCCATCGACGGCGACGGCCCCGCGGCCTCGCGTTACACCGAGGCGCGGCTTTCCAAGATCTCCATGGAGATGATCGCGGACTTAAATAAGGATACGGTCGATTTTGAACCGAACTTCGACGATACCGAAAAGGAGCCGTCGGTCCTGCCGGCGCGCTTCCCGAACCTGCTGGTCAACGGCGGCACCGGCATCGCGGTCGGCATGGCCACGAATATCCCGCCGCACAATCTGCGCGAGGTCATTAACGGGGTCGCGCTGATGATCGACAACCGCGTGCGCGAAAAGCGCGATACCACGGTGGAAGAGCTGATGGAGTGCGTAAAGGGCCCGGATTTCCCGACCGGGGCGGTGATCCTAGGCCGCCAGGGCATTGAAGACGCCTACCGCACGGGCCGCGGCAAGATCCGCATCCAGGCGGTCTCCGAAATCGAATCCATGGCGAACGGCAAGCACCGCATCGTCTTTACCGAGCCGCCCTATGAGGTGAACCCGGAGAAGGCCATCAAGGATATCGCGGATCTGGTCAAGGAAAAGAAGATCGACGGCATCACCGAGCTTCGGAACGAGTCCAATAAGGACGGCATCCGCCTCTGCGTGGAGCTGCGCAAGGACGCGAACCCGAATCTGGTGCTGAACCAGATCTACAAGCATACGGAGCTGCTGACCACCTACGGCGTCATCATGCTGGCGCTCGTGAACGGGGTCCCGAAGGTGCTGAACCTGGAGCAGGTGCTGCACGCCTATCTGGATCATCAGGAAGAAGTGGTCACGCGCCGCACGAAATACGACCTGAACAAGGCCGAAGAGCGGGCGCACATCATCGAAGGGCTGCTGATCGCCCTCGATAATATCGACGAAGTGATCAAAATCGTGCGCGGCGCGCGGACGGTGCAGCTCGCCAAGGACGGCTTAATTGCCCGCTTCGGGCTTTCCGACGCCCAGGCTCAGGCGATCGTGGATATGCGCCTGCGCGTGCTGACCGGCCTGGAGCGCGAAAAGCTGGAGAACGAGTACGCGGACCTGATGGAACGCATCGAGGAGTACCGGGCGATCCTGGCCGACGAAAATAAGCTTCTGGGCGTGATCAAGGAAGAACTGCTGATCACGGCGGAGAAGTTCGGCGACGAGCGGCGCACCCGCATCGGCGCGGACGTAGGGGAGCTTACGGACGAGGATACCATCCCCGACGTGCCGACGATCATCGCGATGACGAGCCTCGGCTACATCAAGCGGATGAGCATCTCGAACTTCCGGGCCCAGAACCGCGGCGGACGGGGCATCACGGGCATGAAGACGCTCGAAGAGGACTATATCGAAGAGCTCTTCATGACCACGACGCACCACTATATCATGTTCTTTACGAATAAGGGCAAGACCTACCGCTTAAAGACCTATGAGATCCAGGAAGCCAGCCGCACCAGCCGGGGCGTTGCGATCGTCAACCTGATCCAGCTGGATCCGGATGAGAAGATCACGGCCATGATCCCGATCAAGGAATATGAAGAGGACAAGTACTTCATGATGGCCACGCGCTGCGGCATGGCGAAGAAGACCGCGGTGACTGAGTATCAGAACGTACGCCGCAACGGCCTGGCCGCGATCAATTTAAAAGACGGCGACGAGCTGATCGAAGTCAAGATCACGGACGGCAAGCAGGACGTGCTCGAGGTCACGAAAATGGGCCAGATCATCCGTTTCCACGAGAGCGATGTCCGCACCACGGGGCGCGTCTCCATGGGCGTCATCGGCATGAAGCTGGAAAAGGGCGACGAGGTCGTGGCCATGCAGCTTTCCAACCAGGGCGAGGATCTGCTGATCGTGTCCGAGCTGGGGCTGGGCAAGCGTACCGATATGAACGAGTTTACCCCGCAGAACCGCGGCGGCAAGGGCGTCAAGTGCTACAAGATCAATAATAAGACCGGCAGCGTGGTCGGCGCGAAGGCCGTCCACGACGAGCAGGAGCTGATGCTGATCACGACCGAGGGCATCATCATCCGGATCGCGATCAACTCCATCAGCCGGCTCGGCCGCATTACCTCGGGCGTCAAGCTAATCAATATGCAAAAGGGAATCAAGGTGGCCAGCATCGCGAAGGTCCGCGAGGGCGACGGCAGCGCGGAGAACGGCGAAGACGTTCTGCCGGAGGAAAAAGAATAAAGGAGAAGACCCATGGCTGAGCTGAAGTATACTCTTGCGATCGCGTCCAAGGTCGGGCCGGTCTCGCAGATCGGGCGGCAGCGCTTTGCCTTCGAACAGGCCGGCGAAGGGACATTCAAAAGCGCGCAGGTCCGGGTGCGCCTGCATCATGCGGATGGCTTTCCGGAGGGGCGCTTCGAATCGGTAAAGGCCGAAATTCCGCTGGTGGTCAAAGAGGATGAGCTTATCTTCATGAACGGCTATCAGACCTGGACCTACTGCCCGGAATACCGGGTGACGGATAAGATCCGCGGCCTGAACGGCCTGCCGAAGGCCGGCGTGCGGAAATTCGATCTGGACCGCTACGGCGATTATCATTTCGTGAAGTATCCGAACAAGCCGGGGGTCACGCATGGCGTATCCTACTGCTATTTCCGCCGGGGGGAGACCTTCCGCCTGATCGCTTCGCTGGATGAGGAGTCGGGCTACACCCTCTTCCTCTATGAGGCGGCGAAGGGACTGCTGACGGTCGAGCGCGACTGCGCGGGAATGTCCGCCGCGGAAAACTATGCGCTTTTCGACCTGTTCATGGCGGAAGGCAGCGAAAAGGAGGTCTTTGACGCCTGGTTTGCGGCCATGGGGCTTGCCCCGGCGAAGGCCGCGCCGCTCACCGGCTATTCCAGCTGGTACAACCGCTACGAAAACATCACGGAAAAGGATATCCTGCAGGATCTGGAGGGCTGCGCTTCCGTCTTAAAGCCGGGGGATCTCTTCCAGATCGATGACGGCTGGGAGCCGGCGGTCGGCGACTGGCTGGAGCCGGACGCGGAAAAGTTCCCGCACGGGATGAAATTCCTGGTGGATAAGATCCATGCGAAGGGCTTTAAGGCCGGCCTGTGGCTCGCGCCGTTCGGCGCGGCGAAGAAATCCGCCTACTTTATGAATCATCCGGAGCAGATCTACCGTCACGGGCAGGAGATGTATTCGGCGGGCTGCAATTGGGGCGGCTTTTACGCGCTGGATTTCGATCATCCGGAGGCGGAAGCCTACATCCGGGAGACCTTCCGCCGCGTCTTTGACGAGTGGGGCTTCGATCTGGTGAAGCTGGACTTCCTGTACGCGGCGGCCTTCTTCGGCAATGAGAAGGAGACCCGCGCGGGCCGGATGATCCGGGCATTGAAGCTGCTGCGCGAGGTCTGCGGCGAAAAGCTTATCCTCGGCTGCGGCGTACCGGTCATGCCGGCCTTCGGCCTGGTGGATTACTGCCGCATCAGCTGCGACGTCGGGCTCGACTGGAACGACAAGGGCATCATGAAGTATATCCACCGGGAGAGAGTCTCCACGAAGCAGGCGGTCGAGAACACCATTTTCCGCCGCCAGTTAAACGGCCGCGCCTACGGCAGCGATCCGGACGTCTTCTTCCTGCGGGAGGAGAATCTGAAGCTGACTTCGGACGAAAAGAAGCTGGTGGCCATTACCGCGGCGCTGTTCAGTACGATCCTGCTGAATTCGGATGACATGTCGAAGTACGGAGAAAAGCAGAAGAAAGCCTGGGAAAAGATCCGGAAAATCCGGACCGCGGAGGATATCCGGGTGGAGAACCGCTACGACGAAGAAGGGCAGCGCCATCTTGCCGTGCAGTATACGCTGGACGGGACCGCGTACCGCTACGAAGTGCCGGAGAAAAATTAAAAAAGCGGAAGACTTCTTAAATTTCACGGAAAAACATACAAATATCGGCCGTGATGTTTATAAAACGGCGCTGGATCCTCTCCTTTCCTTGACAAAGGGGAGGATTTTTGATAGAAATAGGCATACTGCAATAACAGGCAGGCGGAAAAGGAATACGCTATGGATTATTATAACGGACAGGAACCGGAGCAGATCCAGCTGACGGAAACGGCTGCGATTCTGGAAGAAGAAAAGCAAAAAAGGGGGAGCCGGGTCCCGGGTATTTTCTATGGACTTCTGCTGCTGATCGCGGGAGGCTTCTTCTATTACTATCTGCTGAAGCTCAATATGCTGCCGACGACCTTTACGGTCCTGATCGGCGTCTTTCTGGGGCTCCTCGTGATCTTATTCATGCTGCTGGGCTCCAACAGCAGGAAGATTTTCCGCTGCATTCTGGGCGGGATCTTTTCCGTGGGGATCGCCGGGGGGCTGATCTTCGGCGGCGTCCTGATGGCCCGCGTGAACGGCGCGATCAGCCGGATCACGACGCCGGACATCGTGGAGACGATCGAGATGGGCGTCTATGTGCGCACCGAAGACCCGGCCAAGACGGTCGCCGATACCGCGGATTACCGCTTCGGCATTCTGGAGGCGGCCGACCGCGAGCAGACCGACGAAGTCCTCGCCGCCCTGAAAAAAGAATTCGGGAAAGAACCGGAGACCGTGATCTACGACGGTCCGCTGCTGCTGCTCAAGTCACTGCTTACGGGGGAGATCTCGGCGGCGATCAGCAACAGAAGCTATCTCAGCCTGGCGGAGTCGGTGGATTCGCTGAAGGATATCACGGCCCGCATCCGGGAACTTGCCGTCTATAAGATGGAAAAAGCCATTGAAACGAAAGCCCCCGAAGAGACAAAGGTGCCGAAGGAAACCGTGGCGCCGGAGGAGACCCTGCCCGAGGAAGAAGAAAGCTTTGTTTCGGACGGCAACGCCTTTGCTATCTATATCTCCGGGATCGACGACCGGCGCGGCATGGTGGCGCGGAGCCTGAGCGACGTCAATATCGTGGCGGTGGTCAATCCGAAGACCCGCAATATCCTGCTGCTCAATACCCCGCGGGACTATTTTGTCCAGACTCCGGTCTCCGGCGAACAAAAAGATAAGCTGACCCATGCCGGGCTCTACGGGGTGGACGTGAGCCGCCAGACGCTGGAAATGCTCTACAACATGAAGATCGACTATGTTTTCCGGGTCGATTTCTACGGCTTTATGGATATCGTGGACGCGCTGGGCGGCGTGGACGTGTATTCGGCCTATGACTTTACCGCAGGCGACTGCAGCTTTGTGAAGGGAACGAATCATGTGAACGGCTATCAGGCGCTGGCCTTTGCGCGCAACCGCCATTCCTTCGCGGAGGGAGACCGCCAGCGCGGCAAGAATCAGATGGAGCTGATCAAGGCCATTATGAAAAAAGCGATGTCCACGGAGATCCTGTCCCGCTATAATGAGGTTCTGACGGCTGTGGAGGGCAGTTTTGAAACGACCGTGCCCTACGAGCTGATCTCTTCCCTGATCCGCTCGCAGGTATCCGGCGGCGGCAGCTGGAACATCGTCAGCTACAGCGTGAACGGGTCGGACGGCACGGCATCTTCCTTTACGTTCCCGGAGAAGAACTATGTGATGATCCCGGATGAGGAAACGGTGCAGAAAGCCAAGCAGCTGATCTGGGATACCTGGAGAAAAGCCACGGTAACGGTGAATTAAAACCCGTGCGGGAAAGCGCGGCAGGAGAAGGGGGTCAATGGGAATTCCGTTGGCCCCCTTTCCTTCCGGGAGATTTTTCTTCCCCGGCGGCTTGCAATGCGGACAGGGCTTCGATATAATAAAAAAGCGGACAGCGCGGCGCTGTCCGTTATAAAGGAGCTTTGCCGTGAATACAAAACGCTTTCAGAAAAAACCCTGGTATACCTATGCAGTCGCGGCCTGTATCGCGGTGGCTTTTTATTTTCTGCTGAATCACATCGGTTCTTTCCGCAGGCTTGTCCTTGCCGTATGGCGCTTTCTGGCGCCGGTGCTTTCCGGGCTGATCATCGCCTACTTCATGAATCCCCTGGCCCGGTTTTTCCGGAAAAAGGTATTCAAAAAGATCCGTTCCCAAAAGACGGCGTATCTCCTTTCCGTTGCCATGACGGTCCTGTGTGTGCTGATCGTCGTCGGCCTTCTGGTCGGGACGGCCGGTCCGCAGCTGGTCAGCAGCGTCAGCAACTTCATCGGGAATCTGGAAGGATATGTGGCCTCGCTGGAGCAATGGGCGTCCCGCTTCCCGCTGCTGCAGAAATATATCGATCTGGAAGAAATCCTGAATACCGTGGTCAATTATCTTTCGGAAAATGCCGGAAAGATCATCAATATTTCCATCAGTGCCGGGACCAGTGTCTTCAGTCTGATGATCTCTTTTATCATGGCAATCTATTTCCTGGCGGAAAAAGATATGCTGCGGGAAGGCGCCAAGCGGCTGCTGCATGCGCTGATCCGGGAGACCTGGTATACGAAAAGCATGAATTTCCTGCAGCACTGTGATGAGATCCTGATCCGCTACATCGGATCGATCCTGCTGGACAGTGCGATCGTCGGGATCGTGAACGCCATCTTCATGTTTATCATGCGGATGCCGTATGTGGGACTGGTTTCCTTCGTTGTCGCCGTGACCAATGTGATCCCGACCTTCGGCCCGCCGATCGGCGCGGTCGTCGGCGCGTTTATCCTTTTGATGGTGAAGCCCTCGTACGCCTTGTGGTTCCTTATTTTTACCGTCATCCTGCAGACCATCGACGGGTATGTGATCAAGCCGAAGCTGTACGGCGGCACGATGGGGATGTCCGGCCTGTGGATCCTGGTCGCGATCATCCTGGGCGGACGGCTCTTCGGAGTGTGGGGCATGCTCTTTGCCATCCCGATCGTCGCTATTCTGACCGATGTTTATAATCATTATGTGCTGCCGACGTTGGAGAAGCGGAGAAGGATCCGGGACCAGATGATCGCCCGGGAGAACGACGAAGATTATATTCCCGAATAAAAAAGAAGCGGTTTAAATGATGAATAAAATGTGCAGGACTGTTATTTTCAGTCTCCTGGCGGCGCTGTTGCTGAGCGGATGTCAGAAGGCTGTTATTTCCGATACTTCGCCCGGAACGACAGACCCCCCGGAAACAGCCGCGCCGGCGGCTTCGGCCACGGTGGCTGCCGAACCGGTCCCGTCCGGTACGGAGCCGGTCACAGCGGAACCGGCCGCGTCTGACAGGGAAAGCGTTACCTATGACCCGGATTCCCGGACCTGGTCTGTCTCCGGGACGGATAATTATACGGACCTGATCTTTCCCGCGGCGGAAAACCCCGGCCTGCTCCGGGTGGAGGACGACGACTTTACCCTCATCGCCGGCGTATCGCTTCTGAGCCGGCACGATATCGATATTCCCGAGGGCCTTCCGGCCTTCATCGCCCGCTGCGATCAAAGCCTCGCCTTTATCCGAAATTACCTGAAAGAAAATGCGGGTGATGCCTGCCCGGCCGAGATTGAGCTCCCTGTCAAGTGGCAGTTCAAAAGCAGCGTGCGGGACGGATATAAGAAAAACAGCGAGCAGATCGCCATCGACACGGTAAGCGTTGATCACCGCGAATTCTACTATCTGACTGCCCTCATGGAAAAAGGCAACATCGGCTGGGAACAGCTCGGCTATGTCTGGTACGTTGCCACCTGTCTGGATCCTTACTGTGAACTGCAGCAGATTCCCGTAATCGATCCCACATCCGAAGCCTTCTATACCCCCATCTGTGTTCGTGCGGGACTGGATACAGCTATTCTGTCCGCGTCCCGTTTCCGAACGTTCTATGACGCTGTTGCCCGCTATGCTTTTGAATGCGGCCTCACCCATTGGGGCGCTGTCTGTGAAAGTTTCCCCGTCACCGCCGAACCCGTCTACAGCCGCGCCGGCTCTAATAAGACCAACTCCGGCGATGATGAGCTGAGCGCCTTCATGGCGGCTTCTTTCGTTGCCTGGCTGGACGAGCAGCACGGCCCCGGCCCCCTGGCGCGCTTCGTCTTCGGCCAGAGTACGTTTGACGAAGCTTTCGTCACGGATTACGGCACCGCATTTGAAAACTGGAAAGCGTGGATCATGGAGCAGTATCCGCTGCCGTAACAAAAAGGCAGAAACTGCTGTTGAAAAGAATATAAAAAGAAAAGCAATAAAAAATGC
>JAFPWO010000014.1 GCA_017394885.1 Lachnospiraceae bacterium | reverse complement strand
TGGTTGCCTTCTTCAATGTACTTCTTCGCATTGTCCCAGGCACCGCCCGAGTTGGACATGAAGATGGCCAGCAGAACGCCGGTCACCAGAGAGCCGGCCAGCATGCCGCCGAGCGCCGTCGGGCCGAGCAGGAAGCCGATCAGCAGCGGGGAAACCACCGCCATGATGCCCGGGACCAGCATTTCCTTGAGGGCTGCATGGGTGGAGATCGCCACGCACTTGGTATAATCCGGCTTGCCCGTTCCTTCCAGGATGCCGGGGATCGTACGGAACTGACGGCGGACTTCTTCGATCATCTTGTATGCCGCCTTCGAAACCGAGTCCATGGTCATGGAGGAGAACATGAACGGCAGCATGCCGCCGATGAACAGGCCGACGATAACCTTGTAATCCAGCAGGTCGATGCCGGCTTCGAACAGGCCGACCGCCTGCGCGTAAGAGACGAACAGCGCCAGCGCCGTCAGCGCCGCGGAGCCGATGTCAAAGCCCTTGCCCATGGCCGACGTGGTGTTGCCGACCGCGTCCAGCTTATCCGTGATCTTCCGGACGTTCTTCGGCAGGCGGGACATTTCCGCGATACCGCCGGCGTTATCCGCGATGGGGCCGTAAGCGTCGACCGCGACCGTGATCCCCGTGGTGGACAGCATGCCGACAGCCGCCAGCGCGATGCCGTACAGGCCGAAGGCCATATAGGAACCGACGATGCCCGCCGCGATCAGCAGGATCGGAATACCGGTGGACTGCATGCCGACAGCGATGCCGCTGATGACGGTGGTCGCGGGACCGGTCTCGGACTGCTGCGCGATCTTCTTCACGAAGCGGTAGTCCGAAGAGGTATAGATTTCGGTTACGATACCGATGATCAGGCCGACGATCAGGCCGCAGACGATCGCGACCGCCGCCTTGATATCTCCGAAGAATACGATGCTCAGGACGACCGAGCCGATCACGACCAGCGCGGAAGCTACATAGCTGCCCATCTTCAGCGCCTTGTGCGGATTGGACTTCTCATCTCCCTTGACAAAGAAGCAGCCGATGATGCCGGCCGCGATGCCGAGCGCCGCGATCAGCAGCGGGAAGAAGGCGCCGACAGCCTTATGATACAGAACGCCCAGCGTGACAGCCGAGACGATGGAGCCGACGTAGGATTCGAACAGGTCCGCGCCCATGCCGGCCACGTCGCCGACGTTGTCGCCGACGTTATCGGCGATGGTCGCCGGGTTGCGGGGGTCATCTTCCGGGATACCGGCTTCGACCTTACCGACCAGGTCGGCGCCGACGTCAGCCGCTTTGGTATAGATACCGCCGCCCACACGGGCAAACAGCGCAATGGAGGAAGCGCCCAGCGAGAAGCCCGAAAGGGAATCCACGCTGCCGGTAATCAGATAAATCACACAGGCCCCGAACAGGCCGAAGCCGACCACGCACATACCCATGACCGCACCGCCGGAGAATGCGACGGAAAGCGCGGCGTTCTGCCCTTTGTCCTTGGCGGCGGCTGCCGTGCGGACATTGGCCTTGGTCGCCACGTTCATGCCGATATATCCGGCTGCGGTGGAGAAGAGCGCACCGACCAAAAACGCCAGCGAGGTGGTCCAGTTAATACCGAGTCCGATCAGGATAAAGAGGGCAAAGACAAAGATGATCAGGATCCGGTATTCCGCCATCAGGAAGGCTCTCGCGCCTTCATGAATATATGCGGAGATCTCTTTCATCCGCTCGGTTCCGGGATCCTGCCGTCCGACCTTGCGGATCAGATACACGGCAAAAATCAGGGCACAAAGCCCCAGTACGATAGGCAGGTACTTCAAAAAGTCATCCATACGCTCCTCCTGTTGATTTGACAATCACTTTGTTCTTATAATTTTATATGTTTTTTCGGATTTCGCCAATACTTATTTATAATTAATTTATAAGCTATATTTATAGGGATAAATGCTTTTTTATCCGAAAGTATATCGGTTTATGGCTGCGGGTCTTGCGGGTTTTCCCCGGCTCTGCTATAGTTATTTATTATCTGTTTCCGGCCCTGTGCCATACGGGCCGGAGAATCCTTTCCGACCGTTTAGGAGAACTGCGATGACCTTCAATCTGCCCCTTGTCCTGCTTCTGGCAAGCCTTCTTTTTATCTTGCTGCTGCTCTCTTTAGGCTTCCAGCCAAAGTTCATGAATAAGCTGCTGGGCGGAATCTTTCTTTTTGTCGGGATCTCCGGGATCTTCTTCTACGGCTATGGCTTTTTCAGCCTGTTCGGCGGCAACCTGGTCTCCGTCATGCGGACGCTTTTCTCCGTCTTCTGCATGTTTCTGGGGCGGAACGAGATCGCGACCATCAGTGCGGTCCCCTTCCTGCAGACCCGCGGCATGCAGATTCTGATCTATCTGACGCATCTGCTGGCGCTATATGCCACCGCCAGCACCGTGGTCACCAACGTCGGGGCACGGCTGATAAGGACTTTAAGCCTCCTGCTGCTGTATCATAAGAAAATCGTACTCATTTACGGCGCGAACGACAATTCCCTCCGCTTTGCCGAAGCGCTGCGGAAGGATGAAAAAAACGTCTGCATCTTCGTGGACGAAAACGGCGGAAACGAGCTGGACGCGAAGATCCTGAAAATGGGAAGTATCCTGTTCAGCGGGGAAAATGCGGCCAGGCCCGGTCCTGCCTTCCTGAAAAAGATCGGCCTTAAGCCCGGCAAAAAGCAGCTGAGCGTTTTCTGCCTGGATGCGGATCCCGTCAGCAATCTGCGCTTTGCCGAGCTTCTGCAAAGCGCGATAAAGGAAGCCGGGATCGCTCCCGGCCAATGCTGCATCACCCTGATGGCGGAGGATGAAGAATCCGGCGCCGCGCTGCAACATGTTCCCGGCCGCAACGAAAGCGGCGCGTACGGCTCCGTGCTGGCACTGCAGCGGGAAGATCTTCTGGCCCGGCTCCTGATGCGTGAATTTCCGCCCTGCGGGGCCATGCGCTTTGACGATACGGGACGGGCCGCCGAAAACTTTGAGGCGCTGCTCGTCGGATTCGGCCGCACCGGGCAGGCCATTCTGCGGGCCCTGATCATGCAGGGACAGTTCACCGGAAGCCAGTTTCACGCCCTGGTCATCGATCCGGCTTTCCGCGACCGCGCAGGGCTTTTCTGCACCCGCTACGCCGCCATGCTGGAGGCGTACGACGTCGAGTTCCGGGAAGACAACGCCCGCAGCGTCGGCGTCTTCCGCTATCTGGAAGATCATATCCTGGACATGAATTACCTGGTCGTCTGCACCGGCGATGAGAAGGAGAACGCGAAAGTCGCCCGGGAATACGCGGACTTCCTGCGCCAGAAAGGCTCCTGCGCCAGGGTGCTGCAGTGCTCGCACACAGGCATCACCAGTATTTCCGACCAGGACCGCCTGCCGTGCGTCATCCAGCCTTACGTCCCGGAGCTTCTGGACGCCGTGAAGCTGGACGGGCCCGCGATGGCGATCAATCATCAGTATCACCGGGCGGAAAACCGCAGCGCGGAGGAAGACTGGGCCGCCTGCGATTATTTCAGCCGCCAAAGCTGCCGGGCCAGCGCCGACTATATTCCGGCCTTTCTGTGCGCCTCCGGTCTGAGCCGGGAAGTCCTGGCAGAAAAGGGCTGGCCGGATGACCCGGTACTCATGGAGAACCTCTCCTGTATGGAACATATGCGCTGGTGCGCCTTCCATCTGGCCATGGGATACCGCCCCATGCCGGAAGAAGTCTTTGAAGCCCGCGCGGCCGCTTACCGGCAGGAAATAAAAGAAACAGGCAGCAGCCGGATCCGTGTTGCCAAAGACAGCGTGAACCGTCTTCATGCCTGCCTGGTTTCCTGGGAACAGCTCCCGGCGCTCGACCGGAAAGAACGGGAAAGCACCGGCCGCCTCGTCAACTACCGGCAGCTTGACCGGGACAATGTCCTGCTGATCCCGCAGCTGCTTCGGAAAGGATCGCCCGATGAATAAACAAACTGCCCGAAAATTCCGGATCGCCGCCGCGGTCCTGCTCGCTTATCTGATCCTGCTTATCCTGCTGGTCCTGGCGGAAAAGGACGCGGCAGGCGCCAGCATCGTATCCCTGCCGTTAGCCTTCTGGTATTCCGTCACCACGCTGACCACGGTCGGCTACGGCGATACCTTCCCGGTCACCTTCTGGGGACGGCTGATCGGCTTTGTTTTCCAGCTGATGAGCCTGGGCGTCCTGCTGGCCATTCTGGGACTGCTGCTGCGGATGATCCGCGGCCGTATCCTTCCGCGTATCCGCCTGGCTCTTTCCCGGAAGCAGAACTGGTACATCTTTCCGTTTGCGTCCGAAGAAGCCCTGACCCTGGCAAAACATCTGCGGGAAGAAGAGCCCGAAAGCCGGCTGATCTTCTCCTACGCGGACCGGGAAAAGGCCGATCCGGTCCTGAAGGCCATCTGCTGCGAGCTGGACCTTCCCTCGCTGATCGAAAGCAAAAAGGGCAGTGAGCCCGCGGTCCTTTGCCTGGACCCCGATCCCGCCGTAAATGAAAAGCTGGCGGCCGATCTGGCCGGCCTGCCCTGCCGCGTGTGCCTTCTGGGGATCCGCGAGGCGGACAGCATGCCGGCCGGGCAGAGCGTCTGCGATCCGTATGAAAGCTGCGCCCGCCTGTACTGGCACCGCTATCCGGTCTTAAATCCCCAGGAGCGCATCGTGCTGGTGGGAGGCGGCCGCTATGCCGGCGCCCTGCTGGAGCAGGGCCTCATGCTCAACCTGATCGATCCCGGCCAGCATCTGAGCTATACCCTCTGCGGGGACTGGGGCGAATTTCGGCGGAATCACCCGGATCTGGAGAAGCAGGCCGCCGATCAGGGCCTGTTCGGCGGAGACAGCCTGTCTTTCTCCGAAGGCCCCTGGAATCAGGACTATACGATTTTTCAGAATGCCGACCGCATCCTCTTCTGCGGCGACGACGAAGCGCAGATCGACCGCCAGGCTGCGGATCTTTTCCGCTACTGCCCGGTCCGGGCGGCCGTTTATGTACGCAGCCGCGCCGGCTTTGATCCCGCCATCTGTTTCGGCAGCGCGGACGAGCTCTTTACCCCGGAGCTGGTCCTTCGGCGCCGGCTCAGCCGCCTGGCCATCCGGCTGCACGAGACCTACTGCCGTTCCACCGGGAAAGCGATGCCGGACTGGGATCATCTGGGGGAATTCCTTCGCCGCTCCAATCTGGCCTCCGCCGATCACCTGTATATCAAAGCCTGCCTGCTGCGCGGAAAGGCGCCGGACGATGCGCCGCCTGCCAGCGAGACAGAGGCTTACCGGGAAGCGCTGGCGCTTTATGAAGCGCTGGACGAAAGCGGGAAGGACCGTTGCCGCCGGATCGAACACCTTCGCTGGTGCCGCTTCCATCTGCTGAACAACTGGCACTATGCGCCGGAGCGGGACAACGCGCAGCGCCTCCATCCGCTTCTTGTCCCTTTTGACCGGCTCTCTCCGGAAGAGCAGGCCAAAGACGATTACGCCTGGCAGCTTCTGGCCGAGGCCGCAGAATAACACGCCGCCGGCTTTTTTATTCTATTATCTTCCCGCCATTTAGAAAAGAAAGGAAAGCCAAAGCCGTCCGAAGGTTTCGGAAAGACGGCCGCTTTTCTTGAAGCACCGCCGGCTTTATGGTATGATAGACAAGACAAAAATGTCCGGAATCAGCTGAAAAAACCGGAGGGTGCGGGGCGGATCATTCGCCGCGCCTCAGGCGGTTCCGGATAAAACGAGAGGGTTTCGTATGAAAAAATATGCGGAAATGACAAAAGAAGAACTGAAGGCGGAACGGGTAAAAGTCGAAGCCGTCTACAAAGCCTGGCAGGATCAGAAGCTCACTCTGAACATGGCCCGCGGCAAGCCCGGCGCCGAACAGCTGGACCAGGTGAAAGGGCTGCTGGACGTTCTGAACTCCGACAGCGACCTGATCTGCGACGGCATCGACGTGCGCAACTACGGCACCATGGAAGGGCTGCCCTCCTGCCGCAGGCTCTTTGCCGAAATTCTCGGTGTAAAGCCGGAGAATGTTTTTATCGGCGGCAGCGCATCCCTGCAGCTGATGTACGATACGATCGCCAAATGCTACACCCACGGCCGCCTCGGCAGCGAGAAGCCTTGGGCAAAGCTGGACGTGGTCAAGTGGCTGTGCCCCTCTCCCGGCTATGACAGACATTTCAACATCAGCGAGACCTTCGGCATGACGATGATCCCGGTTCCCATGACGTCTTTCGGTCCCGATATGGACGTGGTGGAAGAACTGGTAAAAGATCCGGATGTGCGCGGCATGTGGTGCGTGCCGAAATACTCCAATCCGGACGGGATCATCTACAGCGAAGAAACCATCCGCCGGATCGCGTCCCTGCGGCCGGCCGCGAAGGATTTCCTGCTGATGTGGGACAATGCCTACTGCGTCCACGAATTCTTCGGTGACTACGTCCCGTTCCCGGACATTTTAAGCGAATGCGCAAGATACGGCAACGAAGACATGGTCTTTGAGTTTGCTTCGACTTCCAAGATCACCTTCCCCGGCGCGGGCATTTCGGTCTTCGTCTGCAGTGAAAACAATATGAATTTCACGAAGAAGCTGCTGGAAAGTCAGGTCATCTCCTACGATAAAGTCAACCAGCTGCGCCATGTGCTTTTCCTGAAGGATAAGGAAAACCTGCTGAAGATCATGAAGCAGCATGCCGCGGTTCTGGGGCCGAAATTTCGCTGCGTGCTGGACGCGCTGGATCGGGAGATCGCCCCGCTCGGCATTGCTTCGTGGCAGCGTCCGAACGGCGGCTACTTCATCAGCGTCAACACCATGCCCGGCATCGCGAAAGCGACCTGGAAGCTCTGCAGAGAATGCGGGCTGACCATGACAGACGCCGGTGCGACCTTCCCCTACGGGAAGGACCCCAAAGACAGCAACCTGCGCGTGGCGCCGTCCCTGCCGCCGATCGGGCAGCTCGAGAAGGCCATGCAAATCTTCTGCACGAGTATGAAGCTTGCCGCGCTGAACAAGCTGATCGGCGAGTAAGGAAAGGCGCCGTCCAGCCCTCTTTTCCCAAATATTCCGCTGTTTCCGGCACGGTTCCCTTATTTTTCTTAAGGCGGGAACCGTGCCGGACCATTCTTTCTTCTGATTTGCACTTTTCCCGGAAAAATAAGGAAATCAGCTCGTTAATTCCTTGACACATCCCGAAAAACGGGTATACTGATAAAGGAAGTATTCAGACTGAGACACCGAAGAGGTGTTTTTTAGTATCACATGTATGTTAATTTTTTAACAATATCGAGGAGGTCACTATGGATTTTCAACTCAGTCAGGAACACCTGATGGCCCGGGACCTGTTCAGGAGCTTTGCCCAGAATGAAGTGAAGCCCCTGGCGCAGGAGGTCGATGAAGAGGAACGTTTCCCTTCCGAAACCATTGAAAAGATGGGCAAGCTGGGCTTTATGGGCATCCCCATTCCCAAGGAGTACGGCGGACAGGGCTGTGACTATCTTACCTACGCGATCTGCGTGGAAGAACTTGCCAAGGTCTGCGGAACCACCGCGGTTATTTTATCCGCTCACACCTCTCTGTGCCAGATGCCGATCCTCGACTTCGGCACGGAAGAACAGAAGAAGAAATTCCTGACTCCGTTAGCCACCGGCGAAAAGCTGGGCGCTTTCGGCCTGACCGAGCCCGGCGCCGGCACCGACGCCTCCGGCCAGCACACCAAGGCCGTCAAAGACGGCGACGAATACGTGCTGAACGGCTCCAAGGTCTTCATCACCAACGGCTACTATGCGGACACCTATGTGATCTTCGCCATGACCAATAAGGATCTCGGCAGCAAGGGCATCTCCGCTTTCATCGTAGAGAAGGGAACCCCCGGCTTTACGTTCGGCACCAAGGAAAAGAAAATGGGGATCCGCGGCAGCGCGACCTACGAACTGGTCTTCACCGACTGCCGGATCCCGAAGGAAAATCTGCTGGGCAAGGAAGGACAGGGCTATGCCATCGCGCTGCACACCTTAAACGGCGGCCGTGTCGGGATCGCCGCGCAGGCCCTCGGCCTCGCAGCCGGCGCGCTGGAAGTGACCAAGGAATATGTCAAAACCCGCAAGCAGTTCGGCAAGACGCTGGACCGTTTCCAGAATACGCAGTTCACGCTGGCCGATATGGCGACCCGTACCGAAGCTGCCCGCCTGCTGGTGTATAAATCCGCCTGGGAACACGACGCGGATCCGAAGAACGACGGCACCGCTTCCTCCATGGCCAAGCTTTACGCGGCAGAGACCGCCTCTTACGTTACCAACCGGGCCGTACAGCTTCACGGCGGCTACGGCTATATCCGCGAATACGATGTGGAACGCATGATGCGCGACGCGAAGATCACCGAGATCTACGAAGGCACCTCCGAAGTCCAGCGCATGGTCATCTCCCACAATCTGCTGAAATAAGGGCGCCAGGAGGAAAAAAGATATGAAGATTGTTGTTTGCATCAAACAGGTTCCCGATACCGCCGGCGGCGTGAAATTCAATCCCGACGGCACCCTGGACAGAAGCGCCATGCTCGCGATCATGAACCCGGACGACAAGGCGGGTCTGGAAGCGGCTCTCCGCTTAAAAGATGAATACGGCGCGGAAGTGACCGTCGTGACCATGGGCCTGCCCAAGGCCGACGCGATCCTGCGCGAAGCCTTCGCCATGGGCGCGGATCACGCGATCCTGGTGACCGACCGCGTACTCGGCGGCGCCGATACCTGGGCCACCTCCCAGACGCTGGCCGGCGCGATCCGCAAGCTGGACTATGATCTCATCATCACCGGCCGCCAGGCCATCGACGGCGATACCGCACAGGTCGGCCCCCAGCTCTCCGTCCATCTGGGACTGCCGCTTGTGAGCTACACGCAGCATCTGCAGATCGAGGACGGCTATGTGATCGCCGAGCGTCTTTACGACGACCGCCATCACGTCCTGAAGGTCAAGATGCCCTGCCTGCTTACCGCGCTCTCCGAGCTGAACGAGCCGCGCTACATGACCCCCGGCGGCATCTTCGACGCGTTTAAGAAAGATGTTACGGTCTGGGGCCGCGCCGATCTCGAAGGCGTTCTGGACAGCAATATCGGCAAGGTCGGTTCCCCGACGCAGATCGCCAGGGCTTCCGATAAGGTCCGCAAAGGCGCCGGCACGCAGTTCATTCCCGAAGACGGCCGCGAGGGTGCGGAGTACATTCTCGCAAAGCTGAAAGAAAAATTCATCATCTAAGGAGAGCAGAGCTATGGCATTGGAAGAATACAAGGGCGTATATGTATTTGCCCAGCAGGTTGATAATAAAGTAGACAGCATCGCTCTGGAGCTTCTGGGCAAGGGCAAGGCCCTGGCACAGGATCTGGGCGAGGAAGTCGTCGCCATGCTGTTAGGCTCCGATATCCGCGATCAGGCCCATCTGCTGGCCGAATACGGCGCGGATAAGGTCGTGGTGGTGGATCACCCGTATCTGAAGGATTACATGACCGAGCCGTATACGCAGGCCATTTCCGCCATTATCCATGAATGCAAGCCGGACATCGTGCTCTTCGGCGCGACGGCCATCGGCCGCGATCTGGCGCCGTGCGTGGCGGCCACCGTGCATACCGGCCTGACCGCGGACTGCACCAAGCTGGATATCGGTGATTTCCCCATCAATCCGATCCCGGGCCGCGAGCAGCTTCACAACCAGCTGCTGATGACCCGTCCGGCTTTCGGCGGCAACACCATCGCCACCATCGCGATCCCGGATTTCCGGCCGCAGATGGCCACGGTCCGTCCGGGCGTCATGCAGAAGCTGGAGCGCGATCCCGAAGCGAAAGCCGTGATCGTGGACTTCGACGCGCATCTGGAAAAGAACGACCGCTTCGTGGAGATCCTGGACGTGGTCCGCAAGGTCAGCGACTATGTGGACATCCAGGACGCGAAGATCCTGATCTCCGGCGGCCGCGGCATGCAGAATAAGGAAAACTACGAAAAGTATCTCCGTCCGCTGGCCAATCTCCTGGGCGGGCAGGTCTCCTCTTCCCGCGCGGGCGTGGACGGCTTCGGCATCCCGAAGGAGCTGCAGGTCGGCCAGACCGGCAAGACCGTACGGCCCAAGCTCTACATGGCCTGCGGCATCAGCGGCGCGATCCAGCATCTGGCCGGCATGGAGGAAAGCGACCTCATCATTGCCATCAACAAGGATGAGACCGCGCCGATCTTTGACGTGGCGGACTACGGGATCGTAGACGACCTCTTCCAGGTCATTCCGGTGCTGACCAAGCTGGTCGAGCAGGAACTGGAAAAGAAGAACGCGACGGAATAAAGATTCAGAACGACGAAGGGGGCCCGAAGGCCCCCTTTTTTATTTCGCTTTTAACTTTATTTTCGGCAGCAGGAACCGCTGTAGGGACAGCCGCCGCACGAGCCGCTGCAGCCGGAACAGCCGCCGCAGGCAGGCCTGCCTGCCTTTCTGCCGCGGACGAGGCTGCGTATCAGTAGCATGACGACGGCAAGGACGATAAGCGCCACCAGGATCGTCGCAAGATTTTGACCGAGCCAGATCATTATGGGCCCTCCCTTCTTCCCTGTCTATTTCACCGTCAGCTTCTGTGCTTCCTTATAGGGCTTAAACAGCTGGATGCACAGCGCGGCCAAAAGCACCAGCGCCACAGCCAGGCCGATGAAATTCACGCCGCCGGCGAACAGCCGGCCGAGCTGCCACACGATCAGGGCGATCACATAGGCAAAGCCGCACTGATAACCGATGGCAAACCAGGTCCATTTCGCATTGTTCATCTCTCGCCTGATGGCGCCGATCGCCGCAAAGCACGGTGCGCAGAGCAGGTTGAAGATCATGAAGCTGTAGGCGGCAAGCCTGCTGTAGCCGCCGGAGAAATTCTCGAAATCGGCTGCCACATTGTCCCAGATCTGGTCGCCGTTTTCTTCCAGCTCCTCCTCGCCTTCCTGATCGTCATAATTGTACAGCACGCCGAAGGTGGAAACGACCTCCTCCTTGGCGACCAGGCCGGTCACGGTCGCGACGGTCGGCTTCCAGTCACCGAAGCCGAGCGGCTCAAAGACCACGGAAACGGGCTGCGCCACGCGGGCCAGGATCGAATCGTCCATCGGTTCCACTTCATCCTCGGGGATGTTCATGCGTTCCGCGACTTTCGCGATGTAGGCGTCGTCGACGAGCGCCTCGTCCTCATACAGCTCTTCGACCATGCCGAACTGTCCGTTCACCGTACCGAAGCCGGACAGGAACCAGATCACGATCGAGCTGAGCACGATGACGGTGCCCGCGCGCTTGATGAAGGACCAGCCGCGTTCCCAGGTCCCGCGCAGCACGTTGCTCAGGGACGGGACGTGATACGCCGGCAGTTCCATGACGAAAGGCGCCGGGTCGCCGGCAAAGCGTTTGGTCTTCTTCAGCATGATGCCGGATACGATGATCGCGGCGATCCCGATAAAGTAAGCGGAGGTCGCGACCAGGGTGCTCTGCCCGAACAGCGCGCCTGCGATCAGGCCGATGATCGGCATCTTTGCGCCGCAGGGCATGAAGGTCGTGGTCGTGATCGTCATGCGGCGGTCGCGTTCATTCTCGATCGTACGCGAAGCCATGACGCCGGGGATGCCGCAGCCGGTCGCCACCAGCATCGGGATGAAGCTCTTGCCGGAGAGTCCGAAGCGGCGGAATATCCGGTCCATAATAAAAGCGATACGGGCCATGTAGCCGATGTCCTCGAGAATGCAGAGCATTAAGAACAGCACCAGCATCTGCGGCACAAAGCCGAGCACCGCGCCGACACCGGCCAGGATCCCGTCGGAGATCAGGCCGACCAGCCAGGGCGCTACGTTCCAGCCTTCGAGAAGAGCCCGGGAGCCGTCCTTCAGCCAGGCGCCGCCCAGCACATCGTTGGTCCAGTCGGTCAGGAAGGTGCCGATGCCGATGCCGCCGTCCGCGATCGATTTGCCCATGGCCAGCGCATAGACCAGGAACATGACCACGGCGAAGATCGGCAGGGCAAGCCAGCGGTTCGTCACGATCTTATCGATCTTATCGGAGGTCGTCATCTTGACGGTCGATTTCTTTTTCAGGATGCCCTGCACCAGCTCCGCGATGTAAATATAGCGTTCGTTGGTGATGATGCTCTCGGCGTCGTCATCCATCTCCTTTTCGGCCGCCGCGATGTCCTTTTCGATGTGCGCCATCGTTTCCGGCGCGATCTTCAGCTCTTCCAGCACCTTTTCATCGCGCTCGAAGATCTTGACCGCGTACCAGCGCTGCCGTTCCTCGGGCAGCCCGTGCACCACCGCTTCCTCGATATGGGCCAGCGCGTGCTCCACCGGGCCGGAGAAGGTATGCAGCGGTACCGTCTTTCCGTTCTTCGCTGCGTCCACGGCCGCCGCGGCCGCTTCTTCCACGCCGGTCCCTTTTAAGGCTGAGATCGCCGCGACTTTGCAGCCGAGGCGCCGTTCCAGTTCCTTCACATTGATCCGGTCGCCGCTCTTTTCCACCATGTCCATCATATTGAGCGCGACGACCACCGGGATCCCCAGTTCGGTCAGCTGCGTCGTCAGATAGAGGTTGCGTTCCAGGTTCGTCCCGTCGACGATATTCAGGATGGCGTCGGGACGCTCTCCGATCAGATAATTCCGCGCCACCACTTCCTCCAGCGTATACGGAGAAAGCGAGTAGATGCCGGGCAGGTCGGTGATCGTTACGTCCTCATACTTTTTCAGTTTGCCTTCCTTCTTCTCGACCGTGACGCCCGGCCAGTTGCCGACATATTGGCTGGAGCCGGTCAGGGCGTTAAAAAGCGTTGTTTTTCCGCTGTTCGGGTTGCCCGCCAGCGCAATTCGTAAACTCATGTTCCAATCCTTTCTGCGCCGAAGCGCTTTGAACGATTAGCTCATGCTAACCGTATCCGAAAAATAAAAAGGGATAACTCCCCGGGCCGCTTACTTCACTTCGATCATTGCGGCGTCCGCCTTGCGGATCGACAGTTCGTAGTTTCTTACGGTCACTTCGATCGGGTCCCCGAGCGGGGCAAGCTTTCTGACATAGATCGGGGTCCGCTTCGTGATCCCCATATCCATGATGCGCCGCTTGACGGCCCCTTCTCCGTGAAGCTTTACGACCTTGACCGTGTCTCCGACCTGAACGTCTCTGAGCGTTTTCACTGATTTCTCCCTCCTTTTTATACCATGATCTTCCGCGCCAGCTCATCGCTGACGGCCACGCGGCTCTCTTTGATCTTCACGATCAGATTGCCGCCGAGCATACTCACAATACTGATCTCGCTTCCCACATTGAAGCCCATGTCTTCCAAATGTCTTTTGACCTCCGGACTGCCGCCGATCCGTCTGATGATCTGCGGCTTCCCGGCTTCTGCAAAACATAGCGGCATCATGCTTTTCCTCCTGCCTCTCTGATTAGCATTCGCTAACTATGCGTTCTAAAAAGTGGTTAGTCAAAACTAACCGTCCTGTATTATAGTTAGTCTCCGCTAACCTGTCAAGCTTTTTTTATCCGCCGGGCCGCATTTTCCGCCGGGACTTGAATAATCCGGCGATCCGTGGTAAGTTATGGCTAATCATCCGAAGAAAGGACCAAAATATCATGGCCATGCAGGAATCCGGTGAAATGTATCTGGAAACGATCTACATTCTTTCGCAGCAGTCCCCGGCTGTCCGCGGGATCGATGTGGGAGATTACATGGGCTACTCCAAGCCGTCGGTAAGCCGCGCCATCGGCCTGCTGAAAAAAAGCGGGCTGGTCTTTATTGACGACTCCGGATATATCAAACTCACGGAAGCGGGTGAGGAAAAAGCGAAGCATATCTACGAACGCCACACCGTGCTGACAAAGCTCTTTATCAATCTCGGGGTGAATGAGAAGACCGCGGCCGAGGACGCCTGCCGGATCGAGCACTATATCAGCGACACGACCTTCGAGGCCGTCAAGAATCACATGAAGAAATACGGCAGATCACCGGAATAAGACTGTTTCCCGGCACCGCAGCTACAGGAGCCAGAAAGAAGCGAAGCCGGAGATATTTTTGAGAATCCACTGCAGGAGCAGGAGCGCCAGAAAGCTGTACAGATGCCAGTTCTGAAACAGCAGCGCTCCTGTTTTTCCTTTGGTGAGGCGGTTAAGGCTATGGCTGCCCAGATAGATGAGAAGATAGAACGCGGCGCAGGGGACGGCCGGATGGTAGCGGAAGCTTTCTCCGATCTTCCCCCGGAGCAGAGCGCCGAGTGCGCGGACCCCGCCGCAGCCGGGGCAGTACAGGCCGGTGGCGGCAAGGATCGGACAGGGCTTCGAAAACACATGGGCAACCGCGGGGAAGCGCCGGCAGAGCAAAAAAAGAAGGACCGCGGCCAGCAGCGTGATCCAGGCTGTGCAAAACAGGACCCGGTCCGCCGCGGGAACCGCGCGGGACCAGGCCGGTTTTTTCAACTTCGCAGTTTGCCGGGGCCGGCTCATGCCTCATCTCCCCGGGCAACGCAGAAGGCCGCGGCGAGGCCGGCTTCATGGGTCAGGGAAAGATACAACTGCGTCATCCCCGCTTCTTTTGCCAGCGCCGCTGCCCGGCCGTGCAGCCGGTAAGAGGGGCGTCCCAGACTGTCGCGGAGGATCTCCACGTCTTCGGGCCCGAAGCCCCGAAAGCCGGTGCCGAGGGCTTTTGCGAAAGCTTCCTTCGCCGCGAACATGGCGGCATAGGACGCCGCGCGGCCCGCGCCGCGCGCATCGGCATAAAGCCGCTCTTCCTCCGTGAAAAAGCGTTCAAAAAAAGGATCCCGCACGTTTTCCATGCGGGAAATCTCACACAGATCCACTCCGATTCCCAGATGCATCGCCGTCACCACCAGATCCACTGCCCGATCCGCCGCGGCAGCGTGTTCTTCCAGAAGCCGTAGCGGATCATCGCGCGCAGGCGCCAGAGCTTCCCGTGGGAAAGCAGGCCGACAAAGGCCTGGCAGCTTTGCCTGTCTTCTTCCTTCATCTCTGCCCCGTACAGCTTGAGCAGGGCCGCGGCCTGCACCGCGGTATCGTCCCGCATCTTCTTTACATACTGCCCGCTCAGACGGCTGAGCAGGTAAGAAAACGAGCCCGCGTTCTTGGCGCCGACGACGTTTTTCCCGTGCTGGCGGTAATCGATCGTCGCTTCCGGGAGATACGCCGCCTTCCCGAACGCGGCAGCCAGCAGCGCCAGCCACCAGTCGTGCATCACGATCTGCGGCGCATCCGCGCTGCGCAGGGAAAGTGCGGCTAACGGGCGGTTGATCATCACCGTGCAGCCGGTCACCACATTCTGCGTCAGCAGCTGCGCAAAGCCCAGGCGGTCTCCGTCCAGCCGGGAAAAAGCGGTAAAACTCGGCGAGATCTCCTGCAGGGACTCATCCACGACCCGCAGATCCGTATGGATCAGCACCGGTTTGTCCGCGCCAATCTCCCGCTCCGTCTCCCGCATCTTATCCAGCGTCTTCCGCACCTTGTCCGGATGCCAGAAATCGTCCTGATCGCAGAACATCGTATACGGCGCTTCCTGCCCGAACACCCGCAGCAGATGCATAAAATGCTTCTGCGCGCTGCCGAAGCGCTGCCCGGAGCGATAGTGCACGATCCTGTCCGGATACCGGTCCGCATAGGACTGCAGCACGTCGGCGGTATCTTCCCCGTCGTCCGACAGGATCAGGCGCCACTCCTGCGTATCCTGCGCCAGGATCGATTCGATCTGCGCGGGGACGAAGGCATTGCCCTTATAGGCCGCCAGCAAAATTGTCACACTTCTGTTATTCATTCAAAAATCCAGCTGTCTTTCAGCCGTGGATGCTTTTCGTCCTTGGCGCTTAAGAGGAGCGGCGCGCCGTCCTCCATGTGATACGCGGCTGCGAGCGGGGCGCCGGGGTACTCGCCGACCAGCTCCGGCCATTCGATCCCGATATCCGGGTCGTTGAAAGCGATGCCGCCCTCGTCGCCGGGATGGTAGAAGTCCGTCACCTTATAGCAGAATTCCACCTCGGGACTGAGCGCCAGATATCCGTGGGCAAAGCCCTCGGGCACATAGAGCCGCCTGAAATTATCCTCGCTTAAAATCTCTCCGTGCCACTTTCCGAAGGTCTCGCTTCCCTTCCGCAGATCGACCACCACGTCGAAAACGCGGCCGCGGGACGCCCATACGAGCTTCCCCTGCGGGTAGTGCTTCTGAAAATGCAGGCCCCGCAGCACGCCGCGCACCGAACGGCTGACATTGTCCTGCACAAAATCCATATCCAGCCCGGCCTCCTGCATATCCCGGCGGTTGTAGGTCTCCACAAAAAAGCCCCGCGCATCCCGGTGCACGGTCGGCAGGATCGTGTAAACCCCTTTCAGTACGCTGGGGATCACTGTGATCTGGCTCATCGGATCACCTCGGTTTCCTTTAAATATCGTGTTAACGCGTCTTTCCACTCCGGCAGGGGTTCAAACCCGTTTTCGCGCAGTTTGGACTTGTCCAGCCGGCTGTTGAAAGGCCTTGCCGCCACGGACGCGCCGTACCCGGCGGTCGTGACCGGCTCCACCTGCACATTTTTCCCGGCCTGGCGGAAGATCTCACAAGCGAAATCGTACCAGGAAATATAGCCGCCCTCATTGGTCGCGTGATAATAGCCGTACTTTTCGGTTTCGATCATATCAGCCAGGAGCCTCGCCAGGTCGAAGGTATAGGTCGGGGTCCCGATCTGGTCGCAGACCACGCGCAGGCTGTCGTGCGTTTCCGCAAGGCGCAGCATGGTTTTCACAAAATTCTGGCCGTTCTTCCCGAAGACCCAGGCGATGCGGACGATAAAGAACTTCTCCGCGTTTGCGGCTACGGCTTCTTCCCCGGCCAGCTTGCTCTTTCCGTACACGTTGAGCGGCGCATACGCTTTGCAGTCCGGCTGCCAGGGCTCATCGCCCTGCCCGTCAAACACATAGTCCGTGCTCAGGAAAAGAATCTTCGCGCCGACCTTCTCGGCTGCCGCCGCGAGATACCCCGGCGCTTCGCCGTTGATCTTCATGACCTTGTCGAACAGCGCAGGATCTTCGGCCTTGTCCACGGCGGTCCAGGCAGCGCAGTGCACGATCGCCTGCGGCCGTACCATGCGGACCACGCGGCGCACCGTACGCTCGTCGGTCAGATCCAGCCGGATATACGGCGCTTCGGTCACAAAGCTTCCGTCCGCCGCACCGGCGTATTCTTCCGTAATATCGGAGCCGATCGCCACATGGCCGCGCCGATCCAGCTCATTCATCACATCGTGCCCCAGCTGGCCGTTCACCCCGGTCACCAGGACCCGCATCACATTTGCTTTTTCACTCATAGATTCCATTGATATCCGCAATTCTGGCAGATACAGACCCGCCGGTTGGTTTGTTTGATTTTCTGTCGTTTCGGAATAAAGATCTTGGCAAGCAGGGCCGGGACCGTAAAGATGATCCATTTGACCGGGACCCACCACCAGCCCACGAAGATCCACCAGAAGATGCCATGATGCTTATTGACCAGCCTGACGTCCGAAACGATCTGGACGTTAACATTCATGCTCCTGCATCTCGGGCACTGCATATCATCCTCCTTTACCGGTTTTCGTACATCTCCCGGTAATAGTTCTGATAGTCACCGGAGATGATGGTCTCCCACCACTCCTTATTGTCCAGATACCACTGAATGGTCTTGTCGATGCCTTTCGCAAACATGGTCTCCGGCAGCCACCCGAGCTCCGCGTGGATCTTGGCGGGATCGATCGCGTAGCGCATGTCGTGCCCCTTGCGGTCGGTCACGAAGGTGATCAGGCTCTCCGGCTTGCCGAGCTTTTCGCAGATGAGCTTTACGATATCGATGTTGCGCATCTCATTGTGGCCGCCGATGTTGTAGACCTCGCCCACGCGGCCTTTGTGGATAATCAGGTCGATGGCCTTGCAGTGATCCTCCACATACAGCCAGTCGCGGACGTTTTCACCCTTGCCATAGACCGGCAGCGGCTTGTCCGCCAGGGCGTTTGCGATCATGAGCGGGATCAGCTTTTCCGGGAACTGGTAAGGACCGTAGTTGTTCGAGCAACGCGAGATCGTCACCGGAAGGCCGAAGGTTCGGAAGTAGGCCAGCACCAGCAGGTCCGCCGCCGCCTTGGAGCTCGAATACGGGGAGCTCGTATGGATCGGTGTCTCCTCGGTAAAGAACAGATCCGGCCGGTCCAGCGGCAGGTCGCCGTAGACCTCGTCGGTCGAGACCTGGTGGAAGCGGGTGATCCCGTATTTGCGGCAGGCGTCCATCAGCACGGCCGTGCCGAGGATATTGGTCTCCAGGAAGACGCCCGGGTTCTCGATCGAGCGGTCCACGTGGCTCTCCGCCGCGAAATGGACCACGATATCGGGGTGTTCTTCCTCAAAAAGACGGTAAACCGCTTCCCGGTCGCAGACGCTTTCCTTTACGAAGCGGAAGCGCGGATCGTCCAGCACATCTTTCAGCGTGCTCAGGTTTCCCGCGTAGGTCAGGCTGTCCAGACAGATGATGCGGTAGTCCGGGTGCTTCTCCAGCATGTAAAAGATGAAATTGCTTCCGATAAAGCCGGCCCCGCCGGTAACTAAAATAGTCATAAAACCTCCCTGTTTTTGTCATTCTGAGCGAAGCCGCATCAGCGGCGGAGTCGAAGAATCCCATTGCCACGCCGGAATCCTGTCCCGGGATGGGATCCTTCGACTCGCTTCGCTCGCTCAGGATGACAGATTAATACCGTATCTTCCCTTCCGCGACCTGCTTTAAGTGCGCGCCGTAGGTGGATTTTCCGTAGCGGACGGCGGCTTCAGCCAGTTCTTCCTTCGTGATCCAGCCCTTCGTCCAGGCGATCTCTTCGAGCGCCGCGATCTGGATGCTCTGCCGCATCTCCACGGTCCGCACGAAGTTCGAGGCGTCCGCCAGCGACTCCATGGTCCCGGTATCCAGCCAGGCGTAGCCGCGCCCCAAAAGCTGCACGTTCAGCGTCCCGTCTTCCAGATAGAAGCGGTTAAGGTCCGTGATCTCCAGCTCGCCGCGAGCGCTGGGTCTGACGCGCTTTGCCATCTCCACGACGCGGTTATCATAGAAATACAGGCCGGTGATGCAGTAATTGCTCTTCGGGTTCTTCGGCTTTTCCTCCACGGAAACGACCTTGCCCTCCGCGTCGAATTCCACGATGCCGAAGCGCTCCGGATCGTTCACATAGTAGCCGAAAATGGAGGCCCGCCCTTCTTCGGCGTCGGCCTTCGCCTTCCGCAGGCGCTCGCCGAGCCCGGCGCCGTAAAAGATATTATCGCCCAGCACCATCGCGCAGCAGTCGTCCCCGATAAACTCTTCCCCGATCAGGAAGGCCTGGGCCAGACCGTCCGGCGAGGGCTGCTCGGCGTAGCTGAGCTTGATCCCGTAGCGGCTGCCGTCGCCCAGAAGGCGCTCAAAATTCGGCAGGTCCAGCGGGGTGGAAATGATCAGGATATCCCGGATCCCGGCCAGCATCAGCGTGGACAGCGGGTAATAGATCATGGGCTTGTCATAGACCGGCAGCAGCTGCTTGGAGGTCACCATGGTCAGCGGATACAGTCTGGTTCCGGCACCGCCGGCGAGTACGATCCCTTTCATAGGTCATGTCCTTTCATGGATTGTCTGCATTTTCGGATCCTTCGGTCTGATCCGTGTTTTCTTCCGAAGCTTCTTCCGACGGCACATCCGTCTCTTCCGGCAGCGGCTGCGAAAGCACGCCTTGCCAGTAACGGTACTGCGCCTGATATAAGGTGTCCGCGCTCCGGTCCTGCGTAAGCGGCGCGAAGAGCTCCTCCAGCTGGGCCCGGTCTTCGGGCACGCCCGGATCGAGCTCCGACATCTTCAGAAAGACGGCGAACGCGTCGGATAATTCTTCCTGCTGCGACAGGCGGCTGCGCAGGGCCTCCATCTGCTCGCTGTAAACGGCAACCGCATCGCTCACCGCCTGAGAACGGCGGCGCTTCACGGTAGGCCAGAGGATTCCCATGAACACGCACACCAGAAGGAGCGAGCCCAAAAGGATCCGCAGCAGGAAAGCCGGCCGGCCCTTTAAGGCGCCGGTGTATTTCTGCGCCTCGGTACTGACCGCCTCCGTCTTTTCCCGGATCACGCTGCTTAAGGATTCCCGCTGCTTCGGCTGCGGCGTATGGGTCCGCTCTGCCAGTTCCTTTGCCAGGTTCAGGCAGAAAGTGTTGCCCCGGTCCTGCTTCAGGACCGTTTTGATCTCCTTATCGGCCTTGTTGTTCTTGCCGTCCCACATGTACAGGAGCGCCAGGAGCGCATGGGCTTTCACCATGTGGGGATGGTGCGAAACGACCCACTCCAGCTGCAGGATCGCGAGGTCCTCGCTGTCCTTTCTGGCGTAGTCCAGTGCGATATTGAATTTCCGGATGCCCTGATTGGCCGCTTCGAGTTCCGTACGGTTCTCCTGCAGATGCGCCACATAACCGGCCGCCGGATTGTCTTCTTCCTGATAATTGCTGCTGATGACCCACTCGCAGAGGGCCTGTACGGTCTCTCCCAGCTCATAATAAACCAGCCCCAGAAGATTTCGGGCCTGGATATTTCTTTTATTGATTTTCAGACTTAAGGTCAGGTCTTCTGCCGCGCCGGTCAGATTCCGCACCTTCGCCTTTTCCAGGCCGGCATTGTAATACCGGTTGGAGAGGCGGACGATCTTCCGGTATGTCGTCACATCCGCTCCGCAGCGCAGGCAGAAACGCCCCGAACCGAGGGGGTTCCCGCATTGGTAGCAGAGCATATCAGGACTCCTTTTCCCGGAGAATTTCCATCATCAGATCCGTCAGATCCCGCTGATCCGTACGGATAATATCTTCCGCCTGTTCCACTTCGCTGCTCGGCCGGAATTTGGCGATTTCTTCTTCAAAATTCAGCATAGTGCATGTTCCCTTCTGAGACATTGCCGTCAGGCTCATTATACCGGACAAGCGGGGAAAAGGCAAGCCTTGCTTCGCAAAAGGGAGCCGGAAAGGGCCGTCCCTTCCGGCATCAAAAAAGCCCCCCGGTGACGGATCACCGGAGGACCTTTTCAGATCGGATTCGGTCTCTTTGCCATTACGGCAGCAGGCCGACTTCCTTGTAGAACTTCTCGGCACCGGGGTGCAGGGAGATCGGCAGATCGGTAGCGATGAACTTCTTATCCGCCATGTTGTAGAAGAACGCGTTGCCTTCGATCATCTTATCAGCCTGTTCGTACAGAGTCTTCGCCATCTGATACGCTTCCGCATCGCCCAGTTCCTTGTTGCAGATGACCATGCACTTCACGCCGAAGGTAGGAACGTCCGCATCCTGGCCCTTGTAGGTGCCGGCCGGGATCGTGGCTTTGTAGTAAGCGGCGTTGGCGGCAACGATCTTGTCCAGCTCTTCATCGGTGAAGCCGAGCAGGATGCAGTCCTTGGTGTTGGCGGCGTTCGAAAGCGCGCCGACGGGAACGCCCGCGAAAGCGGAGGAAGCGTTCATGGTGCCGTCAGCTACGTTGTCGGCGCCTTCACCCAGGGTGCAGTTGACCAGGTTCGCATTGTCCTTCGTGATGCCGACGGTCTCAAGGCCGAGCAGCGCGGAGGATTCGGTGGTGGAAGCGGACGGGCCTACACCGAAGGTGCCCTTCGCATCATGCAGATAGGTGTAGCCGGAGGACTTGAGAGCGATCCAGTTGGACAGGGACGGATACACAGCGCCGATCGCGACGATGTTTTCCTGCTTGCCCTGTTCCGCGAACTTGCCGGTGCCGTTGACGGCGCTCAGCGCGGCGTCGCCGGAGCACATGCCCAGCTGGATCTCGCCGCTGTTGACCTTCAGCGCATTCTCGTTGGAACCGGAGGAGGTGGTAGCGTCAACATTCAGCCCGTTGATGTTGTTGGTGAAGGTGGACGCGATGGCGGCAGCCGCTGCATACATGGTGCCGGTGGAGTCCGCGCCGCCGATCGTCATGCGGTCGCCCTTATACTCGTAGCCGTCCGCAGCTTTGGTGGTGTCAGCTTCAGGCGCTTTGGTGGTGTCATTGTTGCCGCCGCAGGCAGCCAGACCCAGAACCATGATCAGAACCATCAGCAAACTAACGATTTTCTTCATTGTTTCTCTCCTTTTTCATTTTTTATAGATCAGAATCCTTTGCGATTCGGACTATCGGATTGCCGTGCCGCTTACACAGCAGCACTTACTTTTTTTGCGTTTCTCGATTTCTCGAAAATGGCAGCCAGGACCAGGATCACCAGGCCGACGATACTGAGCAGGTCGCTCGGGATCATCATGCACAGGCCAGCGCCGATGATAATGATCCGCATAAGCCAGCTGATCTTACGCTGTCCGCTGAAGTACCAGCCCTGCATGCCGCAGGACATCCCGAAGCAGCCGACCAGCGCCGTACCGCAGACCATCAGGATCTGCCCCAGCGTACCGTTCAGATTCAGTGCGCTGTTGTAGCAGAACACGAACGGAACGATAAAGCCCGCGAAGCCGATCTTGCAGGCCTGCACGGCGGTCGTCATCGGGTTGCTCTTCGCAATGCCGGCACCGGCATAGGCAGCCAGCGCGACCGGCGGCGTAATGGCGGACAGGCAGGCGAAATAGAACACGAAGAGGTGCGCGGTCAGCGGGGTGAGCTTCAGGCCGATCAGCGCCGGCGCCAGAATGGAGGCGCCGATAACATAAGCCGACGTGGTCGGCAGGCCCATGCCGAGGATGATGCAGGCGATAGCCGTGAACAGCAGCGACAGGAACAGTCTGCCGCCGGCCGCGTTGATCATGGCATCGCCGAACTTGACGCCCAGGCCGGTCCGGGCCACCATGGCCACGACGATGCCGGCGCAGGCACAGCCGGCTACGATGGACAGGGCGTTAAAACTGCTCTTGACAAGGGACTTCGGAATATCCTTGAAGGTGAAACGTTTCTTTCTGTCCACGAGCATGACTACCGGGACGGAAGCCGTGCCGATCAGGGCCGCCAGGACCGGGGTGTACTGCGCGATCAGCAGCGCCCAGACCAGGACCGCGATAATGACAAGATACATCCAGCCGTCCTGCAGGACCTTTCGGGTCTTCGGGATCTGATCCTTCGGCAGCAGCTCGACGTCGCCGACCTCGCCCTGCGCGTACACCGCGATGCCGGCGCCCAGGAAGTAGAGCACGGCCGGGATCACGGCGGCTTTGACGATCGTAGTATATTTTTCCAGTGTAAAGGCCACCATCAGGAACGCGCCCGACCCCATAACAGGCGGCAGGATCTGCCCGCCGGTAGACGCCACCGCTTCGACGCCGCCTGCGAAATCGGACTTATATCCGCGGGATTTCATCAGCGGGATGGTAAAGGTGCCGGTACCCACCACGTTCGCCACCGCGGAGCCGTTGATGCAGCCCATCAGCGCGGAAGCCACAACGGCGGACAGGGCGGGACCGCTGCGCAGCTTGCCGGTCAGGGAAAGCGCCAGGTCATTGATAAAGGTGGAGCAGCCCGAAGCCTCCAGGAAGGCGCCGAACATGACGAACATGAAGATAACGCCGGCGGAGACCGAAATGGTCGTGCCGAAAACGCCGTCCAGGTCGATAGCCATGTACTGGAACAGCTGCTTAAAGGAATACTTGGCATGGCCGAGCCGTCCCTGGATCAGATGGCCCCAGCGCGCGTAGGCAAAGAAGAGGAGCGCCAGGATCGGCATGATGTAGCCGAGGCAGCGTCTTGCGCCTTCCAGCACCAGGATAAAGAGGATACAGCCGGCTACGGCAGCCCACTTGCCGGGCATGCCCAGATTTGCCGACAGGTGCTCGTATTCATAGCTGCACATGTAAATGGCGGCCCACAGGGCGATAATGCAGATCACGTCGATGATCCGGGTGATGGCGCGGACGGCTTTGTTGTCCGCAAAACGGTCCTTGAAGAGATGCTCATAGAGAGGCATGGTCAGGAAAAGGATCGTGAAGGCCAGCGCCACATGGATGCCGCGCTCCGGAATAACGCCCTTGAGGCTGCTGGGGATAAAACTCCATGAACCCCAAAAGATCTTAACGATGTGGTAAAGGGACATGGCAAACGCAAAAATGATTGCTATTTTCCCCCAGACCGTGTTCTTGGTCTCCTCCAGCTTCTGTGCCGCAACCAGGTCGGCGTCCAGCGAATTGATGTCGATTTCCTTGGCTTCGGGAGCCGGTTTGTCTTTCGCCATGGGATACTCCTTTTCTTCCCGGGGTTTCCAAACGGAACCGATAGAAATATACGTTTTATTATTCCGTCGCTTAACAAAATAACGGAAGAAGTATACTATAGTTTCATTTTTCTTTCAAGACTTTTCCATATTTTTTTCATAAAGCTTTTAGGGGCAACAATAGGCACAGCAGACGGAAAATGACTGCCCGCGCAGGATGAAAGAGCCGGCCCCGCAGTCCTTGACAAGCGTTTTTTTTCATGATACAATGCGCGGGTATAGCACCACCACAGGAGGATTTGTCCGTAATGGACCCAGACAGTATTCCACGATCTATCATTACGATTCTGATACTTATCATCGCCGGCGGATTCTTTTCCGGCTCGGAAACAGCCTATTCCAACTGCAGCCGCGTGCGGCTCATGGCCTGGGCGGATGACGGGAAGAAAAGCGCTGCCCGCGCTCTCGCGATTCTCGATAAATTTGATAAGGCGATCATTACCCTGCTGATCGGCAACAACGTGATCCACGTTATTGCCACGGCTTTGGCTACGATTCTGGCGGTCGCGCTTCTAAACGCCACCAGCGGGCCGATCCTGGCGACTGTCGTGATGACGCTGCTGGTCTTTATCATCAGCGAAACGATCCCGAAGAATATCGCCAAGGCCCGGGCCGATCAGTTTGCCTGTGCGGTCAGCGGCGTGCTCTGGCTGCTCATGCTGCTGCTCACCCCCATCGCCTGGCTGTTCATGGGCGTAAGCGGCGCGCTCAAAAAGCTCTTACATTCCCAGGAAGGCCCGAGCATGACCGAAGATGAATTCCATACCATGATCGAATCCATCGAGGACGAAGGCGGCCTGGAAGCGGAAGAGAGCGAGCTGATCCAGTCGGCCGTGGAGTTTTCCGACCGCACCGTAAAAGAGATCTTAACGCCCCGCGTCCACATGGTCGGCCTGGACCTGGAGGATGACGATGCTGCGCTGTACCAGCTGATCCTGGACGAAAAATACTCCCGGCTGCCGGTCTACGAAGGCGATCTGGACCACATCGTCGGGATCCTGAACACGAAGCTTTATCTGCAGGAGAAGCTGGCGAATCCGGCGGTGTACCCGGATATCCGCAGACTGATGGCAGAACCTTTCTATATTGAAGACAGCATGACCCTGCACGCGCTGGTCGACGAAATGCGCCGCCGGCAGGTGCACCTGGCCATCATCCGCGACGAGTGGGGCGGCACCGACGGCATGGTCACGCTGGAAGACCTGCTGGAAGAGCTGGTCGGCGATATCTGGGACGAAGATGAGGAGGCGGACGTATGAACATACCCTTCCTGATTTTTTTAGTCATCCTGCTGGTCATCCTCTCCGCGTTCTTCTCTTCTTCGGAGACCGCCTATGCCACGGCCTCCAAGCCGCGGCTGGAAAATGAAGCGGAGCAGGGCGATAAGCGCGCTGTCCGCGCCGTCCGCATCACGGAGGACTACGTCCGCGCCATCGCGACGATCCTGGTCGGCAACAACCTGGTAAATATCGCCGCGACCGCGGTGATCACCGTGCTCTGCACGGAGCATTTCTTCCTCGGCAACAAGCAGGGCGAGCTTTACTCCGATCTGATCGCGACGCTGATCCTCCTGATCTTCGGCGAGATCTTCCCGAAGATCCTGGCCGCCGATCACGCCAACCGCCTGGCCCTCTCCTACAGCGGCCTGCTGAGCACGTTCATGAAGATCTTCAAGCCGGTCGTTTTCGTGGTCGGCAAGTTCGTGGACAAACTCTCCGTGCTCTGGACGCCCAAAGAAGGCGAGCAGACCATGACCGACGAGGAGCTGGCGCTGGTCGTGGATACCATTCAGGAAGAAGGCGTCTTCACAGAGGCCGAGGGCGAACTGATCAAGTCCGCCATCGAGTTCAGCGAAACGACCGCGCACGATATCCTGATCCCCCGCGTGGACGTATTCGCGTACGATATCGATACGCCGCTCTCCGATCTTCTCTCCGACGCGGACGCCATGAGCTTCTCGCGGCTACCGGTCTACCGGGAGAGCATCGACCATATTATCGGGGTTCTGCCCGTCAAGCAGCTGATGAAAGCGGTCCTGACCGCCGGCGATCCTGCCGCGGTCAACGTCGAGGAGATGCTGGTGCAGCCCATCTTCGTGCACATGACCAAGACCATCGACGAGATCCTCCGTGATTTCCGCGAGAACAAGACGAATATGGCGATCGTGCTGGACGAGTACGGCGGCACCATGGGCATTCTGACCGTGGAGGATATTCTGGAGGAGATCGTCGGCGAGATCTACGACGAGACCGACGAGGTGGAGGAAGAAGACGTGACCGTCGTGGCCCGGGATACCTTCCAGCTGGACGGCGGCATGAATATCTACGATGTATTTAAGGAAATCGACTACGAGCCGAAGGATTTTGAGAGCGAGTATTCGACTTTGAGCGGCTGGATCACCGAGCAGCTGGATCACTTCCCGGAAGCCGGCGATGCATTCACCTGCGAAGCGCTCCAGGTGAAGGTCCTCTCCGTGGACGGCCCGCTGGTGGAGGAAGCCGAGGTCCACGTCGACCGGGAGTATGAAGAAAAGTAATTCCCCGGGTTATATCCGGCAATACAAAAAGCAGGTTCCGTCGGAACCTGCTTTTTACTGTGCTCCCCGAGCGGGACTCGAACCTGCAACACCTCGGTTAACAGCCGAGTGCTCTGCCATTGAGCTATCGAGGAATGCATGATACGGTTTCCCGTATCCGTGGGCTTAAGTGGACTCGAACCACCGACCTCACGCTTATCAGGCGTGCGCTCTAACCGGCTGAGCTATAAGCCCTGAAAGAGATAAAACTGACATCTCTTGAGCGGAGAAGGAGGGATTCCCGCGGCTTCGCCGCCCCCCCTTGCGGTGCCCAAAACTCCTTCGCACTTCGTGCTCGGACTTTTGACCGCTGCGCCAACCTCGACTCGCTTTTTCTGCCGCCGGCAGCGCTCGTCTCGGTTGCCCGCGCCGAGCGGCTCTCGGGTTCGCATTTCATCTCTTGAGCGGAGAAGGAGGGATTCTCGCGGCTTCGCCGCCCCTCTTGCGGTGCCCAAAACTCCTTCGCACTTCGTGCTCGGACTTTTGACCGCTGCGCCAACCTCGACTCGCTTTTTCTGCCGCCGGCAGCGCTCGTCTCGGTTGCCC
>JAFPWO010000003.1 GCA_017394885.1 Lachnospiraceae bacterium | reverse complement strand
TGCGAAGCAGCGGCTAAACATGAGCAATGCGGAGCATTGCGAATGACCACGAAGTTCATCGATGACGAGAGCAGGACATGAGCAGCGCGAAGCGGTGCGAATGACCAAAGCTCGAGCCAATCCGATGAACTTCTTCTTGACAAGACATTCGATATCAAGTATATTTTCGGTGTGCATTTTTCAGGGTGCAATCCTGAATATCCGGCCCGGTAGCTCAGTTGGTTAGAGCGCCGCCCTGTCACGGCGGAGGTCGTGGGTTCGAGTCCCATCCGGGTCGTTATCCTTGCATACGGGATCATAGCTCAGCTGGGAGAGCACCTGCCTTACAAGCAGGGGGTCATAGGTTCGAGCCCTATTGGTCCCAGATCTGCCAGAGCGAGGCTATATGCCGATGTGGCTCAACGGCAGAGCAGCTGATTTGTAATCAGCAGGTTGCCGGTTCGAATCCGGCCATCGGCTTCGTTGCAAGGATAGGGGGGAATTCCCGAGTGGCCAAAGGGGGCAGACTGTAAATCTGTTAGCGACGCTTTCGGTGGTTCGAATCCACCTTCCCCCATCAAAAAAGCACTGCTTGCGCAGTGCTTTTTTTGTGATTTTCTAAATGAATCACTTCCCGCTTGCGATCTTCCGCGCCAGCCAGATGACCAGGCAGGCGCCGACGACCGAGATCAGGATCCCGCCGATGCTGACCCGGTTGGCATGGATCCCGATCAGTCCGGCAAGCAGGCGCCCGACCGCCGAGCCGACGATCCCCAGCAGAACATTCATCCAGAAGCCCTGCTTCATATTCATGATAACACCGGCCAGCCAGCCGATCAGCGCACCGATAAGGACCGTAATAAGAATATTGATAAGCATTGTTTTTCCTCCTGAATCGATATAATTACTCTTCCTGACACAATGTTTGAAATATCTGAACAATATTATAGCAAAAAAAGGCGGCAGTGGCAAGATACGGCGCAGGGAAGCTTGTAAAGGAGGCCCTCTCTCGATATAATACAGGAAAAAGGAGGATCTCCTATGGATCATAAAATGAGCTGCATCGACTGCGGCGTGGTAAATTGCCGCCGGGGAGACAAGACATATCCGGACTTCTGCCTGACCACCGCCCTGGAAGCGGACGTTCTGGAAGAAGTGAGGGCGGAATATGCCAAAGAGGATATCAACCGCATCGCCGTGGTCGCGGCCGAGGTGGAAGCGGATTACTACTGCCAGCTGACCCGGGTGGAGGAGATCATGAAATTTGCCGACGGGATCGGCGCGAAGAAGCTTGGGATCGCCACCTGTGTGGGGCTGATCGCGGAAGCGCGCACCGCAGCGCAGATCTTCCGCAAAAACGGCTTTGAGGTGTACGGTGTGGCCTGCAAATGCGGCGCGGTCCGGAAGACGGAAATCGGGATTCCCGAGCGCTGTGAAAAAGTCGGCCCGCACATGTGCAGCCCCATCCTCCAGGCCAAACTGCTGAATCAGGAAGGAACCGATCTGAACGTGGTGATCGGCCTCTGCGTAGGCCATGACAGTCTGTTTTACAAATACTCCGAGGCGCCGGTCACGACGCTGGTGACCAAGGACCGCGTGCTGGCCCACAACCCGGTCGGCGCCTTATATCAGGCGGACAAATACTATAAGAGGCTGACGCAGTAAGCGGAAAAGGGATGAAAGAGAGGGGCTGGCGGCGGCAATTGAAAAAAAAACCAGGATCTGATATATTGTCAGAAGAAAATGATCGTCCGTACGGACGTGTTTTAACAGGAGGGCAAAGATGAAATACGGAAAACTGATCTTCCCCATGCTGTTGCTGACGGCAGTGACGGTACCGGCTCTCGCGAAAACCGTGCAGGCAGCGGAAACGGCGATCCCGAATATCGGTGACAATACGAACCTGCTGCCGTATATCATTATCGGAGCGGCGGCACTGGTATTGCTTGTTGTTTTATTCTTCCTTCGCAAAAAGAAAGACGATGGGGAATAAGCCGGATCCCGATCCCGCTTTTGGCCTTCCGGGTGTGAATGAACTGAACTTCACACCCGGTTTTTATATTTCTTCGTATCGGGACAGCGCCTGCCGGATCTTGTCAAAATCCACCCGGCATTCCTCGTCTGAGATGAGGACCGGGACCTGGTCTGAAAAAGTATAACGCTCGGGAAACGCATCGTGCTCCAGATCATAGACCAAGAGTTCTTTCTTCTCCGGATCAACGATCCAGTACTCCCGTACGCCGGCATATTTATACTTGCTGAGCTTGCGGAACATATCGTGGGAGCGGTTGGAAGGGGAAAGGATCTCAATCACAAAATCCGGAGCCCCGTTGATCCGCCGGATATCTCCGTCAAACTTCTGACAGGTAATGATCAGGTCCGGCTGGACCATGGTCCGTTCGTCGTTATCCAGCCGCACGTCGAGAGGTGCAAAGAAAAGGCGGCATTCCGGGTGCTTTTCCACACAGGGAGCCAGCTGAAGATGCAGCAGGCCCAGGACCGCCTGATGGATCTGCGTCGGCGCAGCCATGTCGTAAAACACCCCGTCGATCAGTTCCACCCGCCGTTCATCGGGCAGGGCATAATAATCTTTCAGCGTATAGCTTCCCGGCGCAGGCGCTGCAGTATAAGCCGGACTATCTTCGCGCAGGGCGAAAGCAGCGGGATCCGGTCCCGTATAATAAGCCGAGGCGGTTTCTTCTGTTTTCCCGCCCAGGACTCTTTCCAGTGCTTCCACGGTTTTTCTTCTCGGCGCTTTCGTGATCCCGGCCAGGAGCTTCTGGACCGTTCCCAGCGGCACACTGGACAGATGCGAAAGCATTTCATTGGTATAGCCCAGTTCTCTTTTCCTTTCCTGCATTTCCTGAACCGTCATAACAGCCCTCCCTGCGATATTCTTTCGAATCATCCTGCTCAGACAGTAACACGGAAGAAACCGTTTGTCAATCTATAAAATTCCAAAATATTTCCAATATACCGTGTTATTTCCGCTTTACATGAAGAACGGACGGAGAAGAGCCCAGCCGGAAAATGAACCGGAAGCGCCTGGAACAGGAGCGGCGGCAGGAAAGCGCATCCTTGCAAAACGGGGCGGAATCGGTTATATTGAATACGTATTATCACAAGATAAAACGTACTGAGTATTCTATTATCCGGGAGAAAAAATGAGTAAAAAAGAACTGACGCAGATTACGGATTTTATTGTGGAAGAGGCGGTAAAGCTTCTTTCGGTAGACTCGCCGACCGGCTATACCGCGGATGCGGCGGCATGGGTCCGCGGGGAGTTCCGGGCGCTGGGCTATGACCCGCAGATGACGGTCAAGGGCGGCGTGCTGGTAAAGCTTTCGGACGGACCGGACGGCAGGGGGAACGGCCTGCTTCTGGAGGCGCATACCGATACCCTCGGCGGCATGGTCAGCAGCATCAAGGGCGACGGCCGGCTGGAGATCACGCGCCTGGGCGGAATGAATCCGAACAATGCCGAGGCGGAAAATGTCCGCATCGTTACCAAGTTTAACGGAATCATCGAAGGCACCTGCCAGCTGGTCAACGCCTCGATCCACGTCAACGGCAAGTACAACGACACCAAACGCGAATGGAGCGCCATGGAGATCGTACCGGACGAGGACGTTAAATCCAAAGAAGATGCGGAGAAGCTGGGCATCCGCGTGGGCGATATCATCTGTTTCGAGCCGCGGACCCGCGTGACGGAGAGCGGTTATATCAAAAGCCGTTTTCTGGATGACAAGCTGAGCGTGGCAATCCTTCTGGGGCTTGCGAAGTACCTGAAGGAGAACGGCGCGCAGACGCTGCGGCCGGTCTGGGCCCATGTCACCGTATACGAGGAAGTGGGGCACGGCGGCTGCGGTTCGGTGCCGGAGGGCGTGACGGAAGCCATTTCCGTGGATATGGGCTGCGTCGGCGAGGGCTTATCCTGCACGGAGCGCCAGGTCTCGATCTGTGCCAAGGACAGCGGCGGCCCCTACAGCTATGAGATCGTCAAGGGGCTTATGGAGGCGGCCGAAAAGGCCGGCGCGGACTATGCGGTAGATATCTATCCGTTCTACGGCTCCGACGTGGAAGCCACGCTCGGCGCGGGATATGATCTGAAGCACGGCTTGATCGGACCGGGGGTCTATGCTTCGCACGGGTATGAGCGCAGCCACCGGGACGGCGCGGAAAACACGCTGCGGCTGCTGATCGGATATATTACGGAATAAGGGAGACGGTGCAGGGCACCGCCGCTGCGGTGATGCGGGCTTGCCTTTATGGAAGAAAAAGGCTATAATAACTGCTCAGGCCGGAAGAGCCCGGCCCGGAGCGAGGAAGCTATGGGAAAAATCTTTTATATTATAGGACCGAGCGCGTCGGGGAAGGACAGCCTTGCCCGGGAACTGCTGCGCCGTTTTGAGGGAGAGCTCAAAACCGTCGTGATGAGCACCACGCGGCCGATCCGCTCCGGCGAAGTGGAGGATGAGACCTACCACTATCTGACGGCGGAGGAGTTTGAAGCCCTGAAAGCCGCCGGCAAGGTGATCGAGTCCCGTACCTATCAGACGGTATACGGGCCCTGGATCTACGCGACCATTGACAGCTCCATCGACCTGTCCCGGAACTCCTACCTGATGGTGGGAACGCTCGAATCCTACCGGCAGACCCGCCGCTTTTTCGGAGAAGAGGCCGTGGTGCCGCTGTATATCGAATTGGACAGAGGACTGCGCCTGCAGCGGGCCCTGGACAGGGAGCGCACGCAGAAAGAACCGAAATACACCGAGATGTGCCGCCGTTTCCTGGCGGACGAGAAGGATTTTTCGGCGGCGAAGGTGGCGGCCTGCCATTTCCCGCGGGTCTATGTCAATGAAGACTTTATGACCTGCGCGGACGAGATGAGCCGGACCATCCGGGAGGTCCTGGGATGACGCGGGCCGAAGCCTATTTTGACGACGCCATCCGGAACGGAGAGCTTTCCCACGCCTATCTGCTGGAATCCGCCCGTCCCGAAGAAGCGCAGGCCGCGGCGCGGCGGATCGTGCGGCGGATCGCCTGCGAAAAGGGGACCGGCTGCGGAAACTGCGCGTCCTGCCGGGCCTTTGACAGTGGGAATCATCCGGATATCATCGTGCTGCGCAAGGAAAAAGACGCGCCGTCCGTCCGGGAAGTCCGGGAACAGCTCCTGGACGATATCGGGATCCGGCCGTACCGCTTCCCGCGGAAGATCTACCTGATTGACGAGGCGGAGAAGCTGAACATTCAGTCGCAGAACGCCATGCTCAAGACGCTGGAGGAGCCTCCCGCCTACGCGATGATCTTTCTGGTCACCTCCAACCGCAATGCCTTCCTGCCGACCGTGCTGTCCCGGGTCGTCAGCCTGAAGGCAGATGAGGTGCGGCCGGAGGAGGCGGAGGAAGAAGCGGCGGCCGACGCACTGTTCGACTATATCCGCCGGGCGGAGTTTCTGACGGCGGCGCAGATGAGCGGCATCGCCGCGGAGATGAAGAGCCGGGGCATGGACCCGGAGATCATCATTACCACCCTGAACGGCTTTGTACGGGACGTGCTGGCCGTAAAAAGCGGGGCGGAAGAAAAACTGCTGTATCCGGCGCAGCGGCTGACCGCGTTTGACTGGTCGGCCCGCATGAGCGACCGGTTTTTGAGAGAGCTTTGGGAAAAACTGGGAACGGGCCGGGCGGCGCTTTCGTCCAACGGCAATCCCGATCTGGTGATCGAACTGGTTTTTCTGAAGATAAAAGAGGGACTGCTGTCCCGGGATGAAAGTGATTGATAGATAGGAGAAAACAATGAATGTAATCGGAGTACGGTTCCGCCGGGCAGGGAAGATCTATAATTTTATCCCCGGCGAGATCGAAGTGAGAAAAGATCAGCGGGTGATCGTGGAGACGGCCTGGGGCTCGGAGATCGGGACGGTCGTCTATGTGGATAAGGAGCTGGAGGACGGCTCGGAAGCCGCGGCGGCGGCAAGGAAACTGATCCGGGTCGCGACCGCGGAGGATCTGGTCCGCGAGGGCAAGAACCGGGAGAAGGAAGCGAATGCCTTCCGCATCTGCGAGGAGAAGATCGCCAAGCACAAGCTGGCCATGAAGCTGATCTCCGTGGAATATACCTTTGACAACAACAAGATCCTGTTCTATTTTACCGCGGACAACCGGGTGGATTTCCGCGAGCTGGTCAAGGATCTGGCCTCGGTTTTCCACACCAGGATCGAACTGCGGCAGATCGGCGTCCGGGATGAGACGAAGATCCTGGGCGGCGTCGGGATCTGCGGCCGGGTGCTCTGCTGCCACAGCTATTTAAGCGAGTTCCAGCCGGTCTCTATCCGGATGGCCAAGGAGCAGAATCTGTCCCTGAATCCGACCAAGATCTCCGGCGCGTGCGGACGGCTTATGTGCTGCCTGAAGAACGAAGAAGAAACCTATGAATATTTAAACAGCCGGCTGCCGGATATCGGTGACTACGCGTTTGTCAAGAAAGAAGATGCCCGCGGCCTGGTCCAGGATGTCAATGTGCTTCGCCAGACGGTTAAGCTCCTTTTCAACGCGGACAGCGACGACGCGGAGGTGAAAGAATACAGCGTGGATGAGCTGCGTTTTAAGCCCCGCCACAAAAAACGTCAGAAGCTGAGCGCGGAGGAAGCGAAGGAAGTCAAGCGGCTGGAAGAAATGGAGCAGGAAGATAAGAAGAATACCGGCTCCAAGCTGGACTGATGGAAACAGCGCTTCGGGAAGGGGAGCGGATCGATGAGCTGGGGCGGAAAGGCTACCGGCTGATTCAGGATACCCACTCGTTCTGCTTCGGGATCGACGCGGTGCTGCTGGCGGATTTCGCGCAGGCTTCCGAAAAGGAGAGCGTCTGCGATCTCGGCTGCGGGAACGGGATCCTGCCGCTGCTGCTGAAAGGAAGGGATAAGGGCGGCCGCATCACGGGGCTGGAGATCCAGCCGGAAGCGGCGCGCCTGGCCCGCCGGAACCTCGCGCTGAACGGACTGGAAGAGTCGGCGGAGATCATAGAGGGCGATATCCGGGAAGCCTCTGCCCTTTTCGGCAGGGCTTCTTTTGACGTCGTCGTGAGCAATCCGCCCTACCGGGAAGCCGGCGGCGGGCTCGTCAATCCGGACCCGGGGAAGGCCATCGCGCGGCATGAGATCCTGTGCACGCTGGAGGATGTGATCCGGGAAGGCGCGGCGCTGCTGAAGCCGGCCGGACGCTTCTTTATGGTCCACCGGCCGCGGCGGCTCTCGCAGATCCTCTCGCTCCTTCCGCAGTACGGCCTGGCCGCCAAGACGCTGCGCTTTGTCCACGGCAGTCTGGAGAAGGAAGCCGATATGGTCCTTCTGGAAGCGGTGCGGGGCGGCCGCGCGGGGCTTATCGTCCAAAAGCCGCTGATCCTGTACCGGGAGGACGGCAGCTATATCGAAGAAGTAAAAGAAATCTATTACGGGTGAAACTATGACCGGAACACTTTTCCTTTGTGCGACCCCGATCGGGAACCGCGGCGATATTACGGCACGAACCGTGGAAACGCTGCGGGAAGCGGACCTGATCGCGGCCGAAGATACCCGCCACAGCCGGGGGCTGATGGAGTATCTGGGGGTGGAGACGCCCTTAACGAGCTATCATGAGCATAATAAATACGAAAAGGGCGAGGAGCTGGTATCGCGCCTGCTGGCAGGCGAAAATATTGCGCTGATTACGGACGCCGGGACCCCGGCGATCTCCGACCCGGGCGAAGTCCTCGTCAATCTGTGCCATCAGGCAGGTGTCCCGGTTACGTCGCTTCCCGGTCCCTGCGCGCTGATCACGGCGCTGACCCTCTCCGGCATGCCGGCCAGGCGCTTTGTCTTCGAAGGCTTCCTGCCGATGGAGGGGAAGGAGCGCCGGGAAGTGCTGGAAAGCCTGAAAAAAGAAGCGCGCACGATCATCCTCTATGAAGCGCCGCACCGCCTGAAGCGGACGCTTGCAGAGCTGAAGGATGCGCTCGGGGAAAAAAGACAGCTCGCGCTGTGCCGCGAGCTGACCAAGATCCACGAGGAAGTTCTGCGGATGAGCCTGGCAGAGGCCTGTGAGATGGCCGCGGCGTCCGAGCCGCGGGGCGAGTACGTCCTGGTGGTGGAAGGCCGGCCGCCGGCGGAAGCGGAGGCGGAACGGGCCGGGCGCTTTGCGCAGCTTACCCCGCAGGAGCATCTGCAGCATTATCTGGACCAGGGCCTGGATAAAAAAGCGGCCATGAAGCAGATGGCGCAGGATCTGGGGGTTCCCAAAAGAGAAATCTACGATTCGCTGTTAAACTGAGAATGTGCCGGTGGGATCATCTCACCGGCACATGCCTTTCTTTAATATACGCTGAACAGGATCTCCCCGTACGAGGGGTACGGCCAGTATTTCTTGTCTGTATAATTCTCCATCTCGTCACAGCAAAGGCGCAGGGCCTGCATGGAAGGCAGGAGCTTTTTCGCACAGATATCCGCGAAAACTTCGGCGGACAGATCGTTTTTGCAGCTGTCGACCGCTTCGGAGAGCGTTTCCACTTCCGCCCAGCACCTCTCGGTGAGCTCCGTAAGCTTCTGCAGCAGATCCGTTTCATACCGGACCGCACTTTCCCCGAGCAGCTGTCTCTTGGAGAGCGCCGCGTTCGCGAGTGCCTGGCAGAAACGGCTTTCGGCGGGGAGCACGTCCTTGCGGATCATGTCGAGAAGGGTAATGGCCTCGATCTTCACCTCTTTCGCGTAGCTCTCCATCATGATCTCATAGCGGGCCCGCAGCTCCACTTCGTTGAACACCCGGAGAGAAGTAAACAGTTTCAGGTTCTTTTCATCCAGCAGGTGCGGCAGGCATTCCGGGGTGGTGCGGTAATTGGAAAGGCCGCGCTGCGCAGCTTCTCTGACCCATGCTTCATCGTAGCCGTTCCCGTTAAAAATGATGCGCCTGTGCTCCCGCACCACGCGCCGGATCAGGCCGTGCAGGGCGGTATCGAAATCGGAGGCGCCTTCCAGTTCGTCGGCAAAGCGGCAGAGGATCTCGGCGACCGCCGTGTTCAGCACGATATTGGCTTCGGAAACCGACGCGCTGGAGCCGACCATGCGGAATTCGAATTTATTGCCGGTGAAGGCAAACGGCGTGGTCCGGTTGCGGTCGGTGGAGTCTTTATTGAAACGAGGCAGAACATGGACGCCGACCTTGAACGGGACCTTTTCCCGGGACTCGTACGGGATATCCATCTCGATCGAGTTTAAGATCTCCGTCAGTTCCTGCCCCAGAAAGATGGAGAGGATGGCGGGCGGCGCTTCATTGCCGCCGAGACGGTGGTCGTTGCCGGCGCTCGCCACGGAGATTCGCAGCAGGTCCTGATATTCATCCACGGCTTCGATCACGGCCGCCAGGAAAAGCAGAAACTGCGCGTCTTCCGCCGGCGTTTCCCCGGGATTGAGGAGATTCTTGCCGGTGTTGGTGGCCAGAGACCAGTTGTCGTGCTTCCCGGAGCCGTTGACGCCGGCAAACGGCTTTTCGTGCAGGAGGCAGACCATGCCGTGTCTGTCGGCAATGCGCTTCATGCGTTCCATGACCAGCTGGTTCTGATCGGCCGCGACGTTGGCCGTGTTGTAGACGGAAGCCAGTTCGTGCTGGGCCGGCGCCGCCTCGTTGTGTTCGGTCTTGGCGGGGACACCGAGCTTCCAGAGCTCATCGTCCAGTTCGGCCATGAAGGCGGCCACGCGCGGCTTGATCGCACCGAAATAATGGTCGTCCAGCTCCTGCCCCTTGGGCGGGCGGGTGCCGATGAGGGTCCGGCCGGTGTAGACCAGATCGCGGCGGCGGCGGAACATATCGCGATCCACCAGGAAGTATTCCTGCTCGGCGCCGACCATGGGACGCACGGCCGTGGTCTCTTCATCCCCGAAGAGACGCAGGACCCGCAGCGCCTGCTTATTTAACGCGTCCATACTGCGGAGCAGGGGCGTTTTTTTATCGATGGCTTCCCCGCCGTAGGAGCAGAAGGCGGTGGGAATGCACAGGACCTGATCCTTGACAAAAGCATAGGAGGTCGGATCCCAGGCCGTATAGCCGCGCGCTTCAAAAGTGGCGCGCAGGCCGCCGGAGGGGAAGCTGGAGGCGTCGGGTTCGCCCTGGATCAGTTCCTTTCCGGAAAACTCGGGGAGCGCTTTGCCGGGCGTGCCGGAGGGGGTCAGGAAGGCCTCATGCTTTTCCGCGGTGATCCCGGTCATGGGCTGGAACCAGTGCGTGAAATGCGTGGCGCCTTTTTCCAGCGCCCAGTCCTTCATGGCGCCGGCGACCACGTCGGCTTCCTCCCGGCGGAGGCGCTTGCCGAATTCGCGGGCCGATAAAAGCGCCTCGAAGATCTCCCTGGGAAGGCGCTCCTTCATCACGTCGTCGCTGAAAACATAAGAACCGAAAGTTTCTGCCAAACTGTTCACGGATAATCCTCCTGAGGGGGCTGATAAAAGAAATGCACGGACCGGTTCAGTATAAAAAAACGATCTGAATCTTCCGCACAACAAAAAAAGTTTACCCGGTCTGCCGTTTTTTGTCAAGAGCGAAGTAAAAACTTGATGAGGCGCCGTTTCTGTGTTATTTTGGAAAAAACCGGGAGAAAGGAAGGCTGGTTATGATTATCTGGACAGGTATTGAAGTCGATCGGCAGCTGCAGGCGCTGAAAGAATCGGCGGCAGAAACGGAAAAGAAGCTGGCACCGGCGCATTCCATTCGGACGCTGCCCTTTCACATCTCGCTGAAGATGTCCTTCCCGGCCGCGCCGGAGCAGGTGGAAGCCATAACGCAGGCGCTGCGGGACTATTATTCCGGGATCGAAGCCTTTGAGATCCCGGTGAGCCGGATCGAGTATTACGGGACGATCCTCTGGGTGCGCATGGCGGGCTGTCCGGGGCTGGAGCGGATGAAGGACGAGATCAATGCCATGCTGAAGGATCGCTTCGGGATCGGCATGCATGAATATGACAGTGATTATATATTCCATACCACGCTCTTTATGGATGATGAGGCGGAGAAGGTGTACCGGGCCTGGGAAATGATGAATGACAAGCCGCTCCCGGAGAAGCTTCGGACGGAAAGCTTCCTGATCGGTTATTCCGAGACCGGGGAGCCGGGGAGCTTCCGTGTCGTGAGCCGGCAGCCGGTATAAGCAGTTTTGAAAAGGAGAAAGGATGCCATGAAGCAGTATATCGTCGATGCGTTTACCGATACGCCGTCTGCCGGCAATCCGGCGGCGGTCTGTGTGATGGATGAGTGGCCTTCGGATGACGCCATGCAGCGGCTGGCGAAGAAAAACGGACTGTCCGAAACCGCTTTTATCGTAAAGGAGGAAGAGGGATACCGGCTGCGCTGGTTCACCCCGGAGACGGAAGAAGTGCTCTGCGGTCACGCAACGCTGGCGTCCTCCTTTGTGATCCTGAACTATGTGGAGCCGGAGAGTACGGAGGTTCGTTTCCAAAGCCGCAGCGGGCTCCTGACGGTCAAACGCCGCGGAAAGCTTTTTGAGATGGATTTCCCGACCTACGAGCTTACGGAGGTGCCGGTCACGGATGAGATGGCGGACGCCTTCGGCATTCGGCCGATTAAGGCGATCCTGGCACTGGACCTGACCTGCGTTTTTGCAGGCGAAGAGCAGGTGCGGACCATGGAGCCGGACCAGGAGAAGCTGATCCGGCTGCCCGGACGGGTCCAGAACGTGACGGCGCAGGGACGCGAAACGGACTGCGTATCCCGGAGCTTCTGCCCCAAGGACGCGATCCCCGAGGACCCGGTCTGCGGTTCGGCGCACTGCCAGATCGCGCTGTACTGGTCACAGGTGCTGGGAAAGAAGGAGATCGAGGCCTATCAGGCTTCCGCCCGCGGCGGATATCTGCATTGTCAGCTTTTGGATAACGGCCGGATCCTGATCAGCGGCGAAGCCGTACTGGAGCGGGAAGAGGAAGTCTCGCTGTAAAAAGCGGGCCGGCTGCCGCGGCAGCCGGAGGAGGAGAGAACGATGGCTATTGAAATAGTGAAAGAATTCTTTTCCGCATACGGAATGGCGGACCGGGTGCGGGAGTTTGACGTATCCAGCGCCACCGTGGAACTGGCTGCCCGGGCTTTGGGCTGTGAGCCCTGCCGGATCGCCAAGACGCTGTCCTTCCTGGTGAAGGGGAAGGCCGTACTGATCGTCACGGCGGGCGACGTAAAGATCGACAATGCCAGATACAAGGCGCAGTTTGGAACGAAGGCGAAGATGCTTTCGCCGCAGGAGGCGGAAGCGCTGGTCGGCCATGCCGTAGGCGGCGTCTGTCCGTTCGGTCTCAGGGAAGGCGTCACGGTTTATCTGGACGATTCGCTGAAACGCTTTCCGACGGTATTTCCCGCCTGCGGCAGCAGCAACAGCGCGATTGAACTGACGATAGAAGAACTGGAAAGGTATTCGGGCTATGTGTCCTGGATCGACGTCGCAAAGCCGGCCCTGTAAAGGCCGGCTTATTCTTTCGGCGCTTTTTCGACCGGCCGGGTGTCCAGCGTTTTTCCGAAGACGAAGAAGCGCTGGTATAAAAATTCCGTCACGAGATTCAGGACCATATTGGCTCCGGTGGCCAGATACTCGTTCCAGCCCCACTGCATGGTATATACATGCTCCAACCAGGTGGTGAGCGGGGTGAAGACGGCATAGTAGGCCGCGACCTTCAGCATGGCGATCGGGACGTTCGCGGCAGACTGGAAGGTAAACTTCCGGTTCAGGGTAAAGTTCCACAGGACCGACAGCACCAGTGCGATCAGATAGCTCAGCCAGTACGGCCAGTGCAGCGTTTCATTGAGCAGGGCGAAGCTGCTCATCTCGATCAGCCCGGCGCTGATCGAAAACAGTACAAATTTAACGACCCGGATCCATTCTTTCATATGTTTCTTCCCTGAAACCGCGCAGGCGGTTTATTCAAACTGGCTGGCGTACAGCCGGTAATAAAATCCTTTCTTTGCCATCAGTTCATCATGCGTTCCCTGCTCCACCACATCGCCGCCGTCCACGACCAGGATGTTGTCGGCGTTCTGGATGGTGCTTAAGCGGTGCGCGATCACAAAGCTCGTCTTGCCCTGCATAAGGCTGCGGATAGCCGTCTGTACCTGCCGCTCGGTATTGGTGTCCACGTTGGAGGTGGCCTCGTCCAGGATCAGCATGTTGTTGTCGTAGAGCATGGCGCGTGCGATGGTGAGGAGCTGTTTCTGTCCCTTGGAGATATTGCTGCCGTCCTCCGTGATGACCGAATGATACCCGTTCGGCAGCCGCATGATATATCCGTGGATCCGCGCGGCCCGGGCGGCGGCGACGACCTCGTCCATCGTGGCATTTTCCTTCCCGTAGGCGATATTGTCAAAAATGGTCCCGTGGAAGAGCCAGGTGTCCTGCAACACCATCGCATAGGCGCGGCGCAGGCTCTCCATGGTATATTCGCGGTTCTCCGTGCGGTCGACCAGAATCTTCCCGCTGTCCGGATCGTAGAAGCGCATCAGCAGGTTGATGATGGTCGTTTTGCCGGCCCCGGTGGGCCCGACGATCGCGACGGTCTGGCCGGGCTTTGCTTCCATGTTCAGATCGTGCAGGATGGTCTTGCCCGGCACATACCCGAAGGCGACATGCTCTGTCTTCACCTGCCCTTCGCAGTCGGCCAGTTCCCGCGCACCGTAGATATCTGCGACTTCTTCCGGCTCGTCCAGCAGGCGGAAGACCCGTTCCGAGGCCGCGAGCGCGGAGAAGATCTCGTTGATGATATTGGATATTTCATTGATCGGGCCGGAGAACTTGCGGCTGTAGAGCACGAAACTGGAGATCTGCGCCAGCCCGACGATCTTCAGCAGATACAGGACCGCCCCGCCCATGCCGATGGTTGCGAGCCCGAAGTTGGAGATCATGCCGATGGTCGGCCCCATGGTCATGCCCATGCCGTCCGCATTCTTATAGGCTTCGGCCGCCGCGCGGTTGATATCGGAAAACTTCTCGCAGACCGCGTCTTCGTGGGCGTAGGCCAGAATGGTCTTCTGCCCGGTGAACATCTCCTCCGCGAAGCCGTTCATCTCCCCGTAGGAAGCGCTGCGGCGCGCGTACAGCGGCCGTGTCTTTTTGGACATGTGGCGGGTAAAGAGAACGGAGACCGGGATCGTAAAGAGCATGCAGAGCACGAGGGGCAGCGAGATCGTGCACATCATGATGAAGCTGCCCGCGACGGTCACGGTGCTGGTCAGGATCTGGATCACGTCCGTGGACAGGCTGGTCGAGACCACGTCGATATCGTAGCTCACGCGGCTGATGATATCCCCGGCCTGATTCCGGTCAAAATAGCCGACGGGCAGTTTCATCAGCTTGCTCATAACGTCGCGGCGCATATTTTCGGCGACGCGCCGGCCCACCCGCATCATACTGATATTCACGATAAAGCTTAAGATATTGCTGCCCACGTAAGCGGTCAGCATGAGCAGCGCGTAGTGCCGGACGGCGGCCATATCGACCATGCCGACGCCCTGCTTAAAGCCCGCCTCCGCCTCGCCGATGGCCTTCCCGGCAAAGCGCGGCCCCATCAGGTTGCCGATATTGCTCGCAAAGGCGCACAGAAGGAGCAGGAGCACGATCCACTTAAACTCCATCAGGTATTCGATGATTCGCTTCAAGGCACCCCTGGCGTTCTTCGGCTTTTCTTTTACGCCGCCTCGGTCCCCTTTTCCTGGCATGGCTCCCCCTCCTTATCCCGCGATCGCGCCCATCTGAATCTCGTAAGTCTCATGATAGGCGGGGCAGCTTTTGAGAAGCTCGTCATGGGTTCCGTAGCCGACGCAGCGGCCGTTGTCCAGGACCAGGATATGGGACATATTCATGACGCTGGAAACACGCTGGGCAATCATGATGACCGTGCTGTCGCCATGGTTTTCGGCAATGGCACGGCGCATGGCGGCGTCGGTCCGGTAATCCAGCGCGGAAGAGGAATCGTCCAGGATCAGGATCTCCGGGCCGGCCGCGAGCGCGCGGGCTACCAGGATCCGCTGCTTCTGCCCGCCGGAGAGATTGGCGCCTTTGATACTGGCTTCGTACTGCAGGCCTTCCTCCAGCGAGTCCACAAATTCCGCCGCCATGGCGTCTTCCACGGCGCGACGGATCTGTTCTTCGCTCAGATGCCGCCCGAAGTCGATGTTTTCGCGCAGCGTATCCCGGAAGACCATATCATTCTGAAAGGCCGCGCCGAAGCGGCGGCGCAGCGCGTCTTTTTCATAGGTGCGGACGTCTTTTCCGTCCACGAAAATGCCGCCGCGGTCCGCTTCGTAAAAATGCATGAGCAGATTGACGATCGTGGTTTTTCCGCAGCCGGTCGGGCCGATGATCCCGAGGCTCTCGCCTTTTTTCACCGCGAAGCTGATATCCTCCAGCGCCTTCTCCCGGGATTCCCCGTGGAAGCCGGAGAGATCCTCGCCGGTCGCGCCGTAGCTGAAATCGACGTGCTCAAAGCGGATGAATTCATCGCCGGAAGGCGTTAAGGCTTCTTTCTCCGGAAGAGTATCCTGGTCGGTCGGCGTCTGCAGCACCGCGTCGATGCGGTCCGCGCTCGCACTGGCCTTGGAGAGGGTGATAAAGATCCGGTTCATCCCCATGACGCCCATGGAGATCATATTGAAATAGGTCAGGAAAGCAAGGATGACGCCGGGCTTCATCAGGCCGCCGTTCACGCGCGAAGCGCCGAAGAGGACGACCATTGTAAGGCCGGTGTTTAAGCACAGCTGCATGAGCGGCCCGGGGATCGCCATGATCGCGGAGGCCCGGATGTCGCTGCGTGTCATATCCCGGTTGGCCTCGGCATAGCGGCGCTTTTCGTAGGATTCCTTGGAGAGCGCCTTGACCACACGGATCCCGGTGATATTTTCCCGCATGATGCGGACGATCGTATCCAGCTTTTCCTGCACGCGGGCGTAAAGCGGAATGCCTTTGGCGGAGACGAAAATGATGACCGCCAGCAGCAGGGGCATCATGATGACGAGGATCATGGCCAGGGGGACGTCCATGCTGAGCGCGACGATGATCCCGCCGAAGAGCAGGATCGGCGCACGCACGCAGAGCGTCTGGATCCGCTGAAAAGCCCCCTGGACATTATAACTGTCGGAGGTCATGCGCGAGATGAGGGAGGGAAGCGTAAAGGAATCGAACTGGGCCCCGCTCAGATGCGAGGTTTTAAGGAAAAGCGACTGGCGCACTTCATAGCTGATTTTGTGGGCATTGTCGATGGCCAGGCGGTTTGCCCCGACGTTTAAGAAGCGGCAGAGGATCGCGGCCGCGAACATGGCCGCGCCCCACAGCAGGACGTGCCCGAGCCGGCCGGCCGGAACGACATCGTCGATGATGTGCTCCAGAATATACGGCAGGCTGAGCTCAGAGAGGGTTCCGAGAAGCTTGATAAAGATGGCCAGCGCCACCAGCTTTCGGTAACGTTTCAGATATCGGAGAATGAGCTTCATACGATGATTTTTCCGCGCCGGGTACGCAGGATCTCCCGGGGGCATATCGGGGAAACAGTTACTTCATTTGTATCAATTCCGCCCGGCCCTGTCAAGCCGGATTGACAGAAGACTATATCGGCATCTGCTTCATAACGGCACGGCGCGCGGAACCTTGAAAAGAGGCCGGGAATGTGCTACTGTGTTAATAAGTTTTGTTATTCTTGTGGAAGAAAGGAGAGGGGATGAAACGCGAGAAATCCTGCGGAGCCGTGGTTTTTACCCGCAGCGGCGGACAGATCCGTTATGTCCTGGTCCTCCAGAAAAAAGGTTTTTATAATTTTCCGAAAGGACATGTGGAAGGGAAAGAAACAGAAGCGCAGACCGCGCTGCGGGAGATCCGGGAAGAGACCGGTCTTCGGCCGCGTCTGATCACGGACTTTCGGGAAGTTACGGAGTATTATCTGCCGAAAAGGCCGGATACCTTAAAGACCGTGGTCTTCTTTCTGGCGGAGTATGCCGGCCAGCCTATCATCTACCAGAAGGAAGAATTGCTGGGCGCGAAGCTGGCCAGCTATGAAGAGGCCCAAAACCTCCCCATGCCGGCCGCCAGCCGCGAGATCCTGACAAAAGCGAAGGAATATATCGAGAAGAATCTGAGCGAATAACGAATCTGCCGGGGACTTAATGGTAAAGCCGGCGGAGCGTTTCCGTGCAGCTTTCGGCGTCCATGCCGGCCCGGATGTCTTTGTGGTACAGGAGGCGGATCAGCAGCCAGTCCATTTCCGAGAGTTCCTCGATATGGCTGCCGTACTGATAAATGATGCTGTCCTCCCGCGTTACCGAGTCGTTGAAGCCGAGTACGTTGACGATCTCCTCCAGAAGGACTGAGCTGCGGGTTTTCTGCTCCGTGTCCGTGCGGTAGCCGACCCGGCCCCGGTAGATCACGTTGCTCTTGTTATAGTACCAGTACTGCATCGCCCCGTCCGCCACTTCGTGGGCGATCGCGTCGCCGAATTCGTCATTGAATTCGTCGGCGCCGTAAAAACCGATATCCAGATTAGCTCCGGATTCATCCGGAGCTTCTTCTATGCCCGGAAAGCCGGGGATCGTATTCAGCTCCCGGAAGAAATCCTGCAGGATGCGCAGATCCTCCTCCGCGTACGCCCCGTGGATATAGTAAAGGATGGGTTTTCCCCACTTCTGTACCAGGGAGGCGTCCCCTTTCCCGGAGCTGTACTCCGCGTGCAGGACGGCTTCGGAAAAAGCGGCAAGAACCTCCTCGGTATCGATGCCCTCCCGGTAAAGATCCGTATGGGCCGCCGGCGTGCTTTCAGGCGGGTCAGAGGAAGAAGGCGCCGGCTCGTCCGCTGCGCCCCGCAGAAGGAGGCCGCAGGCGGAGAGGATTCCTGCCGTCATCAGACAAAGCGGCCAGATCAGTTTGCGCATGGGGACTCCTTTCTTTGGTGAAGGAATAAATGCAGCGGCGATGCCGGGCACCGCCGCTGCGTTTTTTCCAGGGAAGGGGCGCCGCCGCTACGAGGCGGTGACAGCGCCTTTTTTTGCGTGGGACAGGTTCAGCACGATGGCGACCGCCAGGATGGCCAGGCCGATCAGGTCCGTCTGCAAGCCGGGCAGGATCATACAGAAACCGCCGGCCAGGAAGAGGATTCGTTCCCAGATGGGGGTATTCGCCTTGAAGAATCCGGTCAGGCCGATCGAAATGCCGTACATGCCAAGGAAGCAGGTCGCGATGGCCAGGACCGCGTCGATCACGGTGAAATCGCCCACGAAGATCAGTACGTTATTGTATACGAAGACGTAGGGGATGATGAAGGCGGCGATAGCCAGCTTGGTGGCGTTGAAGGCAGTCTTCATCGGATTCGACTTGGCGATGGCCGAGCCGGCATAGGCCGCCAGCGCGACCGGCGGGGTGATATCCGCTACGATGCCGAAGTAGAACACGAACAGGTTCGCGGCCAGGATGTTAACGTCCATACCTTTAACCAGAATAGGTGCGCAAGTTGAAGCCATAATAACATAGTTCGCCGTGGTCGGTACACCCATGCCCAGAACGATGCAGCAGAGCATCGTCAGGATCAGCGCGATGATCAGGTGCCCGTTGGACAGCTTCACGACACCGGCGATCAGCTTGGCGGCCAGACCGGTCATGGTGATGCAGCCGCCGATCATGCCGGCGACCGCGCAGGCCATGGCGATCGAGATCGTATTCTTGGTGCCGCCCTCCAGCGCTTTCACAAAGCCCATCGGGGTCAGGCGGTTTTCCTTATTGACCAGGCTGACGATGATACAGAGCACGGATGCGATGCACGCGCTCCTGGCCAGGGTCTGGCCGTTGACGATCAGAACGACCAGCGCGACCAGCGGCACCAGCATGTAGATCTTCGGAAGGAGCTTGCCCCACTTCGGCAGGGAGTCACGGCTCAGGCCCTTCAGGCCCAGTTTCTTCGCGGTGAAGTGGACCATCAGGAAGATGCCGGTGAAATACAGGCAGGCCGGCAGGATCGCGCGGACGATGATCTGGCTGTATTCGGTCTTGGTCATTTCCGCCATGATGAAGGCGGCCGCGCCCATGATGGGCGGCATGATCTGTCCGCCGGTGGAAGCCGCTGCTTCGACAGCGCCGGCGAATTCACCGGGATAGCCGGTCCGCTTCATCATGGGAATGGTCACGGAACCGGTCGTAACGGTGTTGCCGACGGAAGAGCCGGACACCATACCGCAGAGAGCGGAGGAGACGACCGCGACCTTAGCGGGGCCGCCGGAGGCCCAGCCGACCAGGGCGTTCGCGCAGCTGATGAAGAAGTTGGAGATGCCGGTCGCTTCCAGGAAGGAACCGAAGAGCAGGAACAAAACGATAAAGGTGGAGCAGACCGAGATCGGTGTGGATAGCATTCCGTTATCATTGGCAAAGAACAGATTGTACAGTGTCAGTTTTAATGACATGCCTCTGATAAAAAGGGAATACATGATAAAGAATCCGACTACGCAGAGAATCGGGATCCCGACAGAACGGCGGCAGCACTCAAAAATAACCAGAATGCCGATCACCGCCATGATTTGTTCTAGAAGTCCGATATTCATAGCCATGGAAACAATTTTCTCGAAATTGATCACATAGTAGAAGAACGGAACGGCGCCGATGATGGCCAGTACGATATCGTACCACGGCATGTGATTGACCCGGCCGTCGCCCTTTTTCAGCGGATAGACAAGGAAGCAGAACGGAACGAGGCAGCCCAGGAAGACACAGCAGCGGATCTGCCCGCTCCATTTGGCCAGCATGTTCATGTAGATCATAAGGAGCATGAATGCGGCCATGACAAAACGGATGATCAGCTGGGGCGTGCCTTCCCAGATACGGACGTTGGATTCGCGGTCATACTTTTTCATGATCGCGTCCACGTCAGCCTGAGAACCGCTGGCTTCGCCGGCCGGCTGCGCGCCTGCCTGCTGATTGATCTTGGTAAGATCCGGTTCGGACATCGGAAGACCTCCTTTTTTATGAAACTGTACTGTAATAAAACTCAGAACAAGATGAATTCATAGTGAAATGATACTTTGGCATTGCGTCCGCATAAATCCCGCAGACTGATCTCTTCCCCGCCGATCGTCAAAGTGTGATCATAGACGGTACCGACCAGGTAGGTGACCCCGTTTCGTTTCTGATGGATCCCCGTGATCAGCATAGCCCCATCTTCGGTATAGGTCATGGTCTCGCCGGGATTCAGCTCGGTCTGGACGCCGGCCCCGAAGGCTTCGTATTTCGTCGCCTCCACGAAGATGGCTTTATCATGGATCTCGTAATAATCCGTCAGCGGATACTGATTGACCGAGTGGATAAAGGTCACGGAAAAGGTCCCGCCTTCTTCCATCGGATATCGGGCATACAGACAGCCATTTTCATCCCGAAGCGTCAGATAATGCCGTCCGCAAAGCAGGGCAAGGAAGAGAAAAGCCGCCGCAACGGCTGATACAATTGCGGCGGCTGTGCTGAGGCGTTTCTTCGTCAACACGGCAAATTTCTTTCAGCAGAAATTATTTCAGAACGCCAGCTTCTTTGTAGTACTTCTCAGCACCGGGGTGCAGATCGAAAGAGCCGTCAATGGCCTTTTCGGCAGTCAGGCCGTCGAATTTGGCATGGCCGGATTTCAGCGCCGCATTGTTTTCGAACAGAGCCTTGGTCAGTTCATAAACAGCATCCGTGCTGACGTCTTCGGAAGCGACCAGAACGGCCTTAACGGCAACGCAGGTCACGGCTTCGGTCTGGTTGTTGTAGGTGTTGGCAGGAAGGTCATCCTGAACCAGGAACGGATAGTTGGTGGTCAGGGTCTTGACATGCTCCGCATCCAGGGAGATCATGTGCAGATTCAGGCTGGAGGAAGCGGTCGCGAACAGGTCGGTCAGCGCAGCGGTCGGAGCACCAGCCACGGTGAAGGCCGCATCGCAGGTGCCGTTCTTGATCATGTCGGCGCCGTTGGCGAAGGAAGCATTGATGACTTTGACATCGTCAAAGCTCATGCCGTACGCTTCCAGAACCTGAGCCGCGTTCAGAGCCGTACCGGAACCTACGTCGCCGACGCAGACGGCTTTGCCCTTCATATCGGCAACGGTCTTGATGTCGCCGGTGGCAACGATCTGCACGGTCTCATTGTACAGGCCGGCGATCCATTTGCCCTTGGTTTCGGCAGCGCCTTCAAACATGGTGGATCCGCCGGTACCGGTGTGCGCATAGTTCAGAACGTCGGACTGCAGGATGGCCAGCTTGGCATCCCCGGAGGTGACCAGCTGTACATTGGCCTTAGAAGCGCCGGTGGAAGTGACGTTCAGCTTGGTCAGCGTGAGCTTATCATTCAGTACGGTCGCCATGGTGTTGCCGACGGCGTAATAAGTTCCGGAGGTACCGCCGGTTGCGAGGGTCAGTTCTTCTTTCTTGGTGCTATTGGATCCGCCGCAGGCTGCCAGAGACAGAAGCATAGCTACAGAAAGAACAGCAACTAACAGTTTTTTCATAACTCTCTCCTTTTTTCTTCGGATGATTTGGAGCCGGCCCCGCTCAAAATCACAGACCGAAAGTCTGCTTTTTGTGGTGCCGCTGCTCCGCTCCGTTTTGTTCCTATAATATAGCATATTTTACCTGTGAAAGCAACAGATTTCTGGCTTTCCTGCGGTATTGTCAAAAGCAGGGAAAAAAAGCCCGGCGCCTGATTATCCTAAGCCGGGAGAAGTGCATTCTTTATTTTCTTAATCAATCAGGCGGCGCGGCGGACGGACCGGCGGCGCCGGACAAAGACGTGCCCCGCAAGGCGGTACGCCCCGATCACAAGGATTGCCAGCGGGATATGGGTCAGCATCATGATGACCGTATAAAGAAAGCGCAGGTGACGCGCTGCCAGATAGGCTGCCAGGGCCTCGTAAAGCGGGAGGCCGGAGCCGCTGTAGATCATCATGTAGTCGGAGCCCAGGATGTAATTGACCGGGATGGCAGCGGCGGAAAGAAGAAGGACCGGGACGGCCGCCTCCAGCGCATCCCGCCATGTCAGCTTCTGGTAGCCGGTCATCAGAAGGAAAAGTCCGGTAAAGTACATGGACGCATGGAAATACAGGGAGTAAAAAGCGCCGAAGGTCCAGAAAGGGTAATAGTTGAGCCCGTTGCAGTAGATGACGCCGACGGCCCCGTAGAGCAGGCCGATCGTGGTCAGGAATTTACAGGCACAGTCCCGCGCGAAGCCTTTTTCCCGGGCTGCGAAAGGCAGCGTATAGATCAGAAGAGAGCAGGTGTAGATCGGCAGGAGGCCCTCCCAATTGAAGCCCCGGCCGGTCGTGATATCGTAATAGCTTTCCCAGGTGATCTTGCACACTTCGAGAAGTACCGTGAATACCGCCTGGATCTTCAGCACGCGGCGGACCGTATCGTGCGGCGTGGACCGCAGCTGGTAAGTAATAAAAAAGGAAAGGATCAGGACCGCCCCGATATACAGAAGGTGCGCCGGGCAGAAAAGATCCGAAGTAAATTCAGGAATATTGTATTTGTAATCAAAAAAGTGATAAGCCATTTGCGTATGTCCCGCCCAAATTTTGTCCGGCAGGCCGGACAATTTCCTTATTATAGCGGGATTCGCGAAAAAATCAAGATATTTCCGGAAAACGGCCGGGACGCTATGCGCCTGCCGGAAAACATGCTATACTGTTCCTGAAAACGCAGAGGACGGATAACGGCCGTTCACGGCATCAAGGAGGATACGATATGCTTGCGGAAGGAACCAAAGCTCCCGAATTCAGCCTTCCCGATCAGAACGGAAGCGTTCACGCGCTGTCCGATTACCGGGGACGGAAAGTCATACTCTACTTTTATCCGAAGGATAATACGCCCGGCTGTACGAAGCAGGCCTGCGGCTTCGGGGACCGCTATCCGCAGTTCCGGGAAAAGGGCGCCGTGGTCCTGGGCGTCAGCAAGGACTCGGTAGCCTCTCACAAAAAGTTTGAAGAAAAATACGGGCTGCCCTTCCCCCTTCTTTCCGACACGGAGCTTTCGGTGATCAAAGCGTACGACGTCTGGAAAGAAAAGAAGAACTATGGCAAGGTCTCCATGGGCGTGGTCCGCACGACCTATCTGATCGACGAAAACGGCGTTATCGTCAAAGCCATGGATAAGGTCAAAGCTGCGGACAATCCGCAGGAAATGCTGGAAGCGCTGCCGTAAGATGCTGTTTTCCGCAGCGGCTGTCATGCGGAGCACCCGGGAGGCAGGGACCCGGCGCGGGAGGAAAGATCCATGAAACTGTTCGGACAAAAAAGAAAAGAGACAAAGACATATGATCCCGCGCTGCTCACCCCGGCCATCCGCTCCAGTATCTGTACCGGAGAAAAAGCCGCGGGGTTTACGGAAAAAGCGACCGGCCGCTTCCGGGAAGTCATGCTGATACGGGATGAGCGGGACCTCGCGGAGTTTCGCCGGCGCTACGGGATAGAGGAAGAGATCGAAACGATTTATTAGGCGGGCGGTCCGGGACGCTGCGTCCGGATCAGATCGCTTAAGTGCTTGCCGTAAAAAAAGTCATGCGTCAGCCGGTCGTATTCTTCCCATAAGGGAAGCGTCTGGCAGCCGGCTGAGCGCGGGCACGAGACCGTGCCGTCTGCCAGGCAGGCGACGGCGGCCAGGGACCCTTCGGTCAGTTCGATGATCTCGCCGATGGTGTATTCCTCCGGCTCGCGGCACAGACAGTATCCGCCGCCTTTGCCGCTGGCGGCGCGGATCAGCTTCCCGGCTACGAGATCTTTTACGATGATCTCCAGATATTTCTTGGAGATCTGCTGTCTTTCGGCCACATCCTTCAAGGGAATGAGGCCTCCGTTTTTATGTTCGGCCAGATCGATCATGACCCGGAGCGCGTAGCGGCCTTTGGTAGAGATCACGGAACTGTCCTCCCCGTATTTTTACCCATTGTACCGCAGGGTAAATAGGATTTCAAGGACTTCTTAAAACCTATTGACATGATAGGTAAATAAATGTATAGTACAGACAGGCTTTTAGGGCTGTTTTTCAAGAAAGACGATTCGCAGGAGGATCAAAGCGGAATGATAATCTATGCCGATAACGCGGCGACCACGAAAATGAGCCGTGCCGCGATCGAAGCGATGCTTCCCTGTATGGAGGAGCAGTACGGAAACCCGTCCAGCCTTTACTCGCTGGGCCAGCAGGCGAAGGAGATCCTGGAGAAAGCCCGGGAGGAGATCGCGGCCGTGATCGGAGCAAGCCCGAAAGAGATCATCTTTACCTCCGGCGGCAGCGAGGCGGACAATCAGGCGATCCGTTCGGCGGCCGAAATCGGCAGGCGGAACGGGAAAATGCATATCATTTCCACGGCTTTTGAACACCATGCCGTGCTGCATACCCTGGAAAAACTGGAACGGGAAGGCTTTTCCGTAACGCTTCTGGACGTTCATGAGGACGGCCTGGTGCGGGTGGAAGAAGTGGAAGATGCGATCCGGGAGGACACCTGCCTGGTGACCGTCATGACGGCTAATAACGAGATCGGGACGATCCAGCCCATCCGGGAGATCGGCGCGGCCTGCAGACGGCGGGGCGTGCTTTTCCACACCGACGCGGTGCAGGCTGTTGGGCATATCTCGTTGGACGTGACGAATGATAATATCGATATGCTTTCGGCCTCCGCGCACAAATTCCACGGGCCGAAGGGCGTCGGCTTCCTCTATGCCAGAAAAGGCATCCGGCTGAGCAATCTGATCGAAGGCGGCGCGCAGGAACGCGGAAAGCGGGCCGGGACGGAGAATGTGGCGGGCGTCGCGGGCATGGCAGCCGCGTTAAAGGAAGCGGCCGCGCACAGAGAAGAAAATGCCGCGCACCTGACCGCCGTAAGGGACCGGCTGATCGAGGGCCTTGGGCAGATTCCGCACTGCGCCTTAAACGGAGACGCAAAGCGCCGCCTGCCCGGCAATGTCAGCTTTTGTTTTGAAGGGATCGAGGGAGAATCGCTCCTGCTTCTTCTGGACGATAAAGGGATCCAGGCTTCCTCCGGCAGCGCCTGCACCTCCGGATCACTGGACCCGAGCCACGTGCTCCTGGCCATCGGCCGGGTGCATGACGTCGCACACGGGTCGCTGCGGCTTACGATCGGGGAGGATATCACGGAAGAAGAAACCGATTATATCATCCGGTCCGTGACGGAGGTCGTTGCGTATCTGCGCAGCTTCTCCCCCGTCTGGCGTGATCTGTGCGCCGGAAAGACAAAGTTTATTCTGTAAGGAGGCAGGGACGATGGCATTATACAGTGAAAAAGTGATGGATCATTTCCGCAATCCCCGCAACGTCGGCGTGATCGAGGACGCGAACGGGATCGGCGAGGTCGGCAACGCGAAGTGCGGCGATATCATGAAAATGTATCTGAAGATCGAGGACGATATCGTGAAGGACGTCAAGTTCGAAACCTTCGGCTGCGGCAGCGCGATCGCGTCCAGCTCCATGGCTACGGAGCTGATCAAGGGGAAACCGGTCTCCGAGGCGATGAAGCTGACGAATAAAGCCGTAGCGGAAGCGCTGGACGGGCTGCCCGCCTATAAGATGCACTGTTCGGTGCTGGCAGAGGAAGCAATCCGTTCCGCGCTGGAGGATTACCAGTCGCGGACGGGGGAGAGGATCCTCTGCGATCCGCCGGCGCATATCGGCGCGGAAGAGGAAGAATGATGCGGCCCTGCCGGGCCGCTTTGGGACAGCTGTCACGATGATTTACCCTATGTAAGGAGATCTTATGATCGCTTTTACCTGCCCGCACTGCGGCGGAAGCGTCCGCTACGACCTGTCGGACGGCGCCGTAAGGTGTGAATACTGCGACAGCCTCATCACCCAGGACGATTATGAAGGCTATCTGGACAAAAAGGGGCTGTATCAGACCACGGAGCTTAGTTGCCCGCAGTGCGGCTCGGTGGTATTAAGCTATGACAATACGCTGGCGACGTTCTGCAGCTACTGCGGATCTTCGGTGCTCTTTAACCGGCGCGTGAAGGAAGAGCAGAAGCCGGACGGCATCATTCCTTTTTCCTTTCAGCAGAAGGCTGCGGAGAACCGTTACCGGAAGCGCACCGACAAGATCATCCTGGCGCCGGAATGGATGCGGGAAGAAGGCCGGAAGGAAATGACCGGCATCTACATGCCCTTTTATCTTTACCGGGCCGACTGCGAGCAGCCGGTCAGGGTGAAAGGGGAGAAGCACCGGAATCTCGGAAGTTCGACCGAGGTGAGCGTCTATGAGGTGGACGGGACATTGAAAGCGAGCTATCAGGGCAACCGCTTTGATGCGGCGGTGGCCTTTCCCGATGCGCTCAGCGAGACCATGGATACCTATAAATGGCAGAATAAGCAGTCGTTCCGGCCCGGCTATATCGCGGGGTACTATGCGGACGGCAGCGATGTGGATCCGGAGGAATACGACCCGGTCGCGGCTAAACTGGTCAGCGACGACATCAACGCCTCCGGCTCTTCGGTCGCCTATCAGGATATGACGCTGAACACCCGGATCCGGACGCAGCCCGAAAACATCCGCCTGCGGCGCGAAAAGATCCTGCTGCCGGTTTGGCTGCTCACGCACCGGGTCGGAGACCGGATCTGCTATGCCGCCGTCAACGGCCAGACCGGGGACGTGGCGGCGGATATCCCGCTGGATAGAGGGAAATATCTGAAGGTCAGCCTGATCGCTGCGGCGGTCATCGCTACATTCATGAACTTCATGTATACGATCAAGCCGGCGCCGTTTCTGACTGTCTCCATGATCATTACGACCCTGTTCGGCTTCGTGCTGGGCAGGCTGACGAATGACGTCTATGTGCGGGAAAACCACCTGGACGATATCGGCCGGATCGGCTATCCGGCTTTTGCGGAAGCGGTGAAGACCATCGGAGACGGAAGGAGCCGTTCCCGGCGGTCCGGCTGCAGCACGGCCGTGATCTACGGGATTATCCTGTTCCTTTTCTGGCCGTTCCTGTTCGGGATCCTTTCGGAAATCTTTCCGGACAGTGTGGTCGTCAATGCGACGTCGTTCCTCTGGATCATCCTGATCACGCTGGGCGTGATCCGCTTCATTTCCGGACTGGCCCGTTCGGTCAAAGGGAGCATGCGCACTTCCGCGCCGCAGTCGACCCGCTGGAAATACTCAAAATCGCTGGCGGCTTCTTTTGCCGTGCTGTGGAAGGTCTGGCTGGCGCTCGCAGGCGGCGCGGCGGTCATGATCGTGCAGCCGGTCGTCGATACCTGGTACTACGGTGCGGGGATCGCCAATATCCTGGTCTCGGTCTGGGCGGCTTTTGACGTGATCCGCAAGCAGAATATGCTGGCCTCGCGGGATATCCCGCTCTTCAGTATGAAGAGGGGAGGCGCCGAATGATCCGGAAAATCGGAAAAGAAAAAAGGCCTGTTTCCAATAAGCTGCTGAACTGGCTGCTGGCCGGGGCCATCGTGCTTCTGCTCTTCCCCTTTGCGTATGACGGCTTCCTGGCACTGCGGGAAGCTTCGGGAGCGGAAGACAGGACCATACACCCGGATCAGCTCACGGTCCTCGATGCGGCGGATATGCTGACCGAGACCGAAGAGAAGAAGCTGAGGGCGGCCATGCTGCCGGTCACGGCGTATTTCCCGGCCGCGTTCGCGACTACGGACAACACGAACGGGACGTCGGCCGAGCGATATTCCCTGCAGCTGTACAATGAACTGTTTGACAGCCGGGGCGGCGTGCTGTTCCTCATCGATTTCGACACGTCGGATGAAGACGGCCGGCAGCTGTATATCCGCGTGACGGACCGCTCCGACAAGCTGAGCGTCGCGAAGTGCAACACCATCACGGACAATATCTATACCTATGCCCGGGACGGGCAGTACTATGAATGCGCGAGGCGGGCTTTCGAGCAGATCAACGAGGTGCTTTCCGACCGGGATGTGCCGCAGCCCATGAAGCATATGAGCAATCTGCTGATCGCGCTAGGACTTGCCTTATTTGCAGTATTCGGACTGGCCCATAAGCGCACGCGGATCAAAAAGCCGGGCGAAGTCTACCAGCTGGATCAGAATATCACGAAGGATATCGTGCTGGTCAATGCCGATTCGCGGCTGATCAAGCAGTACCGTTACCGCAATTCCTCCGGCGGAGGCGGGTCTTCCGGCGGCGGAGGCGGCGGCTGGTCCGGCGGAGGCGGAGGTTCCTCCGGAGGCGGAGGAGGCGGCGGGGACGGAGGCGGCTCCCACGGCGGCGGCCACGGATTCTGAAAAAAAGAACAGCAGACTATAAAAAAGGAGAGCCTGGTTTCAAAAAGCTCTCCTTTGCTGTTGGCGGTGCTGCGCGGCGTCGGCGCCGCCGCTTATTCGGCAAGCAGGTCCGTGCCTTCGCCCATGACGGCGATATCCACAGCCGCAGCGTCCTCCAGATGGAAGATCATCATTTTATTCCCGGTCTCTTCGTTGTAGATCGCGCGCAGGTCCGGCATCGCGGCAAGCGCCGCTTCCGCATAGTGGGGATCCGCCTCAAAAACGGCGGTCCCGGTATAGCGGAGCCAGTGGCCGTCCGGCTTCACTGCGGCGATCTCACATTTGGGATTCGCCTGCAGCTGGCGGAAGACGGCTTTGAAATCCCCTACGCCGAAAAGAAGCTTCCCGTCCATTTCCATATGCATGCCCAGGGGCCGGAGCTTCGGCTGGTCACCGTCGGCGGTGGCCAGGAAAAACACGCCCGCTTCGCTTAAAAAATCATTGACTTTACTCATTGCTGCATCCTCCTTTATGGAAAGATTGTATCACGGTCCCCGCGTTTTATCAATCGGAGCGCTCAGGCAGGCTGCCTTTCCGGCATCAGCTCGCTGACCGCGGCCGCGAGCAGGATCAACGCCGCGCCGATCCAGCCAAACGGGGAGAGCGGCTCATGCAGGAAGATCGCCGAGCAGAAGACCGCAATGACCGGTTCGAGATAGCTGAGGATCGAGATCGTCTGGACCGGCAGGACGGCCATGCCGCTGAAAAACAGACAGTAGGCGATCCCCGTGTGCACGACGCCCAGCATCAGGACGAGCCAGAAGGAGCGGCCTGTCGGGAAGGGGATCCGGCCGCCGTTGCGGATCAGGACGTAAGGAAGGAGCGTCGCGGCGCAGAAGACGAGCTGCATGAGGGTCCGGTCCAGCGCCGGAATATCCTTAAGCTTACGGTTGCAGAAGACGTTTCCCGCATAGCAGACGGCGCCGGCAAGCCCTAAAATGACGCCGACAGGATCCCCGACATGGCCGCCGAACACGCCGGAGACCAGGATGATCCCCACGAGCGCCGCCGCGATGCAGGGGAGTTTCCGCTTATCCAGCTTTTCCTGCAGCAGAAGAGGCGTGAAGATAATGACGAGGATCGGCGCCATATAGTTGCACAGGCTTGCGATGGCTACGGTCGTTTTGACATAAGCCGCAAACAGGAAGATCCAGTTAAGGCCCAGGCCGATCCCGGAGATAAGCAGCCAGAAGATATTCCGGCGGATCGCGGCGATATCCGGCTTTTCTTTTTTGAGAAAACGCCAGAGAAGGATAAAGACCGGCCCGATCAGGCCCCGGTACAGAGCGACGGCTTCGCTCGGGATATTGTCGACAAAACGCAGAAACATCCCGATGGTTCCGTACAGGACCGTCGAAGCAATAAACTGGATCCGTTCTCTGTGATGCGTCATTTCTGCGTTTTCTCCTGCTTTTCGCGTTTTCGGGCATCAGCCCGCTTTCTCCTGGATGCCGTTCATGCGCGCATAGGTGCCGCCGAGCCGGATCAGCTCTTCGTGCGTGCCCCGCTCCGTCACGCGGCCTTCTTCGATCACCAGGATCTGATCCGCGCTGCGGACCGTGGAAAGACGGTGCGCGATGGCTACGATGGTCCGCTTCCCGGTGATCCCGTTGATGGCTTCCCGGATCTGCTGTTCCGTTTCCACGTCGACAGAGGCGGTCGCTTCATCCAGTATAATGATGGGAGAGTGCCGGAGGATCGCCCGCGCAATGGCGAT
>JAFPWO010000013.1 GCA_017394885.1 Lachnospiraceae bacterium | reverse complement strand
GGATGGACGCACCGCTGGTGCACCGGTTGTTGATCAAGAGCATAGCCGGGTAGCCAAGTGCGGAAGGGATAAACGCTGAAGGCATCTAAGCGTGAAGCCCCCCTCAAGATGAGATATCCATAAGACCCCTTGAAGACGACGAGGTAGATAGGGCAGAGGTGGAAGTGCAGTAATGTACGGAGCTGACTGTTACTAATAGGTCGAACACTTGACCGTAGAGGATGGCGAAGAGCGGAAAGAGGCGAAAGCCGATGGCGGTAAGCTTGCTTACAGCTCAGCGGCAGAGCCGGGGAGGCTGCGAAGCAGCATCTCAGGACATGAGCAGCGCGAAGCGGTGCGAATGATCAAAGCTCGAGCCATCACAGGAAGAGCAATGCGCAGCTTTGCGAATAAGCTCTTCTGAATCAAGATTTCTTCAAGCATTATCGATGAACTTCTTCTTGACAAGACATTTGATATCAAGTACATTTTCGGTGTGCGGTTTTGAAGGTGCAATTCCGTAAGACACCCCGACTGCGGGTGTTTTTTTATTTCTTTTTTCAGGAGTCACTATGGATAAGATCACCAGCTTTACCATCGATCATCTGCGGCTTCAGCCGGGACTGTATGTTTCCCGGCTCGACCGGGTCGGCCAGGAACCCGTGACGACATTTGACCTCCGTTTTACGGCGCCGAACTGGGAGCCGGTCCTGGATATGCCGGCCGTCCATACGATCGAGCATCTTGGCGCGACATTCCTGCGCAACAGCGAAGAAAAAAGTCATATCCTGTATTTCGGCCCGATGGGCTGCCGTACCGGCTTTTATCTGCTGATGGCCGGGAAGCGTACGCCGCAGGATATTCTTCCCCTGATCCGGGAGATGTGCTCCTTTATCCTGAATTTCGAAGGGGAGATCCCCGGCGCGCGGCCTGAAGAGTGCGGCAATTATTCCGAACAGAACCTGAATATGGCAAAATACTATACAAAGCGCTATCTTGATACACTGATCCGGGGCGGCTGCTTTGATTACCCGCAGGGAGGCGAAGAAGATGGAGAAGATTAAACTTGGCGTGATCGTGGCGATGGATGTGGAAATGGAGCGGATCGAGGCGGCCATGCAGGACGCCGAAAAGCAGAAGCTCTCGGGCATGATCTTCATCACCGGCCATATAGCCGGCGTCCCTGTGGTGGCGGCGCGCTGCGGCGTCGGCAAGGTCTGTGCGGCTATGTGTGCGCAGCGCATGATCGACGGCTTTGCCCCGGAGCGGATCCTCGGCGCGGGCATTGCCGGCGGACTCAAAGACTTAAAGCCCGGTCAGGTCGCCATCGGCCGCGATCTGGTTCAGAACGATTTTATCTTAAACGTATTCGGCTATGAAGACGGCTACCTGCCCAGCATCGGCCGGGTCCATATCGAGAGCGATCCGGAGATGGTCGCCGGACTGGTCCGGGCGGCAGAAGTGCTGGGAATCGTCTACGAGGCAGGAACCATCGCCAGCGGCGACACCTTCGTGAACGACAGCGAAAAGAAACGCTACATCACGGAGACCTTCGGCGCGATCGCCTGTGAAATGGAAGGCGCGGCGATCGCCCAGGTCTGCTGCATGAACGAGCTGCCTTTTGCCGTAGTCCGCTGTATCTCGGACAGCGGTGACGAAAACGCGGACGAAGATATCGAAACGAATGAGGCGTTGTCCACGGCGGGCTCCGCGGCGATCGTATTAAAGTTTATAGAATTCTATGCCAGGGGGTAAAGAGCAGGCATGGCTAAAAATAAGTCGGGAAATGTGGGAAAAGATATCCTCTGGGTGCTGACGATCCTGATCGGCTGCGCCTTGTATGCCTTTGGCTTTGATTACTTCTGGGCGCCTCATGGCTTTAACGGGGGCGGCACCTCTGGGTTGGCGCTGGTCTTTGTGACCGCGACCGGGATCGGTTCGACCGGCCTGATCAACTTTATCCTGAATCTGCCCTTATTCGTACTGGGTTATGCCAAGATCGGCCGGCGCTTCTTTGTGGGCTCGCTGATCGGGATGCTTTCCACAAGTATATTTCTGGACCTTTTTTCCAGACTGCCGGTCGTGGAGATGGAACCGATGCTGGCGGTCCTTTACGGCGGCGCGATCAGCGGCGTCGGCCTCGGGCTGGTCATGCGGGCCGGGGCTTCCGGCGGCGGGACCGATATCCTGGTACGGCTCTTAAAGCTTCGCTTCCCGAATGCATCCGCCGGCTCGATCAACCTGGTCTGTGACGCCACCGTCGTCATCCTCACGGCCATCGTGTTCAAAAACGTCATGGTCGGCCTGTACTGCGGGATCGCGATCGTGGTCTATGCACAGGTCTTTGACGCGGTCATCTACAGCTTTGATTATTCCAAGGTGGCGATGATCATCTCGGCCAAACACGAGGCGATCGCGGAGGCCATCACCGTAAAAATGGACCGCGGCGTCACCTATCTGTATGGGGAAGGCTATTATTCCCACCATGAAAGCCGGATCATTCTGACCGCCATCAGCAAGCGCCAGCTGGCTGAACTGAAAGAATTGGTGGTGGAGATCGATCCGGATGCATTTGTGATCATTCAGGAGAGCCATCAGGTGCTCGGCAACGGTTTTGCGCACTACAGCAAGACCGATCTGTAAAGCAAAAAGCATATGGCAGAGTTTATCTTACATTCGGATTACGCGCCGACCGGCGATCAGCCGGAGGCGATCGACGCGCTGACCAGAGGTTTTCAGGCCGGGAACAAGTTCCAGACGCTGCTGGGAGTTACCGGATCCGGGAAGACCTTTACCATGGCGAATATCATCAAAAATCTGGGAAAGCCGACGCTGGTGCTGGCACACAACAAAACGCTGGCAGCCCAGCTTTACAGTGAATTCAAGGAATTCTTCCCCGAAAACGCGGTCGAGTATTTCGTATCCTATTACGATTATTATCAGCCGGAAGCCTATGTGCCGTCTTCGGATACGTATATCGCCAAGGACTCCTCCATCAACGATGAGATCGACCGCCTGCGGCATTCCGCCACGGCCGCGCTGTCGGAGCGGGACGATGTGATCATTGTCTCCTCCGTGTCCTGTATCTACGGCCTGGGCAGCCCCATCGACTACAAAACGATGACGCTGTCGGTGCGGCCCGGGCAGGAGTGGGACCGGAATGAGGTGATCCGCCGCCTGGTCGATATCCAGTATGACCGCAATGACATGGATTTGAAGCGCGGGACTTTCCGCGTCCGCGGGGATACGGTGGAAGTGATCCCGGCCGGATCGGACGAATCCGCGATCCGGATCGAGTTCTTCGGCGACGAGATCGACCGGATCCTGGAGATCGAAACGCTGACCGGCCGTATCCGGGCGAGTCTGGATCACGCGGTCATCTTTCCGGCTTCCCACTACGTGGTGGGAAAAGACGCGCTGCTGCGGGCCACCGATGCCATTGAAGAGGAATTGAAGAAACAGATCGCCTATTTCCGCAGCCGGGACCGTCTGCTGGAGGCGCAGCGGATCGCCGAGCGGACGCATTTTGACGTGGAAATGCTGCGGGAAACGGGCTTCTGCTCCGGGATCGAAAACTACTCGCGCCATCTGGTAGGACTGCCGGCCGGTGCCACGCCGCACACGCTTTTTGACTATTTCCCGAAGGATTTTATCCTGATGATCGACGAATCGCATATGACCGTGCCGCAGGTGCGGGCCATGTATCACGGGGACCGCAGCCGCAAGACGACGCTCGTGGATTACGGCTTTCGTCTGCCGTCCGCGCTGGATAACCGGCCGCTTAATTTCGCGGAATTTGAAGACAGGCTGAACCAGGTCCTCTTTGTCTCGGCAACGCCCTCCGTTTATGAGAAGGAACACGAGCAGCTGCGGGCCGAGCAGGTGATCCGGCCGACAGGCCTCCTGGATCCGGAGACGCTGGTGCTGCCGGTGGAAGGACAGGTGGACGATCTGATCGCCCGCTGCCGCGCCGAAGTGGAAAAAGGCGGCAAGGTCCTGGTGACCACCCTGACCAAGCACATGGCTGAGGACCTGACGGATTTCATGCGCGAAGCCGGGATCCGCGTGCGCTATCTGCATTCGGATATTGATACGCTGGAGCGGGTGGAGATCATCCGGGACATGCGGATGAATGTATTCGACGTGCTTGTCGGGATCAACCTGCTGCGGGAAGGGCTGGATATTCCGGAGATTTCCATGGTGGCGATTCTGGACGCGGATAAGGAAGGCTTCCTGCGTTCCGAGACCTCGCTGATCCAGACCATCGGCCGCGCGGCGCGCAATGCGGAAGGCCATGTCGTGCTTTACGCGGATACGATGACGGATTCCATGAAAGGGGCGATCGATGAGACCAACCGGCGCCGCGGGATCCAGCAGGCCTATAACGACGCGCACGGGATCACCCCGACCTCCATTAAAAAAGCCGTGCGGGAGCTGATCGCGATCTCCCATAAGCTGGACAGCCGGAGGAAGAGCCTGCAGTTGGACAAGGATCCGGAATCCATGGATGAAAAGGAACTGAAAGCGCTGATCCATGAAGTGACGAAGCGGATGAATCAGGCTGCCGTAGAGCTGAATTTCGAAGAGGCGGCCATTCAGCGTGACCGCATGCTGGAGCTGAAGAAGTATCTGAAATGACAGCGGAGGCTATGCGAAGACCTTTTCCAGAATCTGTGAGATCAGAAAGACGATAAAACCGAAGAGGAACACGTTCAGAACGATGAGCATCAGGATCCGCACAGGCCATTTCAGCTGGCTGATCTTCAGCCTGTCCTGAATGCCCAGATAGTTGGCGTCGAGAGCGATCATCGCCAGAAAGCCCAGGATCAGAAGGACCCGGAAGACGCTGATAGGGGTGTTGTAATGGATGCCTTCCTCGAACGTAAAGTCAAGGCAGACTCTGAACAGAGAATAATATCCCAAAGTGCTTAAAAGCATGGGGAGGATCTTAAGGCTGCGGAAGCCGGGCGGAAGAAAACGCTGCCAGGAAGCCGCAGCTTTTTGCGTGGAGGAAGAATCAGACGGCTGCCGGACGGGGAAAGGCGCAGGGGCAGGCTGCGGTACAGGAAGCGGCTGTGTGAGATCCCGAAGCAGCGCTTCCGTGTCAGGATACCGCTGGGCGGGATCCAGCCGGGTGCAGCGCTCCATGACCGCCTGAAGATAGCGGCAGGCAGGCGCAGCAGGCTCCGACGACGCATTCAGAAGGTCTTTCATGACCATCCCGACGGCATAAATATCCGTGGGGATTCCCGAAGCCCCGAAGCCGTACTGCTCGGGGGCGGCATAGCCCGGGGTCCCGATCAGCCGGGTATCCCGCTCCTCATCCGCACGCATGTACTTGGCCGCATCCAGATCCAGTAATTTGATAAAGCCGTCCGGAGAGAGAATGATGTTGGAAGGCTTGACGTCCCGGTGAATGATCGGAGGATGAAAGGCATGAAGATTCTGCAGAATCCGGGCCAGCTGGGAAGTAAAGCCGCGGATCTCCTCCGGAGAAAAGACATGCCCCTGCTCCAGCAGTTCCTGCAGGGTCTGGCCGCTCAGGTATTCTTCGATCAGGATGAGAGCGCCGTCTTTTTCCGCCGCTTCCACGATCCGCGGCATATGAGGTACCGGACAGACCTGAAGCGTCCTGTAAATATCCGCATTGTAACTGGCCAGCACTTTTTTGACGAAAAACTTCCCGCTTTCGCTGTGCCGGACCAGCCAGACGGCATGCGCTTCATCCAGCACGGCAACCGTCTGATAATAGGACAGATTCAGTTCTTCCTGCAGCGTCATAGTCTTTTCTGGCGCGGGATGCTTTCCGCGCCGCCTTTCCGATTTCTATTATACCAGAAACTGAAGAAAGCGCAAAGAAAATCCGGAGCGATGTGCCGCCGGGACCGCAGCCCGGGGAGAATCCCGGCAGATTCCCCCCGGCAGGTGGGAACAGGCGAAAAACTCCTTTGTTATAATCGGATCAGAGGACAAAAAGGCTGTCCGGCTTTTTACTCCATGGGATAAAACTGCGGGAAAGGAGCGTGCCGGAGATGAAAAAAGAAACGTCAGACCCCTTTTCGGAAGAGGAGGGGATTCTCAGTACCCAGAGCCTGGACCGCATTCTGGCCCGGACCAGACCGGAGGAACTGGCGGCTTTTCTGGAGGAAAACAAAGCGAGCCTCATCGGAACGGATAAACCTTTCGCTCTCTTCATGCGGGAGCGGATCCGGGAGAAGGGGATGACCCAGCAGGAAGTCTTCATCAATGCGGACATCGGAGAAAAGTATGGCTACAAGCTGATTTCCGAGGAAAAGCATCCCCGCCATCGCGACACGATCCTCCGGCTCTGCTTCGGTGCAAAGCTGACGCTGAAAGAGACGCAGCAGGCTTTAAAATGCAGCGGTTTCCGGGAACTGTATTCCCGAATCCCGCGGGATGCCGTCCTGATGGTGGCCTTAAACCGCGCGATCCGGAATATCCATGAGATCAATAAGCTGCTGGCTTTATACGGGGAAGAGCCCCTGCGTCCCTGCGGGGAAGAAAACTGAAAGAGGGTGAATTCCCCCCGGCAGGTGGGAACATCGTCCGGGGCCGGTTGCTATAATGAAGCAGAAGACAAAGGATGCCGGCCGTGATTCGGGGAAAGCAGGACGTCTGCGGACATGAAAAAGTATTTCCTGATCAGCATACTGTCACTGGCAGCCGGAGCGGCGTGCTACCGGTGGGACGTGCTGCCGGGATACGGCGCGGATTTCTGCTGGGCTTTTGCCTTTGCTTTCGCGCTGCAGGGTATTTTGCGGCTGAAAGGACGAAAACGGTTCCTGCTTTTTGGCGCGTCCCTGCTCGGGATTCTTTTTGAGGGCATGCAGGCCCTGCGGCTGGCGCCGGGAACCGCGGATCCGCTGGACGCCGCGGTCTATACCGCAGCGGCAGCGGCGGCGGTAATCATGATGGGAAGGATGGAAAAAGAAGATGAAAAAAGGATTGAAACTGGCAGCGGTGATCGTTCTGTCCTGTGCATTTTTGCTGATGGCGATCGGCAGCGGCTCGAGCAGTTCGTCTCCGACAAAGGTGGGGACGGTGGCGGACACCTCCGGACAGAAGGAAACGAAAAAGGAAACAAAGGCATCTGCAGATAAGACAGAGGCTGTGACCGAGAAGAGCGAAGAGGCAGCGGCTGTAAAAACAACAGAGACAGCGGAAGAGACAGAAGCTGCTAAAGCCTGCTATGTTGTAGGAGATATTGTAAATGTAAATGATCAGAAGATCGTTTATATGTCCAGCGGTGTACTCGAAAATGACGATAGTTATTCAAAACCGAAAGATGGTTATCAGCGTGTATTTATAGAATTGTATGTGGAGCAGCTAAAAGGAAGCGGCGGAATTACTGCTTTTGATTTTGAATGTTATGCCGACGGTTATGCGGCTGATCAGTATTACGGAGGTCCGGACGGCTTGTCCGGAAGTCTGACCGAAGGACGGTATACGACGGGTAAAATTTATTTCTCAGTACCGGTAGACGCTTCCGAAGTGGAATTTGAATATGAATACAATTTTATTTCAGACAAGAAGATCAAATTCCTTTATGAAGGGCAAAAAGACAGCGGATACATTATTGAAAAAAAGAAGGAAGCAAGTGAAAACACCTTTGCTCCCGGTGATGTAGTGGAAACAAAGAATTATCGGATCAGTTATCTTTCCTGCGGCAGCTTTGAATCGGAGGTCAGATATATTAAGCCGGATGAAGGATATCACTTTATCTGCTTTGAATTTGAATTTGAAAACATTTCCAATGATGACCATTCAGTCAGCAGTATGTTGTTTGAATGCTTTGCAGATGGTGCACATTGCAGCAGTACCTCTGCCCGGGATGACGATCTTTCCGCGACTCTTTCCGCAGGCAGAAAAACAAAGGGCACTGTCGCCTTTGAGGTTCCGGATGACGCAGAGACGATCGAGCTCGAATTTCAGGATTCGTTATTCAGCGACAAACGGATCATATTCTCCTTTCATGAATGAAAAACAAAGAGACAGTTAAGTTTTTCTGAAATCGTCCCATGGGGCTTGCTCCGATCAAAGCGGTAGGTTACAATGCTTGCGGAGGCCGGGTCTCATGGGATTGTTTTGTATCATAATCGGTATGATCCTGTTTATATTGTTTGTACACCCGATGTTCGCCGGCGTGGTCAATGCCGGGAATGTATTCGGGGTCTTTTTCAGTGTCCTTCTTTTTCTGTACGGCCTGTTCCGGAAAAGCATTCCGCAGGGAATGCGGCGGGGCGTACGGATCCTCGCTTTGCTGGGCTGCCTGCTGCTGGCCGTACTGGGGGTGGTCATCGCAAAAGGAGCCCGGAAAACACCGCAGGAACCCTGCACGGTGGTGGTACTGGGCTGCGGCCTGAACGGGGAGAGGCCTTCGCTGATCCTGCAGAAACGGATCCGGGCTGCATATGACTATCTGACAGACAATCCTTCGGCGGCCTGTATCTGCTCCGGCGGACAGGGAGAAGATGAGCTCATCAGCGAGGTGGAATGCATTTACCGGGAACTGCGGGCGATGGGGATCGAGCAGGAGCGCTTGTACAAAGAAGACCGGTCGACCTCCACCCTGGAGAATCTGAGCTTTTCCGTGGAGATCATCCGGGAGAACGATCTTACGCCGGCGCTCGCGCTGGCAACCAGTGAGTTTCACTGTTACCGTGCGGTAAAAATGGCGGAAAAACTGGGATATACAGCCTATGCGCTGCAGGCCGGGACCATGATCAGCTTCCTGCCGACCTATTTCCTGCGGGAGTGTTTTGCCGTTCTGAAAATGTGGATCCTGCCAGAATGAAAGCGTAGCAGGATAAGAAAGGAGCCGGGGGCTGACAGCCCGCCCGGCTCCTCTCTTTTACGGTAGAAAAGAATACTGCTGCCGCAGCCCGGTGGCTGACGGTTCTCAGTGCAGCAGTCCGTATTTCTGCTTCAGCTGCAGGATCCGCAGGACGCTGGCGTCGATCCGCGCCTCCGAAATGGTCCCGTTCGCGACGGCTCTCTCCAGCGCGGTGACCATCGTCCCGACATTGCTCTGCGTCAGCAGGATGTCGGTGCCGGCGCTCACGGTCATCACGGCGATCTCGGCGGCGCCGTAGGTGTTGACCATGGCGCCCATGGACAGGGAGTCCGTGATCACGATCCCGTTATATCCCAGTTCCTGCCGCAGAAGGCCGGTGATGACGCGCCGGGAGAGGCTGGCCGGGAGCGAATCCAGCTCCGGCAGCGTGATATGGCCGATCATGACCATGTCGGCCCCGGCATTGATCCCGGAAATAAAGGGAAGGAGCTCCTGCTTGCGCAGCTCATCCAGCGTCTTATAGCAGTAAGCCGCGCCGGAGTGGCTGTCCTCGGCGGTATCGCCGTGGCCGGGGAAATGCTTGACGACGCAGAGGACGCCGCCTTCATGGAAGCCCTGGACCGCGGCTGCGACGAGGGTCGCGGCTTCTTCGAAATTGTCGCTGTAGGCGCGGTGGTAGATGACGCGGTTATCCGGATTGGACCAGGTATCTGCGACCGGTGCGAAGTCCAGATTGAAGCCGAGGGCATGGATCTCGGAGCCGATCGTCCGGGCGTTCAGGCGCGCTCTTTCGGGACCGCCCTCCTTATAATGGTACGGGGAGGAAAAGACGGTCGTGGCGTGAAGGGAGCTGGCAACGCGCGCCACCAGTCCGCCTTCTTCATCCACGGAGATAAAGAGCCCGATCCCGGAATCATCGGTCAGATCCTGCCATCGTTTGATCTTGCTGACGGTGCCGTCCACCGAGGTCATATCTTCGTTGAAAAGGATCAGCCCGCCGTACGGATTCTGCGCATATTCTTCCGCGGAAAGATTATAGACGGCCGAAGGCGCGGCGATAAACATCTGGCAGATCTTTTCGTGCAGCGTCATTTCGGCAAGATAATCTTCCGGCGTGGTTTTTACTTTCACCTCTCGTTCGGAGGAGCTTTCTTCGGTTTCTTCCCCCGTCGCCTCCGTACTATCTCCGCCCGGCTCCTCCGTGGGCTCTTCGGCGGTATCAGTTTCCGACCCTTCCCCGCTTTCCTCCGAGGAATCTTCGGCCGTCATTTCTGACGTGGCTTCGGCTGTGGTTTCCGCACCGATTACGGTGGTTTCGGCCGGAGTCGTCTCTTCGGCGGATGCCGGAACGCTTTCGCTGCTTTCTTCCACGGACGCTTCCGTGGTTTCAGGCTCCGGGCTGCTTTCCGTGTCTTTTTCCGTCGTCTCCTCCGGTGTATCCGTATCCGTTTCCTCCGACTGTTCCGAGGAGGTCTCCCCGCTTGTCTCCGGGGACGTTTCTTCCGGAGCGGCCGTGCTTTCTTCCGTGGAAATTTCAGTGGTTTCTTCACTTGTTTCTTCCGGAGAGGATTCCGGGGAAGACGTGGGGGCGGAGCTTTCGGGCGGCGCTTCCTTTTCCGAAGAAGAAAGAGCAGTCTCCGCGGCATCGGAAGAGGGGGGCTGCTTATCCGCCCGGTCGTTTTTCCATGCGATGATAAAGGAAACCGCAAGCGCGGCAAGACAGATCCCTATGAACAGAGGGATCCCGAACGAACGGCGGGTCCCGTTCGTTTTTTCAGAGAGGTTCGGCTGAGAAGACATGGCATATACCTGGCAAGCCCGAAGGCGATTATTCTGCTTCAGAGTATAGCGGAAAGCCGGGGAAAGGGCAACAGCAAAAGGGCACTTCTTTCATAAAAAAAGCAGGAGGCAGACAAAGCCCCGGCATCTTGAAAATCGCGGAAAGATTCGGTACAATAAGACGGACTACTGAAAAGGGAGGAATGAATATGCTTTCAAGATCACTTTGCGAGCGGGTACTGGGTGTCGCGGCATCCACCGGGGCAGACTACGCGGAACTGTTTGCGGAAAAAACCTTCGACCGCTCGGTGAATATGATCGACAGCAAGGTCCATGCGGTGAATGACGCGGTGATCGCCGGCGTGGGCATCCGGGTCTTTAAAGGCCTTCGGAGCGTGGCAGCGTCCACCGTGGATACCAGCGAGGAAGGGCTGCTGAGCTGTGCGAAGAGAGCCGCGGACGCGCTGGGAGAAGGAAAAGCGGAGATCGAGATCGTGCTGCGCGAGCGGCGCTTCGGAGATATCCACCCCATTAAAATCGTTCCGGGATCGGCCCCGGTCGGGGAAAAGATCGCCTTGTTGAAAGCCGGATATTTTGCCGCGCGGGATTATGATCCCTGCATCAGACAGGTGACGGGGACGCTGCTGGATATCGATCATAATATCCTGGTAGCCAACTCGGAAGGAGTTTTTGCGGAAGACAGGCAGATCCGGACCCGCCTGAATATCACGGCGGTGGCGGAGAAGGACGGGGAGACCCAGTCCGGCGGCTGCCGGCCTGGCGCGCGCAAGGGGCTGGAACTCTTCACGGAAGAGATCGATCCCGCGGATGTGGGCCGCGAAGCAGCCAGACAGGCCGTGGTCATGGCCGGCGCGGGCTACTGCCCGGCGGGCGTGATGCCCGTGGTGATCGACAACGGCTTCGGCGGCGTCATTTTCCATGAAGCCTGCGGGCACTCGCTCGAGGCTTCCTCCGTGGCGTACGGCACCAGCCAGTTCTGCGGCAAGCTCGGCCAGCAGATCGCGAATGAGAAGGTGACGGCCATCGACGACGGTACGATCCCGAACGCCTGGGGTTCCATCAATATCGACGACGAGGGCACGCCTTCACACCGCAACGTCCTGATCGAAAAGGGTATTTTAAAGAGCTATATGGTCGATAAATTCGGCGGCCGCCGCATGGGCATGGCGCCGACCGGCAATGCGCGGAGACAGAGCTACAGCTATGTGACGACCTCCCGCATGACCAACACCTTCATTGATGCCGGCGAGGATGAGAATGAGGACATTATCGCCTCTGTCGAGTACGGCCTGTACGCGAAAGAGATGGGCGGCGGCTCGGTGAACCCGGCGACCGGCGGCTTTAACTTTGCCGTGAACGAAGGGTATATCATCCGGAACGGAAAGATCTGCGAGCCGGTACGCGGCGCGAGCCTCGTGGGGACCGGTTCCGAGATCCTGATGAAGATCGACATGGTCGGAAAGAAACTGGAATGCGGGCAGGGCATGTGCGGCTCCAGCTCCGGGTCGATCCCGACCAATGTTGGCCAGCCGATGATCCGCGTTTCCTCCATCACGGTGGGCGGAAGATAAGGAGAGTGCCATGAGATTTGAAGAATTTAAAGAAGCGGTGACCGCAGCCGCGAAGCAGCGCGGGCTGACGGATTACGAACTCTATTACTCCAGCTCGGAGAGCACGGAAGTGGAAGCGTTCATGCATGAAATCAACAGTTTCTCGTCTTCAGTGGAGGGCGGCGCCTGTTTCCGCTGCATCGTTGACGGGAAAATGGGGTATGCCTCAACAGAAGACCTCTCCGCGGAGGAGGCGGAGGGCATCGTCCTTCGGGCGGCAGAAAACGCCGCGGTCCTGGAAACCGCGGAGCAGGAATTCTTAAGCGAAGGCGGGAAGACCTATCAGAAGGTGAACACCGAGCCCTGCCCGCTGCCGGAAACAGAGGAGCTGGTCAGCCGGGCCCTGAAAGGACAGGATCTGCTGTACGCGGCGGATGAACTGGTCACGGACGGCTCGGCCACGAGCACGGTCACAATGAAAGAAAACCTGGCTATCTGCAATTCGCGCGGGCTGGATCTTTCGCACAGTGTGACCGGCGCCGGGTATATCGCGGTCGCCGTCGTGAAAAAGGGCGAAGAGATGAACGATTCGTTTGAGCTGAAGGTCGGGCCGTTTGATAAGCTGGATCAGGAAGCACTGGTGAACAAAGCAGTTCACGATGCCATCTCCAAGCTAGGCGCCGAGGTCGCGCCGACCGGGAATTATCCGGTCATTTTCGAGGGCAAGACGATGGCCAGCCTGCTCATGACGTTCTCCGGTTCTTTCTCGGCCGAGAATGCCAGGAAGGGCCTCTCCCGCCTGCAGGGCAAAGAGGGCGAGAAGATCGCGTCGGAGAACGTGACGATCCTCGACGATCCCTTCTATCCGGACAATCTGCTGCAGATGCCTTTCGACGCGGAAGGCACGCCGACCTATACCAAGGCGGTCGTGGACAAGGGCGAACTGAAGACCCTGCTTTACAATCTGAAGACTGCCGCCGCCCTCGGAAAGGAGAGCACCGGCAACGCGTCCAAGCGCAGCTACGACGCCCCGGTGGAGATCCGCCCGTTCACGCTGGCCATCCAGGCCGGCGATCTGACGGAGGAGGAACTCCTGGCCAAAGCCGGAAACGGCGTCTATATCGATTCGCTGCAGGGCATGCACGCCGGCGCCAATCCGATCTCCGGCGACTTTTCGCTCCAGAGCGCGGGCTATCTGATCGAAGACGGCAAAAAGACCCGGGCCGTGAAGGCCTTCACGGTAGCCGGGAACTTCTTTGACGTACTGAAGAATATTACGGCGCTGTCGGATGAAGTGAAGCTCGGGGGCTTCGGCGCGAGCATTACGAGCTTTGCCTCCCCGGCGGTCCTGGTCGAGGGCCTGAGCATCGCCGGAAAGTAATCATTCGGTATAATCCGTATTTTCGGACACTTCCGGGCTTCCCTTCATGGGGGAGCACCGGAAGTGTTTTTTATAGGCGCGGGCGAAGGCGGAATAGCTCCCGTAGCCGCTGGCAAAACAGGCCTCGGTGGCGGAGGTGCCGCCCTCGATCATGGCCCGGGCATTTAAGAGTCTTCGTTCGGAGATGTATACGTGGATGGGGACGCCGACCTCCTCCCGGAAGCGCCGCATCATATGATACTGGCTCAGGTAGAAGCGCTCCGCCAGGTTCTCGATGGTGATCTCTTCGTTGATGTGGGCGTCGATATAGCGCAGCAGCTCCAGCATTTTATCCCCGCGGGAGCGGACCGGCGCGACGGCGGCAGCAGTGGGAAAACGGCGCTGCCGGCCGAGCTCCGCAAGCAGTCTGGCCAGATAGAAGCGGGAGAGGACGGAGTTGCCGTACGCGTTCCCTTTGAGTTCCTGCTCCGCGGCGCCGACCAGGGCGAAAAGCTTGTCTGACAGCGGGGCAAGCGGACGGTAGACCGGGCCGTTCGGGTTCCGGAAGATCTCCTCCAGCGAGCAGTCCTCCGTCGAATAACGGTTCAGAAAATCGGAAGAGATAAAGAAAATGTACCGCTCGTACAGGACGCCGGGGGCAAATTCCGGCTTGTGCGGGATGCGCTGGCCGACCAGCACGATATCCCGGGGCCGCAGTTCATAGCGCCGCCCTTCGATAATATAGCTGCCGGTCCCCGAGACCAGAAGCAGCAGCTTATAGAATTCATGATAATGCATCTCGACGTCTGTGCCGAGAGAATCCTTGGTATGAAAAAGGCGGAAATCTTCATACAGGTAGCCTCGCTTCAAGGGCTTTTGTTCCATAAGCATCCCTCCGGGCAGCTGCGGCGGCGGAGCAGGCTCCGGCCGCGCAGATTCAGCATCTTTTGCGCAAATCATAGCATATAATGCGCTATAAATGCAAGATCAATCTGGTAAAATACAGCTATACCGCACAGGAGGTAGTGTTTACAATGAAAAAGTTCCTGAAAAATAATTGGTTTTTCTTCTCGATGATCGTCGGTATCGTGCTGGGTATCGTGGTCGGGTTTGCCTGGGACGGAGCCGGTGCGCTGGAACCGCTCGGCACGCTGTTCATCAACATGATGTTCTGCGTCGTCGTTCCGATGGTTTTCTTCTCCATTTCTTCCGCGATCGCGAATATGAAGAGCGCGAAGCGTGCGGGGAAGCTCATGGGGAGCACCGTACTGACCTTCATGTGCACCACGATCATCGCTTCCGTGATCATGTATATCCTGGTCCGGCTGATCCCGATCTACACGGGCGAGCCTGTTTTTGAACCCGGTGCTTCCGAGCCTATGAGCATCGGGGAAATGATCGTCGGTTTCTTTACCAAACCCGACTTCCCGGATCTGTGGAGCCGCCGGTCTATTCTGCAGCTCATCGTCGCCGGTATCTTCTTCGGCTTCGGCGTACAGATGTGCGGCGGTCCCGAAACCAAGGTCGCGAAGCTTCTGGATGAGATCACGAAAGTCCTGATGAAGGTCATCAAGCTGATCAGCTACTATGCTCCGATCGGGTTCTTCGGCTTTTTCGCGGCGCTGGTCGCGGCCCATGGCGCGGACTTTGTGACTAACTATGCCAAGGCAATCATCCTGTATTACATCGTATCCTTCGCGTATATGTTCCTGATCTTCCCGCTGTACGCCCGCTTCGGCGGCGGCAAGGGGGCGGTCAAGACCATGTTCCAGCACCTGTTCAAGCCGGCTGCGGTGGCCTTCGGTACCTGCTCCTCCGTGGCGACGATCCCGACCAACATGGAAGTTTCCGAAGATACCGGTATTTCCAAGGACGTTACGGATATCGTGCTTCCGATGGGTGCGACCATGAATATGGACGGCTCCGGCATGAGCGCGATCATCAAGGTCGCCTTCCTCTTCGGTATGTTCGGTCTGGACTTTAATTCCGGCGATGCGATCCTGGCGATCATCGTCGCGACCGTTTCCTCCGTGGCCATGTCCGGTATCCCGGGCGGCGGCGGCACCGGCGAGCTGGTGCTGTGCTCCCTGTTCTTCCCGGAACAGCTGGCAATCGCCTTCCCGATCGCGCAGGCCATCGGCGACCTGGTCGACCCGCCCGCCACGATGGTCAATGCAGCCGGCGACTATGTAGCCAGCTTTATCGTATCCCGTTTCAACGACGGCAAGGACTGGCTGCAGAAAGCCCTGAAGAAAAAAGAGCAGGAAGCTCTGGAAGCTCAGGAAGAGACAGCCGGGGAAGAAGAGTAACGCTTTTTCGGAATGAAAACGGAGAGTGCCGCGGGATGGTTTTTCATAAAGCCGTGAACGCGGCGCTTTCCTTTTGCGGATGGCGGCTATTTCCGGGAGAGCCGTCTCTTTTTCAAAAAACAGCTTGCATTCGGCGTATCGAAGTGCTATAATCCCCTTCGTCGCACAGCGGCAGGCGGAAGTGCTGGAACTGGCAGACAGGCATGACTAAGGATCATGTGGCCACAGGTCGTGAGGGTTCAAGTCCCTTCTTCCGCAGCTAAGCAGATGTAGTTCATTGGTAGAACACCAGCTTCCCAAGCTGGATAGGCGGGTTCGATTCCCGTCATCTGCTGGGAAAACAAAGGGAAAAGCCCCCTCCCGGAGGCTTTTCCCTTTCTTGCATTATAACGGGAAGCATGGTATAAAGAAGAAGCAAATACTTTCCGGGAGGACAGCATGGCTGACAATATTACCAAACTGACGATTCTGCATTCCAACGACATGCACGGAGATTTCCTTCCCAAGCGGCTGAGCAAGGAAGAAAGCGGCGGCCTGCCCCGCCTCTCCGGATATATCAATAAAATCCGCCGGGAAAAGAACAACGTCTTATACGTTGTGGCCGGCGATATGTTCCGCGGTTCCATTATCGACCAGGAATATCAGGGCCTTTCCACGATCGACCTGATGAACAGCCTGCGGCCCGACGTGGCCACCATCGGCAATCACGAGGTCGACTACGGGCTGGCGCACCTGCTGTTTCTGGAAAAGTGCGCGAAGTTCCCGATCATCAACGCCAATATGTTCGTAACCATGAACAACGCACGTCTTTTCAACCCGTACATCAATATCGAGATCGGCGGGCTGCGGATCCTCTTTATCGGTATTCTGACGGAGGAAGTGCTGGCTTCCACCAAGCAGGAAAAGGTCATCGGGACCTTTATCGATGTGGAAGAGGCCGCGAAGGAAGTCGGGATCATCTGCGACAATTACCGTACCGTCAAGACGGATATGACGATCCTCCTCACCCACATCGGCCTGGAGATGGACCGGAAGCTGGCGGCGATGCTGGACCCGGACTGGGGCGTGGATATGATCATCGGCGGGCATTCCCATACCTTCATGGAGGCGCCGGAGGTCGTGAACGGTATCCCGATCGTACAGGCCGGGACCGGGACCGGGATCATCGGCCAGATCGATCTGCAGTACGATACCGAGCAGAAAAAGATCCTGGATTTTGCCTGGAAATGCGTGCCCATCAATGAAATGACCGCGCCGAAGGATCTGGTGATGGAGGAACTGCTGGACAGCTACCGTACCCAGACCGATACCAAATACAAGCGGGTGGTGACGCGCTGGGCCAGGAAGCTTACCCACCCTTCCCGGGAACAGGAAACGGAGATGGGGAACCTCTATGCCGATGCCCTGCAGTGGGAGAGCAGCTTCGATATTATGATGATGGGCTCCGGCAGCATCCGGAAGAAGGAACTGGGCCCGGTCATCGAGTATCAGGATATGCTGGAGAATACGCCGTATGACGATGCGCTCTGGATGGTCGAGGTCACCGGGAAACAGTTCAAAGCGATCGTAAAACACCTGATGCGGGATGAAGCCTGGCTCGGCGAGACGGAATTCTATCAGTTCTCCAAAGGTGTGCATATCCGCTACAACCGGAAAAGAAAGAGACTGGAAGAGCTGACGTTCCGGGGCGAGACAGTGCGGGACAATATGCGCTTAAAGATCGCGCTGCAGAATTATCATTATAAGAATTTTGATGAATTCCTGGGCGTCCCGCTGGCGGAGGTCGCTGCCAATATGCGTCCCCGCATCGTCGCGACGTCCGTGAATAATATCATCGAAGAGTACTTTGCGACCAATGAAGGGCTGGATGCGCATGTGGAAGGCCGCATCGAGCTTGTGGACTGATGATGTCGGAAAAGCCGGAGCTTCCGGAAATCGGGGAAAAAGAAACAGGACTGGCCCAGGCAGCGCCGCTGCTGATCGGCTGGTTTAAGAAAAATGCGCGTCCGCTCCCCTGGCGGATGGACCGGGATCCGTACCGGATCCTTGTCTCGGAAACCATGCTGCAGCAGACCCGGATCGAAACGGTTCTGCCGTATTTTGAGCGCTTTCTAAGCGATTATCCGGACCCCGCGCATCTGGCCGCGGCGCCGGAGGATGAGGTCTTAAAGCACTGGGAAGGCCTGGGGTATTACAGCCGGGCGCGGCATCTGCGCGAGGCGGCCAGGCAGTGTGTTGAAAAGTACGGCGGGAAGCTGCCCGGAAGCTATGCCGGGCTGCGCGCTCTCCCCGGGCTGGGAGAGTATACCGCCGGCGCCGTGGCCTCGCTGGCCTACGGAGAGCCGGTCAGTGCGGTGGACGGAAACGTGCTGCGGGTCCTCAGCCGCTTCTGGAATGATGAGCGGGATATCAGCCGCAGCGCCGTGAAGAAAGAAGCCCGCAGCCGGATCGAAGCCGTGCTGAGAACGCTGGATGAGCCCGGCGTTTTCAATGAAGCCCTGATGGAGCTCGGCGAAGTGCGCTGCCTCCCGAACGGAAGGCCGCAGTGCCTGCGCTGCCCGCTGAACGGTTTGTGCCTGGCCCGGCAGGCCGGGACGGAAGCGGACCTGCCGAACCGGGGCGAGATAAAGCCGCGGCGCAAGGAAGCCAAAACGGTGCTGCTGCTGTTCTGCGGAGAGAAGGTCGCGCTGGAAAAGCGGCCGGACCGGGGCCTGCTGGCCGGACTCTACGGCTTCCCGATGCTGGACGGAGCCTTAAGCCTCTTCGACGCGGCGGAATGGGTCCGCAGCTTTGGCGTGCGGGTCCTCAGCGCGGAGCCGGCGGGAGAAGCGGTGCATGTTTTCACCCATGTGGAATGGGCCATGCGGGGCTGCCGCTTCCGGACAGACCGCCCGCTTCCCGGGCTGATCTATGCGGAAGCAGACGAGCTGGCTACGAAATATGCGCTGCCGTCGGCCTTCCGCCTGTACCGTGCGCAGGCAAAAGATTCAGGTAAGGATAAACAGAATGGAAAAATGGGTTCTGATCAATAAAAAAGCCGATATCACGGCCATGAGCGAGCAGCTGAAGATCGATCCGGTAACGGCCCGTATCCTGGCTAACCGCGGACTGGATTCAGCCGAAAAAGCAAGGGCCTTTTTAAACGGGACGCTGGCCGATCTGCACGATCCGCGGCTGCTCATGGATGCGGAAAAGGCGGCAAGCCTGATCCGGGAGGGCCTGGAAAGAGGGCTCCGCTTTGCGGTGGCCTCCGATTACGATGCGGACGGCCTGTTCGGCGGGATGATCCTGCAGGAGGCGCTGGAAGCGCTCGGTGCGGAAGTTACGGTGCTCACCCCCGACCGGATCGAGGAAGGCTACGGCTTAAATACCCGGATCGTGGACGAAGCGCTGGCCTTCGGCGCGGCGATCCTTATTACCTGCGACAACGGGATCTCCGCAGCGGAAGCGGTAAAATATGCGCGGGATAAAGGCATGACGGTCATCGTGACGGATCATCATGAGGTCCCGAAGGCGGACGTCCCGGATCCGGCGCGGAAAGAGGCGGAGCAGATCCTTCCGCCGGCGCATGCCGTGGTGGATCCCAAACGCACGGACTGCAGCTACCCGTTCCCGGGGATCTGCGGCGCGGTCGTAGCCCTCAAACTGATGATGCTGCTGTACGCGCGCCTGGGAAAGGATGCCTCCGCGCTGCTGGAGGGCCTGCTGCCCTATGCGGCCATCGCGACGGTGGCGGACGTGATGGATCTTGTGGACGAAAACCGTATCCTGGTCAAAGAAGGCTTAAAGCGCCTGCAGCATACGGAGAATCCGGGGCTGAAGGCCCTGATCGCCCTGCAGGGCCTTCAGGACAAGCCCTTAAGCGCCTATCATCTGGGCTTTATTCTGGGCCCGTGCTTCAACGCGGCCGGCCGGCTGGAGACCGTGGACGCGGCGCGCGCGCTCCTGATGGCGAAGAATGACGAGGAAGCGCTGCCGCTGGCCGGCCGCCTCATCGAGCTCAACAGCGCCAGGAAGACGCTGACGGCCCGCGGCGTGGAGGAAGCGGAGGAAAAGATCCGGGAAGAAGGGCTGGCGCAGGATAAGGTCCTAGTGGTCTATCTTCCGGACTGCCATGAAAGCGTGATCGGGATCATCGCGGGGCGCCTGAAGGAAAGCTACAACCGGCCGGTCTACGTGCTGGCGGGGAACGGGGAGATCTGCAAGGGCTCCGGCCGTTCGATTGAGGCGTATCCGATGTTCGACCGCTTAAGCGAAGTGAAGGAATTGCTCGAGAAATTCGGCGGGCACCCGATGGCAGCCGGCTTTTCGCTGAAAAAAGAAAACATCGGCGCGTTCCGGGTAAAAATTAATGAAAAATCGGATTTGACAGAAGACGATTTATGTACTATAATACGTCTGGATGCGGCAATGCCCCCCGAGTATGTCAGTTTCGGACTGATCCGGGAGTGGGAAAAGCTGGCGCCCTTCGGCAAGGGATTTGAAAAGCCCCTGTTCGGGCGGACCGGACTTCTCATGAGCGGGATCCGGGTCCTGGGTCAGAAGCGGAACGTCGTGCGGATTCGTTTTGACGGAGAAAGCGGCGAGAGCTTCCAGGGGATCTGGTTCGGGGACGCGGCGGTATTTGAAGCCTTTGTCACAGAGCATTACGGGAAGAAGGCTTTCACCATGCTGGAGCGCTATCAGGCGAAATTCCCTGTCGCGCTCAGCTATGTGCCCCGGGTCAACGAGTACGACGGAAAGCGGAGCATTCAGTTCGAAATCCGGAGTTTTCAAACGGTGAGTTAGCTCAGTTGGGATGAGCGCCACGTTGACAACGTGGAGGTCGTCGGTTCGAGCCCGACACCCACCATGCATCAGTAAGGATCGGAAAAGGAAAAGGTCCGGGAGCCGTCATCGGCCTCGGACCTTCGGCTTTGTGAGAGAAAAAAAGGAGAAGCTATGAAGAAACTGGAAGATTATGTGATCACGATCCCGGATTTCCCCGAGCCGGGCATTATGTTCCGTGACGTAACAAGCATTCTGCAGGATCCGGACGGCTTTAAGCTGGCGATCGACGAACTGACGGATATGGTGAAGGACCTGGACTTTGACGTGGTGGTCGGCGCGGAATCCCGCGGCTTCATTTTCGGCGCTCCGGTCGCCTATAATCTCGGCAAGGCCTTTATCCTGGCCCGCAAAAAGGGCAAACTCCCGCGGGAGACCGTCAGTGCGGAATATGAGCTCGAATACGGGACGGCCGTCGTTGAGATGCATAAGGATTCCATTAAGCCGGGGCAGAAAGTCGTCATCATCGACGATCTGATCGCGACCGGCGGCACCATCGAAGCGATCATCAAACTGGTGGAACAGCTGGGCGGCGAGGTCGTTAAGCTCTGCTTCGTGATGGAGCTCGCCGGATTAAACGGCCGGGAGAGGCTCAAGGACTACACGGTCGACAGCGCGATCATCTACGAAGGCAAATAAATGATTACTGCGGCATCGAACCTTAAGGTAAAGGAAGCGGCTGCTCTGAATGCAAAAGCAAAGGCCCGGCAGGAGTCGGGCTTATTTGTGGTGGAAGGCAGGCGGCTGGTGGAGGAACTGCCGGCGGAATACCTGGTCCATGCCTATGCCACGGCCCGATTTGCGGAAAGCGAAGAGGGGGCGGCCCTGTGCCGGAAGCTGGGCGCCGAGACGGTCAGCGAGGCGGTCATGGAAAAGATGAGCGATACGCGCTCGCCGCAGGGCATCCTGGCCGTCGCCCGGCAGCTTCCCGGGACGGAGCGTTTCCACGACGGCCCGCTCCTGCTGCTGGAGAGGGTTCAGGATCCCGGCAACGTCGGGACCCTTTTCCGTACGGCCGAAGCCGCCGGCGCCGCCGGGATCCTGCTGGACGGGGAGAGCGCGGATCCGTACAGCCCCAAGGTCGTACGGGGCACGATGGGGGCGATCTTCCGCCTGCCTTTCCGGATCTGCCCGGATATCCGCGAAGCGGTAATGGGGCTGAAAGATGACGGATACCGGATCTATGCCGCGCATCTGGCCGGCTCGGTCCCGTATGACGCGCCGGCTTATCCGGCAAACAGCGTATTCCTGCTCGGGAACGAAGGAAACGGCTTAAGTGGGGAGATCACCGCCCTCGCGGATGAGCGGATCCGCATCCCGCTGTGCGGTCAGGCGGAGTCTTTAAACGTGGCCGTGGCCGGGGCCGTGCTGCTGTATGAGCATCTGCGGCAAAAAAATAGCCGAAGCTGAAAAGAAAAAGTAAATATTACAACAGAAAACTTATAGAAGGCCCGTTTTTATTTATATAATTATCTTATTTTCCGGAAAAATGTGAAAAAATTCCTCTTGAACAGGCCCGGGCTTTCCAGTATAATAATTCAAGAAGCTTAAGTACGCACTTTCAAATCATATTCAAAAAGGAGAACAGTATGAAAGATTTATACGTAGTGAATTGCTGCCGTACAGCCGTTGGTTCTTTTGGCGGAAGCCTGAAGGACACCCCCGCTGCCGAGATGGGCGCCATCGTTGTGAAGGAAGCCTTAAAGCGCGCGAATGTGGCCCCCGAAAATGTTGACGAATTAATGTTTGGCTGCATCCTGACCGCGGCGCAGGGCCAGAACGTGGCCCGTCAGGTCGGCGTGAAGGCCGGTCTGCCCTACAGCGTTCCTGCCTATACGGTCGGTATGGTCTGCGGTTCCGGTATGAAGTCCGTCATCGAAGGCGCCCGCGCGATCCTGGCCGGCGATGCGAATATCGTCGTCTGCGGCGGCACCGAAAACATGAGCGCTGCTCCGTATGCTTCCATGGAAGCCCGCTGGGGCGCCCGCATGGGAGATAAGAAGCTGGTCGACACCATGATCAAGGACGGCCTGTGGGATGCGTTCAACAACTACCACATGGGCACCACCGCTGAGAACATCTGCGACGTCTGGGGCATTACCCGTGAAGAACTGGATGCGTTCGGCCTGGCTTCCCAGCAGAAGACCGAAGCGGCGCAGAACAGCGGCCGTTTTGATGACGAAATCGTTCCTGTTCCCGTTAAGGTCAAGAAGCAGATCGTAGAATTCAAGCGCGACGAGTTCCCGCGTGCCGGCTCCACGGCCGAAGGCATGGCCAAGCTGCGCGGCGCTTTCCCGGCCGGCCCGGAAGGCGTAGAAGATGAAATCGTTCACACCTTTGAGCCCACCGAGATCCATGAAGCCGATACCCGCAAGCACGTTCAGCGCGTGACCGCCGGCCAGGCTTCCGGCATCAACGACGGCGCGGCCGCCATCGTGCTGGCTTCCGGCGAAGCCGTTGAAAAGTTCGGCTTAAAGCCTATGGCCAAGCTCATCGGCTGGGGCCAGGGCGGCGTAGACCCGAAGATCATGGGCGTTGGCCCGGTCGTGGCTTCCCGCCAGGCTATGGCGAAGGCCGGCGTGACCATCGAAGATATGGATCTGGTCGAAGCGAACGAAGCGTTCGCGGCGCAGTCCATCGCGGTAGCCCGTGAGCTGCACTTCGACATGAGCAAGGTCAACGTGAACGGCGGCGCGATCGCGATCGGCCACCCGGTCGGTGCATCCGGTGCCCGTATCATTGTTACCCTGCTGCATGAGATGATGAAGCGTCCGGAAGCCAAGAAGGGCTTGGCCACGCTGTGCATCGGCGGCGGCCAGGGCGTTGCCACCGTATTCGAAAAGTGCTGATCGGATCAGCCCCTCTGAAAAGGCGGATGCTTCTTGCATCCGTCTTTTTTTCATGCTATCATTTGGCCGGGTTCTCTGTGCGGAAAGGCCGCACGGGAGCGATTCGTGAAGATCGAGGAAAAACGGATGACAGACATTATCATCATCGGCGCCGGCGTACTCGGCTGCGCCATAGCCCGGGAGCTGTCCTTTCATCAGGTCAGCGTGACGGTGCTGGAGAAGGAATGCGACGTGGCCGCTGCGACCACGGGACGCAATTCGGCCGTGGTGCACGCCGGCTTCAACAATAAAACCGGAAGCCTGATGGCAAAGGTCTGCGTGGAAGGGAACCGGATGATGGAGCAGCTCTGCCGTGAGCTGGACGTTCCGTTTAAAAAGACGGGAAAGGTCCTGGTTGCCTTTGATGAAGAAGATATAGAGATCCTGAAAAGAATGATCGCGCAGGGCGAAGCCAACGGCTGTGAAGGCCTCCGGCTGATCCCGGAGGAAGCGGTCCGCGAACTCGTTCCGGGCGTCGGCGGGATCGGCGGGATGCTGAGCCCGAACACGGGGATCATCGATCCCTTCCGCTACTGCATTGCCCTCGCGGAAAACGCGGCGGAAAACGGCGCCTGCTTCCGCTTTGAGGAGGAAGTGACGGCGATCCGGAAGAAGGAAGAGGGCTTTACGGTCGCAACGTGCAAGGGCGAATACGACTGCCGGGTGCTGATCAACGCGGCCGGCCTGCACGCGGATACCGTTTCGGCCATGGCTGGCGTGGACGCATATCATATTTACCCCTGCCGGGGCGAATACTTTATTCTGGATAAGCTGGCGGATGCGATGCTTCCGATGCCGGTCTATCCCGCGCCAAAGGCCGGGATCGGCGGGCTGGGCGTGCATCTGACGCCGACCGTCCACGGCAATATCCTGATCGGCCCGAGCGCCGAATATATCGATGAAAAAGAAAACTATGACTGCACGGCGGAGATCACGGATAAGCTCTGGCGGGAGGCTGTGGCGCTGATGCCGGCGCTGGAACGAAAGCATATCATCGGTCAGTACAGCGGGATCCGCGCCAAGCAGGCGCCGGCTTCTGAAGGCGGCTACCGGGATTTCGTGATCCGGGAGGAGCCGGCCTGCCCGGGGCTCATCAACCTGATCGGGACGGAATCGCCGGGCCTTACGGGATCGGTCCCGATCGCCCGCATGGTAAGGGATATCGCGGCCGTTATCATCCCGCTGGAGCGGAAGAAAGAAGTGAATGCGTCGCATCGCTTCCCGCCGCGCTTTGCGGAGCTGCCGGAAGAAGAACAGGAGAGGCTGATCGCCGAAGACCCCGAATACGGGGAGATCATCTGTCGCTGCCAGCGCGTAACGAAGCGCGAGATCCGGCAGGCGATCGAGAATCCGCTGGGAGCGCGGAGCCTGTCCGCCGTGAAATACCGCGCCTGGGCCATGACCGGGCGCTGCAGCGGCGGATACTGCCTGAACCGGATCGCGGACATGCTGGTCCGGGAATACGGGGTGGCTCCGGCGCAGATCACCTGGCGCGGAAGCGGCAGCGAAATGTTCAGCGGGGAGGTCAAGTGATGGGATCCTGTGATGTACTGATCCTGGGGGCCGGCCCCGGCGGCCTTGCCGCCGCAGCGGCTGCGAAAAAGGAAGGCGCTTCCCGTGTAGTGGTGCTGGACCGGGACAAAAAAGCCGGCGGCATCTTAAATCAGTGTATCCATGACGGCTTCGGCCTGATCCGCTACGGCCGGGCCATGAGCGGCCCGGAGTATGCGGGCCTTGCGGAAAAAGAGGCCCGGGAGGTCGGTGCCGAGCTGCATCTCGGCCGGCAGGTCGTCTCGATCACAGCGGAGCGCGCCGTTACGGCGCAGGGCCGGGACGGTCTGGAAAAGTGGGAAGCGGGCAGCATCGTGCTGGCGACGGGCTGCCGCGAGCGGACCCGCGGCGCGATCGCGGTGCCGGGGAGCCGTCCGGCCGGAATATTTACCGCCGGCGTTCTTCAGAATTTTGTCAATATCCGCAATATACTCTGCGGAAAGCGTATCGTCATCCTCGGGTCCGGCGATATCGGCCTGATCATGGCAAGGCGCCTGACGCTGGAGGGGGCAAAGGTGGAAGCCGTGCTGGAGGTCATGCCGCAGCCCGGCGGACTGGCCCGGAATATCAGCCAGTGCTTATATGATTTCGGGATTCCGCTCTATGTGAGCCATACGGTATCCCGGATCATCGGGAGAAAAAAGCTGGAAGCGGTGGAAGTCTCGAAGGTGGACGCCGCGCTGAAGCCGGTCCCGGGCACGGAATGGACGATCCCCTGCGACGCGCTGGTGCTTTCGGTCGGGCTGATCCCGGAGAATGAGGCGGCCGGATCTGCCGGCATCCGGCTGGATCCGAAGACGAACGGCGCCTTGACGGATGAATATCTGATGACGAGCGATCCGGGCGTTTTTGCCTGCGGAAACTGCCGGAAGGTGATGGATCTGGCCGATTATGTGTCCCGGCAGGGAGAACTGGCCGGCAGGAATGCGGTACGTTTCCTGAAGGGGAAAGCGCTGCTTCCCTGGAACGAAAAGGAAGCTTCGGGCATGGCCAAGGGCTTTCCGCTGCCGGGGAGCGTGACCTGCCCGATCTGCCCGAACGGCTGCCAGATCGTATGGGATGAATCCGACGGAAGCTGCTACGGCAACCGCTGCCAGAGAGGGCTCCTGTTTGCCGAACAGGAAAAAGTCCGGCCGATGCGGACGCTGACGACGACCCTCCGCCTTGACGGCGGGGCGGGGCCGCTGATCCCGGTGCGCAGCACGGATCCCATCCCGAAGGAATGCCTGCGGGAAGCCATGGAAGCGCTCAGAACAGTCCGCGCGGCCGCTCCGGTAAAGGCCGGTGAGTGTCTGGCGGAAAAGCTTTTGTCTGACGGAACGCTGCTTGCCATGCTGGCGGAGACGGACGCATAACATTTCCACATAAAAAAACAGTGCCGCCCGGAGGCGGCACCGTTTCTGCGGATTGTCGGTTACAGTTTGACTACGTTGACAGCCTGCGGGCCCTTTTCTCCCTGACTGACTTCAAATTCAACCGCCGCACCTTCTTCGATGGATTTGAAACCTTCCATCACAAGACCGGTGTAGTGGACAAATACATCTTTTCCTTCCTCGTCAGTGATAAAACCGTACCCTTTCTGGTTGTTGAACCACTTAACCGTACCTTTCATACTTTTCCTCCATAGGTCCCGCGGAGGGAACCGAACTATAAGATATCGTTATCATAGCACCATTCATAGGGTGAGTCAATGAATAATTATAGAAATTGTACATAAAAAAACGATAATTAAGATAATTATTTCCGGTTTGATGAAAAATGCAGACTGAAAAAGCAGAAACGCCAAGAATTCAAAGAATTAACCGGGGACGATTTTATGAAAACTGTTGGTATTATTGCGGAATACAATCCTTTCCATAGCGGGCATCGCTACCATATGGAAGAAGCCGTGAAAAAAAGCGGCGCTGACGCCGTCGTGGTGATCATGAGCGGTGATTTTGTCCAGCGCGGCGAACCGGCTGTCCTGGATAAGTATCAGCGGGCCGAAGCAGCGCTTTCGGCCGGCGCCGATCTGGTCCTGGAGCTTCCGCCTTCCAAGGCGACCGGCGGCGCGGAGCTTTTTGCCCGGGGCGCCGTACAGATGGCCGCGGCCTGCGGCTGCGTGGATACGCTGTGCTTCGGCGCGGAAGAAGCGGATCTTTCCCGCCTGCAGGAAGCGGCCGGCCTGTGGCAGCGGGAAGATTTTGAAGACGCCCTGCAGGCGGCGCTCCGGCAGGGACTGGCTTTTCCCGCCGCGGTTGCCGAAGCCGCGGCCCGCGTCTGTCCCGCCGCGGCCGCCGTTCTGGACCGTCCCAACAATATCCTGGCGGTCGAATACCTGAAAGCGATCCGGAAGCAGGGCAGCACCGTTCAGCCCCTCGTCATCCCGCGCATCGCTTCGGATTACCGTTCTGACGAGCTCCCGCAGGAGGGCTTTGCCTCCGCCGGAGCACTGCGGAAGGCTCTCCGGGCGGGACGGTTAAAGGAAGCCGCGTCTTTTCTTCCGGAGCCCCTTCCGGAGGATGCGGCCTTTGTCTGGCCGGATGACCTTTCGGCCGCGCTTTCCACAAGGCTTCTGGAGCTTGCCGCCCGCGGCCCGGAAGCGCTCCGCGCCTTTGCGGATGTCAGTGAAGAACTGGCCGCCCGGATCGCCGCCCAGGCGCCGTTTGCCCTCTCTTTTGAAGAGCTGGCCGGGAAGGTGCAGACCCGGGCTTATTCGCTGGCCAGGGTACGCCGCGCACTGCTGCATATCCTGCTGGGCCTTACGGAAGACGATATGCAGAGGCCGGTGCAGGCGTTGAAGATTCTGGGGATCCGGCGCACTTCGCCCCTGCCCGGCCTCCTGAAAAAAACGGCAGCGCTACCGTTGGTCGCAAAAACCGCAGACGCACCGGAAGCGCTGGTGAAAGAATATGCCGCCGCCCGGGCGCTGTATGTGCAGACGGCCTTTTTTGCCTGCGGGACCCGCCTTAAGGACGAATACCGCCGAAGTCCCGTAATCTTCTGACGGTATCTTGTATTTATCCACGCTTTGTGATAATATACTATGATCCGAAAGTATGTGCCCGCACTAAGGAGTTGTTATGCGGAATATTTTTGAAAAAACGGTCCGATGGCCCTGGATATGGTGGAGCGTTGTGGCGGTGGGGACGATCGCTTTCTTTATCGTATATGCGGCGTCTCCCCAGTACAGCTGGATCGCCGTGGCGGCCATCGCTTTTCTGACCTTGCTCCTGATCCTCAGCTGGCATCTGTTCATCCGGAAAACGCTGCTGCAGTCGATCGTGAATGTAGGCCTTTCCGTGGATGAAGAGCTGAAAGACCGGCTGCAGGTCATGAGCCTTCCCTATGCGGTGTTAAGCCGCCAGGGCAAGGTCCTCTGGCGCAACGAAGCGTTTACCGAGCTGGTGGACCGATACGCGACGCCGGAACAGATCCGGACCGGGCAGATCCAGGATATCTTCCCCGGGGCGGTCTTCTGGGAGAAGGGTCTCTCCACTTCGGTCGACAACCGTGAATTTGTCACGCTCGGCGACAAGATCTTTGAGACGCACGTCCGCCATACGGTCGGACGGCTTCCGGTCGCCACTTTCCTGCTGACCGACGAGACAGAGCACATCGCGGTCCGGACGGAACTGAACAATGAACGGAACGCCGTCGGCCTGATCTACGTGGACAATTATGAGGAACTGCTCAAGCATACCCCCACAGAACAGCATTCCCTGCTCGGCGCGCTGATCGAGCAGCAGATCCAGAAGTATTTCCAGGACCGCGGCGGGATCGTCTGCAAGACCGAGCGGGACCGCTTCTTTATCTCCATCAAGCATGAAGGCCTGGAAAAATGCCGGGAGGACCGTTTCTCCCTGCTGGAAGAGATCAAGACGATCAATCAGAGCAACAAGATGCTGGTGACCTTAAGCATCGCCTTCGGCCATCTGGCGCCGACCTACCATGACAATATGGAGCAGGCGCAGGCCGCGATGGATCTGGCCCTGGGCCGCGGCGGCGATCAGGCCATTATCAAGACGCCGGAGGAGGTCCAGTATTTCGGCGGCAAGATCCTGGGGCAGACGACCCAGACGCGGGTCAAGGCCCGTGTCAAGGCGCAGGCGCTGCGGGAGATCATCGCGCAGCATAAAAAGATTTTCATCATGGGCCACGCCAACGGCGACAATGACGCCTTCGGCGCGACGGTCGCCATGTACCGGGCCGCGGTCTCGCTGGACAAGGAAGTCCATATCGTACTGGATACCGTTTCCTTCTCGGTCCGGCCGTTCTGGGAACGCTTTATGGCGTCGGCGGATTATCCGCGCGATATGTTCATGACCGGGGAAGAAGCGCTCAAGATCGCGGACGATGAATTCCTGCTGATCGTCGTGGATACGAACACCGCTTCGCGTACGGAATGTCCGGAGCTGCTGAAGAGGACCTCCCAGGTGGTGCTGTTCGACCATCACCGGCAGATGGCGGATACCATCAGCGCGGTGCTGTCCTATGTGGAACCCTATGCTTCCTCCGCCTGTGAGATGATCGTGGAGATCCTCCAGTATTTCAGCGAGGATCTGACCCCGCTGCCGCTGGAAGCGGAAGTCATTTACAGCGGCATTATCGTCGATACCAATAATTTCTCCGACCGCACGAGCGCGCGGACCTTTGAAGCGGCGGCGTACTTAAAGCGCTGCGGCGCCGATCTGGTGCTGGTCAAAAAGCTTCTGCGGGAAGAGTTTACGGAATTCAAGGCAAAATCCAGCGCGCTGCAGAGCGCGGAGATCATGGATGATGCCTTTGCCTTCGCGGACTGCGATGCGGAAGGGCTGGACAGCCCGACCGTGGTCGGCTCCATCATCGCCAACGAGCTCCTCAATATTGCCGGGATCAAGGCCTCCTTTGTCTTTACGCAGATCGAGGATACGGTCTTTATCAGCGCGCGGTCCATTGATGAGGTCAACGTCCAGCTCGTGATGGAACGGCTGGGCGGCGGCGGCCACCTGGGATCGGCCGGCGCGCAGATCCGGGAAAGCAATGCGGCGCAGGCCAGAGAACTGGTGAAACAGACCCTGGCACAGATGAGAGAGGAGGGACTGATCGCATGAAAGTCGTTTTATTGCAGGATTTGAAATCGCTGGGGAAAAAGGATGCGGTCGTGGACGTCAATGACGGCTATGCCCGGAATTTCCTGTTTCCGAAAAAACTGGCGGTGGAAGCCACCAAAAATAATCTGAATGTACTGAAGCAGCAGAAGGCGGCGGCGGCCCGCCTGGCCGCAGAGCAGCTGGAAGCCGCCCGGCAGCAGGCAGAGGAACTCAAGACCATGAAGGTCTCGATCCCGGTCAAGGTCGGCGGCAGCGGGAAGTTGTTCGGCGCGGTCTCGTCCAAGGAAATCGCGGACGCCTTAAAGGATCAGTGCGGCCTGGAGCTCGACAAAAAGAAGATCGTCCTGTCCGAACCGATCAAAACGTTGGGAGAAAAGGAAGTGGAGATCAAGCTCCACAAGGATGTGACCGCGAAGCTGGCGGTGGAGATCAAAGAATTATCGTAAAAGGCGCGGATCGCAGATCCGTTGGTGAAACCGATGGCTATGGAAGAAAACCAGATCAAGCGGGTGCAGCCGCAGAGCATCGAAGCCGAACAGACCGTGATCGGCTGTATGATGCTGGACAATGAATGCATCCCGACGATGGACAGCCTGATCAGCGGGGATGATTTTTATCACCGCCAGTACGGGATCATTTTTGATACCATCGTGGAGATTTACAATGAGAACCGTCCGGTGGACGTGCTGAACCTGAAGGAACGGCTCACGCAGAAGAACGTGCCGCCGGAGGTCAGCAGTCTGGAATACCTGGGTGATCTGGTCGCGGCGGTCCCCATCCTGACCAATGCCAAATACTATGCGGAGATCGTTTACGAAAAGTCGGTGCTCCGGCAGCTGATCCATGCCGGCGAGGATATCGCCAACGAATGCTACGCGGGGAAAGACAGGCTGGAGACGATCCTGGCGGACAGTGAAAAGAAGATCTTCGACGTGCTGAGCCTGCAGAAAAACGTGGAATTCAGGCCGATCTCCGAGATCACCTTAAATGCGGTGGAGAAGATCTACCAGGCGTCGATGACCAAGAATCCCGTCACGGGGATCCCGACCGGCTTTAAGGACCTGGATCTGATGCTGACAGGGCTCCACCCGGCGGAGCTGATCCTGCTTGCGGCAAGACCGTCCATGGGCAAGACCGCCCTGGTGCTGAATATCCTGCAGAACGTCGTGCTGAAGAACAACTACGGCGCCGCGATCTTCTCGCTGGAAATGCCGAGCGAGGCGCTGGTCAACCGTCTGCTCTCCATGAATTCCTATGTGGACGCGCAGAACGTGCGGACCGGCCAGCTTTCGGACCACGACTGGGATATGCTGATGGAAAGCGCCGATCTGGTCGGCAAGTCCAAACTGATCATCGACGATACGCCGGGCATCTCCGTAGCGGAGATGCGCAGCAAATGCCGCAAATACAAGCTGGATCATCCGCTGGACCTGATCATCATCGACTATCTGCAGCTGATGAGCGGCTCCGGGCGCCGCGGCAATGACAACCGCCAGCAGGAGATCTCCGAGATCTCCCGCTCGCTCAAGGCCCTGGCCCGGGAAATGAACGCCCCGGTGATCGCGCTTTCACAGCTCTCGCGCGGTCCCGAGCAGCGCACGGATCACCGCCCGGTCTTGAGTGACCTGCGTGAATCCGGCGCCATCGAGCAGGACGCGGACGTCGTCATGTTTATCTACCGCGACGAGTACTACAATAAAGACAGCAGCGCAAAGAACGTTGCGGAGCTGATCGTGGCCAAACAGAGAAACGGCCCCGTCGGGACCGTGGAGGTGGCCTGGCTGCCGCAGTACGGCAAGTTTGCGAACCTGGAAAAACCGAGAGACGGACAGTAAAAATATCATATTCTGGCAGGAGGAAACGATTGATGGCAAGACTTGTCGAGTGCATCCCTAATTTCAGCCTCAGCCGCGAAAAGGATGAAGCCGGTTACAACGCGTTGGTGGAAACCGCGAACAGCGTGCCCGGCTGCATCCTTTTTGATGCGCAGACGGACGGCAATCATAACCGCAGCGTGTTCACGCTGCTCGGTACGCCCGAGGCGATGGAGGAAGCCGCTTTTCAGCTGACAAAGAAGGCTGCGGAGCTGATCGATATGAACAAGCATGTTGGCGAGCATTCCCGCATGGGGGCGACTGACGTGATTCCCTTCGTTCCGACCATGGGCGTGACCGTGGAAGAATGCGTGGAACTGACAAAACGCCTGGGGCAGCGGATCTGGGATGAACTGATGATCCCTTCCTTCCTGTATGAAGATTCCGCGACCCGCCCGGAGAGGCGGAACCTGGCCACCTGCCGCGCGGGGCAGTTCGAAGGCATGCCCGAAAAACTCCTGCAGCCGGAATGGGAACCGGATTTCGGGGAGAGAAAGATCCACCCGACCGCCGGCATCACCGCGATCGGCGCGCGTCCGCCGCTGGTCGCCTTCAACGTCAATCTGGCCACTTCCGACGTCCAGGTCGCCAAGAAGATCTCGAAGGTCATCCGGGCTTCGTCCGGGGGCTTCCGCAGCTGCAAGGCCATGGGCTTCATGCTGGAGGACCGCGGCATCGCGCAGGTCTCCATGAATATGGTCAACTGTGACGATACCCCCATCTACGTGGTCTACGAGATGATCAAATCGTTGGCGGAGCGCTACGGGACGCATGTCGTGGGCTGCGAGCTGGTCGGGCTGGCGCCGGCCAAATCCATGCTGGACTGCGCCGAATTCTACCTGAAGCTGGAAAACTTCGACTGCAAGAACCAGATCATGGAATATCACATCATCGATATGATGCAGTAAATGCCATGAAGCATCTGACGCAGGAAGCGTATATCATCAGCAACTGGTCCGGCGGCAAGACCGTCCAGATCGCGATCGCGCCGGAGGGGGCACGGTACGCGGACCGGGACTTTCTGTGGCGCCTGAGCTCCGCCACGGTCGAGCTGGAAGAGTCGGACTTTACCGCGCTGCCGGACTATGAGCGCTGGATCGCGCCGGTAAGCGGGGAAATGATCCTGACCCATAACGGCGGGGAAGAAATTACCCTGAAGCCGTATGATGTACATTCTTTTGACGGGGCGGACGATACCCGCTCCCGGGGCCGCTGCACGGATTTTAACCTGATGCTGCGAAAGGGCCGCTGCGGGGGTGTGATCCGTGCACTCGGAAACGGAGAAGCCGGGCAGGAGGTCCTGATCCCGGAAGCGCGGACAGATACCCTCATCGTGTACTGTACGGAAGGCAATGTAGCTGTGGAAACGGGAGAAGAAAGCGTTTTTCTCAAGGCGGGGGAAGCGCTGCAGCTGGATAAAACAGAGATCGCACCCCTCACTTTACATTTTGCAGACGGCGGCCGCGCGATGGCGGCGCAGATCCGGCCGGAAAAAGAAGAGTAGGATCCGATGATCGCGGCAGGAAAAAAGAACGCTTTCCGTTTCGGAAAGCGTTCTTTGCTGTAATGGTTTCTCTTACTCCGCGTCCTTCGCGCTGCTGTATTCCTTCAGTGCGTTTACGACCTGCTCGCAGTCCATACCGTGGACGGCACAGGCCTCCTCGATGGTCTCCATCTGGGAAGCGGGGCAGCCGACGCAGTGCATGCCGGACCCCATCAGGACGACGGCGTATGAATAATCCTCCATCAGCAGATCGCCGATGACGGTATCTTTTGTGATTTCCATGCCAATACCTCCTTTGCTGATTGCAGAGACACTATAACGTGAGGAAAACGAAATGTCAAGAGCCTCCTGTCATTCTGCGCGAAGTGACCCGCAGCGCAGGATGACAGAATATATTCCTTGCCAAAACCGTGGTTTGATGGTAAAATATTTCGCGGTTTTAAGCAACCCTTATCAGGAAAAACCGGCCCCGGGCCGGAGGAGGAGAGAATATGAAGAATGTTATCGTAGGACAGTCCGGCGGCCCTTCGCCGGTCATCAACAGTTCCCTGGCAGGCGTCTATGTGAAGGCAAAAGAGATGGGCGCCGATATCGTATACGGCATGCGTCACGGGATCGAAGGCTTTCTGCAGGAAAAAATCGTGGACCTGGGCACCGTGCTGACCGATCAGGCGCAGGTGGAACTCTTGAAGAAGACCCCGGCGGCCTTCCTCGGTTCCTGCCGCTTTAAGCTCCCGGATCCGGAGAAGAAGCCGGAAGTGTTCGAGCAGATCTTTGCCCTTCTGAACAAGTATGAGATCAAGGCCTTTATCTATATCGGCGGCAACGATTCCATGGATACCATCCGCAAGCTGAGCGACTATGCGGTTTCGAGCGGCTCCGATATCAAGTTCGTCGGCGCGCCGAAGACCATCGACAACGACCTGGCCGAAACGGATCACACCCCCGGCTTCGGCAGCGCGGCCAAGTTCATCGCGGCGATGACCAAGGAATCCATCCGCGATCAGGTCGTGTACCAGAACAAGACCGTGTACATCCTGGAAGTCATGGGCCGCAACGCCGGCTGGCTGACCGCCGCGACCGCGCTTTCCCGCGGGGAAGACTGCACGGGCCCGGATCTGATCTATCTGCCGGAAGTGCCGTTTGACCTTTCGAAGTTCCGCGAAAAGGTCGCGCAGCTGCTGGAAAAGAAGAACGCGATCACCGTTGCGGTCTCCGAAGGCATCCATGACGCGGAAGGCACCTATATCTGCGAATATGCCTCCGCGGATAAGGCGGTCGACGCCTTCGGCCACAAGCAGATGGGCGGCACGGCTTCGTATCTCACCCAGTACTGCGCGGCCGAATTCGGCTGCAAGGTCCGCCCGATCGAATTCTCCACGCTGCAGCGCTGCTGCGCGCACATCAGCTCCCTGACCGATGTGAACGAAGCCTTCGCGTCCGGCAGCAAGGCAGTGGAAGCCGCCTTAAGCGGCCAGAACGGCCTGATGGCGACCCTGGTCCGCGAGTCCGGCGACCCGTACGTCTGCACGATCGGATTAAGCGACGTGCACTATATCTCGAACGTCGAACGCTGCGTGCCGTTAGAGTGGATCACCGATGACGGCAGCGGGATCTCGGACGAATTCATCAAGTATGCGCGCCCGCTGATTATGGGAGAAAACCCGCCGATCATGGTAAACGGCATTCCGTATCATCTGGTGCTGAAATAATCGATCGAGGAGAGATTTCATGCTCGAACTGCAGCATATATCGTTTCAGGTGGAGGATGAGGGCTCCGATAAGGAGATCATCCGTGACGTCTCCCTGTCCGTCCCGGACGGGAAGCTGGTCGTGATCACCGGGCCGAACGGCGGCGGCAAGTCCACCCTGGCCCGGCTGATCGCGGGCATCGAGAAGCCCACGGAAGGCCGGATCCTCCTGAATGGGGAAGACATCACGGAGATGTCCGTCACGGACCGCGCCAGACGCGGGATCGGCTTTGCCTTCCAGCAGCCGGTCCGCTTTAAGGGCATCCAGGTTTTTGACCTGATCCGCCTGGCAAAAGGAAAAGATACCAAAATGGTCGACGCCTGCGAGTATCTTTCGGCCGTCGGCCTCTGCGCGCGGGACTATATCAACCGCGAGGTGAACGCCAGCCTTTCCGGCGGAGAATTAAAACGCATCGAGATCGCAACGGTCCTCGCCAGGGGCACGGCGCTTTCGATCTTTGATGAGCCCGAAGCCGGGATCGATCTGTGGAGCTTCCAGAACCTGATCGAAGTCTTTGAAGGCATGCGCGAAAATATCCGGGGCGGCTCGATCCTGATCATATCCCATCAGGAACGGATCTTAAGCATTGCCGATGAGATCATTGTGATCAAAGACGGGCAGGTCACGGGGCAGGGCTCCAGAGACGAGATCCTCCCGAAGCTGATCGGGACCACGATGGCCATGAAAGCCTGCCGGATGGCGCCTGGAGAAAGGGAGGCGGCCCGTGGTTAAACTGGATGAGATTCAGCTGCGGCTGCTTCGCGAAGTGGCGGATCTGCACAAGGTCCCGGAAGGAGCATACAACATCCGCTCCAACGGAACCTCCGCCGGCCGCGCTTCGACGGCCAATATCGAGATCATCCCGAAGGAAAACGGGAGCGGACTGGATATCCGAATCAAGCCGGGCACGAAGAAGGAAAGCGTGCATATCCCGGTGGTGATGACCCAGAGCGGCCTGACCGAGGTCGTGTATAATGATTTCCACATCGGAGAAGATGCGGACGTGATCATCGTCGCCGGCTGCGGGATCGACAACTGCGGCCCCAAAGACTCGCAGCATGACGGCATCCACCGCTTTTTCGTGGGGAAAAACGCGAAGATCAAATATGTGGAGAAACACTACGGCTCGGGCGACGGCAGCGGCAAACGCATTTTAAATCCCGTGACCGAGGTCTATCAGGAAGAAGGCAGCACCGTCGAGATGGAGATGGTGCAGATCAAGGGCGTGGACGATACCGTACGGACCACCACGGCGAAGCTGAGTGCCGGCGCGAAGCTCGTGGTGCGCGAGCGCCTGATGACGCATGGCAGCCAGCGGGCCATCAGTACCTATGTTGTGGAATTAAACGGGGACGGCTCGAGCGCGGACGTCGTGTCCCGCTCGGTGGCGCGCGATGATTCCTACCAGAAATTCGATGCGAAGCTGGTCGGCTCCGCAGCCTGCTCCGGGCATACCGAGTGCGACTCCATCATCATGGACAACGGCCGGATCCTCGCGGTGCCGGGCCTTGAAGCCAACAGCGTGGACGCCGCGCTGGTCCATGAGGCGGCCATCGGCAAGATCGCGGGCGACCAGATCATCAAGCTGATGACGCTGGGGCTTACCGAGCAGGAAGCGGAAGAGCAGATCATCAACGGTTTCCTGAAATAAGAAAACGGGACAGTGGGGGCCATCCCCCGCTGTCTCGTTATGGGGGATAAAAATGACGGCGGTGCAATGGATCATCTGTGCGCTCTGCTGCTGTTTTGCGACGGCGGTGCAGACGGTGAGCGGTTTCGGCTTTGGCATTTTAGTCATGGCCATGCTGCCGCATGTGCTCCATTCCACGGTGGAATGCTCGGTCATGGTGGGACTCACGTCGATCGTCAACAGCTTCGCCATCGGCTGGCGGTACCGCAGAAAGATCCGCATTGCCACGACGTTCCTCCCGCTCATCGGCTTCCTGCCCGTCAGCTATCTGTGCATTTCCCTGGCCAAGGCCGCCGGGGAGAGCATTCTCCGGGTGATCCTCGGGCTCTGCCTGGTCGGGCTGGGGCTGTATTTTATATTTCTGAACGGAAAGATCCGGCTGAAAAATACCGTGCCGAATGCGATCGCGGCCGGGGGGATCGCCGGCCTGCTGAGCGGATTGTTTTCCACCGGCGGGCCGCCCCTCGTCATCTGGTTCCTTTCGGTCACCGCGGATATGGAAGAATATATCGGCTCCATGCAGGGGATATTCTTTATTATGAATTCCTACAACTCCGTGATCCGCGGGATCAAAGGGATGATCACGCCGCGGGTGCTCCTGCTTGCGGCGCTGGCCATGGCGATGACGCTGCCCGGCATCTGGCTGGGCCGCAAGGCCATGGGCAGGATCAGTGAAAGGCAGCAGAAGATCGTCATCTATTCGCTCATGATCGTCAGCGGCATCCTGCTGCTGTTTTGATCGCTTCCTTCTTTTCATTTTTCCGCTTCTGTGATATACTATAAATGAATAAGTTTATGCTGAGGTGTTTTTCATGCTGCGCTATATCGCGCCCTGCCATTTCGGACTGGAATCGGTCCTGAAGCGCGAGATCTACGATCTCGGCTATGATATCACGGCAGTCGAGGACGGCAAAGTCTATTTTGAGGGCGATGCCGAGGCTGGCGTGCGCGCCAATCTGTGGCTTCGGACAGCGGAGCGGGTCCTGATCGAGGTCGGCAGCTTTTACGCGAAGACCTACGATCAGCTCTTTGAATGGACCAGGCTGCTTCCCTGGGAGGACTATATTCCGGTGGACGCGCGCTTCTGGGTGGCGAAGGCCGCTTCGATCAAGAGTACGCTGTACAGCCCGTCGGATATTCAGTCCGTGATGAAAAAGGCTATGGTCGAGCGCATGAAAAGCCACTATCACCTGAACACCTTCCCGGAAAGCGGCGCGTCCTTCCCGGTGCGGGTGGTGCTGATGAAGGATAAGGTCACGGTGGGGCTGGACCTGTCCGGGGACTCCCTGCACAAGCGCGGCTACCGGAAACTGGTCAGCAAGGCCCCGATCACGGAGACCCTGGCCGCGGCGCTGCTGGATCTTACGCCCTGGAAGCCGGACCGGATCCTGGTGGATCCCTTCTGCGGCAGCGGGACTTTCCCGATCGAGGCAGCCCTGATCGCGGCCGGGATCGCGCCGGGCCTTCACCGCAGCTTCCTGGCGGAGAGCTGGCCGGGACTCTTCCCGGAAGCGCTCTGGAAAGAAGTGCGGGAAGAAGCCGAAGACATGGTGGATCTTCCCGTGGAAACGGATATCCAGGGCTATGACGCGGACGGAGAGATCATTAAGGCCGCCCGGGAAAACGCCCGCGCAGCCGGGGTGGATAAGCTCATCCATTTCCAGACGCGGGATGTGGCGCAGCTTTCCCACCCGAAAAAATACGGCTTCCTGGTCACGAACCCGCCGTACGGCGAGCGGCTGGAAGAAAAAGAAGCGCTGCCGGCGCTGTACCGGACCTTTGGAGAACGCTTCGCGGCCCTAAGCGACTGGTCCGCGTATGTGATCACGGCCTATGACGGCGTGGAAAAAGCATTCGGCCGGCGGGCGGACAGGAACCGCAAGATCTACAACGGAATGATGAAAACCTACTTTTATGAATTCCGCGGTGCCAGACCGCCGAAGAAAGACTAAAAATGATGAAAGAACTGATCTTGGCCACGAATAACGATCACAAAGCCGGGGAGATCCGCGCCATGTACGCGGACCTGCCGGTAACGATTTTGAGTTTAAAGGATATCGGCTGGACGCAGGAGATCGAAGAAAACGGTACCACCTTCGAGGAGAATGCCCTGATAAAGGCGCGGACGATCTTTGAGGCCACGGGCCGGGCGGTCCTGGCGGATGACTCCGGGCTGGAGATCGACGCCTTTGACGGTGGCCCGGGCGTGTATTCTTCCCGCTTTATGGGAGAAGATACCCCCTATCCCGTCAAAAATGATTCCATCCTGGAGCAGCTGAAAGACGTGCCGGAGGAAAAGCGCGGCGCGGATTTCCGCTGCGTAATGGCGCTGGTGACCGAAGCGGGAGAATTTGTCGCGGAAGGCCGGATCGACGGGATCATCGGATATGAGATCGCCGGGGAAGGCGGGTTCGGCTACGACCCGATCTTTTATCTTCCGGAAAGAGGCTGCACCACGGCGCAACTCACATCGGAACAGAAAAACGCGATCAGCCACCGGGGAAGGGCCGCGCAGAATATGCGGCCGTATATCGAGCAATGGATCGGCGGAGAAGGGCCGCGGTCTGAGCATAAAGAAAAGGAGAGCACTATGATCACTCGTGAAGAAATATTCCTTCCGTCTTCGGACGAGAAGACAACGCTGCACGGTTATATCTGGAAGCCGGAGGGAAAAGTGAAGGCGGTCGTCCAGCTGATACACGGCATGGAGGAATATATCGGCCGCTACGATGAGTTCGCCCGGGTCCTGTGTGAACACGGTTTCGGCGTGATCGGACACGATCATCTGGGGCACGGACAGTCGGTCACCGGGCCGGAGGAGCTGGGCTACTTTGCCGAAGAGAAGGGCTATATGTGCGTGCTGCGCGATATGCACAGCTTCACGCTCCGCGGCAAAAAAGAATTCCCGGACAAGCCGGTCTACCTGCTCGGCCACAGCATGGGGTCCTTTTTTGCCCGCCGCTATATCACCATCTATCCGCGCGAACTGGCCGGTGCGATCTTCAGCGGGACCGGGCAGAATCCCTACATGCTGGTGCATGTGGGCAAGCGGCTGGCGCAGCTCACCGGACAGTTCAAGGGCGACCATTTCCGCAGCAAATTTGTGGAAAATATGGCGCTCGGCAGCTACGGGACGCTCGACCAGTGGCTCTGCACCCGGAAGGAGATCGTCGAGGCCTACAAGGCGGATCCGCTCTGCGGCCAGCCCTTTACGGTCGGCGCGTTTAAGGATTTCTTCCAGCTGCTGGAACAGCTGGCGCTGGAAAAGGATAAAGACAAGATCGCCAAGGATTTCCCGGTGCTCTTTATCTCCGGGATGAAGGACCCGGTCGGCGCCAAGTCCAAGGGCGTGCTGAAGGCCTACAACCGCTGCAAGGTCTGGGGCATGACGGATGTGGATATTTTCCTGTATAAGGACGATATGCACGAGGTCCTGAACGAGACCGACCGCGAGGACGTATACCGCGACGTGATCGACTGGCTGGACAAGCATCTGGAAGCGCGCGCGTAAAAAGGAGAGACCATGACTATCCGGGAAGAGACGGAAGCGATCGAGAGAGCGATACTGTCGCCGTACGCGGCACTCAGCGTAACGTCGCTGGGACGGGATAAGCCGGACGAGCCCTGTCCGATCCGTACCTGCTATCAGCAGGACCGGGACCGGATCCTGCACTGCAAGGCATTCCGCCGCTTAAAGCATAAGACCCAGGTCTTTCTGGCGCCGACCGGAGACCATTACCGGACGCGCCTCACGCATACCCTGGAGGTGGCGCAGATCGCGCGGACCATCGCGCGGGCGCTGCGCCTCAATGAAGACCTGACCGAAGCGATCGCCCTGGGGCACGATCTGGGGCATACGCCCTTCGGACACGCCGGAGAGCGCGTGCTGAACGAGGTCTGTCCCGAAGGCTTTTCACACTACGATCAGGGGATCCGGGTCGTGGAACGGCTGGAAAAAGACGGAAAAGGCCTGAATCTGACCCGGGAAGTGCGGGACGGGATCTTCCAGCACCGCCTGGACGGCACGCCCATGACCATGGAGGGCAAGGTCGTCCAGCTTTCGGACAAGATCGCGTACATCAACCACGATATCGACGACGCGATGCGCGCCGGCCTCCTGACCGAGGAGATGCTGCCCGTGGAATGCACGGCGGTGCTCGGGCACAGCGTACGCGAACGCCTGGATACCATGGTGCGGGGGATCATCGATCCTTCTTTGGGCAAGCCGGCGGTGACCATGAAGCCGCGGATCCAGGAGGCGGTGGGCGGCCTTCGGCAGTTCATGTTCGACCGGATCTATACCAACAGCAAGCCTAAGGAAGAAGAGGGCAAGGCGCAGCAGCTGGTAGCCAGCCTGTATCAGTTTTATATGGAGCACACGGAGCTGCTTCCCCGGGAATATGTGGAGGCGGTCTGGATGTATCAGGAGCCGTGGTGCCGCGCGGTCTGCGATTATATTTCCGGAATGACGGACGATTACGCGATCGCGAAATACAAAGAACTCTTCCTCCCGAAAGGATGGGAGTATTAAACGGATATCTTTTGTGTATCAGGAAAGGTCGTTGACAGATGCCCTTTTACCCGGAAGAACTGATTGAAGAAGTGCGAAGCCGCAACGATATCGTGGCGGTGATCGGCGCGCGGGTAAAACTGACCCGGAAAGGCGCGAATTATTTCGGCTGCTGTCCTTTCCACAGCGAAAAGACGCCTTCGTTCAGTGTGTCTCCGTCCAAGCAGATGTATTACTGCTTCGGCTGCGGGGCGGGCGGCAATGTCGTGACCTTCCTGATGAACTATGAAAACTATAATTTTACCGAGGCGATGGAGCATCTTGCGTCCCGGGTGGGCATCACGCTGCCGAAGCGGGAGATGACCTCGCAGGAGAAGGAGCGGGAGAGCCTGCGCAGCCGCCTGCTGCAGTTGAACGGAGAGGCCGCGAAGTTTTATTTTTACCAGCTGCGCGGAGAGGCCGGCCGGGAAGGGCTGGCGTATCTGAGCCGGCGGGGCTTAAGCCGCGAGACGCTGCAGAAGTTCGGCCTGGGCTTCGCGCCGAACAGCTATGACGCGCTGTACCGGTATCTGAAGGAAAAGGGATTCTCGGATGAGGAGCTCAAGGTCGGCGGACTGGCACGCTTTAAGGAGCAGAGCGGCGCGCATGACTATTTCCGCAACCGCGTGATGTTCCCGATCATGGACCGGAACAGCCGGGTGATCGGCTTCGGCGGCCGGGTCATGGAGCCGATTGAGCCGAAATACCTGAATTCGCCCGAGACGCCGCTCTTCGATAAGGGGGGGAACCTGTACGCGCTGCATCTGGCGCGTGCCACCAGGCGGCCGTACCTTCTGCTCTGTGAAGGATACATGGATGTGATCTCCGTGCATCAGGCGGGGATCGATGCAGCCGTGGCTTCGCTGGGGACCGCGCTCACGGGCGGCCATGCGCTGCTCCTAAAGCGCTATACCGATCAGGTGATCCTCTGCTATGACAGCGACGCGGCCGGCATCAAGGCGGCCATGCGGGCGATCCCGATCCTCCGGGAAGCGGGGCTGGGCATCCGGGTCCTGGATTTAAAACCGTATAAGGATCCCGATGAATTCATCGTCCATGAGGGGACCGAGGCTTTTGAAAAGCGGATCGAAGACGCGCTGAATTTCTTCCTGTATCAGTCGGACGTCTGGAAAAGCGGCTATAACCTGCAGAATCCGGCGGAGCGGACGGCCTATTATAAAAAACTGGCGGAAGAACTGGTCACGTTTGAGGATCCGCTGGAGCGGGATAATTATCTGAGCGCCGTCTGCGAGCGGCAGGAGATCTCGCGGGAGCGGATGGAAGGGCTGGTCGGACGGATCGGCAACGGGCGGATCAGTTCGGAACGTCCGGAATCGGTTGATCTGAGCGAGGAAGCGCTGAGCCTTCGCGCTCGGCCGGAACGGGACGAGGGTCTGTTGACGGCTTCCCAGGTACTGTTAAACTGGGCCGCGACGGGGCCGGCTTCTCCGGAAAAGCTCCGGGAAACGATCCGGGAAGAGGATTTCCCGCTGCAGCTGTACCGCGAGATCTTCCGCTATATCCTTCAGGAGAAGGGACAGCGGGAGGTGCTGCTTCCGGCAACAGTCCTGAACCGTTATCTGGAAAGTGAAGAGGACAGCAAGCTGGCGGCCGCCATTTTCAGCCGTTCCTTCAGCGAGTCGGCTTCGCCCGCCCAGAAGAGCCGGGTGCTGAGCGAGAGCCTGCAGCGGCTGAGAAAGGCTTATCTGCAGAAGGAACTCCAGACGGCCGGGGACGCCAAAAGCATGCAGGCGCTGATCACGGAAATGTCCCGGATCCGGAGCGTCACCATAGGAGAAAACTTGGTCTGACCGCCTTCCCCGGGAAAGGGAGACCGGGCCGCGGCACAGTCAGAATGTCAATCTATAACTTGAAACAGAACAGGAGTATCATTATGAGTCAGTTCACATTACAGGATATTTTATCCGCCTGCGATCACACCCTTTTAAAGCAGGAGTCGACCTGGGAACAGATTCACGCCCTCTGCGACGACGGGATCGCCTATCATACGGCTTCCGTCTGCATCCCGGCTTCCTTCGTGAAGCAGGCGAAGGAATATGTGGGAGACCGCCTGGCCGTCTGCACGGTCATCGGCTTCCCGAACGGGTATTCCACCACGGCGGTCAAGGTCTTCGAGACGGCCGACGCGGTGGCGAACGGCGCGGATGAGATCGATATGGTCATCAATATCGGCTGGGTGAAGGACCGGCGCTACGACGATGTGCTGGCCGAGATCAAAGCGGTGAAGGAAGCCTGCGCGGGACACATTCTGAAGGTGATCATCGAGACCTGCCTCCTGACCGAAGAGGAAAAGATCCGGATGTGTGAGATCGTGACCGAGTCCGGCGCGGATTTCATCAAGACGTCGACCGGCTTTTCCATTGCCGGCGCGACCCGGGAGGATGTGGCGCTTTTTGCGGCGCACGTCGGGCCGGACGTCCGGATCAAGGCCGCCGGCGGGATCGCGGACCTGAAGGACGCCGAGGATTTCCTGGCGCTCGGGGCGTCGCGCCTCGGGACCAGCCGTCTGGTCAAAATCGCAAAGGAGCAGGCATGATTGACCGGGAAGAGCTTTGCCGGGAAGCGCTGAAGGCCCGGAAGAACGCATACTGCCCCTATTCGCATTTCGCGACCGGCGCTGCGCTGCTGACAAAGGACGGCAGGATCTATACCGGCTGCAATGTGGAAAATAACGCGTACGGCCCGTCCAACTGCGCGGAACGGACAGCCTTTTTCAAGGCGGTCAGTGAAGGCGAGCGGGAATTTGCCGCGATCGCGATCTGCGGCGCCATGGAAGACCGCGAGCCGGAAGAGGTCTGCCCGCCCTGCGGGGTCTGCCGGCAGGTCATGAGCGAGTTCTGCGGGGGAGATTTTGAAGTGATCCTTTACGCTTCGGAAGGGCGCATGGAAGTGTATACGCTGGACCAGATCCTGCCGCTGCGGTTTGATCTGGATAGTTTTCATTGATTCTTGAGGTGCGGATATGAGAATGGTCGATATTATTCACAAGAAACGCATGGGAGAGGCTTTGACGGAGGACGAGATCCGTTTTGTGGTAAATGGCACGACGGACGGTTCGATCCCGGATTATCAGCTGACAGCCCTGTGCATGGCGATCGTCTTTCAGTCGATGAACGATGAGGAAACGGCGCTGCTGACCCGCTATATGGCCGAGTCCGGGGATCAGATCGATCTGAGCGAATTCGGCGATCTCTCCGTGGATAAGCATTCCACCGGGGGCGTCGGCGATAAGACCACGCTGATCCTTGCGCCGCTGGTTGCGGCCTGTGGCGGGATCGTGGCCAAGATGAGCGGCCGCGGGCTGGGGCACACCGGCGGTACCATCGATAAGCTGGAATCGATCCCGGGCTTTCAGACGAAAGAGACGATCGGGATGTTCTTAAAGCAGAGCCGGGAAGTCGGGGTGACCGTTGTCGGGCAGACCAAGGAGCTGGCTCCCGCGGACAGGCGGCTTTACGTCCTGCGGGACGTGACCGCGACCGTGGAGGCGATCCCGCTTATCGTTTCCAGCATCATGTCCAAGAAGTTGGCCGCCGGGGCGCATTCGATCGTGCTGGACGTCACGGTCGGCAGCGGCGCATTCATGAAAACGGTGGAAGAAGCCACGGTTCTCGCGGAAAAGATGGTGACGATCGGCCGGGCGTGCGGCCGGAATATGTCCGCGCTGATCACCAATATGGACGAGCCGCTCGGGCATGCCGTCGGCAACGCGCTGGTAGTGCAGGAAGCCATCGGGGTCCTGAAAGGAGAAGTGCAGGGAGACCTCAAGGAGGTGTGCCTTGCGCTGGCGGGAGAGATGCTCTCGCTCTGCCTGAAGATCCCGCCGGAGAAAGGCCGGGCCATGGCGGAAGAAACGCTGGAAAGCGGCGCGGCGTATAAGAAGTTCAAAGAATGGATCACGGCGCAGGGCGGAGACGTCCGTTTTGCGGAAGACCCTTCCCTTTTCCCAGAAGCAGCTTTTTCCCGCGTGATTCGCTCCCCGAAGAGCGGGTATATCGAAAAGATGAATGCGGAACGGATCGGCAACGTGGCCGGCCAGCTGGGGGCAGGCCGGCGGCAGAAGGGCGATGACATCGATTTCGCGGCCGGGATCTATCTTTATGCCAAGACCGGGGACCACGTGAAGAAAGGCGAGCCGCTGGCGAAGCTTTTCACGGAGCATGAGGAATCGCTGGATGACGCGGAAGCCGCCTATCTGGACGCATTATCCTGGAGCCGGAAGCGTCCGGAGCCGGAACCCATCGTGTATAAGATCATTCATTGACCGATGCGGTAAGCGCAAAAAACAGCGGTAATGGGGTACCATCGCCGCTGTTTTTATTGTCGAAGATTTCTTATCCGCCTTTTCACGGGAAAGGTTTCCTGCAGAATCGGAGCTCATCCCTGCTGTTCCGATGCCAGATACGCGGCGGGGCCGCTTTCATACAGGTTTCCGCCGACCGTATCCAGCACGAGCGTGAGCGGAAGCTCTTTGATCGTCAGTTTACGCAGCGCTTCGCAGCCGAGATCCTCCCAGCAGATCGTTTCCGCTGCCGTAATGCAGTCGGCAATTAAAGCTCCGGCGCCGCCGAGCGCGGCAAAATACAGCGCTTTATTGCGGATCAGCGCTTCCTGTACGGCCCGGTTCCGCTTTCCCTTGCCGATGATCACCTTCAGACCGAGATCCAGCAGCCGGGGCGTATACGGATCCATGCGGCCGCTGGTTGTCGGCCCGGCGGAGCCGATGATCTCCCCGGGTTTTTCCGGGGTCGGCCCCACATAATAAACGGCGGCGTCCCGGAGTGGGAAGGGGAGCTCTTTTCCTTCGTCCAGCAGCGCGGTCAGGCGGGCATGGCCGGCGTCCCGCGCCGTATAGACGGTCCCGGAAAGATAGACCAGATCGCCGGCGCGCAGCCGGCTGCGTTCTTCTTCGGTAAGCGGCAGTGTCAGATGATATTCCATAACGGCCTCCTTACAGTTCGGCGCTCATGCGGCGCGTGGCATGGCAGCTGATGCAGACCGCGGCGGGCAGGGCGGCGACATGGGTCGGGGCGGCTTCGATGGCGAGGCCGAGGCAGGTCGTCTGTCCGCCGAAGCCCTGCGGACCGATGCCGAGCGCATTGATATCCGCCAGCCACTGTTCTTCAAGGGCCGCGTAAAACGGATCCGGGTTCCGGTCGGTCAGCGGGCGGAGCAGCGCGTGCTTAGCCAGCGCCGCGACTTTATCGAAGCTCCCGCCGATCCCGATGCCCAGCACGATGGGCGGACAGGGGTTGGAGCCGGCCTCGCGGACGGTCTCCAGCACGAAATTCCGTACGCCTTCGGCCCCGTCGGCCGGTTTCAGCATGGCCAGCCGGCTCATGTTTTCGGAACCGCAGCCCTTCGGCATCATGGTGATGCGCAGGTGCTCGCCCGGAACAAGATGCCAGGTGATAAAGGCCGGCGTGTTATCTTCCGTATTGACCCGGCGCAGCGGATCCGCGACGATGGATTTGCGCAGGTATCCTTCGGTGTAGCCCCTCCGGACGCCTTCCTGCAGGGCTTCTTCCAGATCGCCTTCGATGTGCACATCCTGCCCCAGTTCGACATCCAGGCAGGCCATGCCGGTGTCCTGGCAGATCGGACGGCTTTTTTCGGCGGCGAGCGCCTGATTGATATCCAGCTGTTCCAGCACGGATCTGGCGAGCGGCCAGGGCTCCTCGCGGCAGCTTTTTTGCAGCGCGTCCCGGACGTCATCGGGAAGATACAGATTGGCGCGGATGCAGAGCGCGCTTACGGTCTCCGTGATCCGGGAAGCCATGATGGTTCGCATAATGGACCCTCCTTATTCAGGATGGCTTTATTATATAGCGTAAACAGAAAAACGACAAGAAAGACGAAGGAAATCTTTCGGTAGCCGGAAGTTTCGTGCTTTCGGAACAGGATTTTCTTCGCTTCCTGTGCTATACTGAAAACAGAAATCGTAACGGAGGTACCAAAATGAACGAGACGATTCAGAATTTACTGAGCCGCCGGAGCTGCCGCGCCTATAAGCCGGAGCAGGTGGAAGAAGAAACGCTTAGGCAGATCTTGGAATGCGCGACGTACGCGCCGACCGGGATGGGGAAGCAGTCTCCGAAAATCGTAGTGGTCCAGGATAAGGAAACGCGGGATGCACTGGCCATACTCAACAGAACATCCGTCGGCATGCCGGCGGCCGCCGATCCGTTCTATGGCGCGCCGACGGTCGTGATCGTATTTCAGGATAAGCGGATCCCGACTTCGCGGGATGACGCGAATCTGGTCATGGGAAATCTGATGAATGCCGCCCATGCGCTGGGTGTGGACAGCTGTTATATTTACCGGGCCCGCGAAAGTTTTCAGACGCCGGAGGGGCGTGCGCTGGCTGAAAAGTGGGGGCTGGACGAAAATTATGAAGGGGTCGGAAATGTGATCCTCGGCTACGGTCTGCCGGAGGGATTCCGTCCCGCTGCGCCCCGAAAAGAAGACTATATCGTCCGCGTCTGACCCTTATCCCGAAAGGAAATCCGTTTTGAAGAAGCTGACTGTAGCCGTCGTCGCGCATGTCGACGCCGGAAAAACAACATTGGCGGAAGCGATCCTGCACCAGGCCGGCGCGATCCGCCTGCCCGGTCGGGTGGATCACGGAAATGCGGCGCTTGACAGCGCGGCGCTGGAGAGGCGCCGCGGGATCACTATCTTTACCGGAGAGGCCAGTTTTCCGGTAGGTGATATGCGTCTGAATCTTCTGGATACGCCAGGCCATGTGGATTTTTCGGCGGAAACGGAGCGGACACTGTCCGCGGCCGATGCCGCGCTTGTGGTCATCAGCGGGACGGACGGCGTGCAGGCGCATACGAGAACGCTCTGGAAACTGCTTCAGACATACCGGCTGCCGACGTTTCTTTTTGTCACGAAGATGGATCTGGAGCGCCGGAGCCGGGAGGAGATCCTTTCGGAGCTGCAGAAGGAGCTGTCCGGCGGTTGCCTGGATGCGGAAAGCTTTTCCGATCCCGGGGAGGAGATCGCCCTGCTGGAGGAGAGCCTGCTGGAAAAGTATCTGGAAGGAGAGAGCCCTTTCCGGGAGGATATTCGGGAGCTGATCCGAAAGCGGCTCCTGTTCCCGGTCTGCTTCGGCAGCGGCCTGAAGGAACAGGGCATTGCCCGGCTGCTGGCGCTGCTCGAAGAAAATGCACGGACATGGGACGAGGCCATTCCCTTCGCAGCCCGTGTCCATAAGATCAGCTACGATGAAAAAGGAACGAGGCTGACACATATTAAAGTACTGACCGGGCAGGTCCGCACGCGGGATGAGATCCGCATCATGGCGGATCAAACAGAGAAAGCCGGACCGCTGCGGCGCTATCTCGGGGCCCGCTTCGAACAGGTCGAGGTACTTTCGGCCGGGGACATCGGGGTGATCTGCGGCCTTGCGGAAACCGCCGCCGGGCAGGGGCTGGGAACGCTTTCGGAGCAGACGCTGCCGCTGCTGACCCCGGTCATGCGCTTCCGCCTGAATCTGGAAGGAGGGGAAGCCCCCGAACAGGTCTGGCCGAAGCTGAATCAGCTGCAGGAGGAAGATCCGACGCTGCAGCTTCGCTTTGATCCCGCGCTGCGGGAGATCCATGCGGAACTGATGGGGCCGATTCAGGCGGAGGTGCTGGAGACACTGGCCGCGGAACGCTTCGGCCTGAAGATCGGTTTTGACAAGGGCCGCGTCCTGTATAAGGAAACGCTGCTTGCCGCCGTGGAAGGCGTGGGGCATTTCGAACCGCTCCGGCACTACGCGGAAGTGCATCTCCTTCTGGAACCGCTTCCGGCCGGGAGCGGAACCGTGTTTGAAAACCGGGCGGATCAGAATAAGCTGGCGCGCAACTGGCAGCGGCTGATCCTCACGCATCTGCAGGAAAAGACGCACCGGGGCGTTCTGATCGGTGCGCCGCTCACAGATGTGAAGATCACGCTCCTGGGCGGGCGGTCCCACCTGAAGCATACGGAAGGCGGGGACTTCCGGGAAGCGACCTACCGGGCGGTGCGGCAGGGTCTGATGACCGCGGCGGCTGCGGGAAAAACGCAGCTGCTGGAGCCGTTTTATTCGTTCCGGATCCGGGTCCCGTACCGGCTTTCCGGTGCGGTCATGAATGATATCCGCCTGCGGTCCGGGGAGATCAGCGATCAGCAGACCGACGGCGAATGGGCGGTTCTCCTTGGCCGCGCCCCGGTCTCGGAGATGACGGACTATGCCGCACGCCTTTCCTCCCTGAGCAGCGGGCAGGGAACGATTTCTCTGGAGGTTTCCGGCAAAGCGCCTTGTCATAACGAAGAGGCGGTGCGGGCGGACAATCCCTACCGGCCGGAGGCGGATCTGGAGAATTCTCCGGATTCGGTCTTCTGCAGCCACGGGGCCGGCGTCGTGATCCCGTGGTACGAGGTGCCGCGGCTTATGCATCTGCCGTATTTTACCCGGGTCCCTTCCGCTTCGTACGATGCGGAGAAGGTGCTGCGGGCGCCCGGCGCGCCGGCCTCGGCCCTGCCGAAAGACTCGCTGGCTTCGGACCGGGAGCTGGAAGAACTGATGATGAAGGAATTCGGGCCGATCAAGCGGCCGCAGGTGACCGGGGTGGTCCATCAGTACGGCGTCCCGGAGGAAAATAACAATCTGCGCTTTCAGCAGCCGGACCGGCTGATCATTGACGGCTACAATCTGCTTTTTGCCTGGGAGGAACTGATGAAGGAAGCCGGCTCCGAGCTGGAACCCGCGCGCTATGAACTGATGCACCGGCTGCAGAACTACGCGGCTTACACCGGGAAGGAAGTGATCCTGGTCTTCGACGGCTACCGGGTCCCGGGAAATCCGGGCGAGCAGGAAGAAAAGCCGCATCTAAAGATCGTTTATACCAAAGAGAATGAAACCGCGGATATCGCGATCGAAAAGATCATCGCGGAAAGCAGGAAGAACGCGCCGCTGACCGGGGTAGTCACGAATGATAACCTGATCCGCCTGAGCACCATCCGGGGCGGCTTCCTGCGCATGGGATGCACCGAGTTCCTGGATGAGTATACGACCGCCCGGGCTCAGATGCTGCGGGCCCTGGAACGCGGAGAATATAAGATCGCCAGTAAAATCGACTGGTAAATGTAACAATGATCTCCAGGTGGGTACATACGAAGTGAAGCACCTGCTGCTTCACGGAAGGAGGCGGATCATGAATACAAAAAAATGGATCGGCCTGGGAGCCGCCGTTCTGGCAGCGGTTTTCTTGTTCCTGCTGGGGATCAACCTGTTTTTCAGGCTCAGAGAAAAAGAAGATGGAGCGGTCATCCTGCAGAAGGTGGAAGCCGTCCGGGATCTCGTGGCTCCGGAGTTGAAAGGGGAACCGATCGAGTATAAAGGAATCCAGGCCGCGCAGAGCGGGACCGGAAGCGGAAGGAAAAAGTACAGCTGCGGGGATTACAGCTTTTTTTACGATCCGTCCGAAAAAGAAGTCATGTACATTCTGCATGACACGAAAAGCCCTGCCGGCAAAGGCGGTTCCGCGGCAGATACGCTGCGTGAGCGGGCGCGGGCCCTTCTGGCTCTGATCAAAGGGCAGACATTTGCGGACCTGTGCACGGTCCGTACAGAAACAGGCGCGGCCGGTACATCTTTTTATTTCGACTGCGAGATCCAAGGGGTGCAGGTATCGGCAGGCTGCGTCGATTATTGTGACGGCGTGCTGGTAAGCGCGGTCTTTCAGGATACCGGTTTTCCTGACAATTTCAGGATATCGGTCAGCAAAGAAGAGGCACTGGAGATCGCTGAAAAAACAGCGGAAGCCTTTCTGGAAAAGAAGGACATCCGGCAGTATTCACTGATCGACGACAGCGTAAATGTTACCCTGCGGCTGATCCGGAGTGAAGCCGTTTACGTCTGCGAGCTGCTGTATACGGTCCCCGAAGGTGTGTGGATGCCGTATTTCAGCATTACGATCGATCCCCAAAGCGGGAAGGTGATCGAAAACGCGAATAATATGACATGACGGAGACGGAACGGGATGAAGAAAGAAGATTTTCTGGAAAAGATCGGAGATGTTCCGGAAGCGCTCCTGGAAGAGGCGGAAAGCGCCTGGCAGCCGGAAGATAAGAAAGCGCGGTTTTCAATTGTTCTGAAAGCGGCTGCGGCAGCCGCTTTTCTGCTTATCCTTCTGATCGCGGGACTCAGCCGGCTGCTTAACCGGAAGCCGGATGCGCTGACAGAGGCCGAACAGCCGGAAACGGTAAGCACGGAAGAAGGAAACGATCTTTCGGAATACGATCCGGAGACAGACGCCGGCGATTCAAAGGAGGAGCCGGAAGCAGCCAGTACAGAAGAGGAAACAACAGAAAAAGGCGCGGGAGGTCCAGATGGCACCGGAGGACAATGAATTAATTGACCTCTTCCTTTCTCGTTCGGAGGAAGCGCTGCGGCTGACGGGAGAAAAGTACGGCCCGCTTCTGTTTTCACGCGCGGAAAGGCTTCTGGAAAGCCGGCAGGACGCCGAGGAATGCGTGAATGATACCTTGTTGGCGCTGTGGAATACGATCCCGCCCGTGCTTCCGGATTCTCTTCCCGCGTACGCATCCCGGCTCCTTCGCAACCAGGCTATGAAAAAGCTGCGGGACCGTACCCGCCTGAAACGGGCTCCGGAAACCTATGCGCGCTGTCTGGAAGAAATCGAACCGCTGGCCGCGTCCTGCGTTCCGGTGGAAGATGAGCTGATGGCAGAGGAACTGCATCAGGCAGTCATCGGGTATCTGGGCGGTCTCCCGAAAAATGACCGCATGCTGTTTGTGCGGCGCTTCAGCCGGATGGACTCGTACGAAGCGCTTTCCGCCTGGAGCGGGCTTTCGGAAGGCGCGCTCCGTACCCGCATCTCCCGGATCCTGAAAGGACTGAGAAAGCATCTGGAAAAGGAAGGGTTGCTGAATTGACCGCAGCAGATTAACGGCAGAGAAAATCGGAAATCTGTCTGAATCGTATAGGAATCCTGTAAAAACACTTGCGCTTCCCGTCCGGGAAGCGTATACTTTTTAGGAATATCCGGTGGCGGAAGGTCCGTCACTTTCAGGAGGATAGAAACTATGCAGGAGAAACTGAAGAAAATCCGGGAAGAAGCTCTGGCGCGGCTCGAGGCCGCCGCTTCCTCCGACGCCATCAATGAGATCCGTCTGGCGTATCTCGGCAAGAAGGGCGAGCTGACCGAAGTCTTAAAGGGCATGCGCGAGGTCGCGCCGGAAGACCGTCCCAAGGTCGGCGGCTGGGTCAACGATACCCGAAAGGCCATCGAAGACAAACTGGCCGAGGTCCAGGCCGCGGTGCAGGAGAAAGCGCTCGAAGCCCGTCTGGAAGCCGAGACCATCGACGTGACCATGCCCGCGAAGACCGCGCAGATCGGACACCGCCATCCCAATACCATCGCGCTCGAGGAACTGGAGCGTGTCTTTATCGGGATGGGCTATGAAGTGGTCGAAGGTCCGGAAATCGAATATGATTACTACAATTTCGAGGCCCTGAACATCCCGGCGAATCACCCCGCCAAGGACGAGCAGGATACCTTCTATGTAAATAAAGAGATCGTGCTTCGGACGCAGACCTCGCCGGTGCAGGTCCGCGTGATGGAAAAGCAGAAGCCGCCCATCCGCATCATCGCCCCGGGGCGGGTGTTCCGTTCCGATGAAGTGGACGCCACCCATTCACCGTCCTTCCATCAGATCGAAGGGCTGGTCGTGGATAAGGGCATTACCTTTGCGGACCTTAAGGGCACGCTGGCCCAGTTCGCGCGGGAGATGTTCGGACAGGAGACGAAGGTCAAGTTCCGCCCGCACCACTTCCCGTTCACCGAGCCGAGCGCCGAGATGGATGTAAGCTGCTTCAAGTGCGGCGGCAAGGGCTGCCGGATGTGCAAGGGAAGCGGCTGGATCGAGATCCTGGGCTGCGGCATGGTGCACCCGAAGGTGCTGCGCATGAGCGGCATTGATCCGGAAGAGTATTCCGGCTTCGCCTTCGGGATCGGGCTGGAGCGCATCACGCTCTTAAAGTATGAGATCGACGATATGCGGCTGCTGTACGAAAACGACGACAGATTCCTCAAACAGTTCTGAGGAGGAGAAACCATGAATACATCATATAACTGGATTAAAGCGTATGTGCCGGGTCTGACCGCCACGGCGCAGGAATATACGGATGCAATGACCCTTTCCGGGACCAAGGTGGAAGGCTTTACGAGCTATGACCGGAACCTGAAGAGTATCGTCGTCGGACGGATCCTGGAGCTGGAGCCGCATCCCAATGCGAACAAGCTGGTGGTATGCCGGGTCGATATCGGAAACGGCTCTCCGCTGCAGATCGTGACCGGCGCGCCGAACGCGGCGAAGGACCAGCTGGTGGCGGTGGTAACGGACGGCGGGAAAGTCGCCGGCGATCACAGCGGCAACTATCCGGAGGACGGCTTTGAGATCAAGGCCGGCGCCCTGCGCGGCGTGGAAAGCGCGGGCATGATGTGCTCGATCGAAGAGCTGGGCTCCGACCGCAATTTTTATCCGGAAGCCCCGGAGAACGGGATCTATGTTTTCTCCGAAGAGAGCGGGGTCAAACCCGGGGACGACGCGATCGAGGCCCTCGGCCTGCACGACACCGTGTTTGAATATGAGATCACCTCCAACCGGGTGGACTGCTACAGCGTACTCGGGATCGCCCGCGAAGCGGCCGCGACCTTCCGTAAGCCGTTTGTGCCGCCGGTGGTTCCGGAGACCGGCAACAGCGAGCAGGCTTCGGATTATATTTCGGTCGACGTGCAGGATCCGGCGCTCTGCCCGCGGTATATCGCGCGCGTGGTCAAAAACATCAAGATCGGCCCGTCTCCCGAGTGGATGAAGCGGCGCCTTAGGGCGAGCGGCATCCGTCCCATCAACAACCTCGTGGATATTACCAACTACGTGATGGAAGAGTTCGGACAGCCGATGCACGCCTTCGACTATGACCAGATTGCCGGCCACAAAATCATCGTGCGCCGGGCCGCGGACGGGGACGTTTTCGAAACGCTGGACGGCCAGCCCCGGAAGCTGGATTCCAATATCCTGATGATCTGCGACGCCGAAAAAGAGATCGCGCTCGCCGGCATCATGGGCGGCAACAACTCCAAGATCACGGATGACGTCCGCACCATGGTCTTCGAATGCGCCTGCTTCGACGGGACCAATATCCGGCTCTCCTCCAAGCGGCTGGGCCTTCGGACCGATTCCTCCGGCAAGTTCGAAAAGGGCCTGGACCCGGAAAATGCCGAAGCGGCCGTGAACCGTGCCTGCGCGCTGGTGGAGGAGCTGGGCTGCGGCGAAGTCGTCGGCGGCAAGGTGGACGTGTACGCGAAAGCGCCGGAGAAGAAGGAGATCGCTTTCCGTCCCGACTGGATCAATGATTTCCTGGGCACGGATCTTTCCGAAGAGACCATGCTTTCCTATTTCCCGCCGCTCGAACTGGAATATGACGCGGACCGCCGCGTTGTGAAGATTCCGACCTTCCGCCAGGATCTGGAGTGCGAAGCGGATCTGGCGGAGGAAGTGGCGCGCTTCTTCGGCTATGACAACGTCCCGACGACGCTCCCGACCGGCGAAGCCACGGCAGGCAAGCTTTCCTACAAGGCCCGCGTGGAAAATGTGGCGCGGGACGTACTGGAATACTGCGGCTTCAGCCAGGGCATGAATTATTCCTTTGAAAGCCCGAAGGTCTGGGATAAGCTGAGGCTGCCGGCGGATTCCCCGCTGCGGCAGGCGGTCACGATCTTAAATCCGCTGGGCGAAGATTACAGCATCATGCGGACGATCTCACTGGGCGGGATGCTGAGCTCCCTGGCGACGAACTATAACCGCCGCAATAAAAACGTGCGGCTTTACGAGCTGGCCAATATCTATCTTCCGAAGGCGGTCCCGGTCACGGAACTGCCGGATGAGCGGATGCAGCTGACCTTCGGCTTCTACGGGGAGGGCGACTTCTTTACGCTGAAAGCCGTGGCGGAAGAGTTCTTCCGTAAGGCCGGCATGAAGGCCCGGGCCGAGTATGAAAACGACGGGCGCTTCCCGTTCTTCCATCCGGGCCGCCAGGACGTGATCCGCTATGACGGAGAGACCGTCGGCTATCTGGGCGAGGTCCACCCGAAGACGGCGGAAGCCTTTGACCTGAATACCCGCGCGTATATCGCGGTGCTGGATATGCCGGCGATCCTGCCCTTCACGAATCTGGACAATAAGAAGTATGAAGGCATTGCCCGCTTCCCGGCGGTGACGCGCGACCTTTCCATGGTCATGGACAAGAGCCTGAATGTGGGCACGGTGGAGAAGATGCTCTGGCAGCGCGGCGGAAAGATCCTGGAGAGCGTGGAGCTCTTCGACGTCTACGAAGGTGAGCAGGTCGGCGCCGGAAAGAAATCCGTGGCTTATAAGCTGGTATTCCGTGCCAAAGACCGCACGCTGGAAGAGAAGGATATCACCGGCGTGATGAACAAGATCCTGAACGGCCTCGGGCAGCTGGGAATCGAGCTTCGTGCCTGACGATCACGGCCAAAAACAAGCTTTTCAGTCTGAAAAAGTGCTTGCATTCTGTCTGGGACAGTGATAAAATACACAGGCACGATTTGAGGAGGTTAACCCGATGCAGGTTGTTATCACCATTTTAACGATATTACTGGTTCTTGTCAGCATCACCCTGATCGTCCTGGTCATGATGCAGGAAGGCAATGAAAGAGGCTTAAGCGGCTCTATCGCGGGCGGCTTCAGCGAGTCCAGCTATGCGGCGAAAAACAGCGGCCGTACCAGGGAAGGAAAGCTGAGAAAGTTTACCCGGATCGCACTGGCCTGCTTCATCGTTTTTGCACTGGCCATCAATATCCTGCAGCAGTTTGTAAAATAAATCAGGGCAGGATCGCGGACCGACTGGAAAGGGGTGTGGCTGAGCCATACCCCTTTCTGTAAAGAAAAAGTGAAACGGAACAGGCATGAGCAAAGACAGCGGAAAACTTATCGCCAACAATAAGAAGGCATACCACGACTATTTCATCGAAGCGACCTATGAGGCGGGGATCTCCCTGGCCGGTACGGAGGTGAAATCTCTTCGCATGGGGAAATGCTCCCTGAAGGAATCGTTCATAAAGGAAAAGAACGGGGAGATCTTTATTCACGGTATGCATATCAGCCCCTATGAGAAGGGCAATATTTTCAACCGGGATCCGCTGCGCGTCCGCAAGCTCCTGCTGCACGACTATGAGATCCGCAAGCTGAAGGCCGGGGTCAGCGTTAAAGGCTATACGATCGTGCCGCTGCGGGTCTACTTTAAGGGACAGCGCGTCAAAGTGGAGATCGGGCTGGCCAAGGGCAAGAAGCTCTATGATAAGCGGGAAGCCCTGCAGCAAAATGATATGAAGCGGCAGGCGGAGCGGGAGATCCGCGGCCGGGAATGATCAGGCACCCTGCCATTCTGGCATAATGACGACATAATCAGCGATATCGCAACAGGAGGTACAAAGATGGAACTGAGATTTTTTAAATGCGCAAAATGCGGGCAGATGGTTCTGGCCGTTAAGAAAAAAGGCTGTGATTTTTACTGCTGCGGCCAGCCGATGGAAGAACTGAATGCGGGAACGACGGACGCGTCGCTGGAAAAGCATGTGCCGGCGGTGGAAGTGGAAGGCAGCACGGTCAATGTTACGGTCGGATCGGTGGAGCATCCCATGCTGGAAGCACATTATATCGAATTCATTGCCATCCAGACCAAATACGGATGCCAGATGAAGAAGCTGGTGCCCGGCGCTTCGCCGAAGGCAAGTTTTGTGCTGGCGGAAGGCGACGAGCTGGAAGCTGTGTTCGAACACTGCAATCTGCACGGCCTCTGGAAGGCATAAAGCCAAAAAGCCGCCCTCTCCCGTATCCGGGAGAGGGCAAGTTTTTACTTGACTTTCCGGCAGATTGTGCTAAACTAAACATTCGTAAACCGATTAAAGCGTTGACGAGAAGAGTAGGTCGGCTGCTTCACCCAGAGAGGAACGCCGTGGCTGGAAGCGTTCTGTGAGGACCCGGCTGAAGACCATCTCCGAGCGGCCCCAATCCGGCCCGGGTGACTCCGTGAAAAGTCAAGAAAGAGCCTTTATCTTTTTAGATAAAGGAAACAGGGTGGAACCGCGGGTACAGCTCGTCCCTGACATGCAGCAGGACTGCAGTCCGGGGGCGTTTTTTATTTCCGGATAAACGCCCTCGCCAGGAAAGGAGAAAAGCATGAAAATCACATTAAAAGACGGTTCGGTCTGGGAATACGATCAGCCGATGCGCGCGATCGATATCGCGAAGGACATTTCCGAAGGACTGGCGAGAATGGCCTGTCTGGCCGAGATCAACGGAGAATTCAAAGACCTCCGCTCCCTGGTTGAAGAGGATGCGGAGCTGAGTATTCTGACCGCGAAGGATTCGGAGGGGCTTTCGGCGCTGCGCCATACCGCTTCGCACGTGATGGCTCAGGCGGTCAAGCATCTGTATCCGACGGCAAAGCTTGCCATCGGCCCTTCGATCGCGGACGGCTTCTATTACGATATCGATTTTGAGCAGCCTATCTCTGCGGATGATCTGCCGAAGATCGAAGAGGAAATGAAGAAGATCATCAAGGCGGATCTGCCCCTGGAGCGCTTCGAGCTGCCCCGGGAAGAAGCCGTAGCCTGGGCCAAAGCGGCGGAAGAGCCGTACAAGGTCGAGCTGATCGAAGACCTGCCGGAGGACGCTGCCATCAGCTTCTACCGCCAGGGCGATTTTACCGACCTGTGCGCGGGCCCTCATCTGATGAGCACGAAGGGCGTCGGCAAGGCGTTCAAGCTCTTAAACCTCGCCGGCGCTTACTGGCGCGGCAGCGAGAAAAACAAGATGCTGACCCGGATCTACGCGACGGCCTTTGCGAAGAAGGAAGAACTGGAAGAGTATGAACGCCTTCTCGAAGAGGCGAAGAAGCGCGATCACCGCAAGCTCGGCAAGGAACTGCAGCTGTTTATGTCCGACGAGCTCGTCGGCAAAGGCATGCCGATGTTCCTGCCGAAGGGCTATACCGTCTGGCGCCTGCTGGAAAACTATATCCGCGACAAGGAGATCAGACTGGGCTACCAGCACGTGCTGACTCCCTGCGTCGGGACGGTGAATCTCTACAAGACCTCCGGCCACTGGGATCATTACAAGGACAATATGTTCCCGGCCATGGAAGTGGAGGATGAGGTGTATGTGCTGCGTCCGATGAACTGCCCGCACCATATGCGGATCTACGCGAACCAGCCGCATTCTTACCGGAATCTGCCGATCCGGATCGGCGAGATCGCTCACGATTTCCGCTTCGAGGCGTCCGGGACCATCAAGGGGATCGAACGCGTGCGCCATTTCTGCCAGAACGACGCGCACCTGTTCGTCACACCGGAGCAGATCAGGGAAGAATTCTCCAAGGTCGTGGATCTGATCTTTGATACCTACAGGGATTTCGGCATTACGAATTACCGCTGCATCCTCTCCCTGCGCGATCCGGCGGATAAAGTGAAGTATCATGACGACGATGAGATGTGGAACACGGCGGAGAACGCGCTCCGCGAAGTGCTGAACGATCTGCAGCTGGACTATACCGAGGAGATCGGCGAGGCCGCGTTCTACGGTCCGAAGCTGGACGTCAACGTGAAGCCCGCCATCGGCCCGGAGATCACGCTTTCCACCTGCCAGCTGGATTTCTGCCTGCCGGCGCGCTTCAATCTGACCTATATCGACAAGGACAACGTGGAACGCACACCGGTCGTCCTGCACCGGGCGATCCTGGGCTCGCTGGACCGCTTCATGGCCTACCTGATCGAGGAGACCATGGGGAACTTCCCGACCTGGCTGGCGCCGGTGCAGGTGAAGGTCCTTCCGATCTCGGATAAATACATGGACTATGCCGAGCAGGTGAACAAAGCCTTGGAAGACGCGCAGATCCGCGTGGAGCTCGACCGCCGCGGCGAGAAGATCGGCTACAAGATCCGCGAGGCGCAGAGCCAGAAGATCCCGTACATGCTGATCGTGGGCCAGAAGGAAGCGGAAGACGGCACCGTAGCCGTGCGTTCCCGCTCGGAAGGCGATCTCGGCGCGCAGCCCCTGGCTGATTTTATCGCGAAGATCAGCGAGGAGATCCGCACCCGCACGCATTAAATCTGACAAATCGTCATATCCGCCCTGTTTTGTCCTTGCAAAACAGGGCGGTTTTTCGTAAAATAATAATCAATAAAGAGACCGTGTCTGTATATGCAGGGGAGTTTTATGAAAACAGAAGCCGGAGATGGACAGGACCGGAGACAAAAGGAACTGGAAAAGCTGACCGCGCAGCGCGCGAAGGCGCGCTATGCGGGCTATTTTGCCGTGCTGCTGCTCGTGATCGTCCTGACGGATATTTTGGACAATCTGGCGACCAACATCGGGACGAATATCACGTCGAGTTACATTACGGAGTTCTTCGTCAACGGGAAAGTCTTCGGCAAAAGCTACGATTACCAGTCCGGGCTGGCGCTGCACAATACGATCAGCCTGATCGGCTATGTGATCGCGCTGCTCGCGCCGTTCTATAAATCACTGGCGGACCGCATTGGGCGGAAGCCGCTGTTCGTGCTTTCCGCGCTCGGCATGGCGTCCGGGCTGCTGATCATCTTTTCCTGCCGCAGTTACCTGGTCTTCCTGATCGGGAGCTTCATGCTGTCCTTCTTTATCGGCAGCGATATCCAGATCCTGTACGTCCTTGAGGAGGCGCCGAAGGAGAAGCGGGCGACGGTCTACAGCCTGCTCAAAGGCATCGGCGGGCTATCCGCCGTCGCGATCCCGGCCATGCGGGCCACCCTCATGCAGAACGACCCGGCCAAGTGGCGCAACGTCTATCTGCTCCCGGGGCTCTTCGGCCTCGGCGTGGTGGTGCTGATCGCCCTGCTGGTGAAAGAAACGCGCGTGTTTCAGGAAAAGCGGATCGCGCAGCTGGAGCGGGAATCCGCCGCGGCCGCGGATGAAGATGGAAAGCCTGAAAAAGAGACGAAGGCGGGCATCATTCCGGCCATCAAATATATTTTTAAACGGAAGGATCTGCGCACGCTGATCCTGATCAAGATGCTGTTCGACGCGGCCATTATCGCGATGACCAATTACGAATCGATCATGCACCGCGCGAATATGACCACCGAAGCCATTACCACGGCCGAGTTTTATTATCCGTTTATCTACTGCGCGGCGGTCATGATCTCCGGCTTCCTGGCAGACAGGATCGGCCGGAAAAAGACGGTGCTGCTGTTCGGCCTGATCTGCGCAGCGGCTTTTGTCCTCTTTGTGGTCAGTGCGAACGGGCTCTGGAGCCCGGCGGTGGTCGGGATCGGATACGGCCTGTATCTGGGCGGGTACTGGATCGGCCGGGACTATATGGAGATCATTTCCACCGAGATGGTGCCGACGCATATCCGGGCCTCGATCATCGGCGCGGAGGGCCTGCTGGTGTATATCGGCATGGCGGCCGGCTTTGCCTTTGTGAACATCGGGATGCTGTTTTTGCCGCTCTGGCTGGTCTGCTCGGTCTTTGCCCTGCCCTGCATCCTGATCTCTGTCATCCTTCTGGGACGGAAGGTGAAGGAGACCATGGGCGTGGACTACGAAGCGATTTCTGAGGAAGGCATATGAAGATCGTGATCATCGGGGCCGGACTGGGCGGGCTCTCCTTCGGCGCTCTGGCGGCGCGGGACGGCCACGAGGTCCTGCTGATCGATAAAAACAAAGAGCCCGGCGGAGTCCTGACGCTGGCCCGGCAGGATGGCTTCTGCTTCGAACAGGGGCCGCTGCTCCTGACGGATCTCGCACCGGGAGATTCCGTGTGGCGTTTCTTAAAGGAACTCGGGATCCGGCTGGAGACGCAGCGGGAAGACAGGGGGCTGTGCACCCCGGACTTTTCCCTGAACCCGCCCGAATGTTATGAAGGCCCGGACTGGCGGAAAAAACGCCTCAAAGCACTGTTTCCGGCGGACCGGAGAGGGATCGACGAGTATTACCGCTTTTACGATGCCCTGACGAAGCTGCGCTTTCTGGCCGGGGAAAAGCCGTCGGCCCTGACGATGCTGAAAATGGCGCGTGCGTACCGGAAAATCAAACCGTACGAAAACATGAACTGCCGTGCGTTCACCGAAAAGCTCTTCTCGGATGAGCGGCTGCGGCTGATCTTCAACGGGATCCTGGCGGATTTCTGTGCGGATCCGGAGGAGGTGCATTGCCTGCTCCTTCCCTTTGTGAATACGGAGACGGCCTTCGATAAGCGGATCCCTACCGGCCGGGGCAAAAAGAAGCTGTACTCGGATTACCGGGTGATCACCGGCGGCTGCCAGAAGCTGCCGGAAGCGCTGTGCGAATATATCCTGGCGCACGGCGGGACCTTCCTTCCGGAAACCGTGGCAGAAAAAGTACTGGTGGAGGACGGAAAGGCAGCGGGCGTTCGGCTCTCGGACGGCCGCGTAGTATACGCCGACGCCGTCGTCGGGGCCGGCAGCGCCCGGGATTTCTTTGAACAAACGGTGGGAGAAGCGTATCTGGACGATGCCTACCGGGATATTCTGAAGCGCTTTCGGCCGATGGAAGCCGTGTTTATGGTCCATCTCGGGGTGGATTTTGATCCGTCCGTATACCAGAAGCCCTGTCTGTGTTATTATTACGGCAGCTATGATCTGCACGGAGCGGTGGAAAAACTCCGGAACGGCGTGTACCACGGCGGCGGGGACGGGTATCTCATCTATTTCCCGGACCGGCACGCGCCGGCGTTTGCCCCGGCCGGCTGTCACTGCGTGACCATCTACACGGTGTGTCCGGACCGCCTGCGGGAAGGCAGCTGGGAGGAAAAGAAGGAAGAATACGCGGACCGGCTGATCCGCCTGGCGGAAAAGCATCTGCCCGGCCTTTCGGACCATATCGTGACGAAGAAGATCATGACGGCGGAGGATTACCGCCGCCTTACCCATATGAGCAAGTCCTCGTTCGGCGGGACGGTTCCGATCTGGAAACAGAAAAACCCGCCGCATAAGACCCCGGTAAAAAACCTGGTCTTTATCGGACAGCAGAGTGAAAACGGAGGCGGCGTCCCGCTCGTGATCAACGGGGCCGCCGACGCGTACGAGAAGTGGAAAGGAGAAGCAGATTTATGCGGATAACATTTTTGGGAGCGACCCATGAGGTGACCGGATCCATGACCTATCTGGAGGTAGGCGCGCATAAGTATCTGGTCGACTGCGGCATGGAGCAGGGCAAGGATATCTTCGTCAACCAGAGCCTGCCGGTGAAAGCAGCTGAGATCGAAGCCGTCTTTCTGACCCATGCCCATATCGATCACTCCGGCAATATCCCGCTGCTCTATAAAGAAGGCTTCCGCGGCAGCGTCTATGCGAGTGAAGCGACGGTAAATCTGTGCCGGATCATGCTGCTGGACAGTGCGAGCATTCAGGAAACAGAAGCCGACTGGCAGAACCGGAAGAATGCGCGTGCCGGCAAGGGCAAGGCGGAGCCGATCTATACGATCGAGGACGCGCAGGAGTCCCTCCGGCTCTTTGTCCCGCTGCCGTTTGATCAGGAGACCCAGGTCGGCGAGAATGTCGTGGCCCGCTTCGGAGACGCCGGACATCTGCTCGGCGCCTCCCATATCGAACTGTGGCTGACGGAAAGCGGGGAGACGCGGAAGATCGTCTTCAGCGGGGACGTCGGCAATTCCCGCCGGCCGCTGATCCGCGATCCGCAGCCGGTGGAGGACGCGGACTATGTGGTGCTCGAATCGACCTACGGGACCCGCCTGCACGGCTCCCATGAAGGGAATCTGGAATATGTGATGCAGCTGGCGGCGATCTTTGAGGAGACTTTCTCCCGCGGCGGCAATGTGATCATCCCGTCCTTCGCGGTGGGGCGCACGCAGGAGCTGCTGTATACGATCCGCCAGATCAAAGAAGAGCAGATGGTGCCGGCTCTGCCGGATTTCCGGGTCATTCTGGACAGCCCGCTCGCGGTAGAGGCGACCGCGGTCTTTCAGCAGACGGAACGCTCCTATTTTAACGAAGAGGCGCAGGCGCTGCTGGACGCCGGGAAGAATCCGGTCTATTTTGAAGGCCTGGAGGTCTCGGTCTCCACGGAAGAGTCCAAGGCCATCAACTTCGATCCGCAGCCGAAGGTCATTATCTCGGCCAGCGGCATGTGCGAAGCCGGCCGGATCCGCCACCACTTAAAACACAATCTCTGGCGCCCGGAGTGCACGATCATGTTCGTGGGCTTCCAGACGGTCGGAACGCTCGGGCGGGCGCTGCTGGACGGCGCGGAGACCGTGAAGCTTTTCGGCGAAGACATCAGCGTGAAGGCGCAGCTGGTCTCGGTCCAGGGCATCAGCGGCCACGCGGACCGCGACGGCCTGACCGCCTGGCTGAAGCCGATCAAAAATCCGAAGATGGTCTTCATCAATCACGGAGACGACGAAGTCGTCACGGAATTTGCCGCCTATCTGAAGGAAGAATTCGGGTATAATACCGCCGGGCCGTTCAGCGGAGCCATCTACGATCTGCTGGAGGATAAATGGATCGCCCAGCCGGAAGGCATTCCGATCGATCAGGAGAAGGCGGAGAAATCCAAGGCGGATACGGTCTGGGATGCGCTGGTGGCGGCTGCGCAGAAGCTCCTTTCGCTGGCGAAGAATATGAAAGGCCGGGCCAATAAAGAAATTCAGAACCTGACGAAGGATATCGAAAAACTGCTGAAGAAATATCAGGAGCAGGAAGAAGAAAAACCGTGAAAATAAATTATGACCGCGAAATGCTGAAGATCCTGGAAGAAGAGGATCGAAAGGTACTGGCCGGGGAGCGAAAAGACCCGGCCAGGCTTTTGCTGCACAGCTGCTGTGCGCCGTGCTCGAGCTCGGTGCTGGAGCAGCTGGCGGCGCATTTCTGCGTGGCCGTCCTGTATTACAATCCGAACATCTATCCGCGGGAGGAATATGAATTCCGGAAAGCGGAACAGCAGGATTTTATCCGGCGCTTCCCTTTTCCGAACCCGGTGGATTTTCTGGACTGTGAATATGAGCCGGCTGAGTTTTACAGGGCGATAAAAGGGCTGGAGGAAGAACCGGAGCGGGGCAGCCGCTGCACGGTCTGCTACCGGCTGCGCCTGGCACGGACTGCGGAAGAGGCGGCAAAAGGCGGCTATGATTATTTTGCCACGACGCTGACGCTGAGCCCCTTAAAGGACCCGGAGCGGCTGAACCGGATCGGGGAGGAAGAGATGGAGCGCGTCCGGGTGCTGACCCCGGATCAGCCGGGCCCGCGCTGGCTGCCTTCGGATTTTAAGAAAAGAAACGGATATCTGCGGTCTATCCGGATCACCGCGGAGTACGGCATGTACCGGCAGGACTACTGCGGCTGCGAGTATTCGCTGCGCAGTCGGAAAGAGCACTGAGAGGTTTTGTGATGAAGATCCTGATGACAGGTTTTGAACCGTTCGGCGGAGAGACGGTCAATCCGTCCTGGGAGGCGGTGCGCGGGATCCGCGCGGTGCCGGACGGGACGGAGCTGGTCCGTCTGATGCTCCCGGTCAGCTTCCGGAAGGCGCCGGAGAAGCTCCGGGAAGCGATCCGGGTGGAACGGCCGGATATCGTCCTTTGCATCGGCCAGGCCGGCGGCCGGGAGGCGGTCACGCCGGAGCGGATCGCCGTCAATCTGAAAGATGCTTCGATCGCCGACAACGACGGGGATATGCCTTCGGAAGAACCTATCGAAAAAGAGGGGGAAAACGCGCTGTTCTCCACCCTCCCGGTCAAAAGGATCGCGGAAGCGATCGCGCAGGCCGGCGTTCCTTCCGCAGTATCCAATACCGCCGGCCTGTATGTGTGCAATACGGTGCTGTATGAAGCCTTGTTTACCGCGTCCCGCAATTATCCTTCCATGAAGGTCGGCTTTATTCACGTACCCTTCCTGCCGGAGCAGGCAGAAAGGAAAAACGCCCCGGGCCTGGCTCTGGAAGAAGACATCCGCGCGCTGGAAGCGGCGCTGGCCGTACTTGTCTGAACTGAAAATACGGCAGCGGGGACAACCCCCGCTGCCGTATTGCATTTGCGTTACTGATCCTGCAGCAGTGCCTGCATGACCGAGCTGTATACTTCCTGGCTGCAGCTCTGCCAGCGGTTGCAGATGATCCGCGCCTGCTCCTCACTAGGTACAGAGAGGAGCATTTTCATAAGTGTCACTTTCCCTTCTTTGATCTCACACTCCACGTCGTAATCCGTGGCGCTGCTCTTGCGGTAATCCGCCGTGATCCCCATCTCGTTGCGGAGACGGATCCGGTTGTCCCGCAGGAACTGGTGGATATCCTCTTTGATGGCGTCGGAGATATCGTTGCCGAAGAAGCTTAAGGTCTCTTCCCCCTCATTCGTGATCTCGTAGCGGGAGATATTCCGTACCTTGGATGTTTTGATCAGATGCGCGTCCAGCAGCTCGCCGAAAGCCTGCTGCAGCGTCATATAGTTGGTATAATCTTTGCTCAGAAAGAATTCGGAGATCTGTTCGTTGCTCATGGGCAGATTCGCCTGCCGGAGCATATAAAGAATCATCAGCTTGTATAAAACCTGAGGATCGGTGATCATAGGCGGCCTCCTTGTATCCTGCGCGGGAGCGTCCCGTTTCTGCGGGGTCTTCTCTTTTATCAGTGTATCAATTTCCCCCGGGAAATGCAAGAAAAGAGTTTGTGTTTTTCTCCCGGAGCCGGATTACAGAAACGCGCGGGAAGGTCAGGAAATCGATAAAAACTTGATTTTTTAAGGAAAAGAATGCAGATTTTCACTTGATTTTTCCTTTTTCTGTGCTATGCTGAGAAAAACAGTTTGTGTGATCTGAGGCCGCAGTTTTTTTTGCGTGCTTTTCTGCTACATTCCCTGGACACATCTAATTGAATAACGGCGGCTTTGCCGCAAAGGAGAATCTATGAGTTTGAATATTGAAAAGCAGTCTCTTTCTACTTTGAAAGAGTGGGCTCAGCTTTTGGGTATCCGGGGGATCAGTACCCTGCGCAAGCCCGAGATGGTCGATCTGCTGAACCGGGTCGGAGAGTCCAGAATCGAGAAAGCGCTGGTGATCCAGGCAGAAAAACAGGCAGAATCGGGAAAACAGGAGGCGCCGCCCGCGGAAGAAAAAGAAGCGGCTGCGCCTGCGCCGCACAAGAGAGGCCGTCCCCGGAAAGTGACGGCGCCGGCCGAAGCGCAGGCTCCGCAGCCTGCAGCCACGGAGGAAGCGCCTGCCGAACAGCCGGAAGAAGAAGCGACTGAAAAGCCCGGCGGGATCCGGGCCATTCTCAGCACCGAAAAGCGGGATCCGAATGAGACGAAGCCGTACCGGAAACGGCTAAGCAATTCCTATGCGAGCACCACCCCGCAGACGACGACCCGCCCGGCGAGCCGCGGCGGCTTCGGAAGCTATGCGCCTTCCTACCGCGCCCAGGTCGAAAACAGTGAGAACGGCGGGGGCGAGCGTCCGTCCCGTCCCCGGAATCTGTACGAAAGAGCGTCTGCCTTCACGGAAGATGAAGAGCGTCCGAGCTACCGCGTGGATGAAGAGAATTATTTCCCGCGCAGCGAACGGGAGCCTGCCTACACCAGAGCTGACCGGCAGGAACTGCCGGCCGCAAAAGATCCCATACCGGAGAATCCGGAAAAGGGCGGCAGCTTCCCGAGCGCGCTGGCCGGCCCGGCCGCGGAGGGGATCCTGGAAGTGCTGCAGGAGGGCTACGGCTTTATCCGCTGTGAAAACTATATGCCCGGCGACAACGACGTCTACGTCTCCCCGGCGCAGATCCACCGTTTCTCCTTAAAAACCGGGGATATGCTGAACGGCATTACCAAGATCAAGAGCAGTACGGAAAAATTCCCGGCGCTCTTATATATCAATTCCGTCAACGGAGAAGAGCCCGAAGCGGCTGCCCGGCGCAAGCCCTTCGAGGATCTGACGCCGATCTTCCCGAACGAGCGGATCCATCTGGAGACGACCGCGGAGAACCGCGCGATGCGGATCATGGACCTGCTGGCGCCCATCGGCAAAGGCCAGCGCGGCATGATCGTTTCCCCGCCCAAGGCCGGCAAGACCACGCTGCTAAAGCAGGTCGCCAAAGCGGTGACCGCGAACCATCCCGAGATGGAACTGATCATCCTGCTGATCGACGAACGGCCGGAGGAAGTCACGGATATCCGGGAAGAAGTAGCCGGCCCGAACGTGGAAGTGATCTATTCCACCTTCGACGAGACGCCGGAGCATCATAAGCGCGTGGCCGAGATGGTCCTGGGCCGGGCGCAGCGGATCGTGGAGCACGGCCGGGACGTGATGATCCTTCTGGACAGCATCACGCGCCTTGCCAGAGCCTATAACCTCACGGTCTCCCCGAGCGGCCGCACGCTTTCCGGCGGCCTGGACCCGGCTGCGCTGCAGATGCCGAAGAAATTCTTCGGGGCCGCCCGCAACATGCGGGAAGGCGGGAGCCTTACGATCCTCGCGACCGCGCTGGTGGACACCGGCAGCCGCCTGGATGATATGGTCTTTGAAGAATTCAAGGGCACCGGCAATATGGAACTGGTGCTGGACCGCAAGCTTTCGGAGCGCCGGATCTTCCCGGCTATCGACCTTTTAAAGTCCGGAACCAGACGGGACGATCTGCTGCTGACGCCGGAGGAGCAGGAGACGGTCGCTTATGTTCGGCAGGCACTGACCAATCCGGTCAAGGGTGACGAATCCGTAGAGAAGATCCTGGATCTGATGCGTCATACAAGAACGAACCGAGACTTCTGCGTCCTGGTCAGAAAGATCCGCTTTTAATACCTAGCGATTCGGCAGTGAGGTGAAGAAATGTTTTGTACCTGGTGCGGGGCACAGATCCCCGATTCAACAAAGTTTTGTACCAACTGCGGAAAGCCGGTGACGATAGTAAAACCCGCGGCGGAAAAGCCCGCGGCGGAAAAGCCGGCGGCAGAAAAACCCGCAGTGGAAAAGCCGGCTGCCGTGAGACCGGCGAAGCCGGCGGTGGCCCCGGTTCCGGAAGAGAAGGCGGCAGCGCCTGTCCGGAAGCTGAGAAAACCGTCGGCCGGCAAGGTGATCTTCTCCGTGCTGCTCTGTCTCCTGATCTTCGCGCTGGGGCTGGCTGCGAGCGTCTTTTTTTCGGCACGCCGCGCTTTAAGCGCCGAAACGCTGGAAGAGGTCGTGGACGAGCTGGATTTCACGAAGATGACCGTCCGGGGAGAGGACGGGGACGCCGTGACCTTAACTGAGCTCGCCGAAGAGCGTATGGGCCCGCTTCTGGAAAAAGTGGACGTCAAGCCGGAGACGATCGTCGGTATCCTGAACAAAGGATATGTGAAGGACTTCCTGGTGGAGAATCTGACTTCCTATTCCGACTATTTCCTGGAAGGAAAGAAGCTTCGGCCCCTGTCCGTGGATTCGCTGATCGAGTTCTTTGAGGACAATAATAACCGCCTGATCCGTGACAGCAAGGGCCTGGTCTATTATACCGGAACGGAAAAACCGGAGTCGCCCGGCCTGTATATTTCCGAGGACGACGTATTCGATCTCTTCGATAAGCTCGGCAATGAATCCCTGAATTCTTCGGCGATCCGCAAACTCACCGGCGTGGAGCCGCAGCTCATTATGACCGGCTTTTCCCCGGTCACGGTGCTGATCATCGTCCTGATCGCCGGCCTGCTGGCGCTGCTCGTATTATTGCTCCACCTGCGGACGATCTGGAGCGGCTTCGGCTTCCTCGGATGGACGGCGTTCCTGATCGGCGGCGTCCTGATCGCGGCGTGCTTTATCGGAAAAGCCAGGATCGCCAGGCTGGGCTACAGCGCGCTGGGCGACTTTTCCGCGCCGATGTTCGAGATGTTCCTGAAGCTTGGGATCATCCTCGCGGCAGCCGGTCTGGTGCTGGCGATCCCGCTCTCGCTGATCGCCCGGGCCATCGCCAAAAACCGGCTGAGGAAAGCCGCATAAAAAAGTTTGAAAAAGCGTATTTTCCGCTTGCATCGCGCAGCAAACTGTGTTATACTTCCTCTCGCTGTTTTCGGAAATAACAGCCGCCAGCGAACGGGCGGACCTCTGCCGTCCGGTTCGGAATAAGAAAAGAGGTAGAAATCATGCAGGAGAAAATTCAGCCCAAGTATTACCAGGCCAAAGTGACTTGCAACTGCGGCAACGAGTTCGTGACCGGCTCCACCAAGCCGGAGATCCACGTGGAAATCTGCTCCAAGTGCCATCCGTTCTATACCGGCCAGCAGAAAGCGACCGCGGCACGCGGACGGATCGAACAGTTCAACCGTAAGTACGGTCTGGGAAATAATTAGCTTTTTCCACAAAACAAAAGGCCTGAGATTCTTCGCAGGACGGGTTTTCGTACCCGGTAGCGGAGCGTCCAAGGCCTTTTGTTTTTGTATGGGAGCGGAACGGGAGACGATATGAAATATTCCGGTGTCGGCGGACAGGCCGTCATGGAAGGCATCCTGATGCGCAATGCGGACCGGGTAGCCATCGCCATCCGGAAAACGGACGGCGAGATAGAACTGAAAGAAGAAAAATACAGGACCGTGGGCGGAAGCGACAGGCTGCGGAAGATCCCCTTTGTGCGGGGCCCATTCCTGATGATCGATTCCCTGAAACTGGGGCTCGGCGCGATCCAGTATTCCGCTTCCTTCTTTATGGAGGAAGAAGAGGAGAAACAGAGCTTTCTGGAGAAGCATTTTTCCAAAGAGACCGCGGATACGATCACGACGGTCCTGACCGTCGTACTGGCCCTGGGGCTGGCGCTCGCGCTGTTCCTCGTGCTGCCGGTACTGATCGCGGGGTGGCTGCGGCCGCTCATCAGCTCCCGCTTCGGGATCTCCCTGATCGAAGGGCTGCTGCGGGTGGGGATCTTTCTCCTGTATGTCTGGCTGATCTCCCGGATGAAGGATATCCGGCGGGTATTCATGTATCACGGCGCGGAGCACAAATGCATCAACTGTATCGAGCACGGCCTGCCGCTGAACGTGGGGAATGTTCGCGTCAGCTCCCGCTTTCACAAGCGCTGCGGCACGAGCTTTCTGTTCTTTGTCATGATCATCAGTATTTTTGTCAGCATCTTCCTCCCGACAGAGGTGATCTGGCAGCGGCTGCTGACGAGGCTCCTGCTGCTGCCGGTAGTGGTCAGCCTTTCGTATGAATTCATCCGGCTGGCGGGCAGTTCGGACAATCCGGTCTCGAACGCGTTGAGCCAGCCGGGACTCTGGGTCCAGCGGCTGACCACGCGCGAGCCGGAGGATGATATGATCGAGGTCGGCATCACTTCCGTGGAAGCGGTCTTTGACTGGAAGACCTGGCAGGAGACGGTGCTGAGGAGCGGCAAAGAAGAGAAGTTTACGGGAGAGATGTTCTGATGACGGCGCAGGCGCTGCTGAAAAAGGCCGCGGCCCGACTGGAAGAAGCCGGCGTCCCGGATGCAGGATGGGATGCGGCCGCGCTGCTGGAGGCGGCGGGCGGGCCGGATAGGACCTATTATCCGCTGGTGAAATGCGATCCGATGCCGGAAGAAACGGTCGGCCGGTTTGAGGCGATGCTTTCCCGGCGCCTTTCGCGGGAGCCGCTGCAGCAGATCATAGGAGAGGCCTGGTTTTACGGACGGCTTTTCCGGGTCAGCCCCGCGGTGCTCTGCCCGCGCAGCGATACGGAGATCCTTGCGGAAACCGTTTTACGGTGCCTGGCGGACAGGAAAGAATCACTGCGCCTGCTGGACCTTTGTACGGGCAGCGGGTGCCTCGGGATCACGCTGGCGGCGGAGCTTCCCGCCGCGCAGGTCTGGATGACGGATCTTTCCGGGGAGGCCCTTTCGCTGGCCCAGGAGAATGCGGCAGGAAATGCTGTCCGGAACGTCTGCTTCCGACAAGGGGACCTGTTCGGCGCTTTATCCGCACAGGAGAAGGCAGCCGGTTTTGACGGGATTATCTGCAACCCGCCGTATATTCCTGCGGAGGAGATCGATGCGCTGATGCCCGAGGTGCGGGATCACGAACCCCGCATGGCACTGGACGGCGGACCGGACGGCCTTGCCTTTTACCGCAGGCTGGCGAAGGAAGCGCCGTCTTATCTGAGGCCGGGCGGCCTGCTGGCACTGGAGATCGGCTGTGAGCAGGCAGAGGCTGTAACAAAGCTGCTGGAAGACGCCGGCTGGCAGCGGATCCGTGTGATCCGGGATCTGGCCGGGCTGGACCGGGCCGTCACGGCAGAAAGAGAGTAAAAGATGTTTGAACAGTGTGAGAGCGTAGTGAAGCACTACGAAGAAATACAGGCGGAGCTGGCCAGCCCGGATGTGGCGCTGGATCAGAACCGCTATCGGAAACTGATGAAGGAAGAGAGCGATCTTTCTCCGCTCGTCGAGACCTACCGGGCATATACGCGCGCCGGCAGCGATAAAGAAGATGCGCTGCAGATGCTCGAAGAAGAAAAAGATCCGGAACTGCGCGCGCTGCTGAAGGAGGAACTCGGCGACGCCGAGGCGAAGGTCCTGGATCTGGGCGAAAAGCTCAAGATCCTGCTGCTTCCGAAGGACCCGAACGACGACCGCAATATCATGCTGGAGATCCGGGCCGGGGCAGGCGGGGAAGAAGCGGCGCTCTTTGCCGCGGAGCTCTACCGCATGTATGTGCACTATGCCGAAACCCGCCGCTGGAAGGTGGAAATGATCTCCCTGAGCGAGTCCGGCCTGGGCGGCTTTAAGGAAGTGGTGGCCATGATCAGCGGCAAAGGCGCCTATTCCCGTATGAAGTACGAGAGCGGCGTCCACCGCGTCCAGAGGGTGCCGGAGACCGAATCCGGCGGACGGATCCATACTTCGACGGCGACCGTGGCGGTCATGCCCGAGGCGGAAGAAGTGGACGTGGTCATCGATCCGAACGATATCCGCATCGACGTCATGCGGGCTTCCGGCAACGGCGGCCAGTGCGTGAACACGACGGACTCGGCCGTGCGGCTCACGCACTATCCGACCGGGATCGTGATCTACAGCCAGACCGAAAAATCGCAGCTGCAGAATAAGGATAAGGCGTTCAAGCTCCTGCGTTCCAAACTGTATGAGCTGGAACTGGAGAAGAAGCAGAGCGCGGAAGCTGAAGCCAGACGCAGCCAGATCGGGACCGGGGACCGCTCGGAAAAGATCCGTACCTACAATTTCCCGCAGGGCCGCGTGACGGATCACCGGATCCATCTGACCCTGTATAAGATCGACGCGGTCATGAACGGGGACCTGAACGAACTGATCGATTCGCTGACGGCGGCGGATCAGGCGGCGCAGCTGGCGCAGCAGGAAGCCGTCTGAGCGCAGAGCGAATAAAAAAAGACGGAACCAAATGTCCCGTCAGGATCTGGAAGCAATGGGGCTCGAACCCATGACCTCTCGCGTGTGAGGCGAACGCTCATCCCAGCTGAGCTATGCTTCCGTCAGCAGTGCTATTATAGCACGGGAAAAAGAAATTGCAAGCAGAAAAATAAAAAGCGGAAAACAGGATACCCACAGGGGGAAAGGCAGAGTATGAAGAATCTGGCAGATCAGATGACGGCAGCGGCGGCACAGGCGTTTGCGGCGTGCGGATATGATGCATCCTACGCGAAAATCAGCTTGTCCAACCGGCCGGATCTTTGTGAATATCAGTGCAACGGGGCGCTGGCCGCGGCGAAGGCCTACCGTGAAAATCCGATGAATATCGCGGAAAAAGTCGCGGAGAAGCTGAAGGAGAGCCCCATCTTCGGGAAAGCGGAGGCAGTCCGGCCCGGCTTCTTAAATCTGGATCTTTCGGCGGGTGCCCTGGCGGAGGCGCTGACGGCGATCAGCGAAAGCGAAACGCTGGGGAGCGAACGCATCGGGGAAGGCCGGACCATCCTGCTCGACTACGGCGGCGCCAATGTGGCCAAGCCGCTGCATGTGGGGCACCTGCGCAGTGCGATCATCGGGGAATCCTTAAAGCGGATCTGCCGCTTTCTGGGCTTTGAGGCGATCGGCGACGTACATCTGGGCGACTGGGGCCTGCAGATGGGGCTGATCATCGAAGCGCTGCGGGATGAGCAGCCGGAGCTGCCGTACTTTGACGAGGCCTTTACGGGTCCGTACCCGGCAAAGGCTCCGTTTACGATCTCGGATCTGGAAAGGATCTATCCGGCGGCCTCAGCCCGCGCCAAAACGGATGAGGCTTTTTCCGCTCGTGCGCATGAAGCCACCTTCCGCCTGCAGCAGGGGCATCCCGGCTATACCGCGCTGTTCCGGCACATCGTCGGCGTCTCCCGGGAGGACCTGAAAAAGAACTATGACGCGCTGGACGTGCACTTTGACCTCTGGAAGGGCGAGAGCGACGCGCAGCCGTATATCGGGGAGCTGCTGGCAATTCTGGAGGAAAAGCAGCTGACCGAACGCAGCGAAGGCGCGCTGGTGGTGCCGGTCGCAAAGGAATCGGACACGAAGGAGGTGCCGCCCTGCCTGATCCAGAAATCGGACGGCGCGTATCTGTACGCGACCACGGACCTGGCGACGATCATCGAGCGGGAAAAGCTCTATCATCCGGATGAATACCTGTATATCACCGATAAGCGGCAGGCCATGCACTTTGAGCAGGTCTTCCGGGTCGCGAAAAAGGCGGGGATCGTCCGGGAAGAGACGAAGCTCGGGCACCTCGGCTTCGGGACCATGAACGGGAAGGACGGCAAGCCCTTCAAGACGCGTTCGGGCGGCGTGATGCGGCTGGAGTATCTCCTCCGGGATATCCGGGACGCGGTGCTGGAGCGCATGGCGGAGACGAATCTGCCGGAAGAAGAAAAGCAGGAGACGGCCGCCGTCATCGGGCTCGCGGCGTTAAAGTACGGGGACCTGAGCAATCAGGCGACCAAGGATTATGTGTTCGATCTGGAGCGCTTCAGCTCCTTCGAAGGCAATACCGGGCCGTACATCCTTTATACGATCGTCCGGATCCGCTCGATCCTGCGCCGGCTCGCGGAAAGCGGGACCGTTCCGGCGCAGACGGCGATCCTTCCGGCCGGGGATGCGGCGGAAAAGGCGCTGCAGCTGCAGCTGACGCGCTTTGCGGAGACCGTGCGGGCCGCGTATGAAGAGAAGGCGCCGCACAAGCTCTGCCAGTTTATCTATGAACTGGCGAATGTATTCAACAGCTTTTATCGGGATCATCATATCCTGAAAGAAGAGGATAAAGCCCGTCAGAGCAGCTGGATCGGCCTGCTGCAGCTGACGGAAAAGGAACTGAATACCATGATCGGCCTTCTGGGGTTTGAAGCGCCGGAAAGAATGTAAGGCGCTTTCGCCGCCTTCACCCGCCGCTTACATACGCGGCATCCTCTCCCGGACGCGGGAGAGGGCAGGAAAGGAGTAAACAATGAAGCACTATCAGTATCGCTGCAACGGGACCTGTTCGATGTTTATCGATTTTGATCTGGAAGACGGGAAGCTCCACAATGTGGTGTTTACCGGCGGCTGCCACGGGAATCTGCAGGGGATCGGCCGCCTGGTGGAAGGGATGGACGCGCAGGAAGTGATCGACCGTGTGGACGGGATCCGCTGCGGGTATAAGCCCACGTCCTGTCCGGACCAGCTGGCCCACGCCCTGAAAGCCGCGCTGAAAAAGCAGGCGTAATATTCGGAGCAGGCAGTAAAAATCCCGGGGAGGTCTGTCCTTCCCCGGGGTTTTTCATTTCATATATTTTTCAATCATTTCTTTGATCTTCTTTTCATATCCCTCGGGATCCACATATATGGCTTCGATGTGTCTCGCGCCGGGAACGAAGAGGCAGTCCTTCGGGCCCTGATAAAAATCGAAGAGATACGGGCCGTTTTCCGCCGGGACCAGCTTATCCTCGGTTCCCTGTACAAAAAGGATCGGAACAAAGGCGCGTTCCAGATGCGGCCGCACGTCGGACTCCCGCACGTCGCAGCCGCTCAGCTGCCTGTGGATCTCCCGGAGCAGTTCATGGCAGGGGGATCGTTTCAGCAGGCTCTGCGCCTCGGTATAGCCGCTGTCTTCCACGATGAATCTCACTTCCGGCCCGACCTGGTCGCTCATCTTCATCACGGTCGCGCCGCCCAGGGAAAGTCCGTGCAGAATGATCCGGACATCGCTGCCTTTCCGTGCTTTGAGGTATTCGATCCACTGCAGGGCGTCCTGACTTTCGAAGACGTCAAAACCGATGGCGCGGCCTTCGCTTTCGCCGTGCGCGGTGTTGTCCGGGGCGAAGACGTCGAAGCCGTTCCGCAGATACATATCCAGAAACATCCCGACGGTCTCGGCATGATCGGAGTGATAGCCGTGGACCACGAAGGCGATGTGCCTGCCGTCCCCGCTTTCGCTCGGATAGTAGAAGCCGGCCAGCTGCTGCCCGCGCTCAGAGGGCATCGTCATCCGGATCTGCGGCCGGGCCAGCGCGGCTTCTTTCAGGCTGTTCCGGTATTCATAATAGGCGTCGTCGTGGCCGGAAGGCTCCCCCTTGAGTTTCAGCAGGGTATCGATAAAAGGCGAGCCTTCCCGGGTAAAGGAATAGCGGTACAGCTCCCGGATGAGAAGGGCCGAGCCGGCAGCGCTGCCGGCAAAGGCGGCCAGGCCGATTTTCGCGCTTTTTTTCATGGACGCGTCTCCTTTCTGATAAAAACTGTGCTACAATCAGGCAAAACGCACGCTTATTCGACGGGCAGCATCGCGCCGACCGTAGCCAGGAGGGAGCACAGGGCGACGGCGATCAGGAAGGGCAGAGCGCCGAAGCGGCCGACGATCTCGGAGCGGCCGGTCCGCCGGCGTGAAAGATAATAGGCGGCGATGATCCCGAGTCCGGTCACGACCTGGATCGCGCTGGCATAGCGGGCAAAGCTGACGAAGCTGGTCAGGGTAAAGAGCGCCAGCGCCAGGCACGGCAGCGAGGCGGCGAGCCAACTAGGCTTCAGGCCCCACTTTGTCTGCTCGTGGATGATATCGCGGAGATTTAAAGTATTGGCCCAGAAGCTGGTCGCGAGAGCCAGCAGGGTAAAGATATACCCGACGATGCTGACCCAGCCGCCCAGATGGCGGGCCAGATCCACCAGCGCGCCGTCCTGGGTAATATCCGTTCCGGCGCCGAGCAGGGTCATCAGCGTGACAAGAAAGATCAGGCAGAGATTGACGGCCAGCCCGAGCGCGATGGAGAGGCGGATTTTTTTCACGTCGCCTTCCAGCCCTTTGACGACCTGCGGCGTCGACATGACGGCAGAGAGGGAGAAGGAGACCATGCCGAAGAGGGCCAGCGCGTTAGTTAAGCCTTTAAAACCGGAGGGCAGCGGGGCCAGTTCGCGGGTCAAAACGGCGGCCAGAAGGATCACGATCACGGCGATCATCGCAAAGACCGCGTATTTTTCACAGATGCCGACCAGTTTCATCCCGAGGAAGACGACGCCGGCGCCGATGACGTAGAAGATCAGGATGCCGACCGTATCGGACAGGCCGAACCAGGAGCGGAACACAGCCGCGGCGCCGGTCAGAAAACCGCTTACGTTGACCAGCACCGAGAGACCCAGCAGCCCGAAAGCCAGCCAGGTCAGGACTTTTTTCAGCCTGCCGGCGAAGAGCTCCGCGTTGAAGCAGGAGATGAACTGCGCACCGTCATTGTTGTATGAAAGCTCGGCGATGATCAGATGCAGCAGCAGATTGAACAGATAGGTAAACAACAGGATCAGCAGGATCTCGCGCAGGCTGTTGTGCGCAGCCAGATACGGGACGGCCAGAATGCCGCTGCCGACCCCGTGGCCGACGATGATACTGGCGGCTTCCGCAAAAGTCAGCCTGGATTCTCCGTGGATACGGCTCATAAATTTTCCTCTTATTCCGGCCGAAGGACCGGTTCTTCTACCGGTATGATAGAGTGAGAAGGGGGAAAAGTCAAGTTGTTACCTTTGTTCAGGGTTTATCGTTTCTATAGGTGAAGTACTTCAGAAAAAGGAAGAAGCAGACATGAATGACCATCAGCTGATCCATCTCTTCGAAGAACGGGACGAGCAGGCCATATCCGAAACCAGGAAGCGTTACGGGGTTTATATCCGCAGCATTGCGCTTCGGATCCTGCACGACGTGCCGGATGCCGAGGAGACGGAAAATGATGTGTACTGGAAGCTCTGGAACACGATCCCGCCGGAGAAGCCCGCGTCGCTGCGTTCCTATGCGGCGATGCTCTGCCGGCAGAATGCCATCGACCGTCTCCGGGCGGCAGACCGCGCAAAACGGGGCGGCGGGGAAGCCGATCTGGCGCTGGACGAGCTGTCGGAGAGCATTCCCGACGGGAGCCGGGACGCGATCCCGGACGCGCTGGCCCTGAAGGATACCCTGGAGCGGTTCCTGCAGGCGCTCGGCCGGAAAGAAAGGCAGCTGTTTTTGCAGCGCTACTGGTATTTCTGCTCCGTCCGGGAACTGGCGGAATCGTTCTCCATGAGCGAGGCCGCGGTGAAAATGAGGCTGTACCGGATCCGAGAAAAACTCCGGAAGCATCTCGAAAAGGAGGAATTCACCCTATGAACGCAAAAGATATTTCAGATTCCCTCTCGATGATCGACAGGGATTTATTGGAAGAAGCGGCGCCGATGCCGTTTACGGCAAAAAAGAAAAGGTTTCGGAAGGCACTGACGCTGGGCGGGGCCGCCGCGGCCGTCCTCGCGGTGGCACTGGTCCTGCACCTTGCCCTGGGCGGCGCGCTGGTCCATAAGGCCTACGCCCTGCAGGAGGCGGTCTATCCGGAGATCAGAAAGACGACGGCGGACGGCGTCGGGGATGAGGCGTATTTCAGGATCCGGAAGGCAAATCTTGGAAAAGGCACTTCGCTCGGCTCCTTCTTTGCCGGGCTGATGCAGCAGTCGTTTGCGGAGAATCAGGGACGAAACATGGTGTTTTCTCCACTCAATACCTATATGTCGCTCGCGATGCTCTCCGGCCTCTGCAGCGGAGAGACGCAGGACCAGATCCTGCAGGCGCTGGGGGCAAAGAGCCCGCAGGCGCTGCTGGACCAGGCCCACAGTATCTGGCTGGCGAATTATGAAAACGACGGGCTGCTGACCAATATTTTAGCTTCTTCGATCTGGCTGCGGGACGACGCCGCGTACAATAAAGAGACGCTGGCAGCGTTGGCAGAGGAATTCTATACCTCCTCTTTCTCCGGAACGATGGGAAACGCCGCCTATGACAGGTGCCTGCGGAACTGGATCGATGAACAGACCGGCGGACTGCTGCAGGAGAGCACGAAAAATGTGAAGATGGATCCGCAGACGGTGATGGCGCTGGTGAGCACCCTGTCTTTCCGAGCAAAATGGTATATCCCATTTGAAGAATCTGCGAATACAGAGCGTGTATTTCATACCCCGGAAGGCGATAAAAATACCGTCTTCATGAACCGGGAGATCGAATACGGCTTCTATTATTACGGGGAAAAGTTCGGTGCGATCGCGCTGTCGCTGGACAATACCCGGGACCAGATGTGGCTGATCCTGCCGGATGAAGGGGTGAGCCCGGAGGAACTGCTGCAGGATGAACAGGCGCTGTATTTCATGGCCAACGCCGCATCCTATACCTGGGCAGGGGAAGAATTTGACAGGAAAGGCGTCGAAAGCGCGTGGATCAAGGTCAATCTTTCGCTTCCGAAGTTTGACCTTATGGCAGAATCGGAACTGAATGATCTCTTCGAAAACATGGGGATCACAGCCTGCTTCGATCCGGAAAAAGCTGACTTTTCTCCGCTCACGGAAGAGAGCGAAATGTTTATCAGCCGGGTTTCCCAGGCTTCCCGGCTCTGCATCGATGAAGAAGGGGTGACGGCGGTTTCCTATATCATCGATTACGGAGCAGCCGAACCGATCCCGCCCGAAGAGGAGATCGATTTTATCCTGGACCGGCCGTTCTTTGCGGTCCTTACCAATACGGACAGCCTGCCGCTGATGGCTGCTCTCGTAAACGCCCCGTAAGCCGCATTGACTTTTTCCGGGATCCTTCGTACAATACAATAAGGTAAGTGATTTTTACCGGTGACTGCAGCAGAATCTGCGGCTCACCGGTATTCCGTATAGAAAGAAAAGGAGGTTTTTCTGATGAGAAGCTATCTGTCCATGTGGAATAAATGCTTTGATTACAAAGGAAAAGCCGATCTGAAGGAGTTCTGGATCCCGGTGCTGGTACATGCCGTGCTGATCGCGCTGGCCGGGCTTTACTGGATACTCGCGAAGGCAAACGGATGGAGCGCTCTCCCGTTCTGGTACCTGGTCGGGTATCTGGTGCTGGCGACGGTCCCGTTTATCGCGCTGACCGTGCGGCGGCTGCACGATACGGGCCGCAACGGCATCTGGGCCTGGCTGCTGCTGTTTGTCGGCCCCGGCACGATCGCGGTCCTGGCGCTGTGCGCGGCGGCCAGCGGGTTTACCCCCGCGTATAACAGGCCGGTCAATCTTTACGGCCCGCCGGAATGGTTCGACCCGTCGAGCAATGTCCCGGATGAGGTCTACGGCCCGCCCGAATGGTTCGACCCTTCTTCCAATGAAAACGTGGACGTCTACGGCCCGCCGCCGACCGATGAGCCGGAAGAAACGGATCCGGGAGAAACAGTTACGGAGCCGGCGTCCTTTGAACCGACAGAAAACATCCCGGAACCGGTGTACGGCCCGCCGGAATGGTTTACCGAAGATGAAACGGAGGAGAGCGGGGAAGAGAGTACGGAAGAGGAAAAGGAAACGCGCACGATCGAACCGGAGACCCTGGATCCGGGTACGAATATCAATGATCCGCTCTACGGCGTGCCGACGCCGACCGTAAGCCGCTAAAAGGGGATGCCATGGGTATCAGTAATTCGGGACTGAGCGTTCCGGTCAAGCAAAACCATATGGAGCAGCTTGCGGAATACCGTGAGAACGTGCTGCGCCCGCATCCGCAGCTGCACACGCTTTTTATCGAGATGACCGTAAACTGCAACGAGCACTGCCGGCACTGCGGTTCGAACTGCGGGGATATCACGGAAAGCGGCGCGCTGAGCAAAGAAGAGATCATTGCTTTTCTCGCGCAGGTCCGGGAAGATTTCCCGATCAAGGATCTTATGCTCTGCGTGACCGGCGGCGAGCCGCTCCTGCGGCCGGATTTCTTCGAGATCATGAACGCCGCGAAAGAGATGGGCTACGCCTGGGGCATGACCTCGAACGGGACGCTGATCACTCCGGAAGCCGCGCACAAACTGCGCCTTACCGGGATGCGCACGGTCTCCATCAGTGTGGACGGCTTAAAAGAAACACATGAGTGGTTCCGGCAGCGGAAAAGCTATGACCGTACGATCGAAGGCATTCAAAATCTCCTGAACGAAGGCGGCTTTGACCATGTGCAGATCACGACGGTCGTCTTTAAGAAAAATCTGTCGGAACTGGATAAGATGTACCGGCAGTTTTCCGGGCTGGGCGTCCGCTCCTGGCGCGTGATCAATATCGAACCGATCGGGCGCGCGAAGGAACAGCCGGAGCTGCTTCTGGATGCGGAGGAGTATAAGAAACTCTTTGATTTTATCCGGGAAAAGCGCTTCGCGGGAAAGATGGAAGTCTGCTATGGCTGCAGCCATTTCCTCGGCGCGGAAACGGAACGGGAAGTGAGGCCCTGGTATTTCCTGTGCAACGCGGGCGTCTATACCGCCAGCCTGTGCTACAACGGGGACTTTGTGAGCTGCCTGGATCTGCCGCGCCTGCCGAAGCTGGTAGAAGGGAATGTCCGGAAAGACCGTTTTAAGGACGTCTGGGAGAAAAAGTACCGGATCTACCGGACGGATTACCGCAAGGTCGGAAAGTGCGCGGACTGTGAATATTATCGTTACTGCGCAGGCGATTCCTTCCACAGCTGGGACTTTGACCGGATGGAGCCGAACCTCTGCCTGAAGGGAATCCTGTTCTGACGGGACAATAGGACAAAATAAAACGGGGACAGCCGGCGCTGTCCCCGTTTTACTGTGTTACGAAGTTTGGCTTTTCCGGCGTTCTGCCAGTTCAAAGGGGAGCGTGACCAACGGCATATAGACGGCGAGGATCAGGATCGACGGCATCAGATACAGGAAAGGGACCGGAATCAAACGGTAAAAGATATTCAGAAGGGCGTTCCCCTCGGTCTCCATGGAGAAGAAATAATTCGCTTTCGGATAGATCCCGGTAGCGCGGAGCAGGAGATTAAAGAGGAAGACCACGAAAGTGACCAAAATTATGGTGACCACGGTCCGCGGCAGGTCGCGGAAGCGGGGGCGGTACAGGCCGAAGACGGCCAGCGCAAGCCCCTCGATGACGATCATGAAATGGGTCCCGTAATACCCCATGATGCGCGGCAGAAAGAGAGAATACCCGTCGAAGCCGTTCCCCGGCATGACAAGGGCCATGAGAGCGCCGAGCGGCGCCATAAAGAAGGCAAAACTCATCAGCGGCCGACTTTTCCGAAGGACCGCGATGGGGATGATGATCATATTGATATTGCAGAGCTGCAGCGGGAGCTCTCCCCACCAGCTGAAACCGCCCCGGTAGTCCGTGATGATCAGACTGTAGTCGCTGTCCAGAGAAAGGAAATGTTTGTACAGGAGATAGCCGATCAGCGTAACGATACAGGCGGCAACAAGAACGGTTTCCCTGGTCTTCCGGCTCTTATTCTTTAAAAGGAGCCCTGCTGCCGCCAGCAGCAGCAGGAAGAACAGGAACAGAATGATAAACAGGGGATTGAACGGGGTGATGATCCAGAAATCTGAGGGGCCGCTCATGGCAGTACACTCCTTGGTATAGTCTGTTATTGATAGCGCAGGCTGATCTTGATAATATCCTTTTCACCGGAGATCCCGCGGAAGCTGAAGCGGTTTTCTTCTTCGCCGACCAGGACCACCATGGACTCGCCGAGCCTTAATTCCATGGAAAATTCCACCGTAAGCTCCCGCAGCTCCTTGCCGTCCTTCGGTGCGGCGATGGCGTCCTCGGCCATATCCAGATAGCGGGTATTGTTCATATGGCCGTTGATATCCATATAGCTGTACGGCACCGTGAAGGAAAAACGGCGGTTTTCCGGCAGAAGCTCCGGCGAGCGGGGCATCTTCATCGGGGCTTCCAGGGGAGGCGGATCGATGAGCACGCCATATTTGGAGGGCATGACCATGGAACGCGTCGTCAGATCCATCAGCACCCAGATAAAACAGGCTTTCAGCACCTCACGGCCCTCGCTGTCCTCGATCACGGTATACCGGGGGCAGATCGTATGCATGGTCCGGCCGGGCCAGGTCCGCAGGGTGAGGGTCTCGCCCAGGCGCGGAACGCGGGTGAATTCGATGCGCTGGCGCACCACGATCCAGGCGATGCCCCGCGGGAAGGTGTAGGCACGGCCGAAGCCCAGCTCGTCCACATGATCCCCCGCCAGCTCCTGCAGCAGCTCCAAAAGGCGCGAAGTCTTTATATGCCCGTGCATATCGCAGTCTGTCACGCGGAGCGTGTATTTTTCTTCAAAGGCGTATGCCATAGAAAGCCTCCCGGAAAAGAAAGAAGCTGCCGCAGCTGCGGCAGCTCCGGTACGGAGGAGTTTATTCCTCGATTTTCACGACAGGAGAATCCGGCGCGTTGCGGCGGATGGAATCGATGCCGTTTAAGCAGCTGGCTTTTGCCTTGTAGCCTTCGCCGGTGGCAATGATCTCGCCGTTGCGGGCTTTCAGACGGAAACGGAATTCCCCGGTCTTGTCAGTGTAGACTTCGAACTTCGGATTGGTCACTTTTTCGAAATTCTCGACAGTCTGGTCTTCGAGCTTGGCCTCTACGGCATTCTTTCTGACGCTCTCGATCCCGTTCAGGCAGTTATCTTCATCCTTGTAGGTCTGGCTGACCGCGATAATCTCTCCGTTACGGGCTTTCAGGTTGAAGGCGTATCCGCCGTTCTTGGTTACTTTCACTTCGAATTTACCCATAAACTCACGCTCCTTCGATTTTCAAAGTTATAAGAAGAATAACATGAATGAAAACTCAATGCAAGAGTTTTCTGAAAAATCAGCGTAAGGACGGCCGATACGTTTTTTCTTGCATTTCAGGCCCGAATAGAGTATGATATATGCAAAAGGAGGCGCAAGATGAAAAACTATATCTGGCTGATCTTGATAGCAGTCTTTCTGCTTCTGGAAGCGGGAACGGCGGGGCTCACCACGATCTGGTTTGCCGGGGGAGCGCTGATCGCTTACGTTGTAAGCCTTTTCGGCCTGGGGACCGTGTGGCAGGTCATGGCTTTTGTCGTCTGCTCGCTGCTTCTTTTGATCTTTACCAGGCCGCTGGCGCTGAAATATGTCAACAGCCGGACCGCAAAAACCAATGTGGTAGACCGGATCATCGGCCGCAGCGCCGTGGTCACGGAGGAAGTGAATAACGTGCTGGCCACGGGCAAGGTCATGGTCGACGGGATGCCCTGGACGGCCCGGGCGCAGATCGACGGTGAGATCATCCCGGTCGGGACCGCGGTGGTCGTGGAAAGCCTGCAGGGCGTCAAGTGTATCGTAAAGCCGGAAGAAAAGGCGGAATAAAGGTTATATCCGTTTCCTGTCAAACATAGAAAAGGAGAGTATATATGAAATTTTTGGTTGCTGATTTTATGGACTCGCTCATCCCCAATATCGCGATCATCGTCGCTGTCGTGATTTTGCTGATCATCCTGGTATCCTGCATCAAGATCGTGCCGCAGGCGACCGCCTTTGTGGTGGAACGCCTGGGTGCGTATATCGGGACCTGGGGCGTCGGCCTGCATTTCCTGCTGCCGTTCGTGGATCGGATCGCCCGCCGGGTCAATTTAAAGGAACAGGTCATCGACTTCAAGCCGCAGCCGGTTATCACCAAGGATAACGTCACCATGCAGATCGATACGGTCGTGTTCTTCCAGATCACGGATCCGAAGCTGTATGCCTACGGCGTGGAAAACCCGCTGATGGCCATTGAGAACCTGACGGCGACGACCCTGCGTAACATCATCGGCGAGCTCGAACTCGACCAGACCCTGACCAGCCGTGAGATCATCAACACCAAGATGCGCACGCAGCTGGACGTGGCGACCGACCCCTGGGGCATCAAGGTCAACCGCGTGGAACTGAAGAACATCATCCCGCCGCGCGAGATCCAGGATTCCATGGAGAAGCAGATGAAGGCGGAACGCGAACGCCGTGAGAAGATCCTGCAGGCAGAAGGTGAAAAGAAGTCCACGATCCTGGTCGCCGAAGGTAACAAAGAGAAGGCGATCCTGGATGCGGAAGCCGACAAGCAGGCTGCGATCCTGCGTGCGGAAGCCAAACGGGAAGCCATGATCCGCGAGGCCGAAGGCCAGGCGGAGGCCATCCTCAAGGTCCAGCAGGCGAATGCCGAAGGCATCAAGCTGATCAAGGACGCCGGCGCCGATCAGGCCGTGCTGCAGATCAAGAGTCTGGAAGCCTTTGCCAAGGCGGCGGAAGGCCAGGCGACCAAGATCATCATCCCGTCCGAGATCCAGGGGCTGGCCGGCGCGCTGACCGCCCTCAAGGAAACCGCGGCAGGAAAATAACGAACGGCCTTGTCGGAAAACGGCAGCCGGAACGGCAAACGCGGAGTCCCGGCTCCGCGTTTCCTTTGAAGAAAACAGGAGGAATTTACTATGAAATATATCATGGCGCTGGATCAGGGCACCACATCCAGCCGGGCGATCCTGTTTGACCACAGCGGCGAGATCCGCTCCGTGGCACAGGAGGAATTCGCGCAGATCTACCCGAAGCCGGGCTGGGTCGAGCACGATCCCCGGGATATCTGGCGGGGGCAGCTGGAAGTGGCGCGCAAGGCCATGAAACAGATCGGGGCGAAAGCGGAAGATATTGCCGCCATCGGGGTGACCAATCAGCGGGAAACCACGATCGTCTGGGATAAGACGAACGGGCAGGCGGTGTACAACGCCATCGTCTGGCAGTGCCGGCGCACCGCGCCGATGATCGACAAACTGGTGGCGGAAGGCCTTTCCGCGAAGATCCGCAGCAAGACCGGGCTGATCCCGGACGCCTATTTCAGCGCATCGAAGCTGGCCTGGATCCTGGACAATGTGGAAGGCGCAAGAGAACGCGCCGAAAAGGGCGAGCTGCTCTTCGGAACCGTGGACAGCTGGCTGATCTGGAATCTGACCGGCGGCAAGGCGCACGTCACGGATGTGACGAACGCCTCCCGGACGATGCTGTACGATATCCATCACCGCTGCTGGGATCAGGAACTGCTGGATCTGTTCCGCATCCCGGCCTGCATGCTGCCGGAGGTCAGGCCCTCCAGCTGCATTTACGGAACCACGTCGGAATACTGGTTCGGCGGGGAGATCCCCGTGGCCGGCGCGGCCGGAGACCAGCAGGCGGCCCTGTTCGGCCAGTGCTGCTTCAAGCCCGGCGAGGTCAAGAGCACCTACGGCACCGGCGGCTTCATGCTGATGAATACCGGGAAGAAAGCCGTCACCTCCAAAAGCGGATTGCTGACCACGATCGCGATCGGCATCAGTGAAGAGGTGGAGTACGCGCTGGAAGGCAGCGTGTTCGTGAGCGGCGCCGTGGTCCAGTGGCTGCGGGACGAACTGAAGCTGGTCGACGCCAGCCCGGATTCGGAATACTTTGCCACGAAGGTGAAGGATACCGGCGGCGTGTATCTGGTCCCGGCCTTTACCGGCCTCGGCGCGCCGTACTGGAATCAGTACGCCCGCGGCATGATGGTAGGCTTAACGCGCAGCACCACCAAGGCGCAGATGATCCGCGCCGCGCTGGAAGCGATCGCCTATCAGACCATGGACGTGTGCACCGCCATGGAGAAAGACTCCGGCATCTCTTTAAAGAGCATCCAGGTGGACGGCGGCGCTTCCCGAAACGATTTCCTCATGCAGTTCCAGAGCGACGTCCTGGGTTCGGTGGTCTGCCGGCCGAAGTGCGTGGAAACGACCGCGCTCGGCGCAGCTTTCCTGGCGGGCCTTGCGGTCGGCTTCTGGAGAGATAAGGAGGAAGTCAAGCATTTCTGGAACATGGATAAGGTCTTTATGCCGACGATGACCGAGCGCGAGCGGCAGAAAGCCATTGCCGGCTGGCATCTGGCGGTGGACTGTGCGCTGCGCTGGGGCGAAATGGAACGGAAACTTCAGGAAAACGAATAAATACGTAAGGAGCAAAAAGATGGAAACCAGACCGTATGTATCCTGGGAATTGATGAATCATTTCATGATCGACGTGTTCAAGTGCTACGGCGTTCCGGAAGAGGACGCGAAGATCTGTGCGGACGTCCTGCTGGAGTCCGACCGGCGCGGCATCGAGAGCCACGGCTGCAACCGGTTCAAGCCGATCTATCTGGACCGGATCGACAACGGCACGCTGCTGCCGGTCACGAAGATGGATATCCTGAAAGAAACGCCCACCACGGTGGTCATGGACGCGAATAACGGCATGGGCATGGTGGCCAGCTACCATATGATGGAAAAGCTGATCGCGAAGGCGAAGACTTACGGCATGGCCGGCGGCGCGATCTGCAATTCGACGCACTACGGGATCGCCGGCTACTGGACCACGATGGCGGAAAAGGCCGGGATGATCGGCATTTCCGGCACCAACGCGCGGCCGTCCGTCGCCCCGACCTGGGGCGTGGAGCCGATGATGGGCACCAACCCCTTCACCTTTACGCTGCCGACCGATGAGGACTTCCCCTTCAATTTCGACTGCGCGACTTCCATCGTCCAGAACGGCAAGATCGAGTTCTACGAAAGAAGCGGCAAGGAGACGCCGCCGGGCCTGGTCGTGACCAAAGACGGCGGCACGATGACCGATTCCGGCCAGATCTTAAAGGATATGCGGGCCGGCAAGTGCGCGCTGCTTTCGATCGGCGGCCTCGGCGAGGCGACCGGCGGCTATAAGGGCTACGGCTTTACGACGATCGTGGAGATCCTCTCCGCGGCGCTGGCGGGCGGCCCGTTCATGAAGGAGCTTTCCGGCAAGAATCCGGACGGCACGAACAAGATGTACCGCCTGGGCCATTTCTTCTTCGTGATCAACCCCGAGTTCTTTATGGGCCTGGATACCTTTAAGACCACCACCGGCGAGATCCTCCGCGGGCTGCGTGCTTCGGAGAAGGCGCCGGGCGCCGAGCGCATCTATACCGCCGGTGAAAAGGAATGGGAGGCCTGGCAGGATCGGAAAGATAAGGGCGTCCCGGTCGGCGAATCCATCCAGAAGGAACTGACCGGCCTTCGCGACCGCTTTGACCTGCCGTATCATTTCGATTTCGAGGACCAGTAAAGATTCCTAAGCGAACGGGCTTCATTTACAACCATTTGGTTGTAAATGAAGCCCGTTTTTTCTGTTGGACGGCTTTTGAAAAAAATACTATCATAAAACCATAATTAGGAGCGAATTTCGCGGAAGTGCACCTTCCGCCCCTTAAGTTCCGCTGAGTCTCGAAAAGCCTTGTTTTATGCGGGTTCTGAGACTTTTTCTGTCTAATCAAGTTGCTTTGTGATCGGCTGAGTCTCGCTGTTTCGATTAGCAGAAATATTAGATATTGCTAAAATCGGTGGGTAGAAGAATAATGTCGTTTTGCACTACATCCCTGAGTTAGACAAACGGGAAGTTGCTGATTACTCGGAAATTTGCCTTTTCGGCAGAGGTGTCTTTAAATTTCCTGTTTTCGATTTTGTTGCCAGATAGCTCTCATCAAGCCATCTGCAGATATCTTCAAACGGAACAGTGCCGTCAAGCACCACAGACACCCAATTCCACCTGCTGCTGGGATATCCTCGCAGATAACCCGGCTGCTGCATCAAAAAATCGGCAAAAAAACGATCCTTAGGCTTGAAACATAGAATCTCAGTTGCCCCATCCCCATCCATACCGAACTCGCTACGCTCTTTTACGATGAATACAGCAAACCACTTGCCGGTTTCCGTATGACGGTAGATCTCATAGACCTCATGAGAAAACGGAAGAATCTCCGGATCGATATCATATTTTTCTTTTGCGTAGGCATCTATGCACTCGCGGATTGTTTTCGTTTCCATAGGGCATCTCTCCAAATCCCGATTTCACGGCCTCTATTTATCCCAACAAACTGGAATCTGACAGCTTACTTTATCTCCGAAAACACATACGCCTGATGAATCCATGAGAAAAGCTCATCATCAATCTCATCCGCAGTTCCAATGACAATGTGAGTTGTCCATCTTCCGGGATACGGCTCTGTTTTTACCGCGACCCTATCAGAATCCAACGGGTAGGGCAGTCCCAATGTGACTACAAGATAGGGACATGGAAGCTCCGCTTTCTTTTTTACCCGCGCAAAGGACACGCAAGCGAATATATGCCTGTTTGAAAAGGAGATCTGTGTCTTCTGCACCCTCTTTTTTGCTGCAGGAAACAACGCATAGATTTTGGTTTCTAATACTTCATATAACGGAAACGCCGACGGATTCTTATCAAAAAACAGCAATGTATCAGTATCCACTATGATTTCACCTCTGCAAATCCCGATTTGTCGGCGTCTTCGACTCCCGACACGTGCCTAGTATAGCACAGACTTTTTACTAAACTGTGTCTTATTGCATTATTCCTGCTCTTTTTTCGTCCGAACTAAAAATGGCGGGAAGTGCACTGCATACCTTCACAGGATTTTTGGGTATATGCATGGGTGTTTTGGGTTCCCTGCCAGGCGTCAGACAGGAGGAGTAGCCCAGATTTTCAACTTTCAAACCGGATTTCATGAGGTAGCTCATTCAGTTCTCAGTCTTTCTGTAGGCATTGATTAGCAGCCATTAGCAGAATCCTGTTTTTTTGCTAACGTCTTATTAGCATATCTGCGCTCGAAGCTCTATGTAAAGTTCATAAAAAATGGGTGCATCTGCGTTACACGTCAGAGACACCCACGCTATTTGTGGAGAGAAAAGGAATCACTTGTCCATGGCTTTTGCAAGAGCCTTTAGAAGAGCAGCTGTCTCCGGGTTCCCCAAGAGCTTCATTAACGTTTCCATATCGCTTGAAGGCCTTTCCGGTGTGCTGTTGTGTTCTTCAACATCACTGCCAGTACCATCTGAACCTTTTCCGGAATAGAAAGCCTTTTCAAACAGAGCAGCATTCTTTTTCCGGTCATCATCCAGAATGTGAGAGTACACCTCAGTAACCATGGAAGCCTGTGCATGTCCGGAGTCGCCCTGGACCGCTTTCACATCACCGCCGTTTAATTTGAGTTTGTAAGTAATGCTGGAGTGACGAAGACTGTGGAATACTACTTCAGGCAGATCATTCTCCTTAATCAGGCGCTTAAAGCCGTCGGTAATCGTGGATGATTCTGTCGGAAGCCCCAAGGGACCGGCTAATACAAGGTTATAATCCTGATACTCGCTTCCAAGAGCTTCTTTCTCATAATCCTGTTGTGATTTCCAGGCCTTCAGCATTTCCGCCACGGTCAGAGGAAGGAAGACTTTCCTTATGCTGCTATATGTCTTCGGAGACTTGAGTACCAGCAGCGTTTTAGTCTGAGACGATTTAGACGGAAAAGTGAGAATGATATTCTTGTTCTCAACAGCCTCGGCGGCAGCTTTTGATACTCTCTGGAGCTCCTTATTGATGGTAATGCTTGCACTTCCATTTGCGACGGATTCATCCGTAATATCAACACAGTCCCAAGTCAAACCAAGCAGCTCGCCTTTTCGCAACGAACAGGAAAACGCAAGATTCAGGGCGAGCTTCAAACGTTCGTCATCACAGAGTTCAATGGCGTGGAAAAGAGTTTCAGCTGTCCAGATCTCCCTGGCATGTTTCTCATGTTTGGGAACGGTCGCAAGCGATGCCGGATTCTTTTCCATCAGCTCCCACTTCATTGCCTGGGTAAAGCAGCTTCTGAGAATCTTGTGAATCTCCCTGATGACCCCGGTACTCGAAAAAGAAAGAAAAACGTTACAATCGGTCAACATCCAGTCGAGTTCTTCTCCAACAAACAAGAATTATCCACGGTGTTTTTATGCTAATCATATGACTTCAAGACCAAGTGATCGTATTACATAAAAGCATTGTAAATCTCTTTTTGCTTGCTCTGAAATTCGAATATGTGGATTGTATTCCTTGCCGCTGTTTTTAATTTTCAATGGAGCTGTGATATTCCTAATCCGTTTTTTCAATTCGATCCATGTTTCATAATCATCCAACTCATTCGCCTTTTTCTCATCTTTACTATCATAAAGCCAAATCTTCGAGGGGAATCGAATCACAAGCCCAATTGTATTTTCCGGAAACTGATTGAGTGCCCACCCTTTTGTTATCGGTGAATTGCCATAGGGAATTACACAGAACGCACCCATTGTTACACATGGTTCAATAAAACTGGGTACAGAAAGATGAGAATCTGGTTTATAGGTAATGTTATGTAAATGCGTTGTGATTCCTATTTCCAACTCGAATAAATTGTAATCTGTTTTCCATTCTGCTTTCTGTCCAGAGCATAGGAAGTTATACAACTTCCTATATGAATGAATGTATTCATTGAAACTACTCTCTGTATAACTCCTTTCAACGCCTTTGTTGTAAATCACAAGGTGAAATCCTGACAATATTTTTTCAAGTTCTGATGGCGAGACTAAGAACCACATTTTGTAGTCAGCCGACTCGACGTATTCCATAGCTCATCCCCCTTGATGAATTGATGCGCTAAACCCTGATTTGTTGCTGACAGTATTATACTCGGTTTCCCTTGTATTCTCAAGGAAAATCAATGCAAGGCGGCCTAATAGCCGCCCCGTATCCGCATTAATACCTCGACCTATTCCTGGGATTACGATAGGTATATCTGGTCTCGATCGGCCTTGCCCTATGTACTGATCGTGCCATGTACTCCTGCAGCATCTGTTCCGTAAAGAATACACTGCCGTTTTCCGTATACTGGATATACGATAACAGTCCGCTTTCCCTGGCCGCGTCCAGCGTTTTAATGCTGATGTGAAGAAGGCTTGCAGCTTCTTTCCTTGTGAATAGTTTTTCCATCGCTCAGTACCTCTCTATGTATTGTCCGGTAATAATGCCGGCACAATGAGTATATCCAAGCGGAAAGGCGCTCCCAAGGATGACGACAGAGTGACCGTTACGTCACCCTGCGTCAATCACTTCATACTCGTCGTTCAGTTTCACCTTCGCCCGATGTTCCAGGAATGCCTCAATGTCAAAAGTGTTCTTTGGATTCGCGTCGGCCGTATGCCGGACGTTCGATCCGATACGAATCCGGTTTTGTACGTTTTACATAAAGCAATAAAGGAGAAACAGATTATGAACTATACCATCACGCCGATCTTCCTCGGCTCCGTGGATCTCGATAAAGGCGACAGTCTGAAGGGGACTCCGCACGGCGTTCCGCTGAAAGTGGTGTATTCCTGTTTTGTGCTGCGGGATGAAAAGAGAGAGCCGATCCTGGTGGATTCCGGGCTGATGTCTCAGAAAGATATCCGGGAGCAGCAGCTTCCGTACCGGGCCATGGACGACGCGCCGGATCTCCTGGACGCGCTGCGCCTGGCCGGGGTGGATCCGGAGGAAATTAAAACCTGCATCCTGACGCATCTGCATTATGATCACGCCTGCAACCTGCGCCTGCTGCCTTCGCTGGAGAAGATCTATGTGCAGCAGAAGGAGATCCTCTATGCACTGGCGCCGGAAAAAGAAGACTACCGCCTGTACATGCTGGGCGAAAACTGCGGACGCATCGAGTGGCTGGACGGAGTCGGCAAATTCGTGATCGTGGACGGCGACGTCCCGATCCGCGAAGGCATCGACGTGATCCTGACGCCGGGGCACTCCCGCGGCAGCCAGTGCGTGCTGGTGGATACCGCGGAAGGAAAATACATCCTGACCGGCGATACCGTAGCGCAGTGGGAATCCTTCGAAAAGCGCATCCCCAACAGCATCAGTTTCGATGATGAGATCTGGCATGCGAGCTGCGAGAAGATCGCCGCGGCCGGCGCGAAGCTTCTGCCGAGCCATGAGGTCGGTGTGTTTGAAAGAAAAGTATACGGCTGAATAAGGAGGGCGATGATGAAAATGATAACGGCGGATCCCGCCCGCTTTGCCAAATCCGGTGTGTTCTTTGAGTCCGGTGATTTTCGCTTTTCGGTCGACGCCGACTGGATCAAATGGCCGGAAGACGCAAAAGGCTATGACTGCCTCTGCGCCGACTTTGTGGGAGAAGACCTGTATGTGACCACCTCCAGCCTGGACTATCCGATCTGTGTATTTGACCGCGACGGCAACTTTGTCCGGACGTTCGGGCAGGGCCTCTTTGACCGGCCGCATTCTCTCGGCCGTACGAAGGAAGGCACCTTTCTGGTGGCTGATTCGGGGAATAAGCTGCATACGATCCAGGAGATTGACGGGCAGGGCAATCTGATCCGCGTCTTCGGGACGACGGGCGTTCCTTCCGATACCGGCTACGACGTCGACGCCTACACCAAGCTGGTGGCTGCCGGAAAGATATCCGAAGAAGAGCAGAAGAGAAATCTGATCAACAATACGTCCTTCTACTACGAGCAGGATTCGATCGTGCGCCTGGCCGGCCCGTTCAACCGGCCCTGCTGCATGCAGCAGGCGTCAACCGGCGAGTTTTTCGCGGCGGACGGCTACGGCAACTGCGGCGTGCATAAATTCGATAAGGACGGAAACTACGTGAAGAGCTGGGGCGGCCCCGGCCGGACGGATCCGGAGGATTTCTATCTGCCGCACTGGGTGAATATCGATAAGTACGACCGCGTCTGGGTCTCCGACCGGGAGAACCACCGCGTGCACGTGTATGATACGGAAGGCCGCCAGCTGGCGCTGATCAGCGGCTATATCCGCCAGGCCAGCACCTGCAGCGACGACCGCTACGTCTATCTGGGACAGCTCAGCGGCGAGCTGGCGATCCTGGATATCGACACCCTGGAGGAAGTGGCGCACTTCGGCTTCCCCGGCCTAAATATGTTCGCGTTCCACAGCATCTGCCTGAGCCCGGAAGGCGATATTGTACTCAGTTCGATCCGCGGCCTGCGGAAGGTCGGCAATATCCTGCGGTTCCGCAGATACTGATAATTCACTGAAAAGAAACAGCAGTCAGGAGGAGATCATCATGCTGTATAACGATCCGAAAACATTTCGTGAGGACATGCTGGACGGCTATGTAAGCGCTTTCAGCGAGTATATCATGCAGGTACCCGGCGGCGTCGTCCGGGCGACCGAGACCCCGAAGGGCAAAGTCGCTGTCATCAACGGCGGCGGCAGCGGTCATTATCCGGCTTTCTGCGGCATCATCGGCGAAGGCTTTATGGACGGAACGGTCGTCGGCAATATCTTCACCTCCCCGTCCACGGACGATGTGCTGCACGTGGCCAGAGCCGTGGAAAACGGCAGCGGCGTGTTCATCGTCGGCGGAAACTACGCGGGCGACAAAATGAATTTCAACCTCGCCCGGGATATTCTGTGCCGGGAGGGGATCGACGCCCGGAGCTTTTATATCACCGACGATATCGCGAGCGCGGTTCCGGAAGAAATCGAAAAGCGCCGCGGGAACGTGGGCACTTTCACGGTCTTTAAGGTGGCCGGCGCTTCGGCGGCCGAGGGACTTCCCTTTGATGAGATCGTCCGGCTGACCTCCCTGGCCAACGACCGCGTCCGCACCATGAGCGTGGGCTTTAAGGGCTGCACGATGCCCGGCGCGAAGGAACCGATGTTCCATGTGCCGGAGGGCAAGATGGAAGTCGGGCAGGGCATCCACGGCGAACCCGGCGTCTTTGAGAGCGATCTGCTTTCCGCCGCGGAGATCGCGGAGCTTCTGGTCGACCGGATCCTGGCGGAAGCGCCGGCGGACGACAGCAAACGCATCGGCGTGATCCTGGACGGCCTCGGATCCACCAAATATGAAGAGCTTTTCGTGGTCTGGAAGACGGTCTCCGCGCTGCTGAAAGAGAAGGGCTACACGCTGGTCGAGCCGCTGGTCGGCGAATTCGTAACCAGTCTGGATATGGCCGGCATCGCGCTTTCCATCGTCTTCCTGAACGATGAGCTGGAGCATTTCTGGAAAGCATCGGCCGATACGCCGGCCTTCCGGAAGGGCAGCACCAAAGGGCTTGCCGGCGAACGCCGCCAGCTGAAGGAGGAAACCGAAAGCGCTCACTTTGATCAGGGCTCGGAAGCTTCGAAGGCGGCAGCTGCGCTGCTGCTGGAAGGCCTTCGCCGCATGAAGGCCGCGATCAGTGAAGCCGAACCGGAACTGGCACGGATCGACTCCGTGGCCGGCGACGGCGATCACGGCCGCGGCATGGTCAAGGGCACCACCTTCGCATTGGAAGCCGCGCAGGAAGCGCAGGAAGCCGGCGCCGGACTCGGCAGCACGCTGAAAGCGGCCGGCCGGGCCTGGGCTGCCAAAGCGGGCGGGACCAGCGGCGTGCTCTGGGGCGAAGCGCTCTGCGCGGCCGGCGAAAAGCTCGGCGATGACGCGGACGCCTACACCGCCTCGGATGTCGCGGCAGCGCTGCGTGAAGCGGGCGATACGATGATGCGCCTCGGCAAAGCCAAGGCCGGCGATAAGACCATGCTGGATTCGCTGCTTCCGTTTACGGAGCGTTTCGCGGAACTGGCCGAAGCGGGAATGGCCCTTCGCGGCGCCTGGCAGGAAGCGGTCAAGACAGCGGAGAAGGCCGCGCAGGATACCGCCGACCTCCTGCCGAAGGTCGGCCGTGCCAGACCGCAGGCAGAACGGAGCCTGGGAACGCCGGACGCCGGCGCCGTCTCCTTAAGCCTGTGCCTGAAGGAAATGCTGCACTGATCATTGCTTTTTTACCCAATATCGGTTACACTGCGCAGGGGGACGTCTGCCGTCGGGCGGCGCACCCCTGCGCATACTTTTATCTCAAACTGTAAAAAGGAGCAAGTTACTATGGATTACGCAAAAGAATCGTTACGCCTGCATGCCGAATGGAAGGGCAAGATCGAAGTTATCTCCAAGGTTCCGGTCGCCACCAAGGACGACCTGTCCTTAGCCTATACCCCAGGCGTGGCACAGCCCTGCCTGGAGATCCAGAAGGATATCAATAAGAGCTATGAACTGACCCGCCGCCACAATCTCTGCGCGGTGATCACGGACGGGACAGCGGTGCTGGGTCTGGGCGATATCGGCCCCGAAGCCGGCATGCCGGTCATGGAAGGCAAGTGCGTGCTCTTTAAGGCCTTCGGCGGCGTGGATGCATTCCCGCTCTGCGTAAAATCCAAGGATGTGGACGAGATCGTCAATACCGTATATATGATATCCGGCAGCTTCGGCGGCATCAATCTGGAAGATATTTCCGCGCCGCGCTGCTTCGAGATCGAGCGGAAGCTGAAAGAAAAATGCGACATCCCGATCTTCCACGACGATCAGCACGGCACGGCGATCATCACGCTGGCCGGACTGACCAATGCGCTGAAAGTGGTCGGAAAGAAAAAAGAAGACGTGAAGGTGGTGACGAGCGGTGCCGGCGCAGCGGCGATCTCCATCGTAAAGCTTCTGCTTTCCGCGGGATTTAAGCATGTGACCATGTGCGACCGCAAAGGCGCGATCTATAAGGGCCGCGAGGGCTTAAACTGGATCAAGGAAGAGATGGCCGAGGTCACGAATCTGGAACGCAAGAGCGGAACGCTGGCCGAACAGCTGGTCGGCGCGGATGTCTTTATCGGCGTGTCCGCCCCCGGCACCGTGACCACCGAGATGGTGAAGACCATGAATAAGGACGCGATCGTCTTTGCCTGCGCGAACCCGACGCCGGAAATCTTCCCGGACGACGCGAAAGCCGGCGGCGCGAAGGTCATTTCCACCGGACGGAGCGATTATCCGAATCAGATCAACAACGTGCTGGCTTTCCCGGGCGTCTTCCGCGGGACCTTTGACGTGCGCGCGAGCGATATCAACGAAGAGATGAAGATGGCTGCCGCGGAAGCGCTGGCCGGGCTTATCAGCGACGAAGAGCTTTCCGCGGATTACATTATTCCGAAGGCCTTCGATCCGCGCGTCGGCGAAGCGGTGGCCAAAGCCGTGGCGGAAGCGGCCAGAAGAAGCGGCGTAGCCAGAATCTGACAAAAGCCGGCATCACGGAAAAAGGCAGGACAGGACAGGGACAATCCCTGACGGCCCTGCCTTTTTTTATGCCCTGCAACATTTTCGCTTTCTTTCCGGTATTACAGGCAGAAAAGCAAAAACCGGGGAGGTTTGCCATGAATTCGCTGAAAAAATATCTTTGCCTTATCCTCGTCCTGATCCTGATCCTGCCGGGCTGTTCCCGGAACACCCCCGCCGGCGGAAAAGAGACGGAGCAGAGCGTGACGGAAACGGCGGCTTCTGCGGAAACAGAAACGCAGCCGGAAACGGAACGCGAGACCGAAACGGCAGCGGAAACAGAAAAAGAAACAGAAACAGAAACGCAGCCGGTGCAGATCACTTATCTGGACGGGATCATCGGGGAAGGAAAACCGTTGGAGAATGCGTCTGCCGGCGCAGTATCCGATGATGAAAAAGGGGTTTATGAGGTCGTGGCGGAAGCGTATGTGCCGGCCCCGGATATCATGCCGGGACCGGGCTGGAGACCGGGTCCGGAGCCGCAGGCCGGGCTGCTCACCGCCAGAGAGTGGAGCGATTCCAGAAATGCGGAAGAATTCCTGAAGTATCTGGCCGGGCAGGATATCCAAAGCATTTTGAGCGCGAGAAAAATCGCTGCGGACGGGATCCTGCGCATCAGCGGCCTGCCCGGCCTGAACCGTCTGGTCCTGAAAGATAAAGATGGAAAGGTCCTGGCACAGGCGGTCAGCGACGTATACGGCAAAGCGGTCCTGCTTTTTGACAGGAAAGCCGGCAAAGAATTGTCGCTGATGATCGATGATGAAGAAGAAATGGCTTTTCAGGTGAAGGGGCAGATCACGGATCTTTCCTTTGACGGCCATGTCCGGGATCAGAAGGCGGATAAGCTGGACCTGATGCTGATGGTGGATACCACCGGCAGCATGGGAGACGAGCTCGAGTATTTAAAGAAAGAGCTGGCCAACGTCGTGGAGTCCGTCTATAAGCTGAACCCGGGGATGTCCATCCGCGTGAGCGTCAATTTCTACCGCGACGAAGGCGACGAATATGTCGTGAAATACTATGATTTCCGGGATGACGTGCAGGATGCGGTCGCGCTGATCGCCTCGCAGTATTCGGCCGGCGGCGGAGACTATCCGGAAGCCGTTCATACCGCCTTGGACAATGCGATCTTCGGGCATGCCTGGAGAGAAGACGCCGTGAAGCTCTGCTATCTGGTCCTGGATGCGCCGCCCCACCGGGAGGGAGATTACGTCGAGGTGGATGAACAGACCCGCGTACGCGTGGAAAACATTGACGGGACGCTGGAAAAGGCGGTGGACGGCGCAGCGGAAAAAGGCATCCGCATCATCCCCGTGGTGGCTTCCGGCGCCGAGAGCGAAGTGGAAGTGCTGTGCCGCTACTGGGCCTTCCGGACCGGCGGAACCTATATTTACCTGACGAATGACTCCGGGATCGGGCTTTATCATGAGACGCCGGATGTACCGGAAACGAAGCTGGAATATTTAAACGACTGCCTGATCCGCGTGACCTCCGAATACTGCGGCCTGCACTATGAGTCGCAGCGGGAGCCGGAGCCGTCTTCCTGGGACTATCCGACGGAACCGACGATCTGGTGGGAGACGGATCAGCCCATCTATGAGATGCCGGTCGAACCGACCGTGCACGAAGTCGAAACGGCAGCGCCGTAAACAGTCGGAAGCCGGAAAAGAAAAGGGAGCCAGGGGGCCGGAAAGGCCCTTCCGGCTCCCTTTTCCGTATCGCCGAAGCCACCCCTTGACAAGCCGGCAGGCGGGGACCATAATGGAATACCGAAACAAGGAATCGCTGCGAGGACTCTGTGATGGAATACTATAAAAAGATACCGCTGAAAGACGGAAGAGAGTGCGTCCTCCGAAACGGGACGCCGGCCGATGCACAGGCCGTGCTGGACAATTTCATCCTGACGCACGCCGAGACGGATTTCCTTACCTCCTGCCCGGACGAGATCCATTTTACCGTAGAAAAGGAAGAGCAGTTCCTGAAAAGCAGGACAGAAAGCGACTGTGAAATCGAGATCCTGGCTGAAGTGGACGGAAGAGTCGTCGGCACGGCCGGGATCGACCGGATCGGCGGCTATGCGAAGGTAAAGCACCGGGCCGGGTTCGGTATCAGCATCGAACGGGATGCCTGGGGTCTCGGCATCGGCCGGGCTTTGACAAAGGCCTGTATCGAGTGTGCAGAAAAGGCAGGCTATACCCAGCTGGAACTCGAGGTCGTGGCCGCCAATACCCGCGCGGCCGCCCTGTATGAAAGCGAAGGCTTTATCGAATTCGGACGAAATCCGCGGGGATTTTGTCTGGGCAACAGTTATCAGGAACTGGTCCTGATGCGCCGGGCGCTGCGATGAGGGCGGATGCCATGGAAAAACAAATTACGTTCCGAACCTATACGGAAGTGGACTATGAAGCGGTCTGCGATTTCCTGATCGACTTAAACCGGGCGGATAAAACGCATATCAACTGGAACTGGGCCCGCTTCGAGTGGATGGCGGAGCATCCGGACTTTGACAAGAGCCTGACAGGGGCGATCGGCCTCTGGACGGATGAAGAAAGGATAGTCGGCGCCGCCATTTACGATATGTATTTCGGCGAGGCCTTCTGCGGCGCACTGCCGGAATATGATTATCTGTATCCGGAGATCCTGGACTATGCCTGGGCGAATCTGAAGGACGAAGAAGGGCTCGGGATCGCGGCCTGTGATGAGAACGCGAAGGAGATAGAAGCCTTAAAGGCGAAAGGCTTTGCTCCGGAAGAGCAGACGGAAAACATCATGAAGATCGGCCTGGACGGGGCGTTCCCGGTCTGCCTGCCGGACGGTTTTCATCTGGAAGAACTGGATCCGGGAGAGGATATCCAGGGCTTTCAGTGGCTCCTTTGGCAGGGCTTTGATCACGGAGAAGACCGGGCGGCGTTTGAAAAAGAAGAAGCCCCCGATTCAAAGGCGCGGAAGCACTTCAGGAAAGCCCTGAGCCTGGCTGCGGCCGGCCCGGACAAAGAGAAGGCCGCCTACGGCTGTCTGTGGTATCATGAAGGGACCGACTATGCCTACGTCGAACCGGTCTGCACGGTGCCTTCCCATCGGGGGAAGGGCCTGGCAAAAGCGATCATTTACGAAGCGTTAAGCCGGGTGAGGGATCTTGGCGCGAAGGAAGCCTATGTGATCTCGGACATGGATTTTTACGCGAAGCTGGGCTTTTGCAGTACGTATCATTACACTTTTTACCGGAAGAAATTAAGCCCGGAAGAAGAGGCGGCAGCGGGGAAAGCCTTGTCCTCATATTATGATTGCCAGCCCGCCGCTTCCATGTTATAACAGCAGTGGAAAGCATGGTGTGAAATAACGATCCGCGACCGGCAGGGAGGTATTGGCTTTGAATCATCTGTACCTGTATTTGCTTCATATTGAAACGGTGAAAACGGCTTACGATATCGTGCTCGGCAAGCTCTCGCCGGAGCAGCGTGTGAAAGCGGGCCGCTATCTGAAAGAAGAAAACAGGCTGCTGTCGATGGCCGGCGCGTATCTGACCGGGACATACGCAGCCCCTTTCGGAGAAATCACCCTCTCGGCGGAAGGAAAGCCCACCGCGCCGAACGGGTATTTTAATCTGTCTCACTCGGAGGATCTGGCGGCCCTGCTGATCTCCCGGGATCATGAAGTGGGCCTGGATCTCGAAAAGGAACGTCCCATGGAGGAATCCCTGCGCGGCCTGATCGCAAGCGAAGAGGAAGCCGCATCGGAGGCGGGAACGCTGTCGCTTTTCGTTGCGAAAGAAAGCCTGCTCAAGGCGGTAGGAAGCGGTCTCACGGACGATCTGAAGAACGTGCCGGCTTTCCCGGCGGACGGAGAACTCATCTATCAGGGCCGCTCCTGTTTCCGCCACAGCGTCGCGTTCCCGGGCTACCGGGTCTGCGCGGTACAGCAGGAAGAAGATTTTACGCTGGAAACGATACGAATCATTGGAATTGAGGAGGAAAAGAACTTGGAAGTAAAAATCACGAGAGAAGAAGACAAAGCCCTGGTCGCGATCAACGGCCGTCTGGATACCGTCACCAGTGAAGAACTGAGAAAAGAACTGGAAAAGGAAGAGACGCAGAACTGCGATCTGGACCTGGATTTTACCGAGGTGGAATACATCTCATCCGCCGGGCTGCGGCTACTGGTCGCGCTGCAGCGGCAGGCCATGTCCACCGGCCATACCATGGTCGTCCGGAATATCAATAAGGTCGTGAAGGAAGTGTTCCGTGTATCCGGCTTCGAAAAAGCCATCACGGTCTTATGAGACTCCCGATTCGAAAAAAAGTCCTTTTGCTGACGCTTGCCCTCTCCGCAGCCCTGATCGCGGCTTCGGTACTGATTTCGTCTGCCCTTTTTTCCCGCAGGATACAGAATCAGGCGAAAGCACTGTGCCGGGAGGCGTCGGAAAGCATGGTGGAGCGGATCGAGGAGACTTATCTGGAATTTCTGAGTAAATACCGGGAGCAGATGGATCCCATCTTCCGGGAGAACCGGGAAGAGATCCTGAGGGTCTGTGCCTCGAAGACCATCAGCTATGAAGAAAAAGAGGAGTTTTTCTACCAGCTGACCCTGCCGCTTTTCCCGCCGCGGGACTCCTTTGGCATGACCTACGAGAAGGCGGTGTTCAGAGGGGATTATCAGTCTCTGCTGATCAATCTGAACGCGGCAGCCTCCGCGGCCGGCATGGAGGGCGGCTATGTCTTTTTCTGCGACGAGGAGAGCGGGGACATCGTCTATCTGCTGGACTCCACAGCGGACACTTCCTACGACTATCAGTTCCCGGGCAGCGTGGATACCGAGACCGTTGAGCTGAGAAAATATGTGCTGGATGCGGCCGATCCGCAGCCGTATATCATAAACCATTTCTGTTTCTATGCGGCACCGATCCGTTTGAACGAGGCAGATACGGCGCCGATCGCTTACGTAGGCTTTCAGCATTCCCTCTCGGAGCTGGAGCAGAATCAGCAGAGCTTCCGCCAGACCATTTTCTTTATCATGCTGGGGGCGACAGCCGTGCTGGCGCTGGTGTATTTCCTGTTCGCGGATCGTTTTATCGTCCGGAATATCCGCCGGCTCTCCGACGCCACCGAGACGTTTTCCCGGCAGCTGCAGGGAGACAGTGACCTGAAGCTGATCCGCTCCGAGATCCGCTCCCGCGATGAAGTGGGAGAACTTTCCTCGCAGTTCAATCTGATGCAGGAGAAGATCGTCAGCTATATTCAGACGCTCGGGGAAAAGACGGCGCAGGAGGAAAGCATGCGGGCAGAGCTGGATATCGCCAGCCGGATCCAGATGCAGTCCCTGCCGGTGAGCGGCTTTGAGACCGGGTCCTTCCGCGTCAACAGCTATCTGAAACCCGCCCGGGAAGTGGGCGGCGACCTGTATGACTACTTCCTGCCGGACGAGGATCATCTGTTCTTTACGATCGCGGACGTTTCCGGCAAGGGCATCCCCGCCGCGCTTTTCATGATGCGGGGGAAAGAACTGATCAAGGCCAGCGCCGGGAAGGGAATGTCCCCCGGAGAAATTGCCTTCATCGTCAATAATGAACTGTGCCGCAACAATGAAGCCGGCCTCTTTATCACGGCTTTCTTCGGGATCTGCGATCTGCACAGCGGCCATCTCGTCTATGCGCGCGCCGGCCATGAGCAGCCCTTTCTGATCCGGGACGGGAAATCGGAGCAGATCAGCCCCGAGTCCAATATCGTACTGGGCCTTTTTGAAGGATTCCGCTACGAAGAGGATTCGCTGGATCTGAAGCCGGGCGACCGCCTGGTCCTCTTTACCGACGGGGTGAATGAAGGCATCAATCCGGCACGGGAAGAATTCGGGTATGAACGGATCCGTACGGTGATCGAAAAGCAGGAGGGGAATGTCCTGCCTGTGCTGGAAGAGAGCCTGACCCGCTTTGCGGACGGAGAGGAGCAGTTTGACGATATCACGCTGCTGCAGCTTTCCCGGGCAAAAGAATTCGAACTGCATTTTGCACATCCGGATTATTCGGTGATCAGCCGGGCCTGCGAGGAATCAAAAATGCGGCTGACGGGCTTCCCGGAAGAGCGTGTCTCGGAAGTATGCATCATTCTGGATGAGGTCCTGAACAATATCATCAGTTACGGCGGCGACGGCGGCGACGCGCCGGATATCACCCTTTCCTTCCGGCTGCTGGAAGATAAGATCACGCTCCGCATCGAAGATACCGGTATTCCCTTCGATCCGCTGCAAAGCGAAGGCCCGGACCTGGAGAAGAATATTCTGGAGAGACCCATCGGGGGCCTCGGGATCTTCTTCGTCCGCTCCATGTCGGATGAGGTTCATTATAAAAGAGAAGGGAATAAGAATATCCTGACGGTCACAAAGACAATGAAGGAGTGAAAGAGGATTTGCAAAATGAAAAATAATGGGCTGATTTTGGCAATGCTGTTTTTTGCCGCTGTTTTTTTCTCTTCCTGCGGGGGCAGGACCCCGTCCTCATCCGCTGAAGAGACCCCAAAACCCTCCGAGGCGGAAAGCATTTCGGAGGTTGTGACCGAAGCCAAAGCGGAAACCACCACAGAAGAAACGGCCGGGGAATCTGCCGCGCCGCCTTCCCAGGCTTCGCAGGAAGCCGCCGATCCCCTGTCCGGCATCCAGTGGGTAAAGGATCATTATAAAGACGTCATCTGTTCCGTCAGGGAGATCGCCGCTGCAGGGGGGAAGCAGTTTATCCTTGAGATGGACGTCGACTCTCCGAACGCCGTGGCCGCAAAAGAAGCGGTCAGGCGGCTGCTGGGGGACAGCGCCCGGATCGAGTGGGTGAGCAATAAAAGCATCACGACCTGGACGTCCGAAGACCTGAAGCGTGTCCATCGGGATTATATCTTTTCCTACGGGCTGGACGAACTCGGAGAATGGGTCCGGATCGGAGATATCGGCTCGGCCAGAACGCCCTGTGATCCGCCGGAGGGAGAGTTTGCCAGCGAGACGCTTCGGGAAGAAGCGGTGCAGGCCAAAAAACGGGAGGCCTGGGAGCAGGCGTATCAGAAACTGGCAGGCCAGTCTGAGTATCGGAAGAACGCCGACAGGCTTGCGGAGCGCGCGGCGGAATTTGATTCGGAAGCCGCCGCCTGGGCGGAGCAGCTGGGGATCAGCAAAGAGGAATATATCCACGTGATCGCCGGGCCGGAAAACGATGACTTTATCCGCTGGGCTTTCAAAGAGTGTGAGAAGGAGATCAAAGAAGTTCTGCTGGTCCGGGCGATCGCCGGCCGGGAAGGGATCAATGTGAGCCGGGAAGAATTGGAGCGCTGCTGTGCGGAAGAGGGGCTGGATTATTCTTCGCTGGCAGAGTCAGAGAAGAATAAACGGGAATATCTGCTTCTGTTTGACAAAGTGGCAGATTATATGACCCCGGAGCCGTAGATGCGGACAGTCAGCTGAAAAGGAACCCGGAGAATACGGAGAAATAAGGCAAAAAAACAGGTGGTAATCCCTGTTTTTTTGTGTTATAATCCACTATTGATATGCTCTGCCGACAGGCAGTCAGGATACAAGAAACCAAAGGGGTTTGAAGGAGGAAAAACAACCCATGAGCGTTAGCGTAGAGAAATTGGAAAAGAACATGGCGAAACTGACCATTGAAGTGCCGGCCGAAGAGATCGCTGCCGCCGAACAGCGTGCCTATATCAAAGCCAGAGGACAGATCCTGATCCCGGGCTTCCGGAAAGGCAAAGCTCCGCGGCACATTATCGAGAAGATGTACGGCGCGGATGTTTTCATGGAAGACGCCGTGAACGATGTCCTGCCGGACGCTTATGAGGCTGCCTGCAAGGAATCCGGCCTGGAGATCGTATCCCGCCCGGTTCTGGATTATACGCAGCTGGAACACGGCAAGTCCCTGATCTTCGTCGCGACGGTCGCGGTGAAGCCGGAAGTGACCCTGGGCGAGTACAAGGGCCTGGACGTGGAGCGCGAGACCGTAGAGGTGACGGAAGAGGAGATCGCGGACGAACTGAAAAAAGAGCAGAAGAAGAACGCGGTCCAGGAAGACGTGGATGACCGTCCGGTTCAGGAAGGCGATACCGTGAATCTGAACTATGCCGGCAGCGTGGACGGCGTTCCCTTCGAGGGCGGCACTGCCGACGAGCAGGAGCTGACCATCGGCTCGGGCCAGTTCATCCCGGGTTTTGAAGAGCAGATGATCGGCATGAACATCGGCGAGGAAAAAGATCTTCACGTGACTTTCCCGGAACAGTACCATGCCAAGGAACTGGCCGGCAAGGAAGCCGTTTTCCATGTGAAAGTCAATGCGATCACGCAGGAGATCCTGCCGGAGCTGGATGATGAGTTCGCCTCCGACGTTTCCGAATTTGAAACGCTGGACGCCTTTAAGGAAAGCATCCGCGAAAAGCTCCTGAAGAATAAAGAAGACGCCGCGAAGCGCAATCGCGAGGACAAGCTTCTGGAGAAGGCCGTGGAGAACGCCTCCATGGAGATCCCGGACGCCATGATTGATTCCCAGGCGGAAGATATGGTCAACGAGTTCGGCGAGCGCCTGCAGATGCAGGGCCTCCGTCTGGAACAGTATCTGCAGTACACCGGCATGACCATGCAGCAGATGGTGGAGCAGAACAAGGCGCAGGCGAAGAAGCGGATCGAAGGCCGCCTGGTGCTGGAGGCGATCGCGAAGGCGGAAGGGCTGGAAGCCACCGAAGAAGAAGTGGAAGCCGAGATGCAGAAGGTCGCGGACAACTACGGGATGGAGCTGGAAAAAGTAAAGGAATTCTATGCCGACGAAGCGCTGGACGACCTGAAGCAGAGCCTGGCGACCCAGAAAGCGCTGGATCTGTTATACAACAGCGCGAAATAAAGTTTTGGAGGAAAAAATGAGTTTAGTTCCCTATGTTCTGGAATCCACGAGCCGCGGCGAGCGGACGTATGATATTTATTCGAGACTGCTGAAGGACCGGATCATTTTCCTGGGCGAGGAGATCAACGATGTGACCGCCTCCCTGGTCACGGCGCAGCTGCTCTTCCTGGAGTCCGAGGATCCGGGCAAGGATATCAGCCTGTATATCAACAGCCCGGGCGGGTCTGTTACGGCCGGGATGGCGATCTACGATACCATGCAGTTCATCAAATGCGATGTTTCCACGATCTGCCTGGGCATGGCGGCCAGCATGGGCGCGTTCCTGCTTGCCGGCGGCACGAAGGGCAAGAGAATGGTCCTGCCGCATGCGAAAGTCATGATCCACCAGCCCTCGGGCGGCGCCCAGGGCCAGGCGACGGATATCCGCATCGTGGCGGAGGAGATCCAGCGGACCAAGGAGATGCTGAACCGTATCCTGGCCGAAAACACCGGCAAGCCGTACGAGCAGGTCTGTCTGGACACCGAGCGGGACAATTATATGACCGCAGAAGAAGCCGTGGCCTACGGCCTGGCGGATAAAGTCATCGAGAAGCGCGCATAGGAGAATTCATGGCAACATCAAGAAGAGATTCAAGCAGAGTCTGCGCTTTCTGCGGACGGAATCAGCATCAGGTGGAGCGTCTGATTGCAAGCCCGATCTCGAACAGCTATATCTGCGACGAGTGCGTCCAGACCTGCTACGAGATCATCGCGGAGGAATGGGAAAAGCCCGAAGCCCGAAGTGAAGGCGGCAAGAAGGTGCCGATGGCAACGCTCAGCCTGGATACCTTAAAGCGGCCCACGGAGATCAAGACCTTTCTGGATCAGTATGTGATCGGGCAGGAAGAGGCGAAAAAGGTCCTTTCCGTAGCGGTCTATAATCACTATAAGCGGATCCTGACCGGGGGCGAGAGCGACGTGGAGCTCCAGAAGAGCAACGTCTTAATGCTGGGGCCCACTGGCTCGGGCAAGACGTATCTGGCGCAGACCATCGCCCGCTGTCTGGACGTTCCCTTTGCCGTCTCCGACGCGACGTCCCTGACCGAGGCTGGGTATGTGGGCGAGGATGTGGAGAACATCCTCCTCAAGCTGATCCAGGCCGCGGATTACGATATCGCGAAAGCCGAAAAGGGGATCATCTATATCGACGAGATCGACAAGATCACCAAGAAGTCCGAGAACGTCTCCATCACCCGCGACGTTTCCGGCGAAGGCGTGCAGCAGGCGCTGCTTAAAATCATCGAGGGAACGGAAGCCAACGTCCCGCCGCAGGGCGGACGCAAGCACCCGTACCAGGAGACCATCAAGATCGACACCACGAATATTCTCTTCATCTGCGGCGGCGCGTTCGACGGGCTGGAGAAGATCGTGGAGAACCGCCTTGGCGGCAACAGCATCGGCTTCAACGGGCTGGTGGAAGCCAAGAGCGAGAAACCCATCGGGGAGCTTTTCCGCCAGGTCATGCCGAAGGATCTGGTCAAGTTCGGGCTGATCCCCGAATTTGTCGGCCGTGTTCCGGTGGTGGTGGCCTTAAACGAACTGGATGAGGCCGCCATGGTGCGCATCCTGGTCGAGCCGAAGAACGCCCTGATTAAGCAGTTTGAATATCTGTTCGATCTGGACGGCGTCAAGCTGGAATTCACGCCCGACGCGGTCCGTGCGGTCGCGAAGAAGGCGATGGAGCGCAATATCGGCGCCCGCGGGCTGCGTGCGATCTTGGAAAAATCCATGATGGATCTGATGTACCGCCTGCCGGACCAGAGCGATATCGGGCTGTGCCGCATCACCGCGGACGTGATCAACGGCTGCGGCGAACCGGAGCTCGTGCCGCAGGATAAAATGCCCATGCCGCGCCGCCGGATGAATGTGGACAATCAGGTGTCCTGAGCGGCGGGATAACAGGAGTTTATGATTATTAAGTCTGCCAGTCTTGAAACGGTCTGCGGCATCACCAGCCGGCTGCCGGAGAACGCCCTGCCGGAGTTCGCTTTCGCAGGAAAATCGAACGTGGGGAAATCCTCCCTCATCAACGGCCTGATGAACCGCAAATCCCTGGCCCGCACGAGCGCGCAGCCGGGCAAGACGCAGACCATTAATTTCTATAATATCAACGGGGCTTTCTACTTTGTGGATCTGCCCGGCTACGGCTACGCGAAGGTCTCGCCGGAGGAAAAAGCGCGCTGGGGAAAGATGGTGGAGCGTTATCTTCACCGGACGAAGCAGCTGCGGAGGATCTTCCTGCTGGTGGATATCCGCCATGAGCCGAATGCCAACGACCGGCAGATGTACGAGTGGATCAAAGCGAACGGGTATGAACCGGTCATCGTGGCGACCAAGCTGGACAAGATCAAAAAGAGCCAGCGGGATGCGCAGCTGAACCTGATCCGGGACACCCTGCAGCTTCCGGAGGGGACGCCGGTCTTTCCCTACTCGGCGCTGACGAAAGAAGGCCGCGATGAAATCTATGCTTATCTGGAGGAAATGTTATGATGAACCTGACTGAATTCCGTTCCATTTTCCGGGATCCGGCGCGCTTTGCCGATCAGACGGTCACCGTCGGAGGCTGGGTGCGAAACCGCCGGGATTCCAAGACGTTCGGGTTTATCATGCTGAACGACGGGACCTTCTTTGAGCCGCTGCAGGTGGTGTATGACACCTCCCTGCCGAATTTTGATGAGGTCACGCATATCAATATCGGCGCCGCGCTGATCGTGACCGGGAAGATCATTCTGACGCCCGGCGCGAAGCAGCCTTTTGAGATGCAGGCGCAGGAGATCACTGTGGAAGGGCCTTCCACCTCGGATTATCCGCTGCAGCCCAAGCGCCACGGCGTGGAGTTTCTGCGGACCATCCCGCACCTCAGACCGCGCACCAACCTCTTTGCGGCGACCTTCCGCATCCGTTCGCTGGCGGCATATGCCATTCATCAGTTCTTCCAGGAACGGAACTTTGTCTACGTGCACACCCCGATCATCACCGGCAGCGACTGCGAAGGCGCCGGGGAGATGTTCCAGGTGACGACGCTGGATCTCGAAAACCTTCCGCGGACCGAAGACGGCGCGGTCGATTATTCGCAGGACTTCTTCGGGAAGATGACCTCGCTCACCGTGAGCGGCCAGCTGAACGGCGAGACCTACGCGCAGGCGTTCCGCAACATCTACACCTTCGGGCCGACCTTCCGCGCGGAGAACTCCAACACCACGCGGCACGCGGCGGAGTTCTGGATGATCGAGCCGGAGATCGCCTTTGCGGATTTAAAGGACGATATGATCCTCGCCGAGAGCATGCTGAAATATATCATCCGCTATGTTATGGAGAACGCGCCGGAGGAGATGGCCTTCTTAAACAGCTTTGTGGATAAGGGCCTGATCGAGCGGCTGAACCATGTGGTAAGCTCCGATTTCGGCCGGGTGACCTACACCGAAGCAATCGAGATCCTGGAAAAACACAATGATGAATTCGATTATAAAGTGTTCTGGGGCTGCGACCTGCAGACGGAGCACGAGCGGTATCTGACGGAGAAGATCTTCAAGCGTCCGGTCTTCGTGACGGATTATCCGAAGGAGATCAAGGCGTTTTATATGAAGCTGAACGATGACGGAAAGACCGTAGCGGCCATGGACTGCCTGGTGCCGGGCATCGGCGAGATCATCGGCGGCAGCCAGCGTGAGGAAGATTACGATAAGCTGGCGGCCCGTATCCGGGAACTGGGTATGAATGAGGAAGACTACGATTTCTACCTGGATCTGCGCAAATACGGGACGACCCGCCACGCGGGCTTTGGGCTGGGCTTCGAGCGCTGCGTGATGTACCTGACCGGCGTCGGCAACATCCGCGACGTGCTGCCCTTCCCGCGCACGGTCGGCAACTGCCAGCTGTAATTACCCGGGGACGTTTCCCGATTGTCTTGTATGAGGAAGACAGCACGGAAACGTCCCTGTTTTGTCTTTAAGAAAAGGAGGAAGATCATGGCCTACGAAGAACTAACAAAGATCCTGCGGGAGAGCAATAACATCGTATTTTTCGGAGGGGCGGGCGTTTCGACCGCTTCCGGCATTCCGGATTTCAGAAGCGCGAACGGTCTGTGGAATCAGAAATATAAGCGGAATCTGAGCCCGGAGGAACTGGTTTCCCACAGCTTCTTCGTGCGGGATCCGGAGGATTTCTTCGCGTTCTATAAGGATAAGCTGGTCTATCCGGAAGCGAAGCCCAACGGCTGCCATATCGCGCTGGCGAAACTGGAGGAGCTGGGGAAGCTGAAGGCTGTGGTCACGCAGAATATCGACGGCCTGCACCAGATGGCCGGCAGCAAGGTCGTTTACGAGCTTCACGGCTCCGTACTGCGCAACTACTGCACGCACTGCCGTCGCTTCTTCGGCGTGGACTATATCCTGCAGTCGGAAGGCGTGCCGCGCTGCCCGGACTGCGGCTCCGTGATCAAGCCGGACGTGGTCCTCTATGAGGAAATGCTGGACGAGGACGTGATCAGCCGGGCCGTTCGGGCCATCTCGAAGGCGGAGATCCTGATCATCGGCGGGACCTCCCTGGTGGTCTATCCGGCGGCAGGCTTCGTGCGTTATTTCAACGGAAGGAAGCTGATCGTCATCAATAAGAGCGAGACGGATGCGGACAGCTGGGCCGACCTGGTCTATCACGAAGACATCGCAAAGGTCATGAGCGAGGCGGTCGCAGCGCTGTAAAAGTCACAAAAGATTAACAGTTTTTCTATTGGTGAAAAGGGGCTTTTATGCTAAGATAAATGAAGTGCCGGAAGGGTGCGGAGTTTATTTGGCGGAGTTGCTATGAACGATAACAAAAACAACAAAAATGATAAGAATAAAAACAATAAGCGGGTGATGCTCGTGCTGCTGCTGTCGATGCTGGGGCTGATGATCTTTTCCCTGCTATCGCGCAGCATTATCAGCAACAGCTCCCAGCTGACCTACGATGAGTTCCTGGAGATCCTGCAGAAAGAAGACGTCCAGGAAGTCGTGTTCAACGAGGCGTACAACCGGGTGACCGCGGTCGTGAAGGACAAGAACGGCCGGGAAGTCTCGCGCACCACGGCCATCGTGGATAAAGACGCCGCGCTGGAGATCATCAAGGAACGGAACATCCCCTATTCGGGGACTGTTCTGAGCTCCAGCTCCTGGATCTCGATCCTGCTGTATGTGGCCTTCGCCGGCTTCATGGTCTACTGGATGTTCAGCATGCGAAACGGCGGGGGAATGCTTGGGAATCTGGGAAAGAGCAACGCGAAGGTCTACGTGCAGAAAGAAACCGGGGTGACCTTCGCGGATGTGGCCGGACAGGACGAAGCCAAGGAATCGCTGGTGGAGATCGTGGAATTCCTGCACGACCCCGGCCGCTATGTGGAGATCGGGGCGAAACTCCCCAAAGGCGCGCTGCTGGTGGGCCCGCCCGGTACCGGGAAGACGCTCCTGGCCAAAGCCGTCGCGGGCGAGGCCAAGGTCCCGTTCTTCTCGCTGGCCGGTTCGGACTTCGTGGAAATGTTCGTGGGCATGGGCGCTTCGCGTGTCCGCTCCCTCTTTAAGGAAGCGCAGCAGATGGCGCCGTGCATCATCTTTATCGATGAGATCGACGCGATCGGCAAGTCCCGGGATTCCCGCTACGGCGGCAACGACGAGCGCGAGCAGACCTTAAATGCGCTGCTGGCGGAGATGGACGGCTTTGATTCTTCCAAGGGCGTTTTCATTCTGGCGGCGACCAACCGCCCCGAGGTCCTGGACCCGGCGCTGTGCCGGCCCGGCCGTCTGGACCGGCGGATCATCGTGGACCGCCCGGACTTAAAAGGCCGTATCGCGGTTCTCAAAGTCCATGCCAAAAACGTCAATATGGATGAGTCCGTCAACTTCGAGGAGATCGCGCTGGCGACCTCCGGCGCGGTGGGCTCGGATCTGGCCAATATGATCAACGAAGCCGCGATCCTCGCGGTCAAGAAAAACCGCAACTATGTAACGCAGGAAGACCTTCTCGAATCGGTCGAAGTCGTGATCGCGGGCAAGGAAAAGAAAGACCGCGTCATGAATGAAAAGGAAAAGAAGACCGTGGCATATCATGAGGTCGGCCACGCGCTGGCCGCGGCGCTGCAGAAGGGGAGCGAACCGGTGCAGAAAATCACTATCGTGCCGCGCACCATGGGTGCCCTCGGCTATGTGATGCAGACGCCCGAGGAAGAGCGCTATCTGATGACGCAGGCGGAGATGGAGACCGAACTGGTGACGCTCCTGGCCGGCCGGGCCAGCGAAGAACTCTTCTTCGATTCGGTATCTACCGGGGCGGCCAACGACCTGGAAAAGGCGACCAAGATGGCTCGCTCCATGGTCACCCGCTACGGCATGAGCGACGAGCTGGGCCTGATGGTGCTGGAGACGGTGGAAAACGAATATCTGACCGCGCGCGCGTATCTTAACTGCTCCGACCGGACTTCGGCAAAGATCGACGATGTGGTGCGCGAGATGCTGAAGCTCGCCTACGCCAAAGCGAAGGAGCTGCTCTCCGGGAACACGAAAGCGCTGGAACGCATCGCGGCTTTCCTGCTGGAGAAGGAAACCATCACCGGCAAAGAGTTCATGGCGATCCTGAAGGAAGTGCAGGCGGAAGAAGGCGAACCGGCTGCGATCGGGGAAAACGAGCCTGTGCTGCCGGAGGAAAACGCGGCGGCTGAGGAGGCGGAAGCGGAAGCACCGGCCGGATCGGAAGAGCAGGAACCGCAAAAAAGCTGAGAGCATCCTTGAAAATGTTATGATCGACGGCGGTGATCGGCCCGGGGCTGTATCACCGCTTTTCCTGTATCGGATTGACTTTTTATCCGATCCCCGGGGGAGAGATTTGAAAAACTGAAGCAAAACAGTTGAACTGAAAGCGGTTTTCTGTTAAATTATTGATAAATCATTCCCGAACGTACTTCTGAAGGAGTTAACAATGAAAGATCAAAAGAACAGAATGTTCAACGACTATGACCGGTCGATGCTGCCGGAGTATGTCTGCGAGGATCCCGAGAAGGAAAAGCTGATCTTAAAGCTCGGCACCATGATCACAGACCGGTACCTCATCAAGTACACGAATACCATGAAGACCGACGATCCGGAATTCTGGGCGCTCAACGAGGTGCTGACCAAGGAAGAAGCCCGCTTCCTCCTGAACTTCAAGAAAACCCGTGTCGCCTACGATACGAAGCAGCTGGCCAAAATGAATAACATGACCGAAGAAGAGTGCCAGAAGATGATCGACCATCTGCTCTGGGTCGGCGTGCTGGAGATGAACCGGGAGAATGCGGACCATCACAAGCAGTACAACGTGCCGATCTTCGTGCCCGGCTCGGCCGAATTCATGATGATGAACGACGAGCTGACCGCGCAGCACCCGAATCTGGCCACGTTCTTCAACCTGATGACCCAGATGCCGCTCGAGAACGTCACCCCGATGATCCCTCCGGGAGGCGCCGGCGTCGGCATGCACGTCATCCCGGTGGAAAAAGCCATCGAGCATGAAAACCAGTCGCTGGATATCGAGCATATTTCCCACTGGCTGAACAAATACGACAAGTATTCGGTCGGACAGTGCACCTGCCGCAAGCAGCAGACCATGCGCGGCGAGGGCTCCGGCCAGATCAACGGCGAGTTCTGCATGGGCGTCGGCGACATGGCCGAATACTGTGTGGACAGAGGCATGGGCCGCTATATCAGCTATGAGGAAGCGCTGGAGCTTTTGGAGCGCGCCGAGCGCCACGGCTTCGTGCATCAGATCACGAACGTCGACGGCGAGAACAAGATCGTCGCGATCTGCAACTGCGCGGCGGGCGTGTGCAACGCGATCCGCACTTCGCAGCTTTATAATACCCCGAACCTGTCCCGCTCGGCCTACCGCGCGCATGTGGACAAGACCAAATGCGTGGCCTGCGGCAAGTGTGTGGAGGTCTGCCCGGTCGGCGCCGCCAAGCTCGGCCAGAAGCTCTGCACGACGCACGGAGAGATCCAGTATCCGCTGACCGAACTTCCGGATGCGAAGAAGTGGAGCGCGGACAAGTGGAACATCCATTACCGCGAGGACGCGAAGATAAACTGCTACGAGACCGGGACGGCGCCTTGCAAGACCGCCTGCCCGGCGCACCTCGCGATCCAGGGGTACGTGAAGATGGCCAAGGAAGGCCGTTACATGGAAGCCCTGCAGCTGATCAAGCAGGACAACCCGCTGCCGGCCGTCTGCGGCGCGATCTGCAACCGCCGCTGCGAGGACGCCTGCACGAGAGGCACCATCGACCAGCCGATCGCGATCGACGAGATCAAGAAGTTCATCGCATGGAAGGAACTGAACGAAGAAGAACGCTTCATCCCGCGCTGCGAGAACGACGAGGGGAAGATGTGGGGCCCGGATTATAAGATGGCCGTCATCGGCGCCGGTCCCGCCGGCCTTTCCTGCGCCTATTATCTGCGCACGATGGGCTATGACGTTACGGTATTTGATAAAGAAAGCCGCCCCGGCGGCATGCTGATGAACGGCATTCCGAACTTCCGCCTGGAAAAGAAGGTGCTGGAAGCCGAGATCGACGTGCTGCGCACGATGGGCGTCGAGTTTAAGTGCGGCGTCGAGGTCGGCAAAGACGTGACGATCCAGGGCCTGCGCGACGAAGGCTACAAGGCCTTCTATCTGGCGATCGGCCTGCAGGGCGGCCGCAAGGTGAACGTGCCCGGAGAAGAGGCGGACGGCGTGGAGAGCGGCGTCGGCTTCCAGCTGCGCGTATCCCGCGATCAGAGCGTGCGGCTTGACGGCGACGTGATCGTGATCGGCGGCGGCAACGTGGCGATCGACGTGGCGCGCACCGCGGTCCGCACCACGAACGGCAAGGTGACCATGCTCTGCCTGGAAAGCGCGGAGGAAATGCCGGCGGCGGACGATGAAGTCGCCGAAGCGAAGGCGGAAGGCATTGAGATTCACAACGGCTGGGGCCCGAAGGAATTCCTGAAGGATCGGAAAGGGCGCGTGACGGGCGTCATCTTCAAACGCTGCACCAGCGTCTTTGATGAGAACCACCGCTTTGCTCCGAAGTATGATGAAAACGATACGATCACCGTGAGCGGCAATAACGTGCTCGAGGCGATCGGCCAGGCTGCGGTCTGGGGCGATCTGCTGAAAGATACCAAGGTCCAGACCCGCAACGGCAACACCGCCATCGCGGATCCTGTCACCTTCCAGACCGCCGAGCCGGATATCTTCGTGGGCGGCGATATCTACGGCGGCGCGCGCTTCGCGATCGACGCCATCGCCGAAGGCAAGAAGGCCTGCGAATCCATGCATCGCTTCGTCCATGAAGGCCAGTCGCTGACCATCGGCCGCGACCTCCGGGAATTCAAGGAACTGGACAAGAGCGAAGTCGTGATCGATTCCTTCGACAACGCGAAGCGCCAGGTGCCGGGCCATCTGGATGTGAACCCGAAGAGCACCTTCGCGGACATCCGCCTGCCGCTCACCGAGGAGCAGGTGAAGACGGAGGCGAACCGCTGCCTTTCCTGCGGCGCGAGCATCGTGGATATCAACCGCTGCATCGGCTGCGGCCTGTGCACGACTCGCTGCCAGTTCGACGCGATCCACTTAAGCCGCGATCTGCCGGAAGCTTCGAAGATGATCCGCTGCGAGGATAAGATCGGCCTGGTCGGCGGCTACGCGTTAAAGCGCGGCTTTAAGATCCTGACCGGCAGGAAGGGTTAAGCTTCCATGCATGAAATGGGTATCGTGCTCCACCTTGCGAAGACGATCGATGAGGTCTGTGAAAAGGAGCAGCTGACGAAGGTGTATTCCGTGACTCTCCAGGTGGGGGAAGTGTCCGGCATCATGACGGACCTGTTCACGGACTGCTGGAACTATTTCCGGGTGAAGCATCCGTGCCTTACCGAGGCGGAACTGATCATAGAGACCATCCCGGGCGTCACTCACTGCGAGGGCTGCGGAAAGACCTATGAGACCGTGAAATACGGCCGGCAGTGCCCGCACTGCGGAAGTTTCGAGACCTGGCTGCTGACCGGAAATGAATGCGTGATCAAACAGATCGAGGCGGAATAACGGTGGTATGAATTGAGTACGAAGAGCCGTCTGGACAAGTATCTGGCTGACTGCGGGGCAGGAACCCGCAGTCAGCTTCGTCATGTGATCCGCAGCAGCCGGGTCCGGGTGGACGGCGAAGTGCAGAAGGACCCGGGATATCCGGTCGGGCCGGATCAGAGCGTGACGCTGGACGGTATGCCTCTTAAGCGGCCGGGACGGCTGATCCTGATGATGAATAAGCCCGCCGGCTATGTGACCGCGACCGAGGATGCCTGGGAACGCACGGTCATGGAGCTTTTGCCGGAGACTTATCGCGCGTCTGATCTCAAACCCGTGGGACGGCTGGATAAAGAAACGGAAGGCCTGCTGCTGTTTACGAATGACGGCGCGCTGCTGCACCGGCTGATCTCGCCGAAAAGGGCCGTTCCGAAGGTCTATCTGGCCCGGCATGAAGGGAAGGCCGGAGAAGAAGACAGAATAGCTTTTGAAGCCGGTCTGGAACTGGAAGACGGGACAAAGTGCCGCCCGGCCCTTCTGGAGATCCTGGCACAGGGAGAAAGCCTGGTCATGGTCACTGAGGGCAAATATCACCAGGTGCGCCGCATGATGGCCTCCCGGGGCCTGCCGGTGCAGTATCTGCGGCGGATCCGGGAAGGCTCGCTTTCACTGGGGGAGCTTCCCCTGGGGCAGTGCCGCCTGCTCTCGGAGGATGAGATCGGTTTACTGGAGAAGTATTGAAGAATGATAAATCACGGCCCGGTGTTTTCGGATCCGGGACCGGAGAAAAGCGCGTAAAACAGAAGATCAGGGAGGTCATCCGATGAATCTGGACACAGTGAAAAGCAATCTGGAGAAAAAAGGCTATACCGTTTTCATTTTTGACACAGAGCAGGATGCGGTATCGTATTTGAAAAGCACGATCAGCGGGACCGATGTCGGCTTCGGCGGTTCGCAGACGCTGACGGATCTGGACCTGCGCCACGTCCTGGCGGAGAATAACAAGGTTATAGTCCCGGATTTCCCCGAAGAGGGGGAAAGCTTCCGCAGTACGGCGGATAAGTGCCTGGACACGGAAGTCTTCCTTCTGTCGGCCAATGCGGTCACGGAAGCCGGGGAGATCGTGAATATTGACGGGACCGGAAACCGGCTGGCCGGCTCGCTGTACGGCCACAAACGGGTGATTTACGTGATCGGAGAAAACAAGATCGGCGGAACCCTGGAAGAAGCCATCCGGCGGGCAAGAAATATCGCGGCGCCGAAAAACGCGCTGGGCCTCTATCGCAGGACGCCCTGCGCCATGGCGGTGGTCGAGGAACTCTCGCGCCGGTTCCGGGAACAGTATCAGAAGGATCCGGAGGAAGATCAGCTTGCGTGGCAGGATTTCCTGCGGGATCTTTCGGAAGAGGAGCTGAATACGCATTGCTATGACTGCAAAAGCCCCGGAAGGATCTGCGCCAGCCTGCTCGTCCACTGGCAGAAGCCGAGCTCTGCGAAAGCGGAGGTCATTATCCTGAAAGGGAAAGCGGGGTTCTGAAAAAAGAAAGCGGTTTTACGGCGTCAGGATGAGTTTTTCCAGATCGTTCACGGAAGCAGCGATATAGTCCGCGCCGGCAGCCTCCAGCTCCGCCCGGCTCCCGTAGCCGTACAGGACGCCGCAGGAGGAAAGACCGTTAAACTTCGCCCCGTCGATATCATTTTCACGGTCACCGACCATGAGCACCTCGCTCCGGTCGGTGATCTTTTCTGCTGTCAGCGCGCAGGCGATCACGCTTCGCTTGGAAGTGCGCGCCGGCGTAACTCCGTAACAGGCTTTGAAAAACGGTTCCAGGCCGAAATGGCGCAGGATCTCTTCGGAAACCGTCTCCGGCTTGGCGGTAGCCACGCAGAGACGGAAGCCGAGCGCGGACAGCTTTTTCAGCATTTCGGGGATTCCCGGATACGGAGCGTTTTCATAAGCGCCGACCGGCAGATAGTACTCGCGGTAGAGCGGGATCGAAGCGGCCGCCTGTTCCGCGTCCATCCCGCAGTATTTCTGAAAGGATTCCTCCAGAGGAGGCCCGATAAAGCGGCGCAGCACCGTTTCATCCGGCTCCGGAAGTCCCTGCTTCTTCAGCGCATGGCGCACCGCGTTCATAATGCCCGGACCGGATTCGGTCAGGGTGCCGTCAAGATCAAAAAATACCGTGCGAAACATGAAGGCCCCTCCTTTTCGGAACCATTATAATCGGCGGGAGCGGCTTTGACAAGGCGGCGCCTCCATGATATAACGGGTAATGTACCCGCGCCGGGCCGCGGGCAGGAAAGGACAAATCATGCAGTGGAATAAATATACGATCCATACGGTCCCCGGAGCGGAAGAAGCGGTGAGCGCCTTGCTGCTGGAGCTGGGTGTGGAAGGCGTGGAGATCGAGGATGGACGTCCCTTAAGCGAAGAAGACTTCAACGAGCTGTTTATCGATCTGCTGCCGGAGCTGGCGCCGGACGACCTGCCGCCGGATGACGGGACCGCCCGCGTGATCTTTTACCTGCGCACGGAAGCCGGGGAAAGCGCGGCACCGGCGCAGGAGGGAGACGCCCTGGACGACTCCTATACGATCCATGACAAGCTCTGGTCTCCCGAGGAGGCCTCGTTCCTTCTGGAACACCTCCGGCAGGGCCTGGAAGCCCTCCGGGAACAGATCGATATCGGGGAAGGCCGGATCGATGCGGATATCTCCCGGGAAGAAGAGTGGCGGGACAGCTGGAAAGCGTATTTCAGACCGGAAGTGATGGACGGCGTCCTGATACGGCCGAGCTGGGAGGCGGTCCCGGAAGAATACCGCCCGGCTGTGGAAAGCGGAGCGCTCCCGGTCATCACGATGGACCCCGGCACGGCCTTCGGGACCGGGACGCATGAATCCACAAGGCTATGCCTGGATGCGATGGAAGAGCTGGTGCGCGGCGGGGAATGCGTGCTGGATATCGGCTGCGGGAGCGGGATCCTGGGCTTTTACGCGCTCAAGCGCGGCGCAGCGTCCGTTACCGCAACGGAGCTTGATCCGGCCTGCGAGGGCGTGATCCGGGACAATCTGGCGCTGAATCAGACCGGCCCCGCGCAGTTCCGGCTGTTCATGGGAAATCTTCTGGCGGAAGAAGCGCTGAAAGAGGCGGTCGGAGGCGGCTATGATATCATCGCCGCGAATATCCTGACACCGGTGATCGTTGCGCTCGCGGCACCCGGCCAGGCGGACCGCCACGCCAAAAGCGGCGCCTGGTTCATCACCTCCGGGATCATCGCAGAAAAAGGGCCGGAGGTCGAAGCCGCGCTCCGAGCCAATCCGGCCTGGGAAGTTGTAAAGACTCTGCGCCGCAACGCCTGGGTCAGTGTGATCGCAAAGAGAAGATAAGCTAACAGCAGAGGATCATGGGGCAGCCGCGCGCCGCGCCGCCGCCGCAGAACGACCCCAGGCACAGCCAGCACAGCACGGTGCGGCAGCAGGGAGAAACGTTTAACGAGCTGCGGCCGTAGTCCTCGCCGCGGCTGGTATACCAGGAGCCGCCGGACTGCAGCTGCTGAAGCAGAGAAGCGTAATTGCTGTTATTCGGTTCCAGTTCCACAGCGCGCCGGGCATATTCCTGCGCGCTGATATTATTGCCCAAGCCGTTATTGGCAAGGGCGGCGAGATAATTCCAGAAAGCGGTGCGGGCCGACATGGACTGCAGCACGGTCCAGGCTTCCTGATAATGGCCGGCATTGATGTAGTTGACGGCTGCCTGCGCGTGCGCAGCATCTTCCTCACTGAAGCCTTCAAATTCACGGCTGGCGCCGCTTTGCTGTCCGCCGAATCCGCCGCCGAAGGGATCAAAGCCGAAGCCGAACCCGAAGGGGCCGAAGCCGCCAAAGCCGCCGAAGCCCTGCGGATCCCGGTAGCCGGAGCCGTAGGAGGAGCCGCCGTAGGAGCCGTTTCCGTAGCCCGAACTGTAAGGACCGCCCTGGCTGTAGCCGCCGGAGGAATATCCGCCGCGGACGCCCTGCTCGCGTTCCTTCATGATCTGTTCGTAGGCCTGCTGGACCTGCTTGAATTTCTCCTCCGCCTGGGCGGCGTTGGGATTATTGATATTGGCGTCCGGATGGTATTTGCGGCTGAGCGTCCGGTAGGCCTTCTTGATATCTTCGTCGGAGGCGTTTACGTCGACGCCCAGCACTTCATAGGGATTGTACATCATTTCGCTTCCTCCCCGGCCTTTTCCGACGCTTCCGTAAACGGTTCCAGATCTTTCTTTACACTTTCCTCATAGGAATTCCAGACCCCGGCATACAGGATGTTCCGGAGGATCTCCTCGTCCTGCAGGATCGGCAGATGTTCAAAGGCCAGCGAACATTCGCTGAGCATCATGGTCAGGATTTCCTTTGCCTTCCCGGCCAGCATCAGGCGGCTTTCTGCCTGGCCGCGCCAGGGGTTGTAGCTGCCGGATTTCAGGTCTTCGTCAAAGTCCTCGAAGGCGTCCATCAGATAGATGAATTTCCCGAGGTAGAAGCCGATCTTGCGCAGATGCGGCGCCCAGAGGTCCTCCTCCGGCGTGAAGACCTCCGCGAGCATCCGCCCGGTCGCACCGGAAGCGGCGTCCAGATCCCGGCTGTCTTCTTCCTCGATCGCACCGAGCTCCCGGATATAGGTCTTCACGGCCTCCGCCTGACGCGGATAAGCCGCCTCCACTTTTTCCGCCTTTTTCTTTAAAGCATCCGCGCCGACCTTGGCCCGCAGCTTCTTATCGTCCTTCCAGTCGTCCAGCCGGTTATAATAAGCCAGCAGCAGATTCATGTCCGCCGCGTAATCCACATAGCGGTTGCTGAGCGTCGGATGCTTTTCCGAAGGATGCAGCAGGCAGACGGTTTTCCCTTCCTCGGTCGCGGGCTCGTACAGCGCGCTTAACAGAATGCCGAGGAAAGTCATATCGTAAGAGAGCGTGCTCTGCCCGGAGAGCCCGTAACGCTTTTTGAGCGAACGGCACAGCCCGCAGTAGAAGGCACGGTAGCGCTGCTCGTCCCTGATCTTCAGTTCCGGCCGGTTGATGGTGATATATCCGAACATACTCAGCTCCGCTTCCGGAAAACATGCCCGCATTTCGGACAGGTGATCTCGATGGTGCCTTTCCCGCGGGGGACCCGTACCCGCTGATCGCAGCGCGGGCAGCGGAAAATGCGGTGCTGCGCGTCCGAACGCATGGTTCCCTTCTGCGTCCTGCGTTCCTCATAGCGTCCGGAGGAAGCTGCGGAAGGACCACGCTTCCGGAAGAGGCCCGTCACTTTTTCCCGCAGCATCAGGTACCGCGTATTCTCGTTGTAGCGGCGCTGGATGTTGCGGGAGAACATCCGGAGATACGTCAGGATCAGAACGAACCAGGACAGAATGGAAAAGACGACCGTGCTCTTTCTGAAAAAGATATTCAAAATGACAAGGATGACGACAATGACCAGCATGAAGCGGGACAGCTGGTCGCTGCCGTAGCGGCCGACCATAAAGCGCTGAAACCGTTCCCGCATCCGTGCGAAGAATCCCTGCATGACAATCCTCCCTTAAAAACTGTAGTCTGATTTCTGTAATCCTAACAAAAAACGGAATGGGTTTCAAGCACCGCACGAAAGGATTAACAAAAGTTTCACATTCCGCCGATGTTTTCGGCCATGTCCGCAGTTTTTCTGCTGGCATTCCGCGCCGGCCTGTGGTATACTGGGGACGCTGTCAGGAGACTTGCTATGAAAGGTGAATCCAGAAAGCAAAACTATAAAAAATCCCGGAAAAGACCGCCGCTCATCCAGCGCATCAAAGTTCCGCTCTTCGTTTTGGCGGGGCTTCTTTTGGTAAGCGCCGGTGCGTACGGCCTGCAGAAGATGCTTCCGGCCCAGACCGGTGTGACCGATCCCGCCGAGATCTCCACGGAAGCGCAGACTTCTTCCGAAGAAACGACCCCGCCGGCAGGAACCTCTTCCGAGGATCCCGGGAGCCCGACGGAGACGGAAACGCCTGCGGAAACGGCGCGCTCTTCCGAAGCCGAAAGCACCCGGGAAACGATCCCCGAGCCGGAACCGGTCCGGGCTTTGTGGAATGAAGTGCATCCGGCTTCCACGGGGGACTTTGTCATCGACGACCCCAATGCCGAAGACGCGAAGGTCCTGTTTAATCTGCCCTCCGGCCTGTATTCGGATACGATCAGCGTGGAGATCCTGCTGGCGCCCGAACTGGAAGGGAAGGCATCTGTTTACTATACCCTAAACGGCGGTGATCCGTCGCAGTCCGGCACGCAGTATACGGGCCCGCTTTCCTTTACGGTCGGGACGGATGAACTGAAAGTCGTCCCGCTTAAGATCGAAGTCCGCATCCCTGACGGGGAGAACATCACCGACCGGCGGACCTACGTCCTGTGCCGGGACTACAGCTTCTATGAGGGGCTCGGCGTGGCCTCCCTGACCGCGACGCAGGACACTCTCTACGGTTCCTGGGGCATCATGAATGAGGAAAATCTCCAGAAGGAACTGGTCCGGACCGGGGAGATCTCATACCTCAATGCGGACGGGACGATGGAGTTCGAGGATACGGTCGGGATCAAGCTCTCCGGCAAGACCAGCCTTACTTTTGACGAGAAGTCCTTCAAGCTGTACGCGCAGGAGGAATACGGCGGCGACGGCGCGATCGAATTCTACGCGGACCGCGTCACCGAGGATACGCAGAAATTCCACTATGTCAGCCGCTTAAAGAGCGTACGCCTGCGCTCCGGCTCGCAGGACCGGGAGATGGGGAATCTCCGCAGCGGGCTTGCGGCCGCCGTCCTCGATGAATACGGCTGGACCGGCGCGGCGCCGTCCAACCGCTGCCTGCTCTTCTTAAACGGAGAGTTCTATTCGATCTGCGATCTGCAGCCGACCTTTGTCAATTCATACCTCGGCAACCGCTTCGACATCGACGATAACGACCTGATCCAGCGGGTGAAAGGCCGCGAGCGCACCGTGCTCGGCGCGGAAGGCGCGAATATCATCGGCCTTTTCTACAACCTGTACTCGGAAGAGGGCCGGGCCGCACTGGAAGCCGTGGTGGACGTGGACGATATGCTGACCTACTACGCTCTGCATATCGTGATGAACGACAGCGACTTCCCGCAGAACAATTACGAAATGTGGCGCTATACCGGGGAGCCGGATCCGGACAACCCCTATACCGACGGCCGCTACCGTTTCCTGACCTACGACTTTGACTATAACTGGGCCATGTACATGGAGACCTTCGCCAACATGCTCAACAGCGTCTCCATGGGTGAGAATTCGGTCTTCCCGAAGCTTCTGGAAGTGAAAGAGTACCGGGACAAGTTCCTGACGCTGGTCTGCGATATGCGCAACACCACCTTCCGGACGGAGCACGTACTGGAGCTCAAGGAAAAGCAGAAGGCCATGATCTATCATGTCCAGTGGCGTTATTACAACAGCGAATTCATGAACAATACCAATACCTTCCTGGACCGGCTGGATACGGGGATCCGGCGCATTGATTCCCTGGTCCCCGGCACGATCGGAAACTATCTGGGGATCTGGAGCCAGTACAGCATGAACCTGTACGTCCCCGCCGGCGGCAAGGTAAGCTGGATCGGCCATGAGGTCTATGCCGGCACGAGCTACAGCTGCGATTATTACAAGGACGCCTCGTTCGTGATGACGGCCGAGCCGTATCCGGGCTATATCATCAACGGGTGGATGGTCAACGGCCAGCTGATGGAAGGCGATAGCTTAACAGTCAGTGCGGAGCTGCTGCAGGGCGAAGCGGTGCAGATCGAGCTGCTCACGGAGCGGGACGAAAAGAAGGATCCGCTGATCATCAGCGAGCTTTCGGCCGAGGGATCCGACGACTGGGTAAGGCTCGTCAATACCGGCCAGGAATCGCTCATCCTGAAAGAGTATGCCCTGAGCAACGACCCTGCGGATCCGGATATGTGCTTCCTGCCGGATATTACGCTGGGAGCCGGGGAGAGCCTCATCCTGTACGGCAAGAAACACACGGATTTCGAAGGCTGGCAGCTGAGTTTTAAACTGAAGAAGAACCAGACGCTGTGCCTGAGCCGGGGAAAGATCATTCTGGACAGCGTGAAGATCCCGGACATGTATGCGGAAGAATCCTACGGACGCTGGGACAACAGCAGTACCTGGGTTTATTTTAAACAAAAATAAAAGCCCCGGCCTCTGAAGCCGGAGAAGGAGTGAGAGATGGAAGAAAACACTTCAAGAAACTTTATCGAACAGGCCATTGACCAGGATCTGAAGGAAGGCGTGTACGACCACGTACAGACGCGGTTCCCGCCGGAGCCGAACGGGTATCTGCATATCGGCCACGCAAAATCGATCCTGCTTAACTATGGACTGGCCCAGGAATACGGCGGCAAGTTCAATATGCGCTTTGACGATACGAACCCGACCAAAGAAAAGACCGAATACATGGAGTCGATCCTGACGGATATCCGCTGGCTCGGCGCCGACTGGGAGGACCGGCTGTTCTACGCCTCCAACTACTTCCCGCAGATGTTTGAGTGCGCGCTGAAACTGATCCGCAAAGGCCTGGCCTATGTGGACGAATTAAGCGCCGACGAGATCCGCGAGTACCGCGGGACCCTGACCGAACCCGGCAAGGAGAGCCCGTGGCGGAACCGCTCAGTGGAAGAGAACATGGAGCTTTTCCTCGCGATGAAGGACGGCAAGTTTGAGGACGGCAGCAAGGTCCTGCGCGCGAAGATCGATATGGCCTCGCCCAATATCAATATGCGCGACCCGGTCATCTACCGCGTGGCGCACGTGCCGCACTACAACACCGGCGATACCTGGTGCATTTATCCGATGTACGATTTCGCGCACCCGATCGAGGACGCGATCGAGCACATCACGCACTCTATCTGCACGCTGGAGTTTGAGGATCACCGCCCGCTCTACGATTGGGTCGTGCGCGAGTGCGAATTCGAGAACCCGCCGCGCCAGATCGAGTTCGCGAAGATGTTCTTAAAGAACGTCGTGACCGGCAAGCGCTATATCAAGAAGCTCGTGGAGAACGGCATCGTGGACGGCTGGGACGACCCGCGCCTGGTCTCGATCAGCGGCCTGCGCCGCCGCGGCTATACGCCGGAGTCCATCAAGATGTTCGTCGAGATGTGCGGCATCTCCAAGAGCAATTCGATCGCCGAGCTGCCGGCGCTGGAGTACTGCATCCGCGAAGACTTAAAGATCAAGGCGCCGCGCCTGATGGCGGTCCTGGACCCGGTGAAGCTCGTGATCGAGAACTGGCCGGAAGGCGAGACCGAATGGCTGGATATTCCGAACAACCTGGAGAATCCGGAGCTGGGCGATCGCAAGGTGCCCTTCGGCAGGGAACTGTATATTGAGCGGGAAGACTTCATGATCGAGCCGCCGAAGAAATACTACCGCCTGTTCCCGGGCAACGAAGTGCGGCTCATGGGCGCGTACTTTGTAAAATGCACCGGCTATGAGACCGATGAAGACGGCAAAGTGACCCTGGTCCGCTGCACCTACGATCCGGAGACGAAGAGCGGCTCCGGCTTTGAAGGCCGCAAGGTCAAGGGAACGATCCACTGGGTGAACGCGGAGACGGCCGGGACGGTAACAGCCCGCCTGTACGAGAACCTGATCGACGAAGAAAAGGGTATGTTCAACGAAGAGGGCGGCCTGAACCTGAATCCGAATTCGCTCATCATCTGCGAAAACGTGAAGGTCGAGCCTGTGCTCATGGAGGCGAAGCCCTTTGACCGCTTCCAGTTCGTCCGCAATGGGTACTTCTGCGCGGACAGCCACGACTCGAAGGAAGGCGCGCCGGTCTTCAACCGCATCGTGCCCTTAAAGAGCTCGTTCAAGCTGCCGGCAAACAATTAAAACTATGAAATATCGCTGCCTGATTATGGACCATGACGATACCGTGGTAAACAGTACCGCCACGGTCCATTATCCTTCTTTTGTGGAATTTATGGACCGCTATTACGGCGGCACCCAGTACACACTGGAGGATTATTTTACCTACAATTTCGACCCGGGCGTGCTGGCTTTCTTTCATGAGATGATCGGCCTGAGCGATGCGGAAATGAAAGCCGAAGAGCAGTTCTGGCGGGATTATGTGGAAGACCACATCCCGCCCGTCTTCCCGGGCATCCGGGCGCTGCTGTGGGATTATAAGGAGGCCGGCGGGATCATCGCGGTGATCTCTCATTCCTACGGAGATTATATCCGCAGGGATTACCGTGCGGACGGCCTTCCGGAGCCGGACTTTGTGCATGGCTGGGAGGTCCCGCTGGAGAGGCGCAAGCCCCTGCCGGATTCGGTCTTCGAGATCCTGGATCGTTTTTCTCTGCGGCCGGAGGAAGTCCTCGTCGTCGACGACTTAAAGCCCGGCTGCGATATGGCGAAGGCCGCCGGCGTGCCCTTTGCCGCGGCCGGCTGGGCCCACTCGATCCCCGCGATCGAACAGGTCATGCGCCGCGAGACCCCGCTGTATTTCAAAACAGTGGAAGCGCTCCGGAAACATCTGGAGCTTGACTGAAAAAGAGCGCTGCGGCTGAAAAGATTTCAGCTTCGGTTCAGGCTGCCCGTTTATGATCAAATAGGAAGGAGGAGAGACCATGCGCATTCTGATCGCAGAAGATGAAGCCGCCACCACAAAGGCATTAAAGCTGCTGCTGGAAAAGGCGAAGAACTCGGTGGACATCGTGTATAACGGAACGGATGCTTGGGACGCCGTCTCCTCCGCCCCGTATGAAGTGGTCGTCCTCGATATCATGATGCCGGGCTTAAGCGGCCTGGAGGTGCTCTCGAAGATGCGCAGCGCGCATATCACCACCCCGGTGCTGATGCCGCCGCTCCGCTGCCCGCGGAAGATCCCGGCACGGCGGCGCCGATGCCCGGCCCCTTCATGGTGCTGCCCGACGTCGAAGCCAATTATATGATGCGCTTCTTCATCGTCCGCTCCGACGTGGACGGGAAGGTGACCTCCGTTGCCACGGACTATGTGGCTTCCGTGGATGAAGCCGAAGCTCTGCAGTATGCGGAAGAAGCCCTCTCCCGCAAGGCGGAGCGCGGCTATATCAATGAATACCGATACGGAAAGAAAACGGCCGGCGGGACCACGGTCACGGTATTCATGAACGCATCCCGGGAGCTGCAGTACATGAAAACGCTGCAGATCCTGACGCTGGCTGTCTCGGGTGCGAGCCTCCTCCTGGTCTTTCTCTTAGTCGTGCTGCTCTCCGGAAAAATGATCCTGCCGATCGCGGACAATATCGAGCGGCAGAAGCAGTTCATCACCGATGCCAGCCACGAATTAAAGACGCCGCTCACCTCGATCTCCACCAGCCTGGACGTGCTGGAACTGGAGAACGGGGAAGACGAGTGGACCGGCAATATCCGCAAACAGACCGGACGGATGGCCAAGCTGGTCAGCGAGCTGGTCACGCTTTCACGCCTGGACGAAGAGAACCCGCTGCCGCATAAGGAAAGCTTTTCCTTAAGCAACGCGGCCTGGGAGATCGTGGAGGTATACCGGACGCAGGCCAAGGGCCGCGGCAAAGAGTTCAGCGCCGATATCGAAGAAGACGTCAGCCTGGTCGGCGATAAGGCGGCCATCCAGCAGATGTTATCCGTCCTGCTGGACAACGCGGTCCGGTATTCGGATGAGGGCGGCGAGATCCGCTTCTCGGTTCAGAAGAAAAAGAACCGGGTGCAGATCGAGGTCTTCAATACCTGCGATTACGAAACGCCGCCGGATATCCGCCGGCTGTTCGACCGTTTCTACCGCCCGGACGGGTCACGCAGCACCGAGACCGGCGGGACCGGAGTGGGGCTGGCCATCGCGAAGGCCGTCGCAGAGACGCACGGCGGCCGGATCAGCGCCAGCTGCCCGAGCGGCAAGACCATGACGATGACCGTGATCCTTTGATTTTCGGAGAAACAATACGGTTCAGTGGGGCAATGCCCCACTTTTTTTATTTCTTTTTTTCAGTTCAGGTACATTTCAGGTACGGGGTCCAGAATGAGGGCATCAAGCAGAAAGGAGGCTTCCGGATGGAACAGGAAAAGCATTACCGGCACGAGCAGAAGTTCCAGATCCCCTATGCGGACTATGTGGGCCTGCGCAGACGGATACGGCCGATCATGAAAGCGGATCCGCACGCGAATGCGGACGGGCTCTACCGTATCCGCAGCATATACTTTGACAACAGCGACGATAAAGCCCTGCGGGAAAAGATCGACGGCATCGACCGGCGGGAAAAGTTCCGCATCCGTTATTACAACGACAACTTTTCTTTTATCACCCTGGAAAAGAAGATGAAGATCGACGATCTCTGCCTGAAATACGATGCGGAGATCACGGAAGAGGAGTGCCGCCGGATCGTAAGCGGAGATATTGCCTTCATGAAGGACCATCCTTCGGAGCTCGTAAAAGAGCTGTATGTCAAGATGCGCTGCCAGCGGCTTCGGCCCCGCGTACTCGTGACTTACGTCCGGGAACCGTATATCTACCCGGCGGGCAACGTCCGTGTGACCTTCGACTCGCAGATACGGACCAGTTTATTTCATCAGGAATTCCTGACCAAAGACGTTGTGGATATCAGCGCGACGGATACGCCGCAGGACATGATCCTCGAGGTGAAATTTGACGCTTTTCTGCCGGCGGTGATCCAGGATCTGATCCAGATCCCCGGTATCCGTCAGCAGGCATCTTCAAAATACGGCGTATGCCGCCGTTTCGGTTGATAAAATAAGGAGGAAAACAATGACTTTCAGTGATATTTTCAAATCCAGCTTTCTGGAAAGCGTAAAAGAGTTTTCGGTTGTCGATACCCTGATCGGTATGCTTTTTGCCCTTGCGATCGGGCTGTTCATCTTCCTGATCTACAAGAAGACCTTCAGCGGCGTGATGTATTCCACCGGTTTTGCGATGTCCCTCGTCGGCCTCTCGCTGGTCACGACGCTCGTCATCATGGCGGTGACCTCCAATGTGGTGCTGTCCCTCGGCATGGTCGGCGCGCTCTCCATCGTGCGTTTCCGTTCGGCCATCAAGGAGCCGATGGAGATCGTCTTCCTGTTCTGGTCGCTGGCGGCCGGCATCGTGATCGGCGCGGGCATGATCCCGTTGGCTGTGATCGGCTCGGTCATCATCGGCGTGATCCTGATCGCCTTCGTGAGCCAGAAGTTCCGCAACACCCCGTATATCCTGATCGTAAACTGCAGCGATGAGCAGGCCGAGGAAAGGACGCTGTATACGATCGAGAAATCCGTGGATAAATATATCGTGAAGTCGAAGACCGTAAACGCGGCCGGCATCGAGCTGACGGCGGAGATCCGCGTGAAAGACGCGGCCACGGGCTTTGTCAACCGCATCAACGAGATCAGCGGCGTATCCGGCGCGACGCTCGTAACGTACAACGGGGAATACATGTCCTGAGAAAGGAGAAGGTCATGGTTGCCAGTAAGCACATAGGCAAGATCGTTATTGCCATCATGGCCGCAGCCGTTGTACTGAGTCTCCTCGCAATCGGGTTTGCCGATAAACTGACGGAACGGCTGGGCGGTACCGGCGTCCGCATGGAATATGAAACGAAGCTGTTTGATACGGATGAGGTCATCAGCATCAACATCGAGATGGATGAGGACGAGTGGGAAAAGATGCTCGCGAACGCCTCTTCGGAAGAGTACTACGTCTGCGGCGTGGTGATCAACGGGAACCGGATCAGCAACGTCGCGATCCGTCCGAAGGGAAACACCAGCCTGTCAGCGATTGCCATGGACCCCGATTCGGACCGCTTCAGCCTGAAGCTGGAGTTCGATCATTTCGTGGAAGGGCAGACCTGCTGGGGCCTGGACAAGCTGATCCTCAACAACAACTACGCCGACGCCACCAATATGAAGGAGGCCGTCATCTACGATATGTACCAGTATCTCGGCGCGGATGCTTCGCTGTATAATTACGCGAAGGTGTCGGTGAACGGAGAGTACTGGGGCGTGTATCTGGCCCTGGAGGCCGTGGAGGAGAGCTTCATGCTGCGGAACTTCGGGACGCAGGACGGGGAGCTCTACAAGCCGGACAGCCTGGAGATGGGCGGCGGTTCTTCCTCGGATTCTTCTGATAAGACGCCGAGCATGCCCGGCGGCATGGACTTCCCGAGCGGAGAGAGTTTCCCGAGCGGAGAGAGTTTCCCGAGCGGAGAGAGTTTCCCGAACGGAGAGAGTTTCCCGAGCGGAGAGACTTTCCCAAGTGGGGGAGACTTCCCGGGCGGCAGCGGATTCCCCGGTGGCAGCGGTTTCCCGGGTGGGAGTGACTTCCCGAGCGGAGAGACTTTCCCAAGTGGGGGAGACTTCCCGGGCGGGAGTGATTTCCCGAGCGGAGAGAGTTTCCCGAGTGGGGGAGAGATCACCTTCCCTTCGGAAAGCGATCAGCAGGGATCCGAGGGCAGTCAGCCTTCCGGCGGAGAAAGCGGTTCGCAGACCCGTCCGGACATGGGCAGCATGACACCGCCGTCGGGCGGAGGCGGCGGCCGGTCTTCCGGGAACGGCGGCGCCAATCTGAACTATACGGATGATGATCTGGACAGCTATTCCCTGATCTGGGAAGGTGAGATCACCAACACCACGAAGGCAGACCACCGCCGCGTCGTCACCGCGCTTAAAAACATCAGCGAGGGGACGGATCTGGAGACCTATCTGGATGTGGACAACATTCTGAAATACATGGCGGTACACGTCTTTTCCGTCAATATGGACAGCCTCTCGGGGTCCATGGCGCACAATTACTACCTGTACGAATATGACGGGCAGCTTAATCTCTTCCCCTGGGACTATAACCTGTCCCTCGGCGGGATGTCGATGGGAGCGGACGCGGCCGGCGCAACCGACATGGTCAACGACGCGATCGATACGCCTTTCTCCGGGACGCAGTTCTTTAACGCGCTGCTCTCGAACGAGGAATATCTTGCCAAATATCACGAGTACCTGCGGCAGCTTGTGGAAGAGTATGTGTTCGGCGGACGCTTCGATGAAGTTTACGAGCGCATCCGGGGGCAGATCGATTCGCTGGTAGAGACCGATCCGACGGCTTTCTACGACTACGATGCGTATCAGACCGCGGCTGAGATGCTGTATCAGACGGTCCGGCTCCGTGCGGAAAGCATCGAAGGACAGCTGGACGGGACGATCCCCTCCACGGATGCGGGGCAGCGGGAAGATTCTTCCGCGCTGGTCGACGCCTCGTCCATCGACCTCAAGGCGATGGGACAGTTCAGCATGGGAGGCGGCGGCGGCTTCGGCGGTTTCTCGATCCACGGTTTCCGGAGCGATTCGGGTTCCTCCGGCAGCGGCAGCGGCAAGCAGCCGTCCTCTTCCTCGGGATCTTTCCCGGATATGTCCGGCTTCTCCGGTTTTTCCGGCTTCTCCGGCCGGCCCGGAAGCGCGGCGAAGAGCGGTGGGGTCAGTACGCCGGTCATCTACGGGATCTGCCTGGCTGTTATCGCTGCGGCACTCGTCCTGGTCAGATTCTGCAGGCGGCGGCAATAAAAACATAAGTCAAAAGGGGCGAATGTCCACATCCGCCCGATAAAAACAGCGGGGATCTCTCCCCGCTGTTTTCTTATGCAAAACCTGCTGATTATTTGAAATTGAACGCACCGGTGCCGGCATAGACCGCGGCGTCACCCAGAGCTTCCTCGATGCGGAGCAGCTGGTTGTACTTGGCCACGCGGTCACTGCGGGACGGGGCGCCGGTCTTGATCTGGCGGGTGTTTAAGGCCACGGCCAGGTCGGCGATCGTGGTATCCTCGGTCTCGCCGCTGCGGTGGGAGGTGATCGTGGTATAGCCGGCCTTCTGCGCCATCTTGATGGCCTCCATGGTCTCGGAGACGGAACCGATCTGATTCAGTTTGATCAGGATGGAGTTCGCGGAGCCGCCTTTGATGCCCTTGGCCAGACGCTTGGTATTGGTCACGAACAGGTCGTCGCCGACCAGCTGGACCTTCTTGCCGAGCTTTTTGGTCATCTTCTTCCAGCCGTCCCAGTCCTCTTCATCTAGACCGTCTTCGATGGACCAGACCGGGTATTTCTCGATCAGGGAAGCCCAGTGCGCGATCAGTTCATCGGAAGTATAGTCTCTGCCGGACTTGGGCTGATGATAAAAGCCTTTGCCCTTGTCGCTCTTCCATTCGGAAGCCGCGGCGTCCATGGCCAGCACGAAATCCTTGCCGGGCACGTAGCCGGCTTCCTTGATGGCCTTCAGAATCAGTTCGATGGCATCTTCATCGCCGCCCAGGCTGTTCGGTGCGAAGCCGCCTTCGTCGCCGACCGCGGTCACGTCGTTCATGGCCTTGATCAGCTTCTTTAAGGTGTGGAACACTTCGGTGCACCAGCGCAGGCCTTCGGCAAAGCAGGGAGCGCCGATCGGCATGATCATGAATTCCTGCGTATCCACGGAGGAATCCGCGTGCGCGCCGCCGTTTAAGATGTTCATCATCGGGACCGGCAGGACGTTGGCGTTCGCGCCGCCCAGGAAACGGTACAGCGGCAGGCCGTAGGAGGCCGCAGCGGCTTTGGCCGCGGCGATGGAGACGGCCAGGATCGCGTTCGCGCCGAGCTTGCTCTTATCCTCGGTGCCGTCCGCTTTCAGCATCGCGGTATCGACCGCGTAGACGTCGGTCGCATCCAGTCCGCAAATGGCTTCCGCGATCACCGTATTGATATTTTCAACTGCTTTTGCCACCCCTTTTCCGCCGTAGCGGGCTTTGTCGCCGTCACGAAGCTCCAGCGCTTCGAATTCGCCGGTGGAAGCGCCGCTCGGAGCCGCGCCGCGGCCGACGGTGCCGTCAGCCAGAACGACTTCGGCCTCGACGGTGGGATTCCCGCGGGAGTCGATAATCTGGCGGCCAAGCGCTTTTACAATAATTCTCTTGTTCATGATTTTCACCTCTCATTATAGTTTGAGCTTTATCAGAAAAGATGAAAAGACAGCTGATTTCATCCTATCCTCAGGCAATAATATCTTAGTGCAAATTCGTGATTTCTGCAAGCTTTTTTGCTTGCAAAAAGAGCCTTCTTTTGATATAGTCTCGAAGTATCCGTACGCTTTTTTCCGCGGATAGCAGGAGCAGATCATGAAAGAATTCAGAAAGAAATATTTCGGAAGCAGAGACTTTTACCGTCATGTCTTTACGATCATGCTGCCCATCATGATCCAGAATGCGATCACGAATTTCGTGAACATGCTGGACAATCTGATGGTGGGGCGGATCGGTACGCTGGAGATGACGGGGGTCTCTATTGCCAATCAGCTGCTCTTTGTCTATAATCTCTGCATTTTCGGGGCCGTCTCCGGCGCGGGGATCTTTGCCGCGCAGTACTACGGGAGCGGCAATCACGAAGGCGTGCGGAATACGTTCCGCTTTAAAGTCCTGATCAGTATGCTGCTTACCGCGATCGGGCTGGGACTGTTTTTCTTCGGCGGGGAGCTCCTGATCGGGAGCTATCTGCGCGGGGAAGGGGATCCGGCCGATGCCGCCAAAGCTCTCGGCTTCGCGCAGCAGTATCTGCGGATCATGATGATCGGCTTTGTTCCCTTTGCGCTGGCGCAGTCCTTCTCCGGGACGCTGCGCGAGACGGAGAAGACGCTGCCGCCCATGGCGGCGGGGCTCACTGCCGTGGGGGTCAACCTGGTCCTCAACTATATCCTGATCTTCGGACACTTCGGCGCGCCGAGGCTGGGCGTGCGCGGCGCGGCCATCGCGACCGTGATCAGCCGTTTTACGGAGCTGGCCATCGTCGCCGGCTGGACGCTGCGGCATAAAGAACGCAATCCGTTTATCGTCGATGCTTTCCGGGGCCTCTTTGCGATCCCCGGCCGGCTCGCGAAACAGATCACGCTCAAAACCATCCCGCTCATGATCAACGAGACGATGTGGGCCGGGGGACTCGCTTTTCTGGATCAGTGCTATTCCCTGCGGAGCCTCAGCGTGGTCTCTGCCTGCAATATAAGCAACACGTTTTTTAATGTGTTTACGGTGAGCTTCGTTTCGGCGGGGGTTGCGGTCGGGATCATTGTGGGACAGGATCTCGGCGCCGGACGGATCGAGGAGGCCAAAAGCGACGCCCGCAAGCTGATCATGTTTTCCCTGATCATCGGACTCTCTGTGGGCGTGGTCTATTTCTTCGTCTGCCCGCTGTTCCCGCAGCTGTATAATACGACGCAGGAGGTGCGGGATCTGGCGAAGTCGTTCCTGACCATCTGCAGCTTTATCATGCCGGCGGACGCGGTCCTCAACGCCTCGTATTTCATTGTCCGCTCAGGCGGAAAGACGCTGATCACCATGATCTTCGACAGCGGGTTCGTCTGGACGGCCCAGTGTGTGCCGGCGTTCTTCATCAGCCGCTTTACCGAACTGCCGGTCGTCCCGTTTTACGCGCTGATCCAGGCGATGATCTTCCTCAAGATGATGGTCGGCCTGTTCTTTGTGCACAAGGGCTTCTGGATCCAGAATATCGTACAGGAATAAGCCGCCGGACAGGAGGAGAGGATGCGGATCACACTGCTGGCAGTCGGGAAAATCAAAGAAAAGTATCTGGCGGACGCGGTCGCGGAATACAGCAAGCGGCTGGGCCGCTACGCGAAGCTTTCGATCGTGGAAGCAGACGATGAAAAGACGCCGGAGAACGCCTCTCCGAAGGAAGAAGAGGCGATCAAGGCGCGGGAAGGCGCGCGGCTGCTCGCGAAGATCCCGGCCGACGCCTACGTGATCGCCCTGGCGATCGAGGGAAAACAGCCGGATTCGGTGGAGCTGTCGGAGCATATCCGGCAGCTGGCATTATCCGGCCGGAGCCACTTGGCCTTTCTCATCGGCGGATCGCTCGGTCTCTCCCGGGAGGTGCTGGAGCGGGCGGATGAAAAACTGAGTTTTTCAAGGCTGACGTTTCCGCATCAGTTGATGCGGGTGATCTTGCTGGAACAGATCTACCGGAGCTTCCGCATCGCGCGGAACGAGCCGTATCATAAGTAAATGATGCTGAGAATTCATCAACTGACAACGCCGGTGCTGCCGCCGGAGAAAAGAAGAGACGTGCTGGAGGCAAAGCTCCGGAAGCTTTTCCGCGGGCATCTCCCGGACTATACGATCGTGCGGCGCTCGGTGGACGCGCGGAAGAAAACGGATATCCGCTATGTCTATTCCGTGGATATACCCGTAAGCGATAAAGAAGCGCGGAAGCTGCCTGCGTGGCTGCGCAAAGAACAGGCGGAGCTTGTGTCGCCGCCGCGCTATGAGATCCCTTCCTGTCCGCTGCCGGACGGAAAACTTCCTCCGGTGGTGATCGGCGCCGGCCCGGGCGGCCTTTTTGCCGCGCTGGTGCTGGCCCGGGCGGGGCTTGCCCCGCTCCTCCTTGAGCAGGGCGCCTCGATCGAAGAACGGTTAGAAGACGTAGAAAACTTCTGGAAAGGCGGCGCCCTCAAACCTTACTCAAACGTGCAGTTCGGGGAAGGCGGCGCGGGGACCTTTTCGGACGGGAAATTAAACAGCGGGATCAAGGACCCCAGCGGACGCATTCCGTTTATCCTGCAGACCTTTGCCGAGGCCGGCGCGCCGCAGGAGATCACCTATGATGCGAAGCCCCACATCGGGACGGATAAACTGGCAAAGGTCGTTCCCGCCCTGCGGAGGGAACTGCTGGCCGCCGGCGCGCAGATCCGTTTTCATACCCGCGTGACGGATTTTATCGTGGCGGACGGCATGCTGGAAGGGCTGGAAACAGAGGATACCCGGACCGGAAAGCGGGAGACGATCCCCGCCCGGCAGGTGATCCTCGCCCCGGGCCACAGCGCGCGGGAGACCTTTGCCCGCCTGTATGAGCTCGGCGCGGCTATGGAGGCCAAGCCCTTCGCGGCCGGCGTCCGTGTGCAGCATCCCCAGAGCCTGATCAACCGGATCCAGTACGGAATGGACGCCCCGGATGATCTGCCGCCGGCGGACTATAAGCTGACCGCAAAGACGAAGGACGGCCGCGGCGTCTATTCCTTCTGCATGTGTCCGGGCGGGCAGGTCGTAAACGCTTCCAGTGAGCCGGGGCGGCTCTGTGTGAACGGAATGAGCCGCGCCAGCCGGGACGGCGGCAACGCGAACGCCGCGGTCGTGGCGCAGATACGTCCGGAGGATCTCGGCGGCGATCTTTTCGCCGGCGTGCGGTTTCAGAAGGAACTGGAAGAAGCCGCTTTTGCGGCGGCGGGCGGCGCGGTTCCGGTGCAGCGGCTGGCGGATTTTAAAGAAGGAAAAAAGACGGAAGCGCCCGGACCGGTCCGGCCGGATATCTGCGGAAGCTGGGCTCTGGCCGATAACCGGATGATCCTGCCGGCTTTCCTTTCCGAAGCGATCTGCGAGGCGTTCCCGCAGTTTGACCGACACATGCCGGGGTATGACGATCCCGACGCGCTGATCTCGGCGGCAGAGAGCCGCACAAGCTCCCCGATCCGCCTCCTGCGGGATGAAAGCGGGCAGAGCAATATACGGGGCCTGTACCCCTGCGGGGAAGGCGCCGGCTATGCGGGCGGGATCACCTCGGCCGCCGTGGATGGCCTGAAAATGGCGGAAGCCGTGATCGATACGTATAAAAAATAACGGCGTTGCCTGGAATCGCCGCTTCTTTTATTGTCCCAGTTCTTTTCGGATGAAGGGGATCACTTCGCTGCATGGGATCTCAAGAACATAGGAGAATTCTTCATATAACAGGCGTTCGGCGTCTTTGAGACAGGTCTCGTCGGCGGCGCGCAGTTTCTTACCGCTGTCCAGCAGGATCTGACGGCGTTCATACAGGGTCTTGATCAGCTGCACCATGCGCGTGGCGTCTCCGCTGCGGAGAATACTCTGATATTCATCCTTGCGGTCATTGTGATGCTCGATCCAGATGCATTCGAGCTCCGGCATGCGGCGGATCGCGGCAAGGATCTCATCGCGGGTCAGGACATAGCGGAGCTTCTCCATGGTCTTATCGTTGTCGGTGGGAAGATAGAGCACGGCGTTTTTTCGGTAGATCGGCTTCAGGACATAAAACTGGCGGGCCGTGCCGTTAAACTGGCGGGATACAATATCGGTAATTTCACAGACACCATCGGTACCGTAAAGAACGGTATCGCCGATACGATACATGAAGACCTCCTTTCAATGGACTGACATACGCTGATTCTTTAACAATTATAGCATATTTTTCAAAAAAAACAAACAAAAAATGGTTAATATTAATAAGTTTTGGTGCTTTTGCGATATTGCAGAGAAAAATTGCGGACGATTGACAAGAATGCTGATTCGGGGTATTGTTATACTCAGTAAAGGATAAGGAGTAGTCCATGCAGGTCATTGCCGGAAAAGCCCGCCGTCTGCTTTTAAAAACGCTGCCTGGGATGGAAACGCGTCCCACCTCGAACCGGATCAAGGAGACGCTGTTCAATATTCTTCAGCCCTATGTGCAGGGCTGCCGCTTTCTGGACCTGTTTGCAGGCTGCGGCGGGATCGGGATCGAAGCGTTAAGCCGCGGCGCGCGGGAAGCGTATTTTGTGGAAAAGAACCGGAAGGCTGTCCGTATCATAGAGGAAAACCTGGTCCATACGAAGCTGCGGGAATCGGCTACGGTGTGGGAGACGGATGCGCTGGCGGCTATCCGGCGGCTGAACCGTCCGGGCAACGTATTTGATATCATCTTCCTGGATCCGCCGTACGACGCCGGTATGGAAAAACCGGTACTGGAGATGCTGGAAAACTGTGCCGCCGTATCCGGGGATACCCTGATCATCGTGGAGGCAAAGATCGACAACGATCTGGCCGCGGTGCTGCCCGCGTCGTTTGAGATCACCCGGGAAAAGAAATATAAAAATAATAAGCACGTCTTCATCCGCAAAAAGGAGGCCGTCCGTGAAGAAGAATAAAGAGCATGCTGCCCTGTACCCCGGAAGCTTCGATCCGATCACGCTGGGACATCTGGATATTATCCGCCGCGCGGCAAAAATGTTTGACCGGATCATCGTGGGCGTTTTGATAAATCAGGAGAAAAAAGCGTTGTTTTCACCGGAAGAACGTGCTACAATGATTCGAGAAGCAACGCAGGATATTCCTAACGTGGAGGTGATCACTTTTTCCGGTCTTACAGTAGACTGCTGCAAGGAACTGGGCGTCGGGACTATGCTGCGGGGTCTTCGTGCCGTAACGGATTTTGAGTACGAACTGCAGATCGCGCAGACGAACCACGCGATGGATCCGGATGTGGATACCGTGTTCCTGACCACGGATCTGCGCTATGCGTACCTGAGCTCCAGCGTGGTGCGCGAGGTCGCGACCTACGGCGGCCCGATCGAGCAGTTCGTTCCGGAAAATGTCATCCCGCGGGTGCGGGAGAAATACCGCAGATAAGAGAGTATGGGATTAGGATAAAGAAACTTCGCGGAGAGAAAGGGAAGAGATTTATGAGCAGAATTGAACAGATCATCAATGAAATGGAAGAGTATTTGGACGGCTGCAAGGCGCAGGCTTTCTCCAACAGCAAGCGGATCGTCGTGGAAAAAGACGTGATCGACGACATGCTGGTGGAGCTGCGGATGCGGACTCCCGAAGAGATTAAAAAATATCAGAAGATCATCGCCAACAAGGACGAGATCCTGGCGGAAGCCAGAAAGCAGGCGGAGGATACGCTGGTCGAGGCCAACCGTCAGAAAGAAGAGATGGTCAGCCAGAGCGAGATCATGAAGACCGCCTATGCCGACGCCCGCGAGCTGATGTCGGAGACCGAGAGCAAAGCGCAGCAGATGATCAATGACGCGACCACGGAAGCGGATGAGATCCGTCAGAGCGCCATGAATTATACCGATTCCCTCCTTTCCGGACTGCAGGATTTCCTGGGCCACTCCATGGAAAGCATGCAGAACCGCTTCAACGCCTTCTACAATCAGATGAACGCCAGCTATCAGGTGGTGGCATCCAACCGGCAGGAACTGCAGAATCAGAACAATCCCCGTCCGGCGGAAGAGGAAGAAGAGGAAAGCGAAGAATAATCAGCCAGATCGGCCGCGGGATTGCTTCCGCGGAAAACAGGGGGACGGGGAACCGTTCCCTGTTTTCGAACGGTAAAAAACGGGTCCGTCCCGAAATGTCGGAGAAAGAAGTATGCACGCATTATTTCACAATCCCTATCAGAAGGGACAGTATGACTATCTGGTATACCGCAGAAAGCAGCAGCTCCTGGCGGCGCTGATCTGCGCGTTTTTTGTGGTGGCTTTCGTGGCGGCCGGCCTGCTGATCTTCCATAAACGCAAAAATCTGCTGATGATCCCCGGCCTGATGATGGTGCTGCCCATGGCCAACTTCCTGGTGACGTATCTGGCTATCGCCGCCTTTAAACCGCTTTCCGCGGAGAGGCGGGAGCAGGTGAAGGCTTTCGACGACGCCGGCATGAGCCTGTATCATCTGATCTACGTGGATGAGAAGGGCAAGCGCCAGTATCTGGATTATACCGTGGTCTATCAGAATGCGATCGTCGCGTACTGCTCGAAGATCACGAAGGAGCGCAAGGCGCCGGTGGAAACGGACTGCATCCTGCGCCTCAAGAAGAAAAATATCAACCTCCGCCTGAAGATCTATACAGAGTGGGAGGCATTCATGGAGCGGCTGGGCGATATCGATCCGGAAGTGCCGGAGGATGAAGCCGCCAAGGTGGAAAAAGCAGAGGAATTGCTGCTGGGAATGAGTTTGTAGCATGAAGAAGTGCACGGTCGGTCCGCTGGATGAAGGACAGCGCCTGGATAAATTCCTGACCCGGTATTTGAAGGAAGCCGAAAAAGGCTTCCTTTATCGGATGCTGCGGAAAAAGAATATCACGCTGAACGGAAAGAAGGCGGAGGGAAGCGAGCGCCTGAAAAGCGGAGATGAGATCTGCTTTTTCTTCTCCGATGAAACCTTTGAAAAGTTCCGGGGAAAAGAGGAGCCGGCAGATAAGGCGGCGGCCGCCGTGCCGGGCGATCCTTCCCGGGTTTCCGTGGTGTATGAGGACGACCAGCTGATCTTCATGAATAAGCCGGCCGGGATGCTGAGCCAGAAAGCCAGACCGGAGGATATTTCCCTCTGCGAGCATCTGGCGGCCTATCTGAAGGCACAGGGCGGCGCATCCTCCGCAGGCTTTTCTCCCGGGGTGGCCAACCGTCTGGACCGCAATACCAGCGGCCTGGTCCTGGCCGGCAAGACCCTGCCGGGGCAGCAGCTTCTGGCGCAGCTATTTCAGGAACGAGGGCTGGAAAAATACTATCTCTGCATCGTAAAAGGACGCCTGGAAGAACCGCTGCACAGCCGCCGGTACTGGAAGAAGGACGCGGAAACGAATACGGTGCAGATCCTTACCGAACCGCAGCCGGATACGCAGCCGGTGGAACTGATGATCGCCCCGGAGAAAAAGCTGAAAGACGGCTTTTCCCTGCTCCGGGTGCGGCTGATCACCGGGAAGAGCCATCAGATTAGGGCGCAGCTGGCGGCGCTGGGACTGCCGGTCCTCGGCGACGGCAAATACGGCGAGGCGGACCTGAACCGCGCCTTTGCGGAAAAGTACAATCATCCGCTGCGGCATCAGCTGCTGCACGCGTATGAGATCGTGATCCCCGCAGACGCCCTGACGCAGGAGCTGCCGGCCGGATCGGCCCGGAAAGCCTGGGAAACCATTCGCGGACGCCGTTTTACCGCGCCGCTCCCGGCCAATTTCTCCCGCTGCCTGGACCTGCTTACCGAATAAAGGAGAGGCTGTTATGGCAAATCCGCACGGGCTTCGGGGCTCGACCCTGGAAGCGCTGATCAATCTTTCTCTGGACCGTTACCGGGAGGACGGACTCTGCCTGGTCCAGAAGATTCCAACCCCCATTACCCCGGTCAATATCGAGCAGGAGAGCCGGCATATCACGCTGGCCTATTTCGATGCGAAAAGCACCGTGGACTATATCGGCGCGGTGCAGGGGATCCCGGTGTGTTTCGACGCGAAGGAATGCAAGGTGGATACGGTGCCCCTGCACAACGTCCACGAGCATCAGGTCCGCTTTATGGAAGATTTCGAGAAGCAGGACGGCGTCGCCTTTATTCTGCTGATGTTCACGAGCCGCGACGAGTGCTATTACGTCCCTTTCCGGGACCTGAAAACGTACTGGGACCGCGCCGAAGCGGGCGGCCGGAAGAGCTTCACCTATGAAGAACTGGATAAAAGCTATCTTGTGGAGCCCGGGGAGGGCAATCCGGTCCCGTTCCTGAAAATGCTGCAGAAGGATCTGGACGAAAGGGGACAAAAAACATGAGTAAACTGATCCTTACGCGTTACAGCGGCGGGCTGCTCTGCGCCTTGATGGAAGGGCAGCAGGCCGTACAGCTGAGCCTGTATCCGGAGCAGCGCGAATACTGCGCCGGCGATATCTACCGCGGACGTGTCCTTAAACTCAATACAAATATCCGGGCCGCTTTCGTATGCCTGGACGGGGCGAAAAATGCCTATCTGCCCTATCAGGAAGGCAATGCCCCGAAGGCGCAGCAGGAGGTGACGGTGCAGATCACGCAGGAGGCGCATAAGTCCAAGCTGCCTTCCGTATCCGAAAGCATCACGCTCCCCGGCCGCTATTTTGTCCTGACCTTTAACCAGCCGGGCATCCATTTTTCGAAGAAACTCGGGAAGCGCGAGGAGTGGGAAGCCGGGATCCGCGTGCTGATCGAAGATGAAACGTGTCCGGACGGCTTTATTGTCCGCACCAATGCTCCCTACGCTTCGAAGGAGCAGCTTATGGTGGAACGGGACGCCCTGCTGGCCGAGGCGGAGAAGATCCGGAGGCAGTCGGAGCACGTCGCTTCGTATCAGCTGCTGCACAAGGCTCTGCCGGAGCAGCTCGCGCTCCTGCAGGATATGCCGGCGGGAGAGCCCGAGGAGATCATCACGGATGATCCGGGCCTGTATGAGCGGCTGGATCGCTTTTTGCAGCGGGATCTGCCGGATGCGACTTCGGCGCTGCGGCTGTACAATGATCCGGTCCTTTCACTTGAAAAGCTGTATTCCCTGGAAACGGTGCTGGAGAAGGCGCTGGCCAGGCACGTATGGCTGCCCTCCGGCGGGTATCTGGTGATCGATCCCACGGAAGCCATGACCGTGGTGGACGTCAACACCGGCAAGGCTGATATGCCGAAGAAGATGGAAGAGACCCTGATGAAGGTCAACATGGAAGCTGCCGATGAACTGATGCGCCAGCTGCGCTTGCGGAACCTGAGCGGGATCATCGTGGCGGACTTCATCAGCATGAAGAGCCAGAAAGCGGAAGAGGAGCTCATGGAGCGTCTGGTCGATCTGGCCCTCAAGGATCCGGTGCAGACCCTGGTGGTGGATATGACGCCGCTCGGGCTGGTGGAGATCACCCGCCGTGCGATCCACCCCACTTTGCAGGAGCAGATCAAGGCCGTAAAGGGCCGGGAGAAAGAGAAAAAATGAGCCGCCGCTCCGATGCCGTATCCCCCGGGAAGACTGTCAAAAAATTTCAAAAAAACGGTTGACAAACAGGGGGCAAGGGGATATACTGTCATGGCATCGAGGCGTGGCTCAGCTTGGTAGAGCGCTGCGTTCGGGACGCAGAGGTCGCAGGTTCAAATCCTGTCGCCTCGATATCTATGGTCCGTTGGTCAAGCGGTTAAGACGCCGCCCTCTCACGGCGGAAACAGGGGTTCGATTCCCCTACGGACTGCGTGGAAGGAACAGCAAAAGCTGTTCTTTTTCATTCCGGGAACCGGTACTGAGAACCGGCCCGATCTTATATATTCCGCACCGAAAGATGCGGATCTGCAGCGGTATCGAAGTGGTCATAACGGGGCTGACTCGAAATCAGTTTGCGGGCAACCGCACGGGGGTTCGAATCCCTCCCGCTGCGCACTTGAAAAGCAGGCGTTAAGCCTGCTTTTTTCTTCACAGGTGGCATCTTCCGAGACAAAAGTTATGGTATGATACGAATTGTTGAGAAACAAAACATCTCAGGACGCTCATAAATATGTTATAATACAAAAGATTGCTGATTATCTTTACAGGCACACAGGAGCGGCCCGAAAGGAGTTTGTATGAAGAAACTGGCATCTGTTTTTATCGTGTTGCTTTTGGCACTTGGTCTGGTGGGCTGCAGCTCCAACATCCCCGTGAGCAGTACTTCTACAGAGGCAAGGACGGAAGCACCGGCAACGAAAGCACCGACGACCGCCGCATCTCCGACGACGATCGCGCCTGCCGAATCTGCGGAACCAACTACGGAAACGGCAACTACCGAGGAGTCGGCTACTGAAGCGGCCGCTACCGAGGAGCCGACTACGGAAGCGGAAACTACCGAGGAGCCGACTACGGAAGCCGCAGCTGCCGAGGCATCGGCTCTGTCATTCCTGATTAATGTGGGGGATGTTGTCACCTTCGGTCATTACGAGCAGGATAACAACATCTTCAACGGCACCGAACCGATCGAGTGGCTGGTGTTGTCGAAGAACGGAACAGAGGCCCTGTTGATCAGCTGCTGCGCGCTGGATGCTCAGCTGTACAATACGACCTATGGCGATGTGACCTGGGAGACCTGCAGCCTGCGGACATGGTTGAACGGGACGTTCCTGAACAAGGCGTTCAGTGCGAAAGAACAGAAGCAGATCATAACCAGTACCGTCACGGCATATAAGAATCCGAGCTCTTCGACGGATCCGGGAAATGATACGGAGGATAAGCTCTTTTTGTTGAACCACATCGAAGCGGAAAAGTATTTCTCTTCTGACAATGAACGGATCTGTTATCCGACGGAGTATGCCAAAGCGCAGGGGGCGCATGCATACAGTTCCGGGGCGTGCTGGTGGTGGCTGCGCTCGCCCGGCGCCTTTGGTGACCGCACGCAGGATGTCGACGACAACGGCGTCGTGAACAACTACGGCAATACTCCCTATATCGGCACGGAAGCTGTTCGTCCTGCTTTATGGGTCAAACTCTCCGGAGCGTTGCCGGCTTTCACGGAAGAGAACATAGCGCCGTATAATGAATATGTAACCAATCTGGCCTATGCCGTACTGCAGAGAGGATCAGAATACAGCCTGTCCGGCAGCATGGAAATGACCCGGAGCGAGGCGGCGGCCTGCTTCCGGCTTGATATGGACAAAGCTTTGTTTGAATACAGCTATCGGAACACTGACCTGCTGCTGGATCCTGTTTTCGGGGGAACTTATGATGCAGAGAACAACGTGAAATACTGTCAGACCGATCAGAACAAGATCATGCGTACGCTGAACGCACTTCTTGGTCTGGAACTGCTCAAAAAGGATTTCCCCGAGGTTTATGACAGCCACGAAAGCCCCCGGTGCATCTGGAATCAGAACGGTCTTTATCTTTGTCTGCCGATGATGGGGGAAGCCCCCGGGGCGGTATACAAGGATCTGGAGTTTACAGAGGGAAAAGCGCTGCTTTATGCCGATGTTTTTGAGCCCTTTAACAACGTCCCGACCGATTGGCTCGTCATTACCCTCATTCCGGCGGAAAATGAACTGGGCTTTACTATAGAGAGTATTTCCCTGAATCCGAAGGCCGCGGCCGACGCGGGACTGGGAGACGGAGAGTATGCTTTATGGAACGCCATGCAAGAAGTCAGGGATATTAAGTATGCTGGCAAAGGGGACAATTTAGACGTATTTGAGGAGGCTTATACGGAAGGTCAGGAAGTGACGTTTACCATGAAATCCAGTGGACGGTATATTAAGTTTACAAAGGATTACATCGAAACGACATTCATGCTTGACTGCCTTGAGAACGGCGGTTTTTCGCATTGCTGCAACCAGGACGGAGAGCTGATCCGGGTTCCCATTTCGCCGGCAGTCAGAGATTCCAACTGGGCTTCTTTTTCGGATATGATTGGCTATTATGAATGGGTTTTCAGCGAGGGTGCCTGCGAGCTTTTCGTGTTCGAGGTGACGGATGGAATGGTGACGATGGTCGACACCCAAAGCTGATTCGCCACGCATCTTGGTTTGTTCGCAAGGAGGTATCTGCATGCCTGTTGTTCAATTGATAATCTCTTTGATCGTACTGGGGATTCTGTATTCAAGAATGATTCGCAGAGAGAGCCCGGGACCGATAGCAAAAACGCAGGCAATCGTTCCGGTCATCCTTGGCGCGGTCTCTACAGTCCTTTCTTTTCTCCTGTTTCTTGCCATAGGCTTTTCGCTCGATAAAGCCGGCTTTTCCTCGCAGCATCTCCCCGCTTTTATCCGTTCTGTGATCGCGGCATTTATCTCAGCGGGCCTGCCAGAGGAGATCACCAAGTTCCTGATGATCCTGCTTGCACTGCTGGTGTTTCACAGCAGGCTCCGGAATGTCTATGAATATATTCTGATCGGCGCTGCCGTTGGCCTTGGATTCACGCTTCTGGAAGAATTCTTTTACGGCTCCGATTCGGTGGTAACCGCAATCGCAAGACTGATAACCATTGCGAGCCATATGGTGTTTGGAATCATTATGGCCAAGCACCTCGGAACAGCAAAATACAACAGAATAAAAGGCAGTGGATCCGTAACGGGTGAATATGTCCTGGCTTTCCTTGTTCCTATTCTGCTCCATACATTATATGATGCCGGCACGGCGACCAACGTCTATATGAACAGCGGTGATGAAGACGCGGAACTGATCGGCATAGCGATCGCCCTGGCCGTTACGGTCGCCCTGTTCATAGTGCAGATCGTTGTACTGGTCAGATTAAAAAGAAATACAGAGAAATACTGCGGGATGGTAATAAGTAATTCAGATATCGAAAGGTAAGTGCTATGGATAACGACAAAAGTTTCGACCTGCGCATCATATCCAATCAGGTGCGCTTCGGCTGCGGGTACAGAACGGTCAACGGAGAAAAAGAGTTTTTCGCATGGCATGGATATCCGGACCGAAATGACGACTTTATTACGACTGTCGAGATCAGCCGGGATGAGTACGACGAGATCAATCAGGATTATCCGAAGGAGATAAGTGCGGACCGGAAGACCGCAGATTTGTTCCGCGATAAATATGTGGAGGGACATCTGGTGATTCTGGAAGGATGGAACAAACTGCCCTCGGGAACAGGCCTGCAGAAAGACGGAATTCGCATGAGAGGATTAAGCTGTATCTTCCCTGTGCCGGATATCAGAAAAACCACGGAGTATTACGTGCGAAAGCTCGGCTTTTCGGCTGTTCCGTACCTGAACTGCAAAGAGCCGCATGTCTGCTTATATCTGGATAAAGCCGAGATCATCCTGCTTCAGGCGGATAAAGACAAAGTTCTGCCGAACAGAGAACTCTATGGATACGGATATGACGCCTATCTGTACTCGGATGAGCAGGATTCTTTAGAAGAAAGACTCGTTTCAAAAGGAGTCAGGGTGGTCAGGCCGCTCTCTGTAACGGACTATCGGAACCGGGAATTTGTCGTTGAGGATATCGACGGCAGATGGCTGGCCTTTGGACTGAAGCAAGCGGCAGAATGACATACAGAGGGAATCCCGGCAATGGTATTTGATATAATGTAATACCTGAAAAATCTTCGCAGAAATCTGCACATTTTCCCGAAAAAGCATTGAGATTTTGATCGAAAGTGAATATAATAGCAAATGGTTAGCAGTTGCTAACCTTAAGCGGCGCTGGAGGTCCATCTTTTAGATGGTTTCTGGCAGATGTTTGCGATCGTAAGCGCGATCCTGTCCGGAATCATGAGCCGGATCCTGAAATGACAGGTAAGGAGCGAATCATATGGCACGGAAAGATTCGGAAAACCAGAAGAAGTCGATGAGCAAACTGTTTCGCGGCAAGGCGATCTTCAAGCCTCTCAATACTGGCCGGATCGACGAGCGGGTCACCTGTGTGCGGGAGTGGATCGCCAACATTTTCTTCTACACGAAGAACGGCACCACGATCATGATCGACGCGGGTTACAACTATGAAAGGCTGAGAGAGAAGATGGGCTGGCTGGACATTGATCCGGCTTCCATTCAGCAGATCTTCATCACGCACCAGGACACCGATCACGTCGGTGCGCTGGAGCGGGACAGCGAGCTGCTGTTCAAAGACGCGACGGTATATATTGGTGAGATCGAGAACAGGTACCTGACCGGAGAGGCACGAAGGAAGGTCATTTACGGGCTGTATAAGCTTCCGCTGGTCAGGATGGATAACCGGAAGATCCTTCTGAAAGACGGAGAGATCGTCACCGTCGGCGATATCAAAGTTGAATGTATTCTGGTTCCCGGCCACACCTGGGGGCATATGGTCTATCTCATTGACGACGAGTATCTGTTCACCGGGGATTCGATCTGGTTCGGCGCTGACGGCGGCTACAGTTTCCTGTCCACCTTAGCGGAAGACAACAAGCTGGCCGTCCGGTCGCTGGAAAAACTGGAACAGAATCTCCGTGCGAGAAAGCGGCCCATAAAGATCATCACCGGTCACACCGGATGGACAGACGATCTCGATTTCGCTTTCCTCCACAGAGAAGAGCTCTGCAAGCCGTTTGCGAAGAAATACACCGATCCGGCCGCCCCATATGACGGCTATGTGGAAGATGACGATACCGAAGAGAGTGCGAGAAACACACCGCTTGCCAAGGTAAGAACCGATGGCTCTGCCTGGCAAAACGGAAGAAAGGGAGGCGCTCCTTGACGACAGATCAGTTGAAAAAAGTATACCGACGGATGCTCTGGATCATCCCCGGCATGCTGCTGGCGATGATCGGCGACTATTGCATGGGGATCGAACCGAAGGACAGTTATGCCATCAGCGGAATGATCTCTTCGGGCTGGCTTACGATCGCCGACTGGCGGATCGCGGTATCCAATATCGGCGGCCTGCTCGGTACTGCCTGCTATTCCGTCGCGGCGCTGCCGTTTGCGGCCTTTTTGCAGACGCTGCTTCCCGACTGTAAAAGTAAAGGGGAACGCCGGCTTCTGAAAGTCTATATTATCGGATTGATCCTGGGTGTCATGTGCTTCCTGTACTTCCATCTGGAATGCGGGACACTGATCTACAATTTCAATCTGCTCTATGAAGCTGCCGGCGGCAATACGGAGCTTGCGGTGAACATGTGGAACCGCTCATATATGGTCCAGATCGTGCCTTACTGGGCCACGTTCTTTGCCTTTGAGCTTTCGATCCTGTTCAGCTGGATCGCGTTGATCTGGAAAGGAAGCTTTAAACTGAAGAAAGTGTGGATCCTGGCTGCTCCGCTCATCGTCGCCGGGATCGGGTATCTGCTGGAACTGCTGATTCCCTGGCCCTTCAACGATTTTGTGTCCGGCTTTGAGAGCTTCGGCTGGATCGTGATGTTCCTGGGCGGCAGAAAGCTCGTCCTTCAGGCCATGCAGGAGCAGGATAAGACGGAGGAGCCGGCATGAAATGCAGAAGAGTCCGTCATATGACGATTAAGCAGCTTCCTTACGGAAAACCGGCCCGGGACTGGCTGAAAGACCGCTATGGAGAGACTGAAGCAAATAGGATCTGGGAGCAGACACAGAAGAACTATCAGAACTATCTCCCGGACCTGCCGGACTACGGCGGAAGCAAAAACAGCCACGCGAAGGCGATCTACGGCGGCCTTCTGATCTTCGCACTCTATACGGCGCTGCCGGATCAGCCGCCGGTTTCCGAGCTGCAGGACTTTGTACAGAACCTGTTCATGGGTCCTTTTACAAAGCTCGGGAAGTTCTTTGATCTGAACCGCCCGTCCCACATGCGGCTGATCGATAAAGTGTTCCGAAAGTCCGGAAACAGGGACCGTAAAGATATACTCAAAAGAGGCTTTTCCTTTTGGCAGTTCTTCCTACGTTTCATCGTCATGCTCTACCTGTGGAAGGCGTTTGACATCATCTGTCTGGACTGGCTGCTCCTCACGAGATCGCATTTTTTTCAGTACTATTACCCGGAAACGGAAGGCTGCGCCGGCTATCATCAGTTCGGCTTCAACCGGAAAGAGCAATTGACCCGTATCATTCTGTTCCCCTTTGTTGCAGCACTGATGGCAGGGACCGCCTGCCTGATCGGAGGTCGATTATGAAAACGGCAGAGAAGATCATGAAAAAGAAAGCCGTTATCAAGGCGGAGATGGACAAAGGCCTGCCCAAAACGCAGAGCGAAGCCCTGTGGCGGGAGGCGACGGCAAAGCTTGACGGGTATATGACCCGTTACTGTTCGCTCCCGAAAGGAGTCCATATCCATACGGACAGCAGGATCTTTCCTTCTGCGGCAGTTTATATGACGGTGAAGGATGCAGTAGGTCAGGAGAACGCGTACCGGATCATCGAGGACGCCGCTGTAAAGGGCTGTGCAGAGGTGGCAAAGAAGCTTCAGAAAATGTTGAAGCTCCCGGGGATGCCGGGCCTGTTCGTTGCAATCTGGAATCCGCTGGTCAAAAAAGTGTTCGGACCGGGCAACGGCTTTCAGAACGTGTTCTATCCGAAAAAGAAAGGCGAATACCGGATGGATGTTACGGCCTGCCCGTACTGCCGGTATTTCACTGAACTGGGCTGCCCGGAGCTGACAAGAATCTTTTGCGAAAATGATGACCGCTGCTACGGAAACCTGTCCGGCCTTCAGTTTGAACGGACGGGGACCCTTGGCAAGGGAGCCGACCGCTGTGATTTCTGCATCAGAAAGCAATGAGATATATTCCGCTTCGCTTTATGCGGAGCTTTTAAAAGACCTGATGGTTAGCGATGACTAACTAAAAACCGCAGTAAAAAGGAGGAAGGATGATGTACCTGTTATTGACTGCTGAAAAGGAGGCTGACAGATGAAAGAAAAGAAACAAAGCGATGTAGCGGTCCTGCTCGGATATGCCGGCAATTACAAGGGGCTGACATTTCTGGGGCTGGGACTGTCCGCAGTCGCCATGATCCTCGGGATGGCGCCGTATATCTGCATCTGGCTGGTGGCGCGGGACCTGATCGCCGTTGCCCCGAACTGGACTGAAGCTGCCGGCGTCGCCCGGTACGGCTGGATGGCTTTCGCCTTTGCCGTAGCCGGGATCGCGGTCTATTTTGCGGCGCTGATGTGCACGCATCTCGCGGCCTTCCGCACGGCATCCAATATCCGCAAGCAGGGCATGGCGCATCTGATGAAGACGCCGCTCGGCTTCTTCGATGCCAACGCCTCGGGCTTCATCCGCAACCGTCTGGACGGGGCTGCCTCCGAGACAGAGACTCTGCTCGCGCACAACCTTGCGGATATCGTAGGGAGCATCGCCATGGTGATCGCCATGGTCATCCTGATGTTTGTCTTTGACTGGCGGATGGGCGCGGCCTGCCTGCTGGCGGCCGTGGTGTCCGGTGTGACGATGTTCATCATGATGGGCGGAAAAAATGCGAAGCTCATGATGGAATACCAGACGGCGCAGGATGTAATGAGCAAAGCCGGGACCGAGTACGTTCGGGGGATCCCGGTAGTCAAAGTGTTTCAGCAGACCGTCTATTCGTTCCGGGCTTTCAAGCAGGCTATTGAAGATTACAGCGCAAAGGCGGAACATTACCAGGGGGATGTCTGCCGCATGCCGCAGGCTGTCAATCTGACCTGTACGGAGGGCGTTTTATCTTCCTGGTCCCCGTGGCGCTGCTTCTTGCACCGGGCGCCATAAAGTCCGGAAACTTCGCGGGCTTCGTGACGAATTTTGCCTTCTACGCGGTGTTCTCCGCGATCATTTCCACGGCGCTGGCCAAGATCATGTTTGCCGTAGCCGGCATGATGCTGGCGAGCACGGCGCTGGCCCGCATCGCCCAGGTCATGAATGCACCGACGCTCACGGTCACTAAGACGCCGCAGGCGCCGAAGGATAACAGTGTGGAATTTAAGGATGTGAGCTTTACCTATGAAGGCGCAGACATTCCGGCGCTGGACCATGTTTCATTCAGGGTCGCACCCGGACAGACGGCGGCATTGGTCGGTCCTTCGGGAGGCGGCAAGACGACCGCAGCCAGCCTGATCCCGCGATTCTGGGATGTTTCTTCCGGATCCGTGGAAGTCGGCGGCGTGGACGTCCGCGAGACCGATCCGCACGTCCTGATGGACCAGGTGGCCTTTGTTTTCCAGAACGACCGGCTGTTCAAGGCAAGCATCCTGGAAAATGTACGGGCAGCCAGGCCGGATGCCACGCGCGAAGAAGTGCAGGCCGCGCTTTCCGCCGCCCAGTGCGATGATATTTTAACCAAGCTCCCGGACGGGATGGATACGGTCATCGGTACGGAAGGTACTTACCTTTCCGGCGGCGAGCAGCAGCGCGTGGCGCTGGCCAGGGCGATCCTGAAGGATGCGCCGATTGTGGTACTGGATGAGGCCACCGCCTTTGCGGACCCGGAGAACGAAGCCCTGATCCAGAAGGCATTTGCCGTGCTGACAAAAGATCGCACCGTCATTATGATCGCGCACCGCTTATCGACCGTTATCGGGGCAGACAGGATCATCGTACTGGACGGCGGCCGTGTAGAAGAAGAGGGGACCCACGCGGAGCTGGTACAGGCCGGCGGCCTGTATTCCCGGATGTGGGAGGATTACAACAAGGCCGTGCAATGGCGGATCACGGCAGGAGAGGAGGTGCGGTAACATGTTCGGAAAAGAATTTCAGCGCAAATACGCCCTGACGGATCAGGGCATCAAAAACACCAAAAAGGGAACCTTCTGGACGGTCGTCGTGAACCTGATCGTCATGGGCGGCATGGGCATCCTTTACCTCCTGATGAGCAAATATATGGATACGCTGACGGATGGGGCGCCTCTCCCGAAGGCCTGGGTCTTCCTCCTGCTCGTTCTGGGTTTTGTCATTCTGTCTCTTGTGACCCATCTGCAGCAGTACACGGCGACCTACGGCCTCGTCTACGGAGAAGTGAGGGCCGTACGCATCGGCCTGGCGGAGCGCCTCCGGAAGCTCCCGCTCGGCTACTTCGGCAAACGGGACATCGCGGATCTTACGGAAACGATCATGGGCGACGTGAACCGCCTGGAGCACGTCTGGTCCCATTGCCTGGGCTATCTGTACGGCTCTTATATTTCCACCGCGATCATCGCGGTCTTCGTCTTCCTCTATGACTGGCGGATGGCGCTGGCTTGCCTCTGGGGCGTCCCGGTGGCCTTTGCCCTGCTTTTCGGGAGCCGGAAGCTCGCCAAACGTCAGTCCGAGCTCACCAAGGCGGCCGGCGTACAGGTGGCCGACGGGATCCAGGAAACGCTGGAGAATATCCGGGAGATCCGTGCGACCAATCAGGAGGACCACTTCCTGGAAACCCTGAACGGCAAGATCGATCATTTGGAAAAAGCGATGCGTATGGGCGAGCTGTCCACAGGCATATTCGTCAATGCGGCCAGCGTGATCATGCGCCTCGGCGTTGCGACCACGATCCTCACCGGTGCAAAGCTGATCCTTGCCGGGAAGATCGAATTCATGCCGCTCTTTGCCTTCCTGATGGTGATCACGCGAATCTACGCACCGTTCGACCAGGCGCTGGCCCTGATCGCGGAGATGTTCATGTCTCAGATCTCCGCGGGCCGCCTGATGGAGATCCACGACACGAAGACGGCGGAAGGCAGCGAGACATTCGCCCCGGCCGGGCATGATATCGTATTTGAGAACGTCGGCTTCGAATACCGGCAGGACGAACAGGTGCTGAAGGGCGTCAGCTTTACGGCCAGAGAGGGCGAGGTAACGGCCCTGGTCGGCCCGTCCGGCTCCGGTAAGAGTACCTGCGCAAAACTGGCCGCCAGGCTGTGGGACATCAGCGAGGGCAGCATCAAAGTCGGCGGCATCGATATCAGCTCGGTCGATCCCGAGGTGCTGCTCACGGACTATTCCATGGTCTTCCAGGACGTCGTTCTCTTTGACGATACGGTGATGGAGAATATCCGCCTCGGCAGGCACGGCGCGACGGACGAGGAGGTACTGGCGGCGGCTGCAGCAGCGAACTGCGATGAGTTCGTAGAAAAACTGCCGCAGGGCTATGCGACGCCCATCGGTAAAAACGGCGCGAAGCTCTCTGGCGGCGAGTGCCAGCGCATCTCGATCGCCCGGGCACTACTGAAAAACGCGCCGATCGTCCTGCTGGACGAAGCAACAGCCTCTCTTGATGTGGAGAACGAAACAAAGGTCCAGGGTGCGTTGTCGCGGCTTCTTCAGGGAAAGACCGTTCTGGTCATCGCCCACCGTATGCGTACCGTGGAGGCGGCGGATAAGATCGTGGTCCTTGCTGACGGCAGGGTCGCCGAGGAAGGCAGTCCCGAGGAACTGCTCGCAATGGAAAACGGTATCTTCAGACGTATGATACAACTCCAGAGCGCCAGCGCGGGGTGGAGCATCTGACGCCGAAAGAGAAAACGATCAGTTAAGGCGGAAACTTTTCTGAATTTGGAAAAAGTTTCCGCTTTACCTTGCAATGGAGCGCTTCCCGGAGGTTCGGGAGGCGCTCTATTTTATGTGGGGACGGAGGTGAGGGCTGCAGGCATCAGCAGGAGGCGCATTTCCTGTTGAAGGAAGGCCTGGCAAATGTTACTGTTCATACATAAGAGAGGAGGTTCGTATGTATTTTGCAGGCAAAAACGGAAGCTATTTCCACGGACCGAATTGTCTGGTCAGGCGTCAGATCAACGCGGAAAACACATATACTTTCAGCTAGGAATCTGATGCGGTCGCCGCGGGATATTGCTTCTGCCCCCGGTGTTCGCCGGTAGGAAGAAGATTGAAGAAAGAAGAGGATGTTCTTCAGCAGCTGGTGCAGGAATACGGTATTACTTATTCTTTCCGGAAAGAGGACGGAACCGTGGAACTAGCAACGACGCAGGAGGAATGGAGGATCATTCCGAGTGAGAACAGAAAACGCTTTTACCTCTATCACAAGAATACGCACCGGAGCAAAGAGGATAGTCTGATTCGTGGATTCCACCGCCAGTCGGTGCAGCTGTACTCCTTCGCAGCCTACTTTGAATATGTGGCTGCACATGTGGAGTATCGTATCGAGAACCCCTTGGAAAAGCCGAAGAAGAAGCATAAATCAAAGCCCAGGAAAGGCACTAAGCGATATCGCGCGGAAAAGCGGAAGGCGAAGGAAAGAGAAGATCGGTGGGCGATCCGCAACGTGTTGAAACTGATCGAATCCATGAGTACGATCGCTTAATTTGCTGCCGCCGCGCAATAGACCCGGGTATTCTTCCGGACCCGTTATGGATTCTTACCAGTTTATGGATATACTGATACTAACAGTTGTTGCATCACGGAAGGGAGGTCATCGATGCAGATCATTATTCCGAAGACAGAGAAGCATGACGGACTCTTTGTCACGGATTCGTTCATCGTGTTTATCATCCTGACGCTTATCAAAAGGATTTATAACAAGAACCGTGCCAAGGAACAAGGTGTCCGGAGGTATTGATGAAACGTCAAAAAAAGACGGAGCCCCTGAATCTGTTTGACCTGTTCCAGGGCTAAGGAGGCGGAAAATGGTTGAGTTCTTTGTATGCCTGGCTATTTTAGTTCTGGTCGGACTGATCGGCTCCGCCTTCAATATCGTTGTCTTTCTGGTGACTCTCGCAGCTTCGCCGTTCATACTGATGGTGAAGGCGATCGGCAAACTCATTTCCCTTGTGTGGAAGGTGCGCGTCGTACGCCTGCTGCTTCTGACCGCGGCCTGCTGCGCGGGTGCACTGCTGATGGTGGGCGGCCTGGGCGGCGATACGAAGCGCGTGATGACCATGTGCGGGATCGTACTGATCGTGGTATTCGCGGTCGCCACCGGCACGAAGAAAGCGGAGGGATGAAGCGGAAATACTGTACATATAATTGTGCGTATCCCTTCCCGAATCACACAGTTTTATGCTATCATAAGAGTTGCCTGGAAACCTTTCCCGGCAACTCTTGCATTATTTGCAGCACTTGATGGAGATGATCCACACCATGGCAGTCGATCTTGTCAAAACCGGTAAGTTTCTTTCCCTGATCCTGCGGCACCATCCGGAAGCCGCGGGCATCTCGCTGGATGAGCACGGCTGGGCGGAAGTGGACGCATTGATAGGTGGCGTGAACCGTACAGGAAATTATCACCTGGACCGGGAGACGCTGGAGGAGATCGTCCGCAGCAACAACAAGCAGCGATACTCATTCAATGCGGATCACAGCCTGATCCGCGCCAACCAGGGGCATTCCATCCCGGTGGACGTGGAGTTGGAGCAAAAGGCGCCGCCGGACGTGCTGTATCACGGCACCGGGGAGAAGTTCGCGTCCTCAATCGACCGCGAAGGCCTGATCCCGAAGAGCCGTCTGTACGTGCACTTGTCCTCGGACGTGGAGACGGCAGTAAAGGTGGGCAGCCGTCACGGGCGGCCCGTGGTATATGAAGTCGACTGCGCGAAGATGGCGGCGGACGGATATGTGTTCTATCTCTCCGTGAACAAGGTATGGCTGACGAAGCGCGTCCCGGCGGCGTATCTGCGGAAGCGGGAAGAGAAATGATGAATGTGGAGAAAACATGTATCTGGAATCGTTTACCCTTCCCGTTAAAAGGGAAGAAGAATTGATCATAAAACGTATGGCGAAGAATGCCGGCCTGGCGCCTTCGTACACCTGGCCGGAAGTGGTGAAATACGGGTATATCGATAACGAATACCCCTGCGGTATCTTTGCGCCGAAGGGGCTGGATGAGATCCGTTTCCGAAAAGTCACGATCTTTTACGGAGGGAACGGCTCGGGGAAAAGTACGATCCTCAATCTGATCGCGGCGAAGCTGGATCTGAAACGGATCGCGCCTTTCAATTCCAGTGAATTGTTTGATGACTATGCGGAGGCCTGCCAGTATACATTGGGATACGATGATGAGGGATCCCAATATCGCATTCCCGACGGCAGCCGGATCATTACCAGCGACGATATCTTTGACTATATGCTCGCGGTGCGGGCAAACAACGAAGACATCAAAGAGGAAACGGAGCAGGGAAAAGCGGAGTACGCGCGGCTGAAATATGGTGACACCGTCAAATTCAACGGGTTGGAGGATTATGACGAACTGCGGCTGCAGTTGTTGGCCAGACAAAGAACCATGACCCGGCGCAGATTCCTGCGGCAGACAGCCGGTACGCAGGTAAAACTAAGCAGCAACGGTGAGACAGCCCTCGCCTATTTTGAACAGAAGCTTCAGAACGACACGCTGTACTGCCTGGACGAACCGGAGAACAGTATGTCGCCCCGGATGCAGATGGAACTCATGAAAATGCTGGAGGAAATGGAAAGATACTGCGGCTGCCAGTTTATCATTGCTACGCACTCCCCGTTCCTGCTCTCGATGGAAGGCGCGCGGATCTATGATCTGGACGCTTCGCCGGCAGAGATCCGGAACTGGTGGGAACTGGAAAACGTGAAGATATATTACGATCTCTTCGCCGGAAACAGGAACCTTTTTGAGGAAGACTAGGCAGAGAGGAGGACGGCGCCGGTATTCAACTGCCGGTTGGTTGACAGCGTGATGCATCCTGCTATCCTGTATGGCAGGGAAAGGATGGAAAGCCATGTTTGAGATCAAAGGAAAAGTCACCACCGCCATCTGCTTTGCCAAGGTGATCGAAGAGGAGGCGATCGAGCAGATCCGCAATATGTGCGACTATGCCCTGACAGAGGGAAGCCGCGTGCGCATCATGCCCGACGTGCACGCCGGGAAGGGCTGCACCATCGGGACCACCATGACCGTTATCGATAAGGCCTGCCCGAACATCGTCGGCGTGGACATCGGCTGCGGCATGTATACCGTGAAGCTGGACGTCACGGAGCCGGACTTCAAGCTGATCGATGCGGTCTGCCACTATATCCCCTCCGGGATGAACGTCTGGGAGGGGCGGACGGAGCACTTTGACCTGACGGATCTGAGGTGCTACCGCGAACTGAAGGATACCAAACGGCTGGAGCGTTCCCTGGGGACGCTGGGCGGCGGGAATCACTTCATTGAAGTGGAGAAGGCCTCCGACGGCACGTTTTATCTGATCATTCACTCCGGCAGCCGGAACCTGGGCAAGCAGGTGGCGGAGATCTACCAGCAGCTGGCCATCGACCTGCATATGGGAAAGGAAGAGTATTTCCGGCAGCGCGAGGAGATCATCCGCGCATACAAGGAAGAAGGCCGCCGCAGCGAGATCCAGGCAGCGTTAAAGCAGCTGGATCACGAGTATAAGACACAGGATCTGGACACGCCGAAGGACATCTGCTGGCTGTGGGGCGAGTATCTGGCGGACTATCTGCACGACGTGGAGATCTGCCAGCGCTTTGCGCGCCGCAGCCGCGAGAAGATGGCGGAGATCATTCTGGAGCGTACCGGGATGAAAGCCCTGGAGGCGTTCCACACGATCCACAACTATATTGATACGGAGGAGATGATCCTGCGGAAAGGCGCGATCGCGGCACATGAAGGAGAGAAGGTGCTGATCCCCATCAACATGCGGGACGGCTCCGTCCTGGCAGTCGGCCGCGGGAACCCGGAATGGAACTACTCCGCGCCGCACGGCGCCGGCCGGATCATGTCCCGTTCCGCGGCCAAAAAGAACCTCAGCATGGCCGAGTACCGGGAGTCCATGAAAGGCATCTTCACCACCTCCGTCAGCGCGGAGACGCTGGACGAGGCGCCGATGGCGTACAAGTCCCTGGAGGACATCATCGATGTGATCCGCGACTCCGTGGACATCATCGAGGTCATGAAGCCGGTCTACAACTTCAAGGCCTCCGACGACCAGCTGCCGTGGAAGAAAGGACCCGGGTCGGGTATTTAATATTATCATGGGAATGAAGCCCGGACGTGATATAGGAAAAACAGAAAAGCAGGTAGTATACATGACTTACAGAAGACTGATCGTACTCTTTTTAACCGTGGCATGCCTGTTCCTGATGAGTGCCTGCGGCACCGCCGCGCTGTCCACCGGGGGAGAGGATCCGTCCGTTCCCCACCCGACGGTCCCTGTGACAGCGGAATCTTCAACAGCCGGGGCGGAAGAGCCCGGAACGACGGAAAGCGCCGCCGGGCTGGTTGAATTTGTCAGCTTCCGGGCGGATACGACCGAGATCCACGTGGATCAGCCGGCAAGGGTCACGTTTTTTGCCGAGGTCACGGAAAACAGCCTCGTCGGTGATGCCATCGTGATTGAATGTGAGACGGACGGCGTCATCGCGGAACTGAAGGATGACGGTGTGAAGCCGGATCAGACGGCCGGTGACAGGGTGTTCACGGCCGCCATCGACCTGCAGTCGGCGGACCGCAAGAACGAGTATTACCGGGCGGCCTGTCAGAGCGATCACAGTGACGCGGTCCAGATCTGCTTCTACCGCGATCTGACACAGAAGGACTTCGACCAGATGGAGTCTGTGCTGGACCGCATCGATGAAATGAATGAGTTCAGCCAGATCGCGTCGTACCTTTCAGACTGCCCTGATATTGAGTGGGTTGGAGAGGATGAGGAAAACGGAAGCATCACCTTTACGACCACAGCAGGGATCACGGGAGTATGGGATAAATGGGACGAAAACAGCAAAGGCGGCGGAACAGCTGACGTCCCGGGCTCTGATGCGGCTTCAGAAGATGAAACAAAGGCGGCAAGTATCGTCCAGACAGAACTCAAGCGTGACATTCTTGTAATCAGACCGTATAGACACGGAGATCCGAAATTTGATTATGATGATTTTTTGGACAGGGGGAACGATATAGCACGTCGCTTGGGCGGTTCTGTCGATCATTTCGATAATGCTTTTGCAAACCGGAGTGTCATGAAAAGCTTTGCGGGTTACGGCATTATTTTGTTTGATTCTCACGGGATCACTGCGAAAGGGCTGAAGAAAAGTCTGAAATGGGACGACAACTATTCGGATAATGAGTTATATCTCGTTATCGGGGAATCGATGCGGTATGATGAAACTTCACAAGCCGACTGGCAGGCAAAACGGATCCTCGTTCATGCTTCCACACGGGCTGTCTGCGTAGGCGCGAAGTTTTTTGATGATTATTATGCGGCGGGAGATCTTAAAAACGCGTTTATCTTCCTCGGTTGCTGTCACTGTGTCAAAAATGACTCTATAACGGATGTCCTGATCAGTAAAGGCGCTTCCGTTATTTTCGGGTATAACAACGTCGTAGGTTTCCCCTATTGCAAGAATACACTCAATGAGGTTGTCCGGGCCATGACACTGGATGGGGCCACCGCCGGAGAAGCATATGATCTTGCTGTTGATAAATGTGGAGATCTTGTGTTCAAGAACGATCCGGAACATCTTCTTACAACAAGGCTTCAGATCAAAGGTGACCTGGATTTCCATTTTGATCCGCGTGTCAGGGTTTCTGTCAGGGACAAGAACGGAGATCCTGTTCCTGAGGCGTCCGTGAATCTGCTGAAAACGGATTCCTGGGATGTGTATCAGGCCGATGCGGTATTCATCAATTCTATACCGTATTTTGAAACGTATGTCCCAATGGGGGAATATGCCATCACTGTCACAGCGGAACACTATCTGAAAGAAGAGATGGTTGTTCAGGTACCGGAAGACATGCTGGCTAATTGTCTGGAAGTGACCCTGACCAGACTGGGAGAACTGGAATGCTGCGTGTTGGATAAAAGCGCAGGAGGGGTGCCGCTGTCCGGCGTCACGCTGACCCTGATTCATAACGGAGAAATCGTTGCCGCAGAAAGCGACGAAAACGGCCGGATCTTCGTTCAGGATCTTAAAGAGGGGCATTACAGTCTGGAGTTTTCTCTCGAAGGCTACAAAACGGTTAAAGTTGATGATCTCCTCATCGAATACGACAAGCTCACGGAACTTCCTGACCCGGTGGAAATGATAAAAGAAGGCTCGCAATTGCGGCCGGAGGTCGGCGACCTGGTTGAATTCGGCCACTATGAGCAGGACAACGACCCGGAGAACGGGCCGGAGGTCATCCAGTGGCGGGTGCTGGACGTGGTGGACGGCAAAGCGCTGCTGGTCAGCCGGACCTGCCTTGCGGCACAGCCGTACAATGAGGTCTATACCGATATCACCTGGGAACAGTGTACGCTCCGGAAATGGCTGAATGAAGATTTCCTGAAAGAGGCGTTCAGCGCAGAAGAACAGGAAGACATCATCCTGTCTTGTGTGAAAAACGACGACAACCCGCAGTCCCATAAACCGGGCGGCAATGATACGACGGACAAGGTCTTCCTGCTCAGTATTACGGAGGCGGAAGCCTATTTCGACTCCGATGCTGCCAGGATGTGCCTGCCTTCCAGATATGCGCTGAAGCAGCAGCCTAAAATGCCGGTGGAAAACGGCGGCTGCTGGTGGTGGCTGCGCTCGCCCGGCGGAACGACGAAATATGCGGTGGACGTCATGCCGAACGGCTCCATCCGTACGATCAGCGGTGCCAACGTCAACGTCATTTACTGGGCTGTCCGCCCTGCCCTGTGGCTCGATCTGGAGACGTCGGAATATCAGACGATCAAGGGCCACACCAGCTGGAAAGTGGAAGGCCACGTGCTGACGATATCGGGAACCGGCGCCATGGAGGACTATGACGGGGAGACGCTGTTCGCTCCCTGGTACAGTATGGGGAACACGATCACCACGATCGTTATTGAAGACGGCATCACGCATATCGGGAGCCACGCCTTTGATTTCATCTGGGCTACCAGTGTTTCCATACCGGACAGCGTGACCAGCATCGGCGACGGCGCGTTCAAGACCTGCTTCCGGCTGAAGAAGGTGACGATCCCGGAGGGCGTGACCTATATCGGAAATGAAGCCTTCTCTGGCTGCACCGACATGGAAGAACTCATTCTTCCGGACAGCGTGATCTTTATGGGTAAGGAGGCCTTTGCATCCTGCCAGAAGCTGACCAGCCTGGATATTCCTGACAGGCTGACCGTCATCAGTGAACGTGCCTTTGCCGACTGCCGGGGCCTGACCAGTCTCGTTATACCGGATGGTATCTGCAGTATCGGTGCCTATGCGTTCTGGTACTGCTCAGGCCTGACGGAAGTGAGCATTCCCGGCAGTGTGGAGGAGATCGGGGGCAAAGCTTTTGCCTATTGCACAGGGCTGACAGCAGTGATCGTTCCGGAGGGCGTGGTAAGCCTTGGCGAAAGTGCCTTCAGCAACTGTACACAGCTGGCCGTTCTCTCCCTGCCGCTCAGCCTGAAGAAGATCGGAATGAGCGCTTTGATAAACTGCACTGCTTTGAAAGATATCAACTATGCCGGATCAGAAGAGAACTGGAAGGAGATTGAGATCGAGCGGTATAACAAAGATATCATCAACGCAGCCACGATCCATTATAATAATTAGGCAAACTGACGGAGGGCGGCCGGGAAGAATCTCAGCATGGCGAAGTACCGGAAATCCATGAAAGGAATCTTTACCGTTTGAGAATTAACTGCCGGTTGATTGACAACCTGCTTCAGCCTGCTATAATAAGCCCTGGAAAGGAAGAAACTACTACCATGAACACCATGACCATAGCCATTTTGTTATATTCGTTCGAGCTCGAATCCCTGTACTTTGAACAGGGCTCGTTTTCGTGCGGAAATTACGGGAGGCTGCGAATGGATCAGTAGGTTCAGATAGCAGATATCAGCCAAGGGCGCTTCTCGGGATTTCCGGGAGGCGCCCTTTTTCTATGCCGCACCATCGTTTAATCGGTGAGGATACCGCCCTTTCAAGGCGGAGATGCCGGATCATACCCGGCTGGTGTGATAACCCCTTATAGACCACTATGGAGGTGGGGCGGTCTGTAAAACCGTCAGCTTAAGGCTCAGAGAAGTTCGATTCTTCTTAGGGGGACGCGCCTTATCGGCGCAAAATAAGGAAGGAGGTGGCTAAGATGCCTACCATCGATATGGCGGCGACCGGCCGCAACATCAAAGATATGAGAATCAAAGCCGGCATGACGGTGGCAGACGTGACAAATGCCTGCGGCGTCAGTGCAGCGGCAGTCTGCAAGTGGCAGAGCGGCCGGTGCATTCCGACCATCGATAACATGATCATTCTGGCTGCAATCTGGAAATGCAGGATCGATGACATCGTCGTCGTACAGATCGTATGACGACGAATCCGGCCCGGCAGCGGGGCTGGGCAAAACCGTCGCGTTGCCTGCGGCAGGAAAGCGAGACGGTTTAAGTGACATTGTCCGAAAAAGTGACCGAATAAAGAACCCGTGAGATGATCCACGGTTGCTATTATATCGCAAAAAGCATTCACAAAGTGCACGGAAGGGTTTGCTATCATTCAAACCAATGTCCGCTTTTCATTGCCGCTTCCTTGTGTTATACTCACAGAAACTGAGATAGGAGATCTGCCATGCAGACAGTTTATGATTTCACCGTAAAAGACAGAGAAGGCCGTGATGTCAGCCTGTCAGAGTATCAGGGCAAGGTGCTGCTGATCGTCAATACCGCGACCGGCTGCGGTTTCACGCCGCACTATGACCCGCTGGAAGCCATGTATAAGGAACTGAAGGATCAGGGTTTTGAAATTCTGGATTTCCCCTGTAATCAGTTTGCCAATCAAGCCCCGGGCAGCGATGAAGAGATCCATCAATTCTGCACGCTGAAGTTCGGGACCGAGTTCCCGCAGTTTAAGAAGATCGACGTCAACGGCGAAAACGCAGATCCGCTTTATGCTTTCCTTGCCGCAGAAAAGCCCTTTGCGGGCTTTGGAAAAGGCCTGAAGAACGCGGCACTGAACAAGTTCGCGGACATGAACAACCGGCAATTCGGCGATAAAGCCTATATCAAATGGAATTTCACGAAATTTCTGGTCGACAGACAAGGCAGGGTAATTGCCAGATTCGAGCCCACCGCGGATATGCAGGCGGTAAAAGATGCGGTGCTCGCGGCATTGTAAGGATGCACGGCAAAGAGGAAGGAGTTTTTATGAGTAAACTGGTCGCATATTTTTCGGCTTCCGGCAGGACCGAAGCCAGGGCAAAACAGCTGGCCCAGATCACCGGTGCGGAGCTTTATGAGATCGCTCCGGCGGTGCGGTATACCCGCGCGGATCTGAACTGGATGGATAAAAAGAGCCGCAGCAGCGTGGAAATGAAAGATCCAAGCTCCCGTCCGGCGCTGGCGGAAACGGAACATGATTTCAGTGCCTTTGACGAGATCTATATCGGCTTCCCGATCTGGTGGTACACGGCGCCGACCATCATCAATACCTTCCTGGAGACCTTCGATCTGAGCGGGAAGACGATCGTGCTGTTTGCCACTTCCGGCGGCAGCACCATCGATAAAGCCGTGCGGGATCTGCAGGCGAAATATCCGCATCTGAATATCCTGAAAGGCCGGCTTCTCAGGGAAAAGGTCACGGAAGATATCTTATGAAGAACGAATATCTGGACAGCCTGATCGAAGAGATCAATCATGATGATCCGTATAATGAGGCCAACGGGATCCGTACCGTAACGTTAGAGGAGGGACGATCCGTCGTGGAGGTGGCGCTTCTTCCGGAACATAAGAATATCTGGGGTCTGCCGCACGGCGGGATCCTCTTTGCGGTGGCCGACGTAGCCGCCGGCATCGCGGCGGATTCCGCCCGCAAAGGCATGCATATCGTGACTGCGGGGAGCAATATCAGCTTTCTGTACGCGAACCCCGACGCGAAAATGCTGCGCGCGGAAGGCCGGGTGATCCGGGCCGGGCGGAAGATCAATGTGGTCCAGTCGGACGTTTACGACGAGCTCGGCAACCACCTTGTGACCGGCCAGTTCACGATGTACAACACCAATGAATAAAGGGACGGTATGAGACAGATTTCACCGAAAAGAAAGGTCATCAGCTGTGTGCTCAAGCTGATCGTGATCGCTTCCGCTGCTGCGGGGATCATCCTGAGCGCCTTTGGCGGCAGAAATGCGTTCATGGGCGGCAGCCGGGTGTTCATGTACTTTACGATCCAGTCCAATATTCTGATCGCAGTCATCTGCCTGGCAGGCGGGATCCTTCTGATGCGGGGCCGGGCGATCAGCGGCGCGTGGTACGTGGTCAAGCTGGTGGGCACCGTTTCCATCACACTGACCGGCGTCGTGTTTGCCGTACTGCTTGCTCCCCTGCTGGGAAAAGCGGCATGGAATCTGCAGAATACGCTGACGCATCTTGTCGTTCCCCTGGCGGCAGCCGCCGATTTTTTCGTGGCTGCTTCCGGCGCCGGGATCAGAAAAAGAAGCGTCGTCTGTGTCCTCATCCCGCCGCTCCTGTATGTCATCTACGCCGGGATCGCGTTTGTGAACGGATGGGAGTTCGCGAGAGGACAGAATTACCCCTACTTTTTCCTGAACTGGGGGAGCCCCGCCGGAGCGTTCGGCTTTACCGATAAGCTGCCTTATATGGGCTGTGTATGGTGGATCCTGATCCTGCTCATCTTCCTGATCCTTGTGGGGCTGGGCTATCTGGCGCTGGCGGGTTGGATCGGAAAGAAGCTGAATAAACAGTAACACGCAAAAACAAAGGAAAAACCACCGGGCGGGCCGGTGGTTTTTCTTTCATAATAGTTGAGCCCGCTGCGAAGCCGGTTACAGCAGGATGAACGCCGCAACGAGGGCGGCCACGGTCAGGCCCAGCCAGATCCAGCGGATCACACGGCCGAAGCCGTAGGTGAAGCACTTGACGGTCCGGCCGTCTACCTCCATCGTATACATTTCGACATACGGGACCGGGCTCCGGCGGTACCAGCCCTTCACGACCGCGTGCCGGTCGATGTTCTTTTCCGACTTGAACAGCGCGAAGATCTTGTTCAGGATGAACAGAGGCTGGTTGTAATCCAGGAAGATGATGCCCGTCTCATCCTGCAGCACATAGTCTTCGTTGAAGATGCAGCCGGGATCTCCGCGCCCGATGACTACGCCTTCCAGCTCGCAGGGAATGCTGCGGATGCCGGAGACCTTGGGCTCTCCCAAAAGGCCCGCCGTATTGGCTTCGTGATATTCCTTGTTCGGATGCGTGAAGCGGAATTTGAACAGGGAGAGGATCGCGGAAAGGATCAGCAGGGCCGCGGCGATAAAGAGCTTATCCGTCTTATCCGTGTACCAGAATATGGCGCCGCACACCAGCGCGCCGAGGAAGGCAATGCCCGGCAGGAGGCTGATGATGATCTCGCGGACAAAGTCGTCCAGATAGGATTCCGGCTTCTGCAGGTCAAATTCGACGAACGGCAGCTTCCCGTACTGCGGCGCCAGCTTGTCGATGGCCTGCAGACGCTTCGAGATGAGCGGATGCGTGGAATTCAGTTCGTACCACTTGGCCCAGGTGTTCCAGAGCTCCCATTTCATCGCGTTCTTGATATGGGCCTTGTCGATCTCGCCGTTAACAAAGCAGCTGACCGTCAGGGACTTGGACGCCTTGGAGTCGAAGATGCCGAGCGCATTCGTGGAGTTTGCGTTCAGCGCGATCTTTTTGCCTTTCTCCACAGTCTCGGCGTGGGTGCTCAGGCCGAAGCCGATCTGGATCAGCGCGCGGGAGAGTGCTTCCGGATCCCCGGTCGCGTCCACGGAAAACTGGTCCGCAAAGTATTCCCTTGTCCGGGAGAACCAGAGCACGATATACTGCGCCACGATATAAAGAACGTAGGCGATCGCGGCCAGCGCGACCTGCGCCACCGCCGACTTGCTGTCGTCATCGTCGCTGACTTTGCTGACCTGCAGACTGTTGATCATAACCCGGAACACCGCGTACAGGACCATCGGCACCAGTTCGGCCACCGTCATCAGCAGCATATCGTAATGCACGGCATGCCCCAGTTCGTGCGCGGTGACCGCTTTGACTTCTTCCTCAGTGAGGAGGTCGAAAATTCCCCGTGTCAGCACGATGCGGGCGTCGTTTTTCGTATGGCCGTAGGTAAAAGCGTTCGGCGCGCCGTCATCGATCAGGCCGATCTTCGGATATTTCATGTTCTGTTCCCGGCAGACCTGTTCGATAAACTCCCGCAGATAATCCGGGATCTCCGCGCCGAAACGGGTCTTGTAGAACAAGCGCTGCGTAAGATCCGTCAAAAATGGCGAGATCAGGAACTGGAAGAGCAGGACCGCGGCGGAGACGATCAGGGCCGTGATCAGCGGTACGCCGGCCACCTCAAATACGATCAGCAGGATCAGGACCAGCAGCCCGTACAAGAGGGCAAGTGTTGCGGCTGAGACGCCAAACAGTATTTTTCTCATAGTCATTATCCTCTCTGGAAAAAATCTGTATTCAATCATGGATAAGTATCAGTGATCAAAAAACAATTATACTGAACTATCGCCGGCCTGTCTATATGCAATTGAGGGAAAAGTCTTCCGAAACAGCCGGCCATATGATATAACTCTTTTAGAAAACAAGCTGTCAGAGCAAAGCAACGATATGTGTATTGCAGGAGAGGAGGCGGAACGTGACTTTATACGAGCGGCTTTTGGAAGAAAAAGACGACGCATACCGGGAATTTCAGGCCAGACTGGTGCCGAATGTCCCGCCGGAGACCATCCTGGGCGTGAGAACGCCTGCGATGAGGAAAATCGCAAAAGAAGTCTTTGAAAGCCCGGACCGCGAGGCGTTCCTGAACGATCTGCCGCACCGTTACTACGAAGAGAATCTGATCCATTTCTTTGTGATCGCGATGATCCGGGATTTTGATGCGTGCATGCAGGAGGTGGAAGCCTTCCTGCCCTATGTCGACTGCTGGCCGGTATCGGATCAGGCGACCCCGAAAGCATTTGCCAGGAATCATCAGAAGCTTCTGCCCTATATCAGGAAATGGATCGCTTCGGAGCATGTCTATACGGCCAGATTCGGGATCCGCATGCTGATGAATGAATTCCTGGGCGAGGATTTCCGGGAAGAGTATCCGGAGCTTGTCGCGGGCAAAAAGGGAGAAGACTATTATCTGAAGATGATGATCGCGTGGTACTTTGCGACAGCGATCGCGAAGCGCTATGAAGAGACCGTCCCGTATTTCGAAAACCGCAGGCTCGACGAATGGGTACACCGGAAAGCCATCCAGAAGGCCGTGGAAAGCTACCGGGTCACCGAGGCGCACAAGGAATATCTGAAGAGCCTCCGTTAAAGAAAGTGCGGTGTTTTTCAGCAAGAGTAGGGGATGTCTCTCCCGCAACAGCGGGTTGCTTGCGCGGCGCAGCGTTTCGTATTACGATGGGCCTGAACGAATCAGACAGGTGGTATTCGCATGAGTACACAGGAAGTAATATATGATCTCCGGACCAGGAACGGCTTGTCGCAGGACAGCCTGGCGGAAAAGGTCTTCGTGACCAGGCAGGCTGTTTCCCGCTGGGAAAACGGCGAGACCGTCCCGAATACAGAGACCTTAAAGCTCCTTTCGAAGCTTTTCAATGTTTCGATCAATACCCTGCTCGGCTCGCCGCGCCAGCTTTTCTGCCAGTGCTGCGGCATGCCGCTCGATGACGAGATCATCGGCAGAAACGCGGACGGGACGCTCAATGAGGATTACTGCAAATGGTGCTTTGCCGACGGGACCTATACGTATAACGATCTGGACGAGCTGATCGAGGTCTGCGTCCGCAATATGGTAAATGAGAACTTTTCCGAAAACCAGGCCCGCGCTTACTTAAAGCAGCGCCTTCCCGAGCTGGATTACTGGAAACGGCACGGCGAGCTCAGCGACGGCGGCAAATTTGATGCCTTCAAAAAACAGCTGATCGGGGAGATCAACGCCCTTGCTGTCGACGGCATGCCCCGGGTGGAGTCGCTGAATGCGCTGGTCGGCGGCTACGTCAATCTCGCCTACCCCATGCCCGGCGGCGCGAAGGTCAAGTTCCTGGACGACGGAACGACCTATCTGGGGACGCAGCTGGAAGTGCCGGGAAATCCGCGCTGCTTCGGGGTGGTCGCCAATGTCGATTTCATCCTCGTCTCCACCTACGCGGAGGGCGGTACCGATCCGGAACTCGTGCTGTATAAAAAAAGAGAAAACGATCATTCCTGAAGATGGGAGATGCCAAGATGAGTTTTGATGCATTTGATACAAAGAAGCTGGATGCGTATGCCGCGCAGGCGAAAGCCTCGTGGGGAGAAACGGCTGCCTACAAAGAGTTTGAGCAGAAAGCGGGGGCCCGCAGCCGGGAAGAGGAGGCTTCTCTTGCCGGACAGATAATGGGGATCTTCGCAGAATTCGGAGTCGTTAAGAATACGGATCCCGAATCCGATGAGGCACAGGCGCTGGCCGGAAAGCTGCAGGATTTTATTACAGAGAACTACTATACCTGCACAAAAGAAATCTTAAGCGGACTGGGCAGGGCGTATGCCGCCGGCGGCGAGTTCACGGAGAATATCGACAAAGCCGGCGGCGAAGGCACGGCCGCCTTTGCCGCAGCGGCAATAGAGATCTATTGCCGGTAACAACAGAATGAGACACCTGGGAAAAATCTTTCAGCTTTTATCCTAACGGAGGGATCAGATGCCTTTTCGTATTATTCGCAACGATATCACCAAAGTCAAAGCGGATGCGATCGTAAATACCGCGAATCCGGAGCCGCGTTTTGCGAGCGGTACGGACGCAGCGATCTATAATGCGGCGGGAGCGGAGGTGCTGCTCGCGGAGCGAAAGAAGATCGGCCGGATCGCCCCCGGGGAGGCGGCGGTAACGCCGGCTTTCGCGCTGCCGGCGAAGTATATCATTCATACGGTCGGCCCGGCCTGGACCGACGGGCTGCACGGAGAGTTCGCGATCCTGCGCTCCTGCTACCGGAAATCGCTGCTGCTGGCCGATCAGCTCGGCTGTGAAAGTATTGCTTTCCCGCTGATCGCGACCGGGGTATACGGCTTTCCGAAGGACAAAGCGCTGGAGACTGCGCTGGCCGTCATCCGGGAGCATCTGGAAGAATCCGAACTAACGGTGACCCTGGTCGTGTTCAGCGACGACGCCTATCAGACGGCCCGGGGCCTCACGGAGCAGATCGAAGAATACATCGATGAGAACTATGCCGCGGCGAAGGCCAGGGAAGAATACGGCGCGCTGTCCGGCCGGCCCGGCAGGGCGGAGCGCCGCCCGCTGTCGGAAGAGTCGCCGTTTTATTACAGAGAAGAACTCAGTTCCGTCTCCTTCGAGATGGCGGCACCGTCCGCGGCGGCTTATGCAAAACCGAAGCCGAAAAAACCGTCCCTGGAAGACGTCGTGAACAATCTCGGCGAAAGCTTTCAGCAGCGGCTTCTCCGCATGATCGATGAGCGCGGCATGACCGATCCGGAGGTCTACAAGCGGGCCAACGTCGACCGGAAGCTCTTTTCCAAGATCCGCTGCAGCGAGGACTATATTCCCAAAAAGCGGACGATCATCGCGCTCGCGATCGCCCTGCGGCTCAATCTGGACGACGCGAAGGATCTGCTGGCCAGCGCGGGCTATGCCCTCACCAACAACAGCCGGTCCGATCTGATCGTGAGCTTCTGTATCGAGAACGGTATTTATGATATCTATGAAGTGAACGCGCTGCTGTTTCAGTTCCGTCAGCCGATCCTCGGCTGACGATGTCGCTTCGCAGGCGACCACATCCCGGCGGGATCAGGCTATACTTGGCTCATCAAAGATGGCAAGGAGGCCTGAAGCAATGAAAAAGAATTGTACAGAACTGGTAATGATCCTGGACCGGAGCGGTTCCATGGGCGGGCTGGAAAGCGATACGATCGGCGGATACAACGGCATGCTGAAGAAGCAGCGAGAGACAGAAGGGGAGGTCCTGGTATCCACCGTACTGTTTGACGACCGGACCGAGGTGCTGTATGACCGCGTGCCGCTGGATCAGATGCCGCAGATGACCGAAAAGGATTATTATGTGCGCGGCTGCACGGCGCTGCTGGATGCGGTCGGCGGAGCGATCCGGCACATCGCAAACGTTCACCGGTACGCGCGGGAGGAGGACCGCCCGGAAAAGACGATCTTCGTGATCACCACGGACGGCCTGGAAAACGCGAGCCGGGAGTACACCTACAGCCGCGTGAAGCAGATGGTGGAGCAGCAGAAGGAAAAATACGGCTGGGAGTTTTTGTTCCTCGGCGCCAATATCGACGCCGTTGAGACGGCGGGACGCTTCGGGATCCGGGCCGACCGTGCCGCGAATTACCACAGTGACCGCGCAGGGACGGGGCTGAATTACGAAGTCCTGGCGGAAACCGTCTGCGAGATGCGCGTATCGGCGGCGCCGATCGGGGCGGGCTGGAAGAAGCGCATCGACGAAGACTATAAGAAGAGAGGAAAGAAGGGAGAGGATGCCTGATGGTCGGCGCGATTTTAGGCGATATGATCGGCGCTCCCTATGAGTTTGACCGGGGAGAGAAAACCAAGGATTTTCCGCTTTTCAGCAAACAGAGCGGGTATACGGACGATACCGTGATGACGATCGCAGTAGCCCAGGCGCTGATCTACACCCGGGACCTGAGTGATGAGAAGATCTGCGACGAACTGGAACGTTCGATGCGGAAATGGGGCCGCCGGTATCCCTATGCCGGCTACGGCGTGCGGTTCCGGGAATGGCTGTTCTCGGACGAGATGAAGGCGTACGGAAGCTATGGAAACGGCTCTGCGATGCGGGTTTCTTCGGCCGGCTGGCTGGGTGATACCCTGGAGCGGGCAAGGCATCTGGCGGTGCTCAGCGCGCAGGTCACGCATAACCACCCGGAGGGGATCAAAGGCGCGGAAGCAGTGGCTTCGGCCATCTGGCTGGCCCGAAACGGCAGCAGCAAAGAAGAGATCCGAAACTATATCGTGCGCGAATTCTCGTACGACCTTTCCCGGACCTGCGACGAGATCCGCCCGGCGTATTCTCATGTGGAATCCTGTCAGGAAACCGTGCCGGAAGCGATCACAGCCTTTCTGGAAGGGCAGGATTTTGAGGATGTGATCCGTACGGCAGTCTCGCTCGGCGGGGACTGCGATACGCTGACCTGCATCGCGGGCAGCATCGCGGAAGCGTTCTACGGCGTCCCGGAAGCGCTGACGGACGAGTGCCGGAAGCGCCTGCCCGGGGATATGCAGGAGGTTCTATTTATGTTTGACATCGTTCAGGGCAGAATCATTCCGTGGAAGAATAAATAAAAGGCAGGCAGGCGATGAGCTCCCATACTGACAAAACCAATGTGATGCGGATCCTGGACGCAAAGAAGATCCCCTACAAGGCGCATACCTATCGGCCGGATGCCTCGATGAGCGGGACGGAGATCGCCGCGCTGCTGGGGGAAGACCCCGACAAGGTCTTCAAAACGCTGGTGACGGCAGGACGGTCCGGACAGCACTACGTCTTCGTTATTCCGGTCACGGCTGAACTGAATCTGAAGAAAGCGGCCGCCGCCTCCGGGGAAAAAGCCGTCGCCATGATCAGACAGAAAGAGCTGCTTCCGCTGACCGGATATATTCACGGAGGCTGTTCCCCCATCGGGATGAAAAAGCCGTTTCCGACCTTTATCCACGAGACCGCGCAGCAGCAGGAGACCGTGTTTGTCAGTGCCGGGAAGGTCGGCTTCCAGATCGAATTGTCTCCGGAGGAGCTGGCCGGGGCCGCTGGCTGCCGGGTTGCGGATCTGGTGTAGAGCGCGGCGGAAACGCCTGCACGGCACAGGAAAGGTACAGGAACGCTGCGCAAGGAAAAGCAGAATTTCGGGGAGAAAACGGCATGCAAACATTTGAATTCGGGGACCCGTCGGCAGAGGTGGTCCTGGTCCAGATGGTCGACGACCATGATCTGAAAGAAATAGAGGGCGAATTTGCAGCCATCCGGGAAAGCTTTCCCGGAAAAATCCGGCTGCTTGCGGTGAAAGTTAATGACTGGAACAGGGATCTGTCCCCCTGGAAAGCCTCTGCCGTCTTCGGAAACGAGGACTTCGGAGACGGTGCCGCAGCGACGCTCGCGGAGGTCATGACCTGCTGTACAGACCGGAGCAGGACCTATTATATCGGCGGATATTCTCTGGCCGGGCTCTTTGCGCTGTGGGCGGCATATCAGACAGATCTGTTTGAAGGGGTGGCAGCCGCTTCGCCGTCCATCTGGTTCCCGGAATTTGTGGATTTCATGAGGGAACAGAAGATCCGGACGAAGCGCGTCTATCTGAGCCTCGGCGATAAAGAAGAAAGGACGCGCAATCCGATTATGGCCAGCGTCGGAACCCGGATCCGGGAGGCGCAGGAGCTGCTGCGGGAGCAATCCGTGGAAACAACGCTGGAATGGAATCCGGGAAATCATTTTAAGGATGCCGGGCTGAGGACCGCGAAGGCGTTTGCCTGGGTCCTTGAGAGCGGAAAAAGAGGAGAATAAAGGCGGAGAGGAAATAAACGTCCCTCAGAACGCGGTTTTCGATCTGAAAAAACACTTGAAATGCCTGTTGTTTCCTGATATACTCTGACAAGATTAATCTGAAAGAAAGCGAGGTATACCTGATGACTGCAATGAATACAAAATCGGTTGGCAAGAACAGTATGGTGACCTCGGTTTTGAGTGTTTTGATCGTCTGACAAAACACTGCTTTTCATAAGACCGCGGCTCCCGGCCGCGGTCTTTTCTGTATCCGAAGCTCCATACTGAACAATATAAAACGAATAATGTATGGAGCTGAAAATGAACGGAATCCTTATCAGAGAAGAAAGAAAAGAAGACTGGTACAATACGGAACACATGGTGATGCGTGCGTTCTGGAATATTCACGGGCCGGGCTGCAATGAACACCTGCTCGTACATAAGCTGCGGGACGATGGGGCGTATCTGCCGCATCTCAGCCGGGTTGCGGAAAAGGACGGAAAGATCGTCGGCGCGATCTTCGCCTCGAAAGCGAAGGTCACGGAGCAGAAGGCGGATCGGGAAGTGGTCCATGAAGTCCTGACCTTCGGGCCGCTGGCGGTGGAACCGACCTGTTTCAGCGAGGGCATCGGGAGCGCGCTGCTTCAGGCGGTCATCAATCTGGGACGGGCCGCCGGCTATTCGGGAATCGTCATCTGTGGGGAACCCGATTATTACCCGCGGCACGGTTTCGTGACCTGCGATCACTTTGGCATAACCCATGCGCAGCTCGGGAATTTCCCTGCTTTTATGGCATATCCCTTATGCGAAGCGTTTGCTGAGGTCCACGGAAGTTTTAGCGAAGCCGCGGTATTTGAACAGTGCGAAGACGAAGAAGAACTGCGGCTGTTTACCGGCCGATTCCCGTATTATAAGCCGCTCGCTCTTCGGTGCCAGTGGCTTCATAAAGAGCGGCTCGGCCGCATCAGCGCGGTGCACAAGGGGAGCTTTTTTATCCGTTTCTGGGAGAAAGAACTGCCGGCGAAGCTGAAGGGAAGCTTTTATGAAGCGGAGGCGGAAGCATGGCCGGTCGTGGGCGATTATGTGACCTTCCGGTATAATCCGGCAGGGGATTCGGTGATCCTCTCCGTCTGTGAACGTACCAGCTTCCTGCAGCGGCCCGATCAGGCGAAAACCGGTGTGATGCAGTATATGGCCGCCAATGCGGACTATGCTTTTATCATCACGTCCCTGAACGAGGACTACAGCTATAACCGGATCGCAAGGTACGCGGGCCTGGTGCTGCAGGGCGGCTGTGTGCCGGTCGTGGTCCTGACAAAGGCCGATTTGTGCGGCGATCCGGAGCGGTACGCGGAGGAAGTGCGCGTCGCCGAAAACGTGAGAGTCCATGTTGTTTCGGCCCTCACGGGGATCGGAATGGAAGCGTTAGACTTTTATCTGCAGCCCGGAAACACGATCTGCCTGCTCGGTTCTTCCGGCGTGGGGAAATCCACACTGCTCAATGTGCTCGCCGGCGAAGCCCTCATGAAGACTGCCGCGGTCCGCTCGTCCGACTCCACGGGAAGGCATACGACGACCCACCGCCAGCTGATTCAGCTGGAAGGCGGCGTCAGTATTATCGATACGCCCGGCATGCGGGAAGTCGGTTTGGCCGGCGCGGAAAGCGGGATCGACGATACGTTTTCGGACGTCATTGCCCTGGAGAGGCGGTGCCGCTTCCGCAACTGCCGCCATGATACAGAACCCGGGTGCGCGGTGAAAGCAGCGCTGGAAAGCGGAATGCTGTCTCCCGAAAGGCTGCGGCTTTATCAGTCGCTCAGTATGGAGAATGAGAAGAATTACGCGAAAAAGAAAGAAATTTCCAAATGGATCAAGGCCGCGAAAAAGCGGAAGGATGATTTCTTCCCGGACTAGAGAAAGCTGCGAAAAACTACATGCGGTACTTTTCCCGGTATTCCCCGGGAGTTACGCCGGCGCAGCGTTTGAATACCCGTGAAAAGTGACCGTGGGAAGAGAAGCCGAGATAGGCGCTGATCGCCGAAAGCGGCTTGTCGGAATAGCGGAGGAGGCGCTTGGCTTCCTCCGTTTTCTCGTTCAAGATGAAATCGGTCAGGGTCTGGCCGGTTTCCTGCCGGAATTTGCTCGAAAGATAGGGCCGGCTTAAGAAGAACGTCTCCGCCATCTTCTCCACGCTGACCGGCTCGGACAGATGATGGCGCACATAGTTGGCTACGTCCAGCGAGAGCTTGGTGGCGTACCCGCTGCGGCGGAGCTTTTCGACCTGCTCCGTGAATTCCAGCAGCATATTGTACTGCAGGTTCTGGATCTTGCTGTGGCTCGTGAGGAGTTCCGCCCGGCGAATGTACGCATCGGAAAGAGAAAAAGCATCGTCCTCCCGCATGCCGCCGCGGATGGCGGCACGCGAGGTCAGCGTCGCGGTCACGATGAAGAGGTTCCGCAGCTGCCGCAGCTGGTCGCCGGCAATGGTGCCGCCCTGTACGGCCGGGGCGGAAGAGAGCCAGCGACGCAGGGCGACGCTGTCCCCGCGGCGGACGATCCCCATCAGCGCTTCTTCAATGGCCAGGGTATTATGCGGCTGTGCGGCGGACGTGTCCTCTTCGTAGACCCGGGACGTGCGGTGCTGCTCCACACCGGTCTTGATCTGCATCTGCTCCGCCTCATGGATCGCGATGTCGGAAAGCGTGAGCATTTCCCCGCCGTTCAGAAAATGGTTTAGCGTGCAGAGCATCTGAAGGAGCGTTTCCACGGGCAGGCGCATGATCGCGTTCATGCCTTCCGTAAAAACGGACACCTGCTCGGCCGGGACGTCTAACCGAAAGGCCAGCTCACGCAGCTGCTGCTCGTCTCCCATGATCTGCGCGGTCGGGCCGATCACGATCTTGACGTTCCCGCTGTTCAGCACGCCGTAGTAGTGGAAGAGCGGCGTGGCAAAGTAGCCGACATGTTCGCGGATAGCCAGCACTTCCTCACGGCAGAGTTCCAGCGGATCCTTCGGCAGCGCGGCCGGGAAGAAACGGCAGCGTTCTTCGCTGCTTTCATAGATCCGCACGGGGATCCCGGAGAGCCGGGCCATGGCGTGGGCCAGATATTCGTAGCTGACGGTTCCCATCTTGATTCCTTTCCGTACGAAACAGAAATCGACCTCTTAAATTTCATTACCATTATATCTGAAACATTACAATTATACAATACAATCCGCGGCGGTCCTGCTATAATAATCATGAGAAAAAGGCAGATGAGATAGAATCCGATCTGCCTGAGGAGGAATACTGGTATGCGGCTGCCCGCGAGTCTGATCAAATCCCCGGAAGTAACCAAAAAAGAAAAGTGGCTGGGCTACCTGCTCGGTCCCGCTGGCGCGCTGCTGTTAAACGCGGTGCTGGCCACCTACCTGAACGTCTATTATACGGACGTGCTGAATCTGACGCCTCTCTGGAACGGCCTGTTCCTCGCGATCTTCCCGATCATTTCGAAGGTTATCGACGCGATCACCAATATCATCATGGGACAGGTCATCGACCGCACGAGGACCAAAGAAGGCAAAGCCCGACCGTGGCTGCTTCTTTCGGCCTTTCTGCTGCCGGTGACCGGCATCCTGCTGTTTACCGTGCCGAGCGCGAACGAGACGGTGCAGGTGATCTGGGTCATGCTTTCCTATAACCTGTTCTATTCCTTTGCTTATACGATTTTCAACATGAGCCACGGCCTGATGGTCCCGCTTTCCACCCGTGACTCGACCGCGCGCGGCGGCCTTTCCGTTTTCAATCAGATCACCACGATCATGATGAGCGGCATCCTGGTCGCCCTGGTCTTCCCGATGCTCGTCATGCCGGCGATCGGTGCGGACAAGTCGAAATGGATCTTCCTGATGTCGATCCTGTCGATCCTTGCCCTGCCGCTCACCCTGATGGAATACTTCTTCACCAAGGAGCGCATCACCGAAGAAGCCCAGGCCGCCGGCGAAACGGAGAAGAAGCCTTTCGGGGAGCAGCTGCGGGAACTGTTTACTGACAAATATATGCTGCTCATCTACGGCTATTTCTTCGTCACCACGATCGGGACGGTGATCAAGAACCTCGGCCTTGTCTATTACTGCAACTACGTACTGGGCACCTATAACGACGGCGTGACACAGATGCTGGTCTCAGTCATCGGCGGCATCCCGATGGGCATCGGCATCTTCGCGGTCTGGCCGCTCGCGAAGAAGTTCGGCAAGCGGAAGGTAACGATGGTCGGCTGCGCGCTGATCGCGATCGGTTCAACGATCTGCTGGCTGTTCCCGACCAATATGGTGACGGTCCTGATCGGGCAGTTCATCAAAAACATGGGCGGCCTTCCCGGTTCGTATGTGTTCATGGCTCTCTTTGCGGACTGCCTGGATCATATCGAATGGAAAACAAATAACCGCATCGACGGTACGGCGATGTCCATCTACAACATCATCGCGGTGGCCATGATCGGCGTTATGACCGGCGTCTTCAACTGGATGCTGGCAAGAGCCGGGTATCTGGCGCCGTTTACGGCGGGGAGCCTTGCGGAAGCGGGTCAGACACTGGCAGCAAACAGCTGGACCGCACAGGTCGCGCTGGATGCGCTGAAACCCGCGGCGGACGGCATTTATACTGTGGCGCTGGCACAGCCGCACAGTGTCAGCTGGGTCATTACCTTCGCTTTTGTCGGGCTGGAGGTATTCACAAGCCTTATCGCCTTTGTCCTTCTGTTCTTCCTGACGGTCGAAAAGAACCTTCCGAAAGAGCAGGCTGAGATCAAAGCGCGGCATGAGAGAACGGAAGAGTAAGAAAAGGGCAGCAAGAAAGGAGTTACCGAAATGTACGATTACGAAAGAGAACATAATGAGATCCTGCGGCGCTTCGGCGCGGAGTGCGCGGTATTGCTCAAAAGTGACGGGACTTTCCCGCTGGATGCGCCCGGAAAACTGGCGCTCTACGGCAGCGGCGCCCGCCGCACGATAAAAGGCGGGACTGGCTCGGGAGAAGTCAATTCCCGCAGTTTCGTGACCGCGGAAGAAGGGCTCGAAGCCGCCGGTTTTACCCTCACCACCAAGGCCTGGATGGATGCTTATGAAGGCGTCCGCGATGCGGCTAAGAAGGTGTTTATCAAAAATCTGAAGCGCGACGCCCTAAAGCGCGGCACGCTCGCCGTCATCGACTGCATGGGCGCCGTGATGCCCGAACCCGAATACGATCTTCCGCTGGAGGCGGAAGGTGACGCCGCGGTCTATGTGCTCTCCCGCATCTCCGGCGAAGGCTCGGACCGCAGACCCGTACCCGGCGATATCCTGCTGACCGAGACGGAAAAGCGCGATATCCGCTTGCTGAACAGGCAGTTTGAACGCTTCCTGCTGGTGCTGAATGTGGGCGGCCCGGTCGATCTGACGCCGGTCACGGGGGTGAAAAACATCCTGCTGCTCAGCCAGCTGGGCGGCGAGACCGGCAATATCCTGGCGGATATCATCCTCGGCAAGAGCGCGCCTTCCGGCCGGCTGGCAACCACCTGGAGCACCTGGGGGGACTATCCGGCCGTCGGAGATTTCGGCGACCGCTACGATACACGCTATAAAGAAGGCATCTACGTCGGGTACCGTTACTTTGACAGCGTCGGCAAAAAGCCGCTGTTTCCTTTCGGGTACGGCCTTGGCTATACCAGTTTTGCCCTGAAAACCGGGGAAGCCCGGGAAGAGGGCGGAAAAGTGAGTCTGGACGTTTCCGTGAAGAATACCGGCTGCCGCCGCGGTAAAGAAGTTGTCCAGCTGTATGTTTCCCAGCCGCAGGGAAAGCTGGACAAGCCGTATCAGGTCCTGGCGGCGTTTGAAAAGACGGATGAACTGGCCCCGGATGAAGAGCAGAGTCTGACGCTGTCGTTCGATCTGCGCGAGATCGCTTCTTACGATGCGGTGCGTGCGGCGTGGATCCTGGAAGGCGGTGATTATGTACTGCGTGCCGGCACTTCGAGCCGCGATACGAAAGCGGCCGCCGTCGTCCGTCTGGATGGCGAAGCCGTTGTCAGGCAGGTGAAAAACTGCCTCGGCAAACCGGACTTTGCCGACTGGAAGCCGGAAAAACTCCCGGAAGAAGTGCCGGGCGACGTTCCGGTGCTTGCGGTCAGCGCGGCTTCTTTTGAAACGGAGACCGTGAACGATGCGCTTCCCGAAGAGATCGATCCGCTGCTCGAAACGCTGAGCGAGGAGGAACTCTGCCTGCTGAACATCGGCGCGTTTCAGACAAAAGGCACGGTGAGCGTGGTGGGAGAAGCTTCGAGCTCCGTGGCTGGCGCAGCCGGAGAAACGGTCGGCCTGAAGAAGAAAGGGATCCCTTCCCTGATCATGGCGGACGGCCCCGCGGGCCTGCGCCTTTCCCGGCAGTATACCCGTGACGAAAACGGCGCGCACGCCGTCGGCGAGACCATGCCGGAGAGCGTGATGGAGCTGATGCCCGCGCCTTCCGCCTTCTTCATGAAACATTTCATGGGCGGCAGCGAGGTGAAGGGAGAGGTCTTTGAGCAGTACTGCAGCGCGATCCCGATCGGTACCGCGCTGGCGCAGAGCTGGAACCTGGCCTTTGATAAGGCCTGCGGCGATCTGGTGGGCGACGAGATGGAGCGCTTCGGCGTGCATCTGTGGCTGGCGCCGGCCCTCAATATCCACCGGGATATCCGCTGCGGCCGCAATTTCGAATACTATTCCGAGGATCCGCTGATCTCCGGCCGGTTTGCCGCTGCGATCACCTGCGGTGTGCAGAAGCACCCCGGCTGCGGCACGACGATCAAGCACTTTGCCGCGAACAACCAGGAAACCAACCGCTACGGCAGCAACAGCCTGGTCAGCGAGCGGGCCATGCGTGAGATCTATCTCAAAGGCTTTGAAATCGCTGTGAAAGAGAGCCAGCCGCATGCGTTGATGACGTCCTACAATCTCTTAAACGGCATTCATACTTCCGAGCGGCGCGACCTGCTGCAGGACGTCCTGCGCGCGGAATTCGGCTTTGAGGGCATCGTGATGACCGACTGGATCATCGGCGCCCTAAACTTCGGCAAAAAGAAATATCCGGTCCCGAATGCGGCAAAGATCGCAGCGGCGGGAAATGATCTGACCATGCCGGGCGGCAAAGGCGACTTCAAGGCCATGGTGAAAGGGCTTTCGGACGGCACGGTAAGCCGCCGCCAACTGATGGTCAACGCGACCCGCGTGTACCGGATGGCGAAGAAACTGACAGAGGAAAAAGCATGAAAGCGATCAGGCTGAAAACCGAACATCTTTTTAACCCTCTGGGGATCGATATCTTAAAGCCGCGCCTCATGTGGAACTGCGAGGGCGGCGTGAAGCAGACGGCCTACGAGATCGTCACTGAAAAGTGGCAGAGCGGCAAAGTGGAGAGCAGCGCGATGCACGCGGAGTATCCGCTGCCGCTTCGTTCCCGGGAGCGCGTTAATTGGAAGGTACGGCTGTGGGATGAGAACGGCGAGCCCGGTGAGTGGAGCGAAGCCTTCTTCGAGATGGGCCTGCTCTTCGCGATGGACTGGAAAGCCACGTGGATCACGGGCAATTACAGTGTGAACAAGAAAGAACGCTATCCCGTCGACTGCTTCCGGAAGGCGTTTGCCATCGGGAAGCCGGTCCGTTCCGCGCGGCTGTATATCACGGCCTGCGGGCTGTATGAGGCGCGGCTGGGCGGCAAAAAAGTCGGTGATTTCGTGATGGCGCCGGGTTATACCGATTACCGCAGGCGCGTCCAGTACCAGACCTATGATGTGGCAGATCTGCTGGCGGAAGGTGAGAACGAGCTGACCGTACAGCTCGCCGACGGCTGGTACCGCGGCAGCTGCGGCGCCTGGGGCCGGAAGAACCAGTACGGTACGGAAACGAAGCTCCTCGCGCAGCTGGAGATCGTTTATGAAGACGGTTCGCAGGAGACCGTTTCGACGGATGCTACCTGGCAGTGGTCGAACGACGGCCCGATCCGCTTTGCCGATAACAAGGACGGCGAGATCGTGGAAGCCTTCCGCACGCCCCTGTACACCGGACAGGCGAAGGAAACCTCCCATAAGGTCATCCCTTCAGCGTCAAACAACGTCCCGGTCACGGAGCACGAACGCTTCAAACCGGTCATGACGACCGCGCCGAACGGCCGGAAACTCCTGGATTTCGGCCAAAACATCGCCGGTTATGTGCAGTTTTCCGTGAAGGCGCATGTGGGGCAGCGCATGGTCTGGCGCTTTGGCGAGATGCTGGACGAGGAAGGAAACCTCACGCAGAAGAACATCCAGCTCTCCCGCAAAGGGGTGACCACGCCGCTGCAGAAAATCGAGTACACTTGCGGGGAAGGCCCGAACGAATATAAAACGACCTTCGCGGTCTTTGGTTTTCAGTATGCCGAGGTCGAGACCGACGTGGAACTGGATCCGGAGAAGATCTGCTCGGTCGCGGTCTACTCCGACCTGGAGAGGACAGGCGATTTTTCCTCCTCCCACCCGCTGGTGGATCAGCTGTTTCAGGCGACGCTCTGGTCGGCGAAGGGCAACCATCTGGACATCCCGACCGACTGCCCGACAAGAGAGCGTCACGGCTGGACCGGCGACGCGCAGCTTTTCTTTACCAGCGCGGCCTATCTCTTTGATTTCGCGCCGTTCGCGCGCAAATACCTGCACGACGTCTTCGATTGGCAGAAGAAGGATGGCCGCCTCCCGCACATTGCTCCGGACGGCGGCGCGGACTTCTACATGTGGACCATGAACGGCTCGGTCGGCTGGTCCGACGTGGGGGTCCTCATCCCCTGGCGCTATGCGGAGATCTATCAGGATGAAGCGATCCTGCGGGAGTACTATGACGGCATGGCGAAGTACGCCCGATTCATGGAAAAGCGCTGCGGGCAGAAGATGCCGCTCTTTGCGGAGAAGGTAAAGCTTTCCAAGGAAGCGCAGAAATTCTTTGTCAATAAAGGCCAGAGCTACGGCGAATGGGCCGAGCCGGCCGATGTGGACGGCGGCTTCCACTGGCAGGATTTCGTAGCCCCGCATCCGGAAGTCTCGACGGCTTACACCGCGTACGTTCTTGGACTGATGGCGCAGATCGCCCGGCGGCTCGGACACGCGGAAGACGCGGAGGAGTTCCAGTCCTACAGCGACGGCTGCCGGAAAGCCTATCAGGAACTGGTCCATACCGATAAGTTCCCGCTGGATACCGACCGGCAGGCCCGCCTGGTCCGGCCGCTGTATCTGGGACTGCTGGATGAAGCGGATACAGAATTCGCGAAGAAGCGCCTGATCAAGGCGTTGGAAAACTATAACTGGCGGCTCGGCACGGGCTTTTTATCCACCCCGCTTATCCTTTATGTGCTGGCTTCGTATGACATTGAGGCAGCCTATAAACTGCTGGAAAACGAAGAGATCCCCGGCTGGCTTTCGATGCCGAAGGCCGGCGCAACGACCATATGGGAAGCCTGGGAGGGCCCTGCTTCGACCAGCGGCGGCATCGGAAGCCTCAATCACTATTCCAAAGGCGCCGTCATCGAATGGCTCTTCTCCGTGATGTGCGGCATCCGCGTGGACGGAGAGAACCATTTCACTGTGGCCCCGCAGCCGGGCGGAAGCTTTACCCATGCGGAAGCCGGCTATACAAGCATTTTCGGCCGCATCGAAAGCCGCTGGAAACGCGAGCTTGACGAACATGGCAAAGGGATGAAAACGATTTGCATCGTCACCGTCCCGACCAACTGCACGGCACTTGTCCGCCTCCCCGGCGGCACTGAGCAGACCGTCGGTGCCGGAACGCACGTCTTTACGGAGGAGTGACCATGCCGAAATACTTTCTGGCAATCGATATCGGGGCGTCATCCGGGCGGCACATCGCCGGCTGGACGGAGAACGGCCAACTGAAGACAGAAGAGGTGTACCGCTTTCCGAACGGTGTGACGGAGGCGGAAGGACATCTGACCTGGGACATCGGCGCCATGCTCGGCCACGTAAAAGCCGGGATCGCGGCGGCGAAGGAAAGGTTCGGGCTGATCGAGAGCCTTTCGGTCGACACCTGGGGTGTTGACTATGTGCTGCTGAAAGGCGAAAAAGAAGTCCTTCCGGTCTATGCCTACCGCGACAGCCGCACCGAAGCAGCAATTCCCGCAGTACATGAGAAGATACCTTTTGCGGAACTTTACCGCCGCACCGGCATCCAGTTCCAGCCCTTTAATACCGTTTACCAACTGTATGCCGACAAGCTTGCCGGCCGGCTGGAAGGCGTCACGGATTACCTGATGATCCCGGAATATCTGATGTATAAGCTCTGCGGTGTGAAGGCCCACGAGTACACGAATGCTACGACCGGCGGCATGGTGAGTGCCGAGACGGGGACCTTCGACCCGGAAATCATCTGCGCACTCGGCCTGCCGGAGCAGCTGTTCCGGGCCTATGAACTGCCGGACGGCAAGGCGGTACAGCTCGCGCAGCCCGGGACCTTACTCGGATATTACGAGGGCATCAAGGTCGTCCTCTGTGCAACCCACGACACCGGCAGCGCTGTCGAGGGCATTCCGATGGAAACAGACGCGCCGTACATTTCCTCCGGGACCTGGAGCCTGCTCGGCGTGAAAACGAAGAGGCCGCTTACGGATGAGGATTCCCGTGGCGGAAACTGGTCAAACGAAGGCGGCGTCGGCTACAACCGTTACCAGAAGAACATCATGGGGATGTGGCTGGTAAACCGCCTGCGGGATGAGCTCTGCCCGGAGAAGCTCTGGAGTGAGATCGTCGCCGAGGCCGAATCAAGGCATTTCGATCATCTGGTGGATGCAAATGACGAAGCTTTTCTCGCGCCAGCAAGCATGAAGGCGGCCTTTGATCAGGCGTTGCCGCATCCGCCGAAATGCACGGCAGGGTATTTCCGCTGTGCTTATAGGAGTCTCGCGGCAAGCTACGGCGAAGCGCTCCGCGAACTGGAACAAAATACCGGCAGAACCTACGACAGGCTTTACATCGTGGGCGGCGGCGCGAAGAACGCGTTCCTGAACCGCCTGACCGAAGAAACCATAGGCAAAAAAGTGATCGCCCTGCCGATCGAGGCAACGGCGCTCGGGAATCTTAAGATACAGATGGAGGCAGCAAAATGAGCTATCAGGAAGCAAAGGCAAGATACGCGGCGCTCGGCGTGGACACCGAAGCGGCCATCGAGAAACTGAAGACCGTTCCGGTCTCCCTGCACTGCTGGCAGGGCGACGACGTGCGCGGTTTTGACACCGATCCGAACGCACCGCTCACCGGCGGCATCCAGACGACCGGGAACTACCCCGGCCGTGCCCGGACCCCCGAAGAACTGATGGCTGACCTGGACAAGGTCCTGTCCCTCATCCCGGGCCGCCCGAAGATGAACCTCCACGCAAGCTATGCGATCTTCGAAAACGGTGAGTGGGCCGACCGCGATAAGCTGGAGCCGAAGCATTTTGCCAAATGGGTCGAATTCTGCAAGGAACGCGGTCTTGGCTGCGACTTTAACCCGACCTTTTTCAGCCATCCGAAATGCGATCCGCTGACCCTGGCTTCTCCGGATGAGGCGACCCGCCGCTTCTGGATCGAGCACGGCAAGGCCTGCATCCGCATTTCCTCCTACCTGGCGGAAGAATTAGGTGAAAAGTGCGTGATGAACATCTGGACCGGCGACGGCTTTAAAGACATCCCGGCCGACCGCCTCGGCCCGCGTAAGCGATACCGTGAGAGCATCGACGCGATCCTTTCCGAACCCTACGATTTCGAGAAGGTAAAGCCCTGCATCGAGTCGAAGGTCTTCGGCATCGGCGTGGAAGCCTACACCGTCGGCAGTGCGGAATTTGCCCTGTCCTACGCGGCGTTCAACCGTGACAAATGCATCCCGCTCATGGACAACGGCCACTACCATCCGACCGAGGTCGTAAGCGACAAGATCCCGGCTCTCTTGGCCTTCTTCCCGGAGATTGCCCTGCACGTGACGCGCCCGATCCGCTGGGACTCTGACCACGTGGTGCTCTTTGACGACGAGACGAAGGAGATCGCCCGCGAGATCGTCTGCTGCGGCGGCCTGGACGGCAGAGTGGACATCGCGCTCGACTATTTCGACGCCTCGATCAATCGCATCAGCGCTTGGGTGACCGGTTACCGGAACCTCCAGAAAGCCCTGCTTTATGCCCTGCTGCAGCCGAATGACACGCTGAAGGCTCTGCAGGACGGCGGCGATTTCACAAAGCTGATGGTCGCACAGGAAGAATTAAAGACTCTGCCCTTCGGCGAGATCTTTGACGAATACTGCCGCCGCTGCGGCAAACCGGCCGACGGCGAATGGTTCCCCCTGATCGCGGCCTACGAAAAGGAAGTGCTGGAGGCAAGAAAATGAAAGACATTCTGACGGCACCCTGGCTTATTGAACTGATCCGCACCTGCACCAATATGTACGCCCACGGCTGGGACGAGCGGAACGGCGGCAACATTTCCCTGCTGCTGGACGAAGCGGAAATCGCGGAATACCTTAACCCGGCAAACGTCCTCCGCACCATCCCGACCGGCTTTTCCGCACCGGAACTGGACGGCAGGTACTACCTCGTGACTGGGACCGGCAAGTACTTCAAAAACGTACAGTACGACCCGTCTGCCAACCTCGGCCTGGTCCGCCTGACCGACGAAGGAAGGACCGCCGAGCTTCTCTGGGGCTATACCGACGGGGGCCGTTTCACCTCAGAATTTCCGGCCCACATGATGAGCCATGCCGCGCGCCTGGCCGTCGATCCGGCAAACCGCGTCGTGATGCACTGCCATCCGGGGAACCTTCTCGCCATGACCTACGTGCACGACCTCGACGAGATCGCTTTTACCCGCACGCTCTGGCAGATGTGCACCGAGTGCATCGTGGTCTTCCCGGACGGCGTGAATGTCCTGCCCTGGATGCTCTGCGGCACCAACGAGATCGGTGAAGCGACCGCGGAGAAAATGAAGACCGCCCGCCTGGTCGTCTGGGCGCAGCACGGCATTTACGGCGCCGGCAAGGACCTGGACGAGACCTTCGGCCTTATCGAGACCGCCGAAAAAGCCGCAGAGATCTACATGAAGATTGCGCACCTGCCGCGGAAAAACACCATCACCGACGAGCAGATGCACCAGCTGGAAGCGCATTTCGGCGTAAAAACCAGAGACGGATACTTATACTGAACGGCTGCAGAACAAAGCGGGACAGTCCGGGGTCTGACCCTGAACTGTCCTGTTTTTTTATGTAAAAACTGCACCGTTAAAGCTTTTAAAGACAGTTCTGTGCAATTGAATATTCCTCCCGGAAATGATATGATTGTCCTGCTGCGGCAGCTGCTCCCCGGACGGGCTTTTGATCCGGGCGGCTGCGCAGGGAAAAAGGAAGAAAACGCCATGTATTATCTGATTCGTGAAACACTGGTAAACTGTACGGCGGACACCATCCCCGGCGCCAAAGACCCGTATGTGGCCGTCCTTACTCCGGAGGAGTGGCGGCAGAACCGGGAGATCTTTTCCTTGGGGATCGACATGGAAGCCGATCTGCCGGCCGTGGCGCAGACCCGCGCCGCCGTCAACTACGATTCGCTCACCGGCAGCATCGCCATTCCCCGCATGGGCTATACGGAACATGTGACCGGCTCGTTCGCGTTTGCGCTGGACGAGAAAGGGGTCGTCTTTATTGATGAAAGCGGCCTGGCGGAACAGATCACCCGGGCTGTGGCGGAGAGCAAACGCTGGCGCATGCCCGGGCTGGAACGCTTTCTCTATGATTTTCTGGAGCAGATCATCGCGCCGGATCTGGCCAGCCTGGAACAGCTGGAGCAGACGCTTGAGCGAATGGAGGACGAGATCCTTGCAGGCGACGCCGAGCCGGCTCTTTCCCGGCTGAATGATATCCGGGGCGACCTGCTTGATCTGAACCTGCACTACGGGCAGCTGCTCGATCTGGGGCAGGAACTGGAAGAAAACGAGAACGGCTTCTTCGAAGAGGAGAACCTTCGCTATTTCCGCCTGTTCGCAGCCCGGGCAGAGCGGCTGCGGAACATGGTGAACAATATGAGAGAGTACACGGTCCAGCTTAGGGATCTGATCCAGACCCGCATCGACGTCAAGCAGAACCGGATCATCACGCTGCTTACCGTGATCACGACGATCTTCACGCCCCTGACTCTGCTCACGGGCTGGTACGGCATGAACTTCCGCTACATGCCGGAGCTGGAATCCCGATGGGGATACCCCGCGGTCATCGCCGTGAGCCTGGCCATCGCGCTCGGATGCCTTCTGTATTTCAAAAAGAAAAAGTGGATGTAAAAAGATGTGGCAGCAGGTAAAGGATTATATTCTGGATAAGTATCGGACGGAACCGGATTTTCCCTGGAGAACGTCCCCGGATTCCGCCGTTTTCCGGCACAGGGACAATAAAAAATGGTTCGCGCTGGTCATGGACGTGGCGGCTGCGAGCCTCGGCCTGCAGGGAAAGGAGAGCATTCCGGTCATCAATCTGAAGATCGACGATCCGATGTACCGGCAGATCCTTTTTCAGCAGGGCGGGATCCTGCCGGCTTACCATATGAACAAGATGCACTGGATCACGGTGCGCCTCGACGGAACAGTCCCCGCGGAGCGGGTATTTGAACTGATCGATATGAGCTATCAGACGACCGCTTCGGCCAGAAAAAAAGAAAAGATCCGTCCGGCTAAGGAATGGATCGTGCCGGCCAATCCGAAGTATTACGATGTGGAAGCGGCTTTTGACCGGCGGGAGATCATCGACTGGAAGCAGGGGGCCGGAATTAAAACGGGGGATACGGTCTTTCTGTATGTGGCGGCGCCGGTATCGGCCATCCTGTACCGCTGCAAAGTTACGGAGACGAATATCCCGTATTATTATGAGGATAAAAATCTGACGATCCGGTCACTGATGAAGATCCGGCTGGAGCAGCGGTTTGAGGCGGACGAATTTCCTTTGAAGCGCCTCAAAGAGGAGTTCCATGTCCTGACGGTGCAGGGCCCGCGCAGCGTGCCGAATGCCTTGAGCCATGCGCTGAAAAAGGCCGGCCTGCAGCCGGGAAAGCACTTCCCGAAGGGCCAGAAAGCACCGGAAAGCGCGGATGTCCTGCGGGAACTAAACCGTTTCGGATATACCGCTAAAGGCAGGATCCGCCTGATCGATTCGACGCACGATGCGGACGATATCCGGCTCAATTACATCATCAATAAAAAATGGGTCCTGCGCTTTACCAACGCGCCGGAGATGACGGAAGGGCGGATGGCGGACCTGAACCGGCTGATCGCCAGATATAAGGAATTCGGCCTGCAGTGTCCGGCTTTCCTGCCGGATCCGCAGGGACGCTTCTTCCACGAATGGGAAGGGCTGCAGTGCTATTTGGCCGAATATATCGATCTTCCTCTCTGGAGCGAAGTGAAGGTGCAGGACGAAGACGCCCTGTGGGATGAAGTGAACGGCAGCGTGGCCCGCTTTGCCGAAACCTACCGGAATGTGGATCTGATCGGGACCTGCGGACTGTACAGTCTGTTTGATCTGTGTCCGTATGACAAAGAAGTGGGGATCGACGAAAAACAGCAGAACTTCAATAATCTGATCCGGGACCTGAAGGAAGCCGGCATGGAAGATGTAGCCGGGAAGCTGAAGGCAAGGCATGACGATATCCGTGCCAGGCTATTTGCTGTCTATAAGGACCTGCCGCGCTGCGTCTTTCAGGCGGATGAGAATCCGAGCAATATCCTGCTTGATCAGGATCAACATCTGGCCGGGCTTATCGATTTTAATCTGGCCGGGACGGAAGTGATCGTCAACCAGCTGGCCAATCTGGGCGGCGGGTACTATGATGAAGAGATCAAAGAACCGATCGGCGCTTCGGTCCGGCTGGCGCACATGCTGGAGGGCCATCGCCGCGGCGAAAGCCGTATGCTGTCGATCTATCACGCCTCGGAAGAAGAACGGCAGGCGCACGTGTGGTACAGCTGGATCTCGCTGGTCGCCGGCTGGCCGCAGTACTGCTGGTTCCATGAAGCCCTTGCCGGAGATACGCTGCGGGAAGAAGTTACCGAACTTCTTGCGCTCTTGGCTGATCTCCCGGAGGAAGCGCTTTATATCCCTGCCCCGCAGGATCGTCCGGCCGGGGTTTCGGACGGAGAGGTATTCGATGAAAACGCGAAGTAAGATGGTGATGAAGAAAAGTTTATTTATATGGCTGTTGGCGGGGGCTGTCTTTTTCCTGACAGGCTGTTCCGGGGGGGACGGGACCACGGAGAGTGATCCTCCGACGGAAAAGGAGTCGCTGACAGCCACGGAGGAACAACAGACGGCGGGAGAAAGCAGTACCAGCGCCGGGCCGGAAGAATCGGATGATGCCTTTGTCAGGCCGACGGCAACGCTGGTCATGGAGGTGAACGGGAAAACCTATTATCCGAGGCTGGAAAATAATTCCTCCGCGGAAGCTTTCTTTGAAAAGCTGAAAGAAGGATCGGTCGAGATCGTGATGCACGATTACGGCAGTTTTGAGAAGGTCGGCCCGCTTCCCTGGGACCTGCCCCGAAATGACGGGAAAATCACGACCGTGCCCGGCGATATCATCTTGTATCAGGGCAATCAGATCACCATTTATTATGACGAAAACACCTGGGAATTTACCCGGCTGGCCCGGATCGCAGACGTGACGAAGGAGGAGCTGCTCCGCGTTCTCGGGGACGGGGAAGTGACCGTCCGCTTCTGGCTGGAATGGAGTGAATAAACGGGAAGGAGAGGATGATATCGATGCATATCCGACATATCAAAATAATCGCTTTTCTGAGCGCGCTCGTCCTGGTTTGCCGGGCCGCGGCCGGCTGCGGCCGGGTCGACGCAACGACGGAAGGATTCGCAGAAGCATCTGCGGCCGAAAGCACGGCGCAGCCGGCAGATACGGCGGAAGAAACCGCAGAGAGTACAGAGGAAGAGCCGGCCATCCTGCCGCAGGAAGCCATCGCCGCACTGCCGCTGGAAGAAGGCGCGCCGCGGGTCGTGGAAGCCTTTTTAAGCCTCTACCGCAGCTGCGATCCGCAGGCATCGCAGTATCTGCATCAGGCGGCGACGCTGGATTATCCGGCGCTTCAGGCGGAGATCGCCAAAAATATCCGCTTTACCGTCGGAGAGACCTCGCTGGTTCAAAAAGACGGAGAGACCGCCTATGCCGCTGTGAAGGTGGACATTGATAGTGCGGGTTTTCAGGCCGCCTATGAAGCCGTAGAAAAAGAACTGACGGAGAAAACAGACTCCGCAGAGGCGCTGAAAATGCTGACAGAAAAGCTCGGATCGGCGGACGCGGAGCAGATGCACTTCGAGATCGAGGTCATGGTCCTGGACTATGTGACGTCGCAGGAGATCGTCATGACGCCGGAACTGACCGACGCGCTGACCGGCGGTCTGCGGAGCTATCTGCAGCAGCTGGAGGAAGGAGAGAGCAGTGAAGAAACAGTCGGGTAAAAAAATGATCTGCTTCCTGTTATCGTTTTCGCTTCTTTTCGGAATCCTGCCCGGCCCGAAGGCCCTGGCTAAAATGGAGCCGGAGAAGCCGGAAGCCATCCTCGGAGAATTTGAATACCGCATGATGGGAAGCTCTGCCATCCAGACCATGGAGGGCATGCTTTTTGATAATGAGAAAATCTATGTCCGCGCCGAAGACGGCGCCGCCCTGGCCGGCTTTACGGCAGGGAAGCTCAACGACGGCTGGGAGTTCTACCGGGAAGGGGAAGAGATCTGGACCCTGCTCGATCTGCGGATCAGCGAAGAAGGGCTGAGTTCTCATATGGATTTTCAGATCCCAACGTATAAAGACAAGGAGGGAAACCGCTGGTATTCCCTGATCTATCTTCTGTATTTCCTGCGCGCTTCTTTCTATATTGACGACAAAAGCGGGCAGGACGTTCTGGTGGTGCTGCCGGCGGAAGCGATGGATCTGATGAGCACGCTGGAGGATTTCTCCGGGTATCTGGAAAACGTCCGGCTTTCCAAACAGCGCCTCAATATTCAGTACGGAGGTATCGGGACGACGGCGCAGGTCACGCTGGGCATGATCATCAATGACGGTTTTGATCCCCGCATCCTTCTGGGAATGTGGGGCGCCGACTGGATGGACTACGACCAGTACAAGAAGGCGCTGTATACGCTGGCCGCCTCCGATCAGGAGTATCTGCTGGACGTTTCCGGCAAGGCGGTCGAAGAGGAACTGGGCTTTTTCAATTATCAGTGGACGCCTGCCTGGGTCAGTGAAATGTCGGATCTGATCCAGTTCCCCAATAATGCGTTCGAACTGGCGGATATCCTGGAAAAGCTTGATGAAGCGACCTGGAAAGCGATGATCGTGCGGCTCCCGCTGCTCAACGCTCCGCAGGAGACAGGGTTTACCCTGAGCCGCCTGATCAAGGATGCGGATAAGGTAGGCGAGTATATCGGGGTCGGCGCCGATATGTATATGGCCGGCATCAATCTATATGAGGTCTATTACCGGAGCCAGGATCTGCAGGAAAACATGGTGGAGGGTTTAGGCCTTCTGGCGGATGCGGATCTCGAACCTTTTTCTTCTTCCAAAGAGAGTGTCAAACGGATAAAGAAAGCGGCGGAAAGTGTTATCGGGGAAGCGAATAACCCTTTTGCTGCGGCAGCCTTTGCGTATACGGTGGATATGGCCAAGATTGTAGCAAAAGTGCTGATTTCCCATTCCCCGGTCGGTCCTTTTGTCGCTGTTTTAGGGCTGGGCTTTACGGTCGCCGATATGCTGGCGTACGACTGGATGGATACCGGGGAGCAGACCTATATGGTCAAATGCCTGATGGATATCGAGACCGTATCCAAGACCTGCTATGATATTGCCTACAGCCATGCGAGAAAGGAGATCGCGGAGCAGGGCTTCGCCAGCCAGGAAACGCTGGATGAGCTGCGGGCCTGGGCCATCTTCGACCTGAAGATCAATCTGCGGAATATCGCCTATATTTTCTCCATGAATAAAAATGCGGATCCGGATTTTGTGAATTCGGAAACCGCGGAACAGATGCAGCGGGTCATGCTGAATGATATGTTCCAGATCTGCTTTATCGAATCGAGCGACAGATACGACGAACAGCTTTCCGCGCGGACGGAAGGAAAAGAGACCGGCATCGAAGCGGGAAAAGTCCGGGAGGAATTCGGGGAAAGCATCTGGCGCACCTGCTATATCGGCGGCCTGGTCTATGATGAGGAGACGAAGGAGCCGGTCTCCGGCGCTGAGATCAAAGTGTACCGGGGCAAAGATACCGAGACGCCTTTTGCCGTTGCCTCCACGAATGCGGACGGCGAGTGGGAGCTGAAGCTGGACAACCGGTACGACTATACCTTTACATTCAATGCGAAGGATCAGGACGGACAGGATTATATGGAGTGTTCTGAGTGGGCGGAGGAGTCGTTTATCAATGAGAAAGAAAACTATGTTTATTTCAGAACTTCGATGACGAAAGACCTCGCCGAGCTGTTCTATAAATACCTGAGAAGCAAAGTCGTTCCGAAGATAGGGGTGTGCGACGGCGCGGACTTTGTCACGGAGCTTGAGAATAAAGATATCCGAAAAGGATCCGGCCTTCTGAGCGCGCTCGTGGACGATCTGGATAAGGACGGCTCTCCCGAAATGGTGACGGTCACGATCACGGAGCAGGATATTGCTGGAACGGTCGGCAGCCTTGTCTTTCCCAGCGGCAGCTGTGTGGCGGCCAATCTGGACCTGTATGAGCTGGTGGACGGAGAAGTGGTGCATGCCGACGGGCCGGTGACGGCTGCGGTCATGGAAGAGGTCAGCTTCGGTTCAGTCGATATTGTCGCGTACCAGTGGGATAAAGTCACCTATTTTGCCGGGTATTCCCACATGGACGACAATACGACCTACGGCCCGAGCCAGACCGCCCTTTTCCATCCGGAGGACGGAAAGCTGGTCTTCGATTATGTGGCCGGCGGTTCCTGGGGCCAGGCGCTTCCCCGGGCCGACGCCAATGAAATAATGCACACCCGTGATATGGATATCCGCCATACGATCTTCTCGTTGGGCGGCGATTACCGGGAAGAGATCTGCCATCTGATCTTTGACCGGGTCCAGTATGAGAACGTTCACATTCAGATGGAGGATGCGACCTGGCTGGCCGAGGCGCTGGAAGACGGCTACGTCGCCATCCGGGAGCGGGCCAAGGAGAAGCTGGCCCGGATCGATAAGAAGGAGCGGCTGGCCAAGGCGGAGGTGGAAGAAGAGCTGCGGAAACTGGAAGAGGCCGAGAACGAGCCGGCGGTTAAGGCGGCCCGGGCGGAGATCGACTACCTCTCCAAAACCACCGGCTACAGCTTTGCCATGGAACGGGAGAACCTGAGCGACGACGGCAGTTATCAGATCCTCTATACCGCGCCGGGGCATGACAATGCGCAGCTGTCGATCCATACGGATCCCGCCGGCGCGATCGTTTATATCGAGACAACCGCGGGCACCTGGACGCAGACTGCAGAGTGGATCGCGATCAAGGACGCGATCCTGAATTCGCCGCTGCTGGGGCTTTCCGCGGGGATCATCACAGAGCTTTCCGGGAATCTCAATACCCAGAGCCTGCAGAAGGACGCGGACGGCTACAGCTTCCTGGTCATAAATATCGACAACTATACCATCCGGATCACGAAGAACTGACAGGAAGGAATTCCGTTGCTGCAAGAGGCATTTTATGAAACTGGTATTTCTTATCGGAAGCGGCGCCGTCGGAAAAATGACGGTCGGCCAGGAGCTGGCAAAGATCACGGATCTACGGCTATTTCACAACCATATGATGATCGAGCCGGTCATCGATATTTTCGGGTACCGGGACGGCCAGACGGTGATCGAACTGCGCGACGTGATCTTCCGGAACTTTGCGGCATCCGGGCAGTACGGCATGATCTTTACCTTCATGTGGGCCTTCGATATGCAGGAGGACTGGGATTATATCGCCCATGTAAAGGAAATCTTTGAACCGTATGGGACACAGTTCTATTATGTGGAGCTGGAGGCGCCGCAGGCGATCCGTCTGGAAAGAAACGGGACGGAGAACCGGCTGAAAAACAAGCGCTCCAAGCAGGATCTGGAGGCTTCCCGGGAACGGCTGCTGCGGGAAGACAGCAAACATCGCCTGGAAAGTTTAGAGGGTGAGATCCCCTTTGAAAACTACCTTCGTCTCGATAATTCTGCCCTTCCCGCGGCGGAGGCGGCGGCGCGGATCAAAGATACATTCGGGCTGTAAAGGAGCAAATTTACATGATCGATCATCATGATATCTCGCGTGATGCGTGCATGCTGCACGGGCCGTTAGCCTCCTGCGGCTATGACTGGTGGTGGCATTCTTTTACTGCGCAGGATGCGGAGACCGGGGAGGATAAAGCGTTCTTTATCGAGTTTTTTGTCTGTAACCCTGCGCTTGCGGAGGAAGAACCGGTTCTCGGGCAGCTGCCGGAGAACAAAGCGGCCGGGAAGCGTCCTTCCTATCTGATGGTCAAGGCCGGGACCTGGGGCGAGGATCACGCGCAGCTGCATCGGTTCTTTGCCTGGAAAGATGTTACGCTGCACGGAGAAGCGCCGTACCGGATCGAGGCGGGAGACTGTCTGGCCTGCGAGACTGCGCTGAAAGGGCATATCACAGTCACTCCGGAAGAGGCCGCGGCCCACCCCGAGTGGATGTGCGATGCCGGAACGTTTTCCTGGGATCTGACGTTGAAAAAGCAGATCGCATTTAATGTGGGATACGGTGCGAGCAGACCGCTGCGCGATGCGGAAGCCTTTGCCATGTACTGGCATGCGGAGGGGATGAAAACGGTTTACGAGGGAACGATCCTCTATGGCGGCCGCAGTTATACCGTGACGCCTGAAAAATGCTACGGTTATGCCGATAAAAACTGGGGCCGGGATTTCACGAGTCCCTGGGTGTGGCTTTCTTCGAACTGCCTGAAGAGCAAAAAGACCAGGCAAATCCTGCAAAACAGTGTATTTGATATCGGCGGCGGCCGGCCGAAGATTTATTTTGTTCCGCTGGACCGCCGGCTCCTGGGCGTGTTTTACTACGAGGGTAAGGAATACGATTTCAATTTCTCGCACTTCTGGCTGAATGTGAAAACGGAGTTCTCTTTTGAAGAGACAGATGATGCTGTGTTCTGGCATGTACGGCAGGAGAACAGCCATGCCGTCATGGAGACCGAAGTGCAGTGTCTGAAAAAAGATATGCTTCTCGTGAATTACGAAGCGCCGGACGGTTCCAAGAGACATAACCGCCTCTGGAACGGCGGCAACGGAACAGGAACCGTAAAGCTCTTTGACAAGACAGCTGACGGGCTGAAAATCGTGGATGAGATCGAAGCCACGCATATCGGCTGCGAGTATGGGGAGTACGACGAGTAAAGCTGTAAAATATAGGTTTTTTACGGCAAAACAAATCCTGCCGCCTCTTCTTTTCGTCTGATCAGCAGATAAACAAAAAAAGGAGTGAAGGCAGTGGGACAGATCGATATTGCTTATCTGTACAGGATTTTGATCGAGTTTCAGGAGCTGGATCCGGGAGTCGCCGGGCGGCTCCTGCGAAGGATTCTGGAGATTTTACGGTCGCTGAAGAAAGAAGGCGGCAGTTTTGCGAAAAAGGAAGAGGGGCGGACAAAGACCGATGAAATGCTACAACTGTAAAGCGATCATCCCGGAGGGAGTGTCTTTTTGTCCGCAGTGCGGGCGGGCCCAGATCGTGACGGAGAAACTGATTAATGCTGCAAAAGGCGGCGATCAGTCTGCTTTGTCCGATCTGTACAACAGGACCTACAGTGCCGTTTATAACACGGTTAAATTTTTGGTCAGGGATGAGGACGCCGCGCTTGATATCCTGCAGGACAGTTATGTAAAAGCGTTTTCCAGTCTGGAACAGCTCCAGGACGCCGGGAAATTTGAACCTTGGATCAAACGTATTGCCCACAATAAAGCAGTGGACTATCTTCGACAGGCAAAGCCGATCGTATTTTCCGATATGGTATCGGATGATTCTGAGGAAGCGCTGGAGTTTGAGGATGAGCGGCCGGAGAATCTTCCGGAGGTGGTGATCGACCGCCGTGAGACAACGCGGCTCATCAATGAGATCCTGGATTCTCTGCCGGAAGAGCAGCTCGCCTGCATTTCCCTTTTTTACTACGATCAGCTGTCAGTCAAAGAGATCGCCGCGGAACTGGGAATCCCCGAAGCGACGGTCAAAAGCCGGCTGCAGTACGGCAGGAAAAAGATCGAAGCGCAAGTGAAAGAACTGGAGAAGAAGGGGACCAAACTGTACGGGCTGGCACCGATCCCGCTCCTTATGCTCCTTCTGCGTCAGCACTTTCAGGCAGGAGAACTGCCTTCCCAGACTGTTCTTCAGACTGTCCTGGCTCAGTCCGCCGATCAGGCGGCCGTCGGTACAGCGGCTGGTCATATCGCAGGAGCTGCCGCCAGAGAGGCGGCCGGATACGCGGCGAAAACAGCAGCAAAAGGCGCAGCGAAGGGAATCATGGCACGCGTGGCAGCAAAAGCGGCGGCGGCCAGACTGATCGCTGTTTTGGCCGGTGTGGCGGTACTTGGCGGCGGGACAGCCGCCGTGGTCAGCCATATTCAGCAGAAAAAGCAGGAAGCGATCGCTGCAGCAACGACGCAGTATGAAGAAACGGAGATCCCGGAAACGCGGCCCGTCCCGGAAACGCCTCCGGTTCCGGATATACCTCCGGCTCCGACTGAACCGGAAGTGCCGGAAGAAACGTCTGCCATTCCCACGGAACCGGAGCCGATGAGCGAAATCGAAACCGAAGCGACAGAAGAGTCTTCGGATGATATGTTTTGGGTTGAAGAGTATGAAGCGATTCTGGAAGGGTACCGCCGCTGCCTTGCCGAAGGGTTGGAAGGAAGCAGTCCGTATCTTCGCTACGGTGCCATCCGCAGTGCAATAGAATCAAAAGACGGAAGCCTGGAGATCCAGTACGGGCTGTATGACGTCAATACCGATGGAGTCCCGGAAATGATTCTGGCGCTGAGGGTGCTGTACGATGAAGAGAATATGTGGTGGAACCCGTTTGAGATCTATTCGTATGATGAAGTGAATAGATTCTCGTTTCATCCTTTTCCCGAGATCCTGAAAGAATACGAATCGCTCTATATCGGAGCCGACGGTACCATGTGGATCACATCGGGAAACTCTGGATTCAATACTGTAACTTTTTATTCCTTCCCGCAGAATACATATGTAGTTGAAAAGACAGACGTCTTTGAACCGGTTTCCGAAGGGGGAGGAAATGATTTTTACCGCCATATCACCCCGGACGGCAGTGTGATCGAAGTGATTCCTAAAAATGAGTTCTGGACAGAACACATCCCGGACGACGCCGAGATCACCTGGTACAGTCTTTCCGAGCCGGTGTCCGCTGATTTGGTGAGTGCGAAGGAGGATCCTCTTGCGGAACTCACCGCGTATATCAAATCGCAGCTGGGGATCCCGGAAGATCTTGAGACAGAAGACAAGATCGGCTGGGACGAAGCTTTTTACTGGGAAGTCGGCAACATGTGGCTTATCAACTGTGAGTTTTTTCATAACGGAAATCTGGTGGCAGCTGCGATGGTTGACCGGGAAACAGGAGATCCTGCCCGGAACATCATGATGTACACGGGAGATTAAAACTTTTTTGAAAAAGTTTTTAAACCATAAATCCTGTTGGCGGGAGATTCCGTCTAAAGGGTGTAAAAACAAAAAAACACCCGAAAAGGAGAAGCTCACCATGAAGAAAGTTATCGTATCGATCCTGGTATTGGCCGCCTGTCTGTCTCTGCTTACCGGCTGCGGGAAAAAGACCGCAGGCATTGACCTCACAGAGTACATGAACGCGCTGTACAGCGGGACGGAAGGAACAGGAAAAGCGCGCGGAGATTTTGACTTCATCGGTTTTGAAGAAGCGGTGCGCGACGGAGTCAAGTCGGATGAATTCAATCTGAAGCAGCTCGTCCGCTTTGAAACCTCGATGGTCATCACGGTCAGCCCCAACAAGAACCTGAAGAACGGCGATAAAGTGACCATAACCGCCTCTTATGACAAGGAACTGGCGAAAAATGCCGGCATCCGGATCAAAGAAAACAGCAAGACCTTTATCGTGGAAGGACTGGGATCCGCACACTGACCGAAAAAAGAAAAATGAAGGGCCGGGGAGCTGTTGGCTCCCCGGTTTTTATATTATAAACAATTGATAAATACTGCAGAATCGGTGATATCGGTAGCAGAATAATCGCGATGTTTTGTTTGACAAAAATCACGCGCCTGGTATAAACTAACTTTGTTACCGGACTTTGTTTTTTATGAAATAAGGGAGGACAAATGGACATTCAATTAGTGCGCAAAAACGATGCAAAACTGTCTCTCGAAGGACCGGAAGTCTGCCGGGAGTATATCGTCACGCCGAAGATCACATTCGGAACGTCAACGCTTCTGCCCGGGCAGCGCGGGGACATCGATCTCGGACACCCGGATTCCCATGAGGTCTTTTTCGTCGTGAAAGGGCATGTTCTGCTGCTTTGCGAAAAGGAAAACAAAATCTTTGAACTGTTTGAGCAGGATGCGATCCTCATGCCGGAAGGCGTGACCCACACGCTGGTCAATATCGGTGAGGAGACCGCCGTGATCAGCTGGAGCAAGGCGCCGAGCGAGATCTGAGGAGGAAGCATGGGAAAATATATTTTGGCTTTTGACCTGGGGACGACCGCGATCAAGGTCGCGCTGATCGACGCGGAAGGCGCCATGTGTGCTTCTGCGACCATGGAATACCGGCTTTTGACGCCGGACGTGCTCTCCGTGGAGCTCCCGGCGGAGACCTACTGGGAGAACTTCAAGGCCGGGGTGAAGAAAGTCCTTACGGAGAGCGGCGTCTCGCCGGAGGATATCGTCTGCATGGGCATCTCCGCGCAGGGCGAAACGATCCTGCTGCTGGATAAGGACGGCCGCGAGCTTGGCAATGCCATCGTCTGGATGGACAACCGCGCACAGGACGAAGCACAGGAGCTGGACGAAAAGTTCCCGCAGTTCTATGAGCATACGGGACAGGTCAGCGTCGTGCCGACCTGGCCGGCCGCGAAGGTGCTCTGGATCCGCCGCCACGAGCCGGAACGATTCGCCGCAATCGACAAGGTCCTGCTGATCGAGGATTATTTTATCTGGCGCATGACAGGCAAATTCACCTGCGAAGCCTCCCTGATCTGCTCGACCGGGTACTGGGATATCCGCACGGAAAAATGGTGGCCGGAAATGCTTGAAGCGATCGGGATCACCGAGCGGCAGCTTCCCGAGATCCGGCGTTCCGGCGAGCCCGTGGGCGAGCTGCTGACGGATATCGCAGAGGAACTGGGACTGTCGCCGAAGACCGTCGTCTGCATGGGCGTCCTGGATCAGGCGGCCGGCGCGATCGGTGCCGGGAATATCCGTCCGGGCTGCTTCTCCGAATGCACCGGCGCGGCGCTCGGGATCTGCGCGACGGTGGACGAGATCTTCATGGACGAAATGAAGCAGATGCCCTGCCACTATCACGGCATGCCGAAGACCTATATGGCGCATACCTTTACCAGCGGCGGCATGGTGCTGAAATGGTATAAGGACAATTTCTGCCAGCAGGAGATCGACGTAGCGGAATGTATGGGCGCCAGCCCCTTCCAGCTGATCGATAAGGAAGCCGCACAGGTCCCGCCGGGATCGGACGGCCTGATCATGCTCCCGCATCTGCAGGGCGCCATGGCGCCGGAAGCCAATCCGAAGGCGAAGGGCGTCTTTTACGGGATCACGATGAAGCATACCCGCGCGCACTTTGCCCGCGCGATCATGGAAGCGGTGGCCTATATCGTGAAGCGGAACCTGAAGACGCTGGAACGCATGGGCTTTGAATTCGATGAGATCCGCGTGCTCGGCGGCGGGTCGGTCAGCCCGCTGTGGAACCAGATCAAGGCGGATATCACCGGCAAGGTGATCTGCCAGACCTCCACTCCCGATGCGGGATGCCTCGGTGCAGCGGTCGTGGCCGGAAGCGGCTGCGGGCTGTACAAGGATATCGAGGACGCCGTGGACCATATGGTCAAGATCACGGCGCGCTATATCCCGGACGAAAAGAATCATGCGATGTACGAAGAACAGTTTGAAAAATACGTGAGCCTCTATGAAGCGCTCTGCCCGGTCTTTGAAATGGACTGATCACAAAAACCTATTTACGAATAAAGGAGAAAAAACGATGACGGATGTTCAGCTGGTAGTAATGTTGACTTACAATGATGTTACGGTACGGAATGCTTACGAAGTGTTTGATTCCTGCAAGGATCTGCCGGTGCAGAACTGGGGCTTTAAGAACGTGGGCCTTCCGAAGGATGAGATGAAGCAGCTGGTGGACGCGATGAAGGCGGCTGGCAAGACGACCTATCTGGAAGTGGTCACCTATGATGAAGAATCCTGCATGGAAGCCGCGCACACCGCGGTCGAAGCGGGCTTCGACGTCCTGATGGGAACGATCTATTATCCCGCCGTTCACGAATATCTGAAAGAAAACAATATGGAGTATTCCCCCTTCGTCGGCGAAGTCTCCGGCAGCCCCAGCATTCTGGAGGGCAGCTTCGAGAGCATCGTGGAAAACGCGAAGAACCTTATGGAAGCCGGCATCGGCGCGTTCGACCTGCTGGCCTACCGCCATGTGGTGGACGGAGAAGGTCTGGCCCGGTATTTCTGCCGGAACGTGGACGCGAAGGTCTGCATCGCCGGCAGCATCAACAGCTTTGCCCGCATCGATACCATGGAGGAGATCCATCCCTGGGGCTTCACGATGGGCAGCGCGCTGTTTGATAAGAAATTTGTTCCCGACGGAGATTTCAGAACCAATCTGCAGGCAGTCAGCGACTACATGAACAATTTATGAGCCGGCGCGGCGCATAAACATGGTGAAAAAAGAATGTGGGATGTATTGATTATCGGCAGCGGTGTCTGCGGCGCCGCAACAGCCCGTGCCCTGGCCCGCTATGACCTTTCCATAGCGGTGCTGGAAAAGGGGAGCGACGTCTGCTATGGGGCGAGCCGCGGGAACTCCGCGATGGTGCACGGCGGGTACGACCCGGATCCGGGCACGAATAAGGCGATCTTCAACGTGCTGGGCAACCGCATGTTTGACGATCTGTGCGCCGAACTGAAGGTCCCGTTCGAACGCAGCGGGACCATGGTCATTGCGACGAATGAAGAAGAGATGGAAGAGGTACGCCGGCTGCATGAGTGCGGCCTGCGCAACGAGGTCGAGACCCTGGTCCTGGACCGTCCGGCGCTGCTTGAGCGCTGGCCGGATATGGGAAAAGGCGTGGTCGGCGCGCTCTTTTGCCCCTCGGGCGGCATGGTCTGCCCGTATACGCTCGTGATCGCGATGTGCGAGAACGCCGCCCGCAACGGGGTGGAGTTCTTCCTGAACTGCGAAGCGGAGAAGGTCGAACGCGTGGAGGATTTCTGGCGCGTCACCGCAAAAGACGGGAAGGTCTTTGATACCCGCGTCGTGGTCAACTGCGCGGGGACCTGCGCGGACGTCTTCAACAATCAGGTTTCCGAAGACCGTTTCAAAATCGTTCCGCGCTTCGGCAGCCATCTCGTGATGGACCGGGAGTTCATCCCCTGGGTGGATACGACCATCACGCAGACGCCCACGAAGCTGGCTTCCGGCGGCCACACCAAAGGTATGGGCATCATGCCCTCGGTGGACGGTACCGTCATCCTCGGCACCGATGCGGAGGATTATACGGATCCGGACGACGTCGCGACGACCAGGCGCAGCATCGACCGCATCGTGGATTATTTCAAGACCTTCTGGAAGCATCTGCCGATCAGCGCGGTCTATCCGGAGTTTCCGGTCTCAGGCGTGATCACGGCCTACGGCGGCCTGCGCCCGCATCCGGACCGAGATGATTTCATCATCGGCGAGGCGCCGGACGCAGCGAATTTTTTCAACGCGGCCGGGATCGAATCGCCGGGACTGACAGCCGGACCGGCCATCGGGGAACACCTGGGCAAACTGATCGCCGAAAGACTCTCCGCGAAGAAAAAAGCGGATTATAAACCGGGACGAGAAGTCCTTCCGACCTTCCGTACCATGACGGATGAGGAAAAGAGCCGCGCCATCGCGAAAAACAGCGACTACGCCCGGATCGTGTGCCGCTGCGAACAGGTGACCGAAGCGGAGATCCGCGACGCGATCCGCCGCCCGGTCGGGGCACGGACCGTGAGTGCGGTCAAGATGCGTACGCGGGCCGGCATGGGCCGCTGCCAGGGCGGATTCTGTCAGAGCCGCGTCGTGGAGATCCTCTGTGAGGAGCTCGGCCTGACGCCGCTCGAGGTCACGCAGAGCGGGGGCGAGTCCTTTATCCTGACAGGCAGCTGCTGTGAACACAGTTTTCCGGAAGCGGATGAGGAGGAGAAAGCATGAAAAATGTGGATTTGCTCATCATCGGCGGAGGCAGTGCAGGGCTTGCCGCGGCAGCGGCCGCCTATGACGAAGGCATTCGGGATATCCTGATCGTGGAACGCTCCGATTATCTGGGCGGCATCCTTCACCAGTGCATTCACAATGGCTTCGGCCTGCATCGCTATAAAGAAGAATTGACCGGGCCGGAATACGCGAGACGCAGCATCGAAGAGGTGGAGAAAAAGAATATTCCCTGCCTGCTGCACGCGTTTGCGATCTCGGCGTCCGCGGACCGCATCGTTACGGTCGTCAGTCCCGAGACCGGGCTGCTCCGGATCCAGGCGAAGGCCATCGTTCTGGCGATGGGCTGCCGGGAAAGAAGCCGCGGCGCCCTGATGATCCCCGGGACGCGTCCGGCCGGCGTCATTACCGCCGGGGCGGCGCAGAAATATCTGAACCTGCAGGGATATCTCCCCGGAAAGGAAGCCGTCATCCTCGGCTCCGGCGATATCGGCCTGATCATGGCGAGGCAGCTGGTGCTGGAAGGCATCAAAGTCAAGGAAGTCGTGGAACTGATGCCGTTTTCGAGCGGCCTGACGCGGAATATCGTCCAGTGCCTGAACGACTACAATATCCCGCTCAGCCTTTCCAGCACGGTCATCGAGATCAAAGGCCGCAGCCGGGTGACCGGGGTGGTCGTGGCAAAGGTCGATGAGAACCGGAAGCCTGTTCCGGGAACGGAGCGGGAGATCTCCTGCGATACGCTGATGATCTCCGCGGGCCTGATCCCGGAGAATGAGCTGAGCCGCTCAGCCGGGATCCGCATGTCCCGTTCGACGCAGGGTGCGGTCGTGGACCAGAACCTGCAGACCTCGATCGACGGGGTCTTTGCCTGCGGCAACGTCCTGCATGTGCACGATCTGGTGGATTATGTAAGCATGGAGGGAGAAGCTGCCGGCCGGAACGCGGCCAGATACTTAAAAGGCGCGGCGCGGCAGGGCGGTTTTGACCGCTGCATTGAAGTGAAAGAAGGCCCGGGCGTCGGCGCGCTGGTCCCGCAGTATGTGGACCTCTCGGCCGCGGAAGGAAAGATCGAATTCCGTTTCCGCCCGCGCGGACGCTATACCGGATCGGAGGCGGTGCTTTTATCCGGCGACGAAAAGATCGCGGCGAAGCGGGAACTGATCTTCACACCCGGCGAGATGTGCACGATGAGCGTGGATGCGGCGAAACTGAAAAACGCGCAGGCGCTCCGCGTGGAGATCCGCCCGGTCGGCCAGGGGGTACAGGAATGAAGAAAGAACTGATCTGCATCAATTGTCCCATGGGCTGCCATCTGACCGTTACCTGGGAGGAAGGCGGCGAACCGTCCGTTACCGGCAATACCTGCAAGCGGGGAGAAATCTACGGCATCCAGGAGATGAAGGAACCCAGAAGGACCATCACCTGCCTCATGAAGCTGGCTGACCGCGAGGAGCCGCTTAGCGTGAAAACCCAGGCGCCGGTACCGAAAAAGCTGATTTTTTCCTGCCTGAACCAGATCTACGCTACGCACCCGAGTGCGCCGGTGCATGAGGGCGATGTTGTTGTAGAGGATCTCTGTGGACTGGGAATCTCTGTCGTCGCAACAAGAAATGTCCTTTGATTTTTATGATTTTCTTTCCTGACGGATGCGGCCGATCCCGAGCAGGATCAGGACGGGAAAGACGATGGCGGCCAGCAGACCATGCTTCAGTTCACCCTGAAAGCTGCTGGCGACAAAGCCGACCAGGGTCGGCCCGCCCGAGCAGCCGACATCCCCGGCCAGCGCCATAAAGGCAAAGAGCGCGGTGCCGCCGGCGGGCAGGCGCTTCGCGGCCAGGCTGAAGGTGCCCGGCCAGAAGATGCCCACGGAGAAACCGCAGACCGCACATCCGGCCAGCCCCAGGACAGGGTTGTGAGAAAGAGAAGCCATCAGATAAGTCATGATGCAAAGCAAAGCGCTGAGCATCATGGCTTTTTTTAAGGGGAGACGGTCGCCGTACTTGCCGTAAAGCGCGCGGGCCGTACCCATGAGCACGGCAAAGGCGCAGGGGCCGGCCAGATCGCCCAACGTCTTGGAGATCCCGAGCCCGGCCTCCGCGAAGGCGGAAGCCCACTGGCTCATGGCCTGTTCCGAGGCCCCGGCGCAGATCATGATGATCATGAAGAGCCAGAACACCTTCTCTCTGAACAGGGCCCGGATGGACATGGGCTCCGCATCGCTCACGATGGGGTAGAGCGGGACGGCGGCAAAGAAGAAGCTGTTGAGCGCCGGGACAAGCGCCCACAGGACGGCCAGGATCCGCCAGTTTCCGATTCCGGCAAGGCGGAAAAAGAGGGTGGAAAGGATCACGACGCCGACATGGCCCCAGCAGTAGAAAGAGTGCAGCAGGCTCATGGCCGCCTCTTTCTTCTCGGTGGGACAGGCTTCCACGATCGGGCTGATCAGTACCTCAATGAGCCCGCCGCCGACGGCATACAGTACGACCGAGAGCAGAATGCCGGTATAAGGATCTGCGAAACGATCCAGCAGGAGCGCCAGCCCGACAAGGCCGGCGGCCGAAAAGATATGGGCGGCTATGATGCAGACCCGGTAGCCGATCCGGTCCGCCAGCCGGGCAGAGATCAGATCGACCAGGAGCTGTACGCCGAAATTAACGGTGGTGATCAGCGCGATCCGGTCCAGCGTGAGGTCAAACTCCCGGGAGAAAGTCAGAAACAGCAGCGGCGCAAAGTTATTCACAATGGCCTGCGTGATATAGCCGACGTAGCTCGCATAGATTGTACGGTTATAATTCTCCGGCCGTTTCATGCCGCTTCCTCCTTGATCCCAGCTTCTCTATTTCTATCATTTTCCCGGGATAAGAACAAGCTCTTTCCGTTTTTCCCTGCAGAAACCTGTTCTGATTTGAAAAAGAATATGCTATGATACAAAAAAGAAGCGATGAAAAGGGCAGCGTGCCGGGCAGGGAGGAGGATGAAGATGGAGAAAAAATCAAGGAAGAAAAAGAAAAAAGGCGGGAAAATCTTTCTGGGCATCGTCCTGGTACTGGGACTGTTCCTTCTGACGATCAATCTGATCCCTCCGAAAAAGGTCATGGAGAAGAATCCCTTCATCAAGGAAAAAGACGCGCTTCCGATGATCGCGGCGCACCGCGGAGGCGGCATCAGCAATCCGGAGAATACCCTTATGGCCTTCCGGGCCGCGGTAAACGAGTACGGGATCCAGATTTGCGAGACAGACCTCTGGATGACGTCGGACGGTCATCTGGTGTACAGCCACGATTCCTCCATCAACCGGATGGCCTGCCCGGAAGGGGCGGAAACAGTCACGATCGGCGAGCATACGCTGGAGGAGCTGCGGACCTATAACATGGGCTATAATTTCAAGGATCCGGACAGCGGGGCGTATCCCTACCGGGACGTTCCGGAGGAGGAGCAGAAAGAAAAAGGCCTGAAGATCCTGGAGTTCGATGAGCTGCTCGAAGAATTCTACGATACGAAGAAGGATCTGCTTTTCATCGTGGAGATCAAGAACGGCGGCGAGACCGGTTATGCCGCGGCGGACATTATCGACAGGACGCTGACTGAACGCTTCCCGGATTATAAGGGAAATCTGGTCGTCGGGACCTTCCACCCGGAGATCGAGGAGGATCTGCAGAAAAACCATCCGACTCTGCTGCGCGGGGCATCGACTTCCGGCGCTGCGAAATTTATCTTTACCCAGCTGCTGCGGGTCAATCTGTTCTCGAAGGCGGACTTCTCCTGCCTGCAGATCCCGGTGAAGTATACGGTCAAGGGGATCCCGATCAATCTGACATGGAAGACGTATATCGAGCGGGCACACCGCAGAAATATCGCGGTCCAGTACTGGACGATCAATGACGCGGACGAAATGCGTTTCCTGATCGAGCGGGACGTGGACGCGATCATGACGGACGACCCGCTGCTGCTGAAAAAGGTACTGGAAGAATACAAACACTGAAGCAGGAGAGCAGGTTTATGAAAGACATATTTATCGGCCTGACGCAGAATGCGATGCCCGCTTCCGAATGGATCCGGAAGATGGAGATCGCGGCGAAAGGACAGGATTTTCAGGGCATCGCGGAGGATTATCTGCGCTTTATTGAGAAAGCCGGCGGCATTCCCGTGATTCTCCCCACGACCGATGATTTTGAAAAGGCCCGGACTCTGTGGGCCCGGATGGACGGCTTTGTCCTGTCCGGCGGCCATGATGTGGATCCTTCCCTGTACGGCGAAGAAAAGCGGCCTTCCTGCGGGAATACCTTCCCCAAAAGAGATCTGTATGAGAAGGAACTGCTGCGTTTTGCCATGGAAAACGGGAAGCCGGTCCTCGGCATCTGCCGGGGCATTCAGCTGATCAATGCGGCGCTGGGCGGGAGCGATCATCAGGATCTGGAAGAGGACGGTTTCCGGAAGCATTCGCAGTTTGATATCCCGCGGAACATGGCCTCGCATACGGTTCAGCTCCGGGAAGGAAGCCCTCTGGAGGCCATCTTCGGAAAGCGGGAGCTGGGCGTTAATTCCTTCCATCATCAGGCTGTAAAAGACCTCGCGCCGGGCCTTACAGCGGATGCGGTTTCGGAAGACGGCGTGATCGAAGCCCTCCACATACCGGGACAGCCTTTCCTGCTGGCTGTCCAGTGGCACCCGGAAATGATGGCGGACAGTGAAGAACAAGCGAAACTGGCGCAGGCGCTGATCCGTGCCTGCCGGGGAGAGTAAGCGGGAAAGAGAAAGGAAATGCCATGAAACTGACGATGGAAAAAGCGAAAGCCTTGAATGAAAGCATGGTGACCGAAGAGCATCTGATCCTGCACTGCCTGAACGTAAGCTACGCGATGGGCGCCATGGCGGAGCATTTCGGCGCGGATAAGGAGCACTGGATGGCCGTCGGCTATCTGCATGATTATGATTATGAAAAATACCCGGAGGAGCATCTCCTGCACACGGAGAAGGAGCTGCTGGCAGCCGGCGTGGACGCGGAAGACGTCCGCGCGATCTTAAGCCACGGCTTTGGCCACCGCAACGAGATCCGCCCGGAGACCGATCTGGAAAAGAGTCTCTATACCGTGGATGAGCTCACGGGGATCATCCAGGCCTGTGCCCGCATGCGTCCGAAGGGGCTCACCGATCTGGAAGTCAAGAGCTTTATGAAGAAGTTCAAGGATAAGAAATTCGCGGCCAAATGTGACCGGAATACGATCCTGGCCGGCTGTGAGATGCTGGGAATGGATGTGGCCGAGGTGGCCGGCATCTGTATCGAAGGCATGAAGCCGCACGCGGCCGAGATCGGGCTGCTCGGCACGGAAGCGTAAGAAACGGAGGGAACCCCCATGCTTAAAGATCCATTTTCTGCCGGAAACATTACCCTGAATAACCGGCTGGTCATGCCGCCTATGGCGACCCGTCTGAGCACAGAAGACGGCAAGGTGACGGAGCCGCTGCTGGAGTATTACGCAAAGCGCGCGCGAGGCGGCAGGATCGGAATGATCGTCGTCGAACACAGTTATATCGATCTTTCCGGAAAAGCCAGCGCCGGGCAGCTGTCCATCGCTTCGGATGATGATATCAAAGGCCTGCGCAGATTGGCGGAAGTGATCCGTCAAAGCGGTACGCGGGCGGTGGCGCAGATCAACCACGCGGGCAGCCGGGCGCCTTTCGAACTGACCGGAAGAAAAGCGGTATCCGCGAGCGCCCTGATCCATCCCCGGGAACTGAAGCGGGGAGAAGAAGTCATTCCCGAAGAAATGACGAGGGAAGAGATCGGGACGATCGTGCAGAAGTTTGCTGCCGCGGCGGCCCGGGCGGAAGAAGCCGGGTTCGACGGCGCGGAGATCCACTGTGCCCACGGCTATCTGCTCAATCAGTTTTATTCCCCGCTGACCAATCACCGGACGGATGAATACGGGGGCAGCCTGGAAAAACGCACCGCGCTTCTTCGGGAAGTAACGGCGGCGGTACGGAAAACGGTCGGACAGGATTTTATGATCTCTGTCCGTCTCGGGGGCTGCGACTACCGGGAAGGCGGCAGTACGGTCGAAGACGCTGTTTACGCAGCGGCGGAAATCGAAAAAACCGGGGCCGATATGATCAGCGTCTCCGGCGGTATGTGCGGCTATGTCCGGGAAGGACATGATGAACCGGGATACTTTCAGGATATGTCCCGTGCGATCCGTGAAGCCGTGGGCATTCCGGTGCTGCTGACGGGCGGGATCAAAAAGGCGGAAGAAGCCGAAAACCTGCTGGAAAGCGGCGCAGCTGACCTGATCGGCGTCGGGCGTGAATTGCTGAAAGACCCGTACTGGGCGGATAAAATTTAGGCCTGACTCTGGCAGATCCCGGAAAGGTGATCCCGCAGCGCGCGGATCACTTTTTTTTCGCCGCGGTCCTTATAGCAGATAAACTGCAGGGAAGCCTTTGTTTCGGGAGAGAGCGGGATCGCGGCGACTCCGTAGTACCCCGCGAAGGATTCCGGCCCCAGCACCAGTCCGCGGCCGCTTTTCACCAGATTCATCACGGTATCGATGCTGTCGGAGCGGTAGATGCGGCTGATGCGGATACCGTGCTCCCGAAAGTTTTCCCGCAGGATCCGGGCTTCGGAGGAATGCTCCAGCCCCGAGATCATCGTGGAGCCCTGCAGGTCTTCCAGGCTGATGGCGGAGAGGGCGGCGCGGGGATCTTCCCGGGCCGTCAGTACGCACTGGCGCTCCGTGATCAGCGGCCAGGCGGAAAAGTCATCCTGATGATCCAGATAATCCTCTGAGGGCAGCACGTCCAGTACCAGATCGAGCTGGCCCTTCTGCAGCATGGGAAGGAAGTCCCGCCCGGCTTCCGTAACGAAAGAAATCTCGATCTCGGGATGGGTCTCGAAAAAGGCGACAAGCTTCGGGAAGAGACCGTTGGAGAAGACACGCGCCCCGACGCCGATCTGCATATGGCGCCGTGTGTCGACGGAGCGGGCCGAGACCTGCTGGGAGAAAAGGTCCCAGCTTTCCGCGACGGGCCGGGCCGCTTCGCAGAAGCGTTCTCCGGCCGGGGTCAGCGCCAGGCCGTGGCCGCGCCGGAGAAACAGGGCGTATCCGAGCTCGTCCTCAAGACGGTGCAGCTGCTGGGAGAGGGCGGACTGGGAGACGTAAAGCCGTTCGGCCGCGAGAGAAATACTGCGGCTCTCCGCGATCTCCAGTACGTAAAGGACCTGGTTGACCGTCATAATAAACCTCCGAATTTGACAGATTAAGCAAAACTTATATCAGTATTATATTTTCCTGCTTTTGATTTGGCAAGCAATTCTTTATAATAAACCTGTCAAAATGATCGTATTATTCATTTTCTTACACTGAAATCAGGAAAGGTGGATCCGATATGACGAAAATCCTGTTGTCCGGGAATGAAGCCATAGCCCGCGGCGCATATGAAGCCGGGGTTAGGGTGGCTTCCGCGTACCCGGGAACTCCCAGTACGGAGATTTTTGAGAATCTCCCGCAGTACCATGAGGTCCTTTACAGTGAATGGGCCCCGAATGAGAAGGTCGCGACCGAAGTGGCGTACGGCGCCTCCATCGCCGGTGTGCGGAGCCTGTGCGCCATGAAGCACGTGGGCCTCAACGTGGCGGCCGATCCGCTCTTTACGGCAGCCTACAACGGGGTGTCCGGCGGCTTCGTGGTCGTCAGCGCGGATGATCCGAGCATGCATTCTTCCCAGAACGAGCAGGACAACCGCCACTATGCGAAGGCGGCCAAGATCGCTATGCTGGAGCCTTCGGATTCCCAGGAGTGCCTGGATTATACGAAGGCCGCCTATGAGATCTCGGAGCGCTTCGATATGCCGGTGCTGCTGCGCATTACCACGCGGGTCGCGCACTCCAAGAGCCTGGTTTTATTCGGCGAAAGGGAAGAGCGTCCCGTGGAGCCGTATAAACGGAACGTGCGCAAGAACGTCTGCACGCCGGCCAATGCCTATCAGAATCATCCCAAGGTGGAAAAGAACTTAAAAGAGCTGGAAGCATGGGCCTGCGAAAGCCCGCTCAACCGGATGGAGATCAAAGGGAGCCGTCTGGGCGTAATCTCTGCGTCCATCGCCTATCAGTATGCGAAAGAAGTCTTCCCGGAGGATACTTCCTTCCTGAAACTGGGGATCACGAATCCGCTGCCGATGGACCTAATCCGGCGCTTCGCGGAAAAGGTGGATCAGTTAATGGTCATCGAAGAACTGGATCCGTTCATGGAAGAGCAGATCCGGGCGGCGGGCATCCCCTGCAGCGGCAAGGAACAGACCGGACTGCTCTATGAGATGAACCCGCAGATCCTGAAAGAGAAGATTTTCGGAGAAAAGCCGCAGACTGCTGATCTCGGTGTTTCCGCCGTTTCTCGCCCGCCGGTCCTGTGCCCCGGCTGCCCGCACCGCGGCTTTTTCTATACCATGTCCCGCCATAAGGACTTTGTGATCGCCGGCGACATCGGCTGCTATACCCTGGGCGCCTCGGCTCCGTTAAACGCACTGGACAGCGTCCTTTGCATGGGCGGCGGCTTTACCGCGGCCATGGGCATGGCCAAGGCCTTTGCCATGACCGGGCGGACCGATAAAAAGGTGTTTGGCGTACTCGGCGATTCCACCTTCTTCCACAGCGGCATGACCGGTGCGGCGGAGATCGCCTACAATAAAGGCAATGTGATCCCCGTGGTACTGGACAATCACATCACGGGCATGACCGGCCATCAGGAAAATCCCGGCAGCGGTTATACGCTGCAGGGCGAGATCGCAGCCAGCCTGAAGATCGAAGATATCCTGAAGGCGTACGGCTTTGAGCATGTGATCATCGTGGACCCGCAGGATCTCGCGGCGATGGAAAATGCCGTGCAGGAAGCGCTTTCTTCCGAAGTCCCGGCGGCGATCATCGCCCGCCGGCCGTGCCTGCTGATCAAGCGGATCCGGCATGAGATCGGCCTGTGCCGGGTGGATGCGGAAAAATGCATCGGCTGCAAAAAGTGCCTTAGCGTTGGCTGCCCGGCGATCATGGTGAAGGATAAGAAGGCGCGGATCGATGAAAATCAGTGCGTCGGCTGCACGGTCTGCGCGCAGGTCTGCCCGATGGGCGCGATCCGGAAGGAGGACGAATGATGAGCGAAGTAAGAAGCGCGCTGTTGGTTGGCGTCGGCGGCCAGGGGGCGATCCTGACGGCCAAGGTGCTCGTGAACGGGCTGATGCAGGCCGGGTATGACGTCAAGATGTCGGAAGTCCACGGGATGAGCCAGCGCGGCGGCAGCGTTTCCACGCAGGTGCGCTGGGGCGAGAAGGTATATTCCCCGCTGATCGGCAAAGGGGCGGCGGATATCATCGTGGCCTTTGAGAAAATGGAAGCCGTCCGCTATGCGGATTATTTGAAGCCGGACGGGATCGCGGTCATCAACGACTATGCGATGATGTCCTCGAGCATTGCCGCGGGACTGGCGGAGTATCCGGAAGGAACGATCGAAGCCATGCAGGCGCATTTTGACTGCCGCATCCTGAACGCGGAAGCCATCGCGAAGGAAGTCGGCAGCACAAGATGCATGAACATCGTGCTCTTCGGCAGCCTGGTCGGCGCGCTCGGCCTCGAAGAGATCGACTGGGAAACCGTGATCGCGGAGACCGTCCCTGCGAAGTTCCGCGAGATGAATCTGGCGGCTTACCGGGCCGGAAGAGCGGCGGTCGTATAAGGAATCAGTATGACAGTTTATCAGGAATATCAACAGAAGCTGTGCACGCCGGAGCAGGCCGTTAAGGCGGTCAAAAGCGGGGACTGGGTGGACTATACCACCAATCTCGGCTTCCCGCCGCTGCTGGATGCGGCGCTGGCGGCCCGGAAAGAAGAACTGACGGATGTAAAGATCCGCGGAAATCTGATCTTCGGGCCGATCCGTACGGTCGAGTGCGACCCGGAGCGGACGCATTTTATCTACAACAGCTGGCACTGCTCCGCGTATGAAAGAGCGCTGGCGGATAAAGGCCTGTGCAGCTATATCCCCATGCTTTTCCGCGCGAACAGCTGGTATTATCAGAACTTCCTCACGGTCAACGTCGCCATGATGTCGGTGGCGCCGATGGATCAGCACGGGTTCTTTAATCTTTCCTGTGCCACGGGCGTAGCCCGCGCGATCTTGAAGAAGGCGGATATCGTGATCCTCGAGGTCAATGAGCATCTGCCGCGGATATTAGGCGGTTTTGATGAAACGATCCATATCTCCGAAGTGGATTATGTGGTGGAGGGAGAACACGATCCGCTGCCGCAGTTCCCGGTGGCCCCGGCGGGCCCGGAGGACAAGGCGATCGCCGAGCATCTGATCCCGCATATCCAGAGCGGCTCGGTGCTGCAGCTCGGGATCGGCGCCATGCCGAACGTGGTCGGCGCGATGCTGGCCCAGTCCGATATCCGGGACCTGAGCATGCATACCGAGCTCTGCGGGGACGCGTATCTCAGGCTGTATGAAGCCGGAAAGCTGACCAACCGCCATGGCCGGCTGCCGGGACGGGGCCTCACGGGCATCGTCTTCGGTTCGCAGGCGCTCTATGACTGGGTGGACGACAACCCCTGCGTTGCCATCGCCCCGCTGTCCTATGTCAACGACGTGCGGACGATCGCGCAGAATGAAAACATGATTTCGGTCAACAACTGCATTGCCGTGGATCTGTACGGCCAGATCTCTTCGGAGAGCGCGGGCCTTCGGCAGATCAGCGGCACCGGCGGCCAGCTGGATTACGTGACCGGCGCGCCGATGGCCCCCGGCGGCAAGGCGTTCATCTGCATGACGTCGTCCTATGTGGATAAGAAGGGCGTACGCCATTCGCGGATCCTGCCGTATTTCGGCGGCGATATCATCACGACGCCGCGGACGCAGGCGTTCTGGATCGTCACGGAGTTCGGCGCGGTGAATCTGGCCGGCGCTTCCGCCTGGGAGCGGGCGGAAAAGCTGATCTCCGTCGCGCATCCGGACTTTAAGCAGGAACTGGAAGAAGCCGCGAAGAAGCAGAAAATCTGGAGATAAGGGAGGAAAACATACAATGATCAACGAATCCATGCGTGAAATGGGGCGTCACCGCTCCTGTATCCGGGAATTGTTTGAATACGGCAAGCAGCAGGCGGCCATCGTCGGGAAGGAAAACGTGTTTGACTTTTCGATCGGCAATCCTTCGATTCCGGCGCCGGAGGAAGTCAATACCGCCATTATCGACGCGGTGGAAAAGCTGGACAGCATCACGGTCCACGGCTACACCTCCTCTTCGGGCAATGCCAGCCTGCGCGATATGGTGACCGACGATCTGAATAAACGCTACGGGACGAAGCTGACGAACTTCAATATCTTCTTTACCTGCGGCGCGGCGCCGGCGGTGGTTTCTGCCGTACGCGCGCTGGCGGTCCCGGGGTCGGAGATCATCGCGCTCGCTCCCTTCTTCCCGGAATATCGGGTCTACGTGGAACCGAACGGTGCGAAGCTCGTGATCGTTCCGCCGGACCGCCCTCATTTCCAGATCAATTTTACGGAGCTGGAGAAGCGGATCACAGCCCATACCCAGGCGGTGATCGTCAATTCTCCCAACAATCCGACCGGTGTGATCTATTCGCAGGAGACGCTGGAAAAGCTGGCCGGCCTTCTCAGAAGGAAAGAAGAGGAGGTGGGGCATCCGATCTATATTATCTCCGACGAGCCCTACCGCGAGCTGGTCTATGATGACGCCGTGGTCCCCTTCATTCCGTCCATCTACCCGGACACCATCGTCTGCTATTCCTTCTCCAAGGCGCTTTCCGTGCCCGGCGAACGGATCGGTTACGTGCTGGTGGCCGATACCTGCACCGATGAGATCCCGCTCATGGACGCGATCATGGGCGCGGCCCGTTCGATCGGCCATGTGTGCGCGCCGTCCCTGCAGCAGCGGGTAGTCGCGCTCTGCGCGGGCGTTCGGCCGGATATGCGGGTCTATGATAAAAACCGGATGCGGCTGTATGATGCGCTGACTTCCTACGGCTACGAATGCGTCAAACCGCAGGGAGCGTTCTACATGTTTGTGAAAGCGCCGGGCGGCGACGCGCAGGCATTTTCCGACGGGGCTAAGGCGAAGAATCTGTTGATCGTCCCGGGCAATGACTTCGGCTGCCCGGATTATCTGCGGATCAGTACCTGCGTATCCTATGAGATGCTGGAGCGGAGCCTGCCGGTCTTTAAAGAACTGATCGAAGAACAGTAAAACAGAAAAAGAAACAGAGAAAGAAAAACCGGGGAGTGGCTCACTCCCCGATTTTTCGTAACGTATCCGCATAGATTTCTTCCCGCAGGCGGCTCAGCCATCCGGACCAGGCGACCGTATCAAAGGCATAACTCTTGTTCAGCGGATATTCGTGCGGCTCCCAGGTCTCCAGCGGAGATTCATTGTGCTGGATCACCGCCTCGAGCTTATCCAGCGACTTATACAGCTTCGCCTCTGCCGTTTCCTGCGCGTTCATCTCCGCGTAAAGCGCCGTCATTTCTTTCGAGATGGCAGACGGAAGAGAGCGGACCCAGTCGTAAAGCAAGGCGTCTTCCCGCTCGCTGTCCCTCGCGGTCTTCTGAAACACCGGGATATCGCCGGTAAAGCATTCGCCCAGATCGTGGATCAGGCACATCCGGATGACCCTGCCGGTGTCCAGTTCCGGAAACTCGTGTGTCAGCAGAAAAGCCATGAGCGACACCCGCCAGCTGTGTTCCGCCACGCTCTCCACTCTCCCTTTGGAGCTGGTGCAGTGGCGCGGCGTATCTTTGAGCCGCTCGGCAACATGTAAAATATCCAGAAATTCCCTCGGTTCCATGATAACAATCCTTCCTGTGCGGCAAAAGGCGCGGCGTGCGCGCCGGGCCGGATCCTGCCTGAATTATAGCCCGCCGGGCTTTTATCCGTCAAGAAGAATGCTCCGATCCCGGAAAATGCTTGAATTTTCGACGGAAACCTGATTCAATAAGACCGGGAGAGGCAAGGATATGGAAGCAGATTATAAACAGAAGGTTACGATGGATCCGTCCGGCTTTGTCCTGCTGGCGGATTATATCCCGGGGATCATCCAGGAGATCCGGTATTATACCACGTACAATTTTATCGGGGACCGGATCGACGGCTATGAAGAGCCCTGTGCGCTGCTTACGATCGAGGCCGCGAGAGCCCTTAAGCAGGTCAGCTATGAACTGAACGCGCAGGGATATCGGCTGAAGATCTTCGATGCGTACCGGCCGGCCCGTGCGGTCCGTCATTTTGTGCTGTGGGGGATCGAGGATCTGGATCTGCGGATGAAACCGTTTTTCTATCCGGATCTGGACAAGGAAGAATTGTTTGATAAAGGGTATATTGCGAAAATGTCCAGCCACAGCCGCGGCAGCGCGGTGGATCTGACTTTGCTCGAGATGGCGACCGGCAAAGAAGTGGATATGGGCAGCCCGTTTGATCTGTTCAGTGAGGTCTCGCATCCGGATTATACCGGGATCACGCCGGAGCAGTATGATAACCGGATGCTGCTGCGCAAGACCATGGTCCGGAACGGCTTTCAGCCGATCGGCTGCGAGTGGTGGCATTTCTCGCTGAAGGACGAACCCTATCCGGACACCTATTTTGAGTTTCCGGTGTCTTCGGAGTATCTGAAGAGACAATAATGAAGCGAAGGAGGACAGTATGACGGTCAGAATTGCTTCCCGTATGGACAGGATGGCTCCGTCCGGGATCCGAAAAGTCAATGAAAAAGCGCTGGCTATGGAACGAAACGGGGAAACGGTCCTTCATTTTGAGATCGGACGGCCGGATTTCGATACGCCGGAATATATCAAGAAAGCCGCGATCGAGAGTCTGAACGCAGGGCATGTTTTTTATACCTCCAATTTCGGGACGATGGAACTGCGTCAGGCCGTAGCCGGGAAACTGAAGCGCGAAAACGGTCTGGATTATGAAGCGGAGGAGATCGTGATCACGGCAGGCCTTTCCGAAGCCGTTTTCGCGGTGCTGGCCACGATCCTGGATGAGGGAGAAGAACTGCTGGTGCCGGATCCGGTTTGGATGAATTATATCAATGTGCCGAATCTGCTGAATGCGGTCCCCGTACCGTACGAGCTGAGAGAAGAAAAGGAATATCAGCCGGATCTGGAAGAGATCCGTTCGAAGATCACATCCAGGACCCGCGCGATCGTTATCGTGACCCCGAATAATCCGACCGGCAGCATACTGCGGAGGGAGACCCTGCAGGGGCTGGCGGAGATCGTCATAGAAAATGACCTGTACGTGATCTCCGATGAGGTCTACGAACGGCTGATCTATGACGGAGAAAAGCACACCAGTATCGGATCGCTGCCCGGGATGAAGGAACGGACCTTCACGCTGAACGGAATGTCGAAAGCCTATTCCATGACCGGCTGGCGGGTCGGGTATGTGGCGGCACCGGCTGATTTTGTCCCGGCCATCAATAAGTTTCACCAGCATAACTCCACCTGCGCGGTCTCTTTCTGTCAGGACGCTTCCGTTGCCGCGTTGAATGAAGAAGGCGATGAGGTGAAAGAGATGGTCAGGGAGTATACCCGGCGCCGTGACTGCGCGGTGGAAGCCATCAACCGGATCCCCGGCCTTTCCTGTCTGAAGCCGAAGGGAGCGTTTTATATCTTCATCAACGGAAAGGCACTGGGAATGAGATCCGCTGATCTGGCGGATTATCTGCTGGATCATGCGAAGATCGCGCTCGTACCGGGCGATGTCTTCGGCCCCGGCGGAGAAGGATATCTCAGGATGTCTTTTGCCAACAGTTATGAAAATATCGTGGAAGGATGCCGGCGCATGAAGGAAGCGGTGGAAGAGCTTCGGAAAAAATAACGTATATCAGAAAAAGGGGCTGTCCGTGAGGACAGCCCTTTTCGCGTGGGTCCGGAAGGTTAACTGCGGTATCCTTCCAGATTGAAGAAGCCGAGGGAATCCAGCGCCCAGATCGATTTCCGGAGGTAGGAATCGTCGATGATCGGCCACTTGAAGCCGCAGCGGTACAGCGCGTTGGTCGTGAAGCGGTGGTTGGCCCCGACAAGCGCGATCTTATCGCCTTCCTTGTTGGCATAGGCCACCATACTGATAACGGCTTCGCTTTCGCCGGCCTGCTTTGAAGCTTCCTGCAGCGTCTCGGCAAACTGCGCCGCCGGAACGATCTCGATCTCCAGCCCGCTTTCCTTCATGATGCTCAGCACGTCCGCCATAGTCACGGCATGATCATTGTTGGCATGGAAAACGCTGAAGCGCTTGTCCGCGCCGGCCAGCGTGAGCACGGCCTGCGCCGTAGAGTCGATGGGAGAGAATTCCACCGGCTGCTCGAGCGCGGTGACCGGGCACTGCCCGAGGTTCTTATAGGCCCAGAGCGAACGCATAAAGGCGTTGGTCAGGAAGTTGATCTGGAATTCCCCGTCCGTGTAGCGGCTCATAAGATTCCCGACCCGGATGATGCAGGCGTCGAGCCCGTCCCGCACTCTGGACTCAAGGATCGCGCGTTCCGCCAGGAACTTGGTGCGGACGTAGTCGTTATCCGTGTTCTGTCCGAAATATAGTTTGTTCTCGTACAGCGTCTGCATCTGGTCGCGGTCCATTTCTCCGGCGACGGAAAGCGTTGAGATCTGGATCAGGCGCTTGCCGCTGCGTACGCACATTTCCGCCAGGTTTTCGACCCCGTGGAAATTGATGCGGTCCAGAATGTCGTCGTTGGCAAAGTGCTTGACGCACGCCGCGCAGTTGATCACGGTGGAGGCGTCAATGGGATCCAGCAGCTCCAGTTCTTTTTTATCCGTAATATCGCCTTCCACGCAGAAGATCCGCTTCCCGAAGAGACCCTCCATCGTATCGCCGAAATAGTACATCAGCATGGCCATCATCCGCATTTCCGGCGTATCGAAAGTGCCGCGGCGGATGAGGCAGTAGACACTGCCGTCGTACATGTTCAGGTACTCCCGCAGGACATGGATCCCTAAAAAGCCCGTCGCACCGGCCAGAATGATATTGCCGAGCGGCTTCCGGGAGATCTCGTCCACATGCTCTATGCTGTTGAATGCCAGCAGCTTGTCGATCTCCGTGTAGTCATAGTCGGCCGCCTGGGAGGATTTATCCAGCCCGCGGATGCCGCTGATGACCCGCGCCAGCTCTCTCGGGGACGGATTGTCGAATACATCCTTGTATACGATCGAGTAACCCTTGTTCATCGCGAACATGACGACCCGGGCGGCGCTGATGGAGGTGCCGCCGATGTCGAAGAAGCTGTCGGTCGCACTCACGCGCTCGAGGCCCAGGATCGAGGCGTACTGCTCACAGATCTCTTTCTCAAGCGGCGTGCGCGGCTCTTCATAGCTGCGGCTTTCCTCGCGGCGCTCGGGTTTGGGCAGGGCCCGCTTATTGACCTTCTGGTTCTGATTGAGCGGGATGGCGTCCAGCTGCATCATGGCGGCCGGGACCATATACGGCGGCTTCTTGCTGCGGATAAAATCGTTCAGCGAAGACGGCTCGATGAGCGCGTCGGAGACCACATAGGCCGCGATGTATTTACCGCCGAAGCTTTCATCCTCGAAGGCCTGGACCGTAACGTCCTTGATTCCCGGGTATTCCCGGATCACGCCTTCGACCTCCGCCAACTCGATGCGGAAGCCGCGGATCTTGACCTGCCCGTCGTTGCGGCCGATGAAATCGATGCTGCCGTTGTCCAGCCGGCGGACGATATCGCCCGTACGGAAGGCACGCTCGAAGCCCGGTTCATCGGAGAAGGGATTCTTTACGAATGACTGAGCCGTCCGCTCGGGAAGATTCAGATACCCGCGGCCTACACCGTGCCCGGCAATATACAGTTCGCCCATGGCTCCGACCGGGAGCTCATGGCCGCTGTCGTCAGCCACATAAACTTTGTAGTTGGAGAGGGCAAAGCCGATCGGGATGCGGTCGTAGAGTTTATCGACCTCCTGCGTGGTCGCGCAGATGGTACACTCGGTCGGCCCGTAGATATTCGTCAGCGTATACCCGGCAGGCGGCGCGATCGGAACGAGTTTTTCCCCGCCCACGGAAAGGTGACGGATCGGGCTGTCCGGCATTTCGGAGGCGAACATGCGGCCCATCTGCGTGGTCATGAAGACGTGGGTGACTCCGTTCTCCGTATAGTAGCGGTTCAGGACCGGCAGATCGATGCGGATATCCTCCGGTACGATGCAGACCGCGGCGCCGGTGGTCAGCGAGGTATACAGGTCCATCATGCACGCGTCGAAGCCGTAGCTGGCGTACGCAGCGACCACGCTGTCCGCCGTCAGGCCGTAGTGCCCGCGGTACCAGTGGCAGAAGTTCACCAGGTTGCCATGGGTGAGCATCACGCCTTTGGGCTTGCCCGTGGTTCCGGACGTATAGAGCAGGATCAGCAGGCTCTCCGCGGTAAGGCCGGAGGCCTTCGGTGCGGTTTCCGGCAGCGAGACGATGTCCTTGAGCAGAAGGACGGGGCCCCGGTAGTCCGGCAGGCGGTCGAGCAGCTCTTCATCGGCGATCACGAGTTTCGCGCCGGCGTCCTCCACCATAAAGCTCAGGCGCTCCGGCGGATAGCTCGGATCGAGCGGCTGGTAGGCGGCGCCGGACTTTAACGCGCCGAGCGTGGCCGTGACCATGTATTCGCCGCGCGGGATCAGGATCGAGATGACATCTTCATTCCCGATGCCGAGGTTCTGCGCGTAGGCGGCGATCCGGTCGGAGAGCGCATCCACTTCGCGGTAGCTGAGGCGGGTATCTTTATAGATGACGGCCGTGCGGTCCGGATATTCTTTCGCGCGGCGCCGGAAAAGCGTGACCAGATCCGTTCTTTCATACGCGGTTTCGGTCGCGTTGAAACCGTCCAGCAGCGCCTTCTTTTCCGGTGTCAGCAGGGAGATATCCTGCAGGCGTTCCCCGCGCAGGAAAGCCTGCACCGTCAGCGCCAGACTCTCCATCATGGAACGGATGCTCCACGGCTGATAGTGCTGCGCTTCATATTCGCATTCCAGACGGAAGCCGTCCGGCGCGTCGTGGACGAAGAAGGTCATGGCGGCCTTCGGCGTATCCGCCGGAAGGACCACGGATTCCGCGGGCTTGCCGGCGATCGTAAAGTTCTCGGCCAGCTCGCCTTCATACACAAACATGACATTGGCCTTTACGTCGAATTCCCGCGCGATCTCGGCGAAGGGATACAGGTCGTTTGCCATGCTGCTCTGGAGCTGCGCGCCGGTGCGGCGGATGAATTCGAGACTGCCTTCCCCTTCGCTCTGTGAAAGAACGACCGGCAGCGTATGGACGAACATGCCGACCGCGTCGCTCAGGCGGGAGTCGCTGCGGCCGTTATATACAGTGGTAAAAACACAGTCCTTCCGGGCCAGGTATTTCATCAGCACATAGGCAAAGGCGGCATTCAGCAGCGCGTTCACCGTAATCTTGTTTTCCTGCAGGAAGCCGGCAAGCTTTTCCTTCGGAAGCGGAAGAGGGCAGGAGAGGATGCCGATATCCGCGACCGGTTCGTTCTGATCCCGCACCGGCAGGCAGTCGGTATCGAAGCCGTCCAGCAGCTTGCTGTAATAGGCTTTGGCTTCCTCATACTTCGGGCTGCTACGAAGCTCCAGCTCACTGAGCGCGGCTTCAAAACCGGTGAAGCGTTCCTTCTCCGGCAAAGTGCCTTCGTACGCGCGGTTCAGGTCGTCGGTCAGGACGCGGAGGGATTCGCCGTCAAAGACCAAGTGGTGCGCGTCGATAAAGAGATAACGGTTTGCGGCGTCACGCAGGATCTGGATACGGTACAGCCGCCCACCGATCAGCTGGAACGGCAGGACCAGGCCGGCAAAGCCCATGACCAGAGAATCCAGTTCCTTCTCCTCGATCACGACCGGCGCGTCATCCATGCGCCTTGCGGAGACGCTGCCGTCTTCGCCGCTGACCAGCTGCATCTTCAGATACGGGTGCGCGTTTACAGCCGCGGTAATGGCATCTTTGAGGCGGGCAAGGTCCACGGACGGATCGAGCTTCAGCAGGATCGGGATATTGTACAGCGTCGAATTCGGATTGGACATGCATTCAACGAGGACGCCCTGCTGGACCCCGGAGAGCGGATAGGTTTCCCGCAGCTCGTAGGTCTTTTCTTCCTCCGCGCCGCTCATGAATGCGGCAAGATCGCGGACGGTATGCATTTCTTTCAGATCGCTGATGCGGACTGTCTTCGAAAAGGCTTTGGACAGCAGGACATTCAGCCTCATGGCCGCGATGGAGGACATGCCGGCTTCTTCGAGATCGGTATCGACCCCAAAGTCACGGTGGCCGAGGGCCTCCGCCGCGCAGTCAAAGGCTTTCTGCTGGGACTCGTTTTCGGGTTTCGTGTATTCCTGCACCGTCCGCTTGGGCTGCGGAAGAGCCCGCTTATTCACCTTCTGGTTCTGGGTCAGCGGGATCGTGTCCAGCTGCATCGTGACGGAAGGGACCATATACGGAGGTTTGCGCTCCCGGATAAAGGCATTCAGGGCGGACACATCCACCGGCTCGTCCGAGACGACGTAGGCCGCCAGATATTTCATGCCGGTGCTTTCATCCGCGAAGGCCTGGACCGTGGCGTCCCGGATGCCGGGGAAATCCCGGATGACGCCTTCGACCTCGGTCAGCTCGATCCGGAACCCGCGGACCTTGACCTGACTGTCGTTGCGCCCGATGAAATCGATATTGCCGTCAGAGAGCAGGCGGACCACGTCGCCGGTGCGGTAGACCCGTTCATAGTCCTTCTGCTGCGTGAACGGATTCGGAATGAAGGCTTCCGCGGTCTTTTCGGGCAGTTCCAGATAGCCCTTGCCGACCCGCTTTCCGGCTGCCCACAGCTCGCCCGGCGCATAGAGCGGCATCCGCCGCCCGTATCGATCGGCCACGTAGAGCTTGACGTTGTCGACCACCTTCCCGATCGGGACGCGGTGGTATTTTTTATCCACGATCCCGGCTGTGATCAGGACGGTGCATTCGGTCGGGCCGTAGAAGTTGTGAAGGGTAAAGCTGAAGCCGGAAGGATCGATCGGGACCAGCGTTTCGCCGCCTACATACAGGTGCCGCAGGCTCTTTCCTTCATACGCCATGGCAAACTGGCGGCCGACCTGCGTCGTCATAAAGCAGTGGGTGACCCCGTGCTCGTCAAAGAAGCGGTTGATGGCGTTCAGATCCAGACGGATCTCTTCGGGGATCACGCAGAGCGTCCCGCCGGCCGTGAGGATCGGATACATATCCATCATGTTGGCGTCAAAGCCGAAGCTGGCATAGGCTGCCGTTACGCAGTCTTTGTCCATGCTCATATAATTCTTAATCCAGCCGACGAACGCGCTGAGATTCCGGTGCAGCAGCATGACGCCTTTGGGTGTTCCGGTCGTTCCGGAGGTATAAAGCAGGATAAACAGGTCTTCCGGACCCGGTTCTCCCTGCGGAGAGCCGGCCGGCAGGGAAGGGATTTCCTTCGTGAGGAGGACAGGGCCGGTATAGTCCGGGACTTTCCCGAGCAGTGCTTCATCCGCGATCAGCAGGGCGGCGGAGGCGTTTTCCATCATAAACTGCAGGCGCGCTTCCGGATAGCTGGGATCGAGCGGCTGATACGCAGCGCCGGCCTTCAGCGCGCCGAGAGAGCCGATCGCCATGTATTCGTTGCGCGGGATCAGGATGGAAACGACCTTGCCGCTTCCGGCACCTTTTTCCTGCAGATACGCCGCGACGGCGTCCGACATGCGGTCGATCTCGCCGTAAGTGTAGCTGCCGTTTGCGGAGATCACACAGGTGCGGTCCGGATCTTCTTTCGCGCGGCGGCGGAACTGTGTCACGATGCCGGATTCGTCATAAGGCGTCTCGGTTGCGTTAAAGCGATCCTGGAGGGCCAGTTCCTCTTCGGAAAGCAGGTCCAGCGCCTTTAGATCCTCTTTTTCCAGCAGTTCCCGGACGATCTGAAGATACGTATCGATAAAGCTTTGCCCCCAGGCATCGCTGTAGAGATCTTTGCGGTAGCCCAGATGTGCCCGGTATTTCCCCGGCCCAAGCATGAAGATCTCCAGCAGCAGCGGGGAGGCTTCGATATGGGCGGCATCGTAGATCCGTTCCACCTCGAGCCTGGCCCCTTCCGCAAGCGGCGTCAGGGAATAGTCACGCTGATAGGCAAACTCAAATTCGCTCTTTAAGCCGTATTCTTCGGCCAGTTTCAGATAGGAATAGCGGGAATGCAGGCGGCTGGCCGCAAGCTGTGAATCGCTGGCGCCAAGCAGGGCATCCCGGCCGGTCATCCCTTCCAGATTCAGGCGGAACGGCATGGTCCGTACCATCATGCCGCAGGTCCCGGCGGTCTCCGGCGTGCGGCCGTTGTAAATGGTATTCAGCAAAATATCATCCCGTCCGGTAAAAACATGGGCAGTATACGCCGCGGCAGCGGTAAAGAAAGCGGAGGTGGAAAAACCGACGGCCGTCCGCAGGGCGGCAAAACGATCTTCCTCCAGCGGGAAATCCCGGGTGATCCATCCCTGGGCCGGGGCGGCGTCCCAGACGTCCTGCTCCGGAAGGCAGCCGGTCTCGGCGCCGTTTACGATCCCTTTCCAGTAGGCGGCAGCGGCCTGCGCTTCTTCGGACTCTTCCCAGGCAAAGTCTTCCCGGATGATCTCCGCAAAGCTTTTTCCCTCTTCCGGAACGGCCTCGCCCCGCAGCGCACGGCCGATATCGACGGCCATGATACGGAGCGTCTGCCCGTCGCAGATCAGATGGTGCAGATCTTCAAAGAAGTAGAGGTCGGACGGCGTTTCATAGATCTCGAACCGCGCCAGCTTTCCGCCGTGCAGGTCAAACGGACGGACCAGCGTTTTTCTGACCTCCGCAAAGGCCTCGTCGCTGAGCTTCTGAACGGATACGATGAGGGGCTCGTCATCCGGCATCTGGCAGACGGTTCCCTCATTGTCCTCTGTCAGAATATAATTCAGAGCCGGATGCGCGGCGATCATCTGTTCCACGGCACTTTTGAACTCCTGCGGATCGACCGCTTCCGCAAATCGCCCCAGGTAGGGAAGATTATACAAAGTGGATTCCGGATGATCCGTGCATTCGATATACAGGCCGTACTGGATGTGGCTGAGCGGGGTCTTTTCGCTGTGATTCATACTGTCTCCTTTTCGTGAATCGTACGGATACGATGCGTATATGATTGTCTGTAGATTTCGCAAACACTATCTCATTCAGAATAGCAGATTGCGGGTTTCCCTGCAAGATATTCCGCTGAGATTATTCATTTATGAAGCCCTTTTCCGAGAACGGTTTCATCTTTTCCCGGGATTGATTTTCTTTTGCGATTCGTTTATAAATGAACTGATAATCAGGGAAGGATGCAGGTATGACGAACAGCAGAAAAATGACGGAGCATCTGTTTTTCCGGCTTTTGCCGATCCAGATCCTTCTGAGTGCGGTCGGATCGGTCAATGGGATCGTATCCAGCTTATTTGCGTCCAACAGCATCGGCGCCGAAGCAATGACGGCGGTCGGGCTCTATGCCCCGATCTCGATGTTTATCGGCGCGGTCAGCACCATGCTGGTCGGCGGGGCCCAGATCCTGTGCGGGAAATATATGGGCAGCGACCAGCTGAAGGAAACGCAGCATGTTTTTTCGCTGGATCTCATCCTTTCCCTGTTCTTTTCTCTGTTTATGTCCGTCCTTGCGGCGCTGTTCGGCGCGCTGGATCTGACAGACTTTTTCACGAAAGATCCGGTGGTCCGGCCGCTCTTTAACCAGTACCTGCTGGGCCAGGCCATTGGGATCGTCCCCATGGTATTAAGCGCGCAGATCTCCGCCTTCCTTTCGCTGGAGCACCAGACGAAGCGGACTTTCGCGGCGAGCCTCGTCTATATCCTCGTGAACGTGCTGCTCAACTTCCTTTTCCTGGCTGTATTCCATATGGGAGCCTTCGGGCTGGCCCTGGCTTCCTCCCTGGGCTTCTGGGTCTTCCTGCTGATCCAGCTACAGTATTATCTGACGGAAAAAGCCCTGCTGAAGCTGAAAGCGGTTCCGGTCACCGGCAGCGGGATCGGAGGGATCGTCAAGATCGGCGCGCCCGGCGCGCTGACCTACGGGTATCAGGCTGTCCGCAACCTGATCGTCAATATGCTGATCCTGGTCTATGTGGGAAGCATGGGGCTTTCTGCCTTTACGGCTTCGAATACGCTGCTGGGCCTCGTCTGGGCCGTTCCGACCGGTTTTATGGCGGTGAGCCGGATGCTGATGAGCATCAGCGAGGGAGAAGAGGACCGCCAGACCTTGACCGACGTCATGCGTACGGTCCTGTGCCGCTGCCTGCCCCTGATGTGCGCCATCGTCGCCGTCATCGTTCTCTGTGCGGAGCCGCTTACGAAGCTGTATTATCAGGATCCCGCCCAACCGGTCTACCAGATGACGGTAAACGGCTTCCGGCTTCTGCCGCTTTGCATGCTGCCGGCTGTGTTTGTCATGAATTTTACGGCTTACGGGCAGATCTCGGGCAAACAGATCCTGATCCATGTTTTATCCGTGATGGACGGCGTGGTCTGCGTGTCGGGCTTTTCCGCCCTGCTGATCCCCTTCCTGAAGCTGGACGGTGTTTACGTGGCCAATATCTTAAACGGGTTCGCAGGCGTCCTCATCTTTGTCATCTATGCCTGCCTGAAGAAAAAGCACTTCCCGCGCACGCTGGATGAGCTGATGGTGATTCCGGAGGATTTCGGCGCGCCGCCGGAAAACCGCCTGGACGTCAGCGTCACACGGCTGGAGGAGGTGGTCCGCCTGTCCGAAAAAGTGCAGCAGTTCTGTCTGGAAAAGGGCGTGGATCAAAAACGCAGCTATCTGGCCGGACTGTCCATGGAAGAGATGGCCGGCAATGTCATCAGCCACGGCTTTGTCAAAGATAAAAAGAACCACACGGCGGATATCCGTGTGGTGTATAAGGACGGGATGGTGATTCTGCGCATCAAGGATGACTGCATTGCCTTTGATCCGGCGGAGCGCCAGAGCATCGTCGATCCGGAAGACCCGGTGAAGAACATCGGGATCCGCATGATCTACGCCATGGCGAAGGATATCCGCTATCAGAACATCCTGGGACTCAACGTGCTGACGATCAAAATCTGACGGACGTCTCAGCCCAAAAGCTTATTTCTCGATCCCTTTCTTTTTCATCCAGGCAGGCAGTTCTTCCGACTTCTTCTGATAATAACGGCAGAAACGGTAGCGGCAGGTTTCGCAGGTGCCTTTATTTCCTTTGACCGGCGGTTCGCCTTTGATCTCGGATTCCAGGTAATCGACCAGCGCCTTGATTTTTTCTTCTTCTCCGTCGACAGCAAGCGTCACCGCGCCTTCGTTGCCGCCGATGCCGCCGCAGCAGACCAGATGCGCTTCGCAGTCAAAGAGCTGGCGGATGGCTTCGATCTCAGTCACCACGCGGGTCGTGCCCAGGCAGTACATACCGCAGTCGGCGCCCAGCGAATAATCGATATGCGTCGCGCCGCCCAGCGCGCGGGCAGAAGCCTGGACGCTCGGGACCAGCTTTTCCAGACCGACCGGGGTAATCAGCAGCAGGCCCTTGGAAGTCACGGTGCCGATGATGCGCGGAACGGTGCCGCCGTCAAAACCGGCCGTGATCACGCCGACATAGCCCTGCATATCCACGGCATTGGCGCCTTTTATCACAACGGTATCCGGGTTGAAATCGTTCAGACCTTCGGTCAGTGTCTTGTCCTGCGGTTCCCCTTTCAGAAATACGTTCGGAAAGCTTTTGCGGCTCTCCGGCGCAGTCACGCAGAGCAGGCCGTCCGTGCTGATGCCGGCGGTACACAGACCCGGCTCGATGGAACGGACATTCAGCAGTTCCTGCGCGATAAAGGCATTGGTGGTTCCGCCGGCCAGCAGCAGATAAGCGTCCTTCCAGGCCTTCTGAACTTCTGGCATGCTGACGACAGCTTTGGCGATAAGGCGGCGGGATTCGGCAGAAGTAAGCGTAAAAACAGTTTTCATGATTCTTCCTTTCCTGATTTCTTCCGTAGGAGAATCGGTACGTTTCTATCCTGACATAATCATAATAAAATGCAAAAAGTTATCAAATATTTAGTGAAATGCTAATAACATTCGCAAACTTAACAAGAATATAGTTGAATACACCGGCAGGAATCTGATAAAATACAACAAACAGACTGTCTGCTTTCGGTGAGGAGACGCATCACGATGGATGAAGAACGCAAACAATTTCTGCTCGACAGGATCAACGCTTGTCCTTATAACGTACACACCGGGATTTACGCACGATCCGTGGAAGAAGGTCATTCCGTGGTCGTGGCGGATTTAAAGCCGGAAAGCATGAATATCTGGAACGTTCCGCACGGCGGACTGCTGTTCGCGCTGGCGGACGTGGCGGCCGGGCTGTCCGCCCAGTCGGTTGCGGGCGGGCGGATCGTGACCGTGAACGGGAATATCAATTTCCTGGATGCGAGCCTGCACGCGAAGCAGCTGCGCGCGGAGGGCCGGGTGATCCGCTCCGGCCGGACCACGGTGTTCACCAATGTCCTTATTACCGACGATACGGGGCTGAAGATCGCCGCCGGCCAGTTCGTTATGCATCGGATCGGCGAATAAGCGGAGAGGAGACGAATGGAAGGTCAGTTTGAGGTCCTGAAATATACGCGGGACATGCATCCGGAATCCCATATTCATGAGTTTTACGAGGTCTTCCTGTCTTTGTCCAGCGAGGGCAATTTCTTTGTGGGGGATCAGTCCTATCCCCTGTCCGTCGGCACGATCTTTTTCCTGAATCCGTTTGAGATCCATCACTGTTTCTGCCGCGGGAGCCGTGAATATGACCGCTATGTGATCCATTTTACCCGGGAGCATCTGCAGCGGCTTTCAACGGAACGGACTGATCTCGTCCGGGTCTTCAGCAATGCGCCGCTCGTCAAGCAGGTCCCGGACGATCTGCTGGCCAGCCTGCTGACTCGGCTCGCTTCCTTTACCAAGCCGCTGCCGGCTTCCTTCGGTGCGGACGTGGAGAGGAATATCAGCTTCGATCATTTCCTTTTTGCCATGGCCCGGGCCATTAAATCCAATTCGGAAAGTGAACCGGCCGTCACGGAGATGCGGGAGACCCGCGTCAACGATATCCTCAGCTATATCAACAAGCACTACGCGGAAGATATCTCCCTGGATGATCTTGCCGCGCAGTTTTTTATCAGCAAGTCCCGCCTGAGCCAGATCTTCAAAAATGCCACGGGCTTCTCCATCGGAAACTATATCATCGTATACCGCATCAAACGGGCTTGTGAGCTTCTGCAGGAGGGCGAGAGCGTATTAAAAGCCGGCCAGCAGGTCGGATTCAACAACAACACGCATTTTATCCGGATGTTCAAGCAGCATATCGGCTGCTCGCCGGGCCGTTTCTCCCGCAGCATCGGGACATAGAAAGAGGAAGGGCAGGATGTTTCTGAATTCACTGCAGTCGGTCGCGATCATTTTTCTCCTGACGGTGCTCGGATATTTCTGTGCTTCCAGAGGATGGATGAACGAAGAAGTCAAGACCTTTATCAATAATTTCCTTTTAAATATCGGCATTCCGGTGATGTGCGTCAGCGAACTGACCTCAAAGCTGGACCGGGCAGGGATCCTGGCGGCGCTGCCCTTTATCCTGACCAGTTCGCTGGCCATCGGAGCGGCGATGGGGCTGGCCTGGCTGCTGGATCGGGTGTTTCTGCATATGCCGCGGGAGCGCCTCGGCATCTTCCTTACGATGTGCAGCGTCTCGAACGCGCTTTTCATCGGGCTGGTCATGTGCGTGGAGATCTTCGGGGAAGAATGCACGCCGCATGTGATGATGTTCTATCTGACCAATACGACTTTCAACCAGATAGTCTGCCAGATGATCGTCCGCCGGACCGGTACGGTCCAGAAAACGAATAAGCTGACCCTGCTGGATTTTCTGAAGATGCCGACGGTCCTCGGAATCTTTATCGGGATATTCCTGGTCTTCCTGGACGTCAGGCTGCCGGGCGTGCTGGCGCAGACCGCGCAGTATGTGGCCCGGACGGTGACGCCGCTCGCGCTGCTGCTGACCGGTTATATCATCTACCGGACCCGCCTGAAGAATATCCGGATCCACCGGGACCACCTTATTGTCCTGCTGTTCCGTTTCGTGCTCTGCCCCGCGCTGGGGATGCTGATGTGTTATCTTTTCGGCGTAACGGGGCTGGCCCGGAACGTCATGGTCGTGGAGCTGGCCATGCCGGTCCTTTCCATGGCCGTGGTCTATGCCTCCGCCTACGGTGCGGACGAGACCTTCGCGGCGGAAGGCGCCGCCTTATCGACCCTGGCCTGCTTTTTCATCACTCCGCTGCTGGTACTGGTGCTGTAGGCTTGATTACGATGGACCCGACAAAAGAAACGCTCCATCTTTCGCGTACGATCTGATTAACAGGAGCTTTTTCGTATGACAATTCAAACTTGAAAGGAGATTTATTATGTCAGAAAAACCGAAATACCGCATTGCCCATGTCGGCATCAATAACGAGAACAGCGAAGAGGCATATGCGCTGACGAAGGTCCTGTGTGATCTGTTCGGCGTGGAGCCGAACCGCGACGGCCCGAACAATATTTTCGCCGGGGATCTTTTCGAAGTCATGAAGCATTCCCGGCGCGGTGCCCATGGCCATATCGGCCTGCAGACCGACGACGTGGAAGCCGCCATGGCGGATCTTGCCGCCAAGGGGATCACTTTTCAGGAAGATACCTACCGGTATGATGAAAACGGAAAGATCCGTTTTGTATACCTGAAGCAGGAATTCGGCGGATTCCAGTTCCATTTGACGAAGTAAAACGGATGCAGACCGCCTTCGCCCTGCCAGCCTGCGGCGGGAGAGAGAAGAGAGGAGAACAAAATATGCCTGATTACAGCAACAGATTTGTTTCACCCGAAGAGGCCGTAAAGCGGGCAGTCCGGGACGGAGACTGGGTGGATTACGGCTTCGGCGGCGGCTTCCCCGAGCTGCTGGATAAGGCGCTGGCGGCCCGCAAGGGCCAGCTGAAGGACGTGAAGATCCGCGGCGGCCTGGTGATACGTCCGCGCATCGAAGTCGTGGAAGCGGATCCCGAACAGGAGTCCTTCCATTATTACAGCTGGCACATCGGCGATTATGAAAGAAAGCTGCAGGGCCGCGGCCTGGTGCAGTTCATTCCCGTGATGCTGCGCTCGCTCCCTGTGCTGTACCGGCACCACATCCGGGTGGACGTGGCTTTCGTTCCGGTCTCCCGGCCGGATGAAAACGGGTACTGCGGGCTGGGGATCTCCAACTATACCTGGCGGGTCATTTTCGAAAATGCCCGTACGGTAGTGTTTGAGATCAATGAACACTATCCGCGCCTTCAGGGCGTGGACGGTTCCAACCGTGTACACCTGAGCGAAGCGGATTATATCGTGGAAGGAGAGCATGAGCCCCTTCCGCAGCGCAGATACAAGGAAGCGAGCGAAACGGATAAGAAGATCGCGGCGCTGGTGGCGGCTGAGATCCCGGACGGCGCGGTTCTCTCTTTAGGCGTGGGCGGCGTGCCGTTTACCGTGGCCTCGCTGCTTGCGCAGTCGGATCTGAAGGATCTGGGCTGCCATACCGGGACCATCAGCGACGCCTTCCTGAATCTGTATAAAGCAGGGAAACTTACCAATGCGCGCAAGGAATCCGATACCGGCCTTTCCACCTGGAACCTCTGCATGGGCTCCCAGGAACTGTACGACTGGCTGGATGCGGAACCGGAACTGTTCCATCCCGGCGATCTGGATTATGTGCACGATCCGTACCGCATCGCGGCCATGAAGAACGTCATCAGCATCAACGGCGGCGTGCAGCTGGATCTGATGGGGCAGGAGAACGGCGAGACCGCCGGCACCCGGCAGCTCTCCGGCATCGGCGGCCAGATGGATTTCCTGGAAGGCGCGTACCGCTCCACGGGAGGCAAGGGCTTTATCTGCATGAACGCCTCGCGCATAACGAAAGACGGAGAGCGCAAATCCAATATCCTGCCGTTTATTCCGGCCGGCAGCACGGTTTCCGCGCCGCGGACCATGATCCAGTACGTGGCCACCGAATACGGCATCGTCAAGCTTTCGGGCCTGACGGTCCGGGAGCGGGCAGAGGCCATGATCTCCGTGGCACACCCGGACTTCAGGGCGGAACTGACCCGCTACGCGGAAGAGCATTTCTGAAACGGATCGTATCCTTACCAGACAGGACCTCGGCATCGAAACAAATCGATGCTGAGGCCTTTCTTTTGTCTGGCCGGGAAACAGAATATTGACTCTGCCCCGCATCATTGGTAAAATATAACAAGATTTTACACCGACAGGACAGAATAATGATAGAATCATGTATCAATGCAGGCAGCTGGCTGCTTCGGATGGGAGAAGAAACGATTCTCAGACACGATCCGGAACAGCCTTTTGTTACGATGATCCGGCTGGAGAAGCGATACAGCACGAATCGCGGGACCGTTAAAACAACGGTGACGGAGACAGAACGCGTACTGCTTTCGGATGTGATCCCGGTTGAAGAAAACACGCTTCGCCTAGAAGGCGGCGGCCACAGCCTGGGCATTCATTTTACAGCATGTCCGGGCGGCATCGAACTCTGTTTCCGGGGAGAAGAGGGCTGGACGTATGAGTTTCGTCTGCCGGCATACCCGAAAGAAGCGGTGTTCGGCGGCGGAGAACAGTACCGGAAGGTCAATCTGCGCGGAGAAACGGTCGTCAATTTTGTTTCGGAGCATATCAAAGCGGTCACTATTCTGGAGAAAGCCCTGCTTCCGGCGTTCCGGTATCGGGAAAAATCGCACAATGAGATCGGAAGCTACGCGCCCATGCCGCTGTTTGTGACAGATCGGGGACAGCTCATCCTTTTTGAAACGGACAGAGACGGAGCTTCCCGGTTCGGAGAGGATGCCTATACTTTCCGCTTCGACAGCTGTCCGGAAAAACTCGTTCTTCTGCAGGGAGAAAGCTATGAAGATCTGGCGGGAAAGCTGGCACAGCGGATCCCGAACCGCCAGTATATTCCGGACTGGTGTCATGACGGCATGATACTGGGGATCCAGGGCGGGACAGAAACCGTGCTGGAAAAAACCTTCGCCATGCTGGATGCCGGCGCGAAGGTCTGCGGCGTGTGGTGCCAGGACTGGTGCGGGGAGAACCGGACCGTCATGGGCAAACAGGTATGGTGGAACTGGGAGGCGGATGAGGCGCTGTATCCGAACCTGAAAGAAGCGATCGCAAAGCTGAACGCGCGCGGGGTCCGGTTCCTGGCGTATATCAATCCCTATCTGGTAAAAGAAAGCCGTCTGTATCAGCTCTGCGCGGAAAACGGATATCTGATCACGCATGAGGACGGAAGCATTTACCATATCCGGTCCACGACCTTCGATGCAGGCATGCTGGACCTGACGAATCCCGGAGCCGTCCGCTTCATCAAAGAGAAACTTATCAGGAAAAACATGCTGGACCTGGGCATTTCCGGCTGGATGGCAGACTTTGGAGAATATCTGCCAGTGGATTGTGTCCTTCATGAAGGTGACCCCGCTTCGCTGCACAACCGCTGGCCTGTTCTCTGGGCAAAGATCAACCGGGAGGCGATAGAAGAGTACGGCGCAGACGACGCGATGTTCTTTTCCCGCTCCGGCTATCTGGGCATACAGACGTATGCGCCGATCATGTGGAACGGAGATCAGCATACGGATCTGAGCAAAGACTATGGGATGCCATGCGTGATGCCGGCCAGCTTTTCGCTCGCATTTTGCGGCGCTCCGATGATCCACAGTGACATCGGCGGTTTCTTTACCTTCGGCAAGATGAAAAGGGATGACGAGCTTTTTATCCGCTGGATGGAGATGAATACCTTTTCGCTCCTGATGCGCAGCCACGAGTCCCTGCGGCCCTGGGCCAACAGCCAGTTTGACGCGCCGGGCGTGAAAGCGCACACCGTACGCCTTACGAAGCTGCACGCGGCGCTCAAACCCTATATCCGGCACTGCGCGGAGCTGGCTTCGCGCGGCATTTCCGCGATGCGGCCGGATTTCTGGGAAAAGATGCGCTTTGCGGAAGGGTATGACCCGTATGCCTATTTCCTGGGGGAGGATCTGTTTGTCTGTCCGGTCATCCGCCGGAAGGCGGTCAATCGGAAACTGTTCCTGCCGGAAGGAAAATGGATCCATTTATGGAGCGGAAAAGAGTACAGGGGCGGGCTTATCTATGAAGTGAAAGCGCCGCTCGGCGAGATCCCGGTGTTTTATCGGAAAGATAGTGCCTATGCAGAACTGTTCCGGGAAGCGGTACAGGCTGTGAAATAGAAACGGAAAGGTGAAAGCAATGGAGAATACTTATATTTCCCGCACAAGCGGAATCACGTCACGGGACAAAATCGGCTATGCGATGGGTGATCTGGCTTCCTGCCTGGTTTTCGGGCTGACACAGAGCGTGCTGAACAAGTATTATACCGATGTGCTCGAAATCAGCGTTTTAAGTGTTATGATCATGACGATCATCGCCCGGATCTGGGATGCGGTCAACGATCCGATCTGGGGACGGATCATTGACAGGGCCAAGCCCCGCAAGGACGGACGCTACCGCCACTGGATCAAGGTCTTCGCGATCCCGGTCGCTCTCGCGGCGGTGCTGATGTTTGCGGACGTACGCGGCTTCGGCGCCGACGGACGGCTGGCATGGATTTATCTGACTTATATTCTTTTTGGAATGCTTTATACCTGCATCAATATTCCGTACGGCTCACTCGCGCAGGTCATCACCTCGAACGATAAGGAGCGTTCCTCCCTTTCCGTGTTCCGTTCGATCGGCTCCACCTTCGGAGCGATGCCCGCCATGGTGCTGGCCAGTTTCTGCTACGTCAAGCTGGCAGACGGATCCAGACAGATGGATTCGAAACGTGTCTTCATCGGCGCGGTGATCATTGCCGCTCTTTGCGTCGTTGCTTATGCGGTCTGCTATCTTCTGACGAAGGAACGCGTGAAATCCGAGCCGGCGCCGCGCGAAAAAGGACAGACCATGAAGGTCGTCAGGACCCTGCTCAAGAGCCGGCCGTTCATGGCGATCAGTCTGGCCAGCATGCTGTTCCTGGCGGCGCAGATGTTCGGACAGGGATACAACACTTATCTTTTCCACCACTATTTCAATCAGCCGGGGCTGACCATGCTGCCGACAGTCTTCCAGTATCTGCCGGTTGCCGTGATCATGTTCTTTGCCACAAAGCTGGGCAACAAACTGGGTCGCCGCGAGGTCTGCTCGGCCGGTATCCTGGTGGCAGCGGCGTTCTATCTGCTGCTGTTCGTGCTGGCCCTGTTCGGAATCACGAATGTATGGCTGTATCTGGCAGCCTGTCTGTTCAGCGGGATCGGGACGGCATTCATTTTCCTGTTGATCTGGGTCATGGCGACCGATGCGATCGATTATAATAAAGTAACGTACGGATTAAACGATGAGGCGACCAGCTATGCATTCTATACTTTTATGCGGAAGCTCGGACAGACTGTCGCGACGATCCTGATCAATGTACCGCTGCTGAAAATCGGTTACAACGGCAGCGAATTAAAGACCGAGGGGTTAAGTGCGGAAGCGTTAAAGAGCATGTACAACAGCTCGGTCATGATTCCCGCGGTGCTCTTCCTTCTGGTCTATATCATTCTGCGTTTTGTCTATCCGCTGAGCAAGAAGAGGATCGAAGAACTGCAGGTGAAGAAAAACGAACTTCTGGGATAATACGGTGACAGTGAAGCAGCGGCGATGCAGAGCATCGCCGCTGCCGGATTAATGGATGTGCAGAGCATCGTCTCTGCGTTTAATACCGGCAGACCGGGAAGCCCAAAAGCTCTGCCAGCATGCGCAAAGCCGCGCCGTGCCGGCCGCGGATCACCGCGAAATGCGGCTCGAATCCGTCTTTTACGCTTCTTTCCACAGCTTCGCGGCAGGGAGTATCCGTGCGGACGACCAGCGAGGTCCCGGTAAACTGCTTCGGCTTATCCAGCACTTCTCCTTCCATAAGGAAAAACCGGAAGGAGCCGTCCGGTTCACGGCCGACGCGGAAAATGGTGGCTGCGGGATATGCCTCACAGCCGAAATCCATGGCCGGACCGATCTTCCGGTTGGGGTGAACGCCGATGACGGCTCCGGTATCCTTCCGGGCGAGCGAACAGGCCGCTGCCCCGCAGTGCCAGAACGTAAGCGTGTTTTCTTCTTCATTCAGGGAGACGGGGTCGCCGAAAAAGACCGGCTGCCCGGAAAGCTGCATCCCAATCCACATGGACAGCGCGCCATAAATATCCGCTTCACAGGCTGCAGCGATGCCGTCATCGTTTAAGAGCGACAGGACCGTGCAGACCGGCGTCCCGAAAGCGGTAAAAAAGTCCGGCCAGCAGCGGGATGCCAGCGCGCCGATCCCCTGTTCCGTGACATAGTCATGATAGGCTTTATACAGACGGGCGTGGTCTTTCTGATTGACCGCCGGTGTGTTTTCCAGGCCGCAGGTGGCACAGCGTGTTTTTTCCAGAAAAGCAGCGCAGTCTTCGTCAGAGAAAGCGCTGGCCTGATCGATCAGTTCACGGACTTCGATGGCTTCCAGCTCGATTCCGAAGGTATGCATAAGCTCGGCGTCCAGTGCCCGTCCGAAGCCGAAGCCCTGCGGCGTATGGCCGACCGCGGCCATTTTCAGGCTCCGCAAGGCTTTTTTGATACGGACGGCCGAAAGAAAAGCCTGGATCGTTTCCCGGACACGAACTTCTTCCGGCGTTCCGTAAACATAGATGGACGGACGGTTCCCGAAAGCGCGCAGCGTGTTGGCGGCCGAGTAAGCGCCGGTCAGGGAATTGAGGCGCAGACGTCCGCCGTCGATCACCGGCTCGCGCAGCGTCCAGAGAAGGATGGGCCCGTCAAAGTTTCGCAGCACTTCCGCCATGTAAGCCGCATTCGCAAAGGTCAGATTCTGAAAGACGATCATGTCCGCCTGCTGCGCGGCAAGATAGGCGCGGAGCGTGTCGATCCCCAGCAGCATTTCTTCCGGGAAGACAAAAGACGGATCCAGTTCCCGGAGAAGATTTTTGCTGCGCATGAACTGATCCGCCGCGCTTTCTCTGTGAAAAGTGGGTACGCCGACGGGAACATACACCGGGGTAAAGTCTTTCATAAAAGCCTCCGAACTCGTAAAAATCTGATTTCATCATAGTTTTTGAAGCAGCCCTTGTCAATAGACTTTCGGGGATTTCGGAGCGGCAGATATTGACAAAGCCGCGGGGAAACAATAATATCAAACTGGAGAAATCTTATTTAAAAAGGAGGAGATCCTTTGGATCCGGAACTGAAACGTGTATGCAGGGATATCCGCTGCGATATCATGACCTGTATCGGGCATCTGGGGGTAGGCCATGTGGGCGGCTGCCTTTCGCTCGTGGAACTGCTTGCTGTCCTGTATTTCGGAGAGATGAATATCGATCCGGCCGATCCGAAAAAGAAGGGGCGGGACCGGCTGGTCTGTTCCAAGGGGCATGCCGGCCCGGCGGTTTACGCCACCCTGGCCAACCGCGGATATTTCGGAAAGGAAGAGCTGCTGACCTTAAATCAGGGCGGCACGCATCTTCCGAGCCACTGTGATATGAACCTGACCGTCGGCATCGATATGACGACCGGCAGCCTCGGGCAGGGCTTTTCCTGCGCGGTCGGCGCGGCGCTGGGCGCGAAACTCGAAAAAGACGGGGCCCGGATCTTTACCATAATCGGCGACGGGGAAAGCCAGGAAGGTCAGATCTGGGAAGCGGCGATGTTTGCCGCCGCGAAGAAGCTGGATAATCTGATCGGTTTTACGGATTATAATAAACTGCAGATCGATGATACCGTCGCCAAAGTCAATGATATCGCGCCGCTGGCGGAAAAATGGAGAGCTTTCGGCTGGAATGTGCTGGAAGTGACGAACGGAAATGACGCCGATGCGGTGCGGCAGGCCGTCCGGACCGCCAAAGAAAACCGCGGGAGCGGACGTCCCACCATGGTGATCCTGCATACAGTCAAGGGCTGCGGCGTATCCTTTATCGAGGCTATGGGAGCGGCCAATCACAACACAAATCTTTCGGAAGAGGATGCGCGGCGTGCGATCGCCGAGATCCGGGGGGAGGCCTGACCATGGAGATGAGGGCGGTTTACGCGGCCTGTCTGGCTGAACTGATGGAAAAGGATAAGCACGTGGTCGTGCTGGACGCGGATCTGGCCAAGGCCAGCGGTACGCGCGCGTTGTACGAACGCTTCCCGGAGCAGATGTTTGACTGCGGTGTGGCGGAGCAGAATATGGCTTCGATCGCAGCCGGGCTGGCCAGTTACGGCTTTAAGCCGTATATCGAGAGCTTTACGCCTTTCGCGACAAGGCGGATCTGCGATCAGATCGCGATCTCCATTGCCTACGCAAAACAGAACGTGAAGATCGTCGGAACAGATCCCGGGATCTCCGCGGAATTAAACGGCGGCACCCATATGAGTATGGAAGATATCGGGGTGATCCGTTCGATCCCCGGTATGGTGATCTTCGAGCCGGTGGATGCGGTACAGCTGCGAGCCGCCATGCCGGTCCTCTATGAATACGAGGGCTGTGTTTATATCCGTCTGTTCCGCAAGGAACTGCCGACCGTTTTTCCGGAGGAATACCGCTTCGACCTGTTCCGGGCCGATATGCTGCGGGAAGGCTGCGACGTCAGCATTTTCGTGAGCGGGATGCTGACCGCGGATACGTTGTCTGCCGCGGAGGAACTGGCGGAAGAGGGGATTTCCTGCGAAGTGATCAACGTGCATACCATCAAACCCGTGGATCGGGAGACCGTGCTGCGTTCCGCGGCGAAGACCCGGGCGGTGCTCACGGTAGAAAACCATAATGTGATCGGCGGGCTTCATTCCGCGATCCTGGAGACGCTGGCAACGGAGCGGATCCCGGTCAGCGCACTCGGCATTCCGGACCGTTTCGGGGAAGTCGGAAAGCTCCCGTACCTGCGGGAAGTGATGGGCCTGACAAAAGAAGATATCAAAGAAGCCATCCGAAAAGCGGCGCTGCTTGCTAAAAAAGAATAACAAAGACAAGGATGAATAATATGAAAATAGCGATTGGAAGCGATAAGTCCGGTTTTCTCGTCAAGGAAGCTGTGAAAGCATATCTGACAGAGACCGGGGCGGATTTTGAAGACCTCGGAACACAGGACCTTGATCACGTGATGCCCTATTATGCCGTGGCCGGGAAGGTAGCTCCGCTGGTGCGGGACGGAAGCTTTGACCGGGCCGTACTTATCTGCGGCACCGGGGCAGGCATGAATATCGTGTCCAATAAGTTTCAGGGCGTCCACGCAGTGGCCTGCGAAAGCCTTTACGCCGCCAAGATGGCGCGCGCCATCAACAACGCGAAGATCCTCTGCATGGGCGGCTGGATCGTCGGTCCGGAGATGGCGGTCGAGATGGTGAAGACCTTCCTGGCTACGGAGTGGTGCCAGGATCTCGAGGACTGGAGAAAAGAAAATATGAAGAAGTTCGCGGTCCAGGTCAAAGCGATCGAGGACGGCGAATTCGGCAGCAACTGAAGCAAACGGGAAACAAGCTTTCGGGACGGAAAGGAGCGGACATGTCTTTCTGGCAGGTGATAGGGAAAAATCTCTTCGGCTTTGATCTGCTGATCTTTATCGCGGCGATCCTGAACGGCGTCTGCTATTATTTCACAAGACGCTATACGGATGAGCTGTACAAGACGCTGCATCTGGTGATCTTCGTGCCGTCTCACCGGCAGAATCCCGAGGCGGTGGCCCGCGCCATCCGCTCCATGGACGAAGACAAGATCGTGGCGCTGCGGAAGCGTTCGGAGGGGCTGTATTCGATCTTCGTGAACGTGACCGCCATTTTTCCGCTGCTCGGCATTCTCGGCACGGTCGTTTCCCTGCTGCCGATGGTGGCGGACATGTCGGATATGCAGCAGAATTTCTTCGCGGCCCTGACCTCCACCTTCTGGGGCTTGGTTTTTGCGATCATATTCAAGCTGTTGGACGGCTTTTTATCGTCCCGCATCGAGGATAACGATAAAAACGTGGACCTTCTCCTGGAACGCCGGGAACTGCTGCAGGAGGAAAAGGCATGAAAAAGCGGGAGATCTTTATCGAACTGACCTCTCTGCTTGACGTGATCCTGATCATGATCTTCGTGATCTTAACGCAGGCGCGCGGCCAGACGGCCCAGGCGATGGACCAGGCCGCTTCGGACAAGGCGCAGCTGCAGGAGGCGCAGGAGCAGCTGAAAGAAGCGCTTTCGGATAAAGAAGCGCTGCGGCAGGCGGCCGAGGCAGAGAAAGAATCGCTGCAGCAGGAGGCCGAAGCGCTTGAAGAGCAGCTCGGCGAGATGGAACGCCGCCTGATCTCGCAGGGCCTGGTCATGGAGAACAGTATCGTTATCACGGTGAGCGTCGGCGCAGACGCCGCCATCCGGGTGGAAAGAGAAGATAAGGAGCGCGTCCTGATCCGGTATGACTGGGGCGATGAGACCTATGCCGCGAACCGGCTGCGCAGCCAGCTCACGGAGCAGCTGAACACCGTTGGCTGGGAGACCGTATTTCTGGTCTTCCAGTACGACCGCAGCCAGATCTATTACGCGGAATATGAACTGATCGAACGGGCGATCCGGGAACTGAAGCTGGAAGCCAAAGAAAGGGATATCCCCTTCAGCTTAATAGAAATGGATCTGTTTTCGTAAAGGAGAAATCAAAATGGAACAGGAAGTGAAAAGAGAAAACAGTAAGAAAAAAGGCGGCGGCGGGAAAGTCGCCGGCGCGGCCCTGATCCTCGCGCTTTTAGGCGGCGGCGGATATCTCGGCCTCAGCGGCGCATTAAACGGGACTCCGCTGAACCCGGATACGGCTTCTTCCGCGGCCCAGACCCAGGCGGAAACCACGGCGGAAACACCGGAGGAGACGCAGAAAGAGACCGAGGACGACGGGATCCTGGATATCGTGGTCAAAGCCGACGGGATCGTCTACGAAGGCCGTTCGGTCACGCTCACGGAGCTGGAAGAAGCGCTCATGAAAGATTACAAGGACGGAACGAAGATCACTGTCAGTGACGATCACGCCGTCAAAGCGGATTTTGACGCCGTAACGGCACTTCTGGAAAAACTGAATCTTCCGTTCAGTAAGTAAAGAGGCTTAAGACAGGATGCAGCCGCAGGCAAAGGGAACAACGATCAATTTCACGGAAGGGCCGGTGATCAGAAAGCTGGTCCTCTTTGCCGTTCCCATTATGCTGAGCGAACTGCTGCAGAACCTGTATATCGCGGTAGACTCGCTGGTGGTGGGCAATTTCGTCGGCCAGGCAGCGCTCGCGGCGATCAGCGTGTGCGGGCCCATCACCAATCTCCTGATCGGTTTTTTTAACGGCATGTCGATCGGGAATACGGTCATGGTGGCCCGGGCTTTCGGCAGCGGCGATCAGGAAAAAACGCGCCGCGCGGTCCGTTATGCGTTCACCTTCTCTATCGCCCTCGGCGTGGTCGTTTCCGCCATCGGGATCCTGCTCGCTTCGGTACTGCTCGGGATCACGGGCTGCAATCAGGAGATCTATGACGAAGCGATCGTTTATCTGCGGATCTATCTGGCCGGGCTCATGTTTACGGTCATTTACAACTGCGGGACGGGGATCCTGCGCGCGGTGGGAGATTCCCGCGACCCACTGCAGATCCTGGCGGTCACCAGCGTGCTGAATATTATCCTGGACGTGGTCTTCGTCGCAGCTTTCGGTTGGGAGACCGCCGGCGTCGGCATTGCCACGATCCTGTCGCAGGGCATCTCGGTATACCTGATCTACCGGATGATCCGCGCCCGGGTCGGCACGCATGCCGTCGCGTTTGGCGAGACCTGGCGGGAAGGCCGGGAGATGGTCCTTTCCTCCGTCAGAGTCGGCTTCGGCGCAGGGCTGCAGAATGCGCTGATCTCTTTCTCCAACATCTTTGTCTGGTCCTATATCAACGCTTTCCCGACCGCCGTGACGGCCGGGATCGGCGCGGCGATGAAGGTGGACCGTTTTGTAATACTGCCGTGCAAATCCCTGGCCATGACCGGGACGACCTTTGTCAGCCAGAATCTGGGAGCGGGGAATACCGAGCGAGCCAAAAAAGGAATCTGGTACGCGATGGGCTTAAGCGCCAGCGTAACGGCCGTCCTGGCGCTGACGGTATATATTTTTGCGCCTACCGTGGTCGGATTCTTCAATCAGGATCCCGCGGTGATCCAGGCCGGCTCCGGCATGTCCCGCTTCCTGGCGCCGTGTTATTCTTTCATCGTCGTCCGGGAATCCATGCTGGGCTATCTGAGGGGCTACGGACGCAGCAACGTCCCGATGATTTTATCTTTGATCGGGATGGTGGGGATCCGCCAGATCTTCCTCGCCTGGGCGACAGCCCGCTGGCCGGGCGAGCTCATGGTCATCTATTTCGGCTTCCCGCTCGGCTGGGGTTCGACCATGGTGATCCTGATCGTGTATATCCTGCTTATCAGGAAAGCAATATGGAAGGATGCGGAACTGCGCTTCGCGCGTCCCGCTGCCTGACCTGTTCTCTGCGTTATGAAAAAGAAACAATTTCTCGGATGCCTGATACTGACTTTTGTGGCGGCCATATGGGGGTCGGCCTTTGTCTTTCAGCGTGTCGGGATGGATTATATCGAACCGATCACCTTCAATGCCGCCCGCATGACGCTGGCCGCTGTTGCCGTGGGGCTCGTCTCGTTTTTGATGAAGCCGAAAGCTTTTGCGGATCCGGAAGAAAAAAGAGCCTTCTCTCGCAATAACGTGGCCGGCGGCGTCTGCTGCGGCATCTTTCTTTCTCTGGCGAGCATTTTTCAGCAGATGGGGATCGTAACGACGACTGCCGGCAAGGCGGGCTTTATTACGACGCTGTATATGCTCCTCGTTCCGATCTTCAGTTTCCTGCTTTTTAAAAAGCGAAACAGCTGGCTCGTCTGGCTGGCTGTCCTTCTGGGACTGTGCGGTATGTACCTGCTTTGCATGACGGAGAGCTTTACCATAGCCTCCGGAGACGCACTGATCTGCGTCTGCGCGGTGCTGTTCAGCGGGCATATCCTCTGCTGCGATCATTTCGTCAGCCGCGGGGATCCGATTCGCATTTCCGCCATTCAGTTTCTGACGGCCTCGCTCGTCTCATGGGCGGCCGCCTTTCTTCTGGAATCCCCGGGCACGGACAAAATTGTTTCGGCCCTCATCCCGATCCTCTACTGCGGCCTGGTTTCGGGCGGTATGGGGTATACGCTGCAGATCGTGGCGCAGAAGTTTACGGATCCGACCGTCGCGTCGATCCTGATGAGCCTGGAATCGGTATTTGCCGTACTGGCCGGCGCTCTGCTGCTGCACGAGACGATGAGCGTTCGCGAACGCTGGGGATGCGTCATCATGTTTATTGCCGTCATTATCGTCCAGCTCCCCGCACCGGGGACGCGCAGGGCGGACGGGCCGTGATCGCGGATCATGGTAAATGCGGACAGTATGAAAAGCGGAGTCCTGAGGACTCCGCTTTTCGCAGGAGAAGAAAGCTTCAGGCTTTCCCGTGATCTTCTTTGACGACGCCGTCCCGGTAGGCCTGCAGCAGGGCTTTTAAGTCGTCCGCCTGCGCCTGCAGTTCGCGGCCGATATCCGAATCCCGGATGGTCAGACGCCGCTCCAGCCGCTCAAAGACCACCGCGGTGGAGGTGATATCGAAGTTTTCGCGGATCGCGATCTCCCGGGTCGCAAAGGGCTGATGGGAAACGATCCGGTAAGAGCTTGAGTTGAAGATCAGAGTATAGCCCGCAATGCCAGAAGTCGGCTGGTAGGCCTTGCAGAAACCGCCGTCGATCACGATCAGCTTGCCGCCGCCCTTGATGGGGCTTTCTCCTTTCTTGGCCTTGACCGGAATGTGACCGTTGATGATATGGCAGTGCTCGCCCTCCAGCCCGAACTCTTTGAGAAGGAACTCGCAGACCTCTTTTTGCTGGTAGAGGGTATAATAGGCGTTCTTCGGCTCGGTCCAGGAAGCCTCGTCCGCGATCAGCCGGCGCTCGAAGGTCGTCATGCGGTTGCGGCCGAAGATGGGGCTGTTGCGGCCGGCCCACAGGAACCAGAGGAAATCCATCCCCAGCTGCTTTTCGGGGGAGTCCGGCTTGAAATAATATGCCTGGCGCGCCGCCTTATCCGCATAGTCGAAGAAGGCTTTGCCCTTTCTCTCCTTGCCGCCCAGGCGGAAAGTCATCAGCTCGCCGTCTTCGGTCATGGGGATGCAGCCGTGGAAGAGAAGGTTTCCATTGTAGATCTTGTACAGGCTGCCCTTGGAATACAGGAATCGCACATGCTTCTGCAGCTTTTCGCTGTGAGTAAACGAAGCGGTCAGCTGGTCGATGACGGAGGATTCCTCCTCGGTGAGCGTATACGGATCGGCCGGATCGACAGTCGGGAAATCGGTGTCTTTTAACGGCCAGGTCACGCCGTCGATGGTGATGCACTTGTTCTCATAGTCGATCTTGTCCAGCAGGAGCCGGTCGTTCATGTCATATTCCGGATGGCGCAGGAGCTTCTGCCCTTCGAGCTTGAACAGGATGACGGTGATCGCCTTGTGCATGCGGGCGGAAAGAAGCTTGTCCTTTTCCGTGAACTGCGCGTCCCCGGTCAGCTTGACCTTGAAGCATGAGGTGTCGCAGTCCTTATAGACTTCGTTGGCGAAGACGGAGAGCGGCCGCAGGGAGATCCCGTAGCCGGTTTCCACGACCTCCAGATTGTTGTAGTGAATGGAGTTGGAAAGCACCGTGGCGACCAGGGTCCGGCTGCCGGAAGCGGCGCCCATCCAGAGGATATCGTGGTTGCCCCACTGGACGTCCACGCTGTGGTAGTCGAGCAGCGCGTCGAGGATGATATCCGCGCGCGGGCCGCGGTCGAAGATGTCCCCGACCAGATGCAGGTGATCCACCGCCAGCCGCTTGATGACCGTGCATACCGCGGCGATCAGCCCGGGCGCCTGATCGATCTCGATCGTGGTCGAGATGATATTCTCGAAATAGTCCTTCTTATCGACCTCTTCGTTGTGTGTCTGCAGCAGTTCCTCGATGATATAGGCATATTCTTTGGGAAGAGATTTGCGGACCTTGGAGCGGGAGTAGCGCGAGGATACCGCCCGGCACAGCTCCACCAGCCGGTGCAGCGTGATGCGGTACCATTCCTCCCGGTTTTTGATCTGGGGCTTTAACTGCTTCAGCTTGGCTTCCGGATAGTAGATCAGTGTGGCGAGCTGATCCAGGTCTTCCCGCGAAACGGTGTTGCTGTACAGTTCATCTATTTTTTCCCGGACCACGCCGGAGCAGGAGTTCAGTATATGGAGAAATGCTTCGTGCTCGCCGTGCACGTCCGAAATAAAATGTTCGCAGGCCTTGGGCAGGCTCAGGATCGACTGAAGATTAATGATCTCGGTCCCGGCGGACTGCACCGTGGGAAACTGGTGGGCCAGAAGCGACAGATACCGGAGTTCATCGGGAGTATAGTTTTTGGATTCTTTCATGGTAAACCTTTCTTGTCCGGACAGCATATGAAAATGCTGACAGAACGCTTTGTCACGGCTGTTATTTGCGGATATCGTATCAAAAATCGTAAAAAGATACAAGCGGAAGTTTCCGCGTTGTTTTTTTCGAAGGGATTTCTTTGCCGAAAGATTGACTCAGTCCCGCTCCTGCCCTATAATATTTCTTCGTGAAAAGAATACGGAGGAGAGGATCCGGGCAACCGGAAAGAGAAGCAGTATGAAGGTAAAAGAATTCATCGAGACTCTGATTGAGACGATAACAACGGAATACGGCGCCAACCGTCCGCTCGCGATCGCGTATCTTGTCGTCTGCGCACTGGTCCTGATCATGGCGATCGTGGCGCTGGTCATGAAGATCATTGTGTTTATCCGCTACAGCAAGGCCAACCGGATGCCGGTCTCGAACCAGATGACGGGTCTGGAGACCGCCCGCTACGCACTGGATACAGCAGGCCTGACCCACATTAAGGTGAGAAAGGCCGGCATCATCCGGGAAGCCCTGTTCGGTAATTATTACAATGTCTATACCAAAACGATCTATCTGAGAAGCATTCTCGGAAAGATCGACAATAAGAAGTCGGTGACGTCCACCGCGCTGGCGCTCCAGAAGGTCGGCCTGGCCAAGCTCTGCGAGGAAGGCGATAAAAAGACGCTGATCCGCAATACCCTGTCCCTGATCGGTGTCTTCGGACCGTTTCTCTTTATCCCGCTGATCCTGATCGGCGGCGTTCTGGATTATTATGTTCTGAAGACGGACGGAAAGATCGCGGGGATGTGCATCGTCCTCGGGGTCCTGTTCATGATCGCCGGATTTATCGTGACGGCCCTGAATATTCCGGTGGAAAAGAAGGCTAACCAGCGTGCGCTGGAAATGATAGAGGAATACGATCTGGCCACGCCGCAGGAACGGGAGGTCATGAAGAACGTCTTCGATACCTATATCATTTCCTATATCTGTGACTTTATCCTGGAGATCCTGCGTATCGTTCAGTGGGTCCTGCAGATCGTGATGAAAGCGCAGAGCAGCAAGAACAAATAAGAGTGTTGTGGCAGCGGGGCCGGTCCCGGCTTCCGCACCCATACAAAAAAGCCGGGTCGCCCCGGCTTTTTCGTTTGATGATGCTTAGTTGTTTTCCACGGCTTCTTCGAGGGTTTCCACCACGTTTTCGACCGCTTCCTTTGCGCCTTCGCAGCAGCACTCCGCTTTTTCGGCGGCTTCGGCCGCCAGCTCTTCGGCTTTTTCTTCAGCCGCGCAGCAGCATTCTTCGAATTTCTCGGCCGCTTCTTCAAACTTTTCGGCAGCTTCGCCTTCACATTTGCATTCGCAGGCACATTCGCATTCTTCCGCCGCTTCTTCTTCCGCTTCGGCCTTTCGGGCTTCCGCTGCCTTCTTGGCTTCTTCGATGGCCTGCTTCATATCCGCAACGGCCTTCTTTAAGCCGACCAGGATCTCATCGGTCACAGCCTTGGCGTCGCCTTTGAATTCATCAAAAGCCTTGGCTGCGTCTTCTTTGAAACGTTCGGTCATTTCTTCTGCGGATACTTCCTCGCCGCCTTCGGGTTCGGCAGCCTTCCAGGCCGCGTCAGCCGGTTCGCCTTCCGGTTCGCCTTCCGCAGCCGGAGCCGGATTGAGGATTTCCGCGTGATTTTTAAGATAAATGATGCCGCCGGCCAGAGCTGCGCCGCTGAGCAGAGCCAATAAACGTCCTTTTGCCATAATAAGTACCTCCTGAATGGTTTCGAAAATCTGCGGGTGTCTCCCGTTTTCCCAACATAATATTTTAGCGGAGCTTATGCAAAAAGTAAAGGTTTGTAAAAAGTTTTTTCGTGAAGCTTTTGTGAATTCTTCTTTTTTTTCAAAATGGGGCTTGCATTTTGGGAGAAAGTGATTATAATGAAATTAGCACTCAAAGAAAAAGAGTGCTAACAAAAGCGAAGCGCAAGGCAAGGAGGCAGAAAATATGAAGTTAGTTCCCTTAGCGGACAGAGTTGTGCTGAAGCAGGTGGAAGCGGAAGAAGTGACCAAGAGCGGCATCGTGCTGCCCGGCACGGCCAAGGAAAAACCTCAGACGGCGGAAGTCATCGCGGTCGGTCCCGGAACGGTGGACAAGGACGGCATGAAGATCGAAATGCAGGTGAAGGCCGGCGATAAAGTCATCTACAGCAAATATGCCGGAACGGAAGTCAAACTGGACGGCACGGAATATATCATTGTAAAACAGGGCGATATTTTAGCGATCGTGGAGTAATCTGGAGGAATCAATCATGGCAAAGGAAATCAAATTCGGCGCGGATGCGCGCAAAGCACTGGAAAATGGTGTCAATACCCTGGCAAATACCGTACGGGTCACGCTGGGACCGAAGGGCCGCAATGTCGTGCTGGACAAGACATACGGTTCTCCGTTAATTACCAATGACGGCGTCACGATCGCGAAGGAGATCGAACTTCCCGACCGTTTTGAAAATATGGGTGCGCAGCTGATCAAGGAAGTCGCTTCCAAGACCAACGATGTAGCCGGCGACGGCACCACCACCGCGACGGTCCTGGCTCAGGCTATGGTCAATGAAGGCATCAAGAACCTGGCAGCCGGCGCCAATCCCGTCGCGCTTCGCCGGGGCATGAAGAAGGCCGCGGAGTGCGCGGTGGAAGCCATCAAGGAAATGAGCAGCCCGATCTCCGGCAAGCAGCAGATCGCCCGGGTAGCCGCGATCTCAGCTGGGGATGACAGCGTCGGCAACATGGTGGCGGACGCGATGGAAAAGGTGACCGGCAACGGCGTCATCACCGTGGAAGAGTCCAAGACCATGCACACCGAGCTCGATCTGGTGGAAGGCATGCAGTTCGACCGCGGCTATATCAGCGCCTATATGTGCACCGATATGGAAAAGATGGAAGCGGTTCTGGATAATCCGTATATCCTGATCACCGATAAGAAGATCTCTGCGATCCAGGAGATCCTGCCCCTGCTGGAACAGCTGGTCCAGACCGGTGCCAAGCTCCTCATCATCGCGGAAGATATCGAAGGCGAAGCGCTGACCACACTGATCGTCAACAAGCTGCGCGGCACCTTTACGGTCGTGGGCGTCAAGGCCCCCGGCTTCGGCGACCGCCGCAAGGAAATGCTGAAGGATATCGCGGCGCTGACCGGCGGCACGGTGGTAAGCTCCGAGTTGGGCTATGAACTCAAAGATGCGACCATCGATCTGCTGGGCCGCGCCAAGTCCGTCAAGGTCAGCAAGGAAAACACCATCATCGTGGACGGCATGGGCGAATCCTCCGAGATCGAAGCCCGTATCGCGCAGATCAAGGCCCAGATGGCCGAGACCACTTCCGAATACGATAAGGAAAAGCTGCAGGAACGTCTGGCCAAGATGGCCGGCGGCGTGGCGGTGATCCGTGTCGGCGCGGCGACCGAGACCGAGATGAAGGAATACAAGCTCCGCATGGAGGACGCGCTGAACGCGACGCGCGCAGCCATGGAGGAAGGCATCGTAGCCGGCGGCGGCGCAGCGTATATCCACGCGGAGAAGAGCGTGAAGGAGCTGGCCGAGAAGGCGGTGGGCGACGAGAAGACCGGTATGAATATCGTACTCAAGGCTCTGGATGCGCCGCTGTTCCACATTGCCGCGAACGCGGGCCTGGAAGGCGCCGTGGTCGTGAACAAGGTCAAGGAATCCAAGCCCGGCTTCGGCTTTGACGCGCTGAATGAGAAGTATGTCAACATGGTCAAGGCCGGTATCCTGGACCCGGCCAAAGTCACCCGCAGCGCGCTGCAGAACGCGACCAGCGTGGCCGCAAGCCTCCTCACCACCGAGAGCGTGGTGGCGGACATCAAGGAGCCCGCTCCGGCGGCTCCGATGAATCCCGACATGGGCATGATGTAATCTTTTTCTGATATGACGGAAGGCGGCACTTCGGTGCCGCCTTTTTCATGGAAGGAAAGCCCGGATCGCTCCTTTTACCGTTTCGCAGCGGCGAGGCCCCCCTTCTTTTTCCAAAAAGTTCATTTTTATTAAAAAACGATGCATCGCAAATAGCCCTTGAGATTTTGTAACCGGTATTGTATAATATACAGCCGTGGAGGTTTATCCTTATGGCTAAAAACAAAAATACGGGAAAAGTTCAGGATCTTGCGGAGCAGGAAATGCTGACCGAAGAGGAAACCAATGCCCACCGCGAGCACCTGAAGCGCCAGAAAAAACATAAGAAAAAGAAGAGACAGCTGATCATCGGGCTGGCGCTGGAGGTCCTGCTGCTGGCTGTGGTCGTGGTCGGATATGCTGCCGTCAGCTACGGCGCGTCGCTGATGGAGAAGATCCACCGTCTGCCGACTGCCGAGCAGACCGCCATTTCCGGCGAGGTGACCGAGTATCCCACGATCCCGGATATGCGGCAGACCGATCGGGACCCGGGACAGGCGGAAGAGTCGACGCCGAAACAGATCGTCGTCTCCGACGCGTCCGAAGATACCACGGCGATCGTGACGATCGATCCGACCCAGGAGTATACCAATCCGCTGCCGTCCAACCACGTCGAAACGCTGAAGGGCTATTATACATACGTGATCTTCGGTGTGGACTCCCGCCGGCCCGAGGATCTGATAAAACAGACCCAGGGCGACGTCATTATTATTGCTACCATCAATAAAGAAACCTATGAGGTCCGGCTGGCGTCGGTCTACCGGGATTTCTTTCTGGAGGCCACAACGGACTATTTCTGCAAGCTGACGGACAGCTATGCCCGCTTCGGCGCCCATGAGACCATGGCGGCGCTGAACCGCAACCTGGATCTGCAGATCAACGAAATGGTCTGCGTGAACTGGAAAGCCGTCGGCATCGTGGTCGATATGATGGGCGGCCTGGATATTGAGATGACCGAGGCCGAAGCGATTGCGGTTAATGACTATATTGTAGAAACCAGAGACGTTGTAGGTCAGAAAGACGCAGTCGGTATCCCGATGGAAGCCGGCGTCCATCACTGCGACGGCGTCAACACGCTCTGCTATTCACGGATCCGCTATAACGTCGGCAACGACTATGCCCGTACCGACCGGCAGCGCAAGGTCATCAATCTCATGGTGCAGAAGGCCAAGACGATGAGCCTGCCGCAGCTGCTCCGGATCATGGATGAGGCGACGAACCACGTCTACACCAATATCAATAACGTGGATATCGTGCAGCTGATCACCAAGGCCGGGGCCTTGAATGTGTCAAAGTCCTCGGGCTTCCCGTTTCATTACCGGACATGGGAGTATGTCTACGCAGATGACCTGGTGGAAAATGTAAAAGAGCTTCATGAGTTCCTCTATAATGAAGTGGACTTTGAACCGTCCGCCAACGTGAAGCGGATCGCCGCGCAGCATGCCGCCGAGATCCAGTATTATTCCGGAGGAAATTGATCACAGGATCGTTTCAGGAAAAACACAATTTGATCACAAATGCCCGCTATACTGACCATGTCAGCGAGAGCGGGCATTTTGATTGAAGAAAGGATAAAGGAGAAAAACCATGAACGAGTTCGATGAAATAGATCAGAACGAAAAGGCTCCGGAAACGACAGCGGAAGAAAGCACGGAATCTTATCCGATCAGCGGCAGTGAAGCCGTAGAAGAGGCCAGAAAGGCGGCCGAGGAAGAAGAAGCCCGGCAGCGTGAGATCGCAGCCGAGGAAGCGGCGCGGCTGGCCGAAGAGCAGCGGGAGTATAACGAGTGGCTTGAGAAGCGGCAGCAGGAACAGGCGGCGCGGGATGAAGCGGAAAACGCCGCGAAGAAGAAAAAAAGAAAGAAAGGGCTGGCTGTTGCCGGGATCCTCGCAGCAGTCCTGCTGATCGGCGGAGCCTGCACCTATGCGGCGTCAAACCTGATCGGGACCATCCGGGATCTGAAAGCCCAGGTCAACGGCTATAAGAGCACGGAAGGACAGGATATCCAGCGGGAGTTCCCGAGCCAGTCGGATTCTTCCTTCCAGAGCCGGCCTTCCGATGACCGTGTCATTGAAAAAGGTACCGATGAAAATAAAGAAAAAGACAGAGACAGAGACAAAGAGAGTACGCTGCCGGCAGTGACCGTAGAGGACGGGGAGCCGGTCGTGGAGACCGCGGAAGCCCTTCCCGGCGGAAGCGGCGTGGTCCTGACAGATGTCTCGGATATCGTCGAACAGGCGATGCCCTCCATGGTCTCCGTAAATGTGACCGCCCTGGAATCGTACAGCAGCGGACGCTACGGCAACCGCCAGCGTGAAGTGGAAGGCGCCGGCAGCGGCGTGATCATCGGAGACAACGGCAGTGAGCTCTGGATCGTTACCAATAACCATGTCGTGGAAAGCGCCATCAGCCTGAATGTGACCTTCATCGACAATGAATCCGCGGAAGCCTATATCAAAGGAACCGATGCGGATAACGATCTGGCCGTGATCGGCGTGAAGATCGAGTCCCTCAAGGAAAGCACCATGAAGGCGATCCGGACCATTACGATCGGCGAGAGCGATACGCTCTGCCTGGGCGACGGCGTCATTGCCATCGGCAATGCGCTCGGCTGGGGCCAGTCCGTCACGACCGGCGTGGTCAGTGCCTTTGACCGCACCGTGACCTTCGAGGACGGTACTTCCATGGTCCTGATGCAGGTCAGCGCGGCCATCAACCCCGGCAACAGCGGCGGCGCGCTGCTGAACGAAAAAGGCGAACTGATCGGCATCAACAACGCGAAATACAGCGATACCGATGTGGAAGGTGTGGGATTTGCCATTCCGATCTCCGGCGTCCAGGATGTGATGAGAGAACTCTCCCTGATGGCGGCGCGCGTTGAGGTCTCGGAGGAGGACTACCCGTACCTGGGCATCGTTTTCCAGAACCTGAGCAGCTCCTATGTACAGCTTTACGGAATGCCGGAAGGTGCGTACGTTTATGAAGTCGGCGAAGATACCCCTGCCGAAAAGGCTGGCATCCTGCGCTACGATTTCATCACCGCCTTCAACGGAGAAAAGGTATCAAGCTACGATGATCTGATCAATATCATGAAATATTACAGCGGCGGAACCGAAGTGACGATCACGCTCATGCGCCTGGAAAACGGTAAGTATGTCGATAAGGAAGTCACGCTTACACTCGGTTACAAAAAGGATTATCAGTCCAACTGAGCCGCAAGAAAACACTTGCAATTTGTGACGAACGGCGATATAATGCCGATGATCAAAATCCATCGAGAAGGAGGAACACTAAATGGCATACAAGATTGGCGATTCCTGCATTTCCTGCGGCTCCTGCGCGGGTGAGTGCCCTGTCGGCGCGATCACCGAAGGCGACGGCAAGTATGAGATTGACGCGAGTGCCTGCATCGAATGCGGCTCCTGCGCAAGCGCCTGCCCGATGGGAACCATCGAACTGGAGTAAGCACAAATTAAAGGGATAGACTTAGCGATAAGTCCGCAAAAAAAGAGAGCAGGCTGCAGAGCCTGCTCTTTTTCCGCAACAAGGCGGCCGGACGATTTATGAACGGAGACGGATCATGAAAGAGATACTGACAGTGGAAAATATGCGGGCCAGCGACGCCGCAGCAATCGAGGCGGGAACGCCCGGCCGGGTGCTTATGGCGCGGGCCGGAAAGGCGGTCTCGGAAGCGGTTTCCTGGAAAGCGCCGGCCGCGGTCCTCTGCGGCAGCGGCAACAACGGCGGGGACGGCTATGTGATCGCGCTGGCTCTGCGGGAGAAAGAAATTCCGGTCACCCTGATCCGGCTGAAGGACCGGTGTTCCGAAGACGGCGCGTACTATCTGGACGCATGCCGGAAAGCCGGGATCCCGGAAATGCTGTATGAGCCGGGTCTGTCTCTTTCTTCGTACAGCACGCTGGTGGACTGCCTCTTCGGGACCGGCTTCCACGGCCCGGCAAAAGACGTGGCCGCAGAGCTGATCCGGGAGATCAACCGATGTCGGAAAACGGCGCAGGTGATATCCGTGGATATCAACAGCGGCCTCTCCGGGGAGAGCGGCCAGGGCGATCCAGCCGTGCGCTCGGATCTGACGGTTTCTGTAGGCGGTTATAAGCCAGGACATTTTCTGGGCCGGGCAAAAGACCTGATCGGGGAACTGAAAAACGTGGACATCGGGATCAGGCCGGTCGGAAGGACGCAGAAACTGATGGAGGCGGAAGACGCCGCAAAAGCATTACCCAGGCGCTTCCATGCCTCGCACAAGGGAAGCTACGGCTATACGGCGCTGATCGGCGGAAGCGAGCGCTACAGCGGCGCGCCGCGGCTTGCGGAAATGGCCAATTCGGCCATGCGCTGCGGCGCTGGCGTTGTCCTGCTGGCGGTGCCGCGCAGCATATCGGCCTGGATCGCGCCGCAGATTCTGGAGAGCACGCTGTTTCCGCTTTCGGAAAGGGACGGCTCCCTGCTGTTCCGGGAGGAAGAGTTTGCGGAACTGTGCGGACGGGTGAGTACGATCGCGTTCGGCATGGGGATCGGAATGAGTGATGAGACCGTAAAAGCGGTCCGATGGCTGCTGGAGCATTTTGACGGGACCCTGATCCTGGACGCGGACGGGTTAAATGCCCTGGCGGTGATCGGGCCGGAAGCGGTAAGAAGCGGGAAACCTCGCGTGATCCTCACGCCGCATGTCGGAGAAATGGCGCGTCTGAGCGGCCTGAGCGCCGCGCAGATCCTGGACGATCCGGTGAAAGCGGCTGAAGAGGCCGCGGGGAGCGCCGGCTGTATCCTGCTGCTCAAAGGCGCGTCCACCGTGGTCACGGACGGGACAGAGACCTGGCTGTGTGACCGGGGATGCCCCGGCATGGCTACGGCAGGCAGCGGTGACGTTTTAAGCGGAGCCGCCGCGGCTTTATGCGGCTTTAATCGTGACGATCTGCTTACCGCCGTGGCAGCGGCTGCCTATATCTGCGGCGCGGCAGGGGAAAAGGCGCAGAAAAAAACGGGGGCGGCCGCCATGGTCGCCTCCGATACCGCCCGCCATATTGCGGAAACGGTGTTTGAACTGGAACAGATTTCCGAAGGATTATAGGAAAAACAGCTTACGCAACCGCCTTTTCTTTCTTTTTCTCCACCCGGAATGCGAGCGGATAGATCCCCAGGAGGAAGAAGATGACGAACGCGTAGCGCGCGGTCCGCACCAGGAAGGAAGCTATAGTCGGCGCGTTCAGGAATTCCTTCGAGAAGGGCATCTTGAGCACGGTATTCAGGCCGAAGAACAGCGCGCAGCCGATCAGCAGGCGCAGGATCATGAAGAATGGATTGCGGGTGTTTTCGAAATTCACGAAGTGCTTTTCAAAGGCTTCGCCGAGCGCCATCCCGAGCATCATCCCGTACGAGGAATAGAAATCTGTCGATTTGCAGTAGAAGAAACCGGGCAGGGCGGTCACCAGAAGGATCAGATACAGCAGCCAGCGGCGCTTCACCTTTTTCTGCACCAGGGAAATTACGATCACGATAAGCAGGCCGAGGGCCCAGCCGGCCAGAACGTCGGTGGGATAATGGACGCCCAGCATGACGCGGCTGACCCCGACCAGGAGACTTAAGACAACCGCCAGAACCGTCAGCAGGCGGTTCTTTTTATAGGCGGCGATCGCCCCGTAGGTGGCTGCGGCGTTGGCGGAGTGCCCGCTCGGGAACGAATATCCCTGGACGCTGAGGTCGTAAATATCGGCGCTCGCGTCGACCGGTTTTAGGCATTTGATCCCAGCGTGGTCACAGTAAGGCCGGCGGCGCAGGAAAATGTTTTTGATCATCGGATTCCACAGGCAGGCGCAGAGCAGCTCCAGCCCGACGAAAAGACCGTACTTCTTGTCCCAGCACCAGTAGATAAAGCCCAAAACGGCGACGAGCAGCAGTTCTTCCCCGAAATTGGTAAAGAACTTGGCGAGAGTGGTGCCGATCGTGCCCATGTGCGACTGCAGCGTTTCCATGAGCTCCGGTTCCCATGCGAAATAAAAAGTTGTACCCATATCGTTTCTCCTGTTGATATCTTTTTCTATCATAGTCGTTTTTGGTAAAAAAACAAGTCTGCGGAGCCGGCTTTGCGGTCTATTTACATATATTTTTGAAAAGTGTATACTGGGAGCAGCAAATCTGGGAAGGAGTCATTCATGACGGAACCGCAGAGAATTCTGGAAAAATGGCAGCTTCCGGCTTCCCGGCTGGAAGAGGAAGTGATCTGTGATTTTACCGTGACCCCGCTTCGCAAGAAGCTGTGGCTGGTCATGCTGGATATGGCGCTGGAACTGGACCGTGTGTGCACGGAGCACGGCCTCAAGTTTTATCTGATCGGCGGATCCCTGCTCGGGGCGGTCCGCCATCGCGGCTTTATCCCCTGGGACGATGATATGGATATCGGGATGTCCCGCTCGGATTATGATATTCTCCGCGCGCATCCGGAATGGTTTGAAGCGCCGTATTTCCTGCAGCTGCCGCAGACCGATCCGGGCTGCTTTTACGGGAGCGCCAAGCTCCGCAACTCCAATACCACGGCCTATACGCCTTTCCATGTCTGGCAGGGCATCAACCAGGGCATCGGGATCGATATCCTCCCCCTGGATCCCTGGGTGCCGGAGCTGGGAGAGGAAATTTATGAGCGGATCAAGGCGCTGAATATCGATAATTCCAATTACATGCGCCGCAGCAATCCGCGGCTCGATGCGGCCGGCCGCGCGCGGGCGGCCTCCTGGTCCGGCAGGGACCCGTACGAGAATCTAAAGGAGATCGAGCGCCTGGCCAGAAGCTTTGAAACGGTGGAGGACGCCCCCTGCCTTTCCCACGCGGTCAGCACGGTCGACGCATATCACAGCAATTATTTCCCGAAAGAAGATCTGGCCGAGCTTATCCGCGTGCCTTTCGAAGGGTTTATGCTGCCGATACCTGCTGGGTACGATCATTTTCTGACGCAGGAATACGGCAATTATATGGAGTTTCCGCCTGTTGAGGCCCGCAGTACCACCCACAGCCTGCATATGGACCCGGACACCCCGTATAAGGAAACCCTGCGGCGGGACGGGATCCTGGTCCGGGAGGGCTTTTGAAAAGCCATCCCGAATAAGCTCGGTATCTGTTCAAAACAACAAGGTTTTCAATAAAATTTGAACATAATCTCTTGACAGACGTTCAATCCGGTAGTATTCTGAATGCGGATTGAACGTCTGCTTTGCTTTTAAAGGAGAAAAAATGGGAGCTGCGATCACACAAAAAGAATTTGACGTGCTGGCCGCCCTGTCCGAAGCAGGGAGGCCGTTGTCCCAGCGGGAGCTGGCGCAGATGACCGGTCATTCGCTGGGGACGGTAAATACCCTGGTGCGGCGGTTGGGCGAACAGGGGCTGATCCGGGACGGATATGTGAGTGAAGAAGGGTTTGAAAAGCTCGAGCCGTACCGGGTGAAGCGCATCGTATTTATGGCAGCCGGCTTCGGAGCCCGGCTGGTTCCGGTAACGCTGGACATCCCGAAGCCGCTGATCCCGGTCCGGGGAAAGCGGCTGATCGACGGCATGATCGACGCCGCGCTGGCCGCCGGGATAGAAGATATCCTGATCGTCCGTGGGTATATGGGCGAGTGCTTCGACGTGCTGAAGGAGAAGTATCCGACGATCCGTTTCGCCGAGAATCCGGACTATGCGGAAGCCAACAATATTCTCTCAGCCCTGAAAGTCAGGGGGGAGCTGCAGAACGCCTATATCAGCGACGCGGACCTGCTGATTCACAATCCGCATATTCTGAAGAAATATCATTACCGTTCCAATTTCCTGGGGATCTACAGCGAGCGGACCGATGACTGGTGCTTCCCGGTGGCGAAAAACGGCGTGATCCTGGAAGAGCGGCGCGGCGGCCTGAACTGTTACCGGGTCATCGGGATCTCATACTGGGATGCGGAAGACGGCGCGCGGCTGGCAGAGGATCTGGAGACCGTGGCCGCGATGCCGGGCGGGAAAGAGTACTACTGGGAGCAGGTGCCGATGGCAGTGCTCAAAGACCGGTACAGGCTCGTGATCCGGCCCTGCACGGACAGTGACATCCAGGAGATCGATACCTTCAGCGAACTGAAAGAGATCGATCCGTCCTACATCAATTACGGAGGCGGCAAGGCATGAGCGGCGTGAATCCTTATCTGTCCCATATCAAACCCTACAAAGTAGCGTCCCATAAGATCTGGTCGGTGGAGCCGGAGGAAAGAAGTGGGATTCTGAAGCTGGACTGGAATGAAGCGACCGTTCCGCCGGCGCCAGGCGTCAAAAAAGCCGTGCAGGCGCTGCTGGCGCAGGACGATTTTTTCCACCTGTATCCCTCAACGGTAAACGACAGCCTGATGGCGCGCCTCTGCGATTATACGGGGCTGCCGCAGGAAAACATCCTGTATTTCAGCGGGTCGGACGCCCTGCAGGAAGTCCTGGTGCGGGTCTGGCTGCACGAAGGCAGCCGTGTCCTGCTCATCTGGCCTTCCTACGATAATTTCCGCCTGACCGCGGAATCGACCGGCGCCGCACTTTCCTATCTGGAACTGGGGAAGGACTTTGTCTACGAGCCGGAAAAGGTGGCCCGGACCATTGAAGAGACAAAGACTGAATTCGTCTATCTCTGCAACCCGAACAATCCGAGCGGGACGCTCATCCCGGCGGAGGAGATCGAAGCGCTGCTTGAGCGTTTCCCGGACACGGTCTTCCTGGTGGATGAAGCCTACGGAGAGTTCGCAGAGACCACCGCAGCGCCGCTCGTCCTTCGCTATGAGAATCTGCTGATCAGCCGGACCCTGTCCAAGGCCTTCGCACTGGCCAATATCCGCTTCGGCTATATGCTCGCGTCGGAAAAGAATATCGAAGCCGTCGCAAAGATCCGCAATCCGAAAAATATCAGTACGATCACGCAGGCGGCGGCCGAAGCGGCGCTGGCCGACGTCGATTACATGAAGGACTATGTCCGGGAGGTGCAGGAAGCACGGGAATATCTGATCAGCAGCATCAATGAAAGTCCGCTCAGGGAATGGGTTTATGCGTATGAAAGCCGGGCGAACTTCGTCCTGCTCCGCTTTGCGGACGCCGGATCCTGCTCGCGCATGCAGGCCGCATGGGAGGCGGAGAATATCTTTGTGCGGCTCGTCAGACAGAGCCCTTCTCTGGAAAACTGCCTGCGGATCTCGATCGGAAAAAAATCACAGATGGAGCGGGTTCTTTCGGTGATGCGGCTTGCTTTTTTATAAGCTTTGAAGTATGATGCTGCTATACGGCTTAGGCTTAGGAAAGGGGTAAAGGAGGAAGATTCATGAAGAAGTTTATTTCTGAGTTTAAGGAATTTGCCATCAAGGGCAACATGATCGATATGGCCATCGGCGTCATCATCGGCGGTGCCTTCACCGCGCTGGTCACGGCGTTTACGACCAACCTTGTCAATCCGCTGATCGCGCTGATCCCCGGTGCGGACGGACTGGACGAAGCGCTGAAGATCGTGTTAAAGGAAGCTGTCGTGGAAGGCGGCGAAGTGGTCAAGGAAGAAGTCGCCATCAAATTCGGCGCTTTTATCTCCGCGATCATCACCTTCCTGATTCTGGCGCTTGTCGTCTTCTGCATCGTGAAGGCGATCAACAAGGCCCGCGCCGCGGAAGAAGCCCGCAAGCTTGCGGCCAACCCGCCTGAGGAAGAAGAACCGACGACCAAGATCTGCCCGTTCTGCAAGAGCGAGATTCCGATCGAAGCGACTCGCTGCCCGCACTGCACCTCTCAGCTGACGGAATAATACGGAATGAGGAAATGATATGCAGAAGAACGCTGTGCGTTCCGCGGTGAAAGACGAGCCCCGCCTGCTCTTTTTGGGTCAGGCGGGCTTCGCCATTCTTAGCGGAGAAAAGAAACGCCTTGTGATCGACCCGTATCTGAGCGACTGTGTCCGCACACTGGAGGGCCATGACGGCTTTAAGCGGCTGATCAGCGCGCCCTGCAGGCCGGAAGATCTGCAGGCGGACGTGATCATTGCGACGCATCCGCATCTGGATCATTTCGACGCCGACGCCATGCCGGCGTTGATGAAGGACGGGGCGTTCCTGTATGCGTCCGTGGACTGTGAGAAACTGGTCAAAGAAGAGAAGCTCGACGAGGCCCGGGTGGCATATGTGCGGCCGGGCGACCGTTTTGAAAGAGCCGGCTTCGGGATCCGTTTTATCAACTGCGATCACGGGGAAGGCGCTCCGGACGCGGTCGGCGTGCTGATCGAAACCGACGGCCGGCGCCTGCTCTTTGTGGGAGATACCTGCCTGCGGCCCGACAGAGTCCCGGAATACTTATCGGACGGCCCGATCGATCTGATGGCAGCCTGTATCAATGGGAAGTTCGGCAATATGGATTATGCGGACTGCGCGAAATTAGCGGCAGTGCTTCGCCCGAAGCTCACCGTTCCCTGTCATTTCGGAATGTTTGCCTCGCACGGAGGCCGGCCGGATCTGTTCTACGAGACCATGGTGAAAGAATATCCGGATCTTCCCTTCCTGTTCATGCGGACCGGAGAAGAAATCACGCTGTGAGACAGGATACGATTCCTCAGTAGACAGCAGGGAAGATTTTTGATACAATAAATAAGATAAGTTCGGTCCGAACCGTCTTTCCGAAGAGGAAGCGGACCGGGGAAAGGACAGCGCCGCATGGCGCGCCGATCACAATGAAGGACTCTTTATATGGCAAAAAGCTATTAATCATGGGAGCCAATCCCGAAACGATCCCGCTGGTGACCCTGGCCAATGAACTGGGGGTCAAGACCCTGGTGACCAGCAACCGCCCGTATGACGCGGCAAAGAAAGTGGCCTGGAAGGCCTGTGACGTCGACGGGATGGACGTGCCGGGGCTGATCGCACTGGCCCGGGAAGAAAAGGTGGACGGCGTCCTGGTCGGGGTCGCGGATATCCTGGTCCCCGCGTACTGCAAAGTCTGCAACGCCCTGGGACTTCCCTGCTATGCCACGCAGGAGATCGTGGACGTTTTTTCCTACAAGGACGTATTCAAGGCTACCTGCGAGCGCTACGGCGTGCACGGGGTGCCGGAATACTATCTGGACGCGGATCTGCGCTCGGAGGATCTGGAAAAGCTCCGCTATCCGATCATGATCAAGCCGGTCGACTCCTGCAGCGGCATGGGAATGACGGTGTGCTACGGGGAGGACGATCTCCGGGAGGCGGTGTATAAGGCGCTCGAAGCTTCCCATGTAAAGCGCTTCATCGCGGAGCGTTATATGCAGTGCGAGGACATGGGCCTGTATTACACCTTCAAGGACGGGGTATGCAGCGCTTCCTGCATCTACGACCGCTATACCACCGACGAACAGCCGGGCCTCTCGCGCGTGTGTCTGGGCGGGACCTATCCGTCCAAGCACATCAAAGAGTATTTTGAGCGGATGCATGAAAATGCGCTGCGGCTCTTTAAGGGCATCGGGATCCGCAACGGGGTACTGATGCTGTCCGCCTTTTATGAGGACGGAGAGTTTTATGTTTACGATACCGGCTTCCGCCTGCAGGGCGAGGCGCCGCATCTGCTGATGAAGGCGATCCACGGTTTCGACCAGCGGGAGATGCTGATCCGCTTTGCGCTGACCGGCAGCGAAGGCGACGTGGACCTGGCGGTGCAGGATGACCCGTATCTTCGCGGAAAGTGGGCTGCGACCCAGTGGTTCTTGCTGAAAGAAGGGACGATCGCCCGGATCGAAGGCCTGGAAGAAGCGGAGAAGGATCCGCGCGTGGTAGCCAATATCCGGCGCCTGCACGAAGGCGATACGGTCCTTCCCGAATGGGTCGGGACGGAAAAGCAGGTGCTGACGCGGCTGTATCTGGTCTGTGACAGCAAAGAGGCGCTGGCGCAGGCGCTGAAAGAATATGCGGCGCATATGCATGTGTGGAATGAAAACGGAGAAGAAATGCTGCTTCGCGCTTTTGACGCCGACCGGGCACTGGAGCTTTTATGAACGATAGAATGCTGGAAGGAAAAGTGATCGTCGTCTCCGGCGGGACCAAGGGCGTCGGACGGGCTGCGGCGGAGGAATTCGCGCGCCGCGGTGCGAACGTCGTGATCGGCGGCCGGGATGAAGAGGCGGCGTTAAAGTCGATCCGCGTGATGCGGACCTACGGAAGCGAAGGGCTTTTTGTCCATACCGATCTGGAGAAGGTGGAAAACTGCCGGCATCTTCTGGACGAAGCCGCCGCCTGCTTCGGGAAGATCGACGGCCTTTATGTGTACGCGGGTATCACGCCGGTGTCCCCGCTGGATACCTGTGACGAGGAGACCTTCAATCAGGTCATGAATATCAATTTCCGGGCGGCCTTTTTCTGCACGCAGCAGGCGATCCGCTATATGAGGGAAGGCGGCGGCGGATCGATCGTCTACACCGGTTCCGCCCACGCCTGGGGTGGCCAGAAGGACCGCGCGGCCTACGCCTGCTCCAAAGGCGTGCTGAAAACGCTGATGGAGCATGTGGCACATAATTATGCCTGCGAACAGATCCGCTGCAATTATCTGACGCTGGGCTGGACGCCGACGGAAGGGGAAGTGGCGCTTCGCAAATCGCAGGGCGAAACGGAAGCCCAGCTCAGAAAACGCGCCGGGGAGATCCTGCCGATGGGCCGGATGCTGGAGCGGACCGACTATCTTGACGCCCTTGTCTATCTGATGTCCGACGCGTCCGCCATGATGACCGGCAGCGTGTTCCGCATCACTGCCGGCGAATATATTTAATGTGGCAGCAGCCCTGCAGATGTGATATAATATTATGTCAGACTAAAGCACATCCGATGATGAAATGAAAGGAGACGGTATGACGATCAACGTAACAAGATCCTCGCTTCCCGAACTTGAGGAATACATGGAAGAGATCCGTTCCATCTGGGAAAGCCACTGGCTGACTAATATGGGCGTCAAGCACGATGAACTGCAGGCTGAGCTGGAGCGCTTTCTGAACATGCCGCATGTGACCCTCTTTACCAACGGTCATCTGGCACTCGAGACCGCGCTGGCCGCATTGGACCTGCCGAAGGGCGGAGAGGTCATTACCACGCCGTTTACCTTTGTCTCGACCACCCATGCGATCACCCGGAACGGCCTGGTCCCGGTATTTGCGGATATCGATCCGGTATCCTATACGCTGGACCCGAAAAAGGCCGAGGCCCTGATCACCGATAAGACCGTGGCGATCCTTCCGGTCCACGTCTACGGCCGCCTTTGCGACGTGGACGCCTTCGCCAAGCTGGCGAAAAAGTATGATCTGAAGCTGATCTATGACGCGGCACATGCTTTCGCGGTCTTTAAGGACGGAAAAAGCAGCGCGGATTTCGGGGACCTCTCCATGTACAGTTTTCACGCCACCAAGGTCTTCCATACCATCGAAGGCGGTGCGCTGTGCTACCGGGACGACGCCCTGGTGCAGCGCTTAAACGACCTGAAGAATTTCGGGATCCGCGGCCCGGAAGACTGCGCCTATATCGGCGGCAACGCGAAAATGAGTGAATTCCAGGCTGCCATGGGGCTGTGCAATCTGCGGCATCTGGACCGAGAGATCGGCCTCAGAAAGCTGGCAGCTGACCGCTATAACGAGCGGCTCGGCGGCGTGCCCGGGATCCGCCTCAGCGCGCCGCAGCCCGGCGTGACGCAGACCTATGCCTATTATCCCGTGATATTTGACGGCTATAAATATACCCGGGACGAGATCGACGCCCGCCTGCGGGCCGAGGGGATCGTTCCGCGCAAATACTTCTACCCGCTGACGAACGATTACCGCTGCTATGCGGATCTGCCCACCGCCGGAAAGGAAAAGACGCCGATCGCCGCCTATATCGCGGACCGTGTCCTGACGATCCCGATCTATTCCGGACTCAAAGAAGAAGAGGTCGACCGCATCTGCGATGTGATTTTGAACTAAATGATGTCTGCCCTGATTTCGATCCTTTGTGTGACCTACAATCATGCCCCGTATATCCGGCGCGCGCTGGATGGTTTTGTGATGCAGAAAACCGAATACCCGTTTGAGGTGATCGTGCATGACGATGCGTCCACGGACGGGACGACGGATATCATCCGCGAATACGAGGCAAAGTATCCGGAGATCGTCAAACCGATCTATCAGGCGGAAAACCAGTACTGGCGGCCGAATACCCCGTATATCCAGACCTTTCTGCTGCCGAAGGCTGAGGGAAAATACTTTGCCATCTGCGAAGGGGACGACTGGTTTATCGATCCCGAGAAGCTGCAGAAGCAGGTCGGATTTCTGGAGGCGCACCCGGAATACAGTATGTGCGTCTGCCGGGCAAAACGGCATTTTGAGAATGCCCCGGAAGGAGACGATATCCTGTACCCGGATGAGGAGGCAGACTGCGATTTTTCGATGCATGAGCTGCTCTGCCGCGGCGCCGGGCGTTTTGCGACCAACTCTTTCGTCTATCGCCGCGAGGTCTGTACGGACTTCCCGGATGAACTGTATATAGAAGGCGTTACGGATTATACGACGCTGCTGTACGCGGGCGCCGTCGGCAAGGTCCGTTATCTGGCCGACGTCATGTGCGTGCACAACGACGGCGTGGCCGGGTCCTGGACGGCGCAGAATTGGCAGAAGCTCGAAAAACGCCTGGCCAGCGATGAGAAGGTCATCGCGATGCTGGAGCGGCTGGATAAGCTGTACGGCGGCCGCTACCACGATTCCGTGGAAGAAGCCATCCGCCTGCGCCGCTATTATATGGCGGAAGCCAAATACGAGCAGTATATGGCAGACGGCAATCTCAAAGCGGCGCAAAGCGGCGAATGCCGTCCGGTCTATCTGGCGCGGCGAAAGCAGGCCTTCCGGCAGAACGTGAAGGAGAAGCTGCCCTGGCTCGTTTCCTTGAGAGATAAACTGAAACAGTAACGGCGCCATCCTGAACGAAGGCGGTCTCTGCAGGCGGAGCCAAAAGGTCTCGTGACAGAAAAGAACGCGGAAAGGAGGAAGTTTCATGGACAATAAAAAACGGGTAGCCGGAAATTTCCTCTGGCGTTTCTTCGAACGCTTCGGTGCGCAGGGCGTGACCTTTATCGTATCGGTGAAACTGGCGCAGATCCTCGATCCGGCCGTATACGGTTCCATTGCGAAGGTCTCTCTGATCACGACCGTTGTCAGTGTTTTCGTGACCTGCGGCCTGAATGACGCACTGGTACAGAAAAAAGACGCGGACGATCTCGATTTTTCCACCGTTTTCTATTTTAACCTTGTCATGTGCGTCAGCCTTTATGCGCTGATGTTTTTCACCGCACCGCTGATAGCCGGCTTTTTTGGACGTTCGGATCTGACCTGGCCGATCCGGGGGCTTTCTCTGATCCTGATCTGCGGCGGCGTGCGCAATATCCAGACCGCGTATGTATCCCGTAATCTGCTGTTCAAGCGCTTCTTCTTCGCGACGCTGGGCGGAACGATAATGGCGGCTGTGGTCGGAATATGGATGGCCGTCAAGGGCTACGGCGTCTGGGCGTTGATCGTACAGAACCTGGTCAACATGACCATGGATACGATCATTCTCTGGATCACCGTCAAATGGCGTCCGAAAAAAATGTTCTCTTTCGAGCGTCTGAAGGAGCTTTTTTCCTTCGCCTGGAAGCTGATGGCCAGCTCGCTGATCGATACCGTCTACAATAAGCTGTATCAGTTCGTGATCGCGAAAAAGTACACGGATGAGGATCTGGCATTCTTCAATAAAGGCGATACGCTGCCCGGTCTGCTCGTGACCAATATAAATTCCGCGACGGACAGTGTGCTGCTTCCGGTCATGTCGGCCGAGCAGAGCAATCCAGAACGAGTAAAAGAAACGACCCGCCGCGCGATCCAGGTCAGTTCCTTTATTATCATGCCGATGATGGCAGGACTGGCTGCCTGCGCGGTACCGGGCGTCCGCTTCCTGATCAAGGAAAAATGGCTGCCCTGCGTGCCCTACCTGCAGATGTTCTGTTATGTTTATGCCTTCTACTGCGTACATACCGCGAACCTGAACGCGATCAAGGCCCTGGGGCGCAGCGATCTGTTTTTAAAGCTGGAGATCATCAAGAAATGCGTGGGCATCACCCTGCTGCTGATCACCATGCGCTACGGCGTCATGGCCATGGCTGTCGGTACGATGATCAGCTCTACCCTGTCGCAGCTCATTAATTCCTGGCCGAATAAAAAGCTGCTGAATTACCGCTACCTGCATCAACTCACGGATATGCTGCCGCAGATCCTGCTTTCCCTGGGAATGGCGGCTGTCGTGTACTGTGTGCAGTTTTTGGGGCTGCCGGATCTGCTGACACTGCTGATCCAGATCCCGCTGGGCGTCGGGCTGTATGTGGGCGGCGCGAAGCTGTTTAAGCTCGAAGCGTATGATTATTCACTGAGTGTGGTGAAGAGCCTGTTTTCGAAGAAGCAGGCGGAATAAAAGGAGGAGAGTATGGATTTCTGTATTTTTTGCAAGATCGCAGCCGGGGAGATCCCGTCGGTCACCGTATATGAGGACGAACAGCTTCGGGCGATCCTGGACCTGGGACCGGCGGCGAAAGGACACACGTTGATCCTGCCCAAGGCGCACTATAAGGATGTGACGGAAGCCCCGGCAGAACTTCTGGGGCATATGATGCAGACGGCGGCCCGCATCGGAGCGGCCCAGATGAAGGCCTTCGGCTATGACGGTTTCAATCTGGTGCAGAATAACGGTGAAGCAGCCGGCCAGTCGGTCTTTCACCTGCATCTGCATGTGATCCCGCGGCGGACGGGCGACCGCGCGCTGGGCCTCTGGAAGCCAGGCAGCCCCACGCAGGAAGAACTGAATGAGACAGGAGAGATGATAAAGGCGGCGCTGTAAAGCAGCCGCCTTTTTATAAAAACTCAGACTTTATAATCTTAAGTGGATACCGAATCACTCGTACATATTTAAATTGATATGACGATAAAACTATAATATAATTGAAGCAAGAAAATGAGAGCGTAAAAGAATCTGTGATTATTCATTTTGAAAGGAGTCCGTAGAGGAAGAATGAAAAACACAATGCGCAAGCTTTTTGCCATGCTGTTGGTGCTTGTGACAGCTGCCAGCCTTTTGAATGTTCCGCAGGTTCAGGCCGCCGGGAAAACTGAATTCGTCTGTGAGGATCTTCCCGCAGACCGCGGTACGCTGCGTGAACAGAAGATCAAAGCACTGGTTCAGGAACTGGCTGAGGAAGAGGGCGTGAAGATCACGGCCTGTACGCTCCGCACGCTGAAGGATTTTGCCGGCAGCGAGTATACGCTGATCGAGTGTGAACCGACAGGTTACTTTATTCTCCATGAAGAATCCGGCAGCTTTACCGAGTACGCGCCGGAGTGCGACTCACCCTACAAGGGGCTGAGAGGAGATCTGTACTACGCCGGACCGAGCTGGTATTTCGGGAAAAACGGCAGCGATTACAAACACACGATCGAAAACACGATGACCTCCCTAGCCAAAGAGGAAGATCAGCTTGCTCTGGAAGAATACTGCGTCGCGCTGAAGAATTCTCTGATGAGCGGCAAAAATGAGGAGATCGCGGCGTATCTGAAAGATGACGGCACGGCCGTCGGCGCTGTCCGCCTGTTTGGCAGAGAAGAGACTGACGGCAGTTCAGCTCTGAGCAAAAAGAACGGGACGAGAGCCGTCAACGAAGATCCGAGTGGCAGCAGCGTCGTTTATGCGTATGGTTACTGCTTTTTCACGAAACTGAAAACGCAAAGTCAGATTGGGTATACTGATTATATGGTGGCTTGCGGCAAAGGCTGCGGTTATGTTGCCACGAATCTATTACTGCGATACTGGCACAACAGAGGAAGGATACAGATACCGTTATCATATATTAATTCACCGGTGAATTTAACGAACTACCTGGTCGCAATAGCGTATGAATTGGGACACAACAGCATGAGCGCCGGAGCAGATATAATGGCAAAAATCATTCGGCGATTCTGTACGGATTATGGCATCAGTCCGACCTATGTAAAAACGAAGCTTTGGATCAATCAGGCGCAGCCCGAGATTTGTAACAAACGACGCCCTTGTATTATCGGTGGGAAACTACACACTTCTAATGAATCGTTTTGGCATGCGATGGTTGCTTACGGATATCAGCAAAAGACGAACTGCTATGTAATGCATATGACCTGGTCAAACTACGCTCACGTCTTTATAAATGCATCTTCGATCAGTCAGTGGTATTATGATCCGGTCACTCATGTGGCAGGATATGTACCGGGTGTAGTACTGTTCTACCCGTAACGGTGTCCTTTGAATGCCGGCGGTATAAACCGAAGCAGAAAACAAAACAATTTTACTATCAGAAAAGCTCTGTCTTTTTCTGAAGGGGCTGTGAAAAAAGCAGCTCTAACAAAAGAGGTCATCTGGTTTAAGCCAGGTGACCCTTTTTGTGTTAGAATTAGTTTGCAATGAAAAAACCAACACAGCGCTATTGTAATCCAAAACAAGGATTTTTGCCAGTGTTTCTTTCGGAATGTTT
>JAFPWO010000012.1 GCA_017394885.1 Lachnospiraceae bacterium | reverse complement strand
GTGGCAAAGCGGGTGAGCTGAAAGAAATTGACACAGCTATAATCCCCATATATTCTAAGGGCGACAGAAATATATCTGCCGCCCTGAAATCATTTTTATGCTAAATTGCAGAAACTCCCCTTGACAAATAAAGTCCTGGTTTTCAATGGACAGCGACTCGCCAAGTCTTTCATCTTCCTGGGACAGACGGCAGTACAGTGCTGTGATTTTATCAGTTGCCCTTAACATTTCTGTTTCCTCCTTTTCAGGGGCAACTGTCTGCACAGGATTGGCTGGTGCCATTATAACCGAATTCTTCTCGTTTGTCATTTGGCACCCTCCACATTTTTCAGCAGGATGCGGGTGAGCTTCTTTTCCAAAAGCTCGTTTCCGTCAAAGCTGCCGGTGACGGTGTAGACGGTTCCGTGGATCTCGCGTTCGACCTTGATCTCAGGAATCCAATAAGCCGAAATATTCCTAACCGTGATGTGACCGGCATCGTCAATTCTTGTTTCTCTCATTTTGGCTGTTCTCCTTCTTTTGAAATCTCCGGACTAAAAGAGCCGGGTCACATAGAAACGCACCGATAGACGAACCCTAAGAGTCCGCCCAATAGATATGCTTCTATGTAACCCGGCTATCAAACAGCCGTCGGCCGCCCTGATGCAGCCTTACCGTATCCATTCCGTCGGACAGATACCCAAATCGATATCCCACATAATGTCAGGAACGGGAACCGATCCAACGAATCAGGCAATTCTGATTCCCCAAATGATCCTTTTTCAGAACCGATGCAAATATATCAGCACGGTTTTGAACTGTCAATACCTTCAGACACGGTTGACGGTTCCGGCCGTCAAGGCACTGCTTCGACATGTTTTCAGTACTGGGCAAGCAATGCAGACTCGTAATAGTCTGCAGTCGTTTGCACAGTAGGCCTCTACGTTGCAAACTGGCAAGCAGGGTGCCGACCGCCATTTTTTCAAATCTGCGAGCAGTGTCCGGATGGATGGTTAAGATGTGGCAAGCAGTGTTCCGATCCGGACCCGCGCGCTTTTCGGCACAAGCTCGTTGGGAACACATCCCAAACCCAGAGTTCGCACTTCGTGCGAGCTGCGCGTTTTTGCAAAAACGCTTTATTTCCATCTTTCACTTTTTGAAAAGCATGAAACAGATATCAGAAACAAATTATCAGAAACCTGTTTTTCAAACCCATCGAAAAACAGCGTCCGGCCTTTTGCCATTATACAAAAAGCCGGATCTCTGCGTTTTTATTCCTGTACCGATTCGTTCTTCGTTTCTCAGGACACAGTTCCGTTTTCCTCTGGACCGGGATCAACAGATGCTGGCCAGCCCATAATGGATCCCAGTTTAGTCAGCGCAGCTTCATCTACAGAGGGTGAGACATACTGCTGCTGTCTCTTTCCACAAAAGCCCAACTAACGATACATTTTGAAATACGGTTCACACATAATGCCAATGGATAACTCAATATAAAAACTGCCAGTACCATGAGAAACCCGACAGGCAGATACAGACTCATGGAATATTGTTTATAGAACATGACATAGATCTTTGTATCGGCAATATAGGACAAGAGATAAAGTTCCAGAACTATCCCGGAAATATGAGCCGCTGCTTTTCGAATCTTTTCCTTTCCAGTGCTGAAACTGTAAAGGAAAAGGAAACACGTCGTGGTCATCAGGCCCTCTATCAGTCCATTGTATCCAGTACTGAATCCCGAATAGTAATTGGCAGCCTCACTGCGTGTCGTAATATTCACCCAGGCCAGAACGGCTGCTGACGATACAATAAAAAGAACGCAAATCCATTTCGGAATTTTCGGCTTGTAAGTCCTGATATAGCAGCCGATGATATAATAGGTCGCATAGTAAACCGACTGGAAATACGCCGGTATCAGGTTTCCGAGCTCTGTATCGTTGACGGTGGCCGGAAGAAATGTCAGCGCCACAAAGGTCAGGACAATCGTGAGATGCGCTTTCCTGTTCGTGCAGGCGTTCCAAATAAGGTTCAGCAGCGGACTGAGAAGGAAGAGTCCGATATACATGCCCACATACCAGCTGTAATTGGCCAGGTCAAACCTGAGGATCTGCAGGATCCATTCTCCTATACTGGCATGCTGATCCTGAAAAAAGATCTTATACGGCAGATGGATCAATGAAATCAGCAGGTAGCTGACGAGTATTGGAAAAAGCGAGCGATAATAATGGAGATCCCATTTCTTGCCGCACTTCAGATACCCTGTCAATATCATGAAAAGCGGTACACAGCACATGAGAATCGGCCGGAACATGACCGCGATAAAGCCTGAAAGGTCGGTGATCTCAGTATAATAGAATCCGTTTCTCAGGTAAAAATGGAGCCAAAGCACCATAAAAAGCGCCGTTATTCGCACGATATCAGCGCCAAAATCTCTGGTATTCTTTTTGTCGAAAGCTGTACTCTTTTTATGCATAATGAATCCCCCTGCCAATAGAGTACAGAGGGATTCATTCAAAAAAACCGATCTGATTCTTACAAAAAACTGTCAATATTTGCGGCAAGGTGTTCTTCTCATCAACGGGGCAGCCGGACGATGGCGCTGAACTGATCTCCGTCAATGTTGATTGCAAAGCTTCCCCCGACAGACGCAGTATAGGTTTCGGCGATTGCAAGCCCTACACCGCTGCCCTTTGTTGACCTTGATTTATCTCCACGGACAAATCTTTGCATGATTTCATCCGGAGTGAAATCCATTTCATAGGATGCTGTATTGACGATGCGTACCTGGATTTGACTCCCATTTTCATCCAGATACACATAGATTCTCGATCCGTACAGCGCATATTTGCAGGCGTTTTCCAACAGGTTGGCAAAAACCTGATGCATACGGCCCCCGTCAGTAACGATCAGAATCTTTTCGTGCACATACTGCCTTTTAACAGTAAGATCTGCAGCATCCAGTTCGTCCTGCATGAGTCCGATGGTCTGTTCCAGAAGACTGACCAGATCAAGCTCTTTCATGTTTGGCTCGATAACGCCGCTGGACACCTTGGTTAATTCGAAGAGATCTTCAACAAGGCTTCTCATATAATTTGCTTTACGGTTAAGTTGGTTCAGCGACTCAGCACCTTTCTCGGAAAGCGGTTCGTTTTGCAGCAGTTCTCCATAACCTATGATGGAGGTCAATGGTGTTCGAAGGTCATGAGACACATTGGTGATCAGGTCTACTCTAAACCGTTCACTGGCGACCGCTTCCTGGATCGCTTTGGCATGTTCTTGCTGCATCAGCAGGAGTTTTGCCTCCATATCAGCATACAGCCCATCACTGATCTCTACAGGTTTCCCTTCCTGGAAATGCTCCAGCTGCGCCGAAAAATGATGGATATCCCGTCCATAAGCCAGCTGAGTAAGCCGATAGGCAATACGTATACCGATCAGCCAGGTTAAGCGAAATCTGTGTTTTACCCATCCTGTCAATTCTCTGAGTGTGATAAATAAAACAAAAATGAAGAGCGAAAGGCCTATGACATAATTCCAGCTATAGAGCCTGAAAAGAACCGACAGAACAAGCAAAATCATGGTCCCGTCAGGTCCAATCAAAGGTTCATCCTGCTGCAGAAGGATTAGTACTGCAATACAGGCAGCGCAGCCGATCAAAAGGCTGATAACACCAAGAATACGAATAAAAGAGCTATAATGATAAGAATCATTGACCGATTCATTTGTCACGGCGTATTCATCCGCAACCGCAAAGGAGTTATTCGACTGTTCTGCAGCGTCAGTAGTTGGCACATGAACTGCTGTTTCCTGGATACTTGTCCCGCTTTCCTCTGCAAATTCAGTCGTGCCCTGAACGACTGTATCCGTTTCTCCCAACAGGCTTTGGGTGCGAAGCACCCTTAAACCGCCTGCGATCAGAACAGCAGCTGCCGCCAGGATCAGCCATGCAAGGATATTTTTTCTACTCGAAGACATAGCCGATCCCCCAAATGACTTTAAGATGCTCCGGCTTTTTGGGATTGATCTCGAATTTCTCCCGAATCCTCCGGATGTGCACCATCACGGTATTTTCCACGGAAAAACTCTCGCCGTCCCAGACGCGGCTGTATATATCTTCAGCAGAATAGACCCGTCCCGGGTTCGACATCAGAACATTCAGGATGCCATACTCTGTGGCTGTCAAATGGATGTATTCGCCTCGTACCAGCAGCTGCTTTTTGGCAGTATCCAATACAATATCTCCCACTCTGATCATATCATCGGATACCGATTCCCGGATGGATCCCAGTTTATCATATCTTCTGAGCAGTGCCTTTACCCGGGCCAGCAGTTCCTGCTTATAGAAAGGCTTGACCAGGTAATCATCGGCGCCGGCCTCCAGTCCCAGGACCCGGTCGCTGCCTTCTGCCTTGGCCGAAAGCATAAGGATCGGCACATTATTATCTTCTCTGATCCTCATGGTCGCCATTATACCATTGATTCTTGGCATCATGATGTCCATGATCACCAGATCAGGATGAATGGATGCCGCCAGGATGCATGCGGCTTCCCCGTCGCTTGCCGTTACAACCTGTAAGCCTGCCTGTTCCAGATCCGTCTGAATGATATTCACAATATTCGGGTCGTCATCCACCACCAGTACCGTATATGATTCATCCGTTTTCAACGGAGTTCCCATGGTTCCACCTCAACATTCTGATGTTTTGCTTTAACTGTTTTAACAGCTGTTTGCCTGTTTTTTCTGCGGTCGTCGGGCTTTTTCGCGTCACCGGGAATCAGCCACAGGTTACCCTTTTTGAATGCACCGGGGACCCTTCCTCTTTCACAATAAAATGTTGCCATTCGTGCAGTTATCCCCCACAGTTCCCCGGCTTCTTTTACCGTTAATAGCTCCAAACCCATTCTCCTTCGCAATATGAGATCTTACGGGTAGTATAGCACTTTTTATGCATTCTTTCAACTTCTCGAAATTTTCACGCTAAATAAAACACATAAAGAAGAAGGATGTAACCATATAATCTGATTACATCCTTCCTTTACAGAGGCTGAAAACTCCGCACATACCGGTTTACGGTACAAACGTATTCTGCTCCTGCTTGAAATACTGATAATAGTCTTTACCTTCCTCGATACTTTCTTTGAAATGATCATCGTCATGGAGGACACAGATTACTTCGTTGTCAGGAGTAACGAAAGCCTGCACATCGCCCACATAGATCATCACCAGTTCTTCTCCGGAATGTGACTTCAGCAATGCGTTGTATTCATCAAACCATAGTCCGCCAAAGGCAATATAATGATGAATTCCATTGCTGTCCTTGCATAAATCAATAATCGCAATCAGTTTTTCTCCGTCATACGCATTGAACTGCCTCCAGTCAACGGCCATTGAATTTCCTTTGTCCCCGCTTCTTAAAATAGATACACCCCAGGGGCTGAAGTTCAGATCTTTTACCTGGACCCCGCTGGCTGTAAGCTCATTGACGATGCCGCTTTTGACGGATTCAAGATAAGTCTTTGCTTCTTCCTGTGACAGTGCATAATCTGTCCCCGTGAGAACGATTTTAGCTGTAACATTCAGCTTCCCATCGGTTCCGCCGGCTTCGCTCTGAATGTCTTTGCCCAGGAGCGCTTTGATCCCGAATACTGCTCCGACGACAAGGCATAAACAGGCTGCCATAACACCAGCAAATCTAACCGGATTAATTTTCTTTTTCTTCTGCATAGCTGCTCCTTCTATGAGATCCAGATCGATCTCATTGATATTTTGAATGAAATCTGCTCCCTTCATAAACAATACCCCTCTTTTTCAAGATAAGCTTTTAAATCGCATCTGACTCTGAAGAGTGTTGATTTAACTTTACCTTCCGTTACATGGCAGTACGAAGCAATGACTTTCACTGAATCCATATACCAGTAACGTCGGATGAAAATGTTCCGCTTCTCTTCATTAAGATCCCTCAGAAAAGCACTGATCGTGCGGCTTAGTTCCTTTCCGTCTATCTCATCTTCGACCGTTCCGGGAGCCGGCAGGCAAGTCTCGATTTCTTCACTCAGTTCTACAAAAACAATATCTCTTGTCTTCCGCAAATTCTCTCGAAGCCTGTTGATTGCCGTAAAGCGGATAATTCGGGCAAGAAATGCAAACAGATAATGCCGAGGTTCATTCGGAGGGATGCTTTCCCAGGCCTTGAAATACGTGTCGTTTTCACATTCCGCAGCTGTCTCCCGGTCGCTAAGGATATTGTTTGCTATTCTTCTAAGTGCGTGCCCATACTTTATGGCACTTTCTTTTATCGCCGCCTCATCCCGAGCCAGAAAAAGATCTATTATTCTATCATCATCCATCAATTCCTCCTTCCCCGCTGTATTTAAAGGCCTTCACCTCATATATCAACGAAATCGAATGGTCGGTTTCACATTATACTATAGTTTTAGAGATCAGTTGAGATCCCGTTGACGTTCGATTGGATTTCTGCATATAAAAAACCGGATCACGACCATCTAGATCGTAATCCGGTTTTTCCCAACCCTGCAGACAGCTGCCCAAATCGGTTTTGACTCAAAACTTTCTTATGAGTACCCGCCTTCCCGCACCGCCGTTCTTTTTTTGTGCGGCCTTTGCCGCTGCAAGCTCTTCTATCTTTCCCTTCCCAGGAAAAACAGGGAAACGACGCCCGGCCCGGTGTGCGCTCCGATGACCGGCCCGACGTCCACGATGCGGTCCGTCTCCACGCCGAAGCGCTCCTTCAGATCCGCGACCAGATACTCCACATCCTCCAGGCAGTCCGCGTGGCAGATGAATACCGGCGGCTTTCCTTTTTCGATCGCCCGCTTCCCGTACTGATCCGCCAGGGCCCGCAGCGATTTTTTCCGGCCTCTGGCCACGCTGACCGGGATCAGATGGCCGGCATTGTCGACGTGCAGCACCGGCTTGAGCTGCAGCGCGCCGCCGAGCGAAGCCAGGACTTTGATGACCCGGCCGCCCTTGATCAGGTGCTCCAGATCATCCACCGTAAACCAGTGGCAGAGATTCAGTTTGATCTCTTCGATATAAGCGGCGAGCTCCTCGATGCCGGCGCCTTCGTCGCGGCGGCATTTGGCCAGATACAGCAGCATCCCGTAGCCGGCGGAAGCCGCCAGGGAGTCCACCGTCACGATCTTGCGTTCCGGATAGCGGAGGAGGATCTCCGCCGCCGCTGCCGCGCCGCACTGATAGGTCGCGCTTAAACCGCTGGAAAACCCGATATATAAAATGTCCTGCCCGGCTTCGAGGATCGGTTCGAAGGCGGCTAAAAAATCGCCCTCGTTGACCGCCGACGTCGTGCAGTTGTGCCCGGCCCGCATCTTCGCGTAGAAGTCCTTGGCGGACATATCATAATTGTGATATTCCCGGTCGGAGTCATCGAAGCGGAAATACAGACTGCCATAACGAATATTCCATTCATCCAGCGTAGCCTGAGGCAGATCGCAGGAAGAATCCGCAAAGATTACATAAGGGTTCATCGTACGTCTCTCCTGTAAGATGGATTCATTTTTTACCGCCGTGATTATAACATCCGCCCCGGGAAAGAGGCAAGCCGCCGGGCCCAAAACGGAGGTAAAGAGTTCATTTTCTTCCGGTAGAGTCGGGAAAACGCACTCTACCGACAGTAGAATGCCCTGCTTTTATCTCAGTTTTTTCACTTTACAGATCGCCGGGTTTATGATATGAATGAAACAGTTCCCAACGGACAGCACCGATAACGGCAGGCAGGAAAATGACCAATCAGAAAACCGTAAAACAAATCGTAGCCGCCAATCTCAGCGATCTGCGCCGGGCCCGCGGCCTGACGCAGGCAGATCTGGCTGCGCATTTAAACTATTCCGACAAAGCCGTTTCGAAATGGGAACGCGGGGAGTCCCTGCCGGATATCGAGATTCTGACCGCACTTGCCGAGTTTTACGGCGTGAATCTCGACTATATGGTCATGCAGCATGCCCCGCGGGATCTGATCCGCAAGGCGGATCTGAGCCGCACCAAGCGGAACCAGAAGCTCATCATCGCCATGTCGATCCTGCTGGTCTGGCTGGTCGCCGCCCTGGTCTTCTTCATCCTGACTTCGGTCGGTGGCATCCGGCTGCCCTACTTTTTATCCTTCCTGTATGCCATGCCCTGCACCGTTATCGTCTGGCTGGTGCTGAATTCCATCTGGTTTCGGGGATATAAAAACCACATCCTCATATCCTGGCTGATGTGGTCTGTCCTGGTTTCGATTTTTCTGTCTATCTGGGTCCTGGCCGGCCGGGCACTGCCCCTGCTCTTCCTGCTGGGGATCCCGGGCCAGATCATTATCATACTCTGGTCGCATATCCGTTATGACAACCAGCGGGCCAAGCTGATCGCGCCGAACCTCTTCGATGAAGAAGCCTGATAAGGCTTCTTTTTTTACCAGCTGAACTTCCCCTTTTTCGCCAGCTTTTCCAGCCGCTGCAGAAGCTCCGCGACCGGCAGCCCCATCACGGTGAAATAATCGCCTTCGATGCGCTTTACCAACCGGCAGCCCCGGCCCTGGATCCCGTACGCGCCGGCCTTATCGAGCGGCTCCCCGGTCGCGACGTATTCATCGATCACCTTCTGGCTCAGCGGATAAAACTCCACCTTCGTGGCGGAGGTAAAGGTCTCCGCATCCGCGTCGTCGCTGTAGATGACCGACACCCCGGTATAAACCGTATGGATCTTGCCGGAGAGGAACGCCAGCATCTCGCGGGCTTCTTCGGCATCTTTCGGTTTTCCCATCACCCGGCCTTCGCAGATGACCGTCGTATCCGCGCCGATCACCACATCCTGCGGATGCGACACCGAGACCGCAGCCGCTTTCACTTCGGCCAGAAAAGCCGACTGCTTCTCCGCGGCCAGTCCCTCCGGAACGATCTCCGGGACCGGGGAAGCGTCCACCGTGAAGGGGATCCCCGCCATAGCCAGCAGTTCTTTTCTTCTCGGCGAGGAAGAGGCCAGTATTATTTTCTTCTTCATGCTGAATTCCTTCTCTCCTGCTTTTTCCCTGCCAGAATATAAGAGCCCGCGCCGAGGAGCAGCAGGATCCCGCCGGCGACCGGATAGACGATCAGCAGTTTCTTCGTCGTTCCGAAAATATCCAGCACCCCTTTGAAGATGCTGCCCACCGTCAGCGTGGCGACGCCCGCGTACCAGGTATTTACCGTAAAGCGGGGCGGCATCCGCCAGTTCTTCTGGACAAACAGCAGCAGCGGCAGCGTGCCCAGTCCCAGCGGGATGGCAAAAGCATAGATCATATAATACGAATACACACTGTGCGCGAAGCGTTCATACACGGCTCCGACAAAGGCGGTGATCAGCGCGGCGGCCAGAAACAGGATGGCATGCCGCAGCAGGCGCCGGCGGCCCCGGCTAATATCCGATGTAGACAATGTCGCTGATCCCCCTTTCCCGAATGGCGTTGTCCCCGTAGGTGGTCGGCTTGTTGATGACCTGGCCCTGGAATACCATGGAGGAAGAACCGCCGCCGTCCAGATTGAAGGCGGTCTTCGCGCCGAGCTTCGACATGACCATGGCCAGCTGCAGGATCGACAGGCCTTCGCTTTCCGCGGTACGGCCGTCCGTCACAACAAAGATGAAGTGATTGTTCTCCGCGACGCCGATGGCCGTGCGGGGGTTCGAAGCCCACTCCCGCTCCACCTGGGTGTTCTCATCCGCCGTGATGACGCCGTCTACTATCAGGCGCGGGCCGAAGGTCAGCACCTGCCAGACGCCGCGGCTCATCAGCCAGTCCAGCGTGATATCCGGGGAATAATAGATCTCCATGCTGCCGTCCGGGAAGATCGCCAGCGTATCCCGCCAGAAAATGCTGTCCCGGTATTTGATGCCGTTGCGGACCACGTAACTGGTCTCCTGCGCGCCGTAATAGTCGCCGTTGACGGCGAAGATCGCGCCGTGCGCCGCGGCGATCTCCGAGGTTTTCTGCGTGATATTGCGGCCGAAGGTATCATGGGCAAAAGCAGTCTTCAAGTACTGCGCCGAGCTGAGCTTCACGTCCGCGGCATAAATCATCGTATTATATTCGTAAAAAGTATTTAAAACGATGCTGATGTTTTCGTCCTGATAGGTCCGCGTCTCGGCAACCGGCGTGTACGGCAGATCGGAAGGCGCCGCCGTCGGAGCCTCCGTGGTTTCCGGGGGTAGCGTTTCGGTTTCAGACGGAGCCGGCGTCTTTGTAGTCTCCGGCGGGACCTCGCTCGTTTCCGGTTCGGCTTCACTGGTCTCCGGCGGGAGCGTCTCGCTTGCCGAAAGGCTTGTTTCCGGCGTTTCTTCCGAAGTCTGCGGCTGCGTCTTTTCCGTCTCCGTCGGGTTATTGTGTTTGCGGCCCGGGCCCGGAAGCGTCGGGGAAGAAGCGCCTTCACCGGACGCGGTCGTTTTAAACAGATCCATATTCATATCGGTCGCGTTCTGCTGCATGGTGCTCCGGAGGACGAAGGTATCCAGCGCCAGATACGCGGTAAAGGCCGTCAGGATCAGTGTGAAAATGAGCGGCCACCAGTTTCGTTTCATGAAAGACTCCTGTATCAGAAAATCCCGGACCTCTCAAGGTCCGGGATGATTGTATCACAAAATGCGCGAAAGCGCCAGTCTCTTTCCCTGCCTTTACGCCTTTTTCTGCTGCACCAGCAGGCGGATCGAATTCAGGATGCACAGGAACAGCACCCCGGTATCGGCAAAGACGGCCAGCCACATATTGGTATAGATGCCCGTGATCCCCAGGATCATGACGATGATCTTGATCGCAAGCGCGCCGATGACGTTTTCCCGCGCGATCCGGACGCTTCGGCGCGCAATATCCACCGCTTCGGGGATCGCGCTGACGGAGGAATTCATAAAGACGATATCGGCGGCTTCGATCGCGGCGTCGGCCCCGGAGCCCATAGCGGCGCCGACATCGGCGCCGGCCAGCACCGGCGCGTCGTTGATGCCGTCCCCGACGAACAGCACCGGGCCATAGTCTTTGCGCACCTTCGTCATCAGCGCATATTTATCGTCCGGCAGCAGATGCGCGTGCACTTCGCCGATCCCGGTCTCCGCGGCGATCGCCTTCGCGCCGGCTTCGGTATCTCCGGTCAGCATCACGGTATGAAAACCCTGCTGCTGCAGGCGCGCGATCCCGGCCGGAGCGTCTTCTTTGACCGCGTCCGCGATCAGGATCCGTCCGAGATACTGTCCGTCCCGTGCCAGAAGGACTTCCGTTCCGTTGTCCGCCCCGGCCGGCGGCAGGGCCGCCTCCGCAACGCCCGCGGATACCAGGAGCTTTCGGTTTCCGCAGAAAAGGCGCCGCCCTTCCAGTACGGCTTCGATCCCGTACCCGGGCGTCTCTTTCACTTCCTCCGGCTTCGGGACCGCCAGCTCCAGTTCGGCCGCGCGGGCCGAAATGCTCAGGGCGATCGGGTGGCTGCTGGCTGATTCCGCCGCAGCCGCGAGCCGCAGCAGTTCGGCCTCTTCCATCCCGGCGGCGTCGATCCGGGTGACGGTAAAAGCGCCGCGCGTGATCGTCCCGGTTTTATCCAGAACCGCCGCGCGGGCCGAGGCCAGCACTTCCAGGGCGGAGCCGCCTTTAAAGAGCATGCCCCGTCCGGAGGCCGTCCCGATCCCGCAGAAGAAAGCCAGGGGAACGCTGACCACCATCGCGCAGGGACAGCTCATGACCAGGAAACTGACCGCGGTATAGATCCACCGTTTGAACTCATGATTGCCCCACAGAAGCGGAATGACCAGCGCGGTAAACAGCGCGATCCCGACCACGATAGGAGTATAGACCCGGGCAAAGCGGGTAATAAAATGCTCGATCTCGGGCTTCTGCTCTTCCGCCTGCTCCACGGAGCGCAGGATCCGGCTGACCATGGATTCCGAAAGCGCCTTGTCCGCGCGGAGCGTGATCCGCCCGCTCGTATTGACACAGCCCGACAGGACGCTGCTTCCCGCTTCGATCCGCACCGGGACCGGTTCGCCGGTCACCGCGGAGGTATCCAGAAAGCTTTCCCCTTCCAGGACGGTTCCGTCCAGCGGGATCCGCTCGCCGGGCCTGACTTCGATCCGGTCGCCGGGACGCACGTCCTGCGCAGCTATGGTCTCGCTCCGGCCGTCCCGAAGGAGCGTGACCATCTCCGGCCGCATATCCACCGCTTCCATGATCTGCCGGCGGCTGCGCTCGCTCGCGGCTTCCTCAAACATCTCCCCGATGCGGAAAAACAGCATGACGCCGCAGGCTTCCGGGTATTCCTGGATCGCGAAGGCCGCCAGCGTGGCCACGCTCATCAGGAAGTTTTCGTCAAAGATCTCCCCGTGGCGGATGTTGTCCAGCGAGGTCCGCAAAACGTTCCGGCCCAGGATCAGGTACGCGATCACAAAGATGACGATCAGCGGCCAGCTGTAGCTCTCTTCTTTCAGGACCAGATGCAGGATAACGGCCAGGGCGAACAGACCGGCCCCGATGAGGATCTCTGCTTTTTCCCTTCTCTCATGGGCTTCCTCATCCTCTTCCCCTTCTTCTCCGTGACGGTGGGTATGGGAATGGGTATGCCCGTGCTCATGATGATGGCTGTGGCAGCCGCAGCTGCAGCCGTGGTCATGGTGGCTGTGGTCTTCATGCTCATGATTTTCATGCTCATGGTCTTCATGGCCGCAGCAGTCATGATCGTGATGCCCGTGGTCATGGTCTTCATGATCGTGGCAGCCGCACAGTTCTTCCCGCTCTTCTTCCTCGTGTTCTTCCGTGTGATCTCTCATACAAGCTCCCCGTATATGACAACATATGCTTAATTGTTTATATGTTATCTACGGTATAGCACGCTTCGTTCCGGCTGTCAAGCCGTCTGATGATCTTTTTTCAAAACAAAAAGAGACGTTTCTGTCACCGGGGTGATCCAACGTCTCTGTTTCTGAATTCCGCTGCTGTTTATGGCGCGGCGGTCTGCGTTTCCGCGCGGATCGCGGCTTCATAGTCCGCATATCCGGGGATCTTTCCCTGCTCGCTCTCCGGCCAGTGCTCGCCCCATTTTCTGAGCCCCAGTTCGCAGCCGGCCGAGCCTTCCCGGCCGATCAGCTTCTCGGTAAAGCCGTAAGGTTTTCCTTCCTCTCCGGGCCGGATCAGCCAGCCGTTCAGATTCACCGGCATGCCCAGGAGCGTGCTGTCCAACAAGGCGATCCCCTCCGCCGTGAGCCGGCAGTTCCCTTCCATCAGATAGTCATACGCACTGAACGGAAATCCGAAAGGATTGGAAAGGCGATAGCGCCCGCTCCCGTCCGCCTGCAGATCCAGCCAGGCATAGACCGCGTAGTTCTTATTGCCCAGCAAAGTATACGCGCCGTCGGCCTCTCCCACCGCCAGATAGCCGAACCAGGTCCCGTTCCAGCGGGCCAGCTCCTCCGCGAAAGGGGTATAAACGCTCTCCGAACTGCTCTCCGGAAGGCTTTCCCGGGTTTCCGCCTCCGTTTCCGGCTCCGCGGCTGTTTCCGTTTCTGTCTTCGTTTTTTCCGCGGTCACCGGTTCCGTCTCCGGCTCCGCCGTTGTTTCCGGAACGGTCTCCGGCTCTGTCTCCCTTACGGTCTCCGTTTCAGTCTCCGGCTCTGCCGTACTTTCTTCCGCTTCGAAAGGGACGGGATGCTCCGCCTTATACGCTTTTGCCGCCTTTCTTCCCCGGATGAACAGGCAGTCCGCGCCGTCGATCGTGATCCGGATCTCTTTTCCTTCCAGCGTTCCGCTGAAGCGCTCGCCCATGCTGAGGACCAGGCGGTTTCCCTGCAGCTTCCAGCTGCCTTCCCGCCGCGTTCCGCCGAAACGAAGCACAGCTTCCCGTTCTTCATTCAGCAGGAGGCTGGCTTCCTGCGGTTCTTCCGCCCGGCCCTCCCGCCGGATCTCCGCCAGGAAATACCATCCCTGGGCCTTCTCTTCCGGAGATGAGGTTTCTTCCGCCGTCTCTTTTTTTCGGCAGGATACGGCAGAAAGGAGGAGCAGACAGATCGCTGCCAGCCACAACCACCGTTTCATTCTGCCCCTCCTTTTCACTTGTTTTCCCCCTGCAACAGAGGGAGGAATATCAGCGCCGCCGGGAAAAGGCGGACGCTGCGTCACCGCCCTTATTTCCAGTCCGCAAGCATGTACGGCGGGCAGATCACGTCATAAAAGTTTTCTATAAACGCAAAATCATCCTCATTGAAGGCAATGTCCAGATCTTCCTCTTCCGGATCCCAGTTCGTGTCCGCACCCCAAGGCGCTATCACGATCCCGAAGGAAACCGTGCCGCCATCCGCTGAGACCTTGTAAGAATTATGGATCCTGAATATGCCGTCCTCATCCTGTTTTTCAAAGGTCCATGTTCTGGGCTGAATCCCGATGAAGATCCCCTCATCATTGATACGGATCTCCATGCTCCCATCCAGCAGGAGATCTCCGTTCTCATTCACAGAACAGGAAACACTGGCCAGTTTTTCTTCCCCAAACTTCCCGGTCGGTTCATACAGCTCCAGGCTGCCGTTTCCGGTTTCATCCAGACAGATCGTCACATAGATCAGATAGCCTGTAGATGCGACCGGCTCCGCGGTTCCGGTGCAGGTGGCGTCAAAATACAGCATCCCGTACCAGGTCCCGTTCCAGTAATACTGGTCTTCCGTGAGCGGTGTTCCAGAAAACGGTTCCAGAACGATGTATTCACTTCCGTAGTCATTCAGATGAAGATTTCCGTTTTCCCGGGTGAGCGGCATAGTATAACCCTGATAGGTCAGGCCGGACTCATCCCAGGTAATTTCATCTTCCTGCAGCATGGGGACGCCTTCTACAGCACCGACGATCAGTTTTCCGGTCCCGTCCTCACGCAGATCGATATACAGATACTGCTTGTACGCCCGCATCGCTTCATCGGAGAATTCCTCTTCCCCGTCATAGAAAATCCCGGTCGCCAGATAGGTCCCCGCGAAAGATCCGGTATCCGGAGCCGTCGGTCCTTCCGTTTCGGTCGGCTCGGTTGCAGGCGGCTCTGTTTCGGTTGCAGGCGGCTCGGTCTGCGTCTCCGTCGCAGGCTCCGGCGTTTCTGTCTCCGTCACGGGCTCCAGCGCTTCCGTATCCGTTGTTTCAGGCGCTTCCGTCGGCAGTTCTTCCGTCTGCTGCGCTTCTGTTTCCTGCTCGGTGCCGCCGTGCTCGGCCAGGTATTTTTCCGCTGCCTTCTTTCCCTTCAGGAACAGGCAGCCGGCACCGTCGATCTCGATCTCGATCGTACCTTCCTCCGCGTCCAGCGTGCCTTCATATTCCTCGTCATCGTCCATGGTCAGGGTCAGCGTATCTTTCTTCAGCTTCCATCTGCCGTCCCGGGTCTTTCCGTCCAAAACGAGCCGGGCTTCTTTTTCCTCATCCAGACGCAGATACTGGTCCATTGAGCCCGGTGCCTTATCCCGGGAAACCAGATAATAGCGGCCGGTATACTCGTCCAAATCCTCTGCCTGCGTATCCTTCCCGGAGCCGCCGCAGGCCGTCAGGCTGCCCAGCAGGATCAGGACCAACAGGAAACTCAGTAAGCGCTTCATCGTATTCTCTCCTTGCTTCTTTTTATGAATGAATCATTCTGCGGCTCCTTACGGCGCCGCCTCTGTCTCTTCCGGGTAAAGGGCAATGCTTTCCAGAACGCTTTCGTCTTTCTGAACGGGATACCGCTCAGCCGCATCCTCCAGGAAGTCCTCTTCCGCCTGCTTCGCCAGCACAGTCCGGATCTCGTCTTCCCAGTTTTCTCCCTTGTGCGGCGCCTCGATCAGATAATAGGCAAACAGGCGGTTCAGTTCTTTATCTTCCATCAGGCAGATATCCCCGGCCTTTGCCCCGCCGAAAGCCCAGCTGCTTATGTCGTCGTCGTGCCAGACCGCTGCCTTTACGGTATGGGCTTCCAAGAATTCCTCCAGCCTTTTCTCCGTATCCTCTTCCGTCAGAGACGGCTCGGTCTCCTGCAGGAAAAGCCGGATGCACGCTTTAAAATCGTCCAGCGACGCGGCCTCATTCAGGCGCGCCTTCTCCTCTTGGATCAGGGAAGAAGGAATATCCTCTCCGTCCAGCAAATTAAAATAAATATAATCAAAGCAGGCATAGCCGATGAGATTGCTTTCAAACTCCTCTTCCACGTCCTGCTGCGTCGGAGCCCCGTAAACGAGCGCGTCGTAAGCCTTCTCGCTGTAATGGATCTTCCGGATGGCGGCCTCCACTTCCGCATAGGTCACTTCCGTCAGGAAGCACTGCGAAAGGAAGGTATCGACGTCCCAGTTATACTCCGCCGCCTGTTCTTCCAGATCCCGGCGGTACTGATCCATAAAGGCTTCATCTTCCGCGTCAAACGGGATCCCGGCTGCCCGGCCCGCTTCGCAGTAATACAGGCAGCGCTCCGCATACTCGCCGACCATCTCCAGGAAATCGACGTCGCCGAAATAGGTATAGTAATAATACTGATCATAAAAAACGCAGTACAGATAGAGGATCTCTCCCTGCGTAAAGCTGTAGTTTTCGGAGAAGATCGCTACGGCCTGCGGATCCCCCGCCTGATGCTGCCGCAGGGCCTCCGTCTGCGACGGAAGGGCCGGCGATTCCTCCGTTTCCGTGCCGACGGCCGGGCTTTCCCCCTCCGTCATATCCGCAGCGGTCTGCGGCAGGCTTTCGCTCTCAGAGGACGCCGCCTGATTTCCGCAGGCGCATAACAGCAAACAGAGAGTCAGCCCGATAACGGCGGCTCTCCTTATAAAGATTTTGCGAACAGGCCCGCTCATCATTCCCGGCGGGACGGACAATCCGTCACGAAACAGGTCCGGCAGCGGGTCGGGACCGGGATATCGGCCTCATCCGGATGGAAGCTCACGCCCATGATCCGCGTCGCGGTAAAGGTATCCTCCGGAACGCCTTCCCAACGGTAAGGGAAATGCATGGTCAGGACGGCGCCGCCCTCCCGCAGCGTTCTTTCCTTATAGTCGCAGTAGGACTCGATCAGGGCATCCAGCCGCTCCGCAGCCAGGCCTTGGTAAAGGATGCTCTTCTCCGGCTCGTCATTTTCCAGCACATGCTCCCGCAGGGCCTCTCCCAGAGAAGCGGTGAAAATGATCAGAGAATCGCAGCCGCGCAGCGTCTCCGCAAGGAACGGATCCGTCAGGATATTCATCGGGCGGTTGCGCTCCGTAATATGGTAATCCAGTAAATACTCGGCGTCCCGGCGGCACTCTTCCAGCAGAGACAGCTCTTCCGGGGAAGGATCCTGGCAGCAGGCCCGCCGCAGCACTTCTTTTTCATTCAAAGGGGTGATCCGAAAAGGAATCGCCATACGAACCTCCTTCTGTTACGGGCGTCCGCCCGAACCGCCGGGAAAACCGCCGCCGCCGGGGAATCCGCCGCCGGGGCCGAAGCCGCCGGCGTCGCCTTCCGTCTGGCCGCTCTGCGTCCATTCCGTGACTTTTTTGCCCTCCAGCCGCAGGACATAGGAGGAACCGGTCTCAAACACATCCGAACTGATCCAGGCAGAGGTATATTTTCCGTCCACGGTGAACTCGAGCAGGGTCTTCCCGCCTTTGTCTGTCACCGTATATTTGCCGCTTTCAAAGGACTGGCCGCTCATGAGGATCGTGCAGCAGCCGTCGGCCGGGTATTCGCAGATCCCGCCCAGGGCCACGATCGTGCCGCCCGTCACGCTCACGGAGCCGTTCACGTCTACCGAGCCGGATACCATGCCCGCCGAAGAGCCGCCCATCACCAGGACAAAGCCGCCGCTCTGGGTATAGGAACCGTTGGAGTCGATCCCGTCCGTATCGCCGCTGGATGTGCGGACCTGCAGATAGCCGCCCGTGACATTCACCAGCGGGCTCTTCTCGCCAGCGCAGGCATTGATGCCGTCGTCCTGCGCATACACCGCGACGGACCCGCCGGTGAAATTCAGCACATTGGCCTCGAGGCCTTCGTGGGAATTGACCACGTTGATCTGGCCGCCGCTTACCGTGATGCTTCCGTCCGCATGGATCCCGTCGTCCCCGCTCGTGAGGGTCATGCTCCCGCCGTTCACCGTCACGTCGCCCAGGCCTTTCGCACCGCTCTCCAGTTCGGAATTGTTGGCGTGGACCGCGTCATCCGTACTCTGGATCGTGACGTACCCGGCTTCCAGCGTGATGCTGTTGCCGGCCTTTAAGCCCTTGGAAGAGACCGTCGCGTTCCCGGAGGTCCCGAGATTGACGAAATCGCCGGAAAGGGTCTCCCCTTCCGCTTTGGTGATCAGATAGGAATTCATGCTGGCGTTGACGGTATTGCCCTTGGTCTTCGCGGCATAGGCGCTTACAGAAGGCTCCGTTCCCGTCTCCACCGTATAGAACGCCACGCCGTTATAGCCGGACGGCGCGCTCAGCTTGTGCGCATAGTAGGTCGTATAGGAGAAGCCGTCCCGGGAATAGCATTCCGAATCGAAGACGGCCTTTACCCATTTGCCGTTCTCATCCGTATCGCTGTCCTTATAGTAATAGGCATAGAGATCGTATTTTTTGTACAGATCGCTGCCGACGATAATATAAAAATCCGTACCGCCCTTCACCGCCGTTCCGTCGGAGTATTCCGAGTAGGAACCCGTATTGATGTTCAGGACGGCGTCGTCGCTGTTGATGAGGATATCATAAGCCGCGTCGATCCCGTCGCAGGCGGCATAGATATCCGTCACGCCGCCGAGGATGGTCACGCTCCCGCGCTGATTTCCCTTGGAGGAAACCGCGCTGTCCTCGGTCTTGATGCCGTCCCCGCCGGTCGAGATCAGCATGAGCTTCCCGGAGTCGATCTCCACGGAATCCTTGCCCTTTACAGCGTTGTTCGGGGCGGTGACCTTGAGCGTCAGCTTCTTGATGGTGAGGTCCTTGGTCGTATGGATCCCGTTATTGTAGGAGGCCGTTACGATCAGCGTCCCGTTTCCGGTCACGGTCATGTCGCATTTGGCATAGACGGCGCCGGCCAGGCCTTCCTCGTCGTCCTCGGCCCGCAGCGGGCGGGAATCCGTAATCTCATTGTAGGTATCTTCCAGCGTATGGATCGAAAGACGGTCGGCCGCGATCCCGTTGATCACCGCGGTCGTACTGTTGGAGAGGGAGACACCGTTCAGCTCCAGAACGACTTTTTCCCCTTCCGCGTCCACAACGAACTGCCCCTCTTCCAGCTTGCCCTGCAGGGTATAGGTCCCGCCTTTGGTGAAGGTATAGGTATTGCCGGAGACCGTAAATCCGCCCTCCGTGGCAGTGACGATGGAAAAGTCGCCGTCCGCCTTCTGGCCGCTCTGCTCCGGATCCGTCACATGGGCGGTATTGCCGCCCGAAGGATCCTGCTCCGAGGCGTCGGAAGCCGGCAGGGCGGCGGTTTCAGCCGTCGAACCATCCGTGGTGCCGCAGGCGGACAGGGCCAAGGCCAGGGCTATAAGCAGGGCGATCCATGTATACAAACGCTTTTTCATAACGATCTGATTCTCCTTGTGTTTCCGTCTGTCACAGACAGACCAAAGTCCGGTGAGAAAGCACCGCGGCCTTCTTCCGGCTTCCTTATAACGGAAAACTGTGTTGGAAATGTGAAGGAATGCTGAAAACTTTAAAAATCATCCCCATGCGGCTTCCCGAAGCGGCTCGTCCCAGAAAATCTTCGCGCCGGATTCCCCACAGAGGAGCTCCGCTTCTTCCCGGAACGTTTCCATCAGGGCAGCTTCCCGCTTTTTGGAGCGGCGGCCTTTCCCCGCATACAGCTCTTTGCTCAGGACCGCGTCGTAGCTCACCGCGTAATCTTCTTCGTCGTCGTGCGGGAAGAAGCTGAGTCCGAGCTCATACTGAATCATGCCGGCGTCGCTTGTGGCCGTCAGATACGCTCGCACCGCGTGGCGCGGCCGCTCGTTCGCCACATAATCCGCCGCAAAATACTGGCTGTAAACATCGATCACCTTCATCGGGGACCCCTCCGTAAATCTCTTATTTAAAAAATTATTGTACCACGTCTTCCGGACTTTGACAATCGGCTCCGGCCCGGATCAGCCTGGCGGAAACATCCGAAAACTCCTCCGGCCTGATCTTCAGCACGCAGCGGTCATAGGTCAGCATCCCGTTCGTCTCATCCTCCACATCGGAGACCTGCGTATAAATACTGCCGCACAGGCCCTTCCCGATCAGGGGCAGGAGCTGCTCTTCATACAGTGCCCGGAGCGCCTGCAGGAATTCCTCCCGGCTTTTCAGGATCCGGTAGCCGTACGTCTTTTCCGTATTGCTGCTGTGCTCCGGCTCTTTCCAGACGTAGCCGCCGAATTCCGAGAGCAGCTGGGGCTTTTTTTCTTTCCCGAGATGCAGCTTTTTAAAGTAGATGTGCAGGCTGTCCACATCGCTCTTTTCTCGATGGAACCAACCGCTGGTGGCATCGATCAGACGGCTGCCATCCAGCTTTTTTAGCTTCTCATAGGCACGGTCCGCCTCGAACTGTCCCCAGCCCTCGTTAAAGATCGTCCAGGCGCAGATACAGGGATGCGGAGACAGCAGGCGGACGGTCCCCTCCATAGCTTTATAAAAGGCTTCCCGGACCGGGGCCTTGATCCCAGGCCGCCTGTCGCCAAGCTTCAGGATCCCGACGGTCGGCAGCACCGTATCCCGGAAGAAATTATACTCCCCGTTGTTGACCATATCCTGGAAAACGATCATCCCCAGCCGGTCGCAGTCAAAGTAAAATTGCTCCGGCTCGATTTTGATATGCTTTCGCAGCATATTGAAACCCAGCGATTTCATCGCCAGAATATCCTGTTCATATAACGCGGGCTCCGCCGGGGTGTAGAGGCCGTCGCTGAAATATCCCTGATCCAGCAGCCCGTGGAAATAGAACGGCTTTCTGTTCAGGCACAGGCGCGGCACCCCTTCTATGACTTCGGATGAGATGCTCCGGAGCGCAAAGTACGAGCGGACCTCATCTTCCCCGCTTCGCAGCGTGAAATAATACAGTTTCGGATTGTCGGGGGTCCAGTTTACGGGACGCTCAAACATCATTTCCGCGCAGCCCTCCTTCAGGGCAAACTCCCGCACGCCGCCGGGGAGAAGGGATTCCTCCTCTTCTTCCAGCCGCAGCGTTCCTTCGGAAATCCCTTCTGCCCGGATCCGCACCCGGTCAAGTCCGCTTTGGATATCCAGATGCCGAATGTAGTTATCCGGCACGGCTTCCAGCCATACGCTCTGCCAGATCCCGCTGACCGGTGTATACCACATGCCTCCTCTGTCCTTTTTCTGCTTGCCCCAGGGAAGGCGGTGGGATAAGGGATCCTTCGCGGTCACCCTCAGCTCGTTTTCCTCCCCGACAAGAGCCGTGATATCCAGGGAAAACGGCAGATATCCGCCTTCGTGCCGGCCGGCCAGCCGGCCGTTGACGAACACTTCCGCTTCCTGATCCACCGCGCCGAAATGCAGCAGGATCCGGCGCCCCTCCCGCGGGAGCTCCAGCCGGAAGCGGCGGCGGTAGCGGAACGTATCTTCTTCCTCATAGGTCTTATGGATCCCGGAAAGCAGGCTTTCCGGGCAGAACGGGACGAGGATCCGCTCCGGGAACGCTTCTCCTTCTCCGGCGGCAAAATCCCACCAGCCGTTCAGGCACTGCCAGGCGCCGCGCACCATCTGCGGCCGCGGATAGGTGTTCCAGGGCACAAACGATGCGTCCCCCGCGGCACGGTCCGCCAGCCTTTTTCCTTCTTTCGTATAGAGATCCCGCACGGAAGTTCCTCCTGTTTTTTCTGTGATACACAAAAGCGGAACCTTGCGGGTCCCGCCTTTGTCCGAACCCGGTTTCGGATATTACCGGGTGCTCTTGTCGTACGGAATGCCTTCCGCCTTCGGAGCCCGGGAGCTCTTGGAGGTAAAGGCCAGTACGATCAGGGAAATGATATACGGCATCATGTTGTAGACCGAGCTGGGAATATTCAGCGCGGCCAGCCAGCCGAAGGACGAATACACGTTGCTGAGCGCGCGGAACAGGCCGAAAAGCAGGGCGGCCAGCGCGATCCGCTGCGGCTTCCACTGGCCGAAAATCATGACCGCCAGCGATAAGAAGCCGAAGCCCGCCACGCCGTACTCAAAGCGCCATTCCGAAGCACCGGCCATGATAAAGACGATGCCGCCGATACCGGCCAGCGCGCCGGAGATCAGCACGCCCGCCCAGCGCATCTTAAACACGCTGATGCCGACACTCGCCGCCGCCTGCGGATGCTCGCCGCAGGCCATCAGGCGCAGCCCGAATTTGGTCTTGTACAGCAGGACATAGGCTGTCACCAGCAGGATCACCGTGACCAGCATGAACCAGCTGAACTCGAAATTGCCCAGCTTCACCACGAATTTATCCCGCGCGGCTCCGTATTGGATGATCGAGGACACATCGTCCGGATTGGCCGCGGTATTGATGGCCTTGACCACCACGGTCACGCCCGCAAGGCCCAGCATATTCAGCGCCGTGCCGACGATCGTCTGATCCGCTTTGAAGTGGATGCTCGCCACCGCCAGGAGGGAGCTGTAAATGGTCCCGGCCAGCATGGAGACCAGAATGACCAGAAGGATCAGTACCGGCGTGGAGACCGATCCTGTCAGATACCGCATGACCAGGGCACCGCCCATGGCGCCGACCAGCATCGTTCCTTCCAGACCCAGGTTGATGACACCGGAGTGTTCGGAGAAACACCCGCCCAGCGCGACCAGGATCAGGACCGAGGCAAAGATTAAAGTATACTGAAGCAGCAGTGTCATTTCACTTCACCTCCTTTGCTCTCCTTCTCAGCCAGTGCTTTTCTGGCTGCCGCCTCCTCCCGTTTTGCAAGACGCTTGTTCATCATCAGCTTCATGAAGAAGACAAAACCGCAGAGATAAATGATGAAGGAAGAAATCAGGTCGGAGATCTGCGCGCAGTAGAGCTTCTTGTCCACGTAGGCACCGCCGGCCGTGATGTGCTGAATAAAGAAGGAGGACAGGATGGCCCCGATCGGATTCAGCCCGCCCAGGAAGGCGGCGGCGATACCGTTGAAGCCCATGCCCGGCACCGACGAAGAACTGCAGTTCCACTGTTCGTAGCTGGTCAGGTACAGCATGGCTGCGCCGAGCCCCGCCAGCGCGCCGCTGATGGCGAGCGTTACGATGATGTTCCGCTTTTCCGCCATGCCGGCATACTTGGCGGCGTTCTTGTTGCCGCCCGTAGCCCTGAGCTCATACCCGAATTTGGTCTTTTCCAGAATGATCCAGATCGCAACGGCGAGCAGGATCGCCAGCGGGATGGACAGCCCGACATATTTGTTGTCACTGAGCAGCTTGCCGAGGCCCAGCGTCGGCAGAACCGAAGCCGCGCTGGTGCCGGCCACTTCCTTGGTATACGGGCTGGCCGATTCCTTCACGCCGTTCAGCAGCATATTGGTCAGATACAGGATGATCCAGTTCAGCATGATCCCGGAGATTACTTCGTTCACATTGCAGTAGGATTTGAGCAGGCCGCTGATGGAGCCGGCCACGGCGCCGCCCGCCATCGCCGCGAGAGCACATACCCACCACGGGAGTTTTAACGCCAGCGCGCAGTAGAGCGAGCAGGCGATCCCGATGCAGTACTGTCCGGCCGCGCCGATATTGAACAGACCGACCTTATACGAGAACAGGATGGACAGCGAACACATCAGAAGCGGCGCCGTTTTGACCAGCGTATTGCCGAGGTATTTCAGCTGCGAATCCTTCCGGTTATAGGTCAGGAAGTTTTTAATGACTGTGGTGATGGCTTCCCAGGCCCCGGCCGGGTTGATGAAGAGCAGGACAATATACCCGATCAGAAGCCCCAGCAGGATACAGATCAGAGAGGCCAGCAGCGACTGAAACCCGTCATTTTTCAGGAGTTTTTTCATGCTTTCACCTCATCTCTCTTCGCGCCGGCCATGTACAGGCCAAGTTCTTCCTGTGTGGTAGCCTTCGGATCCAGCTCGCCGACGATCTCCCCTTCGTACATGACCAGGATCCGGTCCGGAACGTCCATGACCTCATCCAGTTCCAGGGAGACGAGCAGCACCGCCTTTCCGGCGTCCCTCTGCTCGATCAGGCTCTTGTGTACGCCTTCGATCGCGCCGACGTCCAGGCCGCGGGTCGGCTGCACCGCCACCAGCAGCTCCGGTTTTTTGTCGATCTCGCGGGCAATGATCGCTTTCTGCTGATTGCCGCCGGACATGGCCCTGGCTTTCGTGATCGGCCCCTGGCCGGAGCGGATATCGTATTCTTCGATCAGCCGGTCGGCGTAGCTGCGGATATTGTCGCGCCGCAGGAAGCCGGCCTTGTTGGTGAACTCCGGCTCGAAATAGCGCTGCAGTACCAGATTGTCTTCCAGGCTGTAATCCAGCACCAGGCCGTGCTTATGTCTGTCCTCCGGAATATGGGACATGCCCTTAAGGCTCCGCTCGCGGATCTTCGCTTTGGTAATGTCCTCCCCGCAAAGCGTGATGGTGCCCGAGACCAGCGGCTCCAGCCCGGTCAGGCCGTAGACGAATTCAGTCTGGCCGTTGCCGTCGATCCCGGCCAGGCAGACGATCTCGCCGGCCCGTACGGTCAGGGAAACATTCTTCACGGCATTGTTTTTGTGGACCTTGGAAGCGACCGTCATATTTTTGACTTCAAGCACCGGCTTGCCGGGCTCGGACGGCTTTTTATCCACGTGGAAGTTGACGTTGCGGCCCACCATCATGGCGGAGAGCTCTTCCATCGTCGTATTCTTTGTCTCGACCGTGCCGATGTATTTGCCCTTGCGCAGCACGCTGCAGCGGTCGGCCACTTCCATGATCTCGGCCAGCTTATGCGAGATAAAGAGGATGCTCTTGCCTTCCGCGGCCAGATTCTTCATGATCTGCATCAGCTCTTTGATCTCCTGCGGCGTCAGTACCGCGGTCGGTTCGTCAAAGATCAGGATATCGTTTTCGCGGTAGAGCATCTTCAGGATCTCCGTACGCTGCTGCATGCCGACCGTGATGTCTTCGATCTTCGCGTCCGGGTCCACATGCAGGCCGTACTTTTCCGAAAGAGCCATGACCTTTTTGCGCGCTTCATCCTTCTGCAGGAAACCTCCCTTGGTCGATTCCACGCCGAGAATGATATTGTCCAGCACCGAGAAACATTCGACCAGCTTAAAGTGCTGATGCACCATGCCGATGCCGAGCGCATTGGCGTCGTTCGGGTCGTTGATCTCTACTTTTTTGCCGTTCATATGGATCTCGCCCTCTTCCGCCTGATACAGGCCGAACAGGACTGACATGAGAGTCGATTTCCCGGCGCCGTTTTCCCCGAGCAGCGCATGGATCTCGCCTCGTTTTAACTGCAGCGTCACATCATCATTCGCAATAATACCGGGAAAGCGCTTGGTAATGTGCAGCATTTCAATGATATACGGGGTGTCCAAAAGAACAAAGCCCTCCTTCCCGATGGGACTTCACGTACCGGCCCATTCTGATACAGTGTAACATAAGACGGATAAGAAGAAAAGTCATTCTTGCGAAAAAATGCTCTGCCGGCATAGAAAAAGAGCGGCCCGAAGGCCGCTCTTAAAAGTGTTTTGCTCAGAGTTCTTCCGAAAGGCTGACCGCCTTATTCGGCTTCCTCTTCGCGCTTTTTCATGACGAGGGTGAATCCGGTGCCCACCAGAGCCATCACCATCATGCCAGTCCACAGGAAGATGACGGATTCATCTCCGGTCTTCGGAGGAATTTCTTCCGCTTCCCACTGCGCCGTGAAGGTGTGGTCCTCGAATACGGTGTACTCGTCACCGGGCTGATACTCGGAACCTCTCCAGTAAGTGAAGACAAAGCCGTCACGTTCCGGAGCGTCCACGATCGTGATGACCGTGCCCTCTTTGACCGTTATGACGTACATCTCATCGGAGGTGTATTCCTTGCCGTCAATGATGAGGATACCGCCGTTCGGGTCAAAGGTGATGTTATACATCGGAAGCGCGGTGATCGTCAGTGTGCCGGGGACGAAGGTAACCTTGTAATTGCCCTGGACCTCTTCGCCGGCCGGCGTGATGGCGTATTCACCGGGTTCTTCACCGGGTTCACGGGAGATGGTGTATACGATGAGAGACTCATCGTCTCCGTCCGCAAGGCCGGCGATCTTCGCCGTGAAGACCGGATCGTCTTCGCTTTCCATCTTGGTGAAATCATCCGCCGTGACCGTGATCTCTTTCGGAGTGATCTCCAGCTCACCGTCGGTCACCACGAACAGCACATCCGCGAAGTTCGCGTTGATGTTCGCAAAGTCAGCCGGTGTCAGACCCATTGCGTAGGTGCCGACATTCGTTCCCTTCGCGTTCGCACTGCCGCTGAAGCTGAAATCTGCTTCCGTATACAGCGGATCACTGATGGAGACGATCTCGTAACCGGTAACGGTGTGCTCCGCTCCGTCGTAGACGACGGTGTCTGTCTTGCCCTTGATCACGACCATGACCGTATTCTCGGTAGGAACGATCGTCAGGCTGCCGTCATTCACCACGAAGGTAACCGTGAAGTTATCATTCGTATTCTCAAACTGATCTTCTGCCAGGCCCATCGGATAGAAGCCGACGACGGTGCCCTTCGCCAGAGCTTTGCCGCTGAAGCTGAAGTCTGCCTCGGTGTACAGCGGATCGCTGATCTCGACATCGTAGCCTTCGGCTTTCTGCTCGGCTCCGGTATAGACCTTGGTCTCTTTCTTGCCGGTAATGGTAACGGTCACTTCCAGAGGCGTGACTTCCAGGGTACCCTTCACATAGGTGATGGTGTAGCCCGCGGTGACGTCATTGCCGTCCGCGTCAACGATCATCGCTTCGCTCGCCACATTGTCGGAGGAACCGACATTCAGCTGAGAACCGGTCAGCGTCACGGACTGGATCACATTGCCTTCCGCCAGCTTTCCACTGGTCAGTTCGTAACCGTCATCCGTCAGAGGCGTTCCATCATAAACCTTTTCGGCAGAAGCCGCGGTGATTTCGATCTCGATCGTCGTCGTGTCGACGGTCACTTCCGCGGTATCGTCAAGCTCTTCCTCGTTGGAAGCGGTGCCTTCCACCTTGACCGTATTGGTTACTTTCTTCGCGACCACATCCGCGACCTTGACCACGTAGCTCGCGGTCAGTGTCTCGGAAGCGCCGGGCGCCAGGGACGCGATCGTCCAGGTATTACCGGTCAGTTCGTCAACAACGGTGAGATCTGTGATCGTCAGGTTGCCGTCATTCGTGACAACGATCTGATAGCTGATGGTCTCGCCAAGCACATATCCTTCTTCCTTCGCAGGCGTCGAGGTCACAGTCTTGGTGATGGAGATCGCAGGAGCGGGATCTTCGGTCGGTTCGGGATCTTCACCGGGATCCACAGGAACTTCAGGATCCTCCGGATCCGGGCTCTTGCCCTTCGCCGTCGCTACGTTGACAACTTCGCCGGCCAGGATATCCGCTTCGGTCACGGTGTATTCCGCCGTGAAGGTCCTGCTCTCACCCGGTGCCAGGGAATCGATCGTCCACTCGTCGCCGGTCAGTTCGTCGGTCACGGTGATGTCCGTGATCGTCAGGTTGCCGTCATTGGTCACCGTGATCTCGTAGGTGATGGTCTCGCCCAGCGCGTAGCTTTCGCCGTTTGCAGGCGTGCTCGTCGTCACCTTCTCGATCGTGATGTGGCCGTCCGGTTCTTCGGTCGGTTCGGGATCTTTGCCGGGATCCACAGGGACTTCCGGTTCCTCCGGATCCGGGCTCTTGCCCTTCGCC
>JAFPWO010000011.1 GCA_017394885.1 Lachnospiraceae bacterium | reverse complement strand
TGTCTATTTAAACGAAGAGGATCTGATCCTAATTGAACAGCTGCTTCATCAGGAAGGAGCGTCCTTTTTTGACAAGAACGGAAGTGAAGCAAGCAGATTGCCGGCCTTTTCAGCGCTGAGAGAAGAATATCTGATCGACGTGTACCGCCGTATTTAACTCAATTAAACAAGTGGTTCAGCAAGCAGAGACGTGATCGTTAAAAATATCTGAACGGAAGTGGAGGATCGCCGTGTTCAAACTGTTTAAGAAGAAAACCCCCGGGACCTGTCCCAAATGCGGAGGCGCTCTTCGCGTTGTTTACGATGCCTACGACGATCCCTCCCGGGGCTCTCTGAATTCCCTGAATACCTCGCAGCACTTTTCCCCGAACGCGGTACGCGGCAATTTTGCCGTGAATTACGGCAGCAGCGCCGGCCGCGGACGGAAAAACCTTCTTTACCGCTGTGACGGATGCGGATATGAGACCCGGCGCTGACGATGCGGAAACGGATCCGGCCGGGGCTCCGCCGAAGCGCAGGGCACGGCCGGGATTTCCCGGAAAATAATCAAAAAAGTGCTTGCAACCCGGGCGGGAGCGTTGTATAGTATCCATGATGAGTCGTGTGCGGAAGCGCACGGATCCATTTTCCTCGATAGCTCAATGGTAGAGCACCCGGCTGTTAACCGGGTTGTTGCAGGTTCGAGCCCTGCTCGGGGAGCGAGCTCAAAAAAGCCTCCGGATCGGCGGCTTTTTTATATTAAGTAAAAGCTGCAAAACAACTTGATTTCTAAAGCGCAAAAAACGATTTTTCGCCGCCTCCCGTAAAACTAGAAATACAAAATGTGGTATTTTTCTCTTTTTTTCATTCCAACATCTTGGAAAAAACGGCCGAAAACCGCGCAAAATGGCCATTTTCTTGACTTTTGGGCTGTTTTTGTGTAAAATATAACCGAACTATCGAAATATGACTTCTGCTTTGCAGAAAGGGTAAAGGATGGATCAAATCAAAAAGACCAAAACTTTAAAAAGACTATGGATCAGCCTTTTGGCTGTTTGTCTGCTGTTCACACAGTTCTCGGTGCTGGCGGAGGAGACTCTCCCCATCGTCGGCACTCCCACGGATTTTTACGGGGAAGAGGAGCCTGAAGAGACCGCCGTTCCTGAAGAAACCACGGAAGTCATAACAACAGAAGAAGATAGTTCGGAAATTCAGGAAGAAACGACGAAGGCACCGGAAGAAGCCGCTGCCGAAGTCAATCTCGCTCAGGTGTATGATTACCTGAAACTGAAAGAACAGCAGTCGAACGGCCAGGAGGTCGTCAACGTCATCAACGAACACACGGACAACGACCAGAACAGGAGCGCGGCGTACGAAGATGAGCTGCTTCGCAGCATGCGTCTGCGCAAGCAGGCGGAGCTCAGCGAGCTCAACGTCATCGTGTACCGCTCCAGCGGGTTCGTCAACGTCCGCAAAGAGCCCACGGCCGCCTCGGAGGTGGTCGGCCTCATGCGCAACAATTCCACCGCGGAAGTGACGGACAGCGTCTATGAGGAAGACGGTCTGTGGTACCACATTCAGTCGGGGGAAGTGACCGGCTACGTCAAGGCGGAATTCTTTGTGAGCGGCGCGGAAGCGGCTGACATCATCAGCACCATCGTCCGCTGCTACGCCACGATGAATTACGACGCGCAGCGCCTGCTCCGCGAGCAGAGCGAATACAGCGTCACCCTGGCGGTCCTGTATTCCGGCCAGAAGTATCAGGTAGACGACTGGAACGACAGTTACGTGCGCATCCTGTACGCGTCCGGCGAATTCGGCACGGTCTACGGGTATGTGCCCGCCTCCGCGGTGAAGCTGAGCTGGGAGACCAGCACGGCCGTGACCAAGGAAATGGAACAGCGCAGCCTGGAGGAAGCCAACCGGATCCAGTACGAGCTCTCCAGCATCGACCGGAGCCGCGAGGAATCCCGCATGGAGTCCATACGCGCGTCGGAAGCGGCTGCTTATGAAGCGTATCTGCAGTCCTCCATCGCGGCTTCGCTGGAAGCGGTCGCGGAAGCCAGCCGGGAGGAAGCGGCCCGTCAGGCGTCCATCGCGGAGTCCATCCGCCAGGCGGAAGAAGCGGCCCGCCAGGCGTCCATCGAAGAATCCATCCGCCAGTCGCAGGAAGCGTCCCGCTGGCTGGAGACTTCCACGCAGTGGGAAGCGCCTACGCAGCCGGCCTGGAGCGATTACACCCGCTACATCCCGGAAGGGACTTCGGATTTCCGCCGCCGGGTGGTCACCGACGCCCTGCAGTACGTCGGCGTGCTGGACTATGTGTTCGGCGGTTACAGCCTGATCACGGGCACGGACTGCTCCGGCTTCCTGAGCCTGATCTACGCACACTACGGCATTGAGCTGGCGCACTACTCCTACCACATCGCGTACACCGGCGTGAAGGTCATCTCCATCGACCAGGCGCGGCCCGGCGACATCGTCTGCTGGCGCACCTGGGATCCCGGTACCGGTGCGGGCCACGTGGCCATGTACATCGGCCGCAACGAGTACGGCACGCCCATGATCGTGGAAGCGCCGCGCGAAGGCCTGAAGGTCCGGGTCGTGGAAATGCCCAAAGAGGGCCTGCACACCATCCAGAACGTGATCGGCGACTGACCGACTGATCGGCCGGATGACGGAAAAAGGAGCCGCTGCAGTGATTGCAGCGGCTCCTTTTTTATGGAGTGGCGTTGTATTTATCGTTCAGCGGATCATTCCTCGCCCAGGACGGGCTCGATCAGGCCGTAGGCGCCGTCATTGCGGCGGTACACCACGTTGACTTCTCCGGATTCCGCGTTCAGGAACATGTAGAAATTGTGGCCCAGCAGTTCCATCTGCAGGCAGGCTTCCTCCGCGTCCATCGGCTTGACGGCGAAACGCTTGGTGCGGACGATCTTGATCTCATCGTCATCCGCGGGCGCTTCCGGCTCGTAATTGGCCAGGCCGCCGCTCTGGTAAGTGTCATGCAGCTTGCCGCGGTACTTCTTCAGCTGCTTTTCCATGGAATCCACGGCTTCATCGATCAGGGCATAAATGTCGGTGCCGCTCTTTTCGGAACGGATGACGCCGTATCTGACGGGAACGGTGATCTCTACTTTGGCCTTGCTTTTGACCATGTCCATAAATACTTCCGCGTCGGTCTGTGCCACGAAGAAACGATCCAGCTTCGCAAGCTTCTTGCCCAGCAGTTCCTCCATGGCCTGGGTGGCTGTGAAATTCTTTCCTGTTGTCAGTTTGAAATTCATCGCATTCACTCCTTATCTAGTTCTACAGACGGGCGGATGAGACTGTCCCGTTTTTCAGTTCCGTCCGCTCTTCTGCGTCTTTACTATAGCATAATAATGAGAAAAAAGAAAGAGATTGAAGAAAGTTTATAAAATGCGGGCAAAAAAACAGCGGTCCGGAGACCGCTGCTTTGGAAATCGTGATGCGTTATTTTTTGCCTTTACTGATATGGATGTAAATGGTCTGGCCGGCCGTCAGCTCTGTGCCGCCTTTAATTTCCGATTCTCCCGTCACATTTCCGTCTTTCGAGACGAAGAATACCAGACCTGCTTCGTAGTCCTGGGTCAGCTCTCTCTTCGCTTCCTTGATATCCAGACCCAGACCGTAACCTTCCAGGATGGCGATCAGCTCGTCGGCGGCCATGCCTTCATAATTGGGCATTTTGGCCGTAGGGGCTTCCGTAGGAGCCTCGGTGGGCGCCTCCGTAGGGGCTTCCGTAGGTTCTTCCTTCTTGCCGCAGGCCGCTGCGATAGTCAGCACCATGACCAGGGCCAGAATGATTGCCAGGATCTTTTTCATCTGATTCCTCCTTATTGTGTCTGGGAGCGAATAATTCGCTTTATGAACGCGGATACAATTTTCTATATAT
>JAFPWO010000010.1 GCA_017394885.1 Lachnospiraceae bacterium | reverse complement strand
GCCGCATAGATCTACAAAGGAATGATTTATGGGGAAAGGGGGATTATACGCCTTTTTGAGGTGGTCACAGTATTTTTCGAAATTTCAGACACAGAAAGAGGGCTTGTGAAAATGGATTTCTCTTTTTTCACAAGCCCTTTTTAGCAGGGCGGATGTGGGCATCCGCCCCTACATTTTCTTTTCGGGGCATCCGCCCCTACGTTCTCTTTCCGGGGCATCCGCCCCGGTTTTTTATTTTTCGATACCTTTCTTCTTCATCCACTCGGGCAGGTCTTCGGCCTTGGTGCCGCAGTACTTGCAGAAACGGTAGCGGCAGGTCTCGCACACGCCCTTGTTGCCTTTCACCGGCGGCTCGCCCTTGATATTCTTCTCCAGATAATCCACAAAGGCCTTGACGGTTTCTTCTTCGCCGTCCACGGTCAGGGTCACGGCGCCTTCATTGCCGCCGATGCCGCCGCAGCAGATCAGATGGGCTTCCAGACCGTAAAGGATCTTGATCGCTTCGATCTCGGTGATGACGGTCGTCGTGCCGATGCAGTACATGCCGGGGTCGGCGCCCATGGAGATATCCAGATGGGTCGCGCCGCCGAGCGCTTTCGCGCAGGCCTGCACGGAGGGAACGAGCTTTTCCAGACCCACGGGGGTGATCCACTTTAAGCCCTTGGAGGTGGTCGGTCCGATGATGCGCGGGATCGTGCCGCCGTCAAAACCGGAGGTGATCACACCGATGTAGCCGTTCATGTCGACCGCGTTCGCGCCTTTGATCACGACGGTCTCGGCATGGAAATCGCTTAAGGCTTCGGCCAGTGTCTTTTCGCTGGGCTCGCCCTTTAAGAAAACGTTCGGAAAGCTCTTGCGGGAATCCGGCGCGGTCACGCAGAGCAGGCCGTCGGTGGACAGACCGACCGTGCAGCGGCCGGGCTCGATGGACTTATCGTCCAGCAGCTCCTGCGCGATGAAGGCGTTCGTGGTGCCGCCGGCCAGCAGAAGGTAGGCTTTTTCCCAGGCTGTTTTGACTTCGGGCATCTCGACGACCGCTTTGGCGATCAGACGGCGGGATTCCGCAGAGGTAAGAGTAAATAATGCGCGCATGTTCAGTCTCCTTTAATCTGTGATTCTTACAGTTCCGGATGGAGTTTGAGGTCCACGACCGGGTTCACGAGCGGACGCATCTCGAAGCCGTCCGGTCCGTAGATGCGGCATTCCGCTATGTCGCCTTCCTTGATCTCAAAGGCGCGGGGGGTGCCGGTGGAGAGCACGTCGCCGGCGAGCCAGCCCTGGATGGAGCTGTGCAGAGAGATGAGGCGCGGCGGGCGGTGGGTCATATTCGCGACCACGTTTTTGGCATAGACTTCGCCGTTGCGGACGCTCTGGACTTCCAGTTTCAGGACGTCCGGGACCTCATCCGGGGTCACGAGCTCACTGCCCAGCGAGAAGAAGGTCGGGAAGTTTTTCACGATCGTCAGATAGCGCGGATTGCCTTTTACGTAATCGTTGCCCTTCAGGATGGATTCCTCGGTCATGTCCAGAATGGTCACATAGCCGGCAACGGCATCCAGCCAGTTTTCTTCGGCTACATCGCGGCAGTCTTTATCCAGCACGATGCCGAGCTCGGCCTCGGCGGTCGTGCGCTGCGCTTCTTTAAGGCGCGGCAGGGTGATCGCATCATTCGGCCCGATCAGGGTGTCGGCCTGCTTGAAGAAGCTGCCGGGGAAGCCCTGCGGGGCGGCATCGCCGATATCACCGGCGTGATCCACATAGTTTAAACCGATGCCGAAGATGCGGTGGGGGCAACGGTAGAGCGGCGCATAGTTCAGTCCTTCTGCCGGGAGGCACTCCAGCGCTTCCACGGTTTCCTTGCCGCCGGCATTGTACCAGGCGGTCAGGGGCTTCACCTGTCCGGCCTGGATCAGATCCCAGGCAGTCTCTTTCCAGCTGCTTCCGGTAGCTTCGTTCACGGCGGAGAGCAGGCACAGGCCCTTCCCCGTCTCAATGCCGGACACTTCTTTTCCATTCAGCTTGATCGTTGCGATTCTCATGGTATTCTCCTTTAATTAAGTTCTTCAGATCAGTCTTCCGACGACTTCTCCGCCGCCGAAAAATCCGTTGACATTGGCAGCGGCGATCGCGGAAACGTTCAGCGCGGCTTCTTTGGTGGTCGGCGCGAAATGCGGAGTCAGGATCACGTTCGGCATCGCCCACAGGGGGTTGTCCGGAGAGACAGGCTCGGGATCGGTCACGTCCAGGCCGGCCGCGCCGACCTTGCCGCTCTTCAGTGCTTCGATGAGGGCCGCTTCGTCCACGATGGGACCGCGCGCACAGTTGATGAAGATCACGCCGTCCTTCATCTTCGCGAAAGCGTCTTTTCCGATCATCTTGCGGGTCTCGTCGGTCAGCAGGCAGTGGAGCGTAATGCAGTCGGATTGGGCGAGCAGTTCGTCCAGCGTCTCGACTTTCGTCACACCGGCCGGCATGTCATAGACGTAAGGATCGTAGGCCAGGACCTTCATATCAAAGCCGCCAACGGCCATGTGCGCCACGCGGCTTCCGATATTGCCGATCCCTATGATGCCGAGCGTTTTGCCGGTCACTTCCATGCCCTCGGGATAGTTTTTGGCCGCGAAACCGATGCGGCGGTACTCCGAATAGGTGGGGACCGTGTGCTTGGAAAGGGCCATCATCAGCGTAAAAGCATGCTCAGCCACAGACAGACTGTTGGCTCCCGGAGTGATAGTCACGGCGATGCCGTGTTCCTTGCAGTAGTCCAGCGGGATATTGTCATAGCCTACCCCGTGTTTGCTGATCAGTTTCAGGTTCTTTGCGGTTTCCAGCAGGGAAACGGGCAGCTCATAGATCCGGGTCAGCACCGCGTCGGCATCGGTGATCTCACGGGTGACGATGGCAGGATCGTTCTTGCCTTTCACCACCTCATGACTGGCTGCCAGCAGCATGTCGATGCCGGCCGGGTTGATTTCTTCGGTAACCAGTACTTTCGCCATATGTTCTCCTTATCGCTTCCGCCCAAAGCGGCGGACACTCTTTCACTGTGCTTAGTGTACAGGAAGGCTTCCGCTTTGTCTACGTCGAAAATGCCACTAAAGGTATTGCATTTTTGCAATACCAAAGCCTTGATTGCTGCACGGATTTCGGCTATAATGCGGGAAAAGGACGGAAAAGCCAGTGATAAAAACGAATAAGAATCCGGAATATTTTCTGACGGTAGCCGCGGAGCGGAGCATATCCCGCGCGGCGGAGCGGCTGTATCTTTCGCAGTCGTACTTAAGCCAGCATATCATCCGCCTGGAGGAAGATCTGGGCGTGCAGCTGCTGGACCGGAAGAGTTCGCCTCTGCGGCTCACGGAGGCCGGGCGCATCTACCGGGACTATCTGGAAAGCAACAGCTATCTGTATCAGCAGATGCGGGCGGAAATGGAAGCCCTCCGCGGCAGCCGGGAGCAGACCTTGAGCATCGGCTGCGGGACCTGGCGCGGCTCGCTCCTTTTGCCCGAAGTCCTGCCGCCGCTTCTGGAACGGTATCCGAAGGGGCACGTGCAGCTGCATGAGTTCCCGGTGAGCGAGCTTTACGCATTGGCCATGAACGAGAGCGTGGACTTTGCCGTGATGAATACGCTGCCGACCGAAGTGCCGGAGGGGCTCGTGCGGGAGGTGATCGGATACGAGCGGATCCTGCTCGTGATGTCGCCGGAGCTGCAAGCCGCGCCGGCCATGCTGGAGAGAAAACGCACCGGGCTCCCGCCAGACCTCAGCCTGCTGAAGGAGGAGCGCCTGATCTCACTCGGGAAGAACCTGATCGTGGGCAGCCAGTTGGACGCGTACCTGGAGCTGTCCCGCCTGGTCTTCCCGATGAGCCTGCGTACGACCAACAACGCAACGCTGCTGGATCTTGCCGCGAAGGGCCTCGGCTTCGGCTTCCTGGTGGAAAGCGGGCTGGACGAAGCGTTGAAGCGGGGGCTGTTGGTCTTCGATACCGGTTCGCCCGAACTCATGGTGCCGCTGTGTATCATCCGCAAGAAAAATGCTTTTCTCTCCGCGTTCGCGCAGGACGCGATGGAAGAAGTCCGCAGCTTCTATCTGCGCAAGCTGCTTGACGGCGCTGACAAAGCCTGATAACCGTAGGGGAGGATGCCCACATCCGCCCGTGAAAAGAGATGTCTATGAAAAAACAGATCAACATGCAGAACCCGCTGATCCTCAGCGCTGCCGCCGTGCTTTTTACCCTGCTCGTCCGCTTCGTGAACGTGCAGCTGATCGGCCCGCAGGAGAGCAAAGTCGGACTTGCAGCTTTAAACGGCACGTTCGCCAAACTGATCGGTGTTCACAAGAGTTTTTACGTACTGACGGAAGTGCTGGGCATCATCGCCGTCCTGACCGCGGTCTTCTTCGCGGCGGTCGGCCTGATGCAGCTGATCAAAAGAAAAGATCTCCGCAAGGTGGATGCGAAGATCTGGGTGCAGGGCGGCTTTTACGTAGTCCTGATTCTGGTCTATCTTTTCTTTGAGGTGGTCGTGATCAATTACCGGCCGGTGCTGGAGGACGGAAAGCTCGCGGCATCCTATCCTTCCTCGCACACGCTGGCCGCGATCTGCCTTTTCGGCGCGGCGATCCCGCTGTACCGCTACTACATCCGGAATAAAGCCCTGCTGTCGGCGGCGGTAATCGGTTCCGCGGCCTGCCTTATCGTGACCGTGCTCGGCCGGATCCTCTCAGGTTATCACTGGCTGACGGATATCCTCGGCGGTGTGCTGATCGCGGCGGCGCTGCTGTCCTGGCTGGAATACGCCAGAAACCGCTTCACCTGAATCGCAGGGGCGGATGAGAGCATCCGCCCCTGCGTTTTTTATTGAGCTGCGATCTCTTCGGTCAGGCGTTCGATCTCATCAACGATCGAACCGATATAATCGATCGTATCCAGCAGCGGCTGATCGGTCGAGATATCGATGCCGGCGAGCTTTGCCAGTCCCGCAGGATCCAGCGTCGATCCGGCTTTCAGCACTTTCTTCCAGTCTTCGACGGCCTTTTCGCCTTCGCGCTCGATGCGCAGCGCCGCCTGCGTCGCAACGGTCAGGCCCGCACTGTAGGTGTAGGAATACAGGCCCATGTAATAGTGCGGCTGGCGCATCCAGGTGAGCTCTGCCCCTTCGGTGAGTTCGACCGCGTCGCCCCAGAAGAGCTCCAGATTCTTCCGGAAGATATCGGAAAGCGTTTCGGCGTCTACGGAGCCGCCCTCGTCGATGATCTTGTAGACCTCTCTCTGATACCAGGCTTCACGCAGGTGCGTCACGAAATTGTGGTAGTAGGTGTTGCCGATCATCGAAGCCAGCACCCAGCGTTTGAAGCGCGGATCGTCATTCGTTTTCAGCAGATGATGCGTGAGCAGGATCTCGTTCATCGTGGACGGCGCTTCGATAAAATAGCCGGAAACGTCGGTGTCGAAGAGCGACTGGTGCGAGTTCGCCAGGCGGAAGTGGCCGGCGTGGCCCAGTTCATGCGCAATCGTGGAGACGTCGGACATGCGGTTGTTCCAGGAGAGCAGGATAAAGGAGCCGCGGCCGTACGGCGAAGAGCAGAAGCCCCCCGTGCACTTGCCCTGATTCTTGGCAAAGTCGATCCAGCGGTCGCGGTAGGCCTCGTCGATCATGGAAACATAATCTTCGCCGAGGATCGAGAGCCCATCGCGGACCAGTTTGTGCGATTCTTCGATCGTCACCTTCGGGTCATAGTCCGGATCCAGCGGCAGCTTTAAGTCCGCGAAGGTCATCTTATCCAGCCCGTAGATCTTGCGGATCAGCTCCGCGTAGCGGCGCATATGCGGCGCGAGCTTTTCGGTGATCAGATCGATCTGCCGGTCGTACATCTCCCGCGTGACCTTCTGATCAAAGAGAAGGTAGTCGAAAACAGAGTCGAAGCCGCGCAGCCGGGATTCCACTTTTTCCTGCGTCACGCAGGCATTGTAAGCGGCGGCGGTCAGGTTTTCATACTGCCGGATCTTTTCGGAGAAGGCACGGAAGGCAGTGCGGCGCACCTCGGTGTCCCGTTCGTATTCATAATCGTCCTCAAATAATGAGTAGCCGAGGGGATATTCTTTTCCGTTCACGGTAAAAGACGGGAATTTCATATCGGCCAGCTTGGCGATATTGTAGATCTCATACGGCGTCTCGAAGCTCTGGGAGAAGGCGGCAAGCACGCGCTCGGTCTCCGGAGAGAAGCGGTGCGGCTTATCCCGCAGAATGTCGCGGAGATATCCCTTGGCCTTCACGGTCTTTTCGATCGCTTCTTCGATGACCGTTTCCGGCTGCTGCAGGATCTCCGAGCGGATGAAGGTCAGGCGGCTGAAGATATCCGTATTCATCGAACGGATCCGGCGGTCGCGCTCCATCGCGGCGCTGTCGTAATAATCGACCTCGACGGCCAGCCCGGAATAGCTCCCGACCAGCCCTGCCAGCTTCTGAAGCTCTTCATAGTCGTCCAGACAGCTGACGATGGCGTCCGCGTCCGTGAGCTTTCCTTGATATTTTTCGCAGATCTCATCCGCCAGGGCTTTCATCTGCGCGGCCGCTTCCTCAAAGGCTTCCTCGGTCGGGTAGATCAGAGACAGATCCCAGGTTTCTTCCACGGGCACGTCTTTTCTCATAACAGGTTCCATTTTATTCTCCTTTACAATGGTCTTTTGTATTGTTGTTTATGGTTTCACGCTTCTTTGGCTTCCTGCGGCTTTTTCGCCTGCTCCCTGCGCGCAAGATAGCGGTCAAACTGCAGCTTCAGGAAAGCAATGACCGGAACCGCGATCAGGATCCCCAGCAGGCCCCCGACGGCGCCGCCCGCGATCAGGGCCACGATGACCAGGAGCGGATGGATCGTGATGCTGCGGTTGAGCAGCTTCGGATAGAACACATAAGTATCGATCGTCTGAATGACCGTCAGCAGGATCAGCCCGAGCCAGACGCCGGAGAAATCCCCCTGGACCAGATAGGCGAGCAGCAGGATCAGGTAGCTTAGGATGGAGCCCAGGGAAGGGATCAGAAATACGATCCCGGTGAAGATCCCGGTTACCAGCGCATAGGGCACCCCGGCGATCAGATAGGCGATGGTGAGGATCACGCCGAGGATCAGCGCATCGAGGATCTTTCCGCGGAGATATCCCGAAAAAACTTCATCCGCGTCCTTCAGCAGCTGCCGGGTCTTGTTCACGGTTTCTTCCTTAAAAAGAATAGAGATCGCCCGCTTCAGATAACCGCCGATCCGTTTCCCGTCCAGAAGGAAGTAGACAGAGAAGATGATGGCGAACAGGATCACGGCAGCGACCCGGGGGATATCCGCAAGGAAATCCGAGATGCTTCCGCTGGCGCTCCCGATCAGATTGGTCAGGATCTTCCCCAGATCCGCGATCGGCAGGTCCAGGCCCGCGATCATCTCCCGGATCGCGGCGGAAAAATCAGAGAGTTCATCCCGGACCGAGACGATGAACTGCGTGATGTCGTCCAGCCGGATCAGCCGGATCCCCCGGGAAATAAAGAAGATCAGCAGGAGGATCAGGCCGGCCAGTACGGCCAGAATGATGAAAAAGGTCAGGGCTACGGCGGCCGGACGGGTCCACGGTTTGACTTCCCGGCTTTTTCCGTTCAGCAGCCGGATCAGCGCGTTGGTGATCGGCATCAGCAGATAGCAGATGATGGCGCCGTGCAGAAGGGGCGTGGCCAGGGCCTTGATCAGATTCCAGGCGCCGGAAAAAAAGCTCTGGGAATGCAGCAGGATCAGGCATATGGCAAAAGCGATCACGCAGGAAATAACGGCGCACACGCAGATCTTCAGATAGTGGGGATTGATTTTTTCTTTTAACCGTTTCATAACATGCCCTCAGAGTCGTGTTGCAGCATCATTCTACATTATTCTATTATGTAGCATATCACTTTTTCCGCTTGTGTAAAGTTTTTTCGAAAAACGCGCAAAAACGCGCCGGCAGCCCCTTTCGCTGGACATGGGAAGAAAGATGGAGTATAGTAATACTGACGCAGAGGAAAAGCCCCTTACAAAGGAGAAGACGATGAAAAAGAAACAATCATTGGCAGCTCCGCTGCTGTGGACGGCGGCCGCATGTATCTTTACGCTGCTGGTGCGCTTTGTGGACGTGAAGGCCATCGGGCCGCTGGACAGCAAGGTCGGCTTTGCCAAAATCAATAAAGCGTTTGCGAAACTGATCGGCGTACACCGCTACTTTTATCTGCTGACGGAGATCCTCGGGATCCTCGCGATCCTGACCGCGGTCTTCTTTGCCGTCACGGGGCTGGTGCAGCTGATAAAACGGAAGTCGTTTCAGAAGGTGGACCGCAGGCTCTATGTCCTCGGCGCCTTTTACGTGATTCTGCTGCTGATCTATGTTTTCTTTGAGAAGGTTGTGATCAATTACCGGCCGGTGCTGGAAAACGGCGCGCTGGCGGCATCCTATCCGTCGTCACACAGTATGATCGCGGTTTTCCTGTTCGGCGCGGCCATCCCGCTGTGGCGCTATTATCTGAAGAACGAGACCCTGCTGCAGGTCGCGGTCATCATGTGCGCCGTTTTCCTGGTCCTGACAGTGATCGGCCGCCTGATCTCGGGCTATCACTGGCTGACCGATATCGCGGGCGGCGTCCTGATCGCGGCCGCGCTCCTGTTCTGGCATGAATTTGCCCAGAAAAAATGGGGCTGACCGGCCCCTTCTTCCGAATAAAAAGCCGCCGGAAACGCTGTTCCCGGTACCATATCTGGTAGAGGCCCGGAAACGGGCCTCTTTTTCTTGTGCCCGGGCGGAAGAAAAAGAGGCGGAACTGGCCGGAAAGCTTAATAAAAATAAGAAAATAATGTAAAAATACGAATAAAATAAACCTTGCTTTTTGCAGGTTCCTATGTTAGAATGCCCATTGCTGTGACATTGATAGCGGTGAAGCGTGAGGTTGCTGCCCGCCCGTGGCAGGTTTTCCGTGGAGCGAATGTCATGTTAGGAAACTGGCGACAAGTCACTGTACCAAAACAATCTGCGAAAAGCAGAGATAACGTGTGCAAGGTCTTAGGACACACACGGAAGCGTGTACAGTCACCGCTTGTCGTACTTCCACAAGTACGAATAGGAGGCGACTATTTTTATGGCAAATCAGCGTATCATGAGAATCATCCTGAAGGCGTATGACCACAATTCCGTGGACAACAGCGCAGCCCAGATCGTGGAAGCGGTCAAGAAGGCCGGCGCGCAGGTAAGCGGCCCCGTTCCGCTTCCCACCAGGAAAGAAGTGGTGACGATCCTTCGTGCTGTTTATAAGTATAAGGATTCTCGCGAACAGTTCGAGCAGAGAACGCACAAGCGTCTGATTGATATCATCAATCCCAATCAGAAGATCGTTACGGTCCTGAGCTCTCTCGAAGTTCCTGCCGGCGTTGACATCCAGATCCGGATGAAGACGAAATAATTAATTAAGGTAAGCAAACATCTCTCAAACAAATCACGGGCAAAAAAATCTTAGTATGAGCGCTGCGGCGCTCCGCTGTAGGAGGTTACATTAAATGAAGAAAGCAATTTTGGGAACGAAAGTCGGCATGACGCAGATTTTCGACGAAAACGGAGTTCTTACTCCCGTCACCGTTCTCCTGGCCGGCCCCTGCGTGGTCACGCAGATCAAAACCGTGGACAACGACGGCTATGCCGCGGTCCAGGTCGGCTACGGCGACATCAAAGAAGCCAGAGTGAACAAGCCCCGCAAGGGACATTTCGCCAAGGCCGGCGCAGCGAACAAGCGCTTCGTGCGCGAACTGAAGCTGGAAGGCGAGTACGAACCGGGCCAGGAAATCAAGGCCGACATCTTCACGGAAGGCGATAAGGTCGACGCCACCGCCATCTCCAAGGGCAAAGGCTTCCAGGGCGCGATCCACCGTCACGGCCTGCACCGCGGCCCGATGGCTCACGGTTCCAAGTATCACCGTCACGCCGGTTCCAACGGCGCCTGCTCCGATCCGAGCCGCGTTTTCAAAGGCAAGAAGATGGCAGGCCAGATGGGCCACAAGCGCATCACCATCCAGAACCTGGAAGTGATCCGCGTGGACGCCGATGAGAATTTAATCCTTGTCAAGGGCTCCGTGCCCGGACCGAAGAAGTCTCTCGTGACCTTAAAAGAGAGCGTCAAGGCGTAAGGGTTAAGGAAAGGAGAAACCACGATGGCAAAAGTATCTGTTTATAATATGGAAGGCGCCGTAGTCGGCGACATCGAACTGAACGATGCCGTATTCGGCGTGGAGATCAACGAGCATCTGGTCCACATGGCAGTCGTACAGCAGCTGGCCAACAACCGCCAGGGCACCCAGAAGGCCAAGACCCGCTCGGAAGTGCGCGGCGGCGGCAAGAAGCCGTGGAGACAGAAAGGCACCGGCCACGCCCGTCAGGGTTCGATCCGTGCTCCGCAGTGGAAAGGCGGCGGCGTCGTATTTGCTCCGGTACCCCGCGACTACAGCTTCAAGATGAACAAGAAAGAGAAGAGAGCGGCTTTAAAGAGCGCGCTGACCAGCCGGGTCAATGAAGAAAAGATCTTCGTGCTGGACGAGCTGGAACTGGACGAGATCAAGACGAAGAAATTCGCTGCCGTCCTGAACGCGCTGAAGCTGAACAAAGCCCTTGTTGTCCTGGATGAGATCGACGATAACGTGATCCTGTCCGCCCGCAACATTCCTAACGTGAAAACGGCCCAGATCAACAGCATCAATGTGTACGACATTCTGAAGTATGACAACCTGCTGCTGACCAAAGCCGTGGCGCAGGAGATTGAGGAGGTATACGCATAATGGCAGACCTGAAATACTATGACGTAATCCTTCGTCCCGTAATCACGGAGAAGAGCATGAACATGATGGCCGAGAAGAAATACACCTTCTACGTTCATCCGCAGGCAACCAAGACCCAGGTCAAGGACGCCGTTGAAAAATTATTTGCCGGTACCAAGGTGGCATCTGTCAACACCTTGAACATCGATGGCAAGAAGCGCCGCCGCGGCATGACCCAGGGCCGCACCTCCAAGTCCAAGAAGGCGATCGTATCCCTGACGGCTGACAGCGCTGACATCGAGATCTTTGAAGGCCTGTAAAGCGCCTTCCCCTATACGGCTGAACCGGGCCGTGATATCGAATAATTAAGGAGAACAAAATATAATGGGCATCAAAAAGTATAATGCTTATACTCCGTCCAGACGTCAGATGACGACCCTTGACAACAAGGCCATCACCAAGAAGACGCCGGAAAAATCCCTGACGGAGTCATTGAAGAAGCATGCCGGCCGCAACAATCAGGGTAAGATCACCGTGAGACACAAAGGCGGCGGAAACAGAAGAAAATACAGAATCATCGATTTTAAGCGCAACGGGAAAGACGGCTGCATCGCGAAGGTCATCGGCGTCGAATACGATCCGAACCGCACCGCGAATATCGCCCTCATCCAGTATGAGGACGGCGAGAAGGCCTACATCCTGGCTCCCGAAGGCCTGACCGACGGCATGGAAGTCGTCAGCGGCCCCGATGTGGAAGCGAAGCTCGGCAATTGCCTGCCGCTCGCGAACATCCCGGTCGGCGCGCAGGTCCACAACGTGGAACTGGTTCCGGGCCGCGGCGGACAGATGGTCCGCGCAGCCGGCGGCAGCGCTCAGCTGATGGCGAAGGAAGGCAAGTACGCGACCCTGCGTCTGCCCTCCGGCGAGATGAGAATGGTCCCGATCCAGTGCCGCGCCACCATCGGCATTGTCGGCAACGGCGAACACAACCTGGTGAACCTCGGCAAGGCCGGCCGCAAGCGCCACATGGGCATCCGCCCGACGGTCCGCGGTTCCGTCATGAACCCGAACGACCACCCGCACGGCGGCGGCGAAGGCAGAGCCCCGATCGGGCGTCCGGGTCCCAGCACTCCTTGGGGCAAGCCGGCTCTCGGTTACAAGACCCGCGCCAAGAAGAAACAGTCCAACAAGATGATCGTCCGCAGACGCGACGGCAAGTCGGTGAAGTAAGGAGGTAAAGCATGTCTCGTTCGTTAAAGAAAGGCCCTTTTGCAGATGAATACCTTCTGAAAAAGGTGGATGAGTTAAACGCAAGCGGTCAGAAGACCGTTATCAAGACCTGGTCCCGCCGCTCCACCATCTTCCCGAGCTTCGTGGGACACACGATCGCCGTCCATGACGGACGCAAGCACGTCCCGGTCTATGTGACCGAAGACATGGTCGGCCACAAGCTGGGTGAATTCGTCGCCACCCGTACCTATCGCGGTCACGGCAAGGACGAAAAGAGCACCCGCGGCAGATAGAGCGAAGGAAGGAGGTATCATTCATGGCAAAAGGACACAGATCCCAGATCAAGAGAGAAAGAAACGCCCAGAAGGACACCCGCCCTTCGGCGAAGCTCTCCTACGCAAGAATTTCCGTGCAGAAAGCCTGCTTCGTGCTGGATGCGATCCGCGGAAAAGATGCCAATACCGCGCTGGCGATCGTTACCTACAATCCCCGCTACGGTTCTGAAATTATTACCAAGCTGCTCAAATCCGCCATTGCCAATGCGGAAAACAACAACGGTCTCGATGTCAACAACCTGTATGTCGCCGAATGCTACGCGGGCCAGGCCCCGACCTTAAAGCGCATCCATCCCCGTGCACAGGGACGTGCTTACCGCATCTTAAAGCGTATGAGCCACATCACCATCGTGCTGGACGAGAAGGAATAAGGAGGAAGATATGGGACAGAAAGTTAATCCTCACGGCTTACGCGTCGGCGTGATCAAGGGTTGGGAATCCAACTGGTATGCCGACGGCAAGGATTTTGCCGATAATCTGGTAGAAGATAAGAAGATCCGCAATTACCTGAAGAAGAAGCTGTACGAATCCGGCGTTTCCCGGATCACGATCGAAAGAGCTTCCGACCGCGTGAAGGTGACCGTCTTTACGGCCAAGCCCGGCATGGTCATCGGCAAGGGCGGCGCAGATATCGAAAAGCTGAAGGCCGAAGTCCAGAAGCTGACCAGCAAGAAGCTGCTCATCGACGTCAAGGAGATCAAGCGCCCCGATAAGGAAGCGCAGCTGGTTGCGGAAAATATCGCCCGTCAGCTGGAAGAACGTGTCGGCTACCGCCGCGCGGTGAAGTCCAACATGAGCCGCGCCTTAAAGGCCGGCGCGCTGGGCATCAAGGCTTCCGTCGGCGGAAGACTCGGCGGCGCCGATATCGCCCGCACCGAGTTCTACAGCGAAGGCACCATCCCGCTGCAGACCCTGCGTGCCGACATCGACTACGGCTTTGCAGAAGCGAATACGACCTACGGTAAACTGGGCGTCAAGGTCTGGATTTACAAGGGCGAAGTGCTTCCCGCCAGGAAAAACAAGGAAGGGAGCGAGAACTAATCATGTTAATGCCGAAGAGAGTAAAGCATCGTAAGCAGTTCCGCGGTACGATGGCCGGCAAGCCCACCCGCGGCACCAAGATCAGCTACGGTGAGTACGGCCTGGTCGCCATGGAGCCCACCTGGATCCGCTCCAATCAGATCGAGGCCGCCCGTATCGCCATGACCCGTTACATCAAACGTGGCGGTAAGGTCTGGATCAAAATCTTCCCGGATAAGCCTGTTACCGCGAGAGCCGCGGAAACCCGTATGGGTTCCGGTAAAGGTGCGGTGGATTACTGGGTAGCCGTAGTTAAGCCCGGCCGCGTTCTCTTTGAGATCGCCGGCGTACCGGAAGAGACAGCCCGCGAAGCGCTGCGTCTTGCCATGCACAAGCTGCCCTTAAAGTGCAAGATCGTAGCCAAGGCCGATTTGGAAGGCGGTGAAGAACAGTGAAGACCAACGATTACGTAAAGAAGTTAAATGAAAAGAACGCTGCCGAACTGCAGGAAGAGCTGGCAGCCGCCAAGAAGGAACTGTTCAATCTCCGGTTCCAGAACGCGACCAATCAGCTGAGCAATACCGCCCGGATCACCGAGGTTCGCAAGAACATCGCCCGCATCCAGACCGTGCTGACCAGCAAGGCAGAATAAGGAGGATGGATCCGTGGAAAGAAATTTAAGAAAGACCCGTACCGGGAAAGTGATCAGCGATAAAATGGACAAGACCATCGTTGTTGCGATTGAAGACCACGTGAAGCATCCGCTGTACGGCAAAATCGTCAAGAGAACCTATAAACTGAAAGCCCACGATGAAGAGAACGCCTGCGGCATCGGCGATACCGTCCGCGTTATGGAAACCAGACCGCTCTCCAAGGATAAGAGATGGAGACTGGTGGAAATCATCGAGAAGGCGAAGTAAGCCGGGAGGAGAAAGCACATGATTCAACAGGAAAGCAGACTGAAAGTGGCTGACAATACCGGCGCAAAAGAGCTCCTGTGCATCCGTGTTATGGGCGGTTCCGTCCGCAGATATGCGAACATCGGTGACGTGATCGTCGCGACGGTGAAGGACGCTGCGCCGAACGGCATGGTCAAGAAGGGCGATGTGGTAAAGGCTGTCGTAGTCCGCACCAAGCACGGCGCCCGCCGCAAGGATGGCTCTTATATCAAATTCGATGAAAACGCGGCTGTCATCATTCGTGAAGACAAGACCCCCAGAGGGACCCGTATTTTCGGACCGGTAGCCAGAGAGCTTCGTGACAGACAGTTCATGAAGATCGTTTCCCTGGCTCCCGAAGTACTGTAAGGAGGTACGAACAATGTCTATGTCGAAAATCAAAGTCGGTGACACGGTTCGTATCATCGCAGGCAAAGAAAAAGGCCGCGAAGGCAAAGTCCTTCGTATCGACCACAAGGCTCACCGCCTGGTTGTGGAAGGTGCCAACATGATCACCAAGCACAACAAGCAGAACGCGCAGAATCCCAATGGCGGCATCCTTCGCGTGGAAGGCACCATCGATATGTCCAACGTGATGCTTCTGTTTAAGGGCGAACCGGTCCGTGTCGGCTTTACGACACAGGAAGACAAAGACGGCAAGCTGAAGAAGGTCCGCGTTGCGAAGACCGCAGACGGTCCCGTCGTCATTGACTAAGGAGGTTTAGCGTGAGTAGCAGATTAAAAGAAACCTATAAGAATGAGATCGTTCCGGCCCTGGAAAAGAAGTTCGGTTACAAGAACACGCTGGAAGTTCCGAAGCTGGACAAGATCGTAGTGAACATGGGCGTCGGCGAAGCGAAGGAAAACGCGAAGCTCCTGGAGAGCGCTATGGGCGATATGCAGATCATCACCGGTCAGAAGCCGGTCATGACCGTGGCCAAGAAGTCCATCGCGAACTTCAAGATCCGTGAAGGCATGAAAATCGGCTGCAAGGTCACCCTGCGCGGCGATAAGATGTATGAATTCCTGGACCGCCTGGTCAATCTGGCCCTGCCCCGTGTCCGTGACTTCCGCGGCGTAAATCCCAACTCCTTCGACGGACGCGGCAATTACGCCCTGGGTATCCGCGAACAGCTGATCTTCCCGGAAATCGAGTACGACAAGGTCGACAAGACCCGCGGTATGGATATCATTATCGTAACGACGGCCAAGAGCGACGAAGAAGCCCGCGAGCTTCTGGTCCAGTTTGGAATGCCGTTCAGCAAGAACTAAGGAGGAAAGTGTCATGGCAAAAACATCGATGAAGGTTAAGCAGCAGCGTACTCCGAAGTTCTCCACCAGAGCCTACACCCGCTGCCGCCTGTGCGGCCGCCCGCATGCGGTTCTGAAGAAATACGGCATCTGCCGCGTTTGCTTCCGCGAACTGGCTTACAAGGGAGAGATCCCCGGTGTCCGGAAGGCAAGCTGGTAAGGAAAGGAGGATAAAATCATGGCTGTTATGAGTGATCCGATTGCGGATATGCTGACAAGAATCCGCAATGCCAATACGGCAAAGCACGACACGGTTGATATCCCTTCTTCCCGCATCAAGTGCGCGATCGCAGAGATCCTGCTGAACGAAGGCTATATCACGAACTACACCGTCGAGGGCGAAGGCGTCAAGAAGACGATCCATGTTACCCTGAAGTACGGCAAAGATAAGAACGAAAAGGTCATCCATGGGTTAAGCCGCATTTCCAAGCCGGGCCTGAGAATCTACGCCGGCGCGGAAGACCTGCCGAAGGTACTCGGCGGCCTCGGGATCGCCATCATTTCCACCAACGAAGGCATCATGACGGACAAGGAAGCCCGCGCGAAGAACGTCGGCGGCGAAGTCATGGCCTACGTATGGTAAAACAGAGTTAAGGAGCAAGGCGAAATGTCACGAATCGGAAGAATGCCTATCGCTATCCCCGCGGGCGTAACCGTAGAGGTAGCAGAAAATAATACTGTGACGGTTAAAGGACCCAAAGGGACGCTCAGCCGTACCCTCCCGTCCGAGATGACGATCGAGGTCAAAGGCGCCGAAGTAACGGTCACCCGTCCCAATGATTTAAAGAGAATGAAGTCCCTGCACGGCCTGACCCGTACGCTGATCCACAACATGGTCGTCGGCGTATCCGAAGGGTATCAGAAGGTGCTGGAGATCAACGGCGTCGGCTACCGTGCCGCGAAGGAAGGTAAGAACCTGACCTTAACGCTCGGCTATTCTCACCCCGTTGTCATGGTCGATCCCGAGGGCATCGAATCTGTCTGCGAAACCGCGAACAAGATCATCGTCAAGGGCATCGACAAAGAAAAGGTTGGCCAGTATGCGGCTGAGATCCGCGGCAAGCGCGGTCCGGAGCCTTACAAGGGCAAGGGCATCAAGTACGCGGACGAACACATCCGCCGCAAGGTCGGCAAGGCCGGTAAGAAATAAGGAGGTGCGATATGGTAAGTAAAGATTCCCGTAAAGAAAATCGTATGAAGAAGCACCAGAGAATTCGCAACCGCTTTGCCGGTACGGCCGAAAGACCCCGTCTGGCTGTTTTCAGAAGCAATATGCACATGTATGCGCAGATCATCGACGATGATGCGCAGACCACTCTGGTAGCGGCCTCCACCACCGAGAAGGCTGTGAAGGCAGAATTAGAGAAGACCAACGATGTTGCGGCAGCGTCCTATGTGGGCACCCTGATCGCGAAGCGTGCGCTGGAAGCCGGTATCACCGAAGTGGTATTCGACCGCGGCGGTTTCCTGTATCACGGAAAAGTCCAGGCATTGGCTGAAGCGGCTCGTGAAGCCGGTCTGCAGTTCTAAGAGGAGGCGCGCAATGAAGAACAACAATATCAATCCCAACACCCTGGAACTGACGGATACGCTCGTCGAGCTGCGCCGTGTTTCCAAGACGGTCAAGGGCGGCCGCAACTCCCGCTTCTCCGCGCTGGTCGTCGTCGGCGACGGAAACGGCCACGTAGGCGCCGGCACCGGGAAAGCGAAGGAAGTTCCGGAAGCCATCCGCAAGGCCAAGGAAGCCGCGACCCGTCATCTGGTCACGGTCCCCATGGACGACAACGGCTCTGTTCCGCATGATTTCACCGGCAAGTTCGGCAGCGCCACGGTCATGCTGAAGCGCGCTCCGGAAGGTACCGGCGTTATCGCCGGCGGCCCTGCCCGTGCGGTGATGGAAAAAGCCGGGATCCGGAACATCCGTACCAAGTCCCTGGGCTCCAACAATAAGCACAACGTCGTGCTGGCTGCCATCAACGGCTTAACCAGCATGTACACCCCGCAGGAAATCGCCCGTCTGCGCGGCAAGAGCGTGGATGAGATCTTAGGTTGATAGGAGGAACGTCATGGCTAAGACATTAAGAGTTACGCTGGTGAAATCCCCTATCGGTGCGATTCCCAAGCAGAAAAAAACCGTAGAGGCCCTTGGTCTGACCAAGATGAACAAGACGGTGGAGCTGCCGGATAACAACGCGGTCCGCGGCATGATCTGGCATGTGAACCATCTCGTGAAGGTCGAGGAGGTAGAGGAATGAATTTATCGAATTTACAGCCTGCTGAAGGCTCTACGCACAACGATTTCAGACGCGGCCGCGGCCATGCTTCCGGAAACGGAAAGACGGCCGGCAAGGGCCACAAGGGCCAGAAGGCCCGTTCCGGGGCGCCCCGTCCCGGGTTTGAAGGCGGCCAGATGCCGCTGTTCCGCCGTCTGCCGAAGCGCGGCTTCACCAACATCAATGCCCGCCACATCGTGGGCGTGAACGTCGGCGCGCTGCAGGAACGTTTTGAAGACGGCGCCGTGATCACCGAAGAAGCGATCATCTTGAGCGGTCTGGTAAAGAACCCTCAGGATGGTGTGAAGCTCCTGGGCGGCGGCGAACTGACCAAGAAGTTCACGGTCAGCAACCTGCTGGCCAGCGAAGGCGCCAAAAACAAGATTGAAGCTGCGGGCGGCACGGTAGAAGTTCAGTAATTCGGGGGGCGCTTATGTTTAAGAACATTATAAATGCCTTTAAGATCAAGGACATCCGCAGCCGGATGCTTTTCACCCTGTTGATGATCCTGATCGTTCGGTTCGGCTGCCAGGTCGTAACGCCCGGCATCAACATGGAGTACATCAAGTCCTGGATCAATTCCATGAACGGCTCCACCTTCAACTTCTTCAATGTGATCACCGGCAGCTCCTTTACGACGATGTCCGTCTTTGCGCTGAACATTTCACCGTACATCACATCGTCCATTATCGTGCAGCTGCTGACCATCGCGATCCCGTCTCTGGAAGAGATGTCCAAGGACGGCGAGGAAGGCAAGAAGAAGCTCAATGCGATCACCCGCTACCTGACGGTGGCGCTGGCCCTGATCCAGTCGGTCTCCATGGCGATCGGTTTCGGCACCAACTATCTGAACAATTATACCTGGTATAACGTGGCGGTAGTCGGGATCGTTATGACAGCCGGTTCCACGGCGCTGATGTGGATCGGCGAGCGGATCACCGAGCGCGGCATCGGCAACGGGATCTCCATCCTGCTGCTTGTCAACATCCTGTCCGGCCTGCCGAACGACTTCCGGACGCTGTATTCGGTCTTTATCGCCAATAAGAGCGTCACGGTCGGCATCCTGGTCGCGATCCTGATCCTGGCACTGCTGCTGGGGCTGGTGGTCTTCGTTATCTACCTGCAGGACGGCGAGCGCCGTATCCCGGTGCAGTACGCGAAGAAGCTGCAGGGACGCCGGATGGTGGGCGGCCAGTCCTCCAACATCCCGATGAAGGTCAACACCGCGGGCGTTATCCCGGTCATCTTCGCGAGCTCCCTGCTGAGCATTCCGGCGATGATTGCGAGCTTCGCGGGCAAGGACATCAGCCAGCCGACGACCGTGGGCGGCCACATCGTCAAGGGCCTTACCCAGAGCTACTGGTGCAACCCGAAGGAACCGATCTACACGATCGGCCTGCTGGTCTACCTGTTCCTGCTGGTGGTGTTCGCCTACTTCTACACCTCGATCACCTTTAACCCGACGGAGATCGCAAGCAACATGAAGAAGCAGGGCGGCTTTATCCCCGGTATCCGTCCGGGCAAGCCCACCAGCGACTACATGAACAAGATCCTGACCTATATCGTCTTCATCGGCGTGGTCGGCCTGGCGATCGTAGCGGTGATCCCGATCATTCTGACCGGTCTTTTCGGAGTCGGCAGCTCGCTCTGCTTCTTCGGAACCTCCCTGATCATTATTGTAGGCGTTATCCTGGAAACCATGAAGCAGGTCGAGTCGATGATGACCGTCCGCAGCTACAAGGGCTTCCTGACAGACTAAGGCGGGACCGCTATGAAGATCATTTTACTGGGCGCGCCCGGTGCGGGCAAAGGCACCCATGCCAAGCTGCTGGTGGATAAGTACGGGATCCCCCACATCTCCACCGGAGATATTTTCAGAGCAAACCTCAGAGAAGGAACGCCGCTGGGCTTACAGGCCAAGGCCTTTATGGACCGCGGCGAGCTCGTTCCGGATGAACTGACCGTCGATCTGGTGCTTGACAGACTGCAGGCGCCGGACTGCGAAAAAGGCTACATCCTGGACGGATTCCCCCGGAATCTCTCCCAGGCCGAAGCGCTGACGAAGGCGCTGAACCAGAGGGGAGACGACATCGACGTCGCGCTGCATTTTGTCCTGGAAGAGGACGTCATCCTGAAGCGGATGAGCGGACGGCGCGTCTGCACCGTCTGCGGCGCCAGCTACAACGTGAACGGCATGATGCCCCGCGTGGAAGGCGTGTGCGACCGCTGCGGCGGCCCCGTGGTACAGCGTGCGGACGACAGAGAGGAAACGGTCCTGCACCGCCTGGAAGTGTATCATGAACAGACGGAACCGATCGTGGCCTACTACCGGGAGCTGGGGAAGGAAGTCGTGGTAGACGCCGGAAAACCTCTGGAAGAGGTACAGGCGGAACTGAACGGCATCCTGGAGGCTTATCTGTAATGGCGGTAACGATCAAGACCGTACAGGAAGTGGAGAAGATGCGGACCGCCGGACGGTATCTCGGCGAAGTCCTGGAAGAGCTGGTCGCCTCGGTGAAGCCCGGCATGACCACGAAGGACCTGGACATCCTCGGGGAAAAACTGATCCGGAAGCACGGCTGCATCCCCTCCTTCCTGCATTATAACGGTTATCCGGCTTCCATCTGCATTTCCGTCAACGAAGAGGTGGTCCACGGCATTCCTTCCAGGAAGCGCATTCTGCAGGAAGGCGATCTGGTCAGTTTCGACGCAGGCCTGATCTGGCAGGGATATCATTCCGACGCCTGCCGCTCGACCCTGGTGGGAGACGGCCCCGAAGAGCTGAAGCTCCTGATCAGGCGGACCGAGGATTCCTTCTTCGACGGGATCGCGAAAGCCGTGGCGGGAAATCATCTGTATGATATTTCGAATGCCATTGCGGATTCCATTGAGCCTTACGGCTACGGGATCGTGGAGGATCTGGTCGGGCACGGCATCGGCCGTCACCTGCACGAAGAACCGGAAGTCCCGAACTTCCGCCAGAGAAGCCGCGGCATCCGCCTGAGAAAGAACATGACGCTCGCGGTGGAGCCGATGATCGCGATGGGCACCCACAAAGTAATCACGCTGGACGACGACTGGACGGTGGTTACGGCGGACGGAAAGCCTGCAGCTCACTACGAAAACACCATTCTCATTACCGATGGTGAACCGGAGATTCTCTCCCTGCCCGGCGGCAGAAGAGAATGAATGAAGGAGATAAGGCATGTCGAAAACCGATGTAATTGCGCTGGAAGGCAAAGTCCTGGAAAAGCTGCCCAATGCCATGTTTCGCGTTGAACTGGAAAACGGTCACGAGATCCTGGCCCATATCAGCGGGCGGCTTCGCATGAACTACATCCGGATCCTGCCCGGCGATAAGGTGACGGTGGAATTATCCCCTTATGACCTGACCAAAGGCCGGATCAGCTGGCGTGACAAGTAGAAAAAGCTTAAAAACTGCTTGCACAAAATGAGACGGTGTGTTACACTTATCGGTGCGCCTTAAGCGCTTCCGCATAAATAAAGGAGAAAGAAACCATGAAAGTGAGATCTTCCGTAAAGCCCATCTGCGAGAAATGCAAAGTCATTAAGCGCAAGGGCAGTATCAGAATTATTTGCGAAAACCCCAAGCATAAACAGAGACAGGGTTAATTAAACAGGAGGTAAAGTACACATGGCTCGTATTTCAGGTGTTGACTTACCGAGAGAAAAGCGCGTAGAAATCGCTCTGACCTATATCTATGGGATCGGACGTACGAGTTCCAACCGCATTCTGAAAGACGCTGCTGTCGACCCCGACACCCGTGTGAAGAACCTGACCGATGAGGAAGTTGCCCGCATCAGCAAGGTGATCGAGAACACGCAGGTCGTGGAAGGTGATCTCCGCCGTGAGATCGCGTTCAACATCAAGCGTCTGCAGGAAATCGGCTGCTACCGCGGTATCCGCCACAGAAGAGGCCTGCCGGTTCGCGGACAGAATACCAAGAACAACGCGCGTACTCGTAAGGGACCGAAGAAGACCGTGGCGAACAAGAAGAAGTAATCGCTTCCGATTACAGTTTGCTTATTTTATATTTTTTTATGAAAGGAACCCATAAGGGAAGGTTAGTTTTCAATGGCTAAGCAAGCGTCAAAAAAAGTGACAAAGAAGAAAGTCAAGAAAAACGTTGAACGCGGCCAGGCGCATATTCAGGCATCCTTCAATAACACCATCGTTACCCTGACGGATACGCAGGGCAACGCGTTATCGTGGGCAAGTGCCGGCGGCCTTGGTTTCAGAGGTTCAAGGAAATCGACTCCTTATGCAGCTCAGATGGCAGCGGAAACCGCTACAAAAGCCGCTTTGGTGCATGGCCTCAAAACCGTCGACGTTTTTGTCAAAGGACCCGGTTCGGGTCGCGAAGCGGCAATCCGTGCTCTTCAGGCCTCGGGCCTCGAAGTCCTCAGCATTCAGGATGTTACACCCGTTCCTCACAACGGATGCCGTCCGCCCAAGCGCAGAAGAGTATAATGGAGGTGCAGTAAAGTGGCAGTTAATCGTGTTCCTGTCTTAAAAAGATGCAGATCCCTGGATCTGAACCCGGTATATCTGGGAATAGACAAATCTTCTTATCGCCGCTCGAAGAGAGCCGGCAAGAAAATGAGTGAATACGGCCTGCAGCTTCGTGAGAAGCAGAAAGCCAAATTCATTTACGGTGTACTGGAAAAGCCTTTTAGAAATTATTATGAGAAGGCCTCCAAGATGAAGGGCATGGTCGGTGAAAACCTGATGGTCCTTCTGGAGACCCGCCTCGACAATGTGCTGTTCCGCGCCGGACTGGGCCGTACCCGTATGGAGACCCGTCAGATCGTTGACCACAGAAACGTCCTGGTCAACGGAAAGTGCGTGAACATTCCTTCCTACCTGGTAAAGGCCGGAGACGTCATTGAGATCAAGGAGAAGGCGAAGTCCTCTCAGCGTTTCAAGGATATCGTGGAAGTGACTGCGGGCCGTGCTGTGACCCCCTGGATGGAAAGCGATCTGGAAAATCTGAAGGTGACCATCCTCCAGATGCCTACCCGGGAAATGATCGATGTCCCGGTGGATGAGATGCTTATCGTTGAGTTGTACTCGAAGTAATTCGTGACGCTCATCTAAGATCCGGAAGGAGTACAAACGTGTTAGATTTTGAAAAGCCCAATATTGAGATAGCCGAGATTTCCGAAGACAAGACCTACGGTCGTTTCGTAGTGGAACCTTTGGAGAGAGGGTACGGTACGACGCTGGGCAATTCACTGCGCAGGATCATGCTTTCTTCTCTTCCCGGTGTGGCTGTCAGTCAGGTTAAATTTGAAGGCGTGCTGCATGAATTCACCACGATCCCCGGCGTCAAGGAAGACGTGACCGAGATCGTCCTGAATCTGAAGAGCCTGTCCATCCGCAGCAACAGTGAATCGGCCGAGCCGAAGCTCGCGTACATCGATTTCACGGGCGAAGGAACCGTTACGGCGGCGGATATCCAGCTGGATTCCGATCTGGAGATCATGAATCCCGATCTGGTGATCGCCACCTGCAGCGGCGGCAAGGACACGCACTTCGCAGCGGAGCTTACCATCACCAAAGGCCGCGGCTATGTCAGCGCGGATCGCGGGAAGAACGAAAGCCTCCCGATCGGCGCGATCGCGGTGGACGCGATCTATACGCCCGTCGAGCGCGTCAACATGAGTGTGGAGAACACCCGTGTCGGCAAGATCACGGACTATGACAAGCTCACGCTGGACGTTTTCACCAACGGAACGCTGGCGCCTGACGATGCAGTCAGCCTGGCGGCCAAGGTCCTGAGCGAACACTTAAGCCTGTTCATCAACCTGTCCGAATCGGCGAAGACGGAAGAAGTGATGGCTGAGAAGGAAAACACCGAGAAGGAAAAGGCTCTGGAGATGAATATCGACGAGCTGGAACTGTCGGTCCGTTCCTTCAACTGCTTAAAGCGCGCCGGCATCAATACCGTGGCAGAGCTGTGCAATTACACCGCGGAGGATATGATGAAGGTCCGCAACCTGGGACGCAAGTCGCTGGAGGAAGTGCTGGATAAGCTCAAGTCTTTGGGACTGGAACTGAGTTCCGGCGAATAAACTGGTAGGATTTCGGAGGAAATAGATAAATGGCACATTACAGAAAGCTTGGGAGAACAGCAAGCCAGCGCAAAGCCATGCTCAGAGGCCTGGTCACCGCTCTGATCCAGAACGGTCAGATCGAGACCACCGAGACCAGGGCGAAGGAAACGCAGCGGATCGCCGAAGGGCTGATCGCGCTTGCTGTGAAAGAAAAAGATAATTTTGAGACGGTTACGGTCGATGCGAAGGTCCCGAAGAAGGACAAGGACGGCAAGCGCGTCAAGAAGGTGGTCGACGGCAAGAAGGTCACGGAGTTTGAGACCATTCAGAAGACCATCAAGAAGGATTCCCCTTCCCGCCTGCATGCGCGCCGTCAGATGCTGAAGGTCCTTTACGGTGTAAAGGTTCCGGACGCCAAGGGCCGCAAGATGGTGGAAGTGGATCTGCCGAAGAAGCTCTTTGAGGAGATTGCACCGAAGTATGTGAACCGTAACGGCGGCTATACCCGCATTACGAAGATCGGACCGCGCCGCGGCGACGCCGCCATGATGGTCCGCCTGGAATTGGTTTAATTCATAGGGAAACCGAAAAGGACCCGGGGGTGAGAAGCTCCGGGTCCTTTTTGCGTTGCTGCCTTATTTTTCTCCGCTCTCAAAGTACTGCCCCACCTCGGCGGCATTCATGCCTTCGATCCCGAGGTTCTTTGCGCAGCGGCCCTCCGCGCGAAAGTCCCGCCCGTATATCGTGGAGGTCAGGCGGATGACGGCGTCGATATTCGGCGTCGGAACACTGGCAAGCTTCCCCAGTTCGGAGATCGGAACCAGGCTCATCGGAACGTCTTCGGTGACGTAGCGTACTTCAATGCTGTGCGGCCCTTTGATGCCGTGATAGGCCTGATTGTTCTGCAGCAGCTCATAGAGGCTTTCCCCGCTCGTCTCATACGATTCCCGCAGCCATTCTTCGGCAGTCAGGACCGAGATCCCGTAGGCGGCGGCCACGGCCTGCCGTTCGGCGTCGATCTGATGGATCAGCACGGCCACGGAAGGGGAGATCCCTTCGATATAGTACTGGAAATCATCGGGATCCGATTCGATCCGGCCAATGTTTAACAGCACCGGCGTCGGATGGAAGAGCGCGCCGATATTGGAAAAGGACGTCTCCAGGCAGTTCTTCGCGGGAACGAACTGCGGAAAGACCGGCTGCAGAAGAGAAAGGACCCCGTCCGTGCGGCTGGCGGGAAAGACGCCGAGCAGGACTTTCTTCTTGATTGCGTAGATGGATACGGCAGACGGCCCGGTCTTCCGGCAGGCATAGACCAGGGTCTGCGCTTCCGCGACCGTAATATCGGCCTGGCAGCCGTTTGCCCGGACGGTGCTCAGAAAATCGACCGCGCCGGCCGTGCGGCCGGGGTTTAAGATAATGACCTGCCCGTCCTTCAGGGCATGCGCGCAGGCCTGCGCGATCATCCGGTGCGTAAAGGACGGGGTCACGACCATGATCAGGCGGACGCCTTCTATGGCGGCTTCGATCTTCGTGGTCACCAGGGCGGGCGTGTATTTGGCGGTCTGTCCGTCCATCGTCAGCGTGATGCCGCCGTCGGCGATGATCCCCTCCAGATAGGAAGGGAAGAGATCGCAGAGGGCGACCTCCATGCCCAGACTGGTCAGGTGGGCGGCCATGGCACTTCCGCCGTTGCCCGCCCCGATTACAGCGATTTTCGATTTCATTGTTTTCTCCTTGTAAAAACCGGAAGGAACGATCCTTCCGGTCATCTATAAACAACGAACGGGACGTCGCTGGGAACGGCCCGCCCGTTGCCTGCGGGGTCAGCGTTCTTCCCTGAAATAGGAAAGACCGAGCGAGGCCGGGGGCTGGTTCTCCCGGCGGTTACGGATACTGGTCAGGACCAGTACGATGATGGTCACGACGTACGGGGTCATTTTGAAAAGTTCCTTCTGCGCGCTGGAAAGGCCAGGGATAAAGATCGCGCAGATGTACAGGCCGCCGAAGATGATGCTGGCGAAGATCGCGCCGGCGGGGCGCCACAGTGCAAAGATCACGATGGCGATAGCCAGCCAGCCGCGGTCGCCGAAGCCGTTGTTGGTCCAGGTCCCGCCGGTGTAGTCCATGACGAAATACAGACCGCCCAGGCCCGCGATCATGCCGCCGATCAGGGTGGCCAGATACTTATACCGGGTCACGTTGATGCCGGCAGCGTCCGCGGTCGCCGGGTTTTCCCCAACCGCCCGCAGGTTCAGGCCGGCCCGCGTTTTCTTTAAGAAGCGGTGGGCCAGCAGGGCAATGATCACGGCGAGGTAGGCCAGAAAGCCGTAGCTGAAGAAAATCTTGCCGATGGGGCCGAGCTTTTCCGCGAAGGGGAAGCTCGCCTTGTAGTACTTGCTGACGGTCAGCAGGGAAATGGAGCCGCTCTCCCCGAAGAAGTTGAGGAGCGAGCCGCCGAGGAAGTTGCCGACGCCCGTGCCGAAGGTGGTGAGCGCGAGGCCCGTCACATTCTGGTTGGCGCGCAGGGTGACCGTCAGGAAGCTGTAGATGAGGGCCATCAGGCCGCTGCCGAGAAGGGACGATACAAGCGGGATCGCGATGCAGAGGAAGGCGGTCGGATTCGTACTGAAGTGCTCGTACAGATAGCCGCCCACGATCCCGGAAATGCCGCCCACATACATGATGCCGGGGATCCCGAGGTTTAAGTGCCCGCTCTTTTCGGTAATGATCTCGCCCGTCGCGCCGAAGAGCAGGGGGATGCCCTGGACCACAGAGGAGAAGATGATGGAAGCAAGGGTATCAAACATATTACTTTTCCTCCTCTGCCTTTTTGCGGAAATTGATGCGGTAGCGGATAAAGAATTCGCAGCCGATGATAAAGAACAGGATGATGCCGGTCATGATCTCCGAGATATTGCTGCTCAGGCGGAAGGCCTGGGCGATTTCGCCGCTGCCCTTCTGCAGGAAGACGATCAGCATGCTGGTGAGGATCATCGTGAGCGGGTTGAACTTGGCCAGCCAGGAGACCAGGACGGCGGTAAAGCCGTTGCCGCCGGCCAGTTCCGCGGTGACGGTATGGGCGGCGCCGGCCATCAGCAGAAAGCCCGCAAGGCCCGCCACGGCGCCGGAGAGGACCACGGTCCGGATGATGACGCCCTTCACGTTCACCCCGATATAGCGCGCGGTGTTCTCGCTTTCGCCGACGACGGAGATCTCATAGCCGTGCTTGCTGTAGCGCAGATAGATAAACATGACGACGGTCAGAATCCCCACGATCAGGACGTTGAGGCCGTAGCGCTGATTGAACACAGCCGGAAGCCAGCCGTTCTGGCTCTGCTGATTGAGCACGCCCAGTACGCCGGAGCCGGTGGGGACCCACACGGCAATGAAGAAGGTGACCAGCTGGATCGCGACGTAGTTCATCATGAGGGTGAACAGGGTTTCATTGGTCCCGAAGTTGGCTTTGAAAAGGGCGGGGACCCCGGCCCAGACGATGCCGGCCGCCAGCGCGGATATCAGCATCACCAAAATCAGCAGCCAGCTCGGCCAGCTGTCGCGTACATAGAACATGACCGCGGCGCTCGCGAGGCCGCCCACCAGGACCTGCCCCTCCGCGCCGAGGTTCCAGAAGCGCATCCGGAAGGCCGGTGTGACCGCCAGCGCGATGCAGAGGAGCATCGCGGTATTCTGCAGGAAATTCCAGATCTTCCGCGTGGAGCTGAAGCTCCCCTCGAACATGGCCTTATACACCGCGAGCGGGTTCAGGCCGGTCAGCCAGAAGATGATGAGCGCACAGATGATCAGGGCCAGAAGGATCGCGCAGAGCCGGATCAGCAGGGCCGGAAAGAGCGGCATATCCGGCCGCTTCGTAATATGGACCAGCGGTTCACGAACCGTTTTATCTGTTTTCTGCATGGTTCCCTCCCCGGCTTTCCGTTTCTTTGGCGGCTGCGGCCTTATGGCTCTTTACCATGAGCAGGCCGATCTCTTCTTTCGTGGCGGTGCGGGCGTCGACGATGCCGGTCACCTGCCCGGAGCCGATCACCAGAATGCGGTCGCACAGCTCGATCAGCACGTCCAGGTCTTCGCCGACGAAGATCACGGCAACGCCGCTTTCTTTCTGGGCGTTCAGAAGGTTGTAAATGGTATAGGAAGAATTGATGTCCAGCCCGCGGACCGGATACGCGGCCATCAGCACCGTCGGCGCCGCGGCGATCTCGCGCCCGACCAGGACCTTCTGCACATTGCCGCCGGAGAGCCGCCGTACCGGGGTGGCCGCGCTGGGCGTGACCACTTCCAGCTGTTTGATGATCCTTTCCGCAAGGCTCCGGGGCTCGCCGCGCTGCAGGAAGACGCTGTGGCCTTTCCGGTAGCTGCGCAGCAGCATATTGTCCACGATATCCATATTGCCGACCAGGCCCATGCCGAGCCGGTCCTCCGGCACGAAGGAAAGGCGCACGCCCAGCTCGCGGATCTGCAGCGGGGTCTTGTCTTTTAAGTCCTCGGTTTTGCCGGTCCTGGGATCGTGATAGAAGATATCGCCTTCACTGATGTTCTGCAGGCCGGCGATCGCTTCGAGGAGCTCGCGCTGGCCGCTGCCGGCGATGCCGGCAATGCCCAGGATCTCGCCGGAATAAGCGGTAAAGCTCACGTCGTCCAGGACCTTGATGCCGTCCCGGTTCATAATATCCAGATCCTTGACCACGAGCCGCTCCTGGCGGTTCTTCGGCTCGGAGCGGTCGATATTCAGAGAGATCTTCTTGCCGACCATCATTTCGGTCAGCTCCGTCTCATTCGTTTCTGCGGTGACTAAGGTCCCGATGTACTCGCCCTTGCGCAGCACGGCGACCTTGTCGGAGATCTCGAGCACCTCGTGCAGCTTATGCGTAATGATGATGATGGCCTTCCCGGCGTCCTTCATGCGGCGCAGCACCGCGAAGAGCTTCTGCGTCTCCTGCGGCGTGAGCACGGCGGTCGGTTCGTCCAGGATCAGGATGTCCGCGCCGCGGTAGAGGACCTTGATGATCTCCACGGTCTGCTTCTCCGAGACGGACATCTCGTAGATCTTTTTCTTCGGATCGATCTCGAAACCGAACTGCTCGCTGATCTCACGGACGCGGGCCGAGACCTTTTCGAGATCGAAGGGGCCTTCTTCCTTCAGGCCCAGGACGATATTCTCCGCGGCGGTGAAGATATCGACCAGCTTGAAATGCTGGTGGATCATCCCGATGCGGTAGTCAAAAGCATCCTTCGGCGAGGCAATGACCGCCTCTTCCCCGTCGATCAGGATCTCGCCCGAATCCGGATAGTAGATCCCGGAGATCATGTTCATCAGGGTCGTCTTCCCGCTGCCGTTTTCGCCCAGCAGCGCCAGGATCTCCCCCTTCATGACGGAGAGGCTGACCTTGTGGTTCGCCACGATGTGCCCGAAGGTCTTGGTGATGTTTTTCAGTTCGATTGCAGGTACTGCCACGAAGGATCCTCCTTTTAGTTCTCAGAAGAAGCCTTTTCCGGAAGAAGAGCCCTCTTCTGAGAATTAAAACGTTTATGGAAATAAGAAAGCAGGGCGAAGGGATCGCCTCCGCCCTGCCGCAAAGAGCATTATTTGCCGTATTCGGTGATGCCGTCGATCATGATATCGAAATACGGAGCGGAACGGAACTGCTCGCCGGATTCGACGAAAGCGCCGTCCACGATAACGTTGGTCTCCGGAACATAGTCGCCGTTGTCAATGACGTCAGCCAGATACTCGGTCAGATGTTCGCCGTTCAGGGTCCAGGTGGAAGTATCGAACACTTTCAGGGTGCCGGCTTCGATCTGCGCCTTGACTTCCGCAAGCTTCTCGGCCGTGCCGGGGGCGGCAGCCGCTTCATTGAGCTCGGTCAGTTCCACGGAACCGGTGGCAATGGTGCCGCACCAGTCGGTATCAAAGCTTTCGCCGTTGGCGACCGCATTGATGGCCAGCTTGTAGTACGGAGCCCAGTTGATCTTGGAAGAGATCAGCGCGGTGGTCGGGCCCAGGTTGATGGTGCTGACGTTGTAAGCCACGTTCGGAACACCGTTTTCTTCGCAGGCCTTGGGAGCGCCTTCGGAGTCCGCGTGCTGGCTGATCAGGACGCAGCCGTCGTTGATCAGGGTCAGGGCGCCTTCCTTTTCCAGCGCGATATTGAACCAGCTGTTGGTATAAGTGACTTCCATGAAAGCGGTCGGGCATACGGAGCGGGCGCCCAGGAAGAAGGAGGTATAGCCGGAAACGACTTCCGCGTAAGGGAATGCGCCGATATAGCCGATCTTGGCTTCTTCCGCTTTGATCTTGCCGGATTCGATCATCTCATTCAGCTTCAGGCCCGCAACGACGCCGGCCAGGAAGCGGCCTTCATAGATGGAAGCGAAAGCATTGTGGAAGTTCGGCAGATTCTGGGTACGGGACTTGGTGCCGGTCGCATGGCAGAACTGAACGTCCGGGAATTCCTGCGCAGCCTGGATGATGTAGCTTTCGTGGCCGAAGCTGTCCGCAACGACGATGTTGCAGCCCTTGTCAGCCATGTCGGCCGCGGTCTCGTAGCATGCGGGGCCTTCCGGAACGTTCCACTCGAAGATGACCTGATCATCGGACAGGCCGAGTTCCTTCTGGACCTCGAGAGCCGCCTGATAGAAGTTGTTGTCATAGGTGGAAGAAGCCGGATCGTGCAGGAAGATAAAGCCGATCTTGATCTTGGAATAGTCCGCAGCCGGAGCTTCGGTGGTCACTTCAGCCGCCTTGGTGGTATCCGGTTCGGGGGCTTTGGTGGTGTCTTCAGCCGCCTTGGTGGTGTCAGCTTCAGGAGCTTTGGTGGTGTCGTTATTGCCACCGCAGGCAGTGAGGCTCAGAACCATGATTACAGCAAGGAGTGCAGCAAGCAGTTTTTTCATAGTTTCCTCCCAAAAATAATATATGATCAGGGGACAGGCCCCGAATCAGCGCTCAGCCGTTTTCCCGGAACGTAAGGGAATCGGCCGTCATGGAATCGATGCAGGCCAGGGATTCCACGCGGATGCCCTCGGCGCGGAGCTTGTCGCCGCCGCCCTGGAAGGCTTTTTCGATCGCGATCGCGCAGCCGGCGAGCTTCGCACCGCTCTGGTCCAGAATCGCGATCAGGCCGCGCAGGGCTTCGCCCATGGCCAGGAAATCGTCCACCAGCAGGACCGTATCGCTCGCACTTAAATAGGGCTTGGCGATGACGGCGGTAAAATCGTTTCCGTGGGTAAAGGAATGGACGCGGGCAGAGTAGACTTCGCCGGAAACATTGGCGGAGAGGCTCTTCTTGGCGAAGACGACCGGCACATGCATGACGGCGGCCGCCGCGAAGGCGATGGAGATCCCCGAGGCTTCGATGGTGACGATCTTGGTGATGGGTTCGTCCGCGAAGAGGCGGGCGATCTCGTGGCCCATCTCGCAGATGAAATCGGTGTCCAGCTGCTGGTTCAGAAAGGAACCGACCTGCAGGATGTTCCCCGGCAGGACCTTGCCTTCCTTCAGGATCTTTTCTTCCAGCTGTTTCATGTGCGGATCCTCCGTAAAGTAAAAGCGGCAGTTCGTCTGCCGATCTGCCGCCCGCGAAACCCCTGAAACAGGAAAAAACCCTGTAACGGGTCCTATGAACCAATAGTCGCATCTTCGGCGTGCGGTAGAAACGTTTGGGCCATTCCTTCCAAACTTATACTGGCAAATCAACGATATTCTGTTGATGCGGTTATCATAAATGAGACCCGAAAGAAAATCAAGTCTCATAGAAAATTATTATTAAAAAACCTTCGGAATGCGCTTTGACTATATATAATAAAAGCCCGGCTTCAGAAAACGAAGCCGGGCCCGGGGAGAAAGCGTTTATACGTATTTTTCGTAGGTCTCCTGGATCAGCTGCGGAAGCTGCTGGGAGAGCTGTTTCTGGGCGGGACGGTCCAGTCCGGCGGTCGGGATCGGAGCCCCGAAGCAGACGGTTACGTTGGCAGCCCGGACGAAAGGTTTATGGTTCTCAAAGATGTCGTCGGTGTGGGTGAAGGTGACGGGGACGATCGGCACGCCGCTCTGGAAGGCGGGCCGCAGGCTCCCTTCATGGAACGGCAGGAGCGTATCGCCATGATTGCGGGTGCCCTCGGGACAGATCATCATGCTGCGTCCGCCTTTTAATTCTGCGGTCACCTGCTGCATGGCGCGCAGGCCGTCCTTTAAGTTCTTCCGGTCCAGGAAGACGCAGTGCAGAAACACCATGAACCCGCGCAGGACCGGGATCTTGCCCCATTCTTTTTTGGACACGCAGCCGCAGGGACCCGCGAAAAAACGGTAGATGGTCAGGATATCAAAGAGGCTCCTGTGATTGCTGACATACAGGACCGGCTGATCCTTCGGAATATTCTCCAGCCCGATCGCCGTGACCTTTTCCCCGGCCATAAAGGTGCCGAGATTCATTGCCAGGGTCACGTAGGTCTGCATGATGCGGGAAGAAAGCGGTTCACTGAACAGCCTGACGATATAGCAGAGCAGCAGACAGGGGATCCCCAGGATCACAAAGATGAGAAGCAGCCAGAAACACAGCAGTAAAAAGCGGAGCATACCATCCTCCCAAAGTGGTTCCGGAGCGGAACCGGTGTAGTATCAGTATAGCAACCGGCGCTTTAAAAGACCAGTCCGCAATCTCTTAAATTTTTCTGAATTCTTTGGAAAAGAGGACGGAGAACACGTGGATTTTCGAACAGCTGTACGGGTTTTGTTGACAGCAGCCGGCCGCCTGTGGTACACTGAAACCAGATTCAGATTCTCAGGAGCATTCCCATGCCATCGATATATGATCAGCTGAACCCGTCCCAGCAGGAGGCGGTACTGACAACGGAAGGACCGCTGCTCATCCTGGCCGGCGCGGGCTCGGGCAAGACCCGCACGCTCACCCACCGGATCGCCTGGCTGCTGGAAAAAGGCGTCGAACCCTGGCATATTCTCGCGATCACTTTTACCAATAAGGCGGCCGAGGAGATGAAAAACCGGGTCGTCCGCATGACCCCGCAGGGAGACCGCGTCTTTGTTTCGACCTTCCACGCCGCGTGCGTTCGCATCCTGCGCTCCGGGGCCGAGCGGCTCGGCTACGCGCGGGATTTCACCATTTACGATACGGATGATTCCCGCGTGCTGATGCGGCGCATCATCCGCGAGCTGAACTGGGATCCCAAGGTCTACCGGGAGCGGGAGATCCTCCGCCAGATTTCTTCCCTGAAAAATAAAATGATTTCACCGTCCGCCTACGAAGAGACGAGCGGCGGGTATTTCCGCGACCGGAAGATGGCGGAACTTTACCAGACGTACCAGAAGCGGCTGCTGCTGGCGAACGCGATGGATTTTGACGACCTGCTTCTCAATACGGTCCGCCTTTTTGAAGAGAACGCGGATATGCTGGAGCAGTACCGGGACCGCTTCCGCTACATTCTGGTGGATGAGTATCAGGACACCAATCCGGCCCAGTTCCGCCTGGTGGAGCTGCTGGCGAAGGAACACCGGAATCTCTGCGTGGTCGGGGACGACGACCAGTCCATCTACCGCTTCCGCGGTGCGGATCTGCGGAATATCCTGAACTTTGAGTCCGTCTTTCCGGAGACGAAGGTCATCCGGCTGGAGGAAAACTACCGCTCCACAAAGAACATTTTAGGGGCGGCGAACGGCGTGATCGCCCACAATACGGAGAGGAAGGGAAAAACACTGTGGTCGGCGAAGCCGGTCGGCGATCCGGTGGTCTTCCGGCAATATGCGGACGGCCGGGAAGAGGCGCGGGAGATCGTGAAGGATATCGTAAAGGAACGCGCGCGCTTCCCGTACGGGAGCGTGGCCGTTTTATACCGCACCAACGCGCAGTCGCGGGCGCTGGAAGAAGCGCTGGTTACGGCCGGCGTGCCGTACCGGCTGATCGGCGGCGTGAATTTCTACGAGCGGCGGGAGGTCAAGGATATTTTGAGTTATCTGCGGCTGATCGCGAACCCGAACGACGACGTTTCGCTGCGGCGCATCATCAACGTGCCGCGGCGCGGGATCGGGGACGTCACGCTGGACCGCCTGCAGCTGCTGGCAAACGAAGAGGGCTGCTCGCTTTCCGAAGCGCTGCGCGAGTTTGCCGGAGAGCCGGAGCTTAAGCGTGCGGCGGCCAAATTAAAGGAGTTCGCGGATCTCATGGACCGCTTCCGCGCGGTGGCCGCGTCCATGACCGTGTTCGATCTGATCGAAGAGATCCTGATCCGCAGCGGCTATAAGGATGAGCTGCGGCAGGAGGAAGACGAGCTGCAGGCCGAGGCGCGGCTGGAGAATATCGCGGAGCTGCAGAACAAGGCCGCGGATATGGGCGGCGAAGCCGGCGATCCAGAGGCGCTCACGCGTTTCCTTTCGGAAACGGTGCTGGTATCGGAAGTGGACGCCCTGGTCGACGAAGACGAAAAAGTCGTGCTGATGACCCTGCACAGCGCGAAGGGGCTGGAGTTCCCGAAGGTGTATATCGCGGGCATGGAGCAGGAGCTGTTCCCGAACAGCAAATCGCTCTACGGCACCGACGGCAGCGATCTGGAAGAGGAGCGTCGGCTGTGCTATGTCGGCTTCACGCGGGCCATGGAGAAGCTCGTGCTGACAGCCGCGCATTCGCGGATGATGAACGGATCCTTCGCGACGCATCTGATCTCGCAGTTTGTGGAGGAGATCCCGCCCGAGTTCCTGAAAGAGGAGCGGGTCGGCTTCATGCAGACCCGGGCGGAGAGCCGGCGCCGGCAGGAGGAAGAGGATTATTACAACGGATGGAGCCGCCCGGAGCGGGGCGGTTTCGGAAAGGGCGGCGGGAGCCGGGCTCCGCGCTGGACGCAGGACGCCGAACCTTTCCCGCAGGGCGGATGGAAAGATTTCGGCGAAAGCTTCGGCTACGATTTCGGCGGAGCTTCCCGCAAAAAGTCTTCGGACGCCGGAAAAATGGCCGGGCTGGTCAAAAAGTTCCGGCAGGAGGAAGCCGCCGAAAAGAAAGAGGCGCCGGAGGTGCTCACGGAATTTGCGCCGGGCGACCGCGTGGTGAGCAAGCGTTTCGGGGCCGGTACCGTGGTGAGCGCGGAGCCGGGAAAGCGCGACCTGGAGGTCACGGTGGATTTCGACAACTACGGCCGGAAGGTTTTGCTGGCGGGCTTTGCGGCCTTTACCCGCGAACCCTGACCGAAACAGACGGGGTGAGGGCGACTCCTCATCCACCTTATACAAATATTAGAATTTCTTCATATTCATTTCCGGGAAAATGTGTTATACTGTTCTTACAAGGAAAAAAGGAGGCAGGCTGTGAAAAAGTTATTGGAAGAGAAAAAGAAAAAGTGCAGAAAACTCTGGAAAAAGGCTGTGATCGGCTGCGTGATCCTGACCGTGCTGGCCGCGATCGGCTATCTGGTATATTATCTCTTCTTCGCGGATGACTACGAAGAGCTGGATGAAGACTTCTTCAAGGATGACGCGGAAGAAGAAGCTCCGGCCGGGCCGTCGGAAGAAGATGCGGAACCCGTTCCGGAGGAGGCGGCGGAACCTGCTGCCGAAGAGCCCGCTGCGGAAGAAAAAGAAGAAGCCTGAGTTTTTTCAGGCGATATCCGGGCCCGGGCAACCGGGCCTTCTCAATACAGAAAATCAGGAGCTGTTTCATGATGGATGAGGCGAAGCGCTGCCCGCTTTTCGGCAGCTGCGGCGGATGTTTTTACGGCGGCCTCCCGTACCGGGATGAGCTGCGGGAAAAGGAAGAAAAGCTGAAGGGGCTCTTCCGGGATGTCGTGCCGGAGGGCTTTTTTGATAGTGCGGCCTATGAGGGGATCACCGGCTCTCCGGTGGAAGAAGGCTACCGCAACAAGATGGAATATTCCTTCGGCAACGCGGAAAAGGACGGCCCGCTGACCCTCGGGCTGCATAAAAAGAAGAGCTTTTTCGATATCCTGTCCGTCCCGGACTGCCTTATCGTAAGTGAGGATTTTAACACAGTCCGCGCGGCCGCGGAGGCGTATTTCCGTGAGAAGAACGTCCCGTTTTATCACAAGAAAACGCACAGCGGTTCGCTCCGGCATCTGGTGCTTAGGCGAAACCGGGAGGGGGATCTCCTTGTCAATCTGGTGACGGCCTCGGGCTTTCGGCCGGAACCGGACTTTGCGGAGATGCTGCTTTCGCTCCCGCTTTCGGGCCGCATCGCCGGCATCCTGCATACCGAGAACGACGCGCTCTCGGATACGGTGGCGAAAGACGCCCTGCACGTGCTCTGGGGAGAAGATCATCTGACAGAAACGGTGCTGGGCCTGCAGTTCGACATCAGTCCTTTCTCCTTCTTTCAGACCAATACCGAGGCGGCGGAGCTGCTGTATGAAAAAGCGAGGGCGTATATCGCCTTAACGCCCGGCTCACGGGTGTACGATCTCTACAGCGGCACCGGGACCATCGCGCAGCTGCTCGCGCCGGCCTGCGAGAAGGTCTACGGCGTGGAGATCGTGGAGGAAGCCGTGGAGGCTGCCCGCGGGAACGCGGAGAAGAACGGCCTTGCCAACTGCGAGTTCATCGCCGGCGACGTGCTGCGCGTACTGGATGAGCTGCCGCCCGCGGACTATATCGTCCTCGACCCGCCGCGCGACGGCGTAAACCCCAAGGCCCTTGCCAAGCTGATGCGCTCCGGCGCCGGGCGTATGGTCTACATCAGCTGCAAGCCGAAGTCACTGGCCCGCGACCTGCCGATGCTGAAGCTCGGCGGGTACGAGCTGCAGAAGATGGCGTTTATCGACCTGTTCCCGAAGACCGATAACTGCGAAGCGGTGGCACTATTGTCCAAACTTTCCGAAGTGAAGCACCATATCGAGGTTACGGTCGATATGGATGAACTGGATCTGACCAGCGCGGAAAGCCTGGCGACTTATGATGAGATCCGGGAATGGGTGCAGGAAAACTACGGATTTCATGTGACAAATCTCAATATCGCGCAAGTGAAGCGGAAACACGGGATCATTGAACAGCAGAATTATAACTTTCCGAAATCTGAAAACTCCCGGCAGCCGAACTGCCCGGAGGAGAAAGAAAAGGCGATAGAGGAAGCGTTGAAGCATTTTCAAATGATTTGATACGGGTCGTATTTGATTCAAGATGAAAGGTTTGCTCCTATCTTATACATCAGTTGACCGCAGAAACATGGAGGAAGGAGTCGCAGGATGCCACGAACCAACAGAAAAACCTTTATAGCTGTACTGTCTGCGCTGGTCCTGATCGTACTCCTTTTTCTGCTCTTCCTTCTTCCCGATTTATACGAAAATTCGTGCCGGAGCAGGTTTTTTCCTGATATGGATGCTCAATTGTCATTAGCAGAGAACAGCAGCATCTGTATTATACATGCAACTGAGGAGCGGGCAGGAAGTGTCACTTACTCTCCTGGTGCCGGTGGTGTGATCATCCACAAAGAACATAATCAGTATTTCGCAATAACAGCATATCATGTTGTCAAGAATCTGGATGCAAAACACCTCATTATGACAGCTCTTACCCCCTCTATGGAAGAATTCAGAAGAGGCGGAAATGTTTCTGCACTTGCATATTATGGTCAGCTGCCCGAGGCTGAAGTGGTTTTTATACAGGAAGAATATGATTTGGCAATTATATCCTTTTGTTCATCAGAAGAGCTATCGATTGCGCCTCGATCCGTTTGCAATCCTGTCAAAGGAGACCGGATTGCTGCTATTGGAGTCCAGTATGTAGGCGGTGAGAGACTCTTCAGCAAAAACTACGGATATGTTCGTTCAACAAAACCTAAGCTATTTGATCCGAATGACAACCAGGAACCAACCATGGTTTTGAAAATGAACGCTTATTCAGCTCCCGGCAGTAGCGGAGGTCCTGTTTACAACGAAAAAGCAGAACTGGTCGGAATGGTGATCGGCGGCAGCACGGATTTTTCAGGCCGTTTTCGTTCCAGCGTTTTTATCCCTATCGAAATGATAAACACCAGTATCCGGACCTGGCAGATGAACGAAGTCAAAGAGAATGAAGCTAAACAAACCGGGTTCTATGGTAATAAGCTTGTCGTCATCATCGATGGAAAGGCTGTGGTCTATGAACGTTACCGACCGGGAATCGGATCTCTTACTCCGAAAAGAATTCTGGATGAATTTCAGGAAACAACTCAAATGGAAAGCATTGTTTGGGAAGTTTTCTCAACAGCAGAATTTCCCGATCTATCATATATTCTTGTTATTTCAGGAACGAATGCTTCATGGACATACCATATTACCAGTAACTATGATTAACAACGAAGCGGTTGTCTTACTTTCCAAGGGAAACATATCGACAAAGCATATCAGAGTGGAATTCGATCTGGAGAATCTGGACACCTCCGGTTTTCAGACCGGTGCGACTTATGATGAGCTCCAGGCATGGGTACAGGCAAACTACGGATTTCATGTGACACACCTGAATATCGCGCAGGTGAAAAGAAAACACGGCCTGGATATGCGGGAGAACTACAATTTGCCCAAATCAGAGGAATCCCGGCAGCCGAACTGCCCGGAGGAGAAAGAAAAAGTGATAGAAGAAGCGTTGAAGCACTTTAAAATGATTGAGTCGTAGCTTATGATAGAGAATTACAAACGAGCGGTCAGTTCACGGGAACCGACCGCTCATTATTTGTTTGGCTAAATATTTTCTTCCCGGATCGCTTCAATGGGTGTTGTCTTTTTCAGCAGCCGCAGCCCATACAGGGTGCTGAGGACCATCAGGAGGAGGATCACGCCCGCGCCGAGCAGCAAGGCGTTCCAGGGCGGTTGAAAATCTGAGGAAACGCCTCGGCTTGTCAGTTTCTCAAGGATAAAGCACAAACCTATTCCCATCGGTATCCCGAAAAGCAGGGCTCTCGCACAGCTCCTGATATTTTCCGCCGTCACCATACGCAGCAGGTCCTTCCGGGTAAAACCAATGCTTTGCAGGATCCCAAAATCCCGACGCCGCAGAACGATATTCGTAGACAGCGTATAAAACACGTTGACGCCGCAGAGCAGGCTGATCAGGATCAAAAAGCCCGTAGCAATGCCCCGGATCATGGCTGCGATACCTAACTGATTCACGGAATCTTCACGGTGATCTGTATAGACCAATAGCGGATTCTCTTCAACCAGCGCTTTCAGTTTTGCCAACAGCGAATAGTAATCCGAAAGATTCCGAACTCGGATCTCCAGGGAGGCCCGGTCTTGCTCATCCGCCTGTTTGGAGAGCGGCATGACAAGAGAGATGCTCCGCGTATTGCCGCAGCCGTCGGGCGTTTTCTTCAGGTATTGCAGCGGATGGATCCGCAGGTAAGGAAGATCCGCTTCTGCAGCAGGAGTTCCCGCCTTTCCCGTGGACATATTATAGTTTCGATAGACAACGTCAGCTATGCCGCTGTCGCCTTCCGCTTCCCATTCGAGCAGATAGGTCTTATTTCCTTTCTTCAGCAAAAGTTTTCCGTCATCAGTCGAAAGATATTCCGCCCACTCAGGGGGCATGCTTTCTCCCGGCGGCGAAGTCAGTTCGTGAGGGATACCAAGCGTTATGCAAAGCATTTCTTCCGGAAATGAGCCAGCGCCATAACCCTCATATTTCACCGTGCGCCAGCCGCCTGTTTCATCCGGAACCGCAAACCCTCCGACTGAAAACGGCACGATCACGGCAAAGTAAGCGTCTCCGGTGAGATACGGTTTAGGATCAATTCCCTCCGCCTTCAGCGCAGCCGCAAACACGCTGTCCTCAATATAAATAACATGTACTTCTTCATAGCTGTACAGTGAAGAATAATCCTTCTGCTCTGCAGTTCCCATATGTACAGCTTTGTATTCCTCCGGCAGATCGGAAGTCAGGAATGATGAATAAAACTGCTTCGCGCTGCGCAGGACAGAAAAAGAGATCTCCGGTTCGGCACGCAGTTTTTCAAGGATCGACGGATCGATGCTTCCGCCTGCCGAATAAAGCGAAAAGTCAAAATCTTCCGTATAGGCATCAGCCTGTTTTTCCGCAAGACCTGCCAGGAAAACGGCCGGCAGGAACAAAATCAGACTGAAAGTCAGTGCTGCCGTAACTGCCCGGTATTTCTTTCCGGCAACGCGTTCATAGCGCGTGCCGACCCATCCGGGTATGCCCAGGAGGCGGGAGATGCGTCCGTTGCCGCTCCGTTTTTCCTCCCGGATCCGAACGTCCCGGTTCTGCCGGATCGCTTCCAACGGAATGATGCGGGATGCCCGCCGGGCAGGACTGCTCACGGAAAGGAAAACCGTCAAAGCACAGATCAATGAGGCGGCGATCAGAGCCGCCGGAGACAGCCGGACAGATAAGGGTACACTTTCCCCAAACGTGAACTGGCGCATCAGTGTACCGTGATAACGCGCTAGCAGCCCTCCTGCACCGAGCACGCCGGCTGCGAGGCCTAACGGCAGCGCCGTCACAAGGAAGAACAGTGCTTCACGCCGCACGAGGGAGCGGATCTGCTTCGGTGTGGTCCCGATGCTGGAAAGCAGGCCGAATTCCCGCGTCCGCTCCGTCACCGACACAGAGAAAATGCTGCGGATAAGAACTGCGGAAAGCGCAGAGGCGATCAGAAGAGCCGCCAGGGTAATGACCAAGATGATCACAGTATTCTGACCGATTCCGCCTGCCCCGTGGACCCGGAGAAGATCATCATTCAGGAATGATTTCTGACCGTAATGCCTGGCCAGAACGGCTGTAGCATCTTTCGGTGCCGTCTTAAGGAAGAGCCGGTGCCAGAGCGTATCACCTTCCGCACCGTCCGCCAGTGTCAGCAGGCAGTAAGCGCCCCAATCGTTCTCGTCGTCACTGTAGGCTTTATTGCGGGTGATCCCCACAATACGGTATTCCTGCGATTCGGTCTCATCCGGTCTGTACTGCTTGCTCCAGCCGTTTTCCTCGACTGTCTTTGCCTTCCGCAGATCAAAGAGGTCCAGATTCACACTCTCCCCGATCTTCCAGGTTTTCCAGCCCTGCTGCAGACAGACAAGGTTGATCTGCTCGGGGATAAGGATCTCTGAACTGTTTTCCGGAAGACGCCCTTCTTTTAACGGAACGGTCATCTCTTTGAAAAAGGCATTGTCCACTGCTGCCACCGGATAGGTACTGCCCGGCGCGATCCGCTCAAATTGACTGTAACAGCCGGTGATCTTCATGTCGCTGACCCGGCGGATCAGCGGATCGTTCTGAGCGGTTTCCAGCCCGGCTTCGTCTACGAAATCAGCGCTCACAAAATAATCGCCGGTCTCGTATTCCGTTCCCCGGCGCACATAGTCCCAGAGGCTGAAGACCGCCGTCGTCAGGATCGTAAACATGGCAGCCGCGAGAAAAATGCCGCCAAAGGCGGCAAGGCTCCGTGTCCGGTTCTGCCGGAGAGTCTGCCGGGTCAGCTGCGAGAGAATATTCATCGCAGCACCTCGTCCCTTGTGATCCTGCCGTCTTCCAGACTGATGATGCGGTCCGCCTGCAGGGCGATCGATTCATCGTGTGTGATGACGATCAGGGTCTGACCGTACTGGCGGTTCGCCTTCTTAAGAAGCGCGACGATCTCCTGCGAGTTTGCCGAATCCAGGTTGCCCGTCGGCTCGTCTGCCAGAAGAAGCGCCGGTGAATTCATCAGCGCCCGGCCGATGGAGACCCGCTGCTGCTGGCCGCCGGAGAGCTGGTTGGGAAGATGTTTCTCCCGGCCGGTCAGGTTCAGCTCCCGGATCAGTCCTTCCAGACGCTTCTGATCGACCTTTCTCCCGTCCAGCAGGACCGGAAGAGTGATGTTTTCCGTGACATTCAGCACGGGGATCAGATTATAGAACTGGTAGATCAGGCCGACCTGACGGCGCCGGAAAATCGCCAGACGGTCTTCATCCTGCGCAAAGACGTCCTGCCCTTCCAGAAAGACTTTCCCGGAAGTGGGACGGTCAACACCGCCCAAAATGTGCAGCAGTGTGGATTTCCCGGAACCGGACGGCCCGACGATCGCCAGGAACTGTCCCTTTTCGATGCTGAAGGACACGTTGTCCAGTGCCCGCACTTCTCCCTCACCGGAACCGTAAATTTTGGATAAGTTTTCGACTTTCAGTATTTCCATACGAACCCCTTCGGTGACTATTCCGGTTCCGATCATACCTTCTTAAGGTGACGATCCGGTGAGTTTTCCCTAAAAGATCTGTCACAATACCTGCTTATAGAACTTGATCTCGAAGCAGGCTCCTTCCGTAGTGTTGAAGGCGCGCAGGGTTCCGCCCTGGGCATGAATGATCTTCTGCGCAAGCGACAGGCCGATCCCGTAGCTATTTTCCGACGAACCACGGCCTTTATAAAAGCGGTCAAACAGATGCGGAAGGTCTTCCGGCGCGATCCCGGGGCCGGAGTCTGTTACGGTGATGACAGTAAACAGGGTATTTTCTTCTGCCCGGATCCGGATGCTGCCGCCTTCCGGCGTGTAATTCACGGAGTTCCGGAGAAGATTGCCGAGCGCTTCCGCCGTCCAGTTCAGGTCTCCGGAGATATGTACATCGCCTCCCTCGGTTGTCAGTGTGATCCCCCGCAGTTCCAGCGGGATCAGCAGTGGCTTAGCGGCCTTTTCCGTCAGTTCCCAGACTGAGATGTTTTCTTTCGTCATGACGACCGCATCGGCATCCAGGCGGGACAGCTTGAGGAGCGCTTCCACCAGCCATTCCGTGCGCGCCAGAAGCGCGTTCAGTTCACGCGTCAGCGCAGCCCGGCGTTCTTCGGACAGATCTTTTTCCTGCAGCAGGCCGATGGTCAGATTCATCGTGGTAAGCGGCGTCCGCAGTTGATGGGAGATATCCGCCAGGGCGTCGGCCAGAAACGACTTGTCTTTCTGCAGCGCGTCCGCCCGCTCTTTCAGCAGCAGTGTAATCTTCTGGATATCGCCGGCCAGCAGCGAGAGTTCACCTTCTTCATAGTCGCAGATCGGCAGCAGCGTGCCGCGCTGCAGCAGTTCATTCAGATATTCGCTGAAAGACTGCAGCTTTTTGTAGCGGGAGATCTCCGTGAAAAGGAAAACCAGGCAGACGGCAAGCCCTGCCGCCAGCACCAGCAGACCGGTCAGGGAAGAATGCAGAAAACCGCAGACAGCAAGCGCCAGACAGATGCCCGCAAGCAGAAAGAGACTTCGTTTCAGTTCTTTATTGTTCCAGATCATCGCTTACTCCTTCAGCTGGTAGCCGATCCCGCGGACCGTCAGGATCAGGCGGGGATCCTGGGGATCGTCTTCCAGTTTTTCCCGCAGGCGCTTGATATAGACGGTCAGCGTATTGTCGCTTACATATTCGCCGGCGCTGTCCCAGATCTCATCCAGCAGCTGTTCGCGGGTCAGGATCCGCCCCCGGTGATTCAGGAAAAACATGAAAAGACGGTACTCCAGCGCGGACAGAAAAATCTGCCGGTCGCCGCGGAATACCAGTCCTTTCCCGGTATCGACCCGCAGTTCTCCCAGCACGATCTCGCCGTGATTTCCCGAAGTCCGCCGCAGAACGCTGCGGATCCGCGAAACCAGTTCCTTCGGCCGGAAAGGCTTGGCAATATAGTCGTCTGCTCCCATATCCAGGCCGGTCACGGTACTCAGCTCATCGCCGGAAGCCGTGAGGAAGATAACGGGAACGCCCTTTCCCCTGGCATAGGCACAGACGGCAAAGCCGTTGCCTTCCGCCAGGGTAATATCGACCAGCGCCAGATCCGGCCGCTCCGTATCGATCAATGCCACAGCCTGTGTCTGCCCGCCGGCAGACAGGCAATGGAAGCCCTCTGTACTCAAATATTCCGTTAAACGCCGCACCAGGGCGGAATCGTCTTCAACCAGCAGCAGTTTTTCCATGAGACGCCTCTTTCTTTGCGAATATCGGAAGATCGGAACAGCATTATTATACCATCCCGGTCCGCCAAAAGCGAATGACAGAATTGTCACATTTTCTTCCATTTCTCCTGCGTCTGATTTTGGCTTGCCCCTCTCATTTTTGCAGATTCTGAGAATAATTCCGGAGTCCTGCCCCATTCGGAACCGTTCTGTGCTATAATAAATAAACAGGAATCTGAACAAAGCCCTTTGTATCACCGAAATATTGTATTTCCGTGTCTTATGACACGGATAATACCGAGTATCTGAAGTCTTATCCGGAAGCCGCCGCGTCCGACGATCAGGGGAGCGCTTCGGCAGTTCCGAGTCACGGAAAACGGATCCCCAATACTATATTAATTATCCTGACAGAGATCCATAAAGGAGGATAACTATGAACACACGTGAGTATTACCTGGAAATCGCGAAAAAACTGAAACTCCACACCGATCCGTTCATCAACGGGCAGTTTGTCAAGGGCTCCGGCCCGGCCTTCAATACCATTAATCCGGCAACGCAGGAAGTGATCGCAACACTCTCCAGCAACACGGCGGAAGAAGTCTATGAAGCCGAGCGCATCGCCCGCGCCGCTTTCGAGGACGGCCGCTGGTCGAAGAAGTCTCCGGCGGAGCGGAAAGAGATCCTCATCCGCTTCGGCGAACTGATGATGGAGAACCGGGAGGAACTGGCCGTTATCGAGACGCTCGACAGCGGCAAACCGATCTACGATAACTACAACGGCGACGTGGTGGAATCCGCGGAGACCTTTAAGTATCATGCCGAGGCGATCGACAAGCTCCAGGATGCCATTACGCCGGGTGACGGGAAGCACGTAAGCATGGTCGTGCGCGAACCGCTCGGCGTCGTTGCCGCGATCGTTCCCTGGAACTTCCCGATGCAGATGGCGGCGTGGAAGATCGCGCCGATCCTGGCTGCCGGCAACAGTATTATTATCAAGCCGGCATCGCTGACCCCGCTTTCTATTCTCAAGCTCGCGGAGCTGTCAAAGGAGGCGGGCATTCCGGACGGCGTGCTGAATGTCGTCCTGGGCAGCGGCCGTGTCGTGGGCGGCGCCCTGGCAGAGCATCCGAGGATCGAGGGCCTGACGTTTACGGGATCGACCGCCGTCGGCAAAAGACTTCTTGTCCAGTCGGGCCAGACCAACGCCAAACGGATCTTCCTTGAGATGGGCGGCAAAAACCCGTGCATCGTGATGCCGGACGTCAAAGATCTGGATCATGCGGCAGCAGAAGCGGTCAACGCCGTCTTCTGGAATATGGGAGAAAACTGCACCTCCAACTCGCGGCTGCTGGTGCATAAGTCGATCAAGGATGAATTTGTGAAGCTGATCGTCGAAAAGACCGAAGCGTTAAGGACGGGCGATCCGTTTGATCCGGAGAACAACCTCGGCGCGCTGGTCGAGATCCCGCACATGAACAAGGTGCTGAATTATATCGAGATCGCGAAGAAGGAGGGCGGGAGACTGCTGACCGGCGGCGGACGCATCCTCGAAGAGACCGGCGGCAACTTTGTGGCCCCGACGGTTTTTGACGGGATCACCCCGGATATGACGATCGCCAGGGAAGAGATCTTCGGACCGGTGCTCGGGATCATGGAATTTGAGACAGAGGAAGAAGCGATCCGCATCGCGAACGATACGGAATACGGCCTTCAGGCCTCGCTCTTCACCGATGACCTCAGCACCGCGCATCGGATGAGCCGCACGCTGCAGGCCGGAACGGTTTCGGTCAACTGTTATGCGGAAGGCGATATCGGCACCCCGTTCGGCGGCTTCAAGCAGTCGGGCTTTATGAGCCGGGACAATTCGGTGTGGGCGAATCAGCAGTTTACGGAGCTGAAGACGATCTGGATAAAACTGTAAAACCGATAGGGGGGAGTCAATAATGAAGCTGGAGAAGAGGATCGAACGGATCGAAGAGATGGAGCGCTGTCTGGATGCGTCCCGGGCAGCCGTGGACCGTCTGGAGGAGGCCTTTGAAGGCTATGAAGCGGTTCAGAAGGATTATAAGAAGCTGATCGATTATTACGGTTCTTCCCGCTGGCTGGAGGATTTTGAGGCGGACGAGGCCGGAAAGCTCCCGGCCGGCTTAAAGCGCGGCGTGCTTTCGGAGGACGCGGTCTATGACCTGCTCACCGACAACCATGAGCTGGCGGTGCGGATGATGAAGGTCATTGCGAAAGCACTGGAAAACCGGTCGCTGTAAAGAAAAGGAAGGCGGCGCGATACATGGAACTGCACTGGGAAGATGGTTTTACGCTCAAAGTCCGGGTCGATGACGGCGCGGCAGTCATCTCCGCCAACCGGGACGGCCTGCGGTCGCTGGCATCGCAGCTTCTTTCACTGGCGGAGGAGATGCCGGGAAGCCATATCCATTATGATGAGTGGAACTCTCTGGAGGAAGGCTCGGCTGAGCTGATCGTGGAGAAGACAGAATGATTGAAATCAGAGAAACGACCGCAGGGGACATCAAAAATGTTCAGCGGCTTTGGGCTGACGGGGATGTCATGAAGTTTGTCGGATTTCCGGATGGATTGGCCGAGACCGATGAAGAAATGCAGAACTGGTTTCGGTGGATCGAATCAGGAAGACCTGGCCTGAATCACTATTCCATTTTCGAAGACGGGAAGTACTGCGGAGAGTCGTTCTATAAAATCGACGGAGAGCATCAGAGCGCCGCGCTGGACATCAAATTGTTCGGATTTGCACGCGGACGGAGTATTGCGGCGGCAGGGCTCTCCCATGCGATCGAAGAGGCTTTCCGGAACGGGGCGGAGACTGTCTGGGTCGATCCCGATCCCGAAAACACGAAAGCGATCGCCTTGTATACGAGACTGGGCTTCCGTCAGAAGGACTTCCCGGATTATCTGATCGGGGAAGATGAAGAACCAATCTCGATCTATATGGAACGGCATAAAGGCTGATTTCAGGGACAATATTCGTTAATCCACAGGTGAAAAGTCTTTGACGAATGGCCGCGGGGGAAACAACCATGCATAGGGAGATGATACCCATGAATGACGATATCCGGCCTTCCCGCAGGAATATTGGCGAAATGAGAGGGGCAGGGAAAGTACTGCGTCTGCTGGGATTGGCGCTGCTCCTGTGCGCCGGCTTTGCGGGGTGCTCCCCCAACAATGCGGAGAGCACGGAGACAACAGAGAGCAGGCAAAACGCAATAAGCGGGGATATTACTTATTTCTATTTCGGCTATTCGACCGGAAATATGAAGAATGCGTATGTCCGCTATGAACTGATGCTGGAAGACGAAGTCTATACGGCCCGGGTCAAGCCAAACGGCGTCCCGGATGAGCAGGCTGCTGTGGTCAAAGTGGAAAAATCTTTTGCCGGCGAGCTCGGCGCGCTGATGGAACGATACGGCGTCGATCAGTGGAACGGGTTTGACAAGAACGACACCCAGGTCCTGGACGGCAACAGCTTTTCTCTGACGGTTTACAGGGGCGAAGAGAAGATCAGTGCCCGCGGCTATATGAAATGGCCGAAGAACTACGGGGACTTTAAAGCCGCAGTGAACAAGCTGTTCGAAGAAGCCGTGAAATAAAAAGTCGGGACTGTGAAAAAAGAAAGGATCACTATGCTCGCACATGTGAATCAAATGGATCTGTTTTATGAAGTGATCGGAGAGAGCCGGCCGCTGCTCATGGTCCACGGAAACGGAGAGGACCATACCGTTTTTTATGAGGCGGCTGAGGTCTTAAAGGAAACGTTCTGCTGTTATCTGCCGGATTCCCGCGGCCACGGGCAGAGCACGCCGGTCAAAGAATACCACTACGCGGACATGGCGGACGATATGATCGCTCTGATGGAAGCGCTTGACTTAACGGACGTGACCTTCTACGGCTTCAGCGACGGCGGGATCATAGGGCTGCTCGCGGCGATGAAGTGTGAGCGGATCACGAAGCTCATCATCAGCGGCGCCAATATCACGCCGAAGGGCCTGCGGACGATGGCGCACCTGCGCTTCCGCATCCGTTATTTCTTCAAAAAAGCCCCCCTCATCGCACTGATGCTGAGGGAGCCGAATATCACAGACAGCGATCTTACAAAGATCCACGTCCCGACGCTGGTAACGGCGGGCGATAACGATCTGATCAAGGAGAAAGAGACGCGGCATATCGCCCGCGCGGTAGCCGGCGCGCAGCTGCGGATCCTGAAAGGCGAAGGTCACGCCACCTACGTGGTCCACAGCCCGAAGATCGGGGAGATTATTTTAGACTATATGGGCTGCCGGCATACCGCCGAAGCAAGGCCGCCCGTTACGTGATGTCTTTCTTCGGATAGTGGAGATACGCCGCCAGGATCCCGAGCGCGCCAAGCGCCAGGCCCGCGGCCAGGACCGCGCCGTCCAGCTTCCCGGTATCCACGATCGACGCCCCGTCGCAGAAGCCGAAGGGCGTGCAGTATTTCAGAAAACCTGCGGATTCGGTGATGTTCGCGATCAGGCTCATGAAATAGAAGAGGGCCGCGAGCCCCAGCCCGATCCCGACGCTGCCGCGCTTTAAGAAGGCGGAGATGCCGAAGCAGACCGCGGCGATCTCCAGCTGCATCAGATAATAAGCCAGGTGCAGAAGATTCACTTCTTTCCAGGGGATTTCCTCCCCGATAGCCGCCATGGATCCGACGGAGACCGCGTAGATGATGAGATTCAGCGCCGTGATCCGCAGCACGACCGAGATCAGCTTCTCCGTCATGATGCGTATGCGGCTGACCGGGTGCGTAAGCAGGAAATCGGCGGTATGGCCCCGTTCTTCTTTGCATAAAATATCGACCGCGCAGAGCGCCGCGAAGAACGCGCCGCCGAGCCCCAGGACGTTCCCGCATTCAATGGCATAATAGCCGGTCAGCGTGCCGAAATTCAGCTTATCCATGCCGAAGGCAGCGGTAAAGGAGCCCATGGAGGCGAACATCTCGCTGATCCCGTCCATATCCCCCTTCATTTCCGGAAAAAGAAAAATGCAGATCCCCAGCAGGAAAGCAATCGCCGCCGTCCAGATCAGGAAGGCGGTCTTTCCCTGCCGCAGTTCATGTTTTACGATGGTCATGTCAGGCCTCCTCCTTCTGATAATAATGCAGGAACACTTCCTCGAGATCGGGCTCGGTCACGGCCAGATCCGAGATCTCGCCGGCGGCGAGGCGCTCGAGCAGGGGCTTCATCTCCCCGCCGTAGAGAAAGCTGACGCCGTCCGCGGTCCGTGTAATATCTTTCAGGCCCGGAAGGCCTTCCAGTTCCGCCTGCCCGCGGAATGAAACACGCCGGGCATTGGTGCGGGAAAGCGCGTCCACGCTGTCGCAGGCGATCAGTTCCCCCTCGCGAATGACAGCCGCGCGCCGGCAGTGGCGGCGGATCTCCGAAAGCACATGGCTGGAAAGGAAAACGGTGGTCCCCTTCGTATTCCGCTCCTTCAGAATTTCAAAAAACTCATGCTGGATGAGCGGATCCAGGCCGCCGGTGGGCTCATCCAGGATCAGCAGCTTCGGATCGCCCTGCAGGGCGCAGACGATGCCGACCTTTTTGCGGTTGCCGAAGGAGAGCTCGTCGATCTTCCGGGACGGATCCAGGTCCAGCCGCCGGCAAAGCTGCGCGGCGCCGGCCGAGCAGTCTTTCCGGCGGAGATCCGCGGAGAGCGAAAGCGCATCTCGCACCCGCATGCCGGGGTAAAAGAGTGCTTCCGAGGGAAGATAGCCGGTCTCCGCCAGGATGGCGTTTTTCTCCGTGCGCACGTCCTTCCCGAAGATCTTCGCTTCCCCCGAGGTGGGGGAGATCAGTCCGAGAAGCGTGCGGATCGTGGTCGATTTTCCGGCGCCGTTCGGCCCGATAAATCCGAAGAAATCACCTTCCTCCACCGACAGATCCAGCCCGCTGATCCCTCTCATCTTTCCGTAATATTTCGTGAGTTTCCGGGTCACGATCGCTTCCATCGCCTTATTCCCTCCTCAGATAGACGCTTTTCCAGAAGGTCAGCATCTGGTTAAAGACCTTCTCCATCTGGTCGATATCGAATTTCCCCTGCTGGACGGCCTCCCACAGGTACCCTTCGGAGGCCCAGTACATCTCCCGGTACATCATATCGATGTCCAGGCCTGGTACAAACTGCGACGGGTCCAGATTCAGGCGCACCTTATCCGCCTTCAGATTGAAATAGCGGTGATAGCTTTCCTGGATCGCGGCGCAGATCTCCGGATCCTTTTCATAGAAAGCCCGGATCGTAAAGCTGCCCATGTTCGGGTAGAGGCGGATGATCTCCATCTTGGCCCGCATCCCGCGCTCCATGCTCTCAAAAAGCTCCGTCTGCTCGTAGCAGCCGTAGCGGGTCAGGTATTCGATGGTCGTCTCCGCGCAGTTGTCCCACAGATACAGGTAGAGCTCCTTCTTGTTGTGAAAATAGTGAAAGAGCAGGGATTTGCTGATGCCGGCCTCGGCCGCGATCTCGCTCATGGGGCTGTTTTTGTACGAGTTCTGCGAGAAGACGCGGTAGGCGGCGTTGAGGATCGCCTGCTGCTTTTCGACGGGCAGTGAAAAGAATTTCGGATTCATGAAAACCTCCGTTAACCGCTTCGGTTAATACTACTGTACGACCGTTGACCGATTTTGGGAAGACCCTTCTGGGATTTTTTTTGAGAGTGTGATATACTGGCCGAAAACGTTTATAAGGAAGGAGTTCCTTCAATGGAATTATATCAGGGAAGGCCGGAAAGCGCGGCGGGCAGGCTCCCGCGGGAGATGCGGACCTACGACCTGCTGGACGAGCTCGGCATCGCGTATGAACGCACGGACCACGAACCGGCCTGGGATATGGAAGCCTGTTATTCGATCGACGCGGTGCTGGGCATGGTCATCTGCAAAAATCTGTTCCTCTGCAACCGCCAGAAGACGGCTTTTTATCTGCTGCTGATGCCGGGGGATAAAAAGTTCAAGACGAAGGAGCTTTCCCGCCAGATCAATTCCGCGCGGCTGTCCTTCGCGGAGCCGGAAGATATGCTGAAATACCTGGATGTCGAGCCCGGTTCGGTGAGCGTGATGGGGCTGATGAACGATCCGGAGCATCACGTCCGGCTCCTGATCGACGAGGATGTGCTGGAGGAAGAGTATTTCGGCTGTCATCCCTGCGTGAACACGTCCAGCTTGAAGATGAAGACCCGTGATATGATCGAAACGTTTCTGCCGGCGGTCAGCCATGACTGGCAGCCGGTGCATCTGGTGGGAGAAGACTGAGGCTATTTACGAATCTTTTTTCAGGAATTTCAGCCTTTCGGCCGTGTATTCCTCGATCTGATCCCAGAGCGTCAGCAGCTGCTTTTTGTGCGTGCAGAGCTTTTCCGTGCAGTTTTTGCACTTCAGATACTCGTTGGTGTTTTCCGAGAATCGCTCGGGGTGGCGGTAAAACGCGATCTCCCAGCGTGCCATCAGGGCCACGGAAAGCACGAGCAGGCTCCAGGTATAGGTCTTCGGAATAAAGAACAGCGGCGTGAACATCATCGCGTAGTCCCAGTTGTAGATGCGGCAGACGCTGCAGCATTTGTTTTTCATGAACCAGGTCTGGAAGGGACAGAAAAACAGGATGCAGATCATATCGCACACGGAATAGGCGCTGCAGAGCAGGAGCATGATCCCGTCATCCAGTATCCCCCACATGTGAAACGCGCCGAATAAGGCGTTGAACCCGATCCAGACCAGCGCGACCAGCAGCGTCCCGTTGTTGTCCTGGATCACGATATCGGACTCGCCGGATTTGATATAGTTCCGTTTGAACTGCTTCTGGCAGCCGGGGCTCTCCAGCCGGGACGGGAAGAAGCGCCCGATCATTTCCACGACGAAGATCGCCCAGCCGATGACCAGGATCACGGGGCGCCGTTCCAGCTCCGTGGTGATCGAATCGCCGGTCTCCAGGCGATAGGAGATATAGGTAATCAGAAGGATGATAAAAAGAAGCGAACGGTAAATAAGCCGCACATAGTGCAGCATGCTCACCACGGTCAGTTTCCGCTTTCTGCCCATAGAAACGCTCCTTCTGCCGGCTTGCTCCGGTCGGCTACAGTGTATCACGGACGGCCGGTGTTTTTCAAGAACGACTTGCGAAAACAGATTCTTTCGCTTTACAGGAACAGGGAAAATTGCTACCATAAGGACGGAAATCACGGCAGAGGCGCCCCGGTGCGTTTCTCCGGCAGACAGAAAGGAAAAACACGATGAAAAGACTACTGGCTTTTGTAATAGCCTGCCTGATGGTTTTCACGCTGGCGGCCGGGGCCCTGCCCGTGCAGGCGGCGGAAGAAGACCTGCCTTTTGAACTGACCGCGCCGGCAAACGTTACGGCGAAGTGGATGGAGGGGAACGATTCCCCGACCACCATGGCCATTGCCTACAGCTTGAGCAACGAGATGACGGCGTTCTTCAAACAGCGGGATGATGCGAGTGCGGACGGTAAGCTCGAGGAGTTCATGAAGCCGTACGGATTCAGTGAAATCATCATTACCACCCAGGTCGACTGGGCTCTTGACGACGTAAACGACAGCGTTTCCGGCTGGCATTATTCGAAGTACTGGGATCATGTCGAAAACATGGGCCTCGGGTACGACGAGGACGGCCGCATCCGGGTCGGCGAGTGGGACGGCGTGGATCTGTGGATCGGCAACTGCACCGAGACCGTGAACGAACACTGGATCATGCGCTGGGTAAGCGAAGATGCCTTTAACGGCGATCCCGCGGAGGGGCGGCCGGGCATTAAGGACCAACTGCGTCCGGAGCAGTATACGTACAATGAAGAAGACGGCGTGAAGATCGATTTTGAGAAGCATACCGCCTATTTCCGCATGCGCTTCGTGGTCAGCACCTATGCGGACACCGAAGAGGGTACGGTGGAGAAATACTATTACTCCGACTGGTCGAATGTCGCTTCCGTCGGCAAGGACGCGGAGACGTTCGAAGCCTTGAAAGAGGGGGATATCGCGGCGCCGGTGATCACCGATCTGTACATGACGGATAAGGAATTCAACGGCAATCCGATCGTGGCCTACACGCTGACCGTACCGGAGGACCTGATGGAGAAGGCAACGAAGCTTGCGGCCTTCGGCGGCGGGATCGTGATCGAAACGGAGGCCCGCGTGAAGGGCGACGCCGAATGGACCGGTATGGGAAACGCGGACTGGCTGATCAAAGCCGGGGAAATGGAATGCCCTCTGCTCCATCTGATCAACGAGAAGCACCCTTCGATCCCGAAGGACACGCCCATCGAGATCCGCTGCCGTTACCGCATCAGCCAGCCGGAGCAGGATGATTTCTGGTCGGATTATTCCGAGATCCTGATCTTTGAGACCACGGATATCGGCGGGGAGACCCAGACGGCGGCGGAAAACACGGAAGACACGGATTCTGTTCCCGTGGATCCGGAAAAACAGCCGAAGGAATGCCCCATCTGCCACTTCTGCCCGCAGCCGCTGGGGATCTGCATCTTTATCTGGCTGCTGATCCTTGCCGTCGTGGTGGTGGTCGTTATCATTGTCATGAAGGGAAAGAAAAAAGACAGGAAGAACTGACAGGCAGCGGCGATGCCCGGCATCGCCTGGAATGTGGCAGCAGGGACAGACCCTGCTGCCGCATTTCCTGAGAGGAGGAATTTGCGGTGAATGATATCCGGGACGTGATGAAGGCGCGGCACAGTGTGCGTACATTTACGGATAAGACGATTCCGCCGGAGATCCGGACGCAGCTGGATGCGGCCGCGGCAGCGCTGAATAAGGAAGGCGCGCTGCACATGCAGATTTTTTATGACGAGCCGGACTGCTACGACTCGTTGATGGCACATTACGGAAAGATCGTAAACTGCCGCAATTATCTCGTGCTGGCCGGGAAGAAGGCGGCGGATCTGGAGGAACGATGCGGCTTCTACGGAGAAAAGATCGTACTGAAAGCGCAGGAACTGGGCCTGAACACTTGCTGGACGGCCCTCTCGCACGGGAAGAGCAAGGCGGTTCTTGGAGCGGGCGAGAAAGAAGTGATCGTGATCGCGCTAGGGTACGGAAAGACACAGGGAAGTCCCCGGAAGAGCAAGACGGCGGAGCAGGTAAGCAATATCACGGCGGACTCCCCGGAATGGTTTCAAAGGGGCGTGGAGGCCGCGCTGCTCGCACCGACCGCGGTCAACCAGCAGAAGTTTTTCTTTACGCTGTCGGGCGGGAAGGTCCTGGCCCGGCCGGGGCGGATCGGCCCCTGCCTGAAGATCGATCTCGGCATTGTCAAATGTCACTTTGAACTCGCCGCAGGCAAAGAGAACTTCGAGTGGGCGTAAAAAGCGGCGGGCTCTGCCGCGCCGCTGCCTGTTTTACTCTGTAACTTTATCTGTATAATTCTCCAGGGTGTGAAATACACCTACAATATAGACGATATCGCGTTCAACACGGAAAACGACCCGGTAGCGCATCGATGACAATATCGCGTTTCTGTAGCCTCTGTCTGCCAGAAAAGCTTCATTGCATTGTCTGTACGTCGGCCCGTTCGGAAATGACCAGCTTATAGATCATATTTATCCCTCAGCGCAGTTAAGGCAGAGACAGCGTCTTTCGTCTTTCCCTCGCGAATCTGTTTTTCCGATGCGTCGATCCCATAGATTAGATTCTGCTGAGCCTGTATTTTTTCAAACAGGTCAATGCTCATGATCACCATGTCGCCGTATCCGTTTTTAGTGATATAGATGGGCTCCTCCGCCACATGACACAGTTCCGAGATGCGGGCGGTATCTTTCAGCTCTTTGATAGGAATGATTTTTGGCATTGAATTATCCTCCGATTATGGCCTGATTATGCCATAATAAGGCGAAAATGGCAAGATGTATTTGTCTTTTCGGAGGTTTTGTATTATGTTTGCGGCGGAGATGCTTTGCCGCGCCATGGGCCCGCTATCTCCGGGCAGCGGGCGGCAGATATGATTTCGGGGAGGATCGTTATGCTCTGGAATGCGAAAAACGGAAGGGTGGCCATCGGGCCGTCCGATATGGACTATGTTTCCTTCGGGAGCGGTCCGAAGAATCTGATCATTCTGCCCGGGCTTTCGGACGGACTGGCCACGGTGAAGGGCAAGGCCCTGATGCTGGCCGGCCCGTACAGGCGTTATTGTAAGAGTTATACCATATATATGTTCAGCCGCCGCAGCGACCTGCCGGAGGGGATCTCCATCCGGGAGATGGCGGCCGATCAGGCACAGGCTTTGCAAAAGCTCGGGATCGAAAAGACGTCGGTTCTGGGCGTCTCGCAGGGCGGGATGATCGCGCAGTTCCTCGCGGCAAATTATCCGGAGCGGGTGGAGAAACTGGTCCTCGCGGTGACGGCGCCGTCTGCGAACCCCCTGATCCGGGACAACATCCTTACCTGGATCGAACTGGCCGGACGGCGCGAACACCGGAAGCTGATGATCGACACGGCCGAGAAGAGCTACTCCGAGCGTTTCCTCAGGCAGTTCCGGATGAGCTACCCCGTGATCGGTTTTGTGGGAAAGCCGAAAAGCTATGACCGCTTTTTAGCCAACGCGCGGGCGATCCTGGACTTTGACGCGGGGGAGGCGATCGGAAAGATCGGCTGCCCCACGCTGATCATCGGCGGCGAAGAGGATAAGATCGTCGGCGCGCAGGCATCCCGGGAGCTGCAGGAAGGCATCCCCGGCAGCCGGCTTTATCTGTACCCGGGCCTCGGGCACGGGGCCTACGAGGAAGCGAAAGACTTTAACAAACGCGTCTTTGCGTTTCTGGAAGAGCCGTAAGACAGTCGGAGCCTGCCCCCGAACTGTCCCGGGGCCGGAAACGATGGGATCCTTCGGCTCGCTGCGCTCGCTCAGGATGACAGAGAAAGGACTCGCTGCGCGCAGGATGATATAATAGGTTTATTGACAGGGAATACGTATGAAGGAATTAAAGAAAATCAAACTCGGCGGGATCCACTATATCACGGAGCTGGACGGCCTGCCGGGCTGGTGCTGGGGGATGGATTACACCTCCGGCGATCTCTATGAGGCGGAAGAGCTCTGGCAGGAAAAGCACAGGATCAGCCGCAACCGGCTGGTCTTTCTGCGCTTCCCGGAAGGAACGGTCTTTGAACCGGTCAAAGCAAAGGCCGGCCAGTATCTGGGCCGGCCGGCCTTCTGGGAGGGCGGGATCTATATCCTGCTGGTAGATTTTTCGAAGGAGGAGATCGTGATCCTCCGCTGGACGGCGGAAGAAGCAAGCCTGGAGACGGCCGCCTCCCTGCCGCTTCAGTCGGTCAAAGACTGCTACAACCTATTCCTCACGACGGCGCCGCTGTGCCTCACGCGCCAGGGCCATGAAAACACGTTCCAGGTCGTCTGGCCGGAGAAGGGCGATTTCCCCATCGCTCCGGCCGAATCGCTGGATAGCCGCGACGGGGACTGCCTCCTCTTTTCTGAGTGGTTTGAAGACCCGGATTACCGCGAGGAGACTGTGATCCGACGCTATCCGGACGGGGAAGTGCTCCGGCGTCTTCCGGGGAGCCTCATCAGTGCCCCCGACGGGGAACGGTGGCTGCTGGAATAGTGCTTTATTTCTCCATCACGGCGTCGATCGCGGCCAGACAGGCAGCCCGGAGGCCGTATTCTTCCAGGGCGGCCACCCCGCGGATGGTACTTCCGCCGGGCGAACAGACCGCGTCCTTCAGTACAGCGGGGTGCGTTTTCGTATCCCGCTGCAGTTTTGCGCTGCCGAGCAGCATCTGGCTGACGAGTTCATAGGCCAGCGCGCGGGGCAGGCCGTATTTGACGCCGGCGTCCGCGAAGGCTTCCATGATCATGTCCGCAAAGGCGGGGCCGCAGCCGCTGACCGTGCCGCCGATCTCCATCAGCCGGGAGGGCAGCGCGATCACTTTCCCGAGCGCGGAAAACAGAGACCGGGCAAAGGCTTCCTCCTCTTCCGTCAGTGAGTGGATCTCCTCAAAGAGGAAGATGCCTTCCCGCACCTGCGCGGGGGTGTTCGGCATGACAAACTGCACCCGCGCGGCGCCGCGAAGCGCCGCCTGCCAGCGTTCGTAGTCCCAGCCGAGGGCGATGGAGATCAGCGCTTTTCCGTCAAGCAGCGGCCCGATATCCGCAAGCACGTCTTCGATCTGATACGGCTTGCAGGCGAAGATCACGATCTCAGCCGCCCGGACCAGTTCCCGCGCGGAGGCGAAGGGCACAAAGCCCAGCCGTTCCGCGTTTTTCTGAAGTTTGTCCTGATGCGGGGCGTAGGCCCCGATCTCTCCGGCCGCAAGCGCGCCGCTTTCCATCCAGCCGGCGGTCAGCGCCTGGGCCATATTTCCCATTCCGATAAAACCGAGTTTCATAATCTTGTCTTCTTTCTTCCTAAGGGATCCTTCGGCTCGCTGTGCTCGCTCAGGATGACGATCTGCCCTCAATATACCATAAATCGTGAAGATTGCTACCCGGCCTTGCGTTACCGGGCGGAAATCGTTATAATTTCGAAAGACAGGCGCCGGCGGAAAGCATTATCCCGCCCGGTGCGCAAAAAGGAGAAAACATGCTGAGCACATGGCAAATCATAGGATGTATCGGGATCGTCTCCATGAACCTGCTGGCCTTTAGCCTGATGGGGATCGATAAAGGCCGCGCGAAGAAGGGGAAGTGGCGCATCCCCGAAAAGACCCTGTTCCTGGCCGCTGCTCTTTTCGGCGGCCTGGGCGGAACGCTCGGAATGCTCTTTTTCCGCCATAAGACGAAACACTGGTATTTCCGCCTTTTCTTCCCGCTTTTTATGCTGCTGCAGGCGGGACTGATCGCCTGGATCCTGCTGGATCCGCCTTCGTTCCTCGTGAAATAGGATCACCCGGAAAGGAAAAAACATGCTGCATATCGATCATATAAGCAAGACCTACCGGACCGGTGAGCTGGTGCAGACCGCACTGGACGACGTGACGCTGGATCTGCGGGACAATGAATTCGTGGCGGTGCTGGGCCCGAGCGGCTCCGGCAAGACCACACTGCTCAACGTGATCGGCGGGCTGGACCGCTACGATTCCGGCGATCTGATCATCAACGGGACGTCCACGAAGCAGTATAAGGACCGCGACTGGGACACCTACCGCAACCACACCATCGGCTTTGTTTTCCAGAGTTACAACCTGATCGGCCACCAGAGCGTGCTGTCCAATGTGGAGCTCGCGCTGACGATCGGCGGGATCTCCCGGAAGGAACGGCGCCGCCGCGCCATCGCGGCGCTCGAGGAGGTCGGCCTGGGCGATCAGATCAAAAAACGCCCGAACCAGCTCGCCGGCGGCCAGATGCAGCGCGTGGCCATCGCCCGCGCGCTCGTGGGCGATCCGGATATCCTGCTGGCCGATGAGCCCACCGGCGCGCTGGATTCCGTGACCAGCCTCCAGATCATGGAGCTTTTAAAAGAGGTCGCCCGCAACCGCCTGGTGGTCATGGTGACGCACAATCCGGAGCTTGCGGAAAACTACGCGACGCGCATCATCCGCTTAAAAGACGGCCGCATCATCGGGGACAGCGATCCCTGCCATGACGGGGAGCGGTCGCTTGCAATCCCCGGCGCCGCCGCGGCCAAGACCGGCAAGGCTTCCATGTCCTGGGGGACCTCGCTCGCCCTTTCCTTCAGCAACCTGCGCACCAAGCTCGGCCGTACGCTGCTCACCGCCTTCGCGGGCTCCATCGGGATCATCGGGATCGCCCTCATCCTCTCGCTTTCGACCGGGGCGGACCAGTATATCAAAGATATCCAGCGGGATACCATGACCTCGTATCCCATCAGTATCCAGGCCACGACCATCGACCTGTCCGGCCTCATCAGCGCGGCGGAGGAGCGGCGCGGCGGCACGGAAGAACTGACGCATGAGCGGGATCAGATCTACGCGAACAACCTCTGGGTGGAGATGCGCTCGAGTATCACCAACAGCCTGACGGAGAACAATCTGACGGATTTCAAGCACTATCTGGATGAACCGGATTCTTCCATCCATGAATATCTGGGGGAGAATGGCGTGATCTACAGCTACGACGTGAAATTCGGCGTTTATACCTACGACACCGAGAACGTGTTTATCAACACGGACGGCGTGAAGATCGGCGGCCGGAACCGTATGGGCGGCTCCTCCGCCATGCGCAGCAGCATGAGCTCCTTCTACGGGGGCGGCGGCAGCGCGCACTTTTCGGAGATGCTGCCGGATAAGGACACGGGGCTGGTCAACGCGGCAGTGAAGGAAAACTATGACCTGCTCTATGGGCGCTGGCCGGAGAAGGCGGACGAGCTGATCCTGATTCTGGACACCAGCAACGAGATCTCGCTGAATATTCTGTATCAGCTGGGCTTTCTGCCCTCGGCCGAGTATCTGGACATGCTGGAAAAGCTGGACAAGGGCGAAGAAGTGAAGGCCGAAGACCATTCGTGGAGCTATGAGGCCGCGGCGGAGCGGGAATACTACCTGCTTCCGGCCTGCGATCAGTATGAAGAGACGAAAGACGGCCTGTTCCGGTATATCGGGGACGACGCGGATGCCCTGGAAAAAGCGCTGGACAAGGCCTATAAATTGAAGATCGTGGGCGTTGTGCGCAGCAGTGAGGAGTCCATGAGCTCGCTGCTTACGGGCCCGCTCGGCTATACCCAGCTGCTGACCAATGAGATCATCCGCCACACGGAGGAAAGCGCCGTTGTCAAGGCGCAGAAGGCCTCTCCGGATACCAGCGTCCTGAACGGCCTGCGCTTTGCCCCGGACAATGACGCCGCCAAGGCAGAGGACGCCCGCGTCTATCTGCAGGGCCTCAACACCTCCGAAAAAGCCGCGATGTATCTTTCCCTGATGCGGCCGCTCTATGCGGACCAGCCGGAGATGCTGGCGCAGCTGTCGCAGATGTCGGAGGCGGAGCTTGCCGCCGGTCTGGACGCGGCCCTCGGGACCACCATCACGGAAGAGACGCTGGTGGGGATCTACGACGCCTATATTTCGACCGGCACCTACGATGAAAACATGAGTGATTTCGGCTGGGTCAGCCCGGACGCACCTTCAGGGATCGATCTTTACTGCGATTCCTTCGAAGATAAGGACGGGGTGGCGAAGGCCATCGAAGAATACAACAACGGGGTGGAAGAAAAGGACCAGATCACCTACACGGACTACGTGGGGCTCCTGATGAATTCGGTAACCACCATCATCAACGTGATCTCCGGCGTGCTGATCGCCTTTGTCGCGGTCTCGCTCGTGGTCAGCTCCATCATGATCGGGATCATCACCTATATCTCGGTGCTGGAGCGGACGAAGGAGATCGGCGTGCTGCGCGCGCTCGGCGCCTCCAAACGGAACGTGTCCCAGGTCTTCAACGCGGAGACGCTCATCATCGGCTTTACGGCCGGGCTGATGGGCATCGGCATCTCCGAGCTCATCCTGATCCCCGGCAATATGGTGATCCGCTCGCTGACCGGCGCGGCGGACGTGAAGGCTTTTATCCGGCCGGAGCATGCCCTCTTCCTGATCCTGCTCAGCACGGTGCTGACCCTGATCGGCGGCATCATTCCGGCGCGCGCGGCGGCCAGGCGCGATCCGGTGGCGGCGCTTCGGACCGAATAAGGAGCAAACATGCTGGACTTTCTGGATCTGTATACCACGGACCCGGCCTGGAATCTGGCCGCGGAGCAGTATGTGTTTGACGAACTGCCCCGGGACCGCGCCTATGCCATGCTCTGGCAGAATGAAAACGCGGTCATCATCGGGCGGCATCAGAATACCCGGGCGGAGATCAACGAGGCCTATGTGCAGGCGCACGGAGTGCAGGTGGTGCGGCGTCTCTCCGGCGGCGGCGCGGTCTATCATGACCTCGGGAACCTGAATTATACCTTTATCACGGACGCCGGCGATTCCCGGGAGCTGGACTTTGCGCGCTTCTGCGGCGCGGTCGTGCGGACGCTGGCGCGCTTCGGGATCACGGCCGAGATGAACGGACGGAACGATATCACGATCGGCGGCGCGAAATTCTCCGGCAACGCCCAGTACGTAAAGGAGGGCCGCGTGATGCATCACGGGACCATCCTTTTCGAGGCGGATGCGGAGAAGGTGGAGCAGGTCCTGCGGGTGGATCCGTCCAAGATCGCGGGCAAGGGCGTCCGCTCGGTGCGCAGCCGCATCACCACGGTGAAGGGGCACCTTACGCAGCCGGTGACGCTTCCGGAATTCCGCGCGGCGCTGAAAGAGCAGATCCTGCGGGAAAATCCGGGGCGGGAGATCACGCTTTGTCCGGAGGCGGAAGAGGTTATTTTCCGGCTGGCGGCGCGTTACCGGGACCCGGACTGGAACTGGGGGCAGTCCCCGGCGGGGAGCCTGCAAAGACGCCGGCGCTTCCCCGGCTGCGGGCTGATCGAAGCCCATATCGAAACAGAGCATGACCGCATCCGGGCGATCCGTTTTACCGGAGATTTCTTCAGTTTTACGGAGCCGGACGCGCTTGTAAGCCGGCTGGCCGGCTGCCGCCTGCTCCGCGGGGATCTGGAAGAAGCCCTGAAGGAGATCCGGGTTTCCGAATATTTTCACGGCCTGGAGCGGGAAGACTTGATCCGCCTGCTGGCCGGAGAAGAGGAGGATATGCCGTGAGCAGAAAGCTCTACCAATACGATAATAAAGACGTCCGGATCGTCGGTCCGGACTGGAAGATCTTTGACGGAGAAGCCCGGCATGACAGCGCGTCTTACTGCCAGCATGAATTCGGGGAGAACGAAGAAGCGCTGGAAATCGACGGCTGGCTGTTTTACCGCTCGCAGATCAAGCACATCCGGCTGCGCAGGGAAGGCGAGCCGGTGCTCTGGCTGAGCCGCCCGCAGCACAGCGTGATCCTGGACCAGAAACTCTTTGCGGAGCTGGAAAAGAAACAGGAAGAAGAGTTTGACTGGACGATCCCGGAGAGTATATTTCCCGCGGTGAAAAAGGGAGACGTGCTGTGCTTTACCCTGGACGATGAGGATCCCGAATGGTTCCGCATGATCATCGGCGAGCTCCCCGCGGAGGGAAGCGCCCCCGCCCGCCTGCAGCCGATCCTGTAGCGGCCAGGGCGTCGCCGCAAAAGTTTCCGATACGGAGGTATTCCCTGTGATCATTTGGCTGAGCGGCCCCTACGGGGTCGGAAAATCGACGCTGGCGAAGGCTTTGGCGGCCCGGATGGCGGACGCCCTGATCTTCGACGCGGAAGAAGTCGGCAACGCTGTCCGGGAAAACTATCCGGACTGTCCGTACGGCTTTATTTTCGAGGACTATCCGCTGTGGGGCGAGTTCTGCTTCCGGCTTCTGAAAGACATCCACGAAAACTTCCGCAAAGACATCCTCGTTCCCATGACACTGGTGCGGAAGGAATCGATGCGCATCATCCGGAGGCTGCGGCGCGCGGGAATTCAAACAAAACTCGTGATCCTGGAAGCCTCTTATGAGACCGTGCATGAGCGGATCCTGGCCCGGGGCGAAGAGGAGGGCTGCTGGTGCATGGAGAATATCGACCTCTCCCGGGAAGGCTCATCGGCCCTGCCCGGTATCCATATTTCGACAGAGGACAAGAGCGTTGAGGAACTGTGCGAACGAGTACGCAAAGAATGTGGCATAATATAAGGCTTTCTTGGCATTTTGAGAGGTGGACTGAACTGATAAAAAGCCCCTGTACCTTCGGAGAGGAGTGAACGATGAAGAAGAGTCTGTTGCTTTTCCTCTCTGTCATACTTGTTTTGTGTTCCGCAGGCCTTTGCTCCTGCGGGGCTTCTTCTCCTTCTGCGGAAACACCTTCTCCTGCAGAAACGACAACAGCGGCGCCGGCAGATACGGCTGCGGAAACGAAGGCCGCCGCCCCTTCTGCACCGGAAACGCCTCCCCTGACAGAAGCACAGACCATTTTCCCGGACACCCTCCCCGAGCCGGTGGAAGGCGAGCCGGTCGAAGAAGCGGCATTCCGTGAGAAAGGCGCTGCACCCGGGACGATCGTCATGTCGAGCCTGCAGGAAGACGGGACGACATTCGGCGGTTTCTATGTTTACCCGGCTTATCCGGTCCCGGAGTATGACGAAGACCGGGAGGATGCGTACCGTTATAAAGGGCAGAGCCTTACGCTTTTCCTGCATAATACTTCCGATCCTGCCATGAGCCTGCGGAGCGGAAATGTAGCAGTCCCGGAGGATTTCTCCTACATTCTGGCCCAGACGGACGGCCTTGCTTATGTCAGCCTTGAAAAAGATGACGAAAATGCTGCCGCGATCCCGGATCTTGAAATAACACTGAAAAAGGAAGATGAAAGCTTTGAGCGCTACGGCGTCCTCGGAAACGGATATGTGCTCCGCGCTTTCGGAAGCGGTGCGCTGGCGGAGCCCGCATACACGGAGATCTCGGCAGAACCGGTGCCCGAGATCGTCTCCCTTCATCTGGCGGCAGAAGCCTTTCGTTATGCTCACGGCGGTACGGATGTTTCGGATATCGCTTTCCATGACGGCTATCCGGCCATCACCGGGGTGGCGGCGGCCTGCCATGGGAAAACGGTCTGCCTGAGCGGGGAAGCACTGGAGAGATTCGTCGCGGTCTATGATTCGGAAAAGCCTGACGGGAAGTGATCCGCGGGCGGGACTGCTCACGTTCCGGGAGGAAGGATCTTTCGGCGACGAGACGATTCACTTTGTGCTGCTGACCGAATCCCGACCGGAGGGGGATCCGCTTTCGGCGGCGAGGATGTACCTGATCACTCCGGACGGCGCACTTTTTTTTGAACAGCGCTCCGGCGCGCTCCTTCAGAGCGTCAGCCGGTCCTATTATATGAGCGGGCTGTCCATGCTGATCCGGTATCCGTACCGCGTTGATTATGACGCGGTGCTGGCCGTGCTGGAGGAATCATAGAGAGAAAATCAGGGCGGGATGATGAACGCGGCGGCTTGTAGCTGCCGCGTCTTTTTGTTATAATACAAAGCATGATAAACGAGCGGACGGCCGAACAATACTTTCGAGCCGACTTCGAAGCGGAGGCGAGAAAGTTTTCGTTCCGGCCGGAAGCGGAAAGAAAGATTTGGCGAGGAAGCCCCTTCCGGTCACCGGTATCGTATGGGATCCTTCGGCTCGCTGCGCTCGCTCAGGATGACAGGAAAGGCATCGTTATGGATCTGTTTGAATATATGAATGAGAAGTCTCTGGAGAAGGAGGGGCCGCTGGCGGCGAGGCTCCGTCCGACCACGCTGGAAGAGGTCGTTGGGCAGCAGCATATCCTCGGCGAGGGCAAGCTCCTTACCCGGGCGATCCGCGCGGACAAGCTCTCCTCCCTCATCTTTTTCGGCCCGCCCGGCACGGGGAAAACGACCCTGGCCAAGGTGATCGCCGCGACCACGAAGGCGGAGTTCAAGCAGCTCAACGCCACCACCTCCGGCAAAAAAGACATGGAAGAAGTCGTGGCGGAAGCGAAAAACAACCGCGCGGCCTACGGGAAGAAGACCATCCTCTTTATCGATGAGATCCACCGCTTCAACAAGGCGCAGCAGGACTATCTGCTTCCCTTTGTGGAGGACGGGACGGTGATCCTGATCGGCGCGACCACGGAAAACCCCTATTTCGAGGTCAACAAAGCCCTGCTGTCCCGCTCGAATATCTTTGAGTTAAAGCCCCTTTCGGCCGCGGATATCGAGGTCCTGATCCGCCGGGCCGTGTATGACGGCGAGAAGGGCATGGGCATGTACAGTGCCGAGATCGAGGAAGAGGCGGTGACGTTTCTGGCGGATATCGCCGGGGGCGACGCGCGCCGCGCCATCAACGCGGTGGAGCTGGCCGTGCTCACCACGGAGCCGGGCCCGGACGGGAAGATCCGCATCACGACGGCGGTCGCGGAGGAGTGCATCCAGCGCCGCAACGTCCGGTACGACAAGACCGGGGACAACCACTACGACGTGATCTCCGCCTTCATCAAGAGCATGCGGGGGTCGGATCCGGACGCGGCGGTCTATTATCTGGCACGGATGCTCTATGCCGGAGAAGATCCCAAGTTCATCGCGCGGCGCATTATGATCTGCGCGGCGGAGGACGTGGGCATGGCGGATCCGCGGGCCCTGCAGGTCGCGATCGCGGCTTCGGAAACCGTGGAACGGGTCGGCATGCCGGAGGGGCGGATCCCGCTGGCCATGGCGGCGGTCTATGTGGCCACGGCGCCGAAGAGCAACGCGGCGTATCTGGCTATCGACAAGGCCCTGGCGGCGGTGAAAAAGACCGAGATGAAGACGGTCCCGCCGCATCTTAAGAACATCTATGTGGAAACCGCCGGGGATACCGAGGAACGAACCGGCTATAAATACGCCCACGATTACCCGGGGCATTTCGTGAAGCAGCAGTATCTGCCCGACGAGCTGGTGGGGACGAAGTTCTTCGAACCGGGGGATAACGGCTACGAAAAAGAAATAAAAAAATATATGGAGTTTTTGAGCCGTTTGATGTAAAATATAACAGAATATGCCCGAAAGTGAAGGAGCTGCCTTGCGGAAGAAGATCACACAGCTTGCCAAAGGCGTGATGGACGCCAAACTGCCGCGCATTCGGATCGTGACCTCGCCTGTGGACGAGACGGTTCTCTGCGGGCAGATTTTCCGCGGGGAGATCACGCTCATCAGTGACAACGGCGTGCCGTTCCGCGGCCTGGCCTATCCCGATGACGAACGCATCGAGATCGCGCAGAACTCCTTCGCCGGGGCGAATGCCACCGTGGAATACCGCGTACGGGCGGACCAGATCCAGGACAGTGTGGAGCTGGTGGGGCAGTTCGCGCTGGTGACCAATGCGGGCGAAGTTTATCTTCCGTATCATTTTTCCGTGTGCCGGCCGATCCTCCTGCAGGACGACGCCCCCACGACCGTAAAAGAGCTGGGCGAGCTGGCCGCGGCGGCCCCGGAAAAAGTCTTCCGGCTGTTCCAGTCCGAGCAGTTCCTGCAGCTTCCCTTCTTCAAAGACGATTCCCTGCGCGCCTTATATCCCGCCTTAAAGAATTCTCCGGATCCCCGGCTGGGGCTGGAGGAGTTTTTGGTGGCGGCCGGCGCGAAGGAAGCCGTTGTCCTCAAGGTGGACGCGGAGCCGCAGCATTACGCGCTGCGCGCGCCTTCCGACGGCGGCGAACTGGTGATCCGCCGCGAGGGGAGCGGCTATACGGTCTTTACGGTTCGTGCGGAGAACAGCTTCATCCGGCTCCCGAAGGAGCGCTGGACGGGGCTGGATTTCAGCGGCGACGAGCTGCGCATCCCCCTGTATTTCGACCCCGAAAAGCTGCATGCCGGCAAAAACTTCGGCAGCCTTACCGTCAATACCGGCCGCGATGAAGTCACGGTCAGCCTGACTGTGGTCCCGGAGCGCGAGCCGGACCCGGAGCAGCGGAAACTGAAACAGTACCGCCGGAACGATCTGCAGCTGGCCAAGAGCATGCTGACGCTCTATGCCGCGAAGGAAAAGCCGCGGGGGATCGAGGTGCAGGTCATGAAATATCTGGACGCCTGCGACAGCCTGAAGGCCCCGGATATCCCCCGGAAGATCCTGCGGGCGGAGATCCTGCGGCAGCTGGGCCGGCGGGATGCGGAAAAAGAAGTACTGGAGCAGATCCGGGCCACCGTGCAGCGAAACCGCACCGAGGACGTGACTTCCTATCTGTGGTTCTTATATCTGGAAGAGGAGAGAGAAAAGGGCAACCGCCTCTCCGACGGCTTCCTGCGCCTTCTGTACCGTTTAAAGGAGAAGGAGTGGGATAAGCCGGAGATCCTGCCGCTGCTCATCCGCGCAGACAGCGAGTGGGCCGAGCAGCCCGAAAAATCCCTGAACAAGATCCGCGAGCACTTTGCCCGGGGACCGCTCCCGCTCCTTCTGCGGATCGAGGCGATCGATCTGCTGGACCGGTATCCGGAGCTTTTGACCGAGGTCAGCTCCTTCGAGCGCAGCATCCTGATCCCGGGCGTCCGCTACGGGTGCTTCCATGAGGAGCTGCTCCGCAAAGTCACTGAGCTCGTCCCGCGGCAGAAATTCTATCACGAGGGAAACGAGCGGCTGCTGCGGTATCTGTATCAGGCGCAGCCCTCGGAAGAGACGCTGACGGCCCTGCTGGGCGTAGTCATGCGTTTCGGCGAGGCCCTGCCCCGCTGCCACAGCCTGTATGAGAAGGGCATCGAAGAGGACGTTCGCCTCACCGAACTGTATGAATACTATCTGGCGACCCTGCCCGCAGATTATGGCGGCGAGATCCCGCGCATGGTGGAGCTTTACTATACCTACAACAGCCCGCAGCTGGCGCAGGCGCGGCTGAACCTGTATCACTATCTGCTGCGCCACTATCAGCCGGAGGATCCGCTGTACAGACTGTATGAGCGGCAGCTGCGCAGCTTTGCCCTCGAGCAGCTCCTGCAGGGCTCGGTGGAAGACGGCATGGCCGAATTCTACGAGCGGATGTTCATCCCGGACGTGCTGGATGAAAAGACTGCCGCGATCCTCTCCGAGCTGATCTATACCGTGGAGCTGGAGTTTTCCAACAGCCGCATCGAGCGGGTGATGCTGCTCTACGGGGAACTGAAGGATGATTATCTCTATCCTGTCCGCCGCGGGAAGGCTTATGTCCCGGTCTATACGCGGAACTGCCGGCTGGTCTTTATCGACCGCGAGGGCAACCGCTATGCGCAGACCGTTTTCCGCCGGAAGCGCTTTATGAAGACGGCCCAGTCCCTGCACGATCCGTGCAGGAAGCTCTGCCCGGAGAGCCTGCCTTTCCGGCTGGAACTGTGCCGGGGCGGCATGAACGGGACCTTAAGCGAGGCTGAGGCCCGGGAGCTGATCCGCCGCTATCCGCTGTGGGAAGAGCTGTCGGATATCTACCGCGAGAAACTGATCTTAAGCCTGGTAAAGCGCAGGGACTTAAGCGGCGTGGAAAGCGCGGCGCTCCTTAAGGCCTTAAAGGACAGCCCGTTCCTGGACGCCAAGGCCGGGCGCCTGCTGGCGGAGAACTTCATGCTCCGCGAGGAGGACGAGGCCGCCGTGGAGATGGTCTTCCGCTTCGGGTACCGGAACTTTTCGCCGGAGCTTCTGCTGCGGCTTTTAGGCCGCCAGATCCGCAAGCGCAGCTATGCCTACGAGCGGGATCTCTTTGGCGTTACGCTTTCGCTCTACCGCCAGGGCTCCTGGAATGAGATCACGCTGACCTACCTCTGCAAGTATTACAATAACGGGACGGCGGAGATGCTGACCCTTCTGGACCGCACCCTGGAGAGCGGCACGCTCTATCTGGACCTGCCGGAGCGCCTGCTCGGACAGATGCTCTTTACCGGCTGGACGAAGCGGCTGGATGAGGTGGTCCGGCTGTACCTTAAGGAGTCAAAGGCCCCGGACCGCACCCTCCTGCACGCCTACGCCATGGTGATGAGCGAGCAGTATTTTACCGCGGGGGAAGCGGTGCCGGAGAACCTCTTCACCTATCTGAAAAACTGGGCGGAAGCGGATAAGAAGACGGAAGCGCTGCCGCTGATCGGCCGCCTGGCCTTAACGAAGCATTACGCCGAGAAGGAGAGCCTCACGGAGGAAGAAAAGCAGCTGGCCTCTTCCCTCCTGCAGCAGCTCTACGATCAGGGCCTGCTGTTTTCCTTCGAGAAGAAGCTGGCGCGCTTTATCCGGGTGCCGGCCGAGATCGCGGACAAGGTCTTCCTGGAATACCGCGACCCGGCCCGCCGGAAGATCCGGATCGGCCTTCAGATCCTGCCGCAGGAGGCGGAGGAAGACTATACCTGGAGCGAGATACCGGACGTTTACCGCGGCATCTGCGTCAAGACCGTGCTGCTTTTTGCCGACGAGGTGCTGGAGTACCGCATCGAAACGGTGCAGGACGGGGCCCCGCTTCTGCTGGAAGAAGGCCGCGTGGAAGGCCGCGGCGAGACGCACGAAGGCAATCACCGCTTCGCGCGCTTAAACCGCCTGATCGCGCAGGCCGGGGACGGGACGGATCCCTCCTGGCAGGAAGCGGTCACGGAATTCGGACGGGAAGACGTCCTGCTCAAAGAATATTTCTCCGTCAACTGACGGAATCGATAAACCCCGCAGCGCGGCTGCCAAATCTTCGGGAAAGGAGGAGACCGGCTTGGATAAATTAATACTGGGAATAGATCTGTGCGATTCCTACAGCCAGGTCAGCGTCTATTCTCCTGAGGCGAAGGGGCCGCAGGCCGTCATGATCGGGGACAATGAGACCACCGGCATGATCCCGACCGTGCTCTGCAAGCTGCGCGGGCAGGACCGCTGGCTGATCGGCTCCGAGGCCTACCGACGCGCCTTAATGGGCGAGGGCACCATGGTGGATAAGCTGGTCAAGCTCCTGCGCAAAAACGGCAGCGCGACCATCGAAGGCGTGCAGTACAGCGCCGTGCAGCTGCTGGCGCATTATATCGACCAGCTGCTGACGCTCCCCCGCGTGCGCTATGCCGCGGAGGAAGTAGCCTCTCTGGCGATCGGCTTAAAGGAGCTCACGCCGGAGCTTCTGGACCGGCTGACTGAAGCCTGCGATCTGTGCGATCTGCCGCGCGGGACGGTGCGCTTCCTAAGCCATACCGAATGCTTTTCCTACTATGTGGCGAGCCAGCCCAAGGAGCGCTGGACCAATATGGTGGTGGGTTTCGACCTCACCGACAACGGCCTGGACTTCTTCGAGTTCCGGGCGATCCGGGGCCGCAAGCCGCAGGTCCTCGAGGCAAGGCGCGAGCCGCTGGATGAAGCCTTCGATCTGGACCTTCTGGAGAAGCCCATGGGCGAGCGCATGGCGGACTCGATCTTAAGCTCCTGCGCGGACCGGCTGCTCGCGAAAAAGCTGATCTCCTCGGTGTATCTGACCGGCGAGGGCTTTTCGGACGTGGCCTGGGCGCCGGAATTCATCAAAAAGCTCTGCAATAAGCGCCGGGTCTTCTCGGGGCAGAATCTGTTCGCGGACGGCGCGGCGCTGGTGGCGTACGACAACACCCTGCCGGCTTCGGCCTATCCGTATATCTGTATCTGCGAGGGGCGCCTCGCCTCCACGATCAGCCTGTACGCGGTGCACGACGGCAAGAACGAGCAGTTCGTAATGGCGGCCGCGGGCAGCAACTGGTACGAGGCCAAGTCCTCGGCGGAATTCATTCTGGACGACGTGCATACGCTGGAGCTGATGATCACGCCCTTCGCCACGCAGCGGGTGGAGACCATCAGCATTTCCCTCGCGGAGCTGCCGGCCAGACCCAACAAGACGACCCGGATCGAAGTGATCGTGTCCTTCTCCTCGGAGAACCACGTCACGGTACGGGTGGTGGACAAAGGCTTCGGCGAACTCTTCCCCGCGAGCGGGATGGTGATCCGCCGGGATTTCCTGATATCGTAATGCGGAGGTGCACGGGATGGGCAATCTGATCGTCAGTCAGTCAAAACCGGTGATGCATCCGTATTATGTCCCGGAGCTGGGCATCCATCTGCATACCGGAGAGGAACTGAGCTATTTTATCAATCATCACGTCCTGCTGATCGAGGAGAGTTTCCCCGACGAGCGGCTCTTTGATTTCCTGGACCAGCTCGGCCAGACGAAGCTTTCGGAGCGCGTGCGCCGCATGAAGGAACAGGGCAGCGGCCTGTATGAGATCTTATACGTCCTGCAGCAGGAGCTGCATTATTACAACAGTTCGGAGCTCTTTGCCTTCCGCTCCCAGCTGGAGAAGATCGCGCGGTCTTCTCCGGGGCAGCGCTTAAAGACCAAGGGCGACTATCTGTATAAAGGCGGGCAGTATTACAGTGCGCTGCGGATCTACAATCAGATTTTAGGCGCGGAGGGGCCGGAGCCCGCTGACCGCGCGCTGGCCGGCCGGATCTGGACGAGTGCCGGCGCCTGCTATGCGGAGCTCGCGCATTATGAAGAGGCGGAGCAGTGCCTCGTGAATGCCTACCGCTTAAACCGGGACCCGATGCTGCCGGAGAAGATCTACCTGCTGGATCAGCTGATGGGGAAGGAAGCGCTTCCGGAAGAAATCCTGGACGCGCTCACGCCCGAGCGGCTGGAGCAGTTTAAGAGCAACCTGGAGAAGCGCCGCCAGCTGGCCATCTATGAAGGCAAGGCACTGGAAGCGGCCGCCCTGCAGGATAAGCCCTCCGATGAGCGGGGCGAGGCCTACCTTGAGCTTTTATACCGCTGGAAGGAAGAATACAGAAAGAATGCCCTGTAAAGGGGCCGGGAGATACTTATGATCTGTGCCGCGATCGGGCAGGACAGCCACCGTTTTGAGGAGACGCCGGGGAAGCCGCTTATTCTGGGCGGCGTATTATTCCCGGAGGAGCCCTGCGGCCTTCTGGCCAACAGCGACGGCGACGTGATCCTCCATGCGGTGACCAATGCCCTCTCCGGGGTGACCGGGCGGAACATCCTCGGCGCGGCGGCGGACGCGGTCTGCCGGGCGGGGGGCACGGACAGCCGGCTGTATCTGGCCGAGGCCATGAAGGACCTTAAGGCCATGGGCGGATGCGTACGGCATCTGTCGGTCAGCATCGAGGCGGCCCGGCCGAAGATCGCGCCGCGGACGGAAGAAATCAAAGCGTCGCTGGCGGCGCTTCTGGATACAGAGCCCGCGCATATCGGGCTCACAGCCACGACCGGAGAGGGGCTTACCGATTTCGGCCGGGGGCTTGGCATCAGCGTTTTTTGCCTGGTCACGGCAGAGATCGCGGAAGGGGCGGTATGATCCTTTATCCCCACGCGAAAGTCAATCTGTGCCTGCACATCACGGGCCGGAAGGAAAACGGGTACCACACGCTGGACACGGTCTTCCTGCCGGTTTCTCTTTTTGATACTCTGGTAGCGGAGCCGGCCGGATGCTTTTCATTTCGCTGCTCCGATCCGGCTCTGGAAAACGACAATAATCTGGTCTGCCGGGCCTGGCGGAAGCTGGAGGAATGCGGAGAACTGCCGCCGCAGGCGGTTTATCTGGATAAGAAGATCCCCTCGCAGGCCGGGCTGGGCGGCGGCAGCGCCGACGCGGCCGCCCTCCTGCGGCTGGGGCAGCATCTGTCCGGCGGGGCGCTCACGAAAGAGACGGTCCTGCGGATCGCGGCAAAGCTCGGCGCGGATGTGCCGGCACTGCTATGTGACGGGCCGGCGCGCGGGCTGGATACCGGGACCGAGCTGATCCCGGTTCCCTGCGGGAAAGCGCTGCCCCTTCTGATCATAAAGCCGGCGCTCAGCCTGTCCACCCCGGCCATGTACCGGGCCTGGGATGAAAAGTTCGGAGATCTCCGCCGGCCCTGCCGCCTTCCGGAAACGGATGCGCTGCTGGCCGCGCTGGAAAAAGGCGATATCCGCGGCGTCGCGGAAGCCATGCATAATGATTTTGAGGACGTCCTGCCGGCAGAAGCGGCGGGGCCGATCCGGCAGATCAAAAAAGAACTGATGGATGCCGGCGCGGCCGGCTCGCTCCTGACCGGCTCTGGTTCGGCGGTCTTCGGCCTGTTTGAGACGGAGGCGGCGCGGGATGCGGCGCTTGCGGCGCTCTCCCGCGGGGAAAGCGGATGGGCGCTCTATCCGTGCGAGGGCCTTGTCCCGCCCGCGAAAGAAGAGGAAGCATGATGAAGTCCTGTTCCCTGATATTGGCCGCCGGCGGAAGCGGAACGCGCTTCGGCGGCGAAGTAAACAAGATCCTGCTGCCGCTTCACGGCAAAGCGGTGGTGCAGCACAGCCTGGAAGTGTTCCTGCTGCATCCGACCATCCGGCAGATCGTGATCGCCTGCCGGGAAGAAGACCAGGCGGCGCTGGAGGAGATCGTCCGTCAGGCGGAGGATCTCTGCCGGGACAAGAAAGAGACGCCCCTGCCGCCGGTTGCCCTCACAAAGGGCGGGGCGACCCGGCAGGAATCCGTATACCGCGCCCTGCTTTTGTGCACGGAAGAATTTGTCCTGATCCACGACGCCGCGCGCCCCTTTGTCAAGGCGGAGATGGCGGACGCGTGCCTTGCGGCGCTCGATCACGCGGACGGGGCCGCCGTTGCCGTAAAAAGCAGGGACACCGTAAAGATCTGCGATGAAGACGGCTATGTCCTGTCCACCACGGACCGCTCCCGGACCTGGCTGGTCCAGACCCCGCAGGGGGCGCGCCGGGAAGCGCTGCTTTCCGCCTATGAAAAGGCGGAGGGCCTTTCGGCGACGGACGACGCAAGCCTTCTGGAAGCGGCCGGATACCGGGTGAGGCTCGTCCCCGGAAGCGGCGGCAACAGAAAGATCACCACGCCGGAGGATCTGCCCCGCGGCTGACGCGCCTGCCGGTTGCGGAGGCTTTTGCTTTCTGCTATGATGACGGAAACCGCTGCGCAGCGGGGGCTTGGCGGGAAATGCGGAGAAAAAGAAAGGAGGAAGCGCTTGAGACTCGGATTTTGGGAGATCGTGGTGATCCTGATCGTCGCGCTGGTCGTGATCGGCCCGGAGAAGCTTCCTTCGGCTGCCGGAAAGCTCGGAGAAGCCCTGCGGTCCTTCCGCCGGGCCAGCGGGGAGGTCAAGCAGGATATTCTGGATAACGTCATGGAACCCTTTCACGATGAGATGAAATCGCCGCCGGAAAAAGCGGCGCAGGAAGATAAGCCCGAAGGAGGAAACGTATGCGACTCGGAACCGTAGAGATCATTGCGATCGTCGTGGTTGCCCTTCTGGTACTGGGCCCGACCCAGATCCCGAAGCTGGCCAAACTGTTCGGAAAAGCTTCCCGGAAGTTTAAGGAAGGCCTGGAAGAGGAAGATCAGGCGGAAGCGGACGGGAAAGCGGAAGAAGCGCCGGCAGATCATGCAGAGGAAGAATAAGGCGTCAAAAACAGAAACAGGCGGGACCGGCGGGGATATGCCCCTCACGGGCCACCTGACGGAACTGCGCCGGCGCATCCTGGTGGCCGCGGCGGTGTTTTTCCTGCTGACGGCGGCGGCCCTCACGCAGTCGGAAAAACTGATCGCCGTCTTTACCGACATGGGGCTGAAATACGGCTACCGCTTCGTGTATCTTGCGCCGCAGGAACTGCTGCTGCAGCAGTTTAAAGTGGCGGCGCTGGCCGGTTTTCTCCTGAGCCTGCCCCTGATCCTGTATGAGATCTACGCCTTTGCCCGGCCCGGGCTGACCGGCCGGGAAAGCCGGATCCTCCGGGTCGTTCTGATCGCCGGCCTGTTCTTTTTTGCCGGCGGCGCGTTTTTCGCGTATACGGTCACGATCCCCTTCATGCTGAATTTCCTGATCCGGCTCAGCGACGATACGATATTCGCGGCGCAGATCAGCGTGGAAAACTATCTGAGCTTCGTCCTGCTGATCTTCACGATCTTCGGCTTTATTTTCGAGATGCCGCTGGTCAGCGCGCTGCTGTCCCGCTTCGGCGTACTGAACCCGCGGATGCTGAAAAAAGCCCGGCCGTTTGCCGTCGTTTTCATCTTTTTCCTCGCGGCGGTCATTACGCCCCCGGACGTGTTCTCGCAGATCCTGGTCGCGGTCCCGATGATCCTGCTGTATCAGCTCAGTATTCTGGTCAGCAAAATCTTCCGTACTTGTAATTTTCCCGAAGAAACGGTATAATACTCTAAATATGCGCTCCCGGCGGGAAAGGAGACAGGAAATGAATACGCAAACAGCCCCCGTGCAGGCGTCCGCCCCCGGGGAGGATGAGCTCCTGAAGGGGACCGACGGTGTTTACCGCTGGGTCCATGAACTGAATCTGTATACCAACCCGGCCGTCCTTTTTGTGATCTGGAAGATCTTTCTCCTGATCGGCGCGGGAGAGTGGGTCCTGTCCAACCTGCTGAACATGAACGCCCGCGACTACTGGTGGGAAGGCTTCAAAAGCAACGCGGCCTTCCATCTGCAGTTTATGCTGGCCTTCCTGGCCCTCTGCACGCTGGGCTATTACATCTATGCCCTGATCATGGGCGGGAAATACTGCGTGCTTTTCGAGATGGATGAGCAGGGCGTGCGCCATACGCAGCTGCCCAGGCAGGTGAAGAAAGCCGAGGCCTTAGGCGCGCTCACCGTGCTGGCAGGCCTGGCGGGCGGAAGCCTGGCCACGGTCGGCATCGGCCTGAATTCGGCGAGCCGCAGCAGCATGTACAGTGAATTCAGCCGGGTAAAAAGCATCAGGGCGTCCCGCTGGATGAAGCTTATCAAGGTCAATGAACCTTTTAATAAAAACCAGGTCTATATCGGCGGCACGGATTACGATTTTGTGAGACGGTATATCATCGAACGCTGTCCGCAGGCAAAACTGCGCGGATAAAGCCGTGCCGGCTGTTCGGGAAGGATGAAGCGAGGAAGGAGGATCGTATGAAATTCAGAAAAGCAGGGTGCCTGCTGCTGTCCCTGATCCTGACGGCGGCTCTGCTGGCCGGCTGCGGAAACAGCCCGGCTACCCAGGAAGAGACGACCACAGGAGAAGCTGCGACCCAGGCCCCGGAGACGGCGGCCCCGGATACAAGCGCGCCGGCGGAGACCACCGAGGCGCCGCAGGAAAGCGAAAGCAGCGATCCGGCGGAGGAATCCACGGAAGCGCCGACCGAAGAACCTACGGAGGCGACCAAGGAGGAGCCGACGGAAGAAACCACGGAGACACAGCCGGAGACGGAAGAACCCGAAGAGGGGATCCTGTCCCGCAAGGCGGAGGAATATCGCTTTGTGATCACGGAGATGGAGGCCGCGGAAGGATGGTCCGGCCAGGAATACCAGATTCATTTCCTGCTGGAAAACAAGGCGGATTACGATCTGCGCCTGACCTGGTACGACGTGAACATCAACGGCTATATGACTTCCCAGATCGTGTACGAGACCGCGGATAAAGGCGGGACCCTGGAAGGAACCTATGCTGTCTATCAGGATGAACTGGACAGCTGCGGCATTGAGGAGCCGGAAGAACTCTCCTTCCTGCTGATCATCCAGAATGACGAGGACTATTACGAGGATCCGCTCCTGAGCGAGATCGTGACCTGCTATCCGACCGGCCTGAGCGCGGAAGATATAAAGGTCCCGGACCGTCCCGAGAGCGAGGACGAGATCGTCGTGGTGGACAATGACAAGATCAGCTTTATCTTCTTCCCCGAAGCCGAAGAAGGCTGGTACGGCAAGAGCTACAAGGTCTTCCTGGAAAACAAGACCGACAAGTCGCTCAGCTTCTCCTGGGACGAGACCTGTGTGAACGGCTACGCCAACGACCCGGTATGGGGCAGGGTGGTCGCGGCCGGAAAGAAGGCGATCGATACCATCAGCTTCACGGATACCCAGCTGGAACGCTGCCATATCGAATCCTTCGATGAGATCTCCTTCCTGCTGAAGGTGTACAGCGCCAGAAACTACGAGGATCTGTTTGAGGAACGCTTCGCGCTGTATCCGACCGGCAAAAAGCCGGAAGAGGTGGTCGTTCCGGACCGCCCTGAATCGGAGAACGAGAAGGTGATCATCGACAACGACCAGATGACGATCATCTTCGTGGATGAGGAGGAGGATTCCTGGGGATATCACACCGCGACGGTTTACTTCGAAAATAAATCGGAGGTGGAGCTGTTCTTCGTGTTTGACAACGTGGAAGCCAACGGCCAGGAAATGACCGCCTGGTGGGGCAATGTGGTCCCGGCAGGCAGACGGAGCGTCAGGAATCTGTCCGTGAACAACGAGGTCTATACGGAAAGCGGAAAGGAACGGATCGAGACTCTGCACTTTACGCTCCGCGCGTATGATGACAACGATCTCTTCGCGGACGATATTCTGGAGGAGACGGAGTTCACGATCGATTTTGTGACGGAATCGGAAAACGAAGCGGAGTCGGAGACCGACAGCGAATAATACGGAAGCTGGATAGAAGCTTTTTGCGGGCGGATGGGATCATCCGCCCCTGTGCTGTCCGCGGGACTTTCCGGGGCGGCGCGGGGCATCGCCGCTGCGAATTTTGGATAAATCAGGAGAAGAATCAATGGCGAGAGAATTTGATGTTGCGGTGATCGGCGGCGGCCCGGGCGGCTATATGGCGGCGGAGCGGGCGGCGGAAGGCGGTCTTTCCGCGGTCGTGATCGAAGAAAAAGCGATGGGCGGCACCTGCCTTAACGAAGGCTGCGTCCCGACCAAGACCCTGCTGTATTCGGCCAAGCTCTACCGGCATGCTTCGGAGAGCGAAGCCTTCGGCGTTCATGCGGAAGCGGTCAGCTTTGACCACGCCAGGGTCATGAAGCGCAAGGCCAAAGTGGTGAAGACGCTGGTGGCCGGCGTGGAATATACGATGAAAAATTTAAGCGTCCCGATCATCCGCGAAAGGGGCGTGATCCGCGGCCGGCAGGACGGACGCTTCCTGATCGGGGCCGGGGACGAGGAGATCCTCTGCAGCAAGCTGATCCTGGCCGCCGGCTCCGAGACCGCTATCCCGCCGCTTCCGGGCATAAAGGAAGGGCTGGAGAGCGGCTTTGTGGTGACGAGCCGGGAGATCCTGCAGTCCGAAACGCTGCCGCAGGAGCTCGTCGTGATCGGCGGCGGGGTGATCGGGCTCGAGATGGCCTGCTACTACGCCTCCGTGGGCAGCCATGTGACCGTCATTGAAATGCTGCCGAAGATCGCCGGCACGACCGATAAGGAAATCTGCGATCTTCTGATGAAGGAATACAAAAAGCGGGGCATGGTCTTTAAGCTCGGCTGCCGGGTGCTGGAGATCACCGGTCATTCCGTGCTTTTCGAGGAAGCCGGAGAGCAGAGGGAGATCGCCTGCGACCGGGTACTGCTTTCGGTGGGGCGCGCGCCGGCGACCGGCGGCCTCGGGCTGGAGAATCTGGGGATCGAGATGAACCGCCGGGCGATCGCCGTGAACGAATATCTGGAAACCAGTGTGCCCGGCGTCTACGCCGTGGGCGACTGCAACGGGAAGCTGATGCTGGCCCATACGGCTTACCGGGAAGCGGAGGCGGCCGTCCATCATATCCTCGGGATCGATGATCCGGTCCGCTATGAGACCGTGCCCGCGGTCATCTATACGGACCCGGAAGTGGCTTCGGTGGGCGAGACGAAGGAAAGCGCGGAGAGCAAAGGGCTTTCGGTGCGGGAGATCAAACTTCCGCTGCGCTTTTCCGGCCGGTACCTGGCCGAGACCGAGCGCGGCGAAGGCTTCCTGAAGCTGGTCGTGGAGGAAGGGACGAGAAAGGTCCTGGGCTGCCATATCATCGGCCCGTACGCGTCGGAGATCATCGTGAGTGCCGTCATGATGATCGATCTGGAGCTTACGGCCGGGCGGATGGAACGCATCGTCTTTCCGCACCCGACCGTCGGAGAAGTGCTGCGGGAAGCCGTTTTCAGAATTTGAAGCCGCATCCGGCCGTGTTTGTTCTTGCTATCTGCCCGTTTCTGTGCTATCATTTTACAGATAGTGCCTGAAACGGGCTTTCTTTGCGTGCTTCGGAAAGCTCTTTCGGCTTAAAATACGGCGCCCGGCTCATCTGCCGGAGCCGAAAAGGAGAAGCCAATGAAGACCTATGACAAAAAACCGTACTATCTGACGACGGCCATCGCCTACGCTTCCGGAAAACCGCATATCGGAAACTGCTATGAGATCGTATTAAGCGACGCGATCGTCCGTTTCCGCCGTGCGCAGGGCTACGACGTCTTTTTCCAGACGGGGACCGATGAGCACGGCCAGAAGATCGAGGAGAAGGCGAAGGCCGCCGGGAAGGACCCGAAGACCTTTGTGGACGAGACCGCGGGACTGATCCGGAGCATCTGGGACAGCCTGAACATCTCCTATGACAAATTCATCCGCACGACCGACGATTATCACGAGGCGGAGGTCCAGAAGATTTTCAAAAAGCTCTGGGAACAGGGCGATATCTATAAAGGCAGCTACGAGGGCTGGTACTGCGTGCCCGACGAATCCTTCTTTACGGAAAGCCAGGTCGTGGATAAGGACGGTGTGAAGCTCTGCCCCGACTGCGGCCGGCCGGTGGTGAAGGCCTCCGAGGAGGCTTACTTCTTCCGCATGAGCAAATATGCGGACCGGCTGATGGCGCATATCGAAACGCATCCGGAGTTCATCCAGCCCGTCTCCCGCAAGAACGAGATGGTCAACAATTTCCTGAAGCCCGGCCTGCAGGACCTGTGCGTTTCCCGTACGTCCTTCAAGTGGGGCATCCCGGTGGACTTTGATCCGAAGCATGTGGTGTACGTGTGGCTGGACGCGCTGACGAACTATATCACCGGCATCGGCTATCACTGCGGCGGCGAAAGCACGGAGCAGTATAAGAAGCTGTGGCCCGCGGATGTGCACGTCATCGGCAAGGACATCATCCGCTTCCATACGCTTTACTGGCCGATCTTCCTGATGGCCCTCGGCGAGCCGCTCCCGAAGCAGGTCTTCGGCCATCCCTGGCTGCTGCAGGGCGACGGCAAGATGAGCAAATCCAAGGGGAATGTGCTCTATGCGGACACGCTGATCGATTTCTTCGGGCTGGATGCGGTGCGCTATTTCGTGCTGCATGAGATGCCCTTCGAAAACGACGGCGTGATCACCTGGGAGCTGATGGTGGAGCGGATCAATTCGGATCTGGCCAATACCCTCGGCAACCTGGTCAACCGGACCGTGGCGATGAGCAACAAGTATTTCGGCGGCGAAGTGCGCGATGTCGGCGCGGCCGAAGCCGTGGACGAGGATCTGAAGGCGGCGGTGCTGGCTATCCCCGAAAAGTGCGAAAAGCTCATGGACGAGCTCCGCGTGGCGGATGCGCTGACGGAGATCTTCAATCTGTTCAAGCGCTGCAATAAGTATATCGATGAAACGATGCCCTGGGTCCTGGCCAAGGAGGAAAGTCGGCAGGACCGCCTGCGCACGGTGCTGTACAACCTGATCGAGAGCATTACGATCGGGGCTTCCCTGCTCGCGCCGTTCCTGCCCGATACGGCAGAGAAGATCTTTGTCCAGCTGGGAACGGCCTGCCGCGCCTTCGGAGATATGGACCGCTTCGGCCTGACTCCGGAGACGAAAGTGACGGAAACGCCGGAGCAGCTGTTTGCCCGGCTGGACCCGGCAGCCGTCATGAAGAAGGTGGAAGAGCTCTTTCCGGCGCCGAAGGAAGAAACGCCGGCCGCGGAAGAAAAGAAAGAGGAAGCAGCCCCGATCGAACATAAAGAACTCGTGGACTATGACGACTTTGCCAAACTCGAGTTCCGGGTGGGCCGGGTCCTGGTCTGCGAAGAGGTCCCGAAGTCCAAAAAGCTTCTGCGTTTTGAGATCGATTTCGGCGGCGAGAAGCGGCAGATCATCTCGGGCATCAAGCACTGGTACAAAGCCGAAGAAATGGTCGGCAAGAACGTCATGGCCATTGTCAACTTAAAGCCGGCGAAGCTGGCCGGCCTGGTATCGGAGGGGATGCTGCTCTCCGCCGAGGACGCGGAAGGCAAGCTTTCCCTTATGAGCCCGGAGCGGGAAGTCGGCGCCGGCGCGGAGATACGGTAGAGGTCATCCTGAACGGGCGGTGTTTCGCACGTTATGACAGAGATTTTATAAGGATAACAACATGAGCATTATCACAAAAGTTTTCGGATCTTACAGTGAGCGGGAATTAAAGCGCATCATGCCCCTGGTCAGGCAGATCGAGGATCTGCGGCCGCAGATGCAGGCCATGAGCCAGGAGGAGATGCGTGCCAAGACCCTGGAATTCAAGGAGCGGCTCAAAAACGGCGAGACGCTGGACGATCTGCTCGTTGAAGCGTATGCGATGGTGCGCGAAAGCGCGCGCCGCACGATCGGCCTGGAGCACTATCCGGTACAGCTGATCGGCGGCATCATCCTGCATCAGGGCCGCATCGCGGAAATGAAGACCGGCGAAGGCAAGACCCTGGTCGCGACGCTCCCCTCCTACCTCAACGCGCTGGACGGCGAAGGCGTGCAGGTGGTCACGGTCAACGACTACCTGGCCAAGCGTGACGCGGAGTGGATGGGCCAGATCCATGAATACCTGGGACTGACCGTCGGCTGCGTCTTAAACAGCATGACCCCGGAAGAGCGCCAGAAAGCCTACGGCTGCGATATCACCTACGTCACCAACAACGAGCTGGGTTTCGACTATCTGCGTGACAACATGGTCATCTACAAGGAGCAGCTCGTGCTCCGCAAGCTCCACTACGCGATCGTCGACGAAGTGGACTCGATCCTCATCGACGAAGCCCGGACCCCGCTTATCATTTCCGGCCAGAGCGGCAAATCGACGAAGCTTTACGAGACCTGCGACTATCTGGCCCAGCGCTTAAAGCGCGGCGAGGCGAAGGAACTGTCCAAGATGGACATCCTGATGAAGGAAGAAGAGCAGGAGACCGGCGACTTCATCGTCAACGAGAAGGAAAAGCAGGTCCACCTGACCGCGCAGGGCGTCCAGAAGGTGGAAGAGTTCTTCCAGATCGACAACCTGGCGGATCTGGAGAATCAGGAGATCCAGCACAACATCATCCTCGCGCTGCGCGCGCACAACCTGATGCACCGCGACAAGGACTACATGGTGAAGGACAACGAGGTCTTCATCGTGGATGAATTCACCGGCCGCGTGCTGCCGGGCCGCCGCTATTCGGACGGCCTGCATCAGGCGATCGAAGCCAAGGAACACGTGAAGGTCAAGCGCGAATCGAAGACCCTGGCGACCATCACCTTCCAGAACTTCTTCAACAAGTTCGAAAAGAAGGCCGGCATGACCGGTACCGCGATGACCGAGGAAAAGGAATTCCGCGACATCTACGGCATGGACGTCATCGAGATCCCGACCAACGTCCCGGTGCAGAGAAAAGACTTAAACGACGCGGTCTACAAGACCAAGCGGGAGAAGCTCCACGCGATCGTGGAGGCCGTCACCGAGGCCCACGCCAAGGGCCAGCCCGTGCTGGTCGGCACCGTGACCATCGACGCTTCCGAAGAGATCGCCGCGATGCTGCGCAAGAAAGGCATCAAGCTGAACGTGTTAAACGCCCGCTATCATGAAATGGAAGCGGAGATCATCGCCGAAGCCGGTGTGCACGGGGCGGTCACCATCGCGACCAACATGGCCGGCCGTGGTACCGATATCAAGCTGGACGACGAGTCCCGGGCCGTGGGCGGCCTCAAGATCATCGGCACCGAGCGGCACGAATCCAGACGTATCGACAATCAGCTGCGCGGCCGTGCCGGCCGGCAGGGCGACCCCGGCGAATCGCGCTTCTACATTTCGCTGGAGGACGATCTGATGCGTCTCTTCGGCGGCGAGCGCATGCTGAACCTGTTCAATTCGTTAAACGTTCCGGACAACGAGCCGATCGAGCACAAGATGCTCTCCTCCGCGATCGAGAAAGCGCAGCAGCGTATTGAAGGCAACAACTTCGGCATCCGGAAGAGCCTCCTGGAATACGACCGGGTCAAGAACGAGCAGCGCGAGATCATCTACGCGGAGAGACGCCGCGTTCTGGACGGCGAGAACATGCGCAGCGTGATCATGAAGATGATCGCCGATACCTGCGACAGCGCCGTGGATATGTGCATCGGAGAAGATGTGCACTCGGATGAGTGGGATCTGGCGGAACTCAATCAGACCCTGTTGCCGATCGTGCCGATGGCGCCGATCACACCGGCGCTGGCCGAGGGAAAGAGCAAGGCCGACTTAAAGCAGTATGTGAAGGAAGAAGCTGTACGGCTCTACGAGGAGAAGGAAGCGCAGGTCGGCGACGCCGAAAAGATGCGTGAGATCGAACGCGTGGTGCTTCTCAGAAGCGTGGACCGCCGCTGGATGAACCATATCGATGATATGGAACAGCTCCGGCAGGGCATCGGCCTGCAGGCCTACGGCCAGAAAGATCCGGTCGTGGAATACAAGATGCAGGGCTTTGAGATGTTCGAGGCCATGACGGCCGGCATCCAGGAGGATACCGTCCGCGCGCTGATGCATATCCGCCAGGAGCAGAAAGTGGAGCGCGAGCAGGTCGCCAAAGCGATGGGCACGAACCGCGACGATACGGTGACCAAGGCCCCGGTGCGCCGCAGCGACGTGAAGATCTACCCGAACGACCCCTGCCCCTGCGGCAGCGGGAAGAAATACAAACAGTGCCACGGGAGAAAAGTATAATTTCGATAAAAAAACTAACGATGAAAGTGGGTGAAGTTAATGGTTGAACTGGATCAGTTCAAGAGCGTTTTAGCCGCACAAAAAGAACCGTTAATGGAAGTGAGGGATTCACTTTGACCTCGCCGGCAAAGCGAATCGGATCGTAGAACTGGAAAAGATGATGGAGGAGCCGTCCTTCTGGAACAACCCGGAAAAGGCTGCCAAAATCACGACAGAAGTTAAAAATCTAAAAGATACGGTGGCGCATCTGGAAGACCTGCAGTGGCAGTATGACGATATCGAAGTCATGATCGAGATGGGCTATGAAGAGGATGACCCGGCCATCGTCCCGGAGATCCGGGAGATGCTGGATTCCTTCACGGAAGAGCTGGAGACGCTGCGCATGAGCACGCTGCTCTCCGGCGAGTTCGACGTGGATAATGCGATCGTGACCCTGCGCGCCGGCGCGGGCGGCACGGAAAGCTGCGACTGGTGCTCCATGCTTTACCGCATGTACACGCGCTGGGCGGCCAAGAAGGGCTTCACGGTCGAGCTGCTGGATATGCAGGAGGGCGACGAAGCCGGCATCAAATCCGTGACCTTCCAGGTCAACGGCTTCAATGCCTACGGGCTGATGAAGTCCGAGCACGGCGTCCACCGCCTGGTGCGCATCTCCCCGTTCAACGCGGCGGGCAAACGCGAGACCTCCTTCGTTTCCTGCGACGTCATGCCGGATATCGAGGAAGATCTGGATATCGAGATCCCGGACGACGACATCCGCATCGACGTTTTCCGTTCGAGCGGCGCCGGCGGCCAGAAGGTCAACAAGACCTCCTCGGCCATCCGCATCACCCATTTCCCGACCGGGATCGTGGTGCAGTGCCAGAACGAGCGCTCCCAGTATCAGAATAAAGACAAGGCGATGCAGATGTTAAAAGCCAAGCTGCTGGTCCTGAAGCAGCAGGCCAATCTGGACAAGGTGGCGGATATCCGCGGGGTTGTCATGGACAACAATTTCGGCTCCCAGATCCGCTCCTATGTGCTGCAGCCCTATACGATGGTGAAGGATCTGCGCACACAGGTGGAAACGGGCAATACCGGCGCCGTTCTCGACGGAGATATTGACCGTTTCATCAGTGGTTTTCTGAAATGGAAAGCGCTGTCGAAGAAGACAGCGGAAGAAGAAATCTGATCAGTGATCACCGAAGCGCAGGCTTTCCTGCAGTGCCAGGTGATAGATGGTATCCTGTCCCCGGGGGTCGGCTGCCTGATAGCAGTGGATGAGCTCGATGGCCCGGGGATCCAGTTCCGGAGGCGGAGCCGGACTTTCGCTCAGACCCAGCAGATAGTCCGTGGTGACACGAAAATAGCGGGACAGCAGGATCAGCGTTTCCAGGCTGGGACGGCGGGATCCCTTTTCATACGTCTGATAGGCAGAGCGGGTAACGTGGACGGCAGCGGCAACATCATCCTGCGTCACGTCGCGCGCAGTGCGAAGCGCCAGTAAACGTTCTGCAAGCACGGGCAGCCTCCTTTCCTGAATGAATAAGTAAATTATACCCGATTTAAAAGAGGGGAGACGGACCGCGGCAAAATGTTGCAAAACGCCGCGAAAATACCACAATTTGTAGCAGGAGAAAACGTGGCATGAAGAGTGATATCGAAATTGCGCAGGCCAATACGAAGAGCCTGATCACCGAAGTGGCGAAGACCGCCGGCATCGACGAAAGCTATCTGGAACAGTACGGGCCGTACAAGGCCAAGGTGGATTACCGCCTGCTGCGGGACCGCGCGGACAGGCCCGACGGGAAGCTGATCTTAGTGACCGCCATCACCCCGACGCCGGCCGGCGAGGGGAAGACCACCACCACGATCGGGCTGGCGGACGGCCTGAAGCGCATCGGCAAAAATGTTGTCGTAGCGCTCCGGGAGCCTTCCCTCGGGCCGGTATTCGGCATCAAGGGCGGCGCGGCCGGCGGCGGCTACGCGCAGGTCGTGCCGATGGAGGACATCAACCTGCACTTCACCGGCGATTTCCACGCGATCGGCGCGGCGAACAATCTGCTGGCGGCCATGCTGGATAATCATATGCAGCAGGGGAACAGCCTCGGCATCGACCCGCGGAAGATCACCTGGAAGCGGGCGGTGGATATGAATGACCGCGCGCTGCGCAATATCGTGATCGGGCTGGGCGGCAAGGCCAACGGCGTCCCACGCGAGGACGGCTTCGATATCACGGTGGCTTCCGAGATCATGGCGATCCTCTGCCTGGCTTCGGATATTCCGGATTTAAAGAAGCGGCTGGCCAGCATCGTGGTCGGCTACACCTATCAGGACAAACCGGTCACGGCCGGCGATCTGAAGGCGCAGGGCGCGATGGCGGCGCTCTTAAAGGATGCCTTAAAGCCCAACCTGGTGCAGACCTTAGAGCACACGCCGGCCTTCGTGCACGGCGGCCCGTTCGCGAATATCGCCCACGGGTGCAATTCGGTCACCGCGACGCGGATGGCCTTAAAGCTGGGTGATTACGCCGTGACGGAAGCCGGCTTCGGCGCGGATCTCGGCGCGGAAAAATTCCTGGATATCAAGTGCCGCATGGCGGGCCTTACCCCCTCGGCGGTCGTCATTGTCGCGACGGTGCGGGCCTTAAAGCTCCACGGCGGCAAGCCGCTCGCCGAACTGAAGAATGAAGATCTTGGCGCGCTGGAGGCCGGCCTTCCGAACCTGCTGCAGCACGTGGAAAACATCACCAAAGTCTACGGGCTGCCGGCCGTCGTGGCGATCAACCGCTTCCCGGACGATACCGAAGCGGAACTGGCGCTCGTGGAAGAAAAGTGCCGCGCGCTCGGCGTCAACGTCGTCCTGAGCGAAGTCTGGGCCAAAGGCGGAGAGGGCGGCGAAGCGCTGGCAAAAGAGGTGGTCCGCCTCTGCGATACGCCTTCGCAGTTCCGGTTCAGCTACGAATCCGATCTGCCTTTAAAGGAAAAGATCGAAGCGGTGGCGACACGGATCTATCACGCCGACGGCGTGGATTTCCTGCCGGCCGCCCGGGCCGAATTGGAAAAGCTCGAAGCCCTCGGCTACGGAAGCTGCCCGGTCTGCATGGCCAAGACCCAATACTCCTTCTCGGATGACGCCAAAAAGCTCGGCGCGCCGAAGGATTTCCGCATCACGGTCAGAAAGGCGCGGATCTCGGCCGGCGCCGGCTTCGTGGTGGTGCTGACCGGCGATATCATGACCATGCCGGGCCTGCCCCGCGTCCCGGCTGCGGAAAAGATCGATGTGGATGAAAACGGCGTGATCAGCGGCCTGTTTTAAGCAGCCCATCCCCGGAGGAGGGGAAGGCGGCCGGATGAGGGCCGGGAGAGGAAAGGCATGGAACATATTTTAAACGGAGCGCCGGTGGCGCAGGCGCTGCAGGCGCAGACCGCGGAGATGGTCGGCTGCCTAAAAGAGAAAGGGATCAGCCCCCGGCTGGCCCTGGTCCGCATCGGAGAGCAGCCGGCCTCCGTCAGCTATGAGCGCGGGATCCGCAAGGGGTGTGAGACCGCGGGGATCGAAGTCGGCCTGACCGCGCTGCCGGAGACGGTCTCCCAGGCGGAGGCGGAAGAAGCGCTGCGCCGCTTGTCGGAAGATCCGGCGGTGCACGGGATCCTGCTTTTTGAGCCGCTCCCCCGTTCGTTAAACGATGCGGCGCTGCGCAATGCCATCGCGCCGGAAAAGGATATGGACTGCGCGGCGGATCTTTCCATGGCCGGTGTCTACAGCGGAAAAGCGCTCGGCTTTCCGCCGGCCACGCCGCAGGCCGTGATGGAGCTGCTGCATTACTACAAGATCCCGCTGGAAGGGAAAAACGCGACGGTGATCGGCCGCTCCCTCGTGGTCGGAAAACCGCTTGCCATGTTATTGCTTTCGGAAAATGCCACGGTCACGGTCTGTCACTCGAAGACCGCGGATCTGGCGGCGCATACCCGGGCGGCGGATATCGTGATTGCCGCGATGGGGCGCCAGGAAGCGCTGAAAGGCGAAATGCTCGGCGAAGGGCAGGTCGTGATCGACGTGGGCATCCACCGCTCGGAGGACGGGCGCCTCTGCGGCGACGTTGCCTTTGAAGAAGCCGAGAAAAAAGCCGCGGCGATCACCCCGGTGCCGGGCGGCGTCGGACGGATCACCACGGCGGTCCTGCTGCGCCATGTGGCGCTGGCCGCACAGAAAGCCGCCGGAAACTGACGGCGGCCGATGAAATAAGAAACGATTTACGGAAAGAGAACAGAATAAACCGTATGAATTATATTGTATTTGACCTGGAATGGAACCAGTCGCCGGGCGGACGCTACCGGGAGAACCCGAAGATCCCCTTTGAGATCCTCGAGATCGGCGCGCTGAAGCTGAATGCCAGACGCCGGATCATCGGGGAGTTCCACGAGACCATCAAACCGCTGGTCTACCGCACCATGAACCGCCACACCCAGGCGGTCGTGCATATGGATATGGAAGCGCTGCGCCAGTCCCGCACCTTCAGCCCGGTGGCGCGAAGCTTTCTGGAATGGTGCGGCGAGGATTATATCTTTGTCAGCTGGGGGCCGTCCGACCTGTTCGAGCTGCAGCGGAATCTGGACTATTATCATATCCAGTACCGGTTCCCGAAGCCGCTGCTCTACTATGATCTGCAGAAGCTCTACAGCCTGGAGAATCTGGACGGAAAGAAGAGACCGGCCCTGCAGGAGGCTGTGGAGGCCATGGGCATCGCCCAGACGCGCCGTTTCCACGCCGCCTTTGACGACGCCTGGTATACCGCAAAGATCATGCAGAACATGAACTTCAAGTCGGTCCAGGAGTATAAGTCGGTCGACTATTATCATCTGCCGGAGTCCAAAGAGGAAGAGATCTATCTGGATTTCAAGACCTACAGCAAGTACGTTTCCATGTCGTATCCGGATAAGGAGACCGCGTTAAAGGATAAGACCGTGACGGCGATCGGCTGCAACCGCTGCAACCTCCCGGTCATCCCGCGGATCAAATGGTTTGCCGGCTCCGGCGGCAATATGTACTATGCCCTGGTGCAGTGCCCGCGGCACGGATACGTGAAGGGGAAGATCCGGATCCGCAAGGCCCAGGGCGACGAGATCTATATCGTCAAGACGATCAAGCCGGCCACGGAAGCCGACGTGGAAGATCTGCAGAGCAGGAAGGCCGCGGTCAAGGAGCGGCGCCACAAGAAGCTCGAAAAAGAGAAAGAAAGAAAAAAGCTGAAAAGAGAAAAGACCGCGGCGGCGACCCACACGCCCGTTATCGGAAGAAGAGGGATCGGACGCCGCAAAAAGAACGCGCAGACCGGGGAGGAACAGGCGCCGCAAGCCTGATCCGACCGCAAAAGGAACAAAAGGAACGCAGTTATAAAAGCGGGTTTTCGCTAAGAAAAGGAGGTCCCACATGATTAAATTTGCTGCGGCGGGGTTCATGTGCATAGACTGGTATCCTCAGTTTGAGGGCACAAGCCGGAGCTATGTCACAGGCAACGGAGTGGACGTACTGTTCAATCTGATCGACATGCGCGGCGATATCGAACCGTCTGTGGTGGCGGCGATATCGGACGACGAACTGGGCAAATGGGCCGTCCGGGAATTTGAGAAGAGAAACTTCGACATGAAGTATCTCGATATTGTCCCGGGTGGCGCGACGACGACCTATGAGATCCTTCTCAAAAACGGAGACCGCTTCCACAATCATGTGGAGCGCGGGATCTTCGAAAACTATGAGTTTTCCGATGAGGCGGTGGAGTTTTTATGCAGCTGCGACTGCATGCACACCGATTTCACCGGGCATCTGATCGAACGGCTGCCGCAGATCCACGCGGCGGGGACGAAGATCTTCTTTGACTTTTCCAAGAAGTCGCTCATCCATCCGGATACCGACAAGGTGCTTCCGTATATCGAATGCGGGCTCGCCTCCTTCGAGGACGATGAAGAAGGCGCGGTGGGGTTCCTGAAACGCGGGACGGCGCTCGGGGCAAAGCTCCTGATCGCGACCTTCGGGGAAAAAGGCTCCCTCGTCTATGACGGGAAAGAGTTTACCCGGGGCGGCATCGTTCCGGTAACGAACCTGGTCAACACCGTCGGCGCGGGCGATTCCTTCTTCGCCGGATTCATTGCGCGCTATCTGGACGGCGCGCCGATCCCCGAATGCATCCAGAGCGGCGCGGCGCGTTCGGCCGCGGTGATCCAGACCTGGAAGCCGTATCTGGAGTAAGGAGAGCGGTGCGGCATGATTATTGATATGCATATGCATCCGGTCCTGCTGGATGTGATCAACGACACCGATGAGAAGCTTTTCTTCCGCAAGCAGCAGTTCGGGGTCTTCAAGTCCTCGAAGATGCCGCTGCGCTTTGCGCTCACGCTGATGGACGACGCAGGGGTCGACAAGACCGTGATCCTGGGCGAGGATTATTCCGCGGACAGCGCGATGCCCCTGGTCTCCAACGATGAGATCCGGACCGTGATGGACGCGGCTCCCGGACGCTATATCGGCTTTGCCGGCGCCGACCCGAGGAAAGAGGATGCCCCGCAGGAACTGAAGCGGGCTTTTGAGGAACTCGGCCTTTTCGGCCTTCATCTGAACCTCTCCCGGACCCGGCTGAACGTGGAAGATGAGAGGGTCCAGGCCCTGTTCCAGATCTGCAGCGAGTGCGAAAAGCCGGTCATCCTCCACGCGGGCTACAGCTGGAAGCCGGATACTCCCTCCCGATATGCCGAGCCCATTCTCTTTGAGGACGCCTTCATCAACTTCCCCGGCGTGCGCTTCTGCCTGACCCACATGGGCTGGCCCTGGTGGGAAGAGACGATTATGCTGTTAATGAAATATCCCAATGTGTATGCGGATACCGCGACTGTCTATATGGACAGCCCGACCAAGTGGTTTAAGCAGCTTTTCAGTGTCAGCATGGATATCGACTGGCTGCAGAATTCCTTTGCGGACAAGGTCATGTACGGCTCGAATATGCCGCGCTGGCGCCAGGTCCGTTCGATGAAGGGCCTGAAGGATCTTCCGCTGCGAAAGGATGTACTGGACGCGGTGCTCGGCCAAAATGCCGAACGCTTCCTGGGAAAGGAGGCCGTGAGTGGACGTTAAGCTCTTTGAAAAGCACCTCGAATCGTCGAAGGAATTCGAGCTCATCGTGATCAGCGACGAGGTAAGAAACGCCGTCGCCGAAAGCGGGATCAAAAACGGCATCTGCATCGTTATTACGCAGCACACGACGACGGGGATCATCGTGAATGAAGGGCTGCCCTGCGTGGAAAAGGACATCGAGATCATGCTGGAGCGGCTGGTGCCGCAGGATTATCCCTACGTTCACACGCACATGCTGCCCTCCTACGGGACCTGCGCCGGCAATTCCCCGGGGCATTTAAAGTCCCTGATCGCGGGCAATCACTGCATCTTTCCCGTCATCGACGGAAAGCTGGTCCTCGGCCACGCGCAGGATATATATTTTGCGGAATTTGACGGGCTGCTGCGGCGCAGATACTACATCGAGGTCATGGGAGAATAAGAAAAATGTGCGGCGGCGGTGCGCTGCCGCCGGATAAAGGAGGGACGGCCCCGGGGCTGTCCCTCCTTTTCCCTGGTAAGAAAACCGGTTGATTTCTCCTTTCGAATATGCTAAAACAGAGACAGAAATAAACAGATGGACGCTGAATTGTATTATTTAAGTCAAAACGGATCGGAGGCGGTTGCGGTGAAAGGCACGGCTCTTCTTGTTTATACGGTCCGGACCGTATAATTCGGCAAATATCACGGAATATGCAAATATAATCAGAAAAAATATATTCCGTGTTGACTTCTGTTTAGGAGGACAGTATAATCAACAAAATCAGGTTCACGGAACCTGAACACCCTGCGGCAATAAGGCTCTGCCCGCAGGCCGGAACAGGAAGGAGAAGCTGCGGTGATCAAGTACGTCATCAAACGCCTTTTTCTCGCCGTTCTGACGGTTTTCATTATCTGCCTTATCACCTTTTTCCTGATGCACGCCATTCCCGGCGGCCCGTTCAACAAGGAAAAGGCGCTAAGCGAAGCAACGATCGCCGCCCTGAACGCCCGTTATAATCTGGACAAACCGCTCTGGCAGCAGTTCATTCTGTACATGGACAACTTCCTGCACGGGTATTTAGGCGTGTCCTTAAAGAACGGCCGGGAGATCTCGGCCATCATCGGGGAATCCTTCCCGATCTCCGCCCGGCTCGGCCTTCTGGCCATGGCGGTCGCTTTGCTTCTGGGCACGGTTTTCGGCAGCACGGCCGCGCTGATGCGCAACAAGCTTCCGGACCGTCTCATCGTTTTCTTCTCGACACTGTTTACCGCAGTGCCCAGCTTTATTCTGGCGACGCTCCTTTTGCTGCTGTTCTGCATCAAGTTCCCGATCATCCAGGTCTGGAGTGCCAACAAGATCAACTATCTGCTGCCGGTCATTGCGCTGGCGGCCTATCCTACGGCCTACATCACGCGTCTGTCCAAGACCAGCATGCTGGACGCGCTCAGCCAGGACTATATCCGGACCGCGCGCGCCAAGGGCGTATCCAAGTTCCTCATGATCTTCAAGCATGCGCTGCGGAATTCGCTGATCCCGGTCATTACCTACGCGGGTCCGCAGATCGCCTATATCATTACCGGCTCCATGGTCATTGAGACGATCTTTACGATCGGCGGGCTCGGCAGCAAATTCGTGACGGCCATCACGAACCGCGACTATACCATGATCATGGCCACGACCATCTTCCTGGCGACCCTGGTGGTCATCGCCAACCTGGTCTGCGACCTGTTGTACAAGCTGGTGGATCCCCGGATCCAGTTTGACTGAGCGAGGTGAAGTATGGATAAAGAACCTTCCTTCAAAAAGAATCCGCTCAGTCTCCAGATCGATCTGAGCAAGTTTTCCCAGGAATCCTTCGCGCCGGCCACCGAGGAGGAAAAGCGGCAGCAGGACGTTATGGGAGAAAGCACCACTTTCTTCAAGGACGGCATGCGAAAGCTCTTCCGGAATCCGCTGGCCGTGATGAGCATCATTTTTATCTGCCTGATCCTGCTGGTGATTATCTTTGCGCCGATGGTCGTCCCGTATAAATACGAGGAGATCCTTTCCGTAGAGGGACGGCGCGACAAAGGCGCGAAAAACCTGGCTCCGTTTACCTACAGCGAGCTGGAACAAAAGTATATTGAAAACGGCGGCACGCGCTTCCCGCACATTTTCGGAACCGATGAAATGTGCCGTGACTACTTTATCCGTGTCGTATACGGCACCCGGGTCTCCTTCTTTATCGGGCTTTTCGCCGCGATCATCGTACTGATCATCGGGATGCTGTACGGCAGTATATCGGGGTATCTGGGGGGCAAGGTCGACCTGATCATGATGCGGATCGTGGATATCATATATTCCCTTCCGGACATGCTGATGATCATCCTCCTCTCCGTGGTCCTGCAGGAGACCCTGCAGTTCCCGAGCGGCACATTCCTGGCCCGGCTCGGGACCAGTATGGTCAGCCTGTTTATCGTCTTCGGCCTTTTGTACTGGGTCGGCATGGCGCGGCTCATCCGCGGACAGATCCTTTCCATCAAGGAAAACGAATACATCCTGGCGGCGCGCTCGATCGGCGCGAAGCCCGGCCGGATCATCCGCAAGCATATCCTGCCGAACTGCCTGTCGGTCATCATTATTTCGACGGCCCTGCAGATCCCGTCCGCCATCTTTACCGAAAGCTTTTTAAGCTTCGTCGGCATCGGCGTCAAGGCGCCCATGCCCTCGCTCGGATCGCTGGCCAACGCGGCGCGCGAAGGCCTGCAGAGTTATCCGTATAAGCTGGTCTTCCCGGCTGTGATGATCTGCCTCATCGTTCTGAGCCTGAACCTTCTGGGCGACGGTCTGCGCGACGCCTTCGATCCGAAGCTGAAGAGGTGACCGCCATGAGTGAAACATTGCTGAATGTGCAGAATCTGCACACCTCATTCTTTACCGATAACGGCGAAGTGCAGGCCGTCAACGGGGTCAGCTTCCAGCTGAATCCGGGCGAGATCCTCGGGATCGTCGGCGAGTCCGGCTCCGGGAAATCGGTCACCGCCTATTCCATTATGCAGATCCTGGCCGATACCGGCCGGATCACCGAAGGAAAGATCCTGTTCAAGGGAGAGGATCTGACGACCTGGAGCGAAAAGAAGATGCAGAGCTTCCGCGGGAAGAACTGCTCCATCATCTTCCAGGATCCTATGACGAGCCTCAACCCGGTCTTCACCATCGGCAGCCAGTTAAAGGAAGCCGTGGTGCTGCACACGAACCGCCGCGGCGCCGAAGCGGACGCCCGGGTCATCGAGCTGCTGGAAGCCGTGGGCATCAACGAGCCCGAGAAGCGGATGAAACAGTACCCCTTCGAGCATTCCGGCGGCATGCGGCAGCGTGTCATGATCGCGATGGCCCTCGCCTGCGAACCGGATATCCTGATCGCGGACGAGCCGACCACGGCCCTGGACGTGACGATCCAGGCGCAGATCCTGGAACTGATCCAGTCGCTGCAGAAGAAGATGGGCATGGCCGTCATCCTGGTGACCCACGACCTCGGCGTCATTGCCGATATGTGCGACAACATCGTGGTCATGTACGGCGGCCGCATCTGCGAACGCGGCACCGCCCGGGAGATCTTCTACAACCCGAAGCATGAATACACCAAGGGCCTGCTGCGCTCGATCCCGAATGTGAACAACATGAAGGAGCGGCTCATCCCCATCGAAGGCACGCCCATCAATATGCTGAACCTGCCGAAGGGCTGCGCGTTCTGCCCCCGGTGCGACGCCGCCATGAAGATCTGCCTGCAGGAAGTGCCGGAAGAGATCGTGATCAACGAGGATCATAAGGCAGCCTGCTGGATGAATATCAAAGCGGCATACGAGGAGGTGTCCCGAAATGAGTGAAACTCTGGTTGAAGTAAGGAACCTCAAGCAGTATTTCCCGGTGAAGGTCGGCTTTGTCAAGACCATTCCCTTAAAGGCGGTCGACGATATTTCCTTCACGATCGGGAAGGGAGAGACGCTGGGCCTCGTGGGCGAATCCGGCTGCGGCAAGACGACAGCCGGCCGTTCGATCCTGCGGCTGTACAAGCCGACCGGCGGAGAAGTGATCTTTGACGGCGAGCTGATCACGGATTCCAATATCACCCGCATGCGAAAAAAGATGCAGATGGTGTTCCAGGACCCGTACTCTTCGCTGGACCCGCGCATGACGGTCGAGGATATCATCGGCGAGCCGCTGGATGTGCACAAGCTCTGCGCGAACCGGAAGGAACGGCGGGAGAGGATCCTGGAGCTGATGGAGATCGTCGGCCTGAACGCGGAACACGCGACCCGCTATGCGCACGAGTTTTCCGGCGGGCAGCGCCAGCGTATCGGGATCGCCCGCGCCCTGGCCGTGCGGCCGGAGTTCATCGTCTGCGACGAGCCGGTCTCCGCGCTGGACGTATCCATCCAGGCGCAGGTCATCAACATGTTTGAAGAGCTGCAGGACAAGCTGGGCGTCGCTTACCTGTTCATCGCCCACGACCTGCTGGTCGTGCACCACATCAGCAAGCGCATCGCGGTCATGTATCTGGGCAAGATCGTGGAGATCGCGGACGCGGACGAGCTGAACGGGCATCCGATCCATCCGTATACGGAGTCGCTCCTGTCCGCCGTGCCGATCCCCGATCCCGACGTGACAAGGGCCCGCAAGCGCATCATTCTGGAGGGCGACGTGCCCAGCCCGTTAAAGCGGCCGAGCGGCTGCCCGTTCCGGACCCGCTGCCGCTACGCGACGGAGCAGTGCGCGGAGGAATGCCCGACGCTTACCGACCGCGGCGGCGGCCATGAAGTCGCCTGCTGGGTCAAATAAACAGTCAGCAACCTGAAAAGGTTCTGTATATCAATCCATCAAAGGAGGGAAAATGGAATGAAGAAATTTTTAGCACTTCTTCTTGCAGCAATCATGGTATTCGCGCTGGCCGGCTGCGGCGGATCGTCCGGAACGACCGCGGCGCCGACAGAGGCTCCGAAAGAGTCTGAGACCCAGGCTCCGGACACCAAGGCCGAAGATACCACCAAAGCACAGGAAGAAACCGAAGCTCCCAAGGGCGATGACGCGGCCAGCCTGGTCAGCGATGCGTTCATCGACCCGATCGGCGCCTGGTCGACGTATGACGAACTGATCGCGCAGATCAAGGCAGAGACCGACTTTACCAAGCGGACCGAACTGATGCATCAGGCAGAAGATATCCTGATGGCGACCAACTGCGTCATCCCGATCTACTATTACAACGATATCTATCTGCAGAAGGATTACGTGGAAGGGATCTATTCGAACCCGTACGCCACCAAGTTCTTCATGTACACCAAGCTGTCGAACGGTTCCGACACCCTGCGCCTGAACCTGTCCAGCGAGCCGGATTATCTGGATCCTGCCCTGAACAGCTCCGTTGACGGCGCCTGCCTGGCGGCGAACTCCTTCTCCGGCCTGTACACCTACAATGCCGAAGGCGTTCCGGTTCCTGCCTGTGCGGAAAGCTACACCGTAAGCGAAGACGGCCTGACCTACACCGTGACGTTAAAGTCCGGCCTGAAGTGGTCCGACGGCTCCGATCTGACGGCCGACGATTTCGTCTACTCCTGGAAGCGGGCCGCTTCGGATGACACCGGCGCGGACTATGCGTACATGTTCGACAACATCAAGGGCTTCCCGAACGATCTGGCTGTTTCCGCTCCGGATGCGACCACCTTCGTTTTCGAGCTGAATGCTCCCTGCGCTTACATGGAAGACCTGATGGCGTTCCCGACCTTCTACCCGGTCAAGCAGTCTGCGGTGGAAGGCTATGCCGACTGGAAGACCTCTCCGGGCGGCTGGTGCCAGGATGCCGGCTTCGTGTCCAACGGCGCGTATGTCTGCACCGGCTGGAGCCACGACACCTCCATGACCTACGAGAAGAACCCGTACTGGTATGATGCCGACAACGTAACCGTGGAGAAGCTGGAATACATGCTGTCCTCCGACGATACCGCCATCTATGCCGCGTACAATGCGGGCGACCTGGATTTCGCGGACTCCGTTCCGACCGATGAAGTGAAGTCCCTGCTGAACAACCCCGAGTTCCATATCGTAGACGAGCTGGGCACCTACTATGTGGCCTTCAACGCGAAGAGCGCGATCTTCGAAGGCAAGACCCCGGAACAGGCTGCCTGCATGCGTGAAGCTTTCACGATCCTGATCGACCGTGACTACATCTGCGAGAACATCGGCCAGACCGGCCAGGTCGCTGCGAACTCCTTCATCCCGCTGGGCATGGCGGACGGCAACGGCGGCATCTTCAAGGAGAAAGCGGAAGACGGCTACTTTGACGTCAAGGCGATCAACGACAAGTATGAAGAGACCGTTGAGAAGGCCCGCACCCTGCTGAAAGCGGCCGGCTTCGAATTCGGCGAAGACGGCATGCTGAGCGCTTCCACCCCGATCCAGCTGACCTACCTGACCAACCCGACCTCCGGCCACATCAAGATCGCTGAATCCATTCAGCAGGATCTGAAGGCCGTCGGCATCGAGCTGAACATTCAGCAGCAGGAATGGAACGTATTCCTGGAAGAGCGCAAGGCCGGCAACTTCGACTTTGCCCGTGAAGGCTGGATCGCTGACTTCAACGACCCGATCAACATGCTTGAGATGTGGACCACCGTCTCCGGCAACAACGACTGCCAGTTCGGCCGCTAAGGCGCTGAACCGATAGTCGGGTCTCATCACGAGGTGACAGTGGGGCTTTGCCCCATTGTCACCTTATTTTTTTAACCGGAAGCCTTTTCTTTTTAAGCGGAATCGGGTATAGTAGACGGCAGAGGAACAACGATGGAAGGCTTCACCCTGAAAAAAAGACTGACCGGGCACTGGCTGAAACTCCTTGCCCTCGTCACGATGGTGATCGATCATGTAGCCGCCGGGTTCATCCCCTACCGGAACCCGTGGTGGTATCCGATGCGCGCGATCGGCCGCCTGGCCTTTCCGATCTACGCCTTCCTGATCGCGGAAGGCGCCGAGCGCAGCCGCAATGTCTGGCGGTATCTGCTGCGGCTGCTGATCTTTGCCTTCCTCTCCGAGATCCCCTACGATATGTTTTTTCACAGGACCTGGCTGGAATTCGGGAATCAGAACATCCTGTTTACCTTAAGCACGGGGCTTCTGGGCATCATTATTTACAAAAAGGCGCGCGAAAAGGGAGAGAACACGCCCTGGCCGCTGCTGGGGCTGGCCGGCGCTATCGTGTGCGGCGCGGCGGCGCATTACCTGAACTTTGACTACGGCTGGAAGGGGATCGCCCTGATCTTTGCCATGTACCACTGGCGGACAGTGTTTAAGGATTCCCTGTATTATCCCTTCCTGCTGGCGCTGCTTATGGCGCTGATGTGGCAGCAGCCGCGGATCCAGCTGTTTGCACTGCTTGCAATTATTCCGCTTTCTTTCTATAATGGAGAGCGCGGCAGCAGTGTGAACAAATACCTGTTCTACATCTTTTATCCGCTGCATATTCTGATCCTGCTGCACGTCCGGATGGCAATGGCGGGCGGCGCGGGATAACTTAGGAGGCTGACAATGATTGACGGAAAGAAAACGCTCTTCAGCGGCATGCAGGCGACCGGGACGATCACGCTCGGAAACTATCTGGGCGCGCTGAAAAACTGGGTCAGCCTGAACGAAGAATACGAATGTTTTTACTGTGTGGTGGACGAGCATTCCATTACGGTGCGCCAGGATCCGGCGGAGCTGAGAAAGCGGGCCCGGAGCCTGCTCATGCTCTATATCGCAGCCGGGCTCGATCCCGAAAAGAACTGCATTTATTATCAGTCTCACGTGTCCGCGCACGCGGAGCTGGCCTGGATCCTGGGATGCTTTACCTATATGGGCGAACTGCAGCGCATGACGCAGTTTAAGGATAAGTCCGCCAAACACGCGGACAATATCAACGCGGGCCTCTTTACCTATCCGGTGCTGATGGCCGCGGATATCCTGCTGTTTCAGTCAGACGTGGTGCCGGTGGGCAACGATCAGCTCCAGCACCTGGAGCTCACGCGCGATCTGGCGATCCGCATCAACAATATCTACGGCGACCTTTTTACCGTACCCGAACCGTATCTGGGCAAGGTCGGCGCGCGCATCATGAGCCTGCAGGATCCGTTAAAGAAGATGAGCAAGTCCGACGAAAACCCGAACGCGAGCATCTTCCTTCTGGATAAGCCGGATGACATCCGCCGCAAGTTTAAGCGGGCGGTCACGGATTCCGAGGGGCAGATCGCCTACCGCGACGAGCAGCCGGGCATCAAAAACCTGATCGATATCTACCGAGCCGTGACCGGAAAGACCGTGGACGAGGTCCTCCGGGAATTTGACGGACAGGGCTACGGCGTCTTTAAAGAAGCGGTGGGAGAGGCTGTGGTCGCCGCGCTCAGCCCGCTGCAGGCAGAATACGAGCGGCTCACGAAGGAAAAGGCCTACGTGGACGGCATCATCAAAAACAACGCCGAAAAGGCCGCCTACTACGCGAACAAGACCTTGCGGAAGGTCCAGAAGAAGATCGGCTATCCGGAGCGCATCCGGTAAGCATACAGCGGCCAGGCCGCAGTGATTCCTCAGGAACAAATACTTGTGAAGGAGCAGACAATGTACAAAATCGTAAGTAAAAAGCCTCTGAACCCGACGGTGACGCAGATGCAGATCGAAGCGCCGCTGGTGGCCCGGAAGGCGAAACCCGGTCAGTTTATCATTCTGCGCGTGGATGCGGACGGCGAACGGATCCCGCTGACCGTAGCCGGGACCGATCCGGAAGCCGGGACCGTCAAGATCATTTTCCAGATCGTCGGCGGCACGACCTACCGCCTCAACGAGAAGGAGGAAGGCGAATATCTGGCGGACTTTGTGGGCCCGCTCGGGAGACCGACCGAAACGGAAGGTATTAAGAAGATCTGCATCGTCGGCGGCGGCGTCGGCTGCGCGATCGCGCTGCCCGCGGCGGAGGAATTTCACCGTCTCGGCGCCGAGGTCACGAGCATCATCGGCTTCCGCAGCGTGGACCTTCTGATCCTGGAAGATGAATTCCGTGCCTGTTCGGACCGGCTCATCGTGATGACGGACGACGGCTCCTATGCCCGCCACGGCAACGTCACGGTGCCGCTTAAGGAAATGCTGGAGGCCGGCGAGCGCTTCGATCTGGTGCTGGCGATTGGCCCTGGCGTCATGATGAAGTTCACGACCCTTACCTGCAAGCCGTTCGGCGTGCCGGTGCGCGTGTCCATGAACCCGATCATGATCGACGGTACGGGGATGTGCGGCGGCTGCCGCCTGACCCTGAATCAGGACGGGAAGAAAGTCACGAAATTCGCCTGTGTGGACGGCCCCGAATTTGACGGCTACGAAGTCGATTTTGACGAAGCGATGTCCCGCGGCCGGATGTATATCCCCTATGAGCAGCACGCTCTGGAAAGAGCCAAGGACTGCAATCTGCTGAAGGAGGGTTAAGAAGATGGCGATCGATCCGAAGAAGCATGAAATGCCGTCTCAGGCGCCGGAAGTCCGTGCCCACAATTTTAACGAAGTCGCCCTCGGCTATACCGAGGAGATCGCGCTGGCCGAAGCGAGCCGGTGCTTAAACTGCAAGAACCGTCCCTGTGTGGAAGGCTGCCCCGTGAATATCGCGATCCCGGATTTCATCGCGAAGATGAAGACCGGCGATTTCGAAGGCGCCTACCAGGTCATCAATACCAGCTCCTCCCTGCCCGCCGTCTGCGGCCGCGTGTGCCCGCAGGAGACGCAGTGCGAAGCCAAATGTACCCTCGGCATCCGCTTCGAGCCGGTCGGCATCGGCCGTCTGGAGCGCTTCGCGGCCGACTGGCACAACGCCAACGCCACCGAGAAGGCCAAGGCCCCGGAGGCCAACGGCCACCGTGTGGCTATCGTGGGTTCCGGCCCTTCCGGCCTTACCTGCGCGGGCGATCTGGCCAAAAAGGGCTATGCGGTCAGCGTATTTGAAGCCCTGCACACCGCCGGCGGCGTGCTGGTGTACGGCATCCCCGAGTTCCGTCTGCCGAAGGCCATCGTGGCAAAGGAAGTCGAGACCTTAAAGGAACTGGGCGTGGACGTGCAGACGAACGTGGTCATCGGCAAGACCCTGACCATCGACGAGCTGTTCGAGATGGGCTACGAAGCCGTGTTCATCGGCTCCGGCGCCGGCCTGCCGAACTTTATGAATATCCCCGGCGAGTCCTTCAAGGGCGTGTACAGCGCGAATGAATTCCTGACTCGCAGCAACCTGATGAAGGCGTATCTCGACGATCCGGACACCCCGATCATGAAGGGCGGGAAAGTGGCAGTCGTCGGCGGCGGCAACGTCGCGATGGACGCGGCCCGCACCGCGCTGCGCCTCGGGGCCGAGAAGGTCTATATCGTCTACCGCCGCTCCATGGAAGAGCTGCCGGCCAGACGCGAGGAAGTGGAGCACGCCGTAGAGGAAGGCATCGACTTCCAGCTGCTGCGCAACCCGGTGGAGATCCTGGGGTACAACAATCCGGAGAATCCGCGCGATGAGAAGAACGGCTTCGTGGTCGGCATGAAGGTGATCCGGATGGAACTGGGCGAGCCGGATGAAAAAGGCCGCCGCCGTCCGGTCGCCATCCCCGGCTCCGAGTACGTGCTGGATGTGGACACCGTGGTCATCGCGATCGGGACGAGCCCGAACCCGCTGATCAAGTCCACGACCGAAGGCCTGGAAGTGAACAGCCACGGCGGCATCATCGTCAATGAAGAGGGCCTCACCTCCCGGGAAGCCATCTACGCCGGCGGCGACGCCGTGACGGGAGCCGCGACGGTCATCTCCGCCATGGGCGCCGGCAAGGTAGCCGCGAAGGCCATCGACGAATACCTGCAGGCAAAATAAACCAAAAACGCAGACGGATGTCTTTCCTCCCCGACAGAGGAAGGGCATCCGTTTTTGATAGTTTTTTTCGGAGGAAGGAGAGACGATGAGAAGCATTAAAAGTGTTTACCGGATCGGGCAGGGGCCGTCCAGCTCACACAGCGTCGGCCCGTTCCGCGCGGCGAAGCGCTGCCGGGAACGTTTCCCGCAGGCGGATCATTTTGAAGTCACGCTGTTCGGATCGCTCGCGCATACCGGCGAGGGACACGGCACCGGCAAGGCCATCCGCCGGTTGCTGCCGGAATGCGGCCTGCATTATGATTTTGAGACCACGGATCTCCCGCACCCCAATACGATGCTCTTCGAAGCCTTCCGGGAGGGAGAGAAGATCGGACAGCTGCGGATCTTCAGCATCGGCGGCGGCTCCATCCGCATCGAGGGCGACCCGCCGGAGGACGCGGAGACCTATCCGCAGAAGAATTTCGGCGAGATGCTGTATGACTGCTATCTGGAAAACGTCTCCCTCACGGACTTCATCTGGCGCGCGGAGGGCGAGGACGGCAGGACCTATCTGACCAAGATCTGGGCCGCCATGCAGGAGAGCGTGGAGCGCGGCCTGCAGGCGGAGGGCATTCTGCCCGGGGGCTTAAATCTCCCCCGCCGGGCCAAGAGCCTTCTGGAAAAACGCTGCTACAATGAGCCGCCGGACGTGACCATGAACCGCAAGATCGCGGCCTACGCCTACGCGGTCAGCGAGGAAAATGCCTGCGAAAACGTGGTTGTCACGGCGCCGACCTGCGGCAGCTGCGGGGTTCTGCCTTCGCTGCTGTATTATATGCAGCACGATAAGGGCTTTCCGGAAGAGGAGATCGTGGACGCGCTGGCGGTGGGCGGGCTGATCGGCAATGTGATCCGCACCAATGCGAGCATCTCCGGCGCGGAATGCGGCTGCCAGGCGGAGATCGGGAGCGCTTCCTCCATGGCGGCCGGCGCGCTAGCCGCGCTCTATAAGCTGAGCGCGCCGCAGATCGAATACGCGGCCGAAAGCGCCATGGAGCACAGCCTGGGCCTGACCTGCGATCCGGTGCACGGGCTGGTGCAGATCCCCTGCATCGAGCGCAACGCGGTCGGCGCGATGCGCGCCATGACCGCGGTCAATCTTTCGCGCTTTCTCTACGCGACGCGGAAAATTTCCTTCGACGAGGTCGTGGCGACCATGTACCAGACCGGGAAAGACCTCCACGAAAAGTACCGGGAGACTTCCCACGGCGGGCTGGCGATGCTGTATAAGAACTGAGAAGCAGCCCTCACGGAAGAAAGGCCTTGAATAATGTTCAAAAAAGAAAAAGCGGCGTAACACCCGCAGCGTGTCCGGGAGGGCAGGAAAGGAAAAACGATGCAGGAAGTATTTTTATCCCAGCTCCAGCGCCTGTACGGGTTGGAACCGGTGATCGGCAATCGGTATGCGAAGATCGATAAAAGCGGCATGCATTTTACGATCACGACCTATGAAGTGAAGAATTTCGGCCACCTGTCGGTTATCGACATGAAGGCCATGCTCGGCCTGATGAAGATGGAAAGCGTGGTCCTGAACGCGGAATACAAGGATCTGCCGCTCTTCAGCGCGGACTATATCCAGGCGATGGGGAAGTGCACGCTTCTGGAGGAGTTTTACGACACGATGATCCGCCCGATCGACGAGGAGTCGCTCGCGATCTACCGCAGGGTGAAGGCCAGATATCAGTCACTGCCGCCCTATGAGACCGGCCCGCACTGGTATGACAGCATTCGCTACGATTTCACGCTCGGCGCCAGCGACAGGAGCCTGAAAACAAAAAATACGGAGATCACAAAGGCTTATTTTGACGCGTATCTGGAGAATATCGCCCGGGCGCCGTCCTGCGATCCCGCCGTCAAGAAGGAGAAGACGAAAGCCTACGTGGACGGGCTCTTTGCCAACGGCGGCCCGGCCGTGGATCAGTTCAAAAAGCTGATCGGCGACGATGCCGCCCGCGAAGTCTTCGAGAAGTACGTCTTCTGCTGCCGGTAGAGACGATCCGGGGACAGAAGAATGAAGAATCATGCACAGGAGGCGCCGAAAAAACGGCGCCTCGGCTTATGGATCTTGCCCGCGGTGCTGTTGATCCTGGTGATCGGGACCGCCGTGTATGCGGGAGATTATTATCACGCCGATCCGTCCGTGCAGGCACTGCTTACGGGTGAGATCCCGGGCGTGACGGTGGAGCAGGAGAACGGCCGGATCAACTTTATCCCCGATCATCCGCAGGCCGGGCTGATTTTTTACCCGGGCGGGAAGGTGGAGTATACGGCCTATGCCCCGCTCATGGCCGCGCTTTCGCAGGAGGGCATCCTCTGCGTGCTGCTCAAAATGCCGCTCAACCTCGCGGTGCTGGGTATGGGCAGGGCAGCGGGTATCCCGGAGGAGTATCCGCAGATTGAGGACTGGATCCTGGCCGGGCATTCGCTCGGCGGCGCGATGGCGGCCTCGTACCTGGGAAAGCATGCCGACGGATTTGACGCCCTCGTGCTGCTGGCCGCGTACTCGGCGGCGGACCTGTCGGAAAGCGGCCTGGCTGTCCTGAGTATTTACGGCAGCGAGGACGGCGTCCTGAACCGTGACAAATATAACGGATATAAAAAGAATCTCCCCGCGGATACCGGAGAGATCGTAATTGACGGCGGCTGCCATGCGTATTTCGGCGCGTACGGCGCGCAGAAAGGAGATGGGGAGCCGGCTATCACCCGGGAAGAGCAGATCGCGCAGACCGCCCGCGCCATCGCCGCCCGGCTGCCGTGAGGGCCTTTCGGTCCCGGGGTCAATAGCCCATGACCGGGGTGCCGAAGTGCAGGATGGGGTCCTGTTTGCCGATGGTCCAGCAGATCTCCCAGCCTTCTTCCCAGGGGTCTTTCTTATCGTCGGTCCTGACGAGAAAGGGCTCCGTCGCGGTATGGACCTCGTTTTCGGGATCCCCGGTGCGGTCGAGGCTGGTCCACCGCCAGAATTCATTTTTGCCGCTCCGGGTCCAGTCGCTGCTCAGGCGCAGGATCAGGCCGTCGATGCCCTTGTACAAATCCTGATTCACTGCTTTCACGGTGCCGGTGCCGGAAAAAGCATAGCTGAAATCCGTGACTTCCTTCGTGAAGATCCGGCTGACTGTGGTCAGCGTCAGATGCTTCCCGTCGCGGTCGGTCACGTGGTTGACTTCTTCCTTTTCGCTGAGGCCGTTGTAGGTTTCTTTATAGGTGATGGTGCCGCGGATCGCCGCGGTCCCCTCGCCTTTTTTTGCGTCCCAGGTGCCGGTGATGGTAAACTCCGCGGCGGCGGAGCCCTCCACGGTGTCGTTCTCGTCCTCCGGCTCCCGCACGGCGCGTCCGGACCCGGTGATGGTAAAGGACCCGTCTTCGCCCAGATAGAGCGTGGAATGCTCAAGTGCGTCCCGCAGGGCCGGATGTGCCATTTCCCCCGCCAGGTTCACCATGGTGGTGGAGTTGTACTGGTAGGACGTGCCTTTCTGTTCCCTGCGGACGGAGATCTTTACTTCCTTTGACCAGCAACCCGGGCAGGCCTTGTCTTTCGTGCTGTAGACGAATTCCGCAAAGCTCACCGTGAGCTCCGCCTGCTCCGTCGCATCCTCCAGCAGTTCATGCAGGGGGATCGTGATCTTCTTCCCGAACAGGGCCGCGCTGTATTCCTTCTCGGTCTTTTTGCCGTCCGAGGAGTCGATCTTCAGGATGACGCCGTCCAGCAGGCCCTCTTTGGCGGCGCCGCGGGGCTCCGGCAGCTGTACGGCCAAGGCGCCGTCCGCGGATTCGAGCTTCGGCTCGTCCGGGGCGTCCATCGGCCATACCGTGTAGCCGGCTGTGGTCCCGGTGTTCGGGCCCAGCCTGCCGTACACTTCCAGGAACATACGCATGCTCAGGGACGAGCCGGCCCATTTTTCCGGCCCGGGCAGATACGCACCGCTGCGGGTGGATATGTACTTTTCTACCGGCACCAGGTTTGCTTCCGGATGCTGGGCGGCCAGGTCTTTGTCCATGACCATGAGCAGCGGCAGCGGCTTTTCCTCATACATGGTAAAGCAGCGGATGCCGGCGGTATAACTGCCGTCGGTGGAAAGACTCACGTGCGAGCCTGTATCCTTCTGCAGCGGGGTCCGGGGATAGATCTTGTACTCTTTCCGTGCCTCGTCCTCGGGGAAATTGCGGGCAAAATCCGCTTTGTGGTCCAGGCAGAACTGGCGGAACAGCTTGTCGAACGTCACTTCGGACAGGTGGAACGCCGCCATCAGCGGCTTCGACGTCACCGGCGTTGTATAATAACTCCGGCAGCGATAGATATCGACACCGTCCGCCTGGATGCCGGTTTTCTCCCGGAGATACCTCGCAAATTCGGATAAAAGGTATCCCTGATGCCGTATGACCAGACTGTCGATGTGCCGCTCAGAGTCGACTGTCTCACTGCCGAGCCAGGGGAGGACGTCGATCGGCAGGCGCAGCGTCCCCCAGTAATTGGTGGCGGTCAGCTCCGGATCCGTCTTGATGATCTTTTCTTCCTGGTAATATTTCTTCGCGTCCGCCTCCAGAAACACCGCCGTCATCTCGTCAAAACGGATGCTGTCCGTGAGATAGCGGGAATGATAGCGCTCCTGGCAGATGTGGAAGAGCTCGTGGGTGACCGTGAGGAGCATATTGTCGCGGGCTTTTTCCCCCTCGGCGTCTCCTTTCAGAATGCCGATGATCTTGTCCACGTTGATCTCGATATAGCTGTCGGAGAGCATGGCGGCCACCGAATTGCCGTAGGTATCTTCCTCTTCCGTGCCGTCCGTGCGCTTTAAACGGAAGGTCAGGTCATCCTTCGGCATGCGCGCGTAGACCACGCCGCCCAGGTAAGCGTAGGCCTGATCGATGGCCTTGGCCACCGCGGCGATCAGTTCCGGCGTTTCCAGGGAGGCGGCGATCTTCTGATATTCCTCGTCCCGTACCAGATAGTCCTTCAGATACTCCGCCACGGACCTGTTTTTATTGAACATGCGGTACAGGACGCCCTCATCTGCGCGGTCTTTTATCTCCTGCTCGTAGTCTTTTTCAGCCTCCGGTATGTATTTCTTTGCGATCTCCAGCATCCGGTCGTTCTTTTCCTGCTGCTTCGGATCCACGTCCTTCATGGACCATTTGACCGTATAATTCCCGTAGTCCGTCGTTCCGTAATGATAGGACGCCCCGGTCCCATCCCAGTAATACCAGTTTGCTTTCGCATTCTCGATCCCGTAACAGAGCGGCAGGCCCAGCGCGAGGCTGACGACCACGCAGATGGCGACACTGGCCATGGTGATGCTGTTCTGATCGCTGGAATACGTGAGGATGCTCCCCTCCAGTTTCGTATTGTACGCGCTCAGTTTCCCGCCGTCCGTGAGGCGGTAGAGACGCACGGCAGGCCAGAGGGATTCGTCCAGGTCCAGCGTGGAAAGGTCGATGGAGACGGTATATTCGCCGGGCAGGTGCTCATCCTCCTCCAGGCCGGCGTGGACCTCCCAGGCCCCGATCAGCGGCTCGCCGTACTCCTCGAAGTCTTCGGCGATCTTTATCAGGCGCTCGCTGTCTTCCATGACGGGGGCCAGGGTGATCTCCGTGTCATCGTACAGGGATCCGGCTTCGGCCGTGACGCGGATGCCCTCCGCGGGGGAAAAGTCCAGTGCCGGGCTGTGGTACGGCCATTCGGGGAGTTCCAGCGGCTCGTCGGAGAGGCCGCGGGCTTCGGTGCGCCAGTCGGAAGATTCCGTGGGATCCTGCGCCGCCGCAGTCGTCTCTGCGGCGCTTTCCGGGGAGGTATAGGCTGTCGGCTTCTCCGGCCCGCAGGCCGTAAGAAACAGCACGAAAGCCAGCAGCAGCGCTGTAAAGCGATTAATGGAATGGTTCTTTTTCATTGACAGCAGCCCCTTTCTGAAACAGCAGGCATACGGCGTTATAGGGCAGCGAAGATGCTGGCATTGCGGAGGGAAGGATCGGCAATGCCGTCGTTGACGGAATAGGCGTGTTTTTCGAGATCGCCGCAGTCAGCTTTCGTGAGCTCCTGATCCTGGAGCGCTTCGATAAGCCGGCCGGCGGTCTCTTCGATTTTCGTATATTTTTCTTCGGACAGCGCGCCTTCGTTCCCGCTGCCGAGCAGCCACTCGAACGGGGCCGCAAGGTCAGCCAGGACCGGCAGGTCTTTTAACGCGCGGAACTGCCACTTATAGTAGGGGAGATACTCCCCGTTCAGCAGGAAGACCGCGTGCATCACGGCTTTCACGAATTCGGCGGCGCACAGCTGCGCGGCGGCCGTATCCCCGCGGCGGATGCAGCGCGGATAGTTATACTGGCCGGCCTGGGCTGCGGTGAGGAGCTCGCCGGCCAGCTTCTTTCTGCGGATATCCTCCGGCATGATGCGGAGATGGTCGACCGGCGCCAGCAGGCGGGCGTCGTCCCGCCAGATCTGCCCGTGCGTGAGTTCGAACAAGGCATATTCCGGGAGACGGAGCCAGCTGCTGACGGAGAGCGCGCCGTCCGGCGTCCCCAGCTTTTCCGTGAAAAACTCATCGATGCGGATGACGCCGCGGCGGTTTCCGCCGACCGGGGAGAGCAGGCCGCGCCGCACGCCCTCGAATTCCTTCGGGAGCTTCGCGTAGGCACGCTCCAGCCGGAAAGCCGCCGGGCGGTCCATTTCGTCCTCCGGCGGGATAAAGAGACAGAAGCCCGCTTCGAAATCGTGGTCGCGGGAGATCTCGTCATCGTAGCCGAAGCACTCCGAGCCGCTGCCGATGAGCCCGCAGGCCACGCGGCCTTCCCACTCCGGGAATTGTTCGTGCAACATCGGCGCGCCGAAGGTTTCGTAGTATTTCCTTGAAAGTTCCAGTCCGTTCATGCCTTGTTGGTCCTGTATATTTCCTCCGCGGTCTCCCGCAGCTCCTGCGCGTCCATAAAGCGCCCGTAGTAGTCGAAGGTCGGTGCGCAGGCATTGCAGACGTAGGCATAGTATCCGTTGCGGGGAAGGGAGGGGGTGTCAAGGGCTTCGCGGCCCTTATCCAGCAGTTCCTGAATGCGCTCGTCCGCCTCTTCGGTCCCTTTTTCCGCGGCTTCCAGATCCGCCAGATTGAGGAACGTCACGGCCTGCTCGAGCTCGCCCTGCGGGCAGCCCTGCATTACGGCCAGCGCCTTTTCGTAGCAGCTTCTGGCCCGCGCATACTGCCCGAGATCCGAAAGCGCAAGGGCCATATTGTTGTACAGCCCGCCCAGCCGCGCGTCGTGCGCGCCGAGCGTTTCTTCATAGATCGGCAGCGCGCGCTCAAAATACGGCAGAGCTTCATCGGACCGGCCGAAGGTCTTGCAGACCGTCGCGATATTGACGTAGGCCGTGGCGGCCGTGACGGAGTCGGCGATATCCAGTTCATCGATCAGCCGGAGCGCTTCCCGGACGGCCTGCATCGCCTCGCCCTCCCGGCCGCGCTTGCGGAAAAGGCCCATGCGTTCGCCCTGAACCGCGAGCTCGCCGCGCTTGTCCCGGCCGTCCCGCGCCTCCGCGAGCCAGTAATCCAAATGTCGCTCGGCACCGGCCCAGTCGTCGCGGCTTAAAATCTCGTCCAGCTTTTCGATCACGCGGGGCAGGGGGACCGTGCGCAGCGGCGCGCCGGGATTCCCGCGGTCCATTTTAAGAAGGCACTGCGGCTCTTCGTAATCTTCTTTTTTCAGTTCATCATTCATGCGGATTCTCTTCTTCTGCCTCAAAATACTTGCCGAGCGTAAAGCCGCGGCCGTTGACCTCGGCGACCGGCGTGATAACGATGAAGGCCTGCGGGTCGATCTTCAGCACGGCCTCGCGCAGATGGAAGAGCGCGCGGCGCGGGATGACCGTCTCCAGCGCATACCCTTCCTGCCTCCGGTAGCCGCCCTCCACGTGAAAGAGCGTGCTGCCGCGCTCGAAGCGGGTCAGGATCACCTGGTTGATCTCCTCATATTTGCTGCTGTAGATGCTGATCTGGATCATTTCCGCGCCGAAAACGATGATCCTGTTGAAGATGATCGTATACAGGATCACATACAGGATGCCGTACAGGATCTGCTCGGCTTTGGAGTAGGGGAACTGGATCAGCAGGATCACGCCCTCGATCGCGTAGGTGGCGACGGAGAGGGAGAGCCCCGTCCTGCGGTTTAAGGCGATGGCGATGACGTCGCTGCCGCCGGTGGACGCGCCGGCCCGGATCAGGATCCCGACGCCGATGCCGACGATCAGTGAGGCGAAGATCATGCACAGGAGGATATCATCCGTCGGCAGCCCGGTCTTTTCGGCCAGCAGCTCGACCAGATTGAAGGAAAGCGGATAGGCGACGGAGCTGAGCAGGGTGGAAAGCGCGAACTTTTTCCCGAGCAGCAGGAAGCCGAGCCCGAAGAACAGGAAGGTCACGCCCCACAGCCCGACCGAAGTCGGAATGCCGAGATACTGGTGCAGCGCAAGGGAAATACCGGTCGCGCCGCCGGCGATCAGGCCGGCCGGGACCAGGAAATAGACGACGCCCAGCGCGCAGATGAAATTCCCGAGGATGATCCAGAGAATGTTTTTTGCGGTTTTCATCGCAGAAGCTCCTGATGAGGTTTATACGATCATTGTAGGAGGAGAAGGAGGAAAAAGCAAGCGGAAGATACAGCTGCTGAAACCGCTTGTCATCCTCCCCGGCGTCTGTTATCATTAAATTATCCTGCAAGCAAGAAAGGATATCTGCCATGCCGGGACCGAATTCGCTGGGACCTCGGGGCTTTCTGACCGAGGAAGAAAAGAAGAATAAACCGAAGGTGACCAAGGGACTTATCGTCCGTATCCTGGGGTATTTAAAGCCCTACTGGAAGCAGTTCCTGCTGGTCTTTTTAACCATCCTGATCTCTGCCGTGGTCGGCCTCTTCCCGTCCATCATCACCGGGCGCATCGTGGACGAAGCCATCACCGGCCGGGACATGAAGATGCTGGTGCAGCTCCTCATCATGGCCTTCGTGACCCTGACGTTTTCGCGCATCGTCGGCGTGGTGGAAAGCTACATCAACGCCTGGATCAGCCAGCGGATCATCTTCGACATGAAGAACCAGATGTACGACCATCTGCAGCACATGCCGCACGTCTTCTTCACCACGGAGAAGCAGGGCGATATCATCACCCGCATGAATACGGATATCAGCGGCGTCAGCTCGGTGATCTCCGGTACGCTCTCCAATATCGTGAGCAATATCGCCACGGTCGTGACCACCCTCGTCGCCCTTTTTGCGATGAGCTGGCAGCTTGCGCTGGTGGGCATCGTCGTGATCCCGCTGCTTATTATTCCGACCCGCAGCGTCGGACAGACGCGCTATAAGCTCCTCACGGAAAGCCAGGCCAAAAACGATGAGATGAACCAGCTCATCAACGAGAACCTTTCGGTAAGCGGCTCGCTGCTGATCAAGCTGTTCACGAGAGAAGAGCAGGAGTACGAGCGCTTCGTGAAGGTCAATGAAGAAGTGACGCAGATCTCCTTAAAGGAGCAGCGCAGCGGCCGCTGGTTCGGCGTCATCATGGGCATGCTCACACAGCTCGGCCCGCTGCTCATTTACTTTGCGGGCGGCTGGTTCATCATCAAAAACCTCGATCCGACACTGACCGTCGGTACCATTACGGCTACGGTGACCCTGGTCAACCGCCTGTACCGGCCGGTGGAATCGCTACTGAACCTGCAGGTGGATTTTACCCGCTCGCTGGCGCTTTTCACCCGTATCTTCGACTACTTCGACCGCGAGATCACCATCAAGTCCCCGGAGAACGGCCGGACGCCGGAGGTGACCTTCCGGGATGTGGCCTTCGAGCATGTGGCCTTTTCCTATATCCCCGAAAAGCCGCTGCTGCAGGATATCAACTTCACCGTGCCCGGCGGGCAGATGGTTGCGGTGGTGGGGCCCTCGGGCTCCGGCAAATCCACGCTGGTCAATCTGATCCCGCGGCTCTACGACGTGCAGGGCGGGCGCGTGACCATCGCCGGGGTGGACGTGCGGGACTTCGACCTCACATACCTTCGGGACTGCATCGGCGTGGTCACGCAGGATACCTACCTCTTTAACGGGACGATCCGCGACAACCTGCTGTATGCGAAGGAAGACGCCACGCAGGAGGAGATCGAGGAAGCCTGCCGCGCCGCCTCCATCCATGATTTTATCGTCCGGCAGCCCGACGGCTACGATACCGTGGTCGGCAACCGGGGCTTAAAGCTTTCCGGCGGCGAAAAGCAGCGCATCTCGATCGCCCGCGTTATTTTGAAGGATCCGAAGATCCTGATCCTGGATGAAGCGACGAGCGCGCTGGACTCCATCTCGGAAGTGGCCATCCAGACCGCGCTCGAAAGCCTGATGGAGGGCCGCACCAGCATCGTGATCGCGCACCGTCTCTCCACCATCCTGAAGGCGGATACGATCATGGTGGTCAAGGACGGGAAGATCGCGGAATCGGGCACGCACGAGGAACTGCTCGCAAAAGAAGGCACCTACCGGGAACTGTACGAAACACAGTTCCGGAAAGTGCTGGAATACGAGGCGGAGCAACAGCATTAATTACTTGTTTTTCCAACGGTATCGGGGCTTTTTCGCCGGGGAAAGCGGTTTTTCCGTATAGTCGGTGAGCTTGCCGGTATTGGCCTGCGTGGCCTGCACGCGGATCTGTACCCCGGCAAGCTCTTTTTCGTCCAGCCCCCGGTAGTCTTTCGTGATATCGCGCAGCAGATAGATGGGCTCCTTGAAGCGGGAGTCGTACTCGGAAACCACCGTCAGCTGCCCCCGCGGGATATGAACGGTTTTATACGAGGCGCCGGCCTCATCCAGCACGGCGGCCTTCAGCACGAAAGTATAGATCACGGCGATAAAACCGGCCAGGACAAGGACCGCGGCGATTAGTCCCCACACCTTTCCGTTATAGAGGAAGAAGGAGAGGAAAAAGTAGATCATAAAAGGGAAAACAAACAGCGCGCAGATGGCGGCCGGCACGGAAAAATCATATAAATGAACGCGTTTCATGGCAGCGCCCTCCCGGTCGGAATATCCTGCCGGCAGCAGGGAAAAATACGCGGCCGGCCTATTATTCGTAACACGAAGACCGCGGAAAGTCAAGAAAACGAGAAAAGAGAAAAAAGTCTTGACATTGCCTATGCATAATTCTATAATTACAAGGCAATAACATCGGGTTCGCTTGCGACTCCGATGTAATCAATTAAGGAGGACAAACTATGAAAAAGTTCCTGGCATTTTTCCTGGCACTTGCCATGGTTCTGAGTCTGGCTGCCTGCGGCGGCAACACCAATACGACCGCAGCTCCGACCGAGGCTCCGACCGAGGCAGATACCACGAAAGCTGACGAACAGCCGACTGCAGCTCCGACCGAAGCTCCTACCGAAGCTCCGACCGAAGCTCCTACCGAAGAGCCGACTGAGGAACCCACCGAAGAGCCCACCGAACCCGATGTTCCGGAGTTCCCTGAGCCCGTCGAGAACCCTGAATTCGAAGTCCTGAAGCTGGCGAACCTTGAGTACGGCAAAGACTATCAGTCCCTGTACGAAGTAGCCGGTGCCGGCATCACCATCGGCGATGTTCTGGAAGATCCCGAAACCGGATTTGCCTACATCGAGATGGAAGATGGCACGCTGCACGAGCTGGGCCTCGACTTCCTGACCATGGCTATGGTATACAACATCGACACCACGGATGAATATCCGACTGCCGAGGATGTATACGCTGCCTGGTGGAGACTCTACATCACCCGTTGGAACTACCTGCTGCCCGAAGTTCCGCTGTACAGCAACGAATACTACGATCTGTACAATGCACAGATCAAGGGCGTGGAAGAGTTCCCGACCAACCCTTACTGGGATGTCTGCAGCGCTCTGATCGAATGGACTTCCGAGAAGGCTGACAACGACATCATCGTCGGCAACTCCACCGATCTGTCCGGCCAGTTCCGTTATCCGACCTTCGGCAAGTCCAGCCCTGGCGCTTCCGACAGCGACGTTGGCGACCTGGTCAACGGCCTTGAAACCGTTTCTTCCAACAAGGAAGGCGGCTATCAGTGGAATGACACCGTTGTGAAGGAACACGACGAAGTTATCAACGAAGACGGCACCAAGACCTTCACGATCACCATTTATGATGATCTGAAGTTCAGCAACGGCGAACCGATCACTGCGAAGGATTACCTGAGCTTCTCCCTGGCTCTGAACTCCCCTGTCGGAGCGGAAGCTTCCGGCCGTGCCCTGAAGATGCAGACCGTCGTCGGCGGCCCTGACTTCGTGAAGTACACCGGCCCGGACTCCAAAGAAGGAGCGAAGGAAGTTGCCGGCCTGCGCCTGCTTGACGAGTACACCTTCTCCGTAACCATTCCTGCCGACTACATTCCTTACTTCTATGACATCACCTACGCCGGCTTCACTCCTTACTACAGCGAGATGTGGCTGGGCGAAGGCATCGAGATCAAGGATGACGGCAACGGCGTATATCTGTCCGACGAATTCTATGAGAAGGAAGGCGACAGCTACACTCACGCCGCGCAGATCAAGTTCGCTGCGCAGGATACCTCTGCTGACAACTGGACCAAGTGGCCTTTCACCGGCCCTTACATGGTCGAATCTTTCGATACTACCGACAACACTGCCGTTCTCGTAAAGAACCCTGAATTCAAGGGCAACTTCGACGGCAAGACCCCGAGCATCGAAAAGATCACCTACCGCAAGGTCGTTGATGCTACTCAGCTGGAAGACTTCAAGGCGGGCGGCCTGGATGTTATCGCTGCCATCACCGGCGGCGCTGCCACGGATGACGCGCTGAAGGCTGCTGAAGAAGCTCCCGACAAGTACGTATACACCCACTACAGCCGTGCTGGCTACGGCAAGCTGGGCTTCCGTGCCGACTACGGCCCCGTTCAGTTCCGTGAAGTTCGTGCCGCTATCGCGTACTGCATGAACCGTCCTGAATTTGCGAAGAAGTTCACCGGCGGCTACGGCGGTGTTGTGGACGGCCCTTACTACACCGGCGGCTGGATGTACAAGGCGGCTATGGAACAGGGTATGGAACTGGATGCGTATGCTACCTCCGCCGACAGCGCGATCGAAGTGCTGGAAGAAGGCGGCTGGATCTATGATGCAGAAGGCAACGACTACACCGAAGGCATCCGCTACAAGAAGATCCCTGGCGAGCTGGCCAACGACAATATCATCAACTACAAGTCCATGGATGGCGCTTACACCACCACCAAGGTTGGCGACGACTACTACATGCCGTTAGTTATCAACTGGTTCGGCACCACGCCGAATGAATTTACCGACCTGCTGCAGACCGGCTTCCGTGAGAATTCGAACGTCGAAACTGCCGGCATGAAGGTTTACAACCAGCTTGGTGACTTCGCTCCGATGCTGGATGAACTGTATCAGCAGGCTGTTTACGGCTACTATGCCGGCACGCCTATGTACTGCGCATTCAACTTCGCGACCGGTTTCAGCAGCGCCGCTTACGACTACAGCTGGAATATGACCATCGATCCTTCCATGTATGACGAATACAGCGCGTACTACATCAAGGACTATGCGGACATCTGCTGGCTGAACGACTAATGTTCTGATATTCTCAGTGCATGGGAAGCCGCATCGGGTGCCTCGGTGCCCGGTGCGGCTTTCCTCTATCAGGGGCCGCGAACGTGAACTGCCGGACCCGGCAGACGGCCCGAAGATTCAATGCAAAACAATTGTACGGTAAGGGGTTATTATGGGAAGATATATCGTGAAGAGATTGCTGTATATGGCAGCAGTTTTTCTTCTTTTAACATTCCTCCTTTTCTGTCTCTATCAGCTGATGCCGGCCAACCGTGCCTATACGGATGCAAAAGCTGAACTTCAGCAGCTGAAAAACACGCTGTCGCCGGAAGAGAGAGAAACGAAAATGCAGGAACTGCTCCTGAAATATCAGCGGCTGTACGGCACGGATACGGATGACGTGATGATCCTGTATCTGCGCTGGTGGGGCGTATATCCTTTTTATGACGGAAAGGTCAACGGAATCCTGCAAGGAAATTTCGGAAAATCGTATGAATATAACCTGCCGGTCGTGGAACTGATCGGCCCGTTCATACGAAACACCATGATCATCGGGGCTATCTCGGAGATAGCGATTTTGGGTGTGACGATCCCGCTTGGCATTAAATGCGCGGTCAAGAAAGGCAGTCGTTTCGATAAGGGAACGCAGCTGGTCTCTCTTATCGGTTTTTCAACGCCAAACTTCATTATTTATATACTGTTCATCGTTCTGTTCTGCTCGATCCTGCATTGGTTCCCGGTCAGCGGCATGAAGACGCCCGGCACCAGTTATACCGGGTGGGCAAACGTCTGGGATGTTCTCAAGCACGTTGCTCTCCCGTGTATCTGCCTGGTCTTTGCCAGCCTGGCGTCCATCACCCGTATCGCCCGTGCTTCCATGATCGACGCATTAAGCCTCGACTGCATCCGGACCGCCCGCGCCAAGGGCCTGACGGAAAAGGTCGTGGTCTATTCCCATGCCTGGAGAAACGCCCTGGTCCCGATGGTCGCGATCATCGTCGGCGGTTTCTTCGGCATTATTTCCGGCGGTATCATTATGGAGACCATGTTCGGGTTCAAGGGCATGGGCCTGCTGTTCTACAACTCCGTGCGGCAGGCTGACTACGACCTGATCATGTTCCTTGAAGTGGTGTATACGTTCATCGCCCTGTTCAGCAACCTGGTCATCGACCTGTGCTACGGGATCGTTGACCCGCGTGTCCGTATCAGCAAGTAAAAGGAGATCGAAACGATGAAGAAAGAAAGCGTTTTTCACAAAATCGGTCGCTGGTTTATGCGCTGGTTCATGGGTCCGAAGTATGAAGAGAAGATGCGGGAAAAGGAAGCAAAGGAAGCCAGCGGCCAGCCGGACGACTCCGAACTGATCGTCAGCCCCGGCCGGCAGATCTTTCAGCGCTTTTTGGAAAGAAAGTTCGCGGTCTTTTCTGTTTTCCTGGTCCTGTTTATGTTCCTGCTGGTCTTCATCATCCCGAAGACCAAGCTGATGGGAAAGTATTTTGACGCCTACACCGAGGTCACGCAGAAGGATATGCCGCCGACGCTGACGCTCATGTCGGTGCCGAAAGAACTGAAGAACAATATCAAGCAGATCGACAGCTACGGCTCCTTCTCCGTCGGTTTAAGCAAAGACGGCAAGGTCTATATCTGGGGCGCCACAAAGATGGGTGCGACCGGTCTGGACGTCAGCCACATCCCGGAGGAGATCCAGAACACCAAGATCGCCTATATCGCTGCCGGCGTGGACCACGTGGTGGTCATTACGGAAGACGGCCGGCTCCTCGGCTGGGGCAACAACCGTTTCGCCCAGTATGCCGTTACCGATGCGATCCTGGAAAACCCGAACCTGATCCCGGTGCCGGAAGAGATCCGGGACGGCGGTATCGACGTGTCGCACGTCAAGAAGCTGGCGGCCGGCTATCAGGCCTCCGCCCTGCTGATGGACGACGGTACGCTGCACGTCTGGGGCAACAAGCAGACCTACGCGAATCTGGATAAATTTGTCAGCCGCACGGGCATGCAGGATGTGGACTTTACCCTGAACTACGTGGTCGCGCTGGATAAGAAGCAGTCCAGCATCGTGACCGGCGTGAAGAACCTCTACAATACGGTCCGTACCGAGATCGGCGGCGAAGGCAAGAAGATCACCCAGTTCCTGAACAAGCGGAAGATCGTCTCCTTAACAGCCACCTCGAGCAGTATCTGTATCCTGCTGGACGACGGCACGATGGGTCTGGTCGGCGACTTCCCGAAGGACGTGGTCAATGTACCGGAGTTTGCGGAAGGGGAATACGTGATCGACGTGGAAGCCGGGACGTATCACTTCACCTGCCTTACGAACCACGGACATGTGTATTCCTTCGGCGGGGACCATTACCGCCAGGCAGAAGCCCCGACGGAACTTTCCGGCGTGAGCAAAGTCTTTGCCGGCGCCTTCCAGAACTATGTGATCGACGAGAACGGCAACCTGCTGGATACCTGGGGCCTGAAATCCCATGTATTCGGAACGGATGAATCCGGTGCGGATATCCTGCAGCGTGTTATCGCCGGCGGCGCCGTGACCATGACGGTCGGCGCGATCGCGGTTATCATCGAGATCCTGATCGGCGTTTCCCTGGGCCTGATCTCCGGTTACTTCGGCGGCTGGGTCGATATCGTGATCATGCGTGTAGCCGAAGTGTTCGGCTCCATCCCGCTGATCCCGTTCATGCTGATCATGTCCTCGCTGCTTTCGCAGGTCAACCTGTCAACGAGTGAAAGACTGTTCATGATCATGGTCATCCTCGGTATCCTGGGCTGGCCCGGCTTCGCGCGGATCACCCGTGCGCAGATCCTGGTCGCCCGTGAAAGCGAATACGTAACGGCTGCACAGGCCATGGGCGTGAAGGAAGGCCGCATCGCCTTCAAGCACATCCTGCCGAATATCATCTCCGTTATTCTGGTCAACATGACCTTAAGCTTTGCCGCCTCCATGCAGACAGAAACAACGCTGTCCTTCCTCGGCTTCGGCGTCAACTACCCGCAGCCCAGCTGGGGCAACATGTTAAGCCGTGCGTCCAATGCGACTGCCGCGATCAACTTCCCGTGGCAGTGGATCTTCACCTCGGCGATCCTGGTTCTGACCACGGTGTGTATCAATACCATCGGCGATACGCTCCGCGACGTTATGGACCCGAAGTCTACGAATGATAAATAAGGAGGAATGAAAGATGCCGTTATTAGAGGTTAAAAATCTTCATACCTTCTTTAAGACAAAGAAGGGGATCGTCAAGGCCGTGAACGACGTGTCGTACACGCTCGAGTCCGGCAAAACGATCGGTATCGTGGGGGAATCCGGTTCCGGCAAGTCCGTCTCGGCCATGAGTATCCTGCAGCTGCTGGACGGCAACGGCTATATCGCGGACGGCGAGATCCTGATGGAAGGCTACGGCGATCTGACCAAGCTGTCGCTGAAGGATATGTATCATATCCGCGGCAACGAGATCTCCGTTATCTTCCAGGAACCCATGACGAGTCTGAACCCCGTCTTCTCCGTGGACAGGCAGCTTTCCGAGCCGTTTATGGTCCATCAGGGCATGAGCAAGAAGGAAGCGCATGATCACGCCGTGCAGATGCTCTACGACGTGCAGATCCCGAACCCGGAAGTCGTGATCAAGCAGTATCCGCACCAGCTCTCCGGCGGTATGCGGCAGCGTGTCATGATCGCCATGGCGCTGGCCTGCAAGCCGAAGATCCTGATCGCGGACGAACCCACCACGGCGCTGGACGTGACCATCCAGGCACAGATCCTGCATCTGATGAATGAACTGAAGCGTTCGACCGGTACGGCCATCATCTTCATCACCCACGACCTGGGCGTTATCAACGAGATGGCGGACGACGTGGCCGTTATGTACTGCGGCCAGGTCGTGGAGCACGCGCCGACGAGCGTTATCTTCTACGGAAGCGAAGACAGCCATCCCTACACGGAAGGCCTTATGTATTCCATCCCGCGTCTGGAAAACGACAGCGACCGGCTCGATCCCATCCCCGGCGTGGTGCCTCACCCCTTGGCACTGCCGAAGGGCTGCAAGTTCGCGCCGCGCTGCAAGTACGCGACCGCGCGCTGCATGGAAGAAGAACCCAAGCTGGAGCAGATCCACGAAAATCAGTTGATCAGATGCTTCTATCCGAACAAGGAGGAACGGAACAGTGACGAACACAAAAAAATTACTGTCAATCACTAACCTGAAGAAATACTTCCCGGTTGCGAAGACCTCCATTTTCCAGAAGAAGCAGCTGTATGTGCGCGCCAATGAGGATATCACCCTGGATATCTACGAAGGCGAGACCCTGGGTATCGTAGGCGAATCCGGCTGCGGAAAGTCCACGCTCGGCCGTGTGCTGCTGCAGCTGTATCCGCAGACCGCGGGCTGCACCCTGTACTATGGGACCACGCTGGATGAATTGACTCCTTCCTATGTGGAAGATACGATCCGCAACGAAGGAAAATACCGTGACAAGTTAAAGAAATCGCTGGAAAAGGCGAGAGAACTGGAAAAGAAAGTGGAAGAAGCCGGCGGCGAGGACGCGGCGGACTTCTATCTGCTGCAGAGCGCGAATATCGCCCGCTGCGAATCCGAAACAGACCTGAGCAACCTGGTCAAGATCATCGGCGGCTTCTACGTCAAGGATGACAAGGAAGGCATGAAGCTGCTGCTGGAGCTGTATGAGACCCACAAAAAGCAGAACGCCATCCTTCTGGACGTGCGCAAGGCCCGGCTGGACGTAGAGCATTTTGAGCAGGCCGTCGAAGAAGCGGAAGAGAACAAGAAAGCCGGGCTGGCCCGGAAAGAAGAAAGCGCGAAAGCCAAGCTCAAGGAGCTGGAAGCCAAGGCCGCGGAGTATGACGGTCCCATCGCCGACCTTGAGCAGAAGCTTGAAGCCGTCCGCGCCAAGTATGCCGGCGATCCCGAGTTCGACAAGTACGAGGCCATGCGGGACAACGGCATCGACCTGGCCCGCCTCAAATACTCCGAGATGCGGAACCTCCGCAAGGACCTGCAGATCATTTTTCAGGACCCGTACTCCAGCCTGAACCCGCGTTTCACAGTCGGCCAGATCATTGAAGAAGGCCTGGTCACGCACCACTTCTTCCGCCACGGCTCCGCCAAGATGCGTGAGTACATCGTGAAGACCATGGAAGACTCCGGTCTGCAGGAATACATGCTCCACCGCTTCCCGCACCAGTTCTCCGGCGGTCAGCGGCAGCGTATCTGCATCGCGCGTGCGCTGGCCGTGCAGCCGAAGTTCATCGTCTGCGATGAGTGCGTATCCGCGCTGGACGTGTCCATCCAGTCGCAGATTATCAACCTGCTGCAGGAACTGAAGGAAAAGAACAAGCTGACCTACATGTTCATCTCGCATGACCTGTCCGTCGTTAAATTCATTTCCGACCGTATCGCGGTCATGTACCTGGGCAATATCGTGGAGCTGGCCGATAAGAAGGCCATGTTCGATGATCCGAGACATCCGTACACGGTAGCGCTGTTAAGCTCGATCCCGACCACGGAAGAAGGCTCCAAGGACAAGGAACGCATCGTGTTGGAAGGCACGGTCCCGAGCCCGGTCAACCCGCCGCCCGGATGCAAATTCTGTACCCGCTGCTACATGGCGACCGAGAAGTGCAAACGCGTCTCGCCGCCGCTGGTGGAGGTCGAACCGAACCACTTCTGCGCCTGCCATTATCCGGAGCGCAAGCTGGATGAGAACAAGAACTACCTGTTCGAGGTGAAAACGTCGAAGATGAATCTGTAAGGAGATCCATGGAAGAGAAAAAACAGGAACCGATAGAAGAGTACTGGGATCCGAAGAAGGATGCCATCGTGGATGAGGCCCCGGTGGATAAAAGCGATGAATTCGCGATGTGGATCGCCGGGATCGTCACGATCGCGATCCCGTGCCTGCTCCTCATCGGGGTGATCATCCTGGTCACGCTCCTGATCTTTACCAAGTAAGCCTGCAGAGAGGTGAAAGAGGCGACAGTGAAAAGCTGCCGCCTCTTTTTCTTTTGGAAAACGCTTGACAGGGAGTGTCTATCGTGATAGACTGACGCCAGAGAGATGTCTATCGCAATAGACAAGGAGGCGTGAGAAATGAAGGAATACCGTCTCGGCCGGATGGAGACGCGCTTTGCGGATATCATCTGGGCGAAGGAACCGCTCAGCACCCGGGAGCTTGTCAGCGCGTGCGAAAAAGAGCTGGGCTGGAAGAGGACCACGACCTATACCGTATTAAAGAAGCTCTGCGAACGGGGCCTTTTCCGTATCGATAACAGCACCGTGACGTCGATGGTCCCGCGGGAGAGCGTCCGGAAAGCGGAGAGCCGGGATTTTGTGGAACTGCACTTCGGCGGGTCGCTCCCGGCCTTCCTGAACGCGTTTACGGACGGGCGGCGGCTGACGGAGGAGGAAGCGGCGAGCCTGCGGAAAATGATCGAGGAATATGAGGAAGGAGGCCGGGCATGACCGCTTTGTTCTTGACGCTGCTGAAGCTCAGTCTCTCCGCGAGCATCGTGCTGGCGGCGGTGATCCTGCTGCGCTTCTTCCTGAAAAAAATAAAAGCCCCGGGCGTGCTGATCGTGAGCCTCTGGGCCCTGGTGGCGCTGCGCCTGCTGGTGCCGGCGCTTCCGAAGAGTACGGTCTCCATGGTGCCGCAGGCGGTGGGCAGCGGGCAGACCGTGGAACGACTGGCCGAACGCCCCGTGGAGATGGTGCAGACCGTGCGCGAAGCGGAGCCGGCTTACAGCGAGATCCGCCGGCAGAACCCGCAGCTGCCCGTGCAGAAGGACGAGGCCGGCGATCATTACGTGGTGGTGAGCCGCGAGACACAGGCCGCGCCGCGTACCGTGGGCACGGATCTCATGCCGCATCTGGCCCGCATCTGGGCAGCCGGCGCCGTCCTCATGCTGGGCTACATGATCGGCAGCTTCCTGCGCATCCGCCGGCAGATAAAAGACGCCCGGCTGCGGGAAAAAAAGGTATACCGCAGCGAAAACGTCGGCTCGCCCTTTATCTTAGGACTGATCCGCCCGCGCATCTATCTGCCCGCGGCGCTTTCGCCGGCGGATGAGCAGTACGTGCTGGCGCACGAGAAGGCGCATCTGAAAAGAGGAGACCATATCTGGAAGCCGCTGGGCTTTCTCCTGCTGACGGTCTACTGGTTCAATCCTCTGTTCTGGCTGGGCTACGTGCTGCTCTGCCGCGATATCGAGACCGCCTGCGACGAAAAGGTGGTGAAGGAAGAAAACGCGGAGTACCGCAAAGCCTATTCCTTCGCTCTGGTGAACTGCAGCATGCCGCGGCATGTGATCAGCGCCTGCCCGCTGGCTTTCGGAGAGACGAATGTCCGCACCCGCATCCGCTCGGTGCTGAGCTATAAGAAACCGGCTTTCTGGCTCATCGTCAGCGCGCTGGTGATCAGCCTTGTCGCGGCCGGCTGCGCGCTGACCGACCGGAAGGAAAGCGCGGCAGATCCTTCGGAGACGGCAAAGGAGGGCACGGCGACTGCGGAACCGGAGACGAAGAGCGAGGCAGAGCCTTCAGAATCTACGGAACCGTCCGCGGAGCCGACACAGGTCTCGTATGAAGCTGTGAGCCCCTACGACTATCTGTCTGACGAATTCCCGCGCACGCTGCCGGAAGGAAACAAGATAACAAGGGAAGAATACTACGCGGCCGTGGAAGAAGGAACCACGGATATCCGCCTGGTCTGTACAGCGGTGGATACCGATTGGGATACGCTGAGCTATTACCGCTTTTCCTTAAGCGCGGACAGCACGGAAAACCCGCAGCCGGAGCGCATCCGGGCGGCAGTCAACGGTATCTTCACCAATACCGCGGCCTTCTGCAGCCGGATCCCGCGGCTGGATGAATTCGCGTATGTGTATGAAGCGATCGCCCGCCGGCCGTACCGTGACGTTGTCCCGTCAGATCTGATCAATGATACGAATCATTCGCTGCTCGCCTGGTTCTATCTGGAAAAGCCGGACGGAGAAGAGGACATTTTTGCGCTGCGGTCAGACGGATATCTGCTGCATTTTACGGGTGCGTCCCCGAATGATGAGCCCTCCTGGGGCGAAGACGGCTGGGACAGCATCACAGCGGAGCCGCTGCCGGAAGAAGCCTGGATGCATCTGCTGGCGATCGCCATCCGCAACATGGAAAGCGGCCCGCCGCTGACTCTCTATGCGCCGGAAGCGCTGTCCGAGCCGCGGGAAAATTACTGGCAGGCAAAAGTGGAGTCGGACGGAGAGAAATTCATTCTCTCCGGAGAGGATATCCTTCCGCTGCTGCAGCTTTTCGACGACCCGGAGATCAACTGGCAGAGAAGCACGGAATGGATGACCGAATTCGATAAAGACGAGCTGACCGAAGGCGCGCTTCGGATCACGGTGATCAACGCGAAGAAGGAGAGCTTTGAGGAAGCATCCCCGATCCAGAGCTTTTATCTGACGCCGGACGGGCGGACGCTGCGCTTCCGGGACAGTCTCAGCATATCTCCCTTCGGGATCAATGATTATATTTCGGCCAGGGCAGATTTTGCGATCCGCAGCCGGGAGACCAAGTGGGCCGGGGTGTATGAGGCCCTGAAGGACCGGGACGGTTCCGGCAGCCGTCAGGAGGCAGCGCTCACCCGGATCCCGCTGGAAGGAGCGGAGCGTTCGTCAGGAGGAACGCAGGAGGAACCGTATGCCCGTCTGTCGATTCCGGTTGTGGTGGATGGAAAGCCGCTCTACACGGAAGAGGACGGGATCTGCGATTTCTGCTTTATCCCCGGCAATACGGTAATTGACGGCACGCTGGTCCTTCTGGATCATCTGAACCGGCGCCTGGTATGGCAGACAGAAGACAGCAGCCTGCATACGCTGGATCTTTCCTTCTGCAAGGATCCGCAGCGGATCGCCGCGGACCAGAATGCGGTGATCCTGCTGGATTCGGAAGGGGTATATTTCTTCCCGCTGCAGGAAGAGGCGCCAGAGACAGCTTTTGCCGCGCTGCCGGACGGGATCCGCGCGGAGCAGATCCTGGACGTGCTGATCTACGCGTGCCATGCTGATATCGGGATCGGTGTCCTTCTGACCACGGATCCTTCCCTTCCTTACAATCTGGTCGTCCCTTATTCCGGCGGAAAGCCGGGAAGATCGGTCTTTGAACCTGCGCAGGAAGGCTATCAGAGCCGGCTCTCGGACTATGGGAAGTGGGAGATTGTAAACGGGACGGATCTGTGGCTGACGAATTATCAGGGGCTGACCGGGGATATTCTGTCCGTATCGTCTTCGCAGAGGAATCTGGCGGTCTGCGTGAAAAAGGAGACGGAAGCCTTCCTCCGTTTCTGGGTGGATTACCGGGATGGATCGACGTATGCGGTGTCGCTGCGGGAGAGCCGGATCGACCTGTCGGATTTCGTCTGGGTGCCGCAGCGCCTGGCCCGGAATAATGCAGCCGGGTGGGGGTCGGCCTGGGTCATTGCCCCGAAAGAAGACGGCCTGTACCTGTATGATATCGACATCGGCATGGACAGCCTGGGAAAACACGTGACTTTGTCATTCTGAGGCCAGACTCCCGCTTTTTTCATTGTTTTTCTTCCGCGTCTCCGTTATACTGTATTTATCATTTAAGTAAAGGAGACTATACCCATGAAGAAAAGCATCAATATAAAAGCCGCCATCTACCCCATGCCGGTGCTGATGGTCGCCACCTACGACGAGAACGGGACCGTGGACGTGATGAACGCCGCCTGGGGCACGCAGTGCAGCTCGGATAAGCTGGTGCTGTGCCTGAGCGCCCGCCATAAAACCGCGAAGAACCTGCGCCTCACCGGCGCCTGCACGGTCGCGCTGGCAGACGCCGCCCACATGAAGGAGGCGGATTATTTCGGGATCGCTTCCGGAAATGATATGGCAGATAAGTTCGAACGCAGCGGCCTGACCGCGGTGAAGAGCAATCTGGTCAACGCCCCGGTGATCGAAGAGTTCCCGCTCACCATGGAGTGTGAGCTGCTGGAAGAAATCGACGGCGCCAACCTGCACTGCTTTATCGTAAAGGTCGTGGGAACCCTGGCGGATGAACGCATCCTGAAGGAAGACGGCAAGATCTGCGTGCACCGCCTGGACGCGCTGACCTTCAACCAGTTCCGCAATAAATACTTCACCACCGGTGAGAAGGCAGGCGACGCCTGGGGCGCCGGAAAAGAACTGATGTAAGCAAAAGGGCGATGCACGGCATCGCCCTTTTTAAAACGGCCGGAAAGACCTCCGCTACGATTTGTCCGGCTCGGCCATGATGCTGCGCAGCACCCGGCCGCAGCGCTTATACAGCAGCCAGGTGAGGAGCGAAGCCACCCCGTACTTGAACAGATTGAAGGGGAAGATGCTGAAGAGCATCAGCGTTACATTGTCCTTCACCAGCGGGTTCACGGCGCTGCCCATGGCCACGATCGCATCCGTGGACAGATGGTAGAGCTTCCCGTACATCGGGAAAGAGATATACGCATTCAGGAAAATATAGGCCACGCTGACGAAGAGGGTCGCGCTGATCAGGCTGATGAGCGCGCCTTTTTTCGTGTGGAGCCGGCGGTAGATGAGGGAAGCCGGCAATATGAAAGCCAGCGAGCCCAGAAGGTTCACCAGCTCGCCGATATACCCGGTCTTGGTCGGCTTGATCAGCAGCCGGACAAGGACCTTCACAAAGCAGCAGGCAGCTCCCTGCACCGGTCCCAGAAAGAAGCCCACGAAGAGCCCGGGCAGGTCGGAGATATCGAATTTCAAAAAGCTGGGAACGAAGGGAACGGCGAAATCCAGTGCCATCAGGACGGCGCCGAGCGCGCCGGCGATGGCGATAAATGCCATGGAACGGACCAGGGATCGATTTTTGGACATAAAAAAACTCCTTCTCTCATCCAGACTGTGACTGTCGGTACCGGAATCGCACCGGTTCGGCCTTTCGGTTCGCGGACTCTACCGCCGGTGGGGACTTTCACCCCGCCCTGAAGATGATATTTGCCCTCATTATAACGGCAGCGGGAGAAAAAGTCAAACGAAAGGAAGAAAATCTTCCCGCGTCCGGGAGAGGGCAGGAGATACAAAACCTTTGCAAATCTTCAAAAAAAGTGTATAGTAATATTGCATGAGTCTGTGATTTCTCAATGAAGGAGGAAACAAATGGTTATTCATACAGAGCAGGACGGTGCCCGGCTGACCGTGACCCTGGAAGGGCGGCTGGATACGGCCACCTCCCCGGAGCTCGAAGCGACGCTGCAGGAATCGCTGGACGGGATCGAAGACCTGGTGCTCGACTTAAGCGAGCTGGTCTATATGTCGTCCGCCGGCCTGCGGGTCCTGCTGATCACGCAGAAGAGGATGAACCGTCAGGGCCGCATGACCGTGAAAAATGTAAACGAAACCATTATGGAGATCTTCGAAGTGACCGGTTTTACGGACATTCTGACGATCGAATAAAACCGTATGGGCGATGCCCCGCATCGCCGCGAAAGGACGGCCTATGTCTGATAACCCTGCCCGCAAGATCCTGATAAAGGGAAAATCGCCTGTCCCTTATTTTCTTGTGCGGCGCATGGACAGGGCCCGTATCAGGCCGGCCACAGGCGCCGAAGGCGCGCCGGATCCGGCTGAAGGAAAGGCAGAAATGAAAGAGATTACTTTAGAAGCCAAAACAGAAAACCTGCCGATCGTGATCGATCTTGCGAACGAGCTGCTGGAGGGGAAGAACTGCTCCATGAAGACGCAGATGCAGATCGAGCTCGCCGTCGACGAGGTCTTCACCAATATCGCCTGCTATGCGTATGCGCCGGCCACGGGGAAAGCCACCGTGAAAGCGGAGCTCCTTACGGATCCCGACGCGCTGGAGATGACCTTTATCGACCGGGGGCAGCCCTACAACCCGCTGGAAACGGAAGAGCCGGACGTGACTTCTTCCGCGGAAGAGCGGAAGATCGGCGGCCTCGGTGTTTTCCTGGTCCGCAAAACAATGGATGAGGTCCGCTACCGCTATGAAGACGGGCAGAATATCCTGACGATCCGAAAAGAACTGACGAACGGGAGGAAGAACCAGTGAAGTATCAAAACGAAAACGGTACGCTGACACTGCATCTGGAGGGACGTATCGACTCGGTCAATTCTCCCCTCATCGAAAAAGAGATCGACGCGATCCGGAAAGAAACTTCGCCGAAGAGTATCATAGTAGACTGCGAAGCGCTCAGCTACATCTCCAGCGCGGGCCTGCGCGTCCTGCTGCGGCTGAAAAAAGTCTGCCCGGACCTGAGCCTCGTGAATGTTTCCCCGGAGGTCTATGAGATCTTCGAAATGACGGGCTTTACCGAGATGATGGACGTCCGGAAGGCCTACCGCGTCATTTCCGTGGACGGCTGCGAGGTGATCGGGCGCGGGGCGAACGGCTGCGTCTACCGGATCGATCCGGAGACCATCGTGAAAGTCTATCTGAACCCGGATTCGCTGCCGGAGATCCACCGGGAGCGTGAGCTGGCGCGCACGGCCTTCGTGCTGGGCATTCCCACGGCGATCCCCTACGACGTGGTGCGGATCGAGGGCGGCGGCTACGGCTCCGTTTTTGAGCTGCTCAATGCGAACAGCTTCGCCAAGCTCCTCATCCAGGGGAAAAAGAGCGTGGATGAGCTCGTGGAGCTGAGCATCGAACTTCTGAAGCTGATCCACAGCACCGAGGTGAAGCCGGATACCCTGCCGGATATGAAGGCGGTGGCGCTCAGATGGGCGGAATATCTGAAAGACCATCTGCCGGCCGATCAGAGCGAAAAGCTCCTGGCGCTGATCCGGGCGGTCCCGGAAGACAATCATATGCTGCACGGCGATTATCATATCAAGAACATCATGCTGCAGAACGAAGAGAGCCTGCTGATCGATATGGATACCCTCTGCCACGGGCATCCGATCTTCGAGCTCGCGAGCATGTTCAACGCCTACCGCGGCTTTTCGGACGGGAACCCTGCCAACGTAGAGGGTTTCCTGGGCATCAGGTCCGCGCAGGCCAATGAATTCTGGGATAAATCGCTGCGGGCCTATCTGGACGGCGCGGACGAAGAGAGGATCCGGGCCGCGGAAGAGAAGGCGATGATCCTGGGCTACACGCGCATCCTGCGCCGCACGCTCCGCCGGGGCGGCGACAAGACCGAGGACGGACAGCGGACCATCGGGATCTGCCGCCAGCGTCTGGCCGAGCTCCTGCCGAAAACGGATACGCTGGTGTTTTAAGATGACGGCGAAGCGCTGCATCCCCGCGGAAAATGACCGGAGAATCGGGCTCTGCCGATGAAGAAGTCGTCCGGAAGGGGGACTTACTTCTGGATATTCAAGAAAAATATGTTTGAATGACGCGTTAAAACGGTGTAGCATAAGAAAAAACGGCTATATTGAGTACTACCACTCAGTATAGCCGTTTTTCTTTGATGACTCCAGGAAGAGCATATAACCTGTAATTTTGAAAAAAACATCAATCAGCATTGACAAACTATCAATTGATGCTATAATACTATGTGTGTTACACTTACGGAGGTCTTATGGAAAAAATACATATGTCATCAGAGCGATCTGCTGTCAAAGACTTTCTTGCACAGATGAACTCTGTCCTTTCCAGTGATAGTTTTAATATTGACCGGGACTTCATGTTTCAGCATATCCGAGACGCCGATAAGCCCGATGACGAGTATACAAATGCAAACACGATGTTAGAGCTGGGATATGACACTTCTGATGTTGTTGAGGAATTAAAGACTCTGAGGCTAGATAATTACAGCGAAAGCATTGTTGATAATGTTGCTGAAGGATTTGAGATTTTCTATGTTTTCGGAAAGAAAATAGGAGGTCGGGATATTTACATTAAAGTGCGTATGAAGCAGCGCAAAAGAACACAGGATGAGTTCGTGTTCTGTATTTCGTTCCACTTTGCAAGGCATCCAATTACTGTATATCCATATAAAAGGAAACAATATAGAAAAAATGAAAAAGAATAAGGGGGAGGTAGATGAAGTGAACAGTGCATTAATAAACCCAATAAAGATCGAATGCCCTTTGTGCGGTGAACTTCATCTTGTTGACAGGAGAACAAGAATCGCGACGGCAACAATTAAAGGAGAAATAATCAAATACCAGGAAGAATACTATGTATGTGAGAATACCGAAGACGGTGAGAATGAGTTTGTTCCTTCAAAGGTAATGGACGCAAACCTCTTAGCAGCTAGAGATGCTTATCGTTCCGCTCATCAAATGTTTACTTCTCAGGATATTATCAATCTGCGAAACAGGTATGGCCTGACCCAACGAGAATTGGCTAAGCTCCTTGGATGGGGTGAAGCTACAGTTTCTCGTTACGAAACAAAGCAGATCCAAGATGAAACATATGATGATATTTTACATGTTGTGTCAGAGGATGCGTTAGAGGCAAAACAGTTTCTCACTAGAAACAAGAGTTCTTTTGATGAGTCTCGATATTTTGAACTTGCGACGCTCATTGAAAAAGATATTGAACGAACAAGTTCTGATTATCTTACCAGAAGGCTTCTGCTTTCCAAGTATTCCGAATTTCAAAACTCGCCCTTGCTTACCGGTGGAATTGAGTTAGACATAGACAAAATATGTAACATGGTAGCTTTCTTTGCTTCACATTGTATTGGGCTTTTTAAGGTGAAGCTGATGAAGCTTCTCTGGTACACGGATGCACTTTTCTTTAAAGAACATGGAAGGTCTATGAGTGGTCTTGTTTATCAACACATGCCAATGGGGGCGCTTCCCGTAGGTCATTATGAATTGATGAATTTAGTTCCTCATGAGGAAATATATAATGACTATGAAAACACATCCTACCGGATTTTACCGAAGGAACAGTATGATGATGCTGTGTTCACAAGTGAAGAACTTGATGTATTATATAGAGTCTTCCGAAAATTCGGATCCTATACCGGCACGGATTTAGCCGATTATATGCACAATGAGGTAGCCTATATTCAAACCGCAGATCATGCGTATATCCCATATTCTTTATCGGCAAAGGTGTCATTATAATCATTAGAGAGGGTATCTGAAGTAGCAGATACCCTTCTGCTATCTCTTCTAAAACTCGTTTCTCAGTGTTATGTTCTATGCTTTCTTTAAATTATGCAATATTGAACCGGTATATAATCTGTGATAAAATAACAAAAATAGTTTTTCGTTAATTAATGTTAAGAGCACAGATTAAGGATGCCTATATGGCGCTTAACTGTCTCTTCTGGGGCTTTGTCGGTGCTTTCGACTATCTGACAGCGAAACGGTAAAAACAAAAGACTTGACCAGAAAGCCGCCCGGAGGGGCGGTTTTATTTTGATAAATAAAGCAATGGTATCAAGTAATCATCCACATACCACATCCGCTGCGGGCTGGCATGGATCATATAGTGCATGTCGCCCTCCTTTCGAGCATCAAAAAACCACGATGCCGAAGTGCCGTGGTTATCTATAGGTGGCATTGCAAATCAACTTGCCAAATACTCTTTTAGATCAGGAATCAATTCAATGACTTCCGGATCATTCCCATTGTATCTTTCAATCCCAAGTATATCTAACGCCGCTTGCGCGTATGAGGATATTTTCCTCCCCATTATTACAACGCCATCATTTTTCAGCAGTTTCATTGCTTCTGCTACATCCGGCGCATTCATACTCTTCTCGAGGCATTCGAGAATGCCCTGACATCTGAACACAGCGCCGGCATCAGTGAGCTTGTTTATTACTTCTCTGTACGCCAAGGATCTCTTGCCTCCTTTCAAATCGCAGTCTTTCTAAGCGCCTTGCTATTTTATTATATCCGTTCTTTCGTGCAAAGTCAATCTCCACATCATATGCAGCATACCGTGGTTTTTAATTTGATAAAATAAGCGTTTTAACCTATGCGTTCGGCTAAAAATGTTCGGCTAACGTGAAAAATAGCCGTTTTCAGAGGCCGAAAAGACAAAAAAGAAAAGCCCTGAACCTGTAGGGATTCCAAGGCTTTTCTGCACTCGAGCTGCTGACCGGATTTGAACCGGTGACCTCATCCTTACCAACGCGTCAAAACCGTGTTTTATCATGTTGGAACGTTATGTATTGAATCGTTCAAATATGACGGTATATCAATGTATTTTGCTGTTTCTTTGCTCTATCTTTTTGTATCTTGTCGCTCCTGTTTTTGGGGCGTTTTTTTATAGCCCTGTGACCTTTGCTGTGACCTTTGCTTCATCTAAAGCTCTCCGGAAGATCTCACTGGCACGTTTCTGGCTCTCTTCATCAGCATGGGTATACATCCGGAGGGTGATCGCCTTATCGGAGTGTCCGAGCTTTTCAGAGACGGAGGCCACATCTGCTCCGTTTGTGATCGCAACAGACGCGAAGGAATGACGGAGCTTGTGAGGATGGAAGTCTTTAATCCCGTACCGTTTCCCTAATGTTTGAAAATAGCGTGTCGGTGAGTCCGGATGCATCGGGAGATCTGTTCCTTCCTGGGTGAAGACGAATCCGGGACCATTATGCCCGAGTGTGATGATACGGCTCTGGGATGCTTTCACCTGTTTAAGCAGTGCCATAACATCCGGAGAGATGAAGATCTTACGGCTCTTCCCGTTCTTCGGAGTGTCAATGTAAATTCCCTTGTCCGGTGTGTAACACAGATTCCGTTTGATTGTAATGGACCCCTCTTTGAAGTCTACACAATCCCACATCAGGCCGGTGATCTCTCCGCGCCGGCAGCCGGTATCAATGAGCAGATTGATTAATGTTTGCCATTGTAACGGCTCATTGCGGACACACTGTAAAATGTAGCGTAATTCATCTGCGGTAAAAGATTTGATCTCGTCGGTCTTTCCCTCTGACTTTGTGGCCTTCGGTCGCTGTACTTTATCCATCGGATTCTTTGTGATGGCGTCCTCCAGGTACGCTTTTTTGAACATGGAGTTTAATATGGTGTACAGCTTCAGACAAGAGCCCACTTTAAGGCCTTCGCTCTGTTTCTGAAGGAGGAGAGCGGTGATCTGGGCCGGGGTGATCTCAGTGATCTTGAATGATCCCAGGACCGGAATGATATGGTTGTCCAGGTTCCCCTGGTAATTGCATCGGCAAGTTTCCGAACAGGTGACGGTGAGGGCCGGCATGAACACTTTGTTGGCATAATCCTCCAGTGTCAGGATCTTTGCCTCTTCCAGAGCTCTCTGGGCCTCTTCCTCCTGGCGTTGCTTGCGGCTCTTCACTTCGCCGGCCTTACACTGGCGCTCAAATTCAGCAGAGACTTTTGCGAGCTCTCTATCAATGGCCTTTTTGCTCCATCCTTCCGGAACATACCAGTTATGGCTCAGAGTCGGATTGTTCTCTCCCATGCGGACACGAATCTTATAATACTGTTTCCCGTCCTTTGTTGTCTTCAATGTGGTGGATGCCATGACTCATTCCTCCTCGTTGCGGTGCGCATTCCTTTGTTGTACGGTCTTTGATAGTAATCTGTAAAACTTGCGTATATTCTTGCTTGCGATGTAATCACGGATATCTTTTAGAGATATCTCCGGTTTAATACCCTTCATGTCGGAGTCGTGAATTTGATATTTTTCTTTATCGTCAGGATCAAGAGGTATTACTTTTCGATAAAAATCGTCGAAAACGGTTTTCAACTCGAGTTTGGTGGGATCGGGTTCTATACCAGTTTCTATGAACTGATCGTGTAGCGCTTTTGCCTTTTTCTCTTGTTTGTCAATTTCAATCTTAACCTGACGAAGAGCCATGTCTATGAATTCTTTTCCCTTAACGTCAGGGTCAAAGTGTTCTGTTCCTTTGCATATCATAATGAGGGCTTCGATGCTTGCTTGACTTAGCCCAGTGTGCTCTGCCATTCTCTGAGTCTCAGCATTAAGACTTTTGCAATCTTCAGGAAATCGCCCTAACAGCCAATCTGTTGAAGTATGGTAATAGTCAGCGATTTTTTCGAGCGTAGGTACTTCAGGGAGGATACTCCCATTTTTATACATGCTGATTGTCTGTTTACTCATTCCTAAATATTCGGCAAGTTTTTTACCATCACCGCGAGGTTTTTTTTCGAATAATGGATCGCCTTCTCTTCCGTCCATAATAAGCTGAAGCCTATTTGCCAGGGGTGTGTTTATTCCAGTCTCTTCTTTCTTCTTTCTTGCCATCTTTCTCCTCCGTCATATCAGGGTTTTAATTCTTAAAATCCAGCGCCTCGATAATTCAATTAACACTGAACAATAAAGTGTTATATTTGCATTATACTTGACTATGTTGTTGCTGTCAACTATGATTTTGACGAGATTCCAGGAGAAAGGGAGGACTTATATGAAAACACGATATGAAAATGTTGAGATCAGGGAGAGAGCGAAAGCTTCCGGAGTCGCTCAGTGGGAAATCGCTGAGTGCTTAGGAATACATGAAGCGGTTCTTTCTCGTAAGCTCCGGCATGAATTGTCTGATGATGAAAAAGCAAAGATCTTTGAAATCATCGATCAAATCAAAGAGAGGAGGGAGTGATGGAGTCTGTAAAAACACCGATCCGGGCGATCCGTGCCCATTGTCTGGAATGCAGCGCCGGCCAATACAAAGAGGTTAAATTATGCCCTGTTACACAGTGCCAGTTATATCCATACCGGCTCGGGCACAGACCTAAGGCGAATCCGGAGGAAGAGTGCAACAGTGAAGACGTGACTGATTCAGACGAACCGGAGGAAGAGTATTTCCAGGAATCAATATTTACAATCGGAATGGAGGTGTAAGACATGCAGTATAGTAAGCCGTTCATGACCATCAAGGAGACTGTAGCGGTGACGGGGTTGAGTCAGTTTTATCTTCGCCAGGGAATCAAGGCCGGCACGGTGCCGTATATCCAGAGTGGAAACCGCTTCCTGATCAATGTGCCGATGCTGATGGATGCACTGAACAGGGAGAGCGAGGCGGCTCATGGCGAGGAAACATAACCTAACGACTTATGCGTTCTTTAAAGATATCAGACAATCATTCGATGCGATATCTGATGAAAGTGCCGGCGCTCTTATCAAAGCCCTGTTCGCTTTTGATGATGGGGAAACTGTAGACCTATCAGGCAAAAACGAAACCGTCAGAGGGATGTTCCCGGAAATGGCCCGTCAGATGGCGAAAATACAGATGATGAGGGCGAAGAATGCAAAGAGATTTGTTCCCAATGTAATACCTGACGGGGTACCTCCGGGGGTACCTGAGGGAGTACCTCCAGTGGTACCTTATGGCAGCCAAACAGGGGCACCTAAACCTAAACCTATTTCTCTTGATAATACTGACGTATTATCTTCGAGAAAGAAAAAGGCGGCTAAGCCGCCGAGACCGAGCTCTGATTTGTTCCTTGCAGATTTTGTTTGTGAGGCATGGGAAGAATACTCCTTGATGTGTAAAAGAGACAAAAAAACACTCACGGAGAAAACCGCGTTACGAAGAGTCCGCAAGTTGGAGGATCTCAGTGGTGGTGACACGGTCCTGGCCGAGAAGATCCTTCTTCAGTCGGCAGAGCATCATTGGATAGACCTCTTTCCCTTGAGAACAGACACAGGCAAAAAGGCGAAAAAGGAGGAGATTGATTTTGCCAAGATCGCTTATGAACTGGAAACGGAGATGAATGCATGAATTCCCGTCCTTCCCTGCCGCATGACAGATTGACCAATAACAGAATAGCAGACTTTCATTCGGAAGGCAAGCAGTTCTGAAGTTATGCGGAGGGCAGTGGATGGAAGATGTAAGCGCGATGTTGTCTGCGTATCAGAGAGCTAACAGAAACGCGGTGATCTGGGCCCAGGAACTGGATGCAATAAGGGGAGCCGGCCCAAGATCGCCAAGGTGGGACAGGCTCTCGCGGAACAATTCTATTCAGGGACTGGAATCAACAATGGAAAAGATTGAGGAGGTGGAGCGGAGATTCCAAAGAGCCAAGGACATGGCACTAAAGGCACTTGAACAACTTTGGGACCTGATCGACAGTCTGGCCGACTATGATCAGAAGATCATCATCTGTATGCGGTATTATAACGGCTTTACATGGGAGAAGATCGAGCGCGAGACCGGATGGAGCAACAGTCAGGTGTTTAGATTGCATCGGTTAGCGCTCCGTGATCTCCAAAAAACAGTAGATCGACAGAAAGGAGGTGAATGCTTTGAAGAAAATCGGAATGACGACGGCTGAGTATCTGAATTACCTGAAAACAGAAGAGAGACGGCATAAACTGTTGGCGGAAGTTGATACAAATCCAACGAAAAGAAAGATCGCACAGAAAAAGGCGAAGCGATTTAGCAAGCTGATTGCTTTTGTGAGTAATCGCATTGGACACTACGAGACCGGTGATGCCAGAAAACTGAAAATGGACATGGAAACGCCAGAGAGCAATATGAACGATTATTGATGGAGGTCATTATGACGAAACTCGAAAAACTACTGAATGAACTCGAACAGGCGAAGGCTTCTAAAGCTGACCTGGAGAAAGAAGTGGCAAAACTGAAGGCCGACAAGGAACGCCTGGAGAAAGAGGCCGATGCAGCCGCCCAGGAGGGAAACATTCCTCTTTACCGGGAGAAGCGAGATGCGGCTCAGTTGGCAACAGATACTCTATTTGTGCGAAACAAGCAGGCGGAAAAGCTGAAGATACTGGCGACGGAGGACGAGGCAAAGGCTGCCTGGAAAGAGTATGCAGAGAGCTATAACAAGGCCTTCGCTAAATCGTGGGCCACGTATGAGAAGGCCCGCCGGGATCTGTGCGCTGCCTTCCTGGAGATCGTGAATGCTCAGAACGAAGCGCTCCGTATGCGCGTAAAGTGTGCGGAATGCGCCGGGATCCCGGAAGACGGAAAGGCGTATAGTCCGAGCGGATACGACAGGTCGCTGCCCATGAAGCTAATCCCGGACGAACGGGACAATTTGCATAAACCATATCCTGTTTATGCGAAGGGACCGGACGTGACTTTCTTCCTGGACGCGAAGCTTTGTGATCCCGCAAAGCTCAATCTGCTGAACGAGGTCGTACACTGGCATAAACCGGTTTAATGGAGCACCATGAAACCTTGGGCAGAAGCGTTCTACAACAGCGAGGCCTGGCATCATTGCCGGGCTTCGTATTTGAGAAAGGTGGGCGGGCTCTGTGAGCTCTGTATGAAGCAGGGAAAGGTGGAGCCAGCTGAGATCGTACATCATAAAATCGTTTTAAATGAGAACAATGTGACCGATCCTTCCGTGACACTTAACTTTGAGCATCTTCAGGCACTCTGCCGAAAACACCATGCTGAGGTGCATACCAGGAAACGGGATAGGCGTTATATCGTTGATGAGATGGGGCATGTTACGGCTCTGGACTGAGAGGAAAATAAAATGGCAAATTATCAAATCATTAAGGAACTGGCACTGCTCCATGATAAAGGCCTGGAGCAGATGCGCTTGAACATAGTCCAATGGGAGAACCAGGCGCCTAAATACGATCTCCGAGTATGGAAGAACACCTGGCCAGAAGGGTGGACACCTGGGAAGGGGATGATCCTCTCCAATCAGGAGGCACGGATACTCTGCCGAGCTCTTGAAGAAGACTTCCTGTCGGAAATTGATGAGAATACACTGGAGGGCGGAGGAAATGACAAACAGCCAGGCGATCCGACAGTATTGTAAGACAATCCGTTGTCGAAACCAGGCGAATATCGGAATCAGGTCGAGGGAGTGAGCTGTCTGGCTTGCTCCTTTTTTATGTGAAGGACTGTCCTAAAACGCCTGAGAAGCCCTCTATTTGCCTCGAGAAGCGATTTCTAAGAGAATCTGCATAGAATGCGTCAAAAAGTGGCAGATAAGGCATAAAACATGACAATATATGACAAAAATCACTTGACTCTGGTCTTACAAAAAGCTATTGTTTATATAACAACAAAAAAAGACTGCGGAGAGCGAGAAGGCCAATTCCGAACCGCAGTCACACAGCCGCCGGGCCATGCGGGACAATTATAACATAAAATGGCCCAGAAGGGAAGAACATGAGCAACAAAGAGAATACCACGAAGCAGACGAAAGTCAACGATCTGGATCTGGCCGCTATAGCTTGCGGACTTCCGGAAGGATTCACGAAAACTCATCCGCGCGTACCGGAGGACGGGCTTCTCGTAACGAAGGACGCCAACGGAAACGATCAACCGGCCAGAGCTATCACGGCCGACACCGCGCTGCAGGTCGAAAACGTCAGAAACAACGTCGAGAACCTGGCGTCAATGATTTATATCATGGAACAGGCCTTCTTTAACGGCGAACCGAACGCGGCACTGACCGGACAGGCGCTCTGTCATATCGGGGACTCGTTAAGACGAATCCAGAGGGATTTGGACGCTATCGTAGATCAACTCTTCGGAAAAGGGTAAAAATGACCTTCATGACGTCCGCCATAATGGGAAGAAGGACAGTTAATGATTAATTCACAGTCGGTTACGGAATAGTCGAGGAAACCGGCTGAAATCAAAAACTGGTGGGCTAGCATTAGAGTTTTTATCAAGGAGAGCGCTCTGGAGTACAGTCTGATGACTGGAAAAGGAGCGTTCTTTCTTTCCGTTAAAAATCGTTTGCATTATATGGCTTGGGGTTTTACAATATTCCAAAAGACACCAACAAGCGGAGGCGTGATCATGGAAGAAAACACAAAAGCGGCTGAGCTCATGAATGAGATCCGGATATATAATCTTCAGGATCTCGCTCCGGTCCTGGGCGTGAGCTATAGGACACTCCTCCGGTACGTTAAAGCCGGGCAGCTGCCGGCCATCAAGATCGGAGGCCGGTGGAAGATCACGCATGAACAACTGATGAATTTTTTGAATCAGAGATAACTGAAAGAACTGCCGAAATAGTGCATCAATCAACTGTACAGCACTTGGGGAGGAGTAATAATGAGGAAGATAGTTGTTCTTATTCTTGCGAGTTGTTTAATTATTACTATAAGTGGTTGCGGAAAATCTAATTATGACCAGGAAATAAGCAGAACTGATGAGCGTTTAGATGCTCTTGAGAGCTTGAATGCACATTCGACGGAGTTGCCAGACATTTCATCGGAGCCGTTTACGAATGATGCCTCAGAGAGTGAATTGCCGACTCAGCCACAACAGAGTGAAAGCGCTCCGCTCTATGACGAGGTTGAAAATTCATCGGAGACATTTTCTTCAACTGAAACGGACGGCACTACAGAGAACGAAGTGCCGACTCAGCCACAACAGAGTGAAAGCGTTCCGGTTTATGATGAGTTTAAAAAGTTAAATCAATACTCAGAAATGGATGGAAAACTATGGGATTTTTATGCCTATGGATTCAATTTCGGTCCTAAAGGAGATGTAGACTCTGTTGACCTTACGGTTGAATTATCAGAAGACTGGAAAAGCATAGAGGTAGGAAAACGACTTGTTCTGGAACTAAAGAACAAGTGGATTAATGCGATTTGGACTATCGAAGCAGATGCGAGCATAACCAGCAGAGAGGATTGTCTACAGAAGGTGCAGGAAATAACGGCAGGCTTTCAAAGTGAAGGCATCAAAGAGAACGAGGAGTATTCTCCATATGCATCTTTTATAAATGCTATTTCCGGGGAGTCTGCCAAAATTCCAGAGGGCATAACAGGTGGTAAGGTCAACTTGGATGATACGTGGTGGATTGAAAAAATATCTGGCTTTGAGGGTTATGAATACTATCATGAAAAGTCCACACATACTGGTAAAGATGATATAGAGTATTCTTTACTTGAGTATGGCGCTTTTACTTATGTCCCAAACAATAAACTTGGAGGATTTCACGTAACGCTTAATGTGACATTTTATGACTTCGAAACCTACTATGAATCGTTAAGAACAGAGGCAGAAAAGATAGAGGCAAATGCGGAGAAATATTCTATGTTCATTGAGTGTAATATCTACGGTAAGTTTTATGGACTAGACCTTAAGCAGTTGCTTTATCTTTGCACGAAGGTGAATCACAATTAAAAAAGTATATAGGTCTTGAGGAATGAGATTTGAAAAGTATTAAAACGTTGCTACTTTAAATTCATAAAAGCAGACGAAAGGAGGTGAAGACCTAATGGGACGTTCTACAACGGATACATGTTGTCTGACTTTGCCTTTGAAAATTGAAAAATGGCAAGCAGATCGTCTTGAAAAGCGTCTGGAGATTGCACGTCAGATATACAACACATTGCTAAACTATGAACTGAAGAAATATAGGAAACTCAAATCTTCTGAAGAATACTTATCCATCATAGAGAGAATTAAAGAATCGGATAAAAATTCAGAAGAATACAAGCAGAGTATAAAACGATTGGCGAAAATGCGTAGAGATGCAGGTTTCTCCGAATATGATTTTACTACTGATATGAAACCCTTTTATAAGCATTTTTCTGATAACATTGGTTCAAATGTTGCTGTTCACTGTATAGCGAAACAAGTATGGCAGGCATTTGATAGTATTCTCTTTGGAAAAGGGAGGGATGTGCACTTTAAGCGATATGGTGAGCTAAACTCAATAAAGGGGTACTCTGCTGCAGGCAAAAGCGGAGGAACAGAAATAATCTATCGGGGAACTTGTATAGAATGGAAGGGGTTAAAGCTGCCAATTAAACTAACTCCGAACAATGATTATGAAAACCAAATGCTCCAAAAGAAAGTGAAGTATTGCAGAATAATAAAAAAGGCGGGAAGGACTAAAAATCATTGGTATGTACAATTGGCGCTTGAAGGTAATCCCGTCGTTAAGTATAAAAAGACCGGTGAAGAGAAGCATCCAATTAATACTGGAATAGTGGGAATCGATATTGGTCCACAAACAATCGCTTATGTTTCAAATAAGGAGGTTGGGTTAAAAGAATTAGCAGATGCTGTCAATAATATAGAGCATGAAAAAATGATTCTTCAAAGAAAAATGGATCGTAGTCGTCGGGCAACTAATCCGGAAAACTACAATGAGGATGGCACATATAAGCGTGGGGTGAAGCTTACAAACAACAAATCAAAACGATACATTAAGTACCAAAAGGAACTTAAGCTGATTCAACAAAGGCAAGCGGAAACGAGAAAACGGCAACATAATGAATTGGCCAATCACCTTCTCACTCTTGGAGACACATTCTTCATAGAAGATATGGCATGGGCTGCTCTTGCAAAACGAGCTAAAGAAACAGAGATATCAGAGAAAACTGGTAAGTATAAACGAAAGAAGCGTTTTGGGAAATCTATCGCGAATAAGGCTCCAAAAACTCTAACAACATTATTGGATTTAAAACTAAAATCCAGAGGTTATGAAGGAATCATAGAAGTTCCTACTTCGGTAAAAGCAAGCCAATATAATCATGTTCTTGACGAGTACCATAAAAAAGAACTAAGTGAACGTTGGAATAAAATGCCGGATGGGAAGAGAATACAACGAGATCTATATTCTGCATTTTTATTACAACATATAGATGTTGAGACAATGAGTTTTGATAAAGAATCGTTGAAAAAGGATTATGAAGGTTTTGTGATTCAACATGATAATTGTATTGATGAACTTAAGAAGGCACCAAAAACAATTGCTAGTATGGGGATTGTGCGAAGGGTAAGCTAACAGAAAAACAATAATAGGTTCGCACCTTTTATATCGGTCTATTGTCAGTCCGAAGCTGTCGCTAATAGTTTCATAGGAAGCTTTGACAGCAAAAGAGCAAGGGAAAATAGTCAGGGCAGTATAAAAACTGAGAAGCTATCTACCTACTCACAGCGTGTTTCTCAAGAATTGCGTTAGAATTAACGCGTTTCCGCGGTCGCAATTCGCGCGGGACGCGTTGAGGCAAAGACGGCATCGGTTGACCTTGGCAAGGTCGGCGTGGTCGCAATTCGCGCGGGACGCGTTGAGGCAAAGTTTATCAGAATGGCGATCCGCAGCAGATGGCGAAGTCGCAATTCGCGCGGGACGTACGGAGACAAATATACTCCTGAGTACTTATGAGTAAAAAATAAGGCGTACAGTGTGAGATCATCACTGTACGCCTCTTTTGATTGTAACACCGGCTGATGGGCCTCAAAAAAACACTTTCCCCGCGCTTGAGGGATGAGGGGCAGCCCCCCTATAGCCGGTATTTTGAGAGTGCCTGGGAAACCGGCTGATGGGCCTCAAAAAAATATTGAGCGAGAGCGACAAAGGAAGACTTAACCGGAATAAGACACAAATAACCGTTTTTAAGTGTTTTAACCGAGAATAAGATCACGAGCGCGAACATGTGATAGAGAACGGCCCATCAGCCGGTTTCCCGGAGCATGGGTATAATCAAAAAAGATAGGGGGCATCAAACAAGTCCCAGGGGATGCCTTTTCTTGTCAAAAACTCATGGGCTAGCCAGGGAGTTTTTGATTCTAGAGGTGGTCATCGTTATTTCCTCTATTTCTCCATCGTAAACATAAAAAACGGCCCGGATCGGACCAGAGAAGAAGCCCTTAACGGGCTCTTTTTGTATGATTATTTTGTCTGTAGATCAATCCCAGAACACACGTACTTAATATTATTAAGTGTTCTGTCATGTTTTGTATCTTATCGCTGTGACCTTGGCTGTGACTTTTTCCAAAACGAGCACAAATAGAAACGATTTTCAGACTATAAAACAATCCCCTGAAACCGTGATGATTTCAGGGGATTTGCACTCGAGCTGCTGACCGGATTTGAACCGGTGACCTCATCCTTACCAAGGATGCGCTCTACCGACTGAGCTACAGCAGCATTTTTCCGCGCAAAGGGTATCTTACACGAAAGCGCGCATCTTGTCAAGCAAAAATGCAAGAAAATTGAAGCCTTTTCTATCAATTTTATTTCAGCAGCGTGCGGAGATAATCCGATTTTCCGTATAGCACACGGTCGACCAGCAGGCGCTGCCCTTCCAGCCGGTAGAATACCAGATATGCCTTGAAAGAAAGGCGGTAGTAAGAGGTGAAGCTGTTCTCGTAATAGAGAGGCGTGCCGGCCTCGGGAAAGTCAGACATCCGGTCCACCGCATCCATCATATCATCCATATATTTTACGGTGACGCCTTTATCGCGGGAGGCGGAGAAGACCTCTGCGCGGATCCGCAGCAGATCCTGTATGGCGGCAGGAGAGTATTCGACAGAATAGGCCATAGCTATAACTCCCGGAGTCTCGCCCGGACTTCTTCGGCGGAGACATAGCCCTCTTTTTCGCCGGAGATCCTGCCCTCGTTCAGTTCACAGAACAGGCGCAGCATTGCCTTGGTCTTTTCGAAGGCTTCGTCCTCCGCGATATCCCGGATGGTGTAGCGCCCCCGTCCGTTCACGGTCAGATAAACAGGTGATCCTTCTTCCACGCGGTCGAGGATCTCTCGATAATTCCGCAGATCGGAAACCGGATAGATCGTTGCCATGATAATACCTCCTTCTGAAAAAAGGATAGCATATCGCGGGAGGGAAGGCAAGATTTTACGTGAAATTTTACGTAAGATATTGCCGGTCGGGATACAAGCTTCGCTCACCCTTCATGACTGCTTTCGGCCACGGCGCCCCCACATTTCCTCTTCCTTTTTTTATCACGTCATGCTATAATAAACTTTACCTCAATGGTAGCGTTATAAACATTTGGAGGGAATTATGGCGAAAAAACAGATGATAGCCATGCTGTTGGCGGGGGGCCAGGGCAGCCGTTTAGGGGTGCTCACGCAGGGAATGGCAAAACCTGCAGTCGCTTTCGGGGGGAAATATCGAATCATCGACTTCCCTTTGAGCAACTGCGTGAATTCTGACGTGGACACGGTGGGCGTGCTGACACAGTACCGTCCGCTGCAGCTGAACTCGCACATCGGGATCGGGATCCCGTGGGATCTGGACAAGCAGGTCGGCGGGGTGACCGTTCTGCCGCCGTACGAACGCTCCGGCGACAGCGAATGGTACACCGGGACGGCCAATGCCATCTACCAGAACATGGAATTCATGGATCAGTACAATCCGGACTATGTCCTGATCCTTTCCGGCGACCACATCTATAAGATGGACTACGAGGAGATGCTGACGCGCCACAAGAGCACCGGTGCGGAAGCGACCATCGCGGTCATGCCGGTCCCGTGGGAGGAAGCGCACCGCTTCGGCATCATGGTGGCGGACGGCGCGGGGCACATCACAGAATTCGAGGAGAAGCCCGCGAACCCCAAGAGCAATCTGGCTTCCATGGGTATCTATATCTTCAATTATTCGGCGCTCAAATCCGCGCTGATCGAGCTCTCCGACGTCCCGAACTGTGACTTCGGCATGCACGTGATCCCCTATCTTTTCCGTAAGACCAACAACCTCTATACCTATGAATTCCACGGCTACTGGAAGGACGTGGGCACGCTCACGACCTACTGGGAGACCAATATGGCCCTCACCGATCTGGTGCCCGAGTTCAACCTCTACGAGGAGTTCTGGCAGATCTATACCTCGGCGGTCGCACATCCGCCCGCGTTCTTCGCGAAGGGCAGCAAGGCGAGGCAGTCCATCATCGGCGACGGCAGCGTGATCGAAGGGGGCGTCAAGCACTCGGTACTGGGCTCGGACGTCGTCATTAAGCCTGGCGCCAAGGTTTATGATTCGATCCTGATGAACGGGGTCGTGATCGAGGAAGGCGCGATCGTCCGCAAGGCCATCATTGCGGAGAACACCGTCGTCGGCAGGAATACCCGCATCGGCGAAGGAAATTTCGAACCGAGCCGCCTGGATCCGAAGGTGTACAACAGCGAGATCACGGTCATCGGCTCCCGCAGCACCATTCCGGAAGGCATCGTGATCGGCAAGAACGTCGCCATCATGGGAACGACCACCGCGGCGGATTATCCGAACGGAGTCCTGGAAAGCGGAGAATACATTATTAAGAGGGAGACAAAGGCATGAAAGCAGTCGGTTTAATTTTAGCAGGCGGCAATTCTGCCCACATGAAGGAACTCACCAGCAAGCGCGCGGTGGCAGCCATGCCCCTGGCTGGGACCTACCGCAGCATTGACTTTACCCTCAGCAACATGACCAACTCCGGGATCAACACCGTAGCCGTGATCAGCCAGTACAGCTCCCGCTCGTTAAACGCGCACTTAAGCTCCTCCAAATGGTGGGACTTCGGACGCAAGCAGGGCGGCCTGTATCTGCTGAATCCGACGATCACGCCGGATAACGGGAGCTGGTATCTGGGCACGGCCGACGCCCTCGCCCAGAACCTGGAATTCTTAAAAGAACGCCACGAGCCGTACGTGGTCATCGCTTCAGGCGACGGCGTGTACAAGCTGGACTACAATAAAGTCGTGGAGCAGCACACCCGCACCGGCGCGGAAGTGACCGTGGTCTGCAAGGAACTCGCGCAGGCGGACGCGAAGCGCTTCGGCGTGCTGGAAGTAAACGATGAAGGCCGCATCACCGCCTGGTCCGAGAAGGAAGACGGCGAGCCGAAGGAAGGCAGCAGCATCGTCAACTGCGGCATCTACGTAGCCAGGCGCCGGCACCTCATCCAGATACTGGAAGAGTGCAAGCTGAACGAGCGCTACGACCTGGTCCGCGATATCCTGATTCGCCACCTCGACACGAAGCGGATCATGGCCTACCTGATGGACGGCTACTGGACCAATATCAACTCCGTGGAGTCCTACTTCGCGTGCAACCAGGACCTGCTGGATCCGGCGCTGCGCCATTACTTCTTCCAGGAAGAGCCGCTCATCTACACCAAGGTCGACGATTTCCCGCCCGCCAAGCTCAACAGCAACGCCTGCATGGTCAACTCGCTGGTGGCCGGCGGCAGCATCATCAACGGGACGGTGGAGGACTCTGTCCTCTTCAAGAAGGTGTATGTGGGCGACGGCAGCACGGTCAAAAACTGCATCCTGCTGGATGACGCCTACGTGGGCGACAACGTGACCCTCGAGAACTGCATCGTGGAAAAACACACCAAGATCGCGGACGGCACGCAGGAAAAGGGCAGCCGGGGCGAGATCAAGATCTTAAGCTGATGAACAGGCTCTATGACGCGGGGATGGACCCCGCACGGGAAACCATCGAGCTTTGCAGCTATCTTCACGTGCATGAAGACCTGGTCAAAAAGGTCCGGGACGCCATGCCGGAAGAAGAGGAGCTCTACAGCCTGGCGGATTTCTTCAAGGTTTTTGCGGATTCGACTCGAATCCGCATCCTTTATGTGCTTTTGTGCTCGGAGACCTGCGTGTGCGATATCGCACAGCTCCTGGGGATGACCCAGCCGGCCATCTCGCATCAGCTGCGCATCTTAAAGCAGATGAATCTGGTGCGGGCCCGCCGGGACGGAAAGACCGTGTTCTATTCCCTCTCGGATGACCATATCGCGTCGATCCTGCGGCTGGGGATGGAACATATCGAAGAATAAAAAAGGCGGATAAAACAATGATCAAAGAACGGCTGGCGGCCCTGCGCGCGAAGATGCAGGAGGCCGGAATCGACGTCTACGTGGTCCCCAGCGGGGACTTTCACTGCTCGGAATATGTCAGCGCGTACTTCCGCGCGGTGTGCTTTATCAGCGGCTTTACCGGCTCCGCGGGGACGGTGGTCGTAACGCAGGATGAGGCGCTGCTCTGGACCGACGGGCGGTACTTCCTGCAGGCGGAGCATCAGATCGAAGGCACGGGCTTTACGCTCATGCGCATGGCGGTCGCGGGCGTGCCCACGGTGGCGGAGTATCTTGCGCAGACGCTTGCGGACGGACAGGTGCTCGGCTTTGACGGGCGGATCGTGAGCCTGAAACTGGCGGAAGAGTGGAGAGGCAAGCTGGGCGAAAAGCAGGTGCGCTTCGAAGCCGGCCGGGACCTCATCGGGGAGATCTGGACAGACCGCCCGGCGCAGGAATTCCACGGCGCCTGGCTGCTGGATGAAAAGTATACCGGGGAAAGCGCGGCCGCAAAGCTTGCACGCGTGCGGGAGGCCATGCAGGAAAAGAACGCCGGGGCGTTTATCTTAAGCGCCATGGACGACATCGCGTGGCTCCTCAATCTGCGCGGCGCGGACGTGCCGAATAACCCCGTGGTCTTCGCCTTCGCCTATGTGGATAAGGTGCAGGCGCTGCTCTTCGTAAAGGAAGAGGCGATCAGCGCCGAAGTGAAGGCTGCGCTCGCGGCACAGGGCGTCGAAATAAGGCCCTACGAGGCCTTCTGGGGCCTGGAAACGCCCGAAGGCACGCCGGTGCTGCTGGATAAGGCAAAAACTGCCTATACCGTCGCAGCGCGCGTCAGAGACGCCGTGGCAGCGGTCAATCCGACCACGCTGATGAAGTGCGTGAAGAACCCGACCGAGCAGGAGGCCCTGCGCGAATCGCACCGTAAGGACGGCGTCGCCATGGTCAAATGGCTGTACTGGCTGGAGCATCATCCGGACCGCGAGGCCTTAAGCGAGATCGACGTGAGCGACTATCTGGAGACGTGCCGCCGCGAGGCCGGCGCCTTCGATCTTTCCTTCAACACGATCGCGGCCATGGGCCCGAACGCGGCCATGATGCACTACTCCGCGACGCCGGAGGCCTTCGCGATGCTGGAAAATAAAGGCATGCTGCTGGTGGATTCCGGCGGGCAGTACCCGGACGGGACCACGGACATCACGCGGACCATCGCCATGGGGCCGCTCACGGAAGAGGAGCGCCTGCATTATACGGCGACGCTGCGCAGCATGCTGCGGCTTTCGAGCGCGAAATTCCTGGAGGGCACGACCTGCTACTTCCTGGATATCCTCGCGCGCGGGCCCATCTGGGACATGGGCCTGGATTACCGCTGCGGCACCGGCCACGGCGTGGGCTTCTGCCTGAACGTGCACGAGGGCCCGAACGGCTTCCGCTGGACGAAGCCCGCGGATATGGACGGCCTCGTGACGTTAAAGCCCGGCATGGTCACGACGGATGAGCCCGGCGTCTACATGGACGGCCGCTACGGCATCCGCATCGAAAACGAACTGCTCTGCGTGGACGCGGAGACGACGGAATACGGCCACTATCTGCGCTTTGAGACGCTCACGCTCTGCCCGATCGACCTGCGGCCGGTCATCCCGGAGCTGCTCACGGTGTACGAGAAGATCGCCCTGAACGAATACCACGCGATGGTGTACGAGCGCCTGCGGGACGGCCTTACGGCAGAAGAAGCCGCGTGGCTGAGAGAAGTGACACAGGCGATATAAAGTATCAGATTCCATATTGTTTCTTTCACAGAATCATGAAAACAACAGAAATCAAAAACTTATCCCGGGACTTTGAATCAGCCAGGGAATATATCGAAGAGGTGCTGAAAGAAAGCAGGGCGGCCGATACCGTTATGACGGAAACAATGCTGATTTTTGAAGCGTTATGCCACAACATATACGCACAGCAGGAAAACGCGGTCATAGCGGTTTCCGGCCGCAGCCGGATGGGATGCACCATGATCCGCCTGGGTTTTGAAGGACGCATATATTCCCCCGAAAACGACGAGGAGGAGGCGCTGTCACCCGAAGGCCGGATACTGACGGCTTACGCCGAGAAGATCGACTACAGCTATCAAGCCGGTTATAACCGGATCACGATCACTGTCCGCCGGGGCAGGCAGGCCTCCGTTATCTCCTGTGTGATCGGGATGGTGCTGGCGATAGCGGCATCTCTGCCTATTTATTTTCTGGCAGGCGCGGAGGACAAGCAGTTCCTGGCGGAAAGCATCCTGGCTCCGTTCGAATCGCTGTTTATCAACGCGGTGCTGATGATAGCTGCTCCTGTTACATTCCTCTCGTTTCTGAAGCACATGACGGATATCTATATTCTTGCGACGCGAAGCTCGGGAGCGAGAAAGCTTCAGAAGGAGATGGTCTTGTCTTCGATCGCTGCCGTGCTGCTTGCGGTGCTGACGGCAGTGGCGATCCTTGGCCTCGTTCGGGATTCGATTGCACCATTTTATCATGACAATGTGATCTATCTCATGTCATTGCCCGGATGGCTCTTGTCCCTGATTCCCTCCAATATTGTCACGCCGTTTATGTCGATCTCGCCGTTCCCTCTGTTTTTTACGGCGATCCTGTTCGCCTGGGCCATGTGTTATTCCGGGAAACACTTTGACCGGCTGAAAGGCGTGATCGACGCGTTCTATACGCTGTTTTCACGGATGCTCAGCGTCGTTATGTATTTCCTGCCGGTTTTTGTTTTCGCGGCGTTTATGGACATCGTTATGCGAAACGGTTTCAGCATACTGCTTTATCTTGCCGGGCTGATCCTGATCGTTGCCCTGAGCCTTGCCGTACTGTTCATCGGTTACGGTATCCGGCTCTGGTGCAAGAAGATTCCGATCCTTCCGTTTGTGAAAAAGCTCCTGCCTCTGCTGCGCGAAAACTGGAAGATCGGCTCCGCCATCGATGCCGTGCCCTTCAACGTCCGATACTGTGTAAGGCAGTACCACATGGATCAGAAGAGGCTGAAGATCGGTATTCCGATCCTCGCCCAGATCAATCTGGACGGAAACTGCTTCATCCTGACGCTGATCGCGATCATGCTCATGGATGTCGTCGGTAGAATAACCTCGACGACCGCTCTTATGATCATGGTCCTGGTATTTTTCCTCTCGCTCGGCGCGCCGAACCAGCCGGGATCGATTCTGATCGGCATGGTTATTCTTCTGAATTATATGAACGCCTTTGAATTGTACTCACTGGCAATTATATGTGAGATGTTTTTCGGCGGACTTCTGAACATTACAAACGTTGTGGGGGATATTATCACCGCGTATATATTCGATCAGAGAAATGGGGCGTGATGTGCCGCAGAATGATTTGCGGACATAAAAAATCCTCCTGAATCAGTTCTTCAGGAGGATTTTTTGTTTTCAGTTTTTCTCAGCTTGCGCTGCTCATCTTCAGGTTCTTGAAGCTGCTCTTTACGGAGAACTCCTTCGCAGCCTTCTTCCACTCGGCCAGCACTTCGTTGAAGTAGTCCACGCGCTGCTCGTCCTCGAGATCCTCGCGGGCGTGGGCGGTCTCGTGCTCATCGTGCAGATCCTTCATCTGCATCACGTAGTAGTTGCCGGAAGCCTCAATGATCTGCACCTCGCCCTCCTTCATCTCCTTCGCCTTGGAATAGAGGATCGAAGAATTGTTGGTGTCGGCGTAGCGGTACGCGGCGCTGTTGGCGGTGAGCGACGTGAACGCTTCCTTGATCTTATCGTATTCCACGCCGTTCTTCAGGCAGTCCTCCAGACGCTTCGCCAGCGCCTCGCCCTCGATCGCGGTCTCGTCCGTGGAATCCTCATTCCCGGCCAGCTTTGCGAAATCGCTCTCCTTGAGCGAGGTGGAAGAGTAGACCAGGAAATAGTTCACGCTGAAGCTGTCCGCGTCCTCATCGCTGACGGACACGTTCGGGGCCTGGGCCTTTACGCCTTCGTAAACTTTAAGGGCCTGGGAGCGGGTGCCGATCCAGTCGATCAGTTTCTCCTTGGTCAGATCGCTCTCCTTCGCCAGCTCAAGAAAGCTGGTGCTGGCCATGATGCTGTCCGCCGCTTCCTCGATCTTCTTCTGGTCCTCTTCGGTCAGCGTGATATCGTAATCCGCGGCGTGGTCCAGCAGGATAAAGGCCTGCAGATACTCGGCCATCACCTGTTCCCGGGCGCTCTCGGCGTAGGTCTGGGTGCGGTTGCCGCTCGACTGAGACCACATATCCGTAATGCCGTAATAGGAAAAGTACGTGCCGTAGTAGCTCTCATAGGTCTGCTGGAAATAGCGCAGCCAGAAATTGGCCTCGTCCAGATAGACGGTCTTGTCGCCGTAGGTCGCGGCGACTGTGGAGCTGTAGTTATTCGAACCGCAGCCGGTAAAGAGCAGCGCGGAGATCAGGCACAGCGCAATGATCTTAACGAAACGTTTCATAAATATATATCCTCCTGAATTCAAAAGCGATTGGAAAGCTTATTTCTTCTTATTGGAAGCCGTCTTCTTCGCGGCGTCATCGCGCCTCAAGATCCGCTCCCACAGCTTCTTTTTCTTGGGCGGATCCGGGATCTTCCCGCCGCGGACCGACTTGATCTCCGTAATATAAATACCGCTTAACGAGACCTTGCATTCCTTCTTCACGGGGATGACGTCAAACACGCCCTGGTCGGCCACCAATGACATGATCTGCGGGCCGATCTTCGCCTTCACGATGGGGAGCTTCGCGCGCTTCGCGTACCAGGGGATCTGGGACAGCGCCATCTCCGGCAGGCCGGATTCCTTCGGCCGCAGTTTCTTCTTATCGATAACAAGGATCGAAACGGTTTGCTTCTGCGCGTCGATCTGCGCCTGCGCGTCGTCCTGCTTTTTCTGCAGGCGCTTGCCGTAGAAGTACAGCGCGACCAGCACGGCCGCCACCACACCCAAAACGATGGCCAGCACACCCCAGGTACTCATCAGTACAAGGAAGGTGACGGGACGCAGGCTTAAGGCAAGATACAAAGAGTAAGACATGGTAATTCCTCCGTCTGGCAGTGGGAACTTCGCTTCCCGCGTACGTCACAAAAGTATAGCATGTAATGCCTTTTCGCGCAAGCAAAAACATAAGAATCTTACAACCGCGGTGCTCTGTTGCCGCGCGTGTCCGTCGGGACCTTTTTCTTGCCCTCTCATCCGACATCCAATCTTGACAGTGAACCTCTTTGGATGCTACGATGAATCCAGGTTGAATTGTAGGAGATATTTTGAAAAGAAGGAAAAACAAGTCTTAATGTAGTGGCGCAGCTCGGCATTGCCGCAGGATGACTGCGCGTGTGAGAAGACAAGGGCAGTAGCGATGTTCACAGTATTCATAATCCTCTTGAATCCCCTTCTGTATATGTTCCTCTTCATCGCAGCCGGCTTCGTGCTGCGGAAGCGGAATGTGCTGCCCGACAGTGCGGCGGCAGTCTTATCGCGCCTGGAGAGCGATTTCATCATCCCGGGCGTCGTTCTCAATGCTTTCATCCGCCACTGCACGCTCGAATCGATCCGGTCTTATTCAAAACCGATGCTCCTTTCCCTCGCGCTGGAGATCGTGATCATTCTCCTCGCCGGTCCGATCTCCAGACTCTTCGTGAAGGAAGGCTACTACCGGAATCTCTATCGCTACCAGCTGATCTATACCAGCTGGGGCTTTGTCGGCTACGCGCTGGTGCAGGCCCTGTTCGGTGAGGAGGCGCTGTACTATTTCATCCTCTTTACCCTGCCCATGAGCGTCGGCTGCTATCTGTACGGCGTCCCGCTGCTCACGCCGAAGAAAGACGGAGCGCTGTGGAAGAATCTGCTCAATCCTTCCATGATCGCCATGGTGATCGGCGCGGCGCTGGGGCTGGCCGGCTTCGGAAAGGTTATGCCGGCCTTCCTCTCCGACGCGCTTTCCGCCTGCTCGGCCATGTTCAGCCCGATCGCCATGCTGCTCACGGGCCTGACGATCGGCGGCTTTGTGCTGAAGGAGATGTTCCTCGATAAAAAGGCGTATCTGATCTGCCTTATCCGCATGGTCCTGATCCCGCTGGTCCTTCTGGCGATCGCGTATTTCGCCGGGGCTGATGACCGTCTGATGCAGTTCGTCCTTTTCACCCACTCGGTGCCGCTCGGACTCTTCGCGGTGATCTACCCGCCGCGCTTCGGCAAGGACGCCCGCCCCGGCGCCGCGATGGCGCTGATCTCCAGCCTCCTGAGCCTTGTCACCCTGCCGCTGCTCTACGTCCTGCTCACACGCTTCCTCGGAGCGTAGCAGTAATGCGCCGCATTCCCCCAAAAGAGCCGTTCCAACCGCCCTTTTTCCGTGTTTTTATCTTGACAGTTTCTGTGTTTTCTTATATACTATTTCAGGTCAATTGAATACCGAAAGGCTATGATGGAGAAAGTAGCGCGCCTGCCAAAGGCACAGAGAGCCGGGGAAGCTGAGAACCGGTGCGAGTAGCGGCGCGATGAAAGTCCCTCCGGAGCTGCCGCCCGAACATGGATATCATCAGTAGGCCCGGCCGGGATCCGCCCGTGAGCGCGGAGCGCGTATGTCAGTATGTGTCAAATGGGTGGTATAGCGAGTTTCTCGTCCCGTTTGGGGCGGGTTTTTTCGTATAAGGAGGATAAGTATGTACAAAAAGGTTCCCACAGACATGAACTTTGTCGGACGGGAAAAGGAAGTCCTGAAGTTCTGGAAGGAGAATCAGATCTTTGAAAAGTCGCTCTCGGAAAGAGAGGGCTGCCCGGTCTATACGTTCTATGACGGCCCGCCTACGGCCAACGGCAAGCCGCACATCGGCCACGTGGAGACCCGCGTCATCAAGGACATGATCCCGCGCTACCGCACGATGAAAGGGTATTACGTCCCCCGCAAGGCCGGCTGGGACACCCACGGCCTGCCGGTGGAGCTGGAAGTGGAGAAGGCGCTGGGCTTAAACGGCAAGGAGCAGATCGAAGAATACGGGATCGAGCCTTTCATCCAGAAATGCAAGGAATCGGTCTGGAAATATAAGGAGATGTGGGAGCAGTTCTCCGATACCGTCGGCTTCTGGGCGGACATGAAGAACCCCTACGTGACCTATCATGACGAATACATCGAGTCCGAGTGGTGGGCGCTGTCCGAGCTGTGGAAAAAGGGCCTGCTGTACAAGGGCTTTAAGATCGTTCCCTACTGCCCGCGCTGCGGTACCCCGCTGTCCACGGCGGAAGTCTCGCAGGGCTATAAGCTCGTCAAGGAGCGCTCGGCCATCGCCCGCTTCAAGGTGAAGGGCGAAGACAACAGCTACTTCCTGGTGTGGACGACCACGCCCTGGACCCTGCCGTCGAACGTCGCGCTCTGCGTGAACCCGGACGAGACTTACGTCAAGGTGCTGGCAAAAGAAGAAGGCCGTAAATATATCCTCGCGGAAGCGCTTTTAAAGACCGTGCTCGGCGCGGAGACGGAGACCGAGGTGCTGGAGCGCTTTACCGGCAAGGATCTGGAATATAAGGAGTACGAGCCGCTCTTTGCCTTTACGGGCAAGTTTGTGGCGGAGCAGCGTACGGAGAAGGCCTTCTATGTGACCTGTGATAACTACGTTACGATGACCGACGGTACCGGCATCGTCCATATCGCCCCGGCCTTCGGTGAAGACGACGCGAACGTGGGCCGCAAATACGGCCTGCCCTTCGTGCAGTTCGTAGACGGCAAGGGCGAAATGACGACGGAGACCCCGTACGCAGGGCTCTTCGTAAAGAAAGCGGACCCCGTGATCCTGAAGGATCTGGACGCCGCCGGCCTGCTGTTTGATGCGCCGAAGTTCGAGCATGAATATCCGCACTGCTGGCGCTGCGATACCCCGCTCATCTACTATGCCCGCGATTCCTGGTACATCCGCGAAAGCGAGTACAAGGATGACCTGGTGAAGAATAACAACACCGTAAACTGGCTGCCGGAAGCCATCGGCAGCGGGCGCTTCGGCAACTGGCTGGAGAATATCCAGGACTGGGCGATCTCCCGGAACCGCTACTGGGGCACGCCGCTCAACATCTGGGAATGCGGCTGCGGCCACCGTATCTGCATCGGCTCCCGTGCGGAGCTCGCGGAAAAGAGCGGCGATCCGAAGGCGGCGAATGTCGAGCTGCACCGTCCGTATGTGGATGAGATCACGGTCCCCTGTGAAAAGTGCGGCGGCGTAATGCACCGCGTCCCGGAGGTCATCGACTGCTGGTTCGATTCCGGTGCGATGCCTTTTGCGCAGCATCATTATCCTTTTGAAAATCAGGACGTGTTCGCGCAGCAGTTCCCGGCGCAGTTCATTTCCGAGGCCGTGGACCAGACCCGCGGCTGGTTCCATTCCCTGATGGCGGAGGGGACGCTGCTCTTTGACAAGTCCCCGTACGAAAACGTCATCGTGCTGGGCCTGGTGCAGGACAAGAATGGCCAGAAGATGAGTAAGTCCAAAGGCAACGTGGTCGATCCCTTTGACGCCCTGGAGAAATACGGCGCCGACGCGATCCGCTGGTACTTCTACAACAGCTCCGCGCCGTGGCTGCCCAAGCGCTTCTATGAGGAAGCCGTGCTGGAGGGCCGCTCCAAGTTCATGAGCACGCTGTGGAACAGCTATGCTTTCTATACGCTGTACGCGGAGATCGATCAGTTCGATCCTTCGAAATATATGACGGACGGGAAGTGGGAGCCGAAGGATCTGCCGGTCATGGACCGCTGGCTTCGCTCGAAACTCAACAGCCTGATCCGGACCGTTGACCAGAACCTGGAAAACTACCATGTGACCGAGGCCTCCCGCGCGCTGGCGGCGTTCGTGGAGGATCTGTCCAACTGGTACGTGCGCCGCTGCCGCGAGCGTTATTGGGCAAGCGGCATGGAGCCGGATAAGGTAAATGCTTATATGACGCTCTTCGAAGCGCTTTATACCGTCAGCCTGCTGGCCGCGCCGATGGTTCCCTTCATGACCGAGGCGATCTATCAGAATATCGTGCGGCCGGTGCTGCCGGGGGCGAAGGAGAGCATCCATCTGTGCTTTTATCCGAAGGCGGATGAGAGCCTCATCGATCCGGCCCTGGAAAAGGATATGGATCACGCCGTGAAGCTCGTCACGATGGGCCGCGCGGCGCGCAATACCGCGAATATCAAAAACCGCCAGCCGCTTAGCCGCATGCTGGTCAAGGCGCCGTTCGAACTCGGCGAATACTACGATGACATCATCGCGGAAGAGCTGAACGTGAAAGCCCTGGAGTTTACCGAGGAGGCGGATCATCTGGTGGATTACAGCTTCAAGCCGCAGATGCGCACGCTCGGTCCGCGCTTCGGAAGGCAGCTCAATGAGATCCGCACGCTCCTTGCCGAACTGGACGGCGCGAAGGCCATGGCCGCGCTCAAGGCGGAAGGAAAAATCACACTGGATCTTTCCACCGGCCCGGCGGAGCTGGAAGAGAGCGACCTCCTGATCGCGGTCACGCAGAAGGAGGGCTTCGTCTCCGAGCAGGACGGCGAGTGCACCGTAGTCCTGGATACGAATCTGACGCCGGAGCTCATCGAAGAAGGCTTCGTGCGCGAGATCGTGAGCAAGGTCCAGACCATGCGCAAGGAAGCCGGCTTCGAGGTCATGGACCGCATCGTGCTGTCCTATGAAGGCAATGAAAAGCTGGCCGCGCTTCTTAAGCGCAACGAGGCGGAGATCCGCGGCGAGGTCCTGGCCGACGCCCTGGACGCAGGCGCGAAGGGATACACGAAAGAATGGAATATTAACGGGGAAACCATCATCCTCGGGGTAGAGAGGAAATAAGCAGACGTATGAGCAAGATCAATATCAATAAAGACCTTTTGAAGCAGCGTATGAACGAGATCCTGCAGATGCAGATGATCTCCGGCGTCGAGGAAGCCACGAATGAACAGATCTATTTTGCCCTCTCGATGGCGCTCAAGGAGCAGTTCATGGCAGAGTGGACAGAGACGCAGAAGCGCGTCAAGGCGGAAGACCGCAAGATGGTCTACTACATGTCCATGGAGTTCCTCATGGGCCGCGCGCTCGGCAACAACCTCATCAACCTCGGCGCGCAGAAGGAAGTGCAGGAGATCCTGGACGAGTACGGCATCGACCTGAATACGATCGAGGATCAGGAGCGCGACTGGGCGCTCGGCAACGGCGGCCTGGGACGGCTCGCCGCCTGCTTCCTGGACTCGCTGGCCACGCTCGGCTACCCGGCCTACGGCTGCGGCATCCGTTATAAATACGGGATGTTCCGCCAGGTGATCGAGGACGGCTATCAGAAGGAAGTCCCGGACAACTGGTTAAAGAACGGCAACCCCTTCGAGGTGCGCCGCGCGAGCCATACCAAGGAGATCCACTTCGGCGGCTATACCCGCGGCGAATATGACGAGAGCGGGCGGGTCCGCTTCATCCACGAGGGCTATTACAGCGTGCTGGCCGTGCCCTACGATATGCCGGTCATCGGCTATGACAGCAGCGTGATCGATACGCTGCGTATCTGGAGCGCAGAGCCGGTAGAACAGCTGGAGCTTAAATCCTTCGACGCCGGCGACTACGCGGCCGCGGCCGCGGCGGAGAACACCGCGGAGACCATCTGCAAGGTGCTCTATCCGAATGACAATCATTATACCGGGAAGGAACTGCGCTTAAAGCAGCAGTACTTCTTCGTGTCCGCGACCCTGCAGCGGGCCGTGGAACGCTATATGGAGACCCACGACGATATCCACGGCCTGGCCGAGAAGGTCGTGATCCAGCTGAACGATACGCATCCGACGGTCGCCGTGGCCGAGCTCATGCGCATCCTGCTGGACGACTACGACCTTGAGTGGGACGAGGCCTGGGAGATCGTTACGCATACCTTCGCCTACACGAACCACACCATCATGGCCGAGGCCTCCGAGAAGTGGCCCATCGATCTGTTCTCGCGGCTCCTTCCGCGGATCTATCAGATCGTGGACGAGATCAACCGCCGCTTCGTGATGGAGATCCGCCGCCGCTACCCGGGCGACGAGAGCAAGATCCGCGCCATGGCGATCCTCTACGAAGGACGCGTGCGCATGGCGCCGCTCGCCATCGCGGGGAGCTTCTCCGTGAACGGCGTGGCGCAGCTCCACACGGAGATCCTGAAGAATCAGGAACTGCACGATTTCTATCTGATGATGCCGGAGAAGTTCAGCAACAAGACGAACGGCATCACGCAGCGGCGCTTCCTGCTGCACGGCGACCCGCTGCTGGCCTCCTGGATCACGGACAAGATCGGAGACGGCTGGATCAAGGACCTGACGCAGCTCAGAAAGCTCCTGCCGTATGCGGACGATCCCGCGGCGCAGCGCGAGTTTTTAGCCATCAAACGCCTCAACAAGGAGCGCTTAAAGGACTATATCCGCGAGCACAACGGCGTGGAGGTCGACCCCGATTCGATCTTCGACGTGCAGGTCAAGCGGCTGCATGAGTACAAGCGGCAGCTCCTCAACATCCTGCATGTAATGTATTTATATAACGAGCTCAGCGATTTCCCGGACCGCCCGTTTACGCCGCGGACCTTCATCTTCGGCGCGAAGGCGTCCAGCGGGTACCAGATCGCGAAGCTGACCATCAAGCTGATCAACAGCGTGGCGGACGTGGTGAACAACGACCCGCGCATCAAAGGGAAGCTGAAGGTGGTCTTTATCGAGGATTACTGTGTATCGAACGCAGAGATCATCTTCGCGGCGAGCGACGTGAGCGAGCAGATCTCCACCGCCTCCAAGGAAGCCAGCGGCACCGGCAACATGAAGTTCATGCTGAACGGCGCGGTCACGATCGGTACCATGGACGGCGCGAATGTGGAGATCGTGGAGGAGGTCGGCGAAGACAATGCCTTCATCTTCGGCATGAGCGCGGAGGAGGTCATCACCCACGAGAAATACCGCGACTACGATCCGATGCGGATCTTCCGCGACGACGACAGCCTGCGGCGCGTGCTGATGCAGCTGATCAACGGGTTCTATTCGCCCGCGCAGCCGGATCTGTTCCGCCCGATCTATGATTCCCTGCTGACGGATAAGGTGAACGGCCGGGCCGATACCTATTTCACGCTTCTGGATTTCCGCCCGTACGCAGCCGCGCACCAGCGCGTGGAGCAGGCCTATAAGGATCCGTCCCGCTGGGCGGCCATGGCCATCCGCAACATCGCCTGCAGCGGCAAATTCTCCTCCGACCGGACGATCGAAGAATACGTAAGCGACATCTGGAAGCTGGAGAAGATGGAATAATGTCATCCTGAGCGAGCGCAGCGAGTCGAAGGATCCTATCCCCTGCCAGGGACAGTATAAGACTTATGGGATTCTTCGACTCCGTGACCTGCGGTCACTCCGCTCAGAATGACATCTTACAGAAGGAGATTATTTATGTTTACGATGGCTAAGACGTATGATCCCTCGGCGATCGAGGATAAGATTTATTCCCGCTGGGAAGAAAACGGCTATTTTCACGCGGAAGTGAACCCGGAGAAGAAGCCCTATACGATCGTGATCCCGCCGCCCAATATCACCGGGCAGCTGCATATGGGCCACGCGCTGGACAACACCCTGCAGGACATCATTATCCGTTTTAAGCGGATGCAGGGCTTTGAGGCGCTGTGGCTCCCGGGCACAGACCACGCCTCCATCGCGACGGAGGCCAAGGTCGTGGAGTCCATGCGCGAGGAGGGCCTTACCAAGGAGATGCTCGGCCGCGACGGGTTCCTGAAGCGTGCCTGGGACTGGCGCGAGAAATACGGCAGCCGGATCGTCAGCCAGCTGAAGAAACTGGGCTCTTCCTGTGACTGGGCGCGCGAACGCTTTACGCTGGATGAGGGCTGCTCCGAAGCTGTCAGGACCGTTTTTGTCAAGCTCTACGACGAAGACCTGATCTACCGCGGCAACCGCATGGTCAACTGGTGCCCGCACTGCAGAACCTCCATCTCGGACGCCGAGGTGGAATACGAGGAGCAGGACGGCCACTTCTGGCATCTGCTGTATCCGGTAAAGGAGACCGGGGAGAAGCTGGAGCTCGCGACCACGCGTCCGGAGACCATGCTCGGCGATACCGCGGTGGCCGTGAACCCGGCCGACCCGCGCTATGCGCATCTGCACGGCTGCCACGTGATCCTGCCGCTCTTAAATAAAGAGATCCCGATCGTGCTGGATGAGCACGCGGATATGGAGAAGGGCACCGGCGTGGTAAAGATCACCCCGGCCCACGACCCGAACGACTTTGAGGTGGGCAACCGCCATGGCCTTCCGCGCGTGCGCTGCTTTACCTATGACGGCCACATGACCGGCGCCGCCGACGTGGCTGCCGCGGCAGAGGCCCTGAAGAAAGGCGCGGCCGCCGAGGGCGAGCCGGAGGTGCTGGACTGCGGCAAATACGCGGGCATGACCACCATGGAGGCCCGCAAAGAAATCGTAAAAGATCTTGAAGCCGCCGGCCTTTTAAAGTCCGTGGAGCCCTTAAAGCACGACGTGGGCACCTGCTACCGCTGCCACTCCACCATCGAGCCGATGGTGAGCAAACAGTGGTTCGTGCGGATGCTGCCCCTCGCGGAGCCGGCCATCAAGGCGGTCGAGGACGGCGTGATCCGCTTCGTGCCGGAGCGCTTTACGAAGATCTATTTGAACTGGATGAGAGGCACCCGCGACTGGTGCATTTCCCGGCAGCTGTGGTGGGGCCATCAGATCCCGGCCTGGTACTGCGATGACTGCGGCCACACCGTGGTGGCAAAGGAAGCCACGGAAAAGTGCCCGACCTGCGGCGGGAAGCTGACGCAGGATCCGGATACGCTGGATACCTGGTTCTCCTCCGCGCTCTGGCCGTTCTCCACGCTCGGCTGGCCGGAGAAGACCCCGGAACTGGATTATTTCTACCCGACCAGTACCCTGGTCACGGGCTACGACATCATCGGCTTCTGGGTGAGCCGCATGATCTTCTCGGGCCTCGCCTATACCGGCCAGAAGCCGTTTGATACCGTGCTGATCCACGGCATCGTGCGCGACGATAAGGGCCGCAAGATGAGCAAGTCGCTCGGCAACGGCATCGATCCGCTCGAGGTCATCGAAAAGTACGGCGCGGACGCCCTGCGCATGATGCTCGTGACCGGCAACTCCCCGGGCAACGATATGCGTTTCTACTGGGACCGCGTGGAAGCCAGCCGGAACTTTATCAACAAGGTCTGGAACGCGACGCGCTTCATGATGATGAATATGGAAGGCGTGAAGGCCGTGCCGCTGTCCGAAGCGCAGCTGGCGGCCGAAGATAAGTGGATCCTCTCGCGCCTCAATACCGTGACGAAAGAAGTGACCGATAACCTCGAACGCTTCGAGCTCGGCATTTCTCTGCAGAAGGTCTATGATTTTGTCTGGGATGAATTCTGCGACTGGTACATCGAGATGGTGAAGCCGCGCTTCTACCGGAGCGAGGACCAGGCCGGCAAAGAAGCTGCCGCGGCGACGCTGCGCTTTGTGCTGCTGCAGGCCTTAAAGCTCCTGCATCCGTTCATTCCGTTCGCGACCGAAGAGATCTTCTGTTCGCTGGAGACCGGGGAGGAGACGATCATGCGCTCCGCCTGGCCGCAGTATGATAAGGCCCTGCACTTTCCGGAGGAAGAGCAGCGGATCGCCTGGGCCAAGGAGGTGGTGCGCGCGGTGCGGACGCTCCGCGTGGACATGAACGTGCCGGCGGCGAAGAAGGTGCATATGACACTCGTGAGCGAAGATGAAGCCGTGCGGGGCGCCCTGGCAAAGAGCCGGGCCTTCCTCTGCGCGCTGGCCGGGGCGGAAAGCGTGAGCATTAAAGCGGATAAGGCCGGTATCCCGGACGATGCCGTCTCTGCCGTGACGGCGGCCTGCTCGGTGTGGATCCCGCTGAACGAGCTTGTGGATATCGCGAAGGAGATCGAACGCCTGGAGGGCGAAGTGAAGCGCCTGGACGGCGAGCTTGCGCGCTCTGACGGCATGCTGAAGAACGAGAAGTTCATCAGCCGCGCGCCGCAGGCGAAGATCGACGCAGAAAAAGAAAAGCGTGAGAAGTATGCGAAGATGCGGGAAGAAGTCCTTACGCGCCTTTCGCAGCTGAGATAAAGGAATATGGAATACAGACGTCTTGAAGCCGCCGAACCGAAAGAAGCCGCAGCGGTGCTGATCCTCATGGGGATCAACGCGCTGCTGTTTCTGCTGTGCTATAAAGCCGGCGGCGAAGGCGGCGGGATCGACGGACAGACGATGCTCCGCTACGGCGCCATGCTGACCTCCAAAGTGGAAGACGGCGAATACTGGCGGTATCTGAGCTCAATGTTCCTGCACTTTGACCTGGAGCATCTGGTCGGCAACATGCTGGCGCTCTTCGTGATCGGCGCGATCCTGGAGAAGGGCCTGGGGCATATCCGGACCGTGGTGATCTACCTCCTCTCCGGGTTCGGGGCGAACGTCTGCTCACAGCTTTGGTCCGTGCACCTGCGTGAGGAAGTGCTCTCTGCCGGCGCCTCCGGCGCGATCTTCGGGCTCATGGGGGCGCTGATCTTTGCGGCGCTGTTCGATCGGGAGAAGATCGGCGCGCTTTCTCCGCTGCAGATCATCGTGCTGCTGGTCTTAACGCTCTATCACGGGGTCGGCGCGGCCGTGGACGATGCCGCGCACTTAAGCGGCGTAGTGATCGGATTCATCCTCGCCGCCATTTTCAAAGGATTACGCAGGGAACCGAAAAAGGACCCGTATCAATATTGGTAAAAGGAGAACGATATGGAGAGAAAAAACGCGTGGCTTTCCTACGATGAAGCCGCAAAGAAACAGCTGATGGATCTGGGCGAGAAATACCGCCTTTTCTTAAGCCGGGGCAAGACGGAGCGCGAGTGCGTAAAGCTGGCCGTGGCTGAGGCAAGGGCAGCGGGCTATATCAGCCTGGAGGAAGCGAAGGAGGCCGGAAAGCCGCTGCAGGCAGGCGATAAGATCTACGCGGACATCATGGGCAAGAGCCTGGCGCTGTTTACCGTGGGGACCGAGCCGATGGAAGCGGGCCTCAACATCCTCGGCGCGCATATCGACTCCCCGCGCCTCGACTTAAAGCAGAACCCGCTGTATGAGGATACGGACCAGGCGCTGCTGGATACGCATTACTACGGCGGCATCAAGAAATATCAGTGGGTCGCGCTCCCGCTGGCCCTGCACGGCGTGGTGGCGAAGAAGGATGGCAGTGTGCTGGAGATCTGCATCGGGGAAGACCCGGCGGATCCGGTCGTGGGCATCACCGATCTGCTTCCGCACCTGGCGGCCGATCAGATGAGCAAGCCCGCAGCCAAAGTCATCGAAGGCGAAGACCTGAACGTCCTCATCGGCAGCGAAGTGGTCGCGGAAGAAGAGCCGAAGGAAGGAAAAGAGCCGAAGGGCAGCGTGCTGAAGAACATCAAAGCAATCCTGAAGGAGAAGTACGGGATCGAGGAAGAGGACTTTATCTCCGCGGAGATCGAAGTCGTACCGGCCGGCGAGGCCCGCGATTTCGGCCTGGACAGGAGCCTCCTGATCGGCTACGGCCACGATGACCGCATCTGCGCCTATACGTCTCTGGTGGCGATGCTGGCGGTTACCGCTCCGAAGATGACAAGCTGCTGCCTGCTCACGGACAAGGAAGAGATCGGCAGCGTCGGCGCGACCGGCATGCACAGCCGTTTCTTTGAAAACACCGTGGCGGAGCTGATGGCGCTCACCGGCGATTACAGCGAGTTAAAGCTGCGCCGTGCGCTGGCGAACTCCCGCATGCTCTCCTCCGACGTCAGCGCGGGCTACGATCCCAATTACCCGGCAGTCAACGAGAAGAAGAACAGCGCGTATCTGGGCCGCGGGCTCGTGTTCAACAAATATACCGGTTCCCGGGGCAAGGGCGGCAGCAATGACTGCTCGGCCGAATATATGGGGCAGATCCGCCGGATCATGGACGATGCGGGCGTGTACTGGCAGACCGCGGAACTCGGCAAGGTCGACCAGGGCGGCGGCGGCACCATCGCCTATATCGCGGCCAACTACGGCATGAACGTGGTGGACGCGGGCATCTCTGTGCTCAGCATGCACGCCCCGTGGGAGCTGGCCAGCAAGGCGGATATCTTCGAAGCCGTCAAGGGCTACGAAGCCTTCCTGAAGAATGCATAAAAACCCAGAAGATGCATAGCGGCGGGCTCTGCGCGCCGAAAGAAAGACCGGCAGCCGATTTCCCGGGAAGGAGGACGGCTGCCGGCTCCGTTTTCTTAAGAAAATTCAAGGTTTTTTTATATTTTGGCCGAATATACCATATCTTGTAAGTGCGGCAAAGCAGACCACAAGAACCTGTATAAAATTAGAATTATGCAAATATATTGACAAAACATTGCTTTTTTGTTATAATTTGTCTAACTGTATGAGTATGTTTACATGAGGTACAGGGAAAGATTATGAGAAAAAGAAAGACCTTCAATAGAATATTTGCGGCTGTTTTATGCATAGGGCTGCTGATGGGAAGCCTCCCGGCCAGTGCGGAAACGCTGCCGGCCATCGGCCCGAGCGTCGCCCCGGCCAATACGGAGAGCGGTTATATTCCGGAGGATCCCTCAGAATCGCCTGTCATTCCTTCGGAAGAGGATGAACCCGAAGTCCCCGCGGAAGATGGCCAGAATCTTTCGGTGGATGAGGTCCTGAACCTTCGCACGGCTTCGAACGGCGCGCAGCCGGTGGACGTCATCACGGAGCACGGAGATTCCGAACTGGGCGAAGAGGGGATGACCTCCGCGCTTCTTCTGGGCAAGCGGATCAAGAATCTCGCGGAAACCACCGAGATGAATATGATCGTGTACTGCGGCAACACCTATGTCAATGTACGCGCCGAGTCCAACGCCTATTCCAACATCCTCGGCAAGATGTATTATCATTCGGTGGCGACCGTCCTGGATACGGTCTACACCGAGAGCGGCCTCTGGTATCATATCAGCTCCGGCAGCCTGACCGGCTATGTGAAGTCGGAATTCTTTGTGAGCGGCGCGGAAGCCGTGGAGATCTTAAGCAGCATCCTGATGCCGTACGCCACGGTAATCAACGACGCGCAGCGCCTCTACAAATACGCGACGGACAGCAGCGATACGCTGACGGTCTTAAACAGCGGCGTAAAATACCGCGTCCTGTCCTATGACGCCGCGTGGGTCCGGATCTTCTACGGGGAGACCGGTTACGGGACCGAGGTCAGCGGCTATGTGCCGACCTGGAGCGTTTCCGTCTCGCAGGATCTGCCCTACGCGATCTCGCTGGAAGAAGAGAACCTGAACCTGGAGACAGCCAACCGCATCGTCTATGAAGACAACAGCCGGGAAGCGAGCCGGTATCAGGCGAGCGTGGAAGCCTCCATTGCGGCTTCGATCGTGGAAGAATCCCGTCTGCAGGCGTCCCGCTATGCTTCGTATGTGGCGGCGGAAGAGTCCCGCAAGGCGCGCGAGAGCTGGCTGGCAGAGTCCTACCGGCAGTCTTCCGAAGCGGCGTCCCGCTGGGCGGTCACGCAGTGGTATGCAACCTCCTATTCGGCGGAGATCGCAACGATCGGACAGCAGGCGGTCGCGTATTACAGCCAGTTTATTCCGGCCGGCACTTCGGCGCTCCGGACCGCGATCGTAAAAGACGCGCTGCAGTACGTCGGCGTCCTGCCGTACCGCTGGGGCGGGGAGAGCCTGGTCACCGGTGCGGACTGCTCCGGCTTCCTGCGGGCGATCTTCCTGAACCACGGCATCAATATCGCGCACTATACCTACACGATCGCGAAGACCGGAATCAAGGTCATGTCCATCGGGCAGGCAAGGCCCGGCGATATCCTCTGCTACCGTACGGATAACCCGGCGGCGCAGCACGGGCACGTAGTGCTGTATATCGGCGGCGGCTACGGCGTGGATTCCCCTTCTACGGGCAATAAGGTCCGGGTAAGGCCGGTCAGCACGAATGAGCTGTCGACGATCCAGAACGTGATCGGCGACTGATGACAGACAGAAATAAAAAGGGGCGGTTCCTACCGCCCCTTGATTTATGAAAAAAGATTGAGAAGATTTATTCCTCGCCCAGGATCGGCTCGATCAGGCCGTAGGCTCCGTCGTTGCGGCGGTAGACCACGTTGACTTCCCCGGTCTCCGCATTCAGGAACATATAGAAATTGTGGCCCAGCAGCTCCATCTGCAGGCAGGCTTCCTCGGCGTCCATGGGCTTTACCGCGAAGCGCTTGGTACGGACGATATTGATTGTGCTTTCTTCCACTTCCTCCAGCGGTTCATAGACTTTTCCGCTGCCGCTCTGATAGAAATCGATCAGCTTGCTGCGGTACTTCTTTAACTGCTTCTCCATGGAATCCACGGCGTCGTCCATCAGGGAATAAATATCGGGCCCGGTCTGCTCCGCGCGGATGGCGCCGCCCCGGACCGGGATCGTAATTTCCAGTTTTGCCTGGTTTTTCGTCATGCCCATGAAAACATAGGCATCTGTATCGGATGTAAAGAAGCGGTCCAATTTAGAGAGCTTTTTGTCCAGCATGTTTTCCATGGCTGATGTGACTTCTAAATTCTTGCTTGTCAGTTTGTAATTCATAGCATACACTCCTTAGGTTTACTCAACAGGGGAAGAGTCCTGTCCGATGAAAACTGTTCCGGCACGTTCACCTGTCTGCCTGTATTATAGCAGAGGACGCGGCAACAAACAAGACCCGCGGGGAAGAAATGTCACACCGGACGGACAGGCCGTTTCCTTGACGGGCCTGAAGTTATGTGATAAAGTGATGTTCGCAACAAGATTGTCTGTAACCATCCGACATTATAGACAGATTTTCAGAATTCTGCCGCAGTTTTCCCTCTGCAGAAAGGAATAGTAATGTACAGAATCATCACAGATACCTCCGCCAATCTGCCGACGCCTCTTTTGCAGGCGCGCGGGATCGGCGTGATTCCGTTTACGTATATTTATGAAGGGAAAGAGTACAGCTGCCTGGACACGGAAGCCTTTGACGGCGCGCAGTTTTACGGCGCGATCCGGAAAGGGCGGCAGGTGAATACTTCACAGATCAATCCGGCGGCGTATGTCGATTGCTTCCGGCCGGTCCTTACGGCCGGGGAGGACGTCCTTTTCGTGAGTATGTCCTCCGGGATCAGCGGCTCCTGCCAGTCCGCGCGCCTGGCCGCGGCGGAACTGAAAGAAGAATTCCCGGAGCGGACGGTCGCGGTCGTGGATACGCACGGCGCGTCGCTGGGAGAGGGACTGGTGGCGCTTCGGGGCGCGGACCTGAAGGATGCGGGAATGCCGCTGGAGGAGGCCGTGCAGGAGCTTACCCACATGTCGAAATGCATGTGCCAGATCTTCACGGTGGACGATCTGATGCACCTGCGGCGTACGGGGCGGCTTTCCAATTTCTCCGCGATCGTCGGCACGATGCTGATGCTCAAGCCCCTTTTGATCGGCAATGAGGACGGGAAGATCGTGAGCTTTGCGAAATACCGGGGCCGCCGGCGCGCGCTGCAGGCGCTGGCCAGGATCTACCGCGAGCAGGTCGTGGACCCGGAAAATCAGGTGATCGGGATCGCCCACGCGGACTGCCCGGAAGACGTGGAAGCGCTGATCGCGATGTTAAAGGCAGACCGGCCGCCGAAGGATATCCTGACGGTCATGTATGAGCCCGTGACCGGCTCGCATGTGGGACCGGATACGCTGGCCCTGTTCTTTCTGGCCGGGGAGAATGTCCGCACCGATAAACTGGTCCCAGATCTCATCGATTCGGTAAAACACCTGCCGGGGACGGTGAAAAACAATATCCCCGACGCCGTGAAGGATCTTCAGGGCGCCGTCAAAAGCCGCCTTCCCGGCCACCGGAACGAGGAAGAGTGACACGAAGAGCAAAAAAACGATGCGCCGCAAAGCGCATCGTTTTTTTGCTCCGGGTCTCCGGAATATTTATTCAAACTGCAGGAAGATCGTGGTTCCCACCGGGACCGTGATGCCGGAAGTGATTGGCTGGAACTGCCAGCCGGTCGCTTCCGTCTTCATATAAAGCCCGGAGATCGTTCCGGAAGTCACGCCTTCGACATACGGCTCGCCCCATAAACCGACGCCGGTCAGGATCTCGTTCGCACCGTCCAGGGACAGCGCGGCGCCCATCAACTTGTCATAGGGTACGTTAGTCTGCTCGACCGGAGGCGTGGCAGGCGGGGCCGTTGTTTCGGGCGGCGGGGCCGCGGTCGTTTCAGGCGGCGGAGCCGCGGTGGTCTCAGGCGGCGGCGCTTCGGTCGTCGTCGGGGCTTCCGTCGGCGCTTCGGTGGCCGGTGCTTCGGCCGGCGAGTAGGTGACGGTGATGGTCGTCAGCGCCGGGACCAGCTCGCCCTCGCCCGGGCTGCAGGCCGTGACCGTCGCGTCCCAGGTCGGCTTGACGCCGTTGAAGTACGCGATCTTCAGGCCGGCATTGTCGATCCATTCCGCAGCCTGCTTGACAGACTTCCCGATGATGTTCGGTACGATCACCTGGTTCTCCGGATCGCCTTCGGTCGTCACCTCGCCGCTCGGTTCGGTCGGCTCGGCGGTCGGGGCTTCGGTGGTCTCGACCGGCTGGGTCGGGGTCTCGGTCGTCGGCGTCGCCGTGGTCGTAGCGGGGTCGACCGGCACCGGCTTGCCGCCCCACAGGACCGCATAGCCGTCGGCGTCCACCCGGTAATCCTTCTTTAACAGATAGCCGTTGGAACCGTTGTAGAACGGTTCGCCGTAGCTGTTGATGAGAAGCTCGTTGCCGTAGCGGTCGCACAGCTTCTGATCGTTCCAGCCGCCCAGGACCTGCAGGCCGCACATATTGTTGCCCACATAGACCTTCTGGCGGGAAGGAATGTATTCGTCGTGGTTCATCATCTCCACGGTCTGGTCTTCCTGGACCACGCCGTCGATGAGGACGTACTTGGTGACGTAGGATTCCACTTCATCGTGGATGTAGCCTTCCACCGTGCACTTGCCGGGATTCGTATCGTTCAGCAGATAGTAGGCGGGGCCGTAGGTCTTCTGCTTCACGGTCGTCGTTTCGAACTTGATGCTGCGGTTGGACGGACGGGTGTCGTGCCCGTAGATCCGGCAGGTGATATTGTGCAGCTCCCAGGTGAAGCATTCGATATAGATCGGCGCGTCGGTGTTGTTCGTGAAGACCATGTCCTTGTTGCCGGCGTCGATGGCGGCGTCGCGGGAGAAGGGCACATAGGCAACGACCATGGAGTGAGGCTGCCGGCGGTCGATCTGAAGCTCCGCGAACAGTGCGGCATTGTACAGCGTGGTGCTGAACTGGCAGATGCCGCCGCCGTAGGTCTCGATCACGTCGCCTTCATAGAAGGAACCGGCGCCCTGCCAGCCGTTCTCCGGGGTGCGCGGGCCGAGGGCGGTGTCGACGGACAGGCTCTCGCCGGGCAGGACGATGGTCCCGCTCACGATCGAGCAGGCCAGGTCGAGGTTTTCGGAGCGCTCTTTTTCAGCGCGGTCGAAACGGGTCGAGAATTCGCCCATGACTTTGTTGATCTTCGCCAGTTCGGACGCCCTCACCTTAGCCTGCACCGCGCGGGCCGTGGCGTCGCAGCTCATGGAAGCGGGAATGCCTTCGGAAAAGCTGTAGTAAACGGCGTCGATCGCGTCGGAGAGGTTGAGCTTTAAGCCCGGGGAATCCATGCGGGTCACGATGACCTTGCCGTTCTGCAGGGCCGCGGTGGCTTCCACCGGCTCACGGTCGATCTCGGGGGCCAGTACGTTTTCGATATAATCACGGATCGACTGCTCGTCCACGCTGATCTGCAGCGGCAGCTGCGCGTGCGAGTACTTCATATCCTGGAGCATTTTATAGCGCTCGACGAGCTTGCCGCTCTGGCCGATGCTGCCGGCCTGCAGCAGGGAATCCTTGACGGACCAGGTCAGGCCGACCTTGGACATGGGGATGGTCAGGGTATACAGCAGTTCGCCCTTGCCGTCGGTATTCTCCTCGGTCTCCGCTTCCGTCTCTTCCGGCGCGGTCGGCTTTTCCGGCGCGATATCGCTGGTCTGGGCTTCGGTCTCTTCTTCGGTCTCGGCTTCGGTTTCCTGCTCCCCTTCCGGTTCGTCCTCAGAGAGGTCTTCATAGACGTGGATGGTGAGTTCCTTGGTCATGAGATCCTTGAAATAGTCTTCCATGGCCCGGCCGGCTTCCACCAGGGACATGCCGCTTAAGTCGACGTCGCCCAGCCAGACGCCGTCGGCGATCTTCGAATCATCATCGGCCGCCTGCGCGCTCAGTCCGCCCAGGCTTGCCGCCAGGAGCAGGGCGGCTAAAAGATAAGTAAGTCTGCGAATATATTTCATGGGGTGTTCTCCTCTAAAAAGTAAAAATCACATACCACGTTTAGTATACCGCGGGACGCAAAAAAAAACAATCGCCTTTTCTCATTATTTCTGTAAGAAAAAAAGAGGCGAAAACCGTCGGAAAAAAGGCGGAGAACGGCTGCGCGGAACGATTCCGAGAAAGAGTGGAAATCCTGCGGGAAATCGTGTATAATACTGCCATCGATTATTCTTAAGGAGAATACTATGGCAAAGAAACCGATTTTAGTGATTATGGCAGCCGGGATCGGCAGCCGCTACGGCAAAGGGATCAAGCAGCTGGCCGCCGTCGGCCCTTCCGGCGAGATCATTCTGGACTATTCTCTGTATGATGCGCGGGAAGCGGGCTTCGAGACCGTCGTTTTTATCATCCGCAAGTCACTGGAAAAGGATTTTAAAGAGATTATCGGAAGGCGCATCGAAAAGGTCATGAACGTGCGCTATGCCTATCAGGAGATCAGCGCGCTGCCGGAGGGCTTCATCTGCCCGGCGGAGCGCAGCAAACCCTGGGGGACGGGCCACGCGATCCTGGCCGCGAAGAATGAGATCGACGCGCCGTTCGCGGTCATCAATGCGGACGACTACTACGGCAAGACCGCGTTCCGCATTATCTATGATTTCCTCGCGGCGCTGCCCGAGGAGCCGGAAAAGCCGTCCCGCTTCGCCATGGCCGGCTTTGTGGTCAAGAATACCTTAAGCGACAACGGGGAAGTGACCCGCGGCGTCTGCCTGCAGGATGCGCAGGGGCGTCTGACTGAGGTCCACGAGACCAAGGGCATCGCGCGGCGCGAAGACGGACGGGTGACGGGAAGCTTTGACGGGGAAAGCGTGGAGATCGATCCAGAGGGCCTCGTTTCCATGAATTTCTGGGGCTTTTCCGAGGATATCCTGACCGAGCTGGAAAGCGGTTTTCGGCCTTTCCTGGCCGACGCCATGGCCCATGACCCCCTCAAGGCGGAGTACCTGCTGCCGACGATCGTGGACGGGATGTTAAAAGCCGGCAGGGCCACGGTGGACGTGCTGCCGACGCCCGATACCTGGTTCGGGATCACCTATGCCCCGGACCGTGAGTTCGTGGCCGGCGAGTTTGCGAAGATGGCGGAGAACGGGACGTATCCGTCCCCGCTTTTTCCGTAAGCCGCAGCGCATTGCCGGCAGGAATCTGACTATGCAGAGGCAGATCGAAAGCTTCAGCGCGGCGGAAACGCGTGCGCTCGGCGAACAGTGCGGAAAAGAAGCGGCGGCCGGTGAGGTGTATGCCCTGACCGGCGATTTAGGCGTGGGAAAAACGGTTTTTTCCCAGGGCTTTGCCGCCGGCCTCGGGATCCGCGGCCCCGTCAACAGCCCGACTTTTACGATCCTGCAGATCTATGAGGGCGGGCGTCTGCCTTTTTACCACATGGACGCGTACCGGCTCGAAGACGAAGATGAATTCGAGGCGATCGGCGGCTGTGAATATCTGGACGGAGACGGCGTGTGCCTGATCGAGTGGAGCGACCGCATCCGAGGGCTGCTGCCCCGGGGCACGGTCACCGTGGAGATCCGCAAGGATCTGTCCCGCGGGACGGACTACCGCCTGATCACGCTCAGCCGGGAGGAAGCATGAAACTGATCGGAATCGAAAGCGCTTCGGTGGTGGCCTCGGTGGCCGTGCTCGACGAGCAGACGGTCATCGCGGAATCGACCATCAATTATAAGATCACGCATTCGCAGAGCCTGCTGCCGCAGCTGGCGGAGATCTGCCGCCTGACGGAGCAGGAGCTTTCCGAGGTGGATGCGATCGCCGTGGCTTCCGGGCCCGGGTCCTTTACCGGGCTGCGGATCGGGGCGGCGACGGCCAAAGGGCTGGGCCTGGCGTTAAAAAAGCCGCTCGTCGCGGTCCCAACGCTGGACGCAATGGCCTACAGCCTCTACGGCTGCCGGCTGCTTATCTGCCCGATGATGGACGCCCGCCGCGGCCAGATCTACACCGGGCTGTACGCTTTTGATGAAAATATGAATTTCACGGTGCGGCATCCGGGATGCGCGGCGGATACACGGGAGTTCCTGGAGATCATCCGCGAAAGAGGAGAAAGGACAGTGTTCCTCGGGGACGGCGTGCCCGTGTTCCGGGATGTGATCACGCAGGTGCTGGGAGAGCAGGCCGTCTTTGCTCCGCCGCACGTGAGCCGCCAGCGGGCGGCTGCGGTCGCATCTCTCGGGTTGGAAAAGCTGCGCCGCGGGGAGACCGTGGATGCGGCGGCCTTTGCCCCGTTGTATTTCCGCATCTCGCAGGCGGAGCGCGAGCGGATCGCGCGGCTCGGCCCGGAGGTTCGGACATGACGGTGCGGCTGCGTCCCTTTGCGGCGGAAGATGCGGCGCCGGCCTGGGATATTGAGAAGTGCTGCTTTCCGGATCCCTGGTCCGAAAAGGGGCTCGCGGAGGGCTTCGGTTCGCCCTGGCAGTATGCTCTGGCCGCGGAAAAGGACGGACAGCTTGCGGGGTATCTCTTCGCGCAGACCGCGGCGGATGAAGGGGAGCTGGTAAACCTGGCAGTGTCCCCGGATGCAAGAAGGCTGGGCATCGGGGAAGCGCTGCTTGCGCGGATGCTCCGCGAGAACGAAAAGGTCCGGCTCTGGCGGCTGGACGTCCGCTGCGGCAATGCCGCCGCGCGCCGGCTGTATGAAAAGACCGGATTCAGGGTCGTGACGCGCAATAAAAACTACTACACGGATCCGCCGGAAGACGGATACCTGATGATGTACTTATCGGAGAAAGGAGCCGCAGACCATGCTGGATGTTTGTCTTGTGGGGACCGGCGGGATGATGCCGCTGCCCTACCGGCATCTGACCGCACTGCTGGTGCGCCATGAAGGCTCCCAGCTGCTGATCGACTGCGGCGAGGGCACGCAGATCGCGCTGCGCCGCCGGGGCTGGAGCTTCAAGCCCATCGATTATATCCTGATCACGCACTTCCATGCGGATCATATCAGCGGCCTCGTCGGGCTGCTTCTTTCCATGAGCAATTCGGACCGGACGGAGCCGGTGGTCATCGCCGGCCCGCGGGGGCTGCGCAAGGTGGTGGAGAGCCTGCGGATCATTGCGCCGGACCTTCCGTTTGCGCTGGAGTTCGTGGAGCTTTCGGAAGGCTTGGAGCGCATGAGGCTCGGGGCTTTTGAGATCACAGCCTTCCGGGCCAGGCACGCGATCCCCTGCTACGGCTACAGCATCGAGATCCCCCGCATCGGCCGCTTCCAGGTCGAAAAGGCGCAGGCCCTCGGGCTGCCGGTGCAGTTTTGGAACCGCCTGCAGAAGGGCGAAACCGTAGACTATGAGGGAGAGACCTACTATCCCGAAATGGTCCTGGGCCCGCCGAGAAAAGGCCTCAAAGTCACCTATTGCACGGATTCCCGCCCGACGGCGGCCATCGCGGAAGGCGCGGAAGGCGCGGACCTTTTCATCTGCGAGGGCATGTACGGCGAGCGCGGCTCGGAGCAGCGGGCCGCGGAGCATAAGCATATGAGCTTTGCGGAGGCGGCGCAGCTGGCGAAGGCGGCCGGCGCCCGGGAACTGTGGCTGACGCATTTCAGCCCGGCCTTAAATCATCCGGAGGAGTTTCTGGACGTGGCGCGGGAGATCTTCCCGGAGACGTACGTCGGTACGGACGGGAAGAGCGTGACGCTGAATTTTGAAGAAGAGTAGAAGGAAACAGTTTTGAGCGATATCAACATTCTGGCAATCGAAAGCTCCTGCGATGAGACCGCGGCGGCCGTTGTCACGAACGGCCGGGTGATCCGCAGCAATATCATCTCCTCGCAGATCGAGCGGCATACGCTCTACGGCGGGGTCGTCCCGGAGCTGGCTTCCCGCATGCATATCGAAGCCATCAATCCGGTGATCGAGGCGGCGCTGGCTGAAGCCGGGACCTGCCTCGAAGAGATCGACGCGGTCGCGGTCACCTATGGGCCCGGCCTGGTCGGCGCGCTGCTGGTCGGCGTTGCGGAGGCCAAAGCCCTCGCTTTTGCGGCGAAGAAGCCGCTTGTGGGCGTGCATCATATCGAAGGCCACGTCTGCGCAAATTTCCTGGAGCATCCGGATCTTGCGCCGCCTTTCCTGTGCCTGATCGTGTCCGGCGGCCACACGAATCTGGCGTATATGCGCGATTACGGGGTGTTCGAGATCCTCGGCCGGACCCGGGATGACGCGGCCGGAGAGGCCTTCGATAAAGTGGCCCGCGCGATCGGCCTGGGCTACCCCGGCGGTCCCAAGATCGAGAAGGCGGCCCGGGAAGGCGATCCGCAGGCGATCCATTTTCCCCGCGGGAAAGTCGACGAAGCACCGTACGATTTTACCTTCAGCGGCATGAAATCCGCGGTCTTAAACTATCTGAACCATGCGGAAATGACCGGAGAGGAAGTCTCGCAGGCCGACGTGGCCGCCTCCTTCCAGGCTGCGGTGGTGGACGTCCTCGTGAGCCGCGCGGTCCATGCGGTGCGGGAAAGAAAAGAAAACAAACTGGTGCTGGCCGGCGGCGTGGCGGCAAACGGCGCGCTTCGGAGCGCTCTGGAGGCTGCCTGCGCGCAGGAGGGGATACGGCTGTACTGCCCGTCCCCGCTTTTATGCACGGACAACGCGGCCATGATCGGCGCGGCCGGCTATTATCGATTTATAAAGGGCGAGCGGGCCGGCTGGGATTTAAACGCCGTCCCGTATCTGGAACTGTAAAAGCGTTTCGGAAAGAGTGGAAAGATGAAAAGAACGCTGTGTGAAAAAATGAAGAAGCAGGGTGTGCTTTTGCTGCTGCTCGTGTTTCTGATTTCCCTGATCCCGCTGTACCTTCTGGGAATGAAGGCGCACCCGAGCGTGGACGATTATTACTACGGCGTGGAGACGGCGGCCGTCTGGACAGAAACGCACAGCTTCGGCGCGGTGGTGAAGGAATCCTGGCGGCTGATGAAGGACTCCTATCAGACCTGGCAGGGGAATTTTGCGGCCATCTTCCTGATGCGCCTGCAGCCGGGGATCTTCGGGGAAAGTGCCTATCCCGCGGCGGCGTTCATCCTGCTGACTTCCTTCATCGCGGCCATGCTGATCTTTGTCCGCACGGCGGCGCGGTACCTGCTGGAAGCCGAGCGGCGCAGCAGTCTGATCCTCGCGCTGGTCGTCACTTTCTGCGCGCTCCAGTTTACCTACCGGCCGTCCGACTCTTTCTACTGGTTTAACGGCGGGATCTACTACACGTTTTTCTTCTCGCTGAGCCTGATCCTTTACAGCCTGGTCATCATCGCGGTCATGGCGGAAAGAAGGGGCAGCCGGATCGCGGCCGCCGCCTGCGCCCTGCCCTTTGCCTATCTGGTGGGCGGCGGAAACTACAGCACGGCGCTGTATTCCGCGGTGCTGCTGGGGTGTCTGTGCATCTGGCTGTTTATCCGGAAGAGAAGATCGGCATGGCCGGTCCTGCTGATCGCGCTGGCGGAGATCGCGGCCCTGCTGCTGAGCGTGATCGCGCCGGGCAATGCGATCCGCCAGAGCGTGAGCGGGCCGTCCAGCGGCGTGGTCAAAGCCCTGATCTATTCCTTTGCCTACGGCGGGTACTCGCTGGCCAACGGGCTGAACGTCCCGGTGCTGCTTATGTGGCTGGGGCTGACGCCCGGCCTGTACCGGCTGGCGTCCAAAACGGTGTACCGCTTCCGGTATCCGCTGCTGGTCCTGCTCTTTACCTTCGGGATCTACTGCTCGCAGGGCACGGCTCTCTTTTACGCGCAGGGCCTGCGCATGCCGTACCGCATGAGCAATATCATTTATTTTAACGCCTACCTTTTTATCGGCTTCAACCTGACCTATATTCTGGGCTGGGTCCACCGCCGCTTTGCCGGCGGGCGCTTTGCGGCGCTGTGCGAGAGCATCACGGAGAAGGAAGGCCGCTACGGCCGCTTTGCGTGGCTGGTTGCCCTGGCCTTTGCGGTGGGCTGCATCGGCCTTTGCCGGGTGTCGGAGAAGGAATCCGGCGGCGCGGCCTTCTCTCTCCAGCCGCTTTCGGTGAATGCCGCCTATTCGCTGGTGACGAAGGAAGCCGCCCGGTATGATGCGGAAATGAACGAGCGCGCCGCCTTCCTCGCCGCGCAGCCGGAAGGCGCCGAGGTCACGGTAAAGGCGCTGTCGGCCTATCCGGAGGCACTGGTCCATTCGGAGATCACGACGGACCCGGCGAATTTCAAGAACGAACACCTGGCGATGTTCTATCATCTGGGCAGGGTGACATTGGAAGAGTAACCGGAATAATCCCGGTTGAGCTTTTCGGCAAAACAGTGTATAATAAATTAGATTGATCCGCGAAGCGGAAATTTGAATGAATAAGGTGAAATAATATGTGCGGAATAGTGGGATATACCGGGAACCGCCAGGCGGCTCCCATTCTTCTGGACGGACTGGCCAGACTGGAGTATCGGGGCTATGATTCAGCCGGTCTTGCGGTCCGGGACGGAGACGCATCGGTCCGCGTGGTAAAGACCAAAGGACGTCTTCGCCTGCTCGCGGAAAAGACCGATGACGGCCGCACCCTGGTCGGGACGGTCGGGATCGGCCATACGCGCTGGGCGACCCACGGGGAGCCGAGCGAGCTGAACGCGCATCCGCATGTTTCGGGCAATATCATGGATAACGGCGTCACGACGGACGATTCCGAAGTGGTCGGCGTGCATAACGGCATTATTGAAAACTTCGCGGAGCTGAAGACCAAGCTGATCAGCAATAAGTATACGTTCTACAGCGAGACGGATACGGAAGTCGCCATCAAAATGGTGGACTATTACTATAAAAAGTACAAGGTTGGCCCGATCGACGCCCTCTCCAAGACCATGGTCCGTATGCGCGGCAGCTATGCGCTGGCCGTGATGTTCAAGGATTATCCCGGCGAGATCTACGTGGCCCGCAAGGATGCGCCGCTGATCGTCGGCGTGACGGAGGGGGAAGGCTTTGTGGCTTCCGACGTCCCGGCCCTGCTCAAGTACACCCGGCAGGTGTATTACATCGACAATCTGGAAATGGCCCGGATCGTTCCCGGCGAGGTCACCTTCTACGACCTGAACGGCGATACCGTCAAGAAGGAATCGACCACCATCACCTGGGATGTCGAGGCGGCCGAAAAGGGCGGCTACGAGCACTTTATGATCAAGGAGATCCATGAGCAGCCGCGCGCGCTGATGGACACCTTCAACAGCCTGGTCAAGGAGCAGAAGATCGATCTGACCGGGGCGGGCCTGGATGATGAGACCATCCGCGGCATCGAGCGCATCCATATCGTGGCCTGCGGTTCGGCCTGGCATGTGGGGATGGCCTCGCAGTATGTGATCGAGGATATCGCGAATATCCCGGTGCGGACGGAGCTGGCATCCGAATTCCGTTACCGCAAGCTCCTGCTCAAGCCCTCGGATCTGGTCATCATCATTTCCCAGTCCGGCGAGACCGCGGACAGCCTGGAAGCCCTCCGGGAGGCCAAGGCCATGGGGATCCGGACGCTGGCGATCGTCAACGTGGTCGGCTCCTCCATCGCCCGCGAGGCGGACAATGTGATCTATACGATCGCGGGGCCGGAGATCGCCGTGGCGACGACCAAGGCCTATTCCACGCAGCTGCTTACCATGTATCTGCTCACCGTGCAGTTCGCTTTCGTGCGCGGCGTGATCGATGAGGAGCAGTATCAGTATTATCTGAGCGAGATCAAGACGATCCCGTCCAAGGTGGAGCGGATTCTGGAGAACAAGGAGCGCCTGCAGTGGTTTGCCGCCAAGTTCTCGGCGGAAAAGGACGCCTTCTTTATCGGCCGCGGCCTGGACTACGCGATCTGCCTGGAGGGAAGCCTCAAGATGAAGGAGATCAGCTACATCCATTCGGAAGCCTACGCCGCCGGCGAACTTAAGCACGGCACGATCAGCCTGATCGAGCCGGGGACGCTGGTCATCGGGGTCCTGACGCAGAAGCACCTGATGGAGAAGACCGTCAGCAATCTGGCAGAGTGCAAGTCGCGCGGCGCGTATCTGATGGGCCTGACATCCAACGGCAACTACAGCCTGGAGGATACCGCGGACTTCACCTTCTACGTCCCGAGAGTGGACGAGCACTTCATGGGCTCGCTGACCGTGATCCCGCTGCAGCTGATGGGCTATTATCTGAGCATCTCCCGCGGCCTGGATGCGGACAAACCCCGCAATCTGGCCAAATCGGTTACCGTAGAATAAATTAAACGGCTGAAAACGCAGGATGGGGCTGAACGGCAGTTGCTGTTCAGCCCCTGTCTGTTCCGGCTCCGGGCCGAAAAAGGAGTTTTGGCATGTCTTTTCTCCTGCTGGCTGCGCTGAGCAGCGCGATCCTCACCCTGGTGCTGAAGCTTTTCCGGGATCCGAAAGGAAACCGCTTCGGCATTATTCTGGGCAATTATCTGACCTGCATGCTGATCGCCTTTCTGCAGATGCCGCAGAAGGGACAGCTTTTTTCTGTCAGCACGCCTACCTTGCTGATGAGCGCGGCGGGCGGCTTTTTGTATGTGGCGGGGCTGGTCCTGACGCAGACCAGTGTGGCGCGGAACGGGGCGACCCTGACCGCGGCCTTCTCCAAGCTGGGACTGATCGTTCCCCTTCTGATCAGCTTTGTATTTTTTAAAGAGATCCCTTCTTTTTTGAAGATCCTGGGACTGGGGCTGGCGGTCGGCGCCATCTGGCTGATCAATACCGGCGCCGGGGAAGGCGCGGCGCGCGCCGGAGAAAGCCGCGGGGGCCTGGCCGTGCTGCTGCTTACCCTGCTTGCCTGCGGCAGCAGCGAAAGCATGGCGAAGATCTTTTCCCGCCTGGGAGACCAGCGGGAGGACACCCGCTACTTTTTCTTCCTCTTCCTGACGGCTGCCGTACTGACCTTTATCCTGTCCCGCGCAGAAAAAAAGAAGACCGGCAGGTCCCTTAAGTTCGGGGAACTGGCTGCCGGTATTCTGGTGGGGATACCCAACTACTTTTCTTCCTTCTTCCTGCTGAAGGCGCTGCTTACCCTGCCCGCAGATGTGGTGTACCCGGTCTTCAGCGTGGGCTCTATCCTGATCGTCATGACCGCCGGGATCCTTTTCTTCCGGGAGAGGCTCGGCAGGCGGCAGGTATACGGCCTGGTGCTGATCCTCGGCGCGCTGGTCCTTTTAAATCTGTCCTGAGACGATTTCCCGGTAGACGTCCGGGTCGGTATCGCCTTCCGTATTGATGAGGAGGACGTTCGAATCCTGCGTAAATCCGAAGGCTTCACGAAGGGCCGCATCCCGCAGGATCCGCAGCAGGAGACCCAGGGTCACCGCGCCGGATTCTCCGGCTGTGACGGCAGGATCGCTCCCATGCGGGTGCGCGAAGGTCCGCATGCCCTCGCGGGTGATGATATCGTCGCAGGCGCAGAACGCGAAGCTGTGGCCCCGGATGATGGGCCAGGTGACCAGGCAGGGGGTCCCGCAGTTCAGCCCGGCCATAATAGTTACCGGATTGCCGCCGACCGTGTGCGCTTCCCCGTCCGCAGCCTGCGCGGAAACATAATGGCAGTTGGCCTCGCGGGGTTCGGCAAGGACGGTGCGGGGCGGCTGCGCCGGGAAGAGCCGCCGGAAATAATCCAGCAGGCCGCCGGCCATGGCGCCGACGCCGGCCTGCAGGAAAAGATGGGTCGGGACGCGGCCGCCCAGCTGCCCGGCCGCTTCGGCGGCCAGGGTCAGATACCCGTCGATGATCCACTCCGGAATCTGCCGGTAGCCTTCCCATGCGGTGTCCTGGATCAGGATGCCGCCGTTTTTTTCTGCCTCGAGGCGGGCTGTCTCCACGGCTTCGTCATAATTGCCCTCCGTGATCACCGCTTTGGCTGTGCCGGCCTCCTCAATGGCGCGCCGGCGGGCTTCGGAGGACCCGGCCGGCATGAAGACGAAGGAATCGCAGCCGAACAGGCCGGCCGCCCAGGAAACGCCTTTGCCGTGATTGCCGTCGGTCGCCGTATAAAAGCGGAAGCGCCGGCAGACCGCCCGGACCGCGGGATCCTGGAACGTCATAAAGTCGGCTTCCTCCGGATCCAGCCCGAGCTTTTCGCACAGGATCCGGAACATGGCGTAGCTTCCGCCCAGGCCCTTGAAGGCCTTCAGCCCGAAGCGGGTGGATTCATCTTTCACGAAAATGCCGCCGATGCCATATTCCCTGGCCAGATCGGAAAGTGCGACGAGTTTTGTCGGGGCGTAAAACGGGAGGCTGTTGTGAAAGCGCTTGGCCAGCCGGGCTTTGTCCGGGCCGAAAGCGGCATCAGCCGGCGGGAAACGGTTATTTTGCGGAAAAAGTACCGAAAAATCCTGAACCTTAAGTTCCATAAGTTACCTCTCTTGCAGCAAATGGACGGCGGTGCGGAGCTTATCCGGATCAATCGTTGGTGAAGAGTTCATTGGCTTCGAATATCTTGCAGAGCGTGTTGTAATCGCCGAAAACCGTGAGATGATCCTCTTCCCGGAATACGGTATCAGCCTTGGCGGGCACCGCTTTTTCACCCTTATGTTCGATCAGCATGACCAGAATATTGTTATCGTTTTTCAGACCGGTCTTCGAGAGGGGGATCCCCTGCAGCGCTTCCGGGATGGTGACCAGCTCGATCTGGGCAATGGATCCGTCTCCGATATAATCCAGCAGCTGGATGCTGTTGCGGCGTTCCCTGCGGATGAATCGGCCGGCAAGTTTTCTCAGGAGCCTGTCGCCCCAGGCGTGTACTGCCGGAACCCGCATGAAGACGAGTATGATAGTAATGGCGGCGAGCGGGAACAGGATGCTCCAGAAATACCCGCGTACCTGTGTTTCTTTCAGGGAAATAATGATGTTGACCAGCGCGGAAACGATCGTGATGTTGAATACGTAGCCGAAGAGCATCGTGATCCGGGCCATGCGCCGCCGGCGCCGGGAGGAGATGATCATCTCACTTTCCCGGGTCGTAAATCCGCAGCCGGTCAGAAGAGAGGTGACCTGAAAGCGGGCCTTTTCCTCCGGAAGGCCGGTAAAGCGGAAGAGGATCGTGAAAAATTCTGAAATAACCCAATACAGAAGAATAATAACAGCAAACAGGAAGGCGGCTACGTAGATATTCATGGATATTCTCCCGGACAAGTCTGTTCTTATCCATATTATAACGCAGCCCCGTCCTCAAAGCAAATAAAAAAACAGCGGCGATGCTTTGCATCGCCGCTGCAGGTATGAGAAAGCAGATCATCCCTCGATGGAGATATATTTCTTTTCCTCGACCTTCGGCTGGATCTCTTTCTTCGGCAGCGTGATCTTCAGCACGCCGTCTTCGAATTTCGCTTTGATGTCTTCCTCGGTCAGCTGTTCGCCGACGTAGAAGCTCCGGGATACGTTGCCCACGTAACGCTCGCGGCGTACGAACTTGCTGCCTTCCTTGGTCTCGCTGCTGCGGGACGCGCTGATGGTCATGTAGCCGTCTTTCAGTTCCGCCTTCACGTCTTCTTTCTTGAAGCCGGGCAGATCGATATGGACTTCATAGCCGTTCTCATCTTCCTTTACGTCGGTACGCATCAGGCCGCCCAGGCCGTTGAATTCATGCTCCAGCTTCCGCATCTCACGGTTCGCGTCTCTCATGTGACGGTCCAGTGTCGGGAAGTTCATCCAATCCTCAAAGAAGTCATTACCAAAAATGCTAGGGTACAACATGATTCATTCCTCCTTTATCCCTGCAGGCCGAAGCCTTATTGTTTTCTTCCAGCCGGGGTCCTTTTCCCTTGCTGTGGCTTTACTATAGCACAATTGTTAGCACTCGTCAATAGTGAGTGCTAATAAAAATTGTGAAGTTTTTGTGAACTTTTGCCCGTGTCCAAGCTAAAAGGGACGGTTTCTTTTGGCCCTCCTTTGTGATATACTGTCTCCCGGGAGGAATGGACAGGATGAATGAACAGAATCTTCGGGAAGAGCAGCTTTCTTCTGAACTAATATACGACGGCCGCATTATGCGGATCGAACGGGATGTGATACGCCTGCCGGGCGGCCACGAAGGCGTGCGGGAGGTCATGCGGCACGTCGGCGCGGTCTGCATCGTTCCGGTCAACGATCAGAATGAGATCTATGTGGAGCGGCAGTTCCGTTACCCCTTCAATGAAGTGATCACGGAGATCCCCGCCGGGAAGCTGGACAGTAAGGCGGAAGATCCGCTGGCGGCGGCCAGGCGGGAACTGTGGGAGGAGACGGGCCTGACCGCGGATACCTGGACGAGCCTGGGGCTCATGTACTCCGCCCCGGCTTACAGCGACGAGGCGATCCATGTGTTTCTCGCGACAGACCTGCACGAAGGGGCAAGCCATCTGGATGAGGATGAATTCCTTTTTGTGGAAAAGCGGCCGATCGCGGCGGTGATCGAGGAGATCATGGCGGGTAAAATCCCGGATTGCAAGACGCAGATGGCGGTGCTGAAAGCAGCAAGGATATTAATGCTGTAAGCAATAAAAACTTGGAAAAAATACTTGACACAGTCGGCGGCTTTTGATATAGTATTCAAGCCGTCGACTTTTTAAGTCTTTTTTTTGGTACGGCAAAAGGCCGTCCGAAAGGGGCTTTGACAGATCGATGATGGCCGGGGAAGCCGGCTAAAACAAAGGGAGGATGCGAAATGCGTACCAGAATTACCTTGTCCTGCACGGAATGCAAGCAGAGAAACTACAACACCACAAAGGAAAAGAAAGCTCATCCGGAGCGCCTTGAGACCAAGAAGTACTGCCCCTTCTGCAAGAAGCACACGCTTCACAGAGAAAGCAAATAATCAGCAGAGGTTGTTATGGCTGACGAGAAGAAAAATGAGGCTCCCGTCAAAAAGACCGGCTTTTTCAAGGGAGTGAAATCCGAATTCAAGAAGATCATCTGGCCCAGCAAGGGTACCGTAGCCAAAGAAACCGGCGCCGTTATTTTCTTCGGCGTGGTTCTGGGCGTCCTGATTGCCATCATCGACGCGGTGGTAAAGTTCGGTCTGGGGCTCGTTATTTAGGAGAACATCATGGCAGAAGCGAACTGGTATGTGGTTCACACCTACTCCGGCTATGAAAACAAAGTAAAACTCGATCTTGAGAAGACCATTGAGAACCGCAAGCTCCAGGATGTTATCCAGGAAGTCGCTGTCCCCATGCAGGACGTGGTGGAAGTAAAGAACGGCGTCAAGAAGGTCTCGCCCAAGAAGATGTTTCCGGGCTATGTTATCGTCAAGATGATCATGAACGACGATACCTGGTACATCGTCCGCAATACCCGCGGCGTGACCGGTTTCGTGGGTCCGGGAAGCAAGCCTGTGCCCTTAAGCCAGGAAGAGATCGACCGCATGGGCATCAATGCCGAGAGCATGGTCATCGACTTCAAGGTCGGCGATACCGTGACGGTCATCTCCGGCGCCTGGGAAGGAACCGCGGGCGTCATCAAATCGATCAATGAGGGTCGCCAGATCGTGACGATCAATGTTGATATGTTTGGCCGGTCCACGCCTGTTGAGCTGGCGTTCACCGAGATCAAACGCATGTAAGTGGAAGAGGACCTTCTCCTCATACCACGCAACCGGGAAACCGGAATATTTTTAGGAGGAGCCAGTTATGGCAAAGAAAATCACAGCTTACATCAAACTGCAGATTCCCGGCGGCAAGGCTACCCCGGCCCCGCCCGTCGGTCCTGCTCTGGGCCAGCACGGTCTGAACATCGTGCAGTTCACGAAGGAATTCAACGCCCGCACGGCGAACGCGGATGGCATGATCATCCCCGTTGTGATCACCGTTTACGCGGACAGAACCTTCTCCTTCATCACCAAGACCCCGCCCGCGGCCGTTCTTCTGAAGAAGGCTGCGAACATCCAGTCCGGTTCCGGCGTTCCGAACAAGACCAAGGTCGCGACGATCAAGCGTTCCGAAGTTCAGAAGATCGCCGAACTGAAGATGCCCGACTTAAATGCCGCCAACGTGGAAGCTGCGACCAGCATGATCGCCGGCACCGCCCGCAGCATGGGCATCGTGGTTGAAGACTAAGGAGGTGCGGACATGAAGAGAAGCAAGAAATACAAAGAAGCTCTGGCCAGCTATGACCGTACACAGATCTTTGACGCGCCCGACGCCATCGCCCAGGTCAAGAAGATGGCCAGCGCCAAATTCGATGAGACCGTAGAAGTCCACCTTCGCACGGGCTGCGACGGCCGTCATGCCGATCAGCAGATCCGCGGCGCCGTCGTTCTTCCGAACGGCACCGGCAAGACCGTCCGCGTCCTGGTATTTGCCCGCGGCGTCAAGGCCGATGAGGCGCAGGCTGCCGGCGCTGATTACGTAGGCGCTGAAGAACTGATCCCGAAGATCCAGAACGAAGGCTGGCTGGATTTCGACGTAGTCGTGGCTACGCCCGATATGATGGGCGTCGTCGGCCGCCTGGGCCGTATCCTGGGCCCGAAGGGCTTGATGCCCAACCCGAAGGCCGGTACCGTTACCATGGATGTGACCAAGGCGCTGGCCGATATCAAAGCCGGTAAGATCGAATACCGTCTGGACAAGGCCAACATCATCCATGTCCCGATCGGCAAGGTCTCCTTCACCGAAGAAGCCCTGAACGAGAACTTCAACACCGTCGTAAACGCGATCGTGAAGGCTCGTCCGGCTGCCGTCAAAGGCGCGTTCCTGAAGAGCGTTACCGTGGCTTCCACCATGGGCCCCGGCGTGAAGGTCAATACCGTCAAGCTGCTGAACGCGTAATTCCGCTTGACACCCACAGGTTTCTGTGGTAAAAACTCAAACGTACACCACTGCCGAAGACAGCAGGTACGGGAAACCGTGTAAGCTTGTACAAGCGCCTGCCGAGGAAGAGGGAATTCGTGAAAACGATTCTGATCCTCCGTGCCTTCGCATGGAGGATTTTCATTCTGCTTGAGCAGCGGTATACCGAATAAAACAGGAGGTAAGCAATCTATGGCAAAAGTAGAACTTAAAGCACCGGTTGTTCAGGAAATTTCCGATCTGCTTTCTGATGCTACCGCTGCGGTGCTTGTGGATTACCGGGGCATCACGGTCGAACAGGACACGAAGCTTCGCAAAGAGCTGCGTGAAAACGGCGTGACCTACCGTGTCTACAAGAACACCCTGCTGAACATCGCCATGAAAGGCACCGCGTTCGAAGCGATGGCGAACGACCTGAACGGTCCGACCGCTATTGCGGTGACGAACGGCGATGCGACCGCTCCGGCCCGCGTTATCGCGACCTTCGACAAGAAGGGCGAAGTCATCCAGCTGAAGGCCGGCGTTGTGGACGGAACCTATTATGACCAGAAGGGCATCAATGCCGTTGCCCTGATCCCCAGCCGCGAAGTTCTGCTCGGCAGACTCTTCGGCAGCATGAAGTCCCCGATCACCAACTTTGCCCGCGTGTTGAAGCAGATCGCGGAAAAAGACGCGTAAATCACCGATTGACAGCGTGACTGTCACGGGCCGGAAGGCCCAGACCAATTCTACATGGAGGAAAAAATCATGGCAAAATTAACGACTGCTGAATTTATTGAAGCTTTAAAGGAACTGACCGTACTGGAACTGAACGAACTGGTTCAGGCGTGCGAGGCTGAGTTTGGCGTATCCGCCGCTGCCGGTGTTGTGGTAGCTGCTGCGGGCCCTGCGGAAGAAGTTGAAGAAAAGACCGAATTCGACGTCGAACTGAGCGAAGTCGGCGAGAAGCGTATGGACGTTCTGAAGGCTCTGCGTTCCCTGACCGGCGCCGGCCTGAAGGAAGTCAAGGAAATGCTGGATTCCGCGCCTGGCGTGATCAAGGCCGGTGCGACCAAGGAAGAAGCCGAAAACATGAAGGCCGAGCTGGAAAAGGCTGGTGCGAAGGTTACCCTGAAGTAATTGCTTCGATCATTCAAAAAAAGGCCCCGCGGAAACTCCGCGGGGCCTTTTTGTATGCAGCGGGAATATCGTCTACAACTGCGGCTTCCGGTAAATGACGTCCTCGCGGCGCGGGCCGTTGGTGACGATCGTGATCGGGAAGCCGATCTCTTTTTCGATGGTGTTGACGTAGTTCTGTGCGGCCTCGGGCAGTTCTTCAAAGCTGCGGATGCCGCTGATATCGCACTGCCAGCCCGGAAGGACCGTAAGGACCGGTCTGGCGCGGTCCAGATCCACGGGATTCGGGAAGTCTTTCGTTATGGCGCCGTCGATCTCGTACCCGGTGCAGATCGGGATCTCGGGAAGATAGCCAAGCGGGTCCAGCACGGTCAGCGCGACCTCGGTCGTGCCCTGCAGCAGGCAGCCGTAGCGGGTCGCCACCGCGTCGAACCAGCCGACCCGGCGCGGCCGACCGGTGGTAGCGCCGTATTCGCCGCCGTCCCCGCCGCGGTCCCGGAGCTCCTGCGCTTCGCCGCCGAAGATCTCGCTCACGAAAGCGCCGGCGCCGACGGCAGAAGAGTAGGCCTTCACCACGGTGATCACGTCTTTGATCATATAAGGCGGGACGCCCGCGCCGATGGCGCCGTACCCGGCAAGCGTCGGGCTGGAGGTGACCATCGGATAGATCCCGTGATCGATATCCTTCATGGAGCCGAGCTGCCCTTCGAGGAGGACGGTCTTTCCCTCCGCGAGCGCCTTGTGCAGATAGACCGCGGTGTTACAGCAGTACGGGCGGATCATTTCCGCGTAAGATTTCACCGTTTCAAGCAGCTCGCCGGGATCCAGCTCCGGCTTATGGTAAAGCTCGCGCAGCAGCACGTTTTTGATGGCGCAGATGTTTGCGATCTTTTCCTTTAACGCGTCTTCCTCCATGAAGAGCTGGCTGACCTGCCAGCCGATCTTGGCATATTTGTCCGAATAGGTCGGCGCGATCCCGGACTGCGTGGAGCCGAAGGAACGGCCGGCCAGGCGCGCCTCTTCGTAGCTGTCCAGCAGGATATGATAGGGCATGACCACGTGCGCCCGGTCAGAGACCAGAAGGTGCGGCGCGGGCACGCCCTGATCGGTCAGGCTTTTGATCTCGGCAATCAGCTTCGGGATATTGAGCGCCGTGCCGTTGCCGATGATGTTGACGGTGTGATCGTAGAACACCCCCGAGGGCAGCATGTGCAGGGCGAACTTCCCGTAATGATTTTTGATGGTATGACCGGCGTTGCTGCCGCCCTGGAAACGGATGACGATGTCGCTTTCCGCGGCCAGCATATCCGTGATTTTGCCTTTGCCTTCATCGCCCCAGTTGGCGCCGACGACTGCTTTGATCATAGATCTTCCTCCTTTTTGTGACAGCTTGGTATCAGACCCCGGCTGTCTCACTAAACGGTGATCTCCGCTTCGCCTGCCGCAGCCGGGTTCGCTGCCAGCAGAGGGCGGATGACTTTATTCAGATAGTTTTCGGTCTGCTGCGGCGCGCGGCCGACGTAGAGCGCCGGATCCGTCGCTTTCTGCAGGTCCGCGGCTTCCAGTCCGAACGCCGGATCCTGCGCGATGCGTTCCAGCAGATCGTTGGGTTTTCCGAACTCTTTGACCTGCCGGGCTGCCTCCATCGAGTGGACGCGGATCTTTTCATGCAGCTCCTGCCGGTTCCCGCCGCGCTTGACGGCGTCCATCAGGATATTCTCGCTGGCCATAAAGGGCAGCTCGGCTTCCAGATGTGTCCGGATGACCTGCGGATAGACCACGAGGCCGGCGGTCACGTTCCGGAACAGATCCAGCAGCCCGTCGGCAGCCAGGAAGGATTCGCTTAAGGCGAGCCGGCGGTTGGCGGAATCGTCCAGCGTGCGCTCGAACCACTGGGTCGCGGCGGTCAGCTGTGGGTTCATGGCCTCGCTCATGATATAATTGGCCAGCGCCGCCATGCGCTCCGAGCGCATCGGATTACGCTTGTAGGCCATGGCCGAAGAGCCGATCTGGTTCTTTTCGAAGGGCTCCTCCAGCTCTTTTAAGTGCTGCAGAAGGCGCAGGTCGTTGCTGAACTTATGGGCTGACTGCGCGATCCCCGCGAGCACGTTCAGCACGCGGCTGTCCACCTTGCGGGAATAGGTCTGCCCGGAAACCGGATAGCAGCCGGGAAAGTCCATCTTTTCCGCGATCAATTCGTCCAGCTTCTCACACTTTTCGTGATCTCCCTCGAAGAGCTCCAGGAAAGAGGCCTGCGTGCCGGTCGTCCCTTTGGAGCCGAGCAGCCGCAGCGAAGAAAGCACATATTCAAGATCGGACAGGTCACTGACCAGGTCCTGCATCCAGAGCGTCGCGCGCTTGCCGACGGTGATCGGCTGCGCTGCCTGAAAATGGGTAAAGCCCAGGGTCGGCAGATCTTTATACTTTTCGGCAAAGCCCGCGAGATTGGCGATCACGCCGAGGAGTTTGCCGCGCAGAAGCAGGAGACCCTCCCGCAGGATGATCAGGTCCGTGTTGTCGCCCACGTAGCAGGAGGTCGCGCCGAGGTGGATGATCCCGGCGGCCTTCGGGCACTGCAGGCCGTAGGCGTAAACGTGGCTCATCACGTCGTGGCGGACGATCCGCTCCCGGGCCTCCGCCTCTTCATAATTGATATCGTCCTGATGCGCCTTTAATTCCTCGATCTGTTCTTCGCTGATCGCCAGTCCCAGTTCTTTTTCCGCCTCAGCCAGCGCGACCCAAAGCCGACGCCAGGTGCGGAATTTCTTCTCCTGGGAAAAAAGGTGCTGCATCTCGCAGCTCGCGTAGCGGCCGGAGAGCGGGCTTACATAAGAATCACGGGGCATGAGAGAACTCCTTTGACGGTCTTTTCATACAGGTAAAAGAGCGGTCCCCGCTCTTTTTAAGACAGAAGAAGTATAACATCCGATACAAACTATTTCAACACTCAGTTATCTTTTTGGAAGATAAGCTTACGGACAGCCGCCGTTCCTGTCCTCCTTCATTGACAAGACAAGAGCGCAGTGGTATACTTTTCCGGACGTGTTTTTCGAAAATCTTTTACTGTTCAAGGAGCGAAAATGAAACGTTATCTGAAACCTTCATTTCTGATCACTGCTTTTCTGGCAGTATTCATGCTTTGTGCCGTTTTTACAAAAACTCCGGTCCGTGCCGAGGATGAATCGCTGTATCAGACTGTTAAGATCGTAGTCGAAAATAATTATACGGCTGCGTTTGAAGTGCTGGAGAATGTCAATGCGGAGAGGAAGGCCGCCGGTGTGAAAGAACTGAAAATGGACCAGGAACTTCTGGAAGCGGCGATGCAGCGCGCGGCGGAACTGGCGGTTTTATTCGATCACACAAGACCTTCCAATGAAAGCTGCTTCACGGTTTCTGACCGGGCTCACGGTGAGAATATTGCTATCGGGGCTCTGAATTCCAAGACGGTCGTTGAAGCATGGATGGGATCTCAGGGTCATCGGGAAAACATGCTGGACGCGGACTGGAAATCGATCGGGATCGGTGCGGTGTACTCGGAAGGGAATTGGTGCTGGTGCCAGCTTTTTGCCGGCGATCTTGAGACAGAGGCCAAGGCTTCGTCTTATACCGACGGTACGGTTTATCCGAAAATCCGTATCCTGGATGAATTTCTGGAGGATGGAACGATCCCCACGATCTTTGACTATTTTGTAAATACGGTCGAGATGGGAACGGAAGAAGCGGAAGGGCAGGAGATCCGGGTCAACTACTTCAGTCATTACAGTTCCTGTGGTTCCGTGTATGCGAAACTCTATTATAAGTCCTTAACCTATTCCAGTTCGGATACATCGGTGGCAACGATATCCTCAAACGGAGTACTGAAAGCGGTGGGCCCCGGAACTGTCACAATCACACTGCGTTCCAAATACTCTTCCGCATCAGCTACCGATCTGTGCTGGTTTACTTTTAAAGTAGTCCCTCCCAATCCGGTCATTACAGAGCAACCGAAAAATAAGACGGTCAGCGCGGGCGGGAAAGCTTCTTTTTCGGTTGCGGCAGACGGGAAGGATCTGAGCTACCAGTGGCAGTACCGGAAATCGGCAGACGGATCATGGACAAATATCTCTGCCGAATCCGGTAAAACAGAGACCTATTCACTGACGGCGCAAGCCAGACATGACGGGTATCAGTATCGCTGTAAGATAACGAATCATGGCGGTACCGTATACAGCAATATCGTGACCCTGCGTGTAAAACCGGCCATCACCTCCCAGCCGGCGGACGTGACGGTCAGCGTAGGGAAAACGGCAGCGTTCACGGTCATGGCAAACGGCAATAATCTGAGCTATCAGTGGCAGTTCCGGAAGTCATCAGACGAATCTTGGTCGGCGATCTCCGCCGCCTCCGGCAAAACGGCCGCGTATTCGCTGACAGCGGAAGCCAGACACAACGGGTATCAGTATCGGTGCAAAGTGAGCAACGCTGCCGGTACGGTATACAGCAAAACCGTGACCCTGCATGTAAAGCCGGCTATTACTGCCCAACCGGCAGATACGACCGTCAGTGTGGGCAAGACGGCGGCGTTCACGGTCACAGCGGCCGGAAAAAATATAAAGTATCAATGGCAGTTCCGGAAATCGACAGACGGAGCATGGTCGGCGATCTCCGCAGCGTCCGGTAAAACGGCAGCGTATTCGCTGACGGCAGAAGCCAGACACGACGGGTATCAGTATCGATGCAAGGTGTCCAATGATGCCGGTACAGTGTACAGTAAGATCGTGACGCTGCATGTAAAACCGGCTGTTACTGCGCAGCCGAAAGATCAGACAGTCAAAGCAGGCAAAAAAGTGAGCTTTACGGTAGAAGCCGCTGGAAACGGATTGACTTATCAGTGGTATTACCGCACACCCGGCAGTGATTCCTGGAAAGCGGTGACCGCCGCTTCCGGACAAACAGCGAATTATACCCTGACGGCGGCTTCCCGTCACAACGGATATCTGTACCGCTGCAAAGTAAGCAACAGTGCAGGCAGTGTATACACGAAAGCGGTTACTCTGACCGTAGAATAAGAAAAGGCCGGTCTTACTTGGCCCCGGATGAAAACACCTCCCTCGGGAATCGTTTCCGAAGGAGGCGTTTTTTTGTGTCTTCGTTTTGATTTTGCTAAGTTGGGAAAATGTCACCTGTCAGTGTACAGCAGAGGACAAAATTATCCTTTTCGGAAATCAGATCCCCAGCTCTTCCTTGCATTCCCTGAAGCACTTGACCACGTAGTCCAGGTCGTCCTTCGTCATGGCGGCGGAGATCTGGACGCGGATGCGGGCTTTGCCCTTCGGCACCACCGGGTACACGAAGCTGGTCACGTAGATGCCCTTCTGCAGCATCAGCTCGGCGACTTTCCCGGCCACGTGCGCGTCATAGAACATGATCGGGACGATCGGGTGCGTGCTCTCGATGATATCCAGCCCGACCTCCTTGATCTTCGCGCGGAAGTAGGCGGTGTTTTCATGGACCTTATCGCGCAGCGCGGTGCTTTCCTGCAGCATGCAGAAGGTCTCGTAGGCTGTGGCCGCGATGGCCGGCGCCAGTGTGTTGGAGAAGAGGTACGGGCGGCTCTTCTGGCGCAGCATGTCGATGATCTCCTGGCGGCCGCTGGTGTAGCCGCCGGAGGCCCCGCCGAGCGCCTTGCCGAGCGTGCCGGTGATGATGTCAACCCGGCCCATCACGCCGCAGGCCTCGGGCGTGCCCTTGCCGTGCTCACCCATGAAGCCGATGGCGTGGGAATCGTCCACCATGACCAGCGCGTCGTATTCGTCTGCCAGATCACAGATGCCCTTCAGGTTCGCGATGATGCCGTCCATGGAGAAGACGCCGTCGGTCGCTATCAGCTTGATCCGTGCGTCTTTCGCGGCTTCCAGACAGGCCTTCAGCTCGTCCATGTTGTTGTTCTTATACCGCATGCGCTTCGCCTTGCACAGGCGCACGCCGTCGATGATCGAAGCGTGGTTCAGTTCATCGGAGATGATCACGTCCTCCTCGCCGAGCAGGGTCTCGAACAGGCCGCCGTTCGCGTCGAAGCAGGAAGAGTAGAGGATGGTATCATCCGTCTCCAGAAACTCGCTGATCTTTTTCTCCAGATCCTTGTGGATCTGCTGCGTACCGCAGATGAAGCGCACGGAGCTGCAGCCATAGCCCCACTTGTCATAGCTGGCTTTGGCCGCTTCGATCAAGCGCTGCGAATCCGCGAGCCCCAGATAGTTGTTCGCGCACATATTGATCACGTTCGGTCGCGCGGTCGTATCGATGTGGGCGCGCTGCGGCGTCGTGATGATCCGCTCGTTCTTGTACAGGCCGTCGGCCTTCAGTTCGTCAAGCGTCTTTGTAAAATACTGATAAGCTGATTTCATGGCATTCTCCTTATATCGTTGTCCAGTCTAAAACGACTTTCCCGGATTCGCCGGTATTCATGACGGCAAAGCCCTTCTCAAAGTCGCGGAAATCGAAGTGATGCGTCTGCACCTTGCGCACGTCCAGGCCGCTCTGCAGCATGTAGATCATCTTGTCCCAGGTATCGAAGACCTTGCGGCCGTAGATGCCGCGGATGGTCAGCCCGTTCCAGACGATCTTCTGCCAGTCGACCTGCGGGGGCTTCGCGTGGATGCCCAGCACGGCGATGTTGCCGCCGTTATTCATATTGTCGATCATGGAAGCGAAAGCCGGGCCGTTGCCGCTCATCTCGAGCCCGACGTCAAAGCCTTCGCGCAGGCCGATGCGTTTCGCGGCGTCCGCCAGGTTCTCCCGCGAGACGTTTACGGTGTAGACACTCGGCGTGATCTCCTTGCAGAGGTTCAGCCGGTAGTCGTTCACGTCCGTGATCACGACGCGTCTGGCGCCGACGTGGTGCGCGATGGCCGCCGCCATCATGCCGATGGCGCCGCAGCCGGTGATCAGCACGTCCTCGCCGACCATATCGTAGGTCAGCGCAGTGTGCACCGCATTGCCCAGCGGATCGAAAGAGGAAACCATATCTTCGGTGATCGTATCCGTGATGGTGACCGGGACCACGTTTTCCTTCGGGATGACCAGATATTCCGCGAACGCACCGTTGCGGTTCACGCCGACGCCGATCGCGTTGCGGCACAGGTGCTTTCTGCCTTCCCGGCAGTTGCGGCAGCGTCCGCAGGTGATATGCCCTTCGCCGGTCACGATCTGGCCGATCTCAAAGCCTTCTACCGCTTCCCCCATCTCCACGATCTCGCCGCAGTATTCGTGGCCGATCGTGGTGCCGGGTCTGATGGTCTTCTGAGACCACTCGTCCCAGTTGTAAATGTGAAGATCGGTCCCGCAGATCGAGGTCTTGTGGATCTTGATCTTAACGTCATTCGGGCCGACTTCAGGAATAGGGACGCGCAGTAATGTGAGTCCCCGCTCTGCGCGCTCTTTGACAAGCGCATACATCGTACCTTCGCTCATGAAAGCCTCCGTGTTATGAATTGATACCTCACGCTCCGGCGGCAGCGAAAGATGGCTGCCGCGAACTGCCCTTATCATAGCATAAGCAGCCGCCTTTTACAAGAAAAGCTTCGGACTTTCGGGAGCGGAAGAGCACTTCCGTGAAAGAAAAAGAGGACCGGGACCGCCCGCTGGCTGGTCCCGGCCTCTTTGTGTTTTTAGCGCTTTCCGCCCGGCTGTCCGCCGCCCGGCTGGGAGCCGGAGCGTCCTTTCGGCGCGTTGTTCTGGCCGCCGCGGCCGCTGCCCGGTCCTTTCTGACCGCCGGACGGAGCCGTTCTGCCGGCGGATTTCGGAGCCTGATGCCCGGAGCTTCCAGGGGCCGGTTTTCCGGCGCCGCCCGAAGCCGGACGCGCCGACGATTTCGGAGGCTGATGAGTGGAACGGGCCGGCTGCGGCTTCCTCGCCGCCGGGATCCCGGTGCTGATCGGCGTCTTTTTCACGGAGATGCGCCGAAGCGATTCCGGCTCCCGCACGACCTTGCGGCGCACGTGCTTGGGCGGTCGGACCTTGTAGGACGGGCGGAAAAGAATATCCAGCAGGCTCGGCCGCGAATACTTGCGGTAGCGATGCACCCGGTTGGCGGCCGTAAGCGTCCCCAGGATCGCCAGCGCGGCGGCGGTCAGCTCGCCGGTGCCGGAGAAGACCGAGCTGCCGGCCCGGGTATTCATATTCACATAGCGGTTGTTTTCGTCGACCACGGTCACTTCCATGCCGTATTCGGCCAGCGCCTGCGCGAGGACGAGCGCCTGCCGTTCGTTCAGCTCATCGGCCAGTTCCACCGGCATTTCATCCATCAGGGCCGTGACGGTAGAGACCGAATAGCCCAGCAGGTCGGCGATGACTTCCCGCGCGGTCTTGAGGGAGCAGCTGCCGCGGGAGACCAGGACGATCCGGTAGCCTTCATCCACGTCCTCCGGCTCGGCGATCACAGTCGGCTCGACGTACGGAATATCGTCCGTATTCAGAAAGGACAGCGTATTGCCGGTCACGATCTCCTGCGCGGTATAAATCGCGTGTCCGCAGTTGGGACAAAATCTGGCAGTTTCATCGACAATGGCCTTGCCGCAGGCGATACAGTATTTCATAGAAACCTCCGAATAATATATATGTTTGGCAAACTTATTATGGCACAGTTTCCCGGGAAAAACCAGCGGTTTCTCCGTGTTCACAGAGTTTTCACGGGCTGAAAAAAGCGGCAGCAAAATCTGCTGCCGCTTCCCGGAGAGAAAATATCTTTGCAATGATCAGAAGTCGAACATCCCGGCCGGTTTCTTATCCGGCTTCTTGGTGTCGGTGTAGGTCGGCGCGGTTGCGTAGTCCACGTCGTTGATGGGCCAGAACGGCTCCTTGCCTTCATAGACCTGCTGCACGCCCATGGCGGAGAAGTAGCTCGCGCGGTGCGCGGCTTCCGTGGTGTTGCCGCCGATGTGCGGATAGATGATGACGTTGTCCAGCGTCAGCAGCGGGTTCGCGGGATCCACCGGCTCCTTGCGGATGGCGTCCAGACCGGCGCCGCAGATGATGCCGTCGCGGCAGGCCACGTACAGATCCTCTTCCACGACCAGGCCGCCGCGGGCGGTGTTGATCAGGAAAGCGGTGGGCTTCATCTGCTTTAAGCGGTCCATATTCACCATGTCATGCGTAACGGAGGTGTTCGGCGCGTGCAGGGAAACGTAGTCGCTCTCGGTAAAGATACGGTCCAGATCGCGGACGACTTCCACGCCGTCCGGGAAGTCCTTGGCGGGCTTGTAGGGGTCGTAGGCCAGGACATTCATTTCCAGCGCCAGGGCACGTTTGGCAACGCGGGAACCGATGTTGCCGCAGCCGATGATGCCGAGCGTCTTGCCGTTGACGGTATTCTTGCGGACCTTCAGCTTGGCTTTATAGAACTCATCAACCCAGGTCTTGTGTAGGACCGTTACGTTCCGGCTGCACTCGAGGATCAGCATGATCGCGGTCTCGGCCACGGAGGTGCTGTTGGCGACCGGGGCATAGAGCGTCTGCACGCCGTTGTCGTGGCAGGCCTTCACGTCCAGGGCGTCAAAGCCGGCGCCGTGGCGGACGATAACCTTCAGATTCGGGTTGGATTCGATCACTTCCCGGGTGATCGGGGTGATCCGCACGATCATCGCTTCCGGCTGATATTCCTTCATATCGGCCAGCACATCTTCGGTCTCAAAGCCGCGGCCGTCGATCACGGTATGGCCGGCGTCCTCTAAAAGCTGGCGGCCTTCGGACATGATTTCCTGCGGTAATAATACTTTCCAGGGCATAATGGTTTTCTCCTTATCGTATCGTACGTTTTCAGTGTTCGGCAAGCAGTCTCGCCGGAGTAATCTTCATCATCTGCTCGAGCTCGGCTTCGGTGAATCCCTGCTTCATGAGAAGGCGGGCATATTCCTCCAGGCCTTCGTCAAAATACGGGTTCTTCGCCTGTCCGAGGTCGGTGGACAGATATACGCTTTCGCAGCCGGTGGCGCGGATCATATCCGTCAGCGCCTCATACGTCACGCGGTTCGTGAAGGGCGTGATATAGCTGTGCTCGATCACAGCCCCCAGCCGGACGGCCTCGACCTGCTCTTCGATCGAATACAGGTTGGAGGGCAGTTCCGCGTGGGTCAGCACCATCTGGATGCCGCGGCGCTGGCCTTCCCGCACCAGGATCATGCCTTCGTGCGCGCTTAAGTGCCCGGTGCCGACGATCAGCTTGTATTTTTCAGCCACATCCAGGATATCGAGCACTTCCGGCAGCAGGCGGTCATTTTCATCCAGGACGGTGATATAGCTGCTCACGTCCGGCATTACGGGATCATTGCGGTGATGGAAGACCTGATACAGACGGGCTTCCAGGGTGGCGAACCAGGCAAAGCGTCCGCCGGCCTGGGCACTGCGTTCCACGGCCCATGGGTTGTTGCCGCCCACGGAGCGGTTCAGGGTGATACCGCCGACGATGTTCAGGTCCGGGTACAGTTCACGAAGCACACCGGCACGTCCGGCAGTATCCAGATAATGACTTTTGATGGCGCCGCCTGCCATGCCGGCGGCCCGCATGCGGGCCGCGGTCTCGATATCCGAGCATTTCCGCGGCACCACATCGGGAGCGGTATGCACATGCAGGTCGTAAGCGCCTTTCAGCAGCTCACTCATAATAACTCCTTAGTTTAGTAAGGCAGGAAGATCGGGATCAGGCCGACGACGGCGATATAAGTGATCAGCACCATCGGAATACCGATCTTGATGAAGTCCATGAATTTGTACTTGGTCCAGCCGACGGTGATCATGTTCTGCGGAGCGGCGAACGGGGTGCCGTAGGAGGCAGCGCCGGCCAGGACGATGGTCATGCAGATCGGGTAAGGGTTGACGCCGATCTTGGTCGCGATCTCGATGGCAATGGGCATGAAGAGCATGATGGTCGGGATGTTGGACATGACCTGGGTCAGCAGGGAGGCCGCAAAGAAGATCACGGTGGTCACAAGGAAAGCACTGGGGTTTTCGCCCAGGATGTTCAGGATCTTGTCGGCAACGATCGAACCGAGGCCGCTGTTCTTCACGCCGAGGGAAATGGCGGACAGGGAACCGACGAGCAGCATGCAGTTCCAGTCAATGGCTTTGATGGCGTCCTTCAGGGTCATGACCTTGGTGGCCACGATGACCAGGGCGCCGATGATGGCAGCGACCCACATCGGGATCAGCTTGGGCAGCGGGTTCCAGGCGATGACGACCAGGACGCAGAACAGGGTCGCAACGGAAATGATGGCTTTTCTCTTGTCAAGCGGCTTTCTGTCGGTCTGCGCGAATTCAGGGACATAACCGGTATCCGGAAGGAGCTTGCGGCCGATCAGGACGAAATACAGGGTGCCGAGAACGCAGACGCCGATGCCGAAGGGAGTGATGCTGAAGAACTTGAAGCCTTCCAGACCGTTCTGGATCATGACTTCATTGCCGGTCGCATTGGAGCCGACGCCGACGAGGGTCACGAAGCCGCCGAACTGGGAGCCGAAAAGCAGCGCCATCAGGGAGCGGGACGGGCCGAAGCCGGCAGCCAGGCACATCGCGGTAACTAACGGGGCCATGGCGGTCATAACGCCGATGTTGCTGCAGATGGAGCTCAGCAGGCAGGACACGATCAGGGTGACCAGAATGATGTTGCGCTCATTCTTGCCGGTGATCTTGACCATCTTCTCACCGATGCGCTCGGTGATGCCGGCATGGAACAGGGAGGCGCCGACGACCATCATGCCGCAGAGGAGGGCGATCGTGGTGCTGTTGTAGCCGGCGAGGATATCGCTGAGGGTGATCAGCCCCTGTCCTTCGGGCAGGATCACGCCCGACCAGCAGAACAGGATGGAAGCAGCGACGGCCGTGACCACGATGGGCCAGGGTTCCCAGATGAAGAGGGCGATCATCACGGCGATGATGATCAGAGCAAGTAATGCGGGTGACATAGTTTTTCTCCTTTTATGTTTATGATTTATAACATTTCGCTTATGGTCCCATGCCTTGCGCTACGGTTTTTGTTTCTAAAATTATTATAAAGAAGAACCTTCTATAAAGCCAACAGATACTTGATATAGTTTTTATGCTTCCTACAAATAAAAGTTGTGATAAAAAACCCGGAAGAAACAGCAAATCTTTTGTTTTCCCTCTTGCCAAGTACTATATCTTGTGGTATCCTTGCTGCGAACAAGAGTTTTTAATCTGATGCAGAGACGTCAGAAAGGTGCTCATACAGATAGATACCCGGGACTTTCCCCGGCGTATGCGCACCTCGCCGTCCATGGCGGGGTTTTTTCTTGGGAAGGGAGAGAGCATGGAACGCTTTAAGGCAAAGCTGATGGATGAAGCGGCTGTGATCCGGGCACTCAAGCGTATCTCCCACGAGATCGTTGAGCACAACAACGGCGCGGAAAACGTCTGCATCATCGGGATCCGGCGCCGCGGCATTCCGCTCGCGGAAGCCATCGCGTCCCATATAGAAGCCATTGAAGGAACGAAAGTACCTGTGGGTTCGCTGGATATCACCTTTTACCGGGATGATCTGGAAAAGGATTCGGCGAGTCCCGTCGTACATGATTCTTCGGTGGCTTTTTCCATTGAAGGGAAAGACGTGGTGCTCGTGGACGACGTGCTCTATACCGGCCGTACGGCTTCGGCCGCGCTGGACGCGTTAAAAGACCTGGGCCGGGCGGCATCGATCCAGCTGGCGGCCCTTGTGGACCGCGGCCACCGGGAGCTGCCGATCCGCGGAGATTACGTGGGGAAAAACGTGCCGACCTCTCGGAGCGAGATCATCTGCGTGCGGATCCCCCCGTATGAGGATTATACGGCGGTGGAACTTTTTGAAACGGTGTAAGCGGGGGAACCCGTTGGCATAGCCCGGATACCGGGCCGAACGGGGAGACCCGTCCAATATTTAAGCGCGGCAGTGACCGCGGAATAGAGGAGGAAACACTTATGGGTAAAGACAAAGACGGCGCTATTTACAACGCCAAAGAGCTCGGCACCGGCAAAACGCTGGTCCTCGGCCTGCAGCATCTGTTTGCCATGTTCGGCGCGACCGTGCTGGTCCCGATCCTGACGGGTCTGTCCGTGTCCGCGACCCTGCTTTTCGCGGGTCTGGCCACCCTGTTCTGCCACTTTGTGACGAAGAGAAAAGTTCCGGTGTTCCTGGGTTCGTCCTTCGCTTTCCTGGGCGGGTACTTTGCGGTCGTGGCGGCCGGTAAGGAAGCCGGCCTGGAAGCGGCTCAGGCGCTGCCGTACGCCTGCGTCGGCGTTGCCTGCGCCGGCCTGCTGTATCTGGTCCTGGCCCTTGTGTGCAAGACTGTCGGCAGTAGGAAGGTCATGAAATTCTTCCCGCCGGTCGTGACCGGTCCCATCATCATTGCCATCGGCCTGATCCTGGCGCCTTCGGCCATCAATAACTGCAAGGATTGCTGGTGGGTCGCCCTGATCGCGATCGCGGTCGTCATCGCCTGCAACATCTGGGGCAAGGGCATGGTCAAGATCGTCCCGATCCTCCTGGGCGTTGTGGTTTCCTACGCGGTTGCGGCCATTGCCGGCAAAGTGGACTTCACGGAAGTTGCCGAAGCGAAATGGGTCGGCCTGCCCGTTGCCTGGGAGAACACCGTATTCGGGCTGTTCGGCGGCAAAGTCGATACCGGCCTCCTGATCAGCGCCATCATCACCATCGTTCCGATCGCGGTCGCGACCATGATGGAACACGTCGGTGATATCTCCGCCATCGGCTCCACGGTCGGCAAGAACTTCATTGAAGACCCGGGCCTGCACCGTACCCTCATCGGCGACGGTATCGGCACCACGATCGCAGCCCTCTTCGGCGCCCCGGCCAACACCACCTACGGCGAGAACACCGGCGTCCTGGTCCTGACCAAGGTCTATGATCCCTTCGTGGTCCGCCTGGCTGCCGTCTACGCGATCGTCTTGTCCTTCTGCCCGAAGTTCGCAGCCATCATCCATGTGATGCCGGTCGCGACCATCGGCGGCGTTTCCCTGATCCTGTACGGCATGATCTCCGCGATCGGCGTCCGCAACATGGTCGAGAACCACACCAACTTCCAGAAGAGCCGCAACGTGATCGTGGCGGCCGTGATCCTGGGCCTGGCGCTGGGCGTCAACTTCTCCGGCTTTCTGGGTGCGGATATCACCACGGCCGGCAACAATGCCACCGGTGCCATCTCCTTTATGATCGGCAACATCAAGATCGGTTTGTCGGGTCTCGCGGCCGCGTCCATCGCGGGCATCATCCTGAACGCGATCCTGCCGGATAAGGATGTGGAGCACGCGGAGAACCTGAACGAGAACCTGTCCGGATCGCTGGGCAAGTATTGATAGGGCACATAAGAAAAAACGGGGCTCCGGCCCCGTTTTTTTTCTGTGCGTTGCTTATCCGTTCCTGCTCTGGATCCCTTTCACGATCCCGATCAGCAGCGCGTACACGACGCCGCTCACGGCCCAGATGATCCAGCTGCGTCCCCAGTCATTCGTAATAAAACTGTAGATCAGGAAGATCGCCGTGATGGCCATCCAGTATACGCCAGAGATCCAGCCGGTCTTTTTCTGGGACTGCTTCTCGCTGCGGGTGTAATCCCCTTCCTCGAGCAGCATCTTGTAGCTTCCCTGCACGATGGCGACCCGCAGGATGAGGTACACGCCCGCGGCAACGGCTGCCAGGATAAAAACGACGGAGATCCCGCGCGCCAGATCGCTGTTCTCGAAGAGGAAGAGGGAAAGCATAAGCGGCACCACGGAAATTACGCAGAGCACGATCCCGGCCGTCAGGCAGGCGGTGAAGCGGGGCTGGAAGCGTGCCATCAGCTCCCGGACCATGCCGCTCACGCCGTAAGCGGTCTCAATGGATTCCTTTTCAATATAATCAAACCGCTGGGAGCGGATCCCGGTCAGGACAAAAAGGGCGACCGCCGCGCCGACCAACAGAAACAGGAAGGTCAGCCCGATCCCTGTGGCGCCGCTTTCCGAAAGAGAGATCTTCCCGCTTTCCTGCAGAAAGCCCAGCAGGATCAGCAGGGTGGGAGAGAGGATGCACAGCAGCGTGCCGAGCGAGATCTGCCGGGCGTTTTTTTCTTTGACCCGCAGGAATTCCTGCGCTTCCTCCATGGAGACGCTCCGCAGATCGGTGTCGGTTTCCGGGAGGGCCACATATTCCGGGGTGCCCAGCTCATCCTTTAATAAATAATCCGTGCTCACGCCGAAGACTTCCGAAAGCTTCAGGATCCGGTTCATATCCGGGATGGACTGGGCGCTTTCCCACTTGGAGACGGACTGCCGGCTCACGTCCAGCATATCGGCGAGCTCTTCCTGAGACCAGCCGTTTTTCTTTCTGAGTTCGATGATCTTATCCGCTAATATCATGGTTTTTCTCCTTCTGTCCGCGGGCTTATCCTTCCCTTCCGGACAACGGCATCGTAACAAAAACCCCGGTTGCACGCTACAAATCCGGCTTGGAAATTGCGCAACCGGCGGTTGCAGCTGCCGCACCGGGCACTTTTCAACGGCTCAAAACGGGTTTCCGTGCTGTTTCCGCCCTCATCTTAGCCCTCCGCAAGCTTTTCGTCAATCGAAAAGGGAGAGGACAGGGACAACCCCTTCCCGCCCTCTTGACGAAGATGGTGCGGGAAGGTATGATGACGGCATCGATACTGCAGAGCTTTGAGGTTTTTGTTATGGATAGAAAAATGATAAGGATCCTGGCTGCGGGCCTGCTTGGGCTCTCGCTTTGTGCCTGCGGGGTGATCACGGATGTAACGAAGGCGCCGGAGACAAAAGAGACGCAGGCTCCCGCGGAAAGTCCTGTCACCACACAGGCGCCTGCTCCGATGGAGGCCCCTTCGGAAGTGGAAACAGAAACGGAAGCCATTCCTTCCGAAACGCAGACGGAGGCCGCCCCGCTCGAAGCGGATATTCGTTTTACGACCGTGGATATGGATGGCAATACCGTCACCGAGCAGGATTTTGCTGGAGCGAAACTCACCATGATCAACTGCTGGGCCTACTGGTGCGGGCCCTGCGTGGGTGAGATGCCGGACCTGGAAAAGCTGTATGAGGAATACCGCTCCCGCGGCTTTATGCTCTGGGGGATCTCGGATGAAGAATATGAAGCGCTGAATAAAGAAACGATCCAAAGTCTCGGGATCACCTATCCCTGCCTGCGCTATACCCCGGATTTTGATGAAAAGATGCAGACCGGCTATATCCCGACGACCATTTTCGTGAATGCGGAAGGGAAGGTCGTCGGGGAGACCTATATCGGAAGCCGCGGCTACGAAGACTGGAAAGCGATCATCGAGGAACTGCTGCCGTGAAAGAAGAAAACGGACTGGGAAAGAAGAATAGCGTTCTGACGCTGCTTTTGCTGCTGGCCGGAGCCGGTCTGCTTTTTGCCGGCCTGCTCACGGGGCAGGAGAGGGATGTACTGCTCAAGGCGGTCCGGGTCTGTCTGGAGTGCATCGGTGTCGGGTGAGAAAAGGCGGAGCTGGATCCAGTTTTCGGCCCTGCTGATCCAGAATGCCAACTTCAGGGGCTTTTTCAGCGGGAAGATCTATCAGGGAAAGCTGAAACAGGTCTGCGTACCGGGCATCAACTGTTATTCCTGCCCCGGCGCCGTCGGGGCCTGCCCGATCGGCTCGCTGCAGACCTTTTTGGCTTCCCGGCCGGTGAAGCTTCCGTATTATGTCCTCGGCTTCCTGATCCTCTTCGGGACGATCCTCGGCCGGGCGGTCTGCGGGTTCCTCTGTCCCTTCGGCTTTATTCAGGAGCTGATCCACCGAATCCCGCTGCCGAAAAAGAAGATCGGTGCTTTCCCGGGCGATAAGGCGCTCCGCAAACTGAAATATGGGGTCCTTCTCGTCCTGGTGATTTTTCTGCCTCTGGTGATGGACTACACCCCGGCCTTCTGCAAGTATCTTTGCCCGGCCGGGACGCTGGAGGGCGGCGTGCCGCTCGTGCTCTTGCAGGGCGGAAAACTGAATTTCCCGATCGGAAGCCTGTTTTATACCAAACTGGCGATCCTGATCCTGCTGATCGTCCTCAGCCTTTTCCTTTTCCGCCCCTTCTGCAAGTATCTCTGCCCGCTGGGGGCCATCTATTCCCTATTTAACCGGGTGAGCCTTTACCGCATGCGGCCGGAGGCGGAAAAATGCACGCACTGCGGCGCCTGCGCGGCGGTCTGCCCGATGCAGGTGGATCCGTCGGTCTCCCCGAACCATGTGGAATGCATCCGCTGCGGGAAATGCACCGCCGCTTGCCCGGCCGGCGCGCTGCATCTGGGCTTTTCCGCGAAGAATAAAAAAGAACAGTTCCCTCCGGTCTGACCGGAAGGAACTGCTCTTTTTTTATCAGGTTTTGCCGGCGTTTCCTTACACCATTGCCCACGCGCGGTTTAAGGCCCGCTTGCAGTTTGCCAGCACTGCGTCGGGATCTTCTTCGCCGAAGGGCTTTACTTCAAACGACAGCACGAGCGGCGCGTCTGCCCGGAAGAAGCCTTCCGCTTTTAATACGTTAAGAAATTCGGTCAGGGTGTCCACGTCATTCGCGCTGTTCGGAAAGCCGAAGCGCGGATGATTATCTCCGTAAGCCGGGCAGCCTTCGGCCATCACCGCGTTGCCGATATGGAAGTGAGTGATGTAGGGCTTCAGCGTACGGACCGTGAATGCGGACGTCTCATGCGTGATCGGAATATGGCTTAAGTCCACGAGCAGGCCGAAATTCGGATGCGTCTTCCGCACGTCGGCGGCAAAGCGGGCGGCCAGCGGCGCCGGGCCGATGAGGACCGCCTTGTCCACGTCATAGTCGAACACTTCCAGCTCTACAAAAAGGCCTTTTTCCGCCGCGTAAGCGCAGAGGGCCCGCGTCGTCTTCAGGAGCTGCGCATACGCTTCTTCCAGATGCTCCGAATCCCACTTCCCGGCCAGGAAAGCGATACCTTTCGCCCCGAGCTGGGCCGCTTCATCCACCGCGGCAAGCAGGGCTTTTTCGGCAGCCAGCCGGGCCTCTTCCTCCAGCGCGTTGGGATTCAGTTTTTCCCCGAGGATCGTCGGATGCGCGCCGTAGCCGACCTCGATCAGCCCCTGCGCCATCAGCTGCGCGGCCTGCGTGCGGACCGCGGGATCCTCAAAATGCGAGACCTCGACCGCATCGAAATACTCGTCGCAGACGATCTTTTTTAAAGAAGAAAGGGGGTCCCTGCCGGGATAGCTCATCCACAGCAGGGTACCCACCTTGAAAAACTTATGAATCGATTCGTTCATCGTTCCTGTCCTTTGGCTTTTCACCGTTGATTGACGGGGCACGGCCTTACTTTCTGGCCAGCACCGCTTTGATCTTTTCTTCGATCGCCGCCTGATTGAGGCCGTACTTATCCATCAGCTCCTGCGGCTGGCCGGATTCGCCGAAGGTATCGTTCACAGCGACCATCTCCATCGGGACCGGGCAGTGCTTCGCCAGGCATTCCGCGACCGCGCTGCCCATGCCGCCGTAGATCTGATGTTCTTCCGCGGTCACGATGCAGCCGGTTTCCCGTGCCGCCGCGAGCACCGCTTCTTCATCCAGCGGCTTGATGGTGTGCAGGTCGACGACCCGGACCGAGATGCCTTCTTCCGCGAGCTTTTCCGCCGCGTTCTGGGCTTCGAAGACCATGGCGCCGCAGGCGAAGACGGTCACGTCGCTGCCTTCGCGGCACAGGCGTGCCTTGCCGATCTCGAAAGGCGTATCCTCATCGGTGACCACCGGCACCGCTTCCCGCCCGAAACGGACGAAGCAGGGGCCGTCTTTTTTCGCCATCGCGAGCGTGGCCTTGCGGGTTTCTTCCGCGTCGCAGGGTACGATCACGGTCATGTTCGGAAGGACGCGCGTTAACGCGATATCCTCCAGCGCCTGGTGGGTCGCGCCGTCGGGACCGACGGAGATGCCGGCATGGGCGCCGCCGAACTTGACGTTCAGGTTGTTGTAGCAGACAGTGGTGCGGATATGATCCCAGGCACGTCCCGCGAGGAACACGCAGTAGGTGGAAGCGAAGGGAATCATGCCGGACAGCGCGAGACCGGCGGCCGTGCCGACCATATCCTGCTCCGCGATGCCCATGTCCATGAATCGTTCCGGATACTTGTCGCGGATCCAGACCGTGCGCGTCGACTTCGCGACGTCGGCGTCCAGCACCATGATATTTTCGCCTTTTTCACACATTTCCAGCAGCGCTTTGCCGTAGCCGTCGCGCATCGGGACTTTACTTACGCTCATGCCTGCACCTCCCCGTTGATCTCTGCCAGCGCTTTTTCCAGCTGCTCCGCGCTCGGCGCGTTGCCGTGCCAGTTGCAGTCGTTCTCCATGAAGGAAACGCCCTTGCCCTTGACGGTCGCGGCGATCAGCACGCTGGGCCGGCCCTTGACAGCCTTCGCCATCTCAAACGCATCCACGACCTGTTCCATGTCATGGCCGTCGAGTTCGATCACGTTCCAGCCGAAGTCGTGCCACTTGGCGGCCAGATCGCCCATGTTCTTGATCTCATCGGTGGTGCCGTCGAGCTGTACATGATTGTAGTCCACGATAGCGCAGACGTTGTCCAGCTTCTGCTGGGCCGCGGTCATCACGGCTTCCCAGCACTGGCCTTCCTGCAGTTCGCCGTCGCCGAGCAGACAGTACACGCGGTTGTCCATGCCCTGCTTCTTAAAGCCGATGGCCAGGCCGTTCGTGATGGACAGGCCCTGTCCGAGGGAGCCGCTGGAGCAGTCGAGGCCGGGCGTGCTTCCCTTGTGGGGGTGTCCCTGCAGGATGCTGCCGAGGCGCCGGAGCGTCCCAAGTTCTTCCACCGGGAAGAAGCCCCTGCGTGCCAGTACGCTGTAGAGGACCGGAGCCACATGGCCCTTGCTGAGGATGAAGCGGTCGCGGCCAGCCCAGTCGGGATCGGCGGGGTCGACCTTGATGATGCCGCCGAAATACAGGCCGACCATCAGATCAGTGGCGGATAAGGATCCGCCGGGATGGCCGGAACCGGCCTTGTTGATCATGGTGACGATGTCGCTGCGCACCGTGCGGGCCATCGTCTTCAGTTCTGCAATGTTCATCTTTCCCTCCGCGATCATGTCTCTGCTGTCTTACTGCCACGTTTCCTCAAAAATGAGTTCGCCGGCGTTGAGGGAGTTCTGCTTCCAGGTGGCAGCGTGTTTTTCGCGGTCGGGGAAGATGCCCTTGGCGTAATTGCTCAGCGTGCGGGTCTCGGCGGCAAACTTCTCTGAAACGGCTTCCAGCACTTCTTCCGCCCTGTCGGGTCGGATGACGACGACGCCGTCCGGGTCACCGACGATGATGTCGCCGGGGAATACGACCTGGCCGCAGCAGGCAACAGGAACGTTGATCTCGCCGGGGCCGAACTTCCAGGGACCCTGCGGGGTGACGCCCTTGGCGTAGACAGGCAGACCGATGCCGTTGACCGCGTCCGCGTCGCGGATACAGCCGTCAATGACCAGACCGGCGATACCCTTGGTCTTCATGTAGTTGAACATGATCTCACCGCAGTACGAACGGCTCATGCTGCCGCCGCCGTCCAGCACGATGACGTCGCCGGGCTGGGCCAGGTCCATGGCATACTGCAGGAGCATATTGTCTCCTTCAGGGGCATGAATGGTGAAGGCGGTGCCGACCATCGAGCAGTTATTCAGGTAGCAGCGAAGGTCGCCGTACATGTTGAACAGACGGTTCATCATGTCGTTGATGTTGCTGCTGGGGATGCCGCGGAATTTCTCGACGAGTTCGCGGTCGGGACGGTTGATCTGGGTGAAGATCCTTCTGCCGTACTTGGTGATAGCCATTGTGATAGCCTCCTGTTTTTGTATTTGCTTTGGTTCACTTGCTTTGGTATTGCTACGGTAATTATAATCCGGAGGATCCCTTTTGGTCCAACAAAAGCTTTGTAAGCTTTTCGGAAACTGAACAAATAAAAGTTGTTCCAATGCTTGACGGAAGGGCGATGATCTGATAGTATTCCTATTAATAATGAAGTGCGTGGAGATATTCTATGAATCTGAACAGTCTGGAATACTTTATTGAAGTGGCAAAAGATCTGAACATGACGACGGCCGCGCAGCGCCTGTATATCTCGCAGCAGGCGCTCAGCGCCCAAATCCAGAAGCTGGAGCAGCACTACGGGGTCCTTCTTTTCGAGCGGCAGCCGAAGCTCCAGCTGACTTTTGCGGGGCAGCAGCTGCTGGAAGGCGCAAAGAAGATCCTGCAGGACAGCGACGCCATCGCCAACAGCCTGGCGGATATCAGTAAAAACCATGCCGGCATCCTGCGGATCGGGATCCCCACGTTCCGTGCTCAGGAATGCTTTCCGCTGGTCCTGCCGGAGTATACCCAAAAGTGGCCGAACGTAAAGATCAGCCTGCATGAATCCAACTCTACGGACGTCCTGGAGATGATCCTTGACGGCGCGCTGGACGTCGGAGTCGTTCCGCCGACCGCCGCGGAGATCCAGAATCTGGGCGACCGCCTGGAATTCACGTTCCTTCTGGATGACCGGACGTATCTGATCTGTTCGGATGAACTGCTGGAGCAATGCTTCGGGCCGCAGACGGAAGCGGTTAAGAAGAAAGCGCAGCAGGAAACGGATCTGCGTGAATTTGAGAATCTCCCCTTTATTCTGCACAAGCCGCCCATGCGGCTGCGGAAAGTGGCCGATGAATGTTTCAACTACGCCGGCTTCAAGCCGAACGTTTTCATGGAGACCAGCAATACCGAGCTGATGATCGCCCTGTATTCCTGTCATGTGGGAGCGTTCTTCAGCCGGAAATCAAGACTGCGGGCGATCCGGCAGATGTATCCCGGCTGCAATGCCTTCCCGGTGCAGTATGCCAATGCCCCGCATACGACGGCGGTCTATTTCGTGAGGAGAAAAAGCCAGCGGACGCCGAAGCACATCCTTGATTTTGAACGCTGTATGCAGAAAGCCTGCCGGACCATCGCGGAATACTGAGAAGGTTTCGGCAGAAAAAGGCGGGATTTATAAAAACGATATTTCTGACGGAGGTTATATATGGACTACAGAAGATTTGGCAATACGATCATCGTCCGCATGGACAAAGACGAAGAGATCCTTGCGCAGCTGCAGACAGTAGCCGAAAAGGAGAATATCAAGCTGGCCGAGATCAATGCCCTGGGCGCCGTTAAAGAGTTTACGGCCGGCGTTTTCGATACGGAAAAGAAGGTCTTCCGCCCCAATCATTTTCAGGGCCTGTTCGAAATCGTTTCCCTGCACGGGACGATTTCCACGATGAACGGGGCTTACTATGCCCACCTGCACATGAGCGCGGGCAACGAGAAGGGCGAGGTCTTCGGCGGCCATCTTGCCCGTGCCGTCATCAGCGCCACCTGCGAACTGGTGATCCGCGTGATCGACGGGACCGTGGACCGGGCTTTCAGCGAAGAGATCGGCCTCAATCTGTTCAAATTTACCTGAAAAAACTTCAAAAAAACGTCAAATTTCCGCTTGACAGAGATAGATCGCTTTGGTAGTATGAAGGATGCGCTATTGTGGGCAACTGTCCCTTCTATGCCCTTTTTTATGGCGCTAACATATCTTTCAGGGGAGAAGCGTCTATGGAGAAAAACAGAATGCGCCCGGTCGTTTCAGGCCAGAACGTTCGCATGAGCTACTCGATACAGAAAGAAGTTCTGGAACTGCCCAATCTGATCGAAGTCCAGAAAAAATCTTATGAATGGTTTTTGAAGGAAGGTCTGAAAGAGGCTTTTGAGGACATCTCTCCAATCTCCGACTTCAGCGGCAATCTGAGTCTGGAATTCACCGATTTCAAATTCTGTACCGACGAAGCGAAATATACCATAAACGAATGCAAAGAGCGCGACGCCACCTATGCCGCGCCGCTTAAGGTGAAGGTAAACCTGGTCAACCATGAAAGCGGCACGATCCGGGAGCATACGATCTTCATGGGCGATATGCCGCTCATGACCGAAACGGGCTCCTTTGTGATCAACGGGGCGGAGCGTGTCATCGTCAGCCAGCTGGTCCGTTCTCCGGGCATCTATTTCAGCCTGGACCACGACAAGCTCGGCAAAGCGCTCTTCTCCAGCCAGGTCATCCCGAACCGCGGTGCATGGCTGGAATATGAGACGGACTCCAACGACGTTTTCTGGGTCCGTGTTGACCGTACCCGCAAAGTGCCGGTTACGGTGCTGATTCGTGCCCTGGGGCTGGGAACGAACGCCCAGATCCTGGACACCTTCGGCGACGTGCCGCTGATCCGCAGCTGCTTCACCAAGGATCAGGCAGCCAATTCCGATGAGGGCCTGCTCGAACTGTACAAGAAGATCCGCCCCGGCGAGCCGCTCTATGTGGACAACGCCCGGAGCCTGTTCGATTCCATGCTCTTTGACCCGCGCCGCTATGATCTGGCGAAGGTCGGCCGCTATAAATATAATAAGAAGCTGCAGCTGAAGCGCCGCGTGACCGGCCGCCGCCTGGCGGAAGACGTGGTGAATGAGGATACCGGCGAGATCGTGGCGCAGGCCGGGACGGTCCTGACCGCCGCGCTGGCGGATGAGATCCAGAACACCGGCGTGGCTTCGATCACGCTGGATATCGACGGTCAGGAGGTCAAGGTCCTTTCCAACCGCACCGTGGATATGGCCGGCTATGTTTCCTACGATCCGAAGGAATACGGGATCCGGGAGCTGGTCTACTATCCGGCGCTGGTCGCCTTCCTCGAAGCCTATCCGGACGAAGAGGAGCAGAAGGAGATGCTGCACCGCAGCGCCCGCGATCTGATCCCGAAGCACATCACCACGGAAGATATCTTCGCTTCCATCAGCTACTGCTGCAACCTGCAGTTCGGCCTGGGCAACTTCGACGATATCGACCACCTCGGCAACCGCCGCATCCGTGCGGTGGGCGAGCTGCTGCAGAATCAGTACCGTATCGGCCTGTCCCGTCTGGAAAGGGTCGTCCGGGAAAGAATGACCACCCAGGACCAGGAGGATATCACCCCCCAGTCCCTGATCAATATCAAGCCTGTGACCGCGGCGGTGAAGGAGTTCTTCGGAAGCTCCCAGCTGTCCCAGTTCATGGACCAGAACAACCCGCTGTCCGAGCTGACCCACAAGAGACGTCTTTCCGCACTGGGCCCCGGCGGCCTGTCCCGTGACCGTGCCGGCTTCGAAGTCCGTGACGTTCATTACAGCCATTACGGCCGCATGTGCCCCATCGAGACGCCCGAAGGTCCGAACATCGGCCTGATCAACTCGCTGGCGACTTATGCCCGCATCAACGAATACGGCTTCGTGGAAGCCCCGTACCGTATCGTGGACAAGTCCGATCCGGCGAACCCCCGCGTAACGGACGACGTCATCTATCTGGCTGCGGACGAAGAGGATAACTACATCGTCGCGCAGGCGAACGCCAGCCTCGACGAAGAAGGGCATTTCACGACTCCGAGCGTTACCGGGCGCTTTAAGGACGAGACCAGCCAGTTCGAAAAGACACGCATCGACTTAATGGACGTGTCTCCGAAGATGGTCTTCTCCGTCGCGACCTCTATGATCCCCTTCCTGGAGAACGATGACGCGAACCGCGCCCTCATGGGCTCCAACATGCAGCGCCAGGCCGTGCCGCTCATGGTCACGGAATCCGCGATCGTCGGTACCGGCATGGAGCACAAGGCGGCGGTCGACTCCGGCGTCTGCGTGGTCGCAAAGCATGACGGCGACGTGACGTACGTATCCGCCGACAAGGTCGTGCTGCGCTTAAATGACGGCAATTACGAAGAATATATCCTTTCCAAGTTCATGCGCTCCAACCAGAGCAACTGCTACAACCAGAAGCCGATCGTGAACAAGGGCGACCACGTGATCGCCGGCGACGTCATCGCTGACGGCCCCTGCACGAGCGGCGGCGAGATCGGCCTGGGCAAGAACCCGCTCATCGGCTTCATGACCTGGGAAGGCTACAACTACGAAGACGCGGTCCTCTTAAGCGAGCGTCTGCTCAAGGATGACGTCTTCACTTCGATCCATATCGAAGAGTACGAGACCGAAGCCCGCGACACCAAGCTGGGACCGGAAGAGATCACCCGCGACGTGCCCGGCGTCGGCGAAGAATCTTTAAAGGATCTGGACAGCCGCGGCATCATCCGCATCGGCGCGGAAGTCCGCACCGGGGACATCCTGGTCGGCAAGGTCACGCCGAAGGGCGAGACCGAGCTCACGGCGGAAGAGCGGCTGCTGCGCGCGATCTTCGGCGAGAAGGCCCGCGAAGTCCGCGATACCTCGCTCAAAGTCCCGCACGGCGCCTACGGCGTGGTGCTGGACGCCAAGGTCTTCACCCGGGAAGCCGGCGACGAGCTCCCGCCCGGTGTGAACATGAGCGTGCGCATCTACGTGGCCCAGAAGAGAAAGATCTCCGTGGGCGACAAGATGAGCGGCCGCCACGGCAACAAGGGCGTCGTGTCCCGCATCCTGCCGGTGGAAGATATGCCGTTCCTGCCGAACGGCCGTCCGCTGGACATCGTATTGAACCCGCTGGGCGTGCCCAGCCGTATGAATATCGGCCAGGTGCTGGAGACCCACTTCTCGCTGGCCGGCGCGATTTTAGGCTTCAAACTTTCCACCCCGGTCTTTGACGGCGCGAAGGAAGTGGACATCGGCGATACCCTCGAGATGGCCAACGACTACGTCAACACCGAATGGGAAGATTTCAAGGCCAAGTACGAAGACGTGCTGCGTCCGGAGGTCCTGGAATATCTGGGAACGCATCTGGAGCACCGCGCGCTGTGGAAGGGTGTGCCCATCACCCGCGACGGCAAGGTCCAGCTGCGTGACGGCCGGACCGGCGAACCGTTTGACGGACAGGTCACCATCGGCCACATGCACTACTTAAAGCTGCACCACCTGGTCGACGATAAGATCCACGCACGCTCCACCGGCCCTTACTCGCTGGTGACGCAGCAGCCGCTGGGCGGCAAGGCGCAGTTCGGCGGACAGCGTTTCGGCGAAATGGAAGTCTGGGCGCTGGAAGCCTACGGCGCGGCTTATACGCTGCAGGAGATCCTGACCGTGAAGTCGGATGACGTCGTGGGCCGTGTCAAGACCTACGAAGCCATCATCAAGGGAACCAATATCCCGACGCCGAGCATCCCCGAGTCCTTCAAGGTGCTGCTGAAAGAACTGCAGTCCCTGGGCCTCGATATGGTGCTGCTGCGCGATGACGGCACCGAGGTCGAAGTCAAGGAGAACGTCGAATACACCGAGCGCGACTTCCGCGCCGTGATCGAGGGCAACCGCGACTTCGGCATGCGCCGGGAAGAAAACTACGGAGCCTACGGCTTCACCAAGCAGGAATTCTCCTCCGACGGAGAACTCGTGGATGTGGAGCCGGAACCTTCGGAAGAAGATGACTACGTCGATGACGATTACACCGATCCGGAAGCTTAATAAAGGGGGAGATTGACTATGCCGATGCTGCACGAAGATTCCTATCAGCCGCTGGTGTTTGATGCGATCCGTATCGGGCTGGCCTCTCCGGAAAGGATCCTCAGCTGGTCCCGCGGCGAGGTGAAAAAGCCGGAAACAATCAACTACAGAACCCTGAAGCCGGAACGGGACGGCCTGTTCTGCGAGCGCATTTTCGGACCGAACCGTGACTGGGAATGCCATTGCGGCAAATATAAGAAGATCCGCTACCGCGGCGTCATCTGCGACCGCTGCGGCGTGGAAGTCACCAAGTCGAGCGTGCGCCGTGAAAGAATGGGACACATCAATCTGGTGACGCCGGTCTCGCATATCTGGTATTTCAAGGGGATCCCGAGCCGGATCGCCTCGATCCTGGATATCTCGCCCAAGGGTTTGGAGAAGGTTCTGTACTTTGCTTCCTATATCGTACTGGATCCCGGCGAGACCATGCTGAAGAAGAAGGACATCCTGAGCGAGCGCGAATACCGCGAAAATCAGGAACAGTACGGAAGCACGGCCTTCAAGGCCGGCATGGGTGCGGAAGCCATCGAGATCCTGCTCAAGGAGATCGATCTGGAAGCCGAATATGAAGAACTGCGCGATGCGTTCGAAAAGGCGACGGCCCCGAAGCGTCCGAAGATCTTGAAGAGACTGGAAGTCATCGAAGCCTTCCGCAATTCCGGCAACCGTCCGGAATGGATGATCCTGAACGTACTTCCGGTCATCCCGCCCGACCTGCGCCCCATGGTGCAGCTGGACGGCGGCCGCTTTGCGACCTCGGATCTGAACGACCTGTACCGCCGCATCATCAACCGCAACAACCGTCTGGCCCGCCTGCTGGAGCTCGGCGCGCCGGAGATCATCGTCCGCAATGAAAAGCGGATGCTGCAGGAAGCGGTCGACGCCCTGATCGACAACGGCCGCCGCGGCCGTCCGGTCACGGGACCCGGCAACCGCTCCTTAAAATCCCTTTCCAATATGCTGAAGGGCAAGCAGGGACGTTTCCGCCAGAACCTTCTGGGCAAGCGCGTGGACTATTCCGGCCGAAGCGTTATCGTGGTCGGCCCGGACCTTAAGATCTACCAGTGCGGTCTGCCCAAGGAGATGGCGATCGAGCTGTTCAAGCCCTTCGTTATGAAGGAACTGATCAGCCGCGGCATGGCGCACAATGTCAAGAGCGCGAAGAAGATGGTGGATCGCCTGCAGTCCGAAGTCTTCGACGTCCTGGAAGAGGTCATCAAGGAGCATCCGGTTATGCTGAACCGTGCTCCCACCCTGCACCGTCTGGGCATTCAGGCCTTCGAGCCGATCCTGGTGGAAGGCAAGGCGATCCGCCTGCATCCGTTGGTGTGTACCGCTTTCAACGCGGACTTTGACGGCGACCAGATGGCCGTGCACCTTCCGTTAAGCGTGGAAGCACAGGCGGAATGCCGCTTCCTGCTGCTCTCCCCGAACAACCTCCTGAAGCCGTCCGACGGCGGCCCTGTGGCGGTTCCGTCCCAGGATATGGTTCTGGGGATCTACTATCTGACGCAGGAAAGACCCGAATCCAAGGGCTCCGGCCGGAGCTTCCGCAACCTGAACGAAGCGATCCTGGCCTATGAAAATAAGCAGATCGACCTGCACGCGACCATTTCCGTGCGCCGCGAAGGCGTGGATGCGGAAGGCAAGCCCATCCGCCAGATGATCACGTCCACCCTCGGCCGTTTCCTGTTCAATGAGATCATCGAGCAGGATCTGGGCTTTGTGGACCGCAGCATCCCCGGCAACGAACTGGCGCTGGAAGTCGACTTCCATGTGGACAAGAAAGGCTTGAAGAAGATCCTGGAGAAGGTCATCAATGTGCACGGTACCGTAAAGACGGCCGAAGTACTGGATGATATCAAGGCGATCGGCAACAAGTATTCGACAAGGGCCGCCATGACCGTTTCCGTCTCGGATATGACCGTGCCGGAAAGCAAGCAGGCGATCCTTTCCGAAGCCCAGGCCCGTGTGGATGAAGTCAATATGAACTTCCGCTTCGGCCTGGCCACCGATGAAGAACGTTACAAGGAAGTCGTCCGGATCTGGAACGAAGCCGACGCGCATCTGGCGAAGGATCTGATGGCTGGCCTGGACAAGTACAACAACATCTTCATGATGGCGGACTCCGGCGCCCGAGGCAGCGATAAGCAGATCAAGCAGCTGGCCGGCATGCGCGGGATGATGGCCGATACCTCCGGCCGCACCATCGAACTGCCGATCAAGTCCAACTTCCGCGAAGGCCTGGACGTTCTGGAATATTTCATGAGCGCGCATGGCGCCCGCAAGGGCTTATCCGATACCGCGCTTCGTACCGCGGACTCCGGGTATCTGACCCGCCGTCTGGTCGACGTCTCGCAGGACGTCATCATCCGCGAGGAAGACTGCGCTGCGGGCAGCGAGATCCCGTTCATGGAGATCTCCAAGTTCACCAACGGCCCGAGCGACGACGTGGTCGAAAGCCTGCAGGAGCGCATCACCGGCCGTACCGCGGCGGAGGATATCATCGATCCGAAGACCGGGAAGATCATCGTGGCGAAGAATGAGCTGATCCGCCCGCTCAAGGCGGCTGCCGTCGCGGCGACCGGCGCGGAGACCATCAAGATCCGCAACATCTTATCCTGCCGATGCAAGGGCGGAATCTGCTCCAAGTGCTACGGCGCCAACATGGCGACCGGCGAGCCGGTTCAGATCGGCGAAGCGGTCGGCATCATCGCGGCCCAGTCCATCGGTGAGCCCGGCACGCAGCTGACCATGCGTACCTTCCATACCGGCGGCGTGGCCGGCGACGATATCACCGGCGGTCTGCCCCGTGTCGAGGAGCTGTTCGAGGCCCGCAAACCGAAGGGCGTGGCGATCATTACGGATCTGGCCGGCGTCGTCTCCCTGAAGGATGACAAGGAACGCCGCGAGGTCATCGTGACCGATCCGGAGACCGGCGCGTCCAAGAATTACCTGATCCCGTACAACATGCGGATCAAGGTCAAGCCGGACGACGTGCTGAGAGCCGGCGACGAGATCACCGAAGGCAGCGTCAACCCGCACGATCTGCTGCGTATCCGCGACGTCCGCGCCGTGCAGGACTATATGCTCCGCGAAGTGCAGAAGGTCTACCGTCTGCAGGGCGTTGAGATCAATGATAAGCACATTGAGGTCATCGTCCGCCAGATGATGAAGAAGATCCGCATCGAGGACCCGGGCGAGAGCGATGCGCTGCTCGGTTCCACCATGGATTATCTGGACTTCCTGGAGATGAATGAAAAGCTGGAGGCGGAGGGCAAGACCCCCGCGGAAGGCAAGCGCGTGATGCTCGGCATCACCAAGGCTTCGCTGGCGACGGATTCCTTCCTGTCCGCGGCGTCCTTCCAGGAGACCACCAAGGTCCTGACCGAGGCGGCCATCAACGGACGGATCGACCATCTGAGCGGTCTGAAGGAGAACGTGCTGATCGGCAAGCTGATCCCGGCCGGCACCGGTATGAAGCGCTATCATCAGGTGGCGTTAAGCTCGGATTATATCGAGCCGGAAAGCAGCCCGGTCAGTGCCGCGGAAGCCTTCCGGAAAATCTGATCGCAGCTTTTTATAAGGCACAGTCTGAGATTTTGTCCGGCTGTGCCTTTTACATTTTCACGGTAATTCTCCGCGGGGAACGGATTATCTGTATTTATTTCTCTGCGGGAACCCTTTATTCCTCCTCCCTTCTGCGCTACGATTGGTTCAGATAAAAACCAAATCCGCAGAAAGGAGGAGAAAGACATGATGACAAGATGCAGCATTTGCGGAGCTCCGCTTACCGGAACCGTATGCAGCTACTGCGGAACGGTTCACGCAGGGAATGCCCGCACCGCTTACGGAAGGACCCGCAGCGATTCGGCGCAGACCTCATGGAACACGGAGAAAGCTCCCCGCACCGACGCCTTTGCCGCGGACACCCCGCTGGTAAGCCGGAAGAGCAGATGGATCGCCTTTGTGCTTTGCCTCCTGCTCGGGTGGCTGGGGGTCCATCGGTTCTACGTCGGGAAGATCGGGACCGGTTTCCTGTATGCCTTTACCCGCGGCCTCTACGGAATCGGGTGGATCGTGGATCTGATCCTGATCCTGATGGGACGTTTCGAGGACGCAGACGGGCTGCCGCTGAATTCAGCATGAGAGGTGAAGTAAGATGTGCCTTCGGAAACTCTTTCAGAAAAACAATAACGCCGCGATCCGCTTCCATGATGCGGGTCGCGGACTTGCGGTTTACCGCTACGGCTCGGAGAGCGGGGATCTTCCGCTTCTGCCCGGCCTGCGGATCGAGGTGGCAAGCGATCAGATGATCGCTTTTGTGCAGAACGGAGAGCTGGTCGACACCTGGGATGAAGGAAGCTATGTCCTCGGCGCGACCATGTTCCCGGGGCTGGCGGAGCGCGGCGCCTTTACCCGCGCCGACCGCCCGGTGCCTGCCGAGCTCTATTTCCTGAATCTGACGCGGATCACCGACCGGAAGTGGGCGACCCGCACGCCCGTGCTCCGGAATGAGAACGGCAAGCTGTATGCGATCCGGGCTTTCGGAAAGATGGCTTACCGGATCCAGGACGGGATCGGCTTCATCCTGGAAGCCTTCCTGAACCGCAAGCTGCAGACAAGCTTCGAGCTGAACGATTATCTGGCGACGCTGACGGCCGGCGCTTTTGCTGCGGTGGCCGGAGAGCAGAACCTTCCGGTGACGGAGATCATCAACCATTATGCGTCGCTGTCGGATCTGGTCCTGATGAAGGCGAACCAAGCCGCCGCGCCGCTGGGCGTGGAGATCACCGGCGTGCTGATCGAAGGCGCGTCCCTGCCGGACTAAACCCTCCGCCCTATGCGGAAACCTCCCCCGTGAGGGGGAGGTTTTTTGACGCCCCGCGCTCTCCCCGTCAGGGAGAAAGCGGGATCCCTTTCCCGGCCTTGACTTTCTCAGGGCTCTTTTTTATAATGAAGCGGGCGTGCAAGCGCTTTGTTTTGTTACGGTCGAGATACCGGAAACGATCAAAGCGGCGCGCCGGGGAGCAGGCATGAGTATCATCAGAACGCAGGATCTGGTTTATGAATATGTCATCCGGGACGAGACCGGGGCCGTGGAAGAAAAGAACCGCGCGCTGCGATCGGTGAATCTGTCGGTGAAAGCAGGCGATTTTGTCGCTGTCGTAGGACGGAACGGCTCGGGCAAATCCACCCTCGCCAAGCATTTCAACGCGCTGCTGGTCCCGACGGAAGGGACGGTGTGGATCGAAGCCATGGATACCCGGGATGAAACGCATCTCTGGGATATCCGCGCGGCGGCCGGCATGGTCTTTCAGAATCCGGACAACCAGATCGTGGCCACGATCGTGGAGGAAGACGTCGGCTTCGGCCCGGAGAATATCGGCGTCCCCACCGAAGAGATCTGGGAACGGGTCGGGCGGTGCCTTTCGGAAGTCGGGATGAGCGCTTATGCGCAGGCCTCCCCGGGCCGTTTGTCCGGCGGCCAGAAGCAGCGCGTGGCGATCGCGGGCGTGCTGGCCATGAAGCCGAAGTGCATCGTACTGGATGAATCCACGGCCATGCTGGATCCGCAGGGGCGCCGGGAAGTCTTAAAGACGATCCGGGAGCTCAATCAGGCCGAGCATATCACCGTGCTGCTGATCACGCATTATATGGAAGAAACCGTTTTTGCGGACCGGGTGATCGTCATGAAACGGGGCGAGATCATGATGGATGATGTGCCGCATGCCGTTTTTGCGCGCGCGGAAGAGCTGGAGGCGCTGGGCCTTACGCTCCCGAAGACCGCCCGGCTGGCGCAGGCGCTGCGCAGGCGGGGCCTGGATCTTCCGGAAGGCCTGCTGACCGGGGAAGAACTGGCGGAGGCGGTCATCGCCCTGTACCGCGGGAAGGAGACAAAAGCATGAGTATCGAACTGCGCGGCGTCTCCTATGTCTATGAAGTCGGGACGCCCATGGAGGTCCGCAGCCTGAATGAGATCGATCTGACGGTGCGGGAAGAGGAGATCCTGGCGATCATCGGCCATACCGGCTCCGGGAAATCCACGCTGATCCAGCTGATGAACGGCCTGCTGAAACCGTATTCCGGACAGGTGCTTTTTAACGGAGAGGATATCTTCGGCGAGAAATATGACCGGCGCGCCCTGCGCGGCCGGGTGGGACTGGTCTTCCAGTATCCCGAGTATCAGCTGTTTGAGACCGACGTGCTGACGGACGTCTGCTTCGGCCCGAAAAATCAGGGGCTGCCCGAGGAGGAGCGGATCGCGCGGGCAAAGACCGCGCTGGAAGCGGTCGGCCTGGGCGAAGAGTATTATACCCGCTCGCCGTTTGAACTTTCCGGCGGGGAAAAGCGCCGGGCCGCCATCGCGGGTGTCCTGGCCATGCAGCCGCGGATCCTGATCCTGGATGAACCGACGGCCGGGCTGGATCCTCAGGGCCGGGCGGAGCTGCTTTCAATGTTACGGCGGCTGCGCGAAACCAAAGGGATCGGCGTCGTGATCGTCTCCCACAGCATGGACGACGTGGCGGAACTGGCAGACCGGATCGCCGTGCTCAGCCACGGCGAGAAAGTGAAAGAAGGAACGCCGAAGGAGATCTTCGGCGACCGGAAGGGGCTGGAGGAGATCGGCCTCAGCATTCCGGAGGTCAGCCGGATCATGGCGCTTCTGAAAGAAGCCGGGCTCCCGGTGGACGGGACCGCGCTTTCCGTGGAAGAAGCCGAAGAAGAAATCGCGAAACTGTTTCAGTAAGAGGCATGCATGTTTAAAGACCTGACTCTCGGACAATATTATCCGGTGGACTCCCCGATTCACAGGCTGGATCCGCGGACGAAGCTACTGAGCACCTTTGTTTACCTGGTCACCCTGTTTGTGGCAGGGAATTTCTGGGGCTATCTGCTGGCGGCGGTCTGGCTTTTCACCCTGATCGCGCTTTCGAAGATCCCCCTGGGATATATGCTGCGCGGCCTGCGCGGGATCCTCTTCCTGCTGCTGCTCAGCGTGTTTATCAATATGCTGTTTACACCGGGCACCGTGGTCTTTTCCTTCTGGATCATCCGCGTGACCAGAGAAGGCCTGCGGCAGGCGCTGCGCATGGCGGTGAGGCTCACGCTTCTCCTGCTGGGCTCCTCGCTCATGACCTTTACCACCACCCCGACTGAGCTGACGGCCGGGCTGGAAAAGGGCCTGCATTTTCTGACGTTCTTCGGCGTGCCGGTCCATGAGATCGCGATGATGATGTCCATCGCCCTGCGTTTTCTGCCGGTGCTTACGGAAGAGCTGGATAAGATCCGCAAGGCCCAGATGGCCCGCGGCGCGGACTTTGAGTCCGGGAATTTCATCAACCGCACCAAAGCGCTGATCCCGGTCCTGATCCCGCTGTTCGTCTCCGCGTTCCGGCGGGCCGGGGAGCTGGCGACCGCCATGGAAGCCCGCTGCTATCACGGCGGGGAGGGCCGCACGAAGATGAAGCCGCTGCGCTATGCGAAGGCGGACCGCATCTATTACGCGGCGCTGCTGCTGTATGTGATCCTTATGATACTGACAAGGACGGTGCTTGCGTCATGAAACGGGTTATGCTGACCGTCGCCTATGACGGAACCGCCTATCACGGCTGGCAGCTGGAGCCGACCGGGATCACGGTGGAGGAGGTCCTGAACCGGCAGCTTTCCGCCCTGCTGGGCGAAGAGATCCGGGTCAGCGGGGCTTCGCGTACGGACGCGGGCGTCCATGCAAAGGGGAATCTCTGCGTGCTGGATACCGAAAGCCGTATCCCGCCGGAAAAGATCGCCGCGGCCCTGAACCCCTATCTGCCGAAGGATATTGTCGTGATCCGCTCGGAAGAGACCGCGCCGGGCTTTCATCCGCGCCGCTGCGACAGCATCAAGACCTATGAATATACGATCTTGAACCGTGCGCTGCCGGATCCCCTGCGCTGCCGCTACGTAGCCCATTTCCGGCGGCCGCTGGATGCGGCGCGGATGCAGGAGGCCGCAGCGGCCCTGATCGGCGAGCATGATTTTGCCGCGTTCTGCGCGGCCGGCTCGCAGGCGCTCACTACCGTCCGGCGGATCACCGCGCTGACGGTCCGCCGGGAAGGGGACGAGATCCGCATCCGCGTGAGCGGAACCGGTTTTTTATACAATATGGTCCGGATCATCAGCGGGACGCTGATGCAGGCGGGGCTCGGCGCGCTCCCGCCGGAGGAACTGCCCCGGATCCTTGCGTCGGGCGACAGAAGCCAGGCCGGGCCGACCGCGCCGCCGGAAGGCCTCTGCCTTGAAAAGATCGATCTGTATCCGGAGGGTTTTCCCGAAGGACTCTGGTAAAGGAGGCAGCTATGCCGCAGTATTACCGATATTCGGAGGACCGTTCCCGGTCGCTGAATCAGAAAAAGAAAAGAAGGAAGGTCTGGCGGAACCGGATCCTGGCCGCTTTGGCGGGACTGGCGATGGTCGTCGGGCTCTTCTTCGGCGTGCGGACCGCTTACCGGGGCATCCGCGGCTGGGTAAACTCCGTGATGGGAGAGACCGAAACCCAGGAGAACACGCAGCCCGGACAGAGCGCGGAAGCCGGAACGCAGGAGACTGCGCCGGAAGAAACCGAGAATAACGCGAAAATGCACGAGGCCGAGCTGGCTGAAGCGTCGCGCCTAGCGGCTTCTTACGACTATGACGGCGCCGTGGCCTATATTCAGTCGCTCCCGGGCTATGCGGACGAGCCGGCGCTCATGCAGGCCATACAGGACTATCTGAACCTGAAGACGACCCTGGTCAAGGCGGACATCACGCAGGTCTACCATGTGTTTTTCCACTCGCTGGTCGTGGATACCGAACTGGCTTTTTATAAAGCGCCGCAGAGCGAGATCGACGGCTACAACCAGGTGATGACCACGGTGGACGAGTTTAACGCGATGCTGCAGCAGATGTACGACCGCGGCTTTGTCCTGGTAAAGCTCCACGACATGGCTTATAAAGACGCGGACGGCAAACTGGTAAAGGGCAGCATCATGCTGCCGGAGGGCAAAAAGCCCTTTGTGCTGTCTGTGGACGATGTGTCCTATTATGCGTACATGACCGGAGACGGCTTCGCCTCGAAGATCGTCCTGGATGAAAATAACTTTCCTACCTGCGAGATGGTGCAGCGGGACGGCTCGGTCACGACCGGTGATTTCGACGTCGTCCCGATCCTGGAAAAATTCGTGGAACAGCATCCGGATTTTTCCTATAAAGGTGCAAAGGGCTGCCTGGCCCTGACCGGCTACGAGGGGATCATGGGCTACCGGACCGCGCCGAAATACGGAGATCCTTCGAATTCCGAATACAAGCCGGAGTACGCCTCCCTGAACTGGGAGGAGGAGAAGGCCGGCGCCGCGAAAGTGGCCGCGCGCCTCAAAGAACTGGGCTGGGAATTTGCCTCCCACAGCTGGGGGCACGTCAATATGACCAACGCCGACCTGGACTGGATCAGCACCGACATGCGCAAGTGGATGGAACAGGTGGATCCGCTGCTCGGCGGCGGGACCGATATCATGATCTTCGCCTTCGGGGCGGATATCGGAAGCTGGCGGAATTACACAGAAGAAAACGAAAAGTTCGTTTATCTGAAATCGCTGGGCTTTACGTATTTCTGCAATGTGGACGCCTACAATATCCCGTGGGTGCAGTTTAACAGCACGCAGGGGTACCTGCGGCAGGGACGCGTCAATCTGGACGGATACGAGATGTACTACCGGGCGGATAAGCTGGAGGTCTTTTTCGACGTGGAGACCGTGTTTGACAAATCACGGCCGCTGCCGGTGCCGAAATACTGAAAATCATCGCTCGACAAGACCGGAGCGGTATGGTAATATTTTTGTGAACGGAGAAATCCGGAGGAGGCGGTATGAGTGGAAATAACGGATCGGGTTTTGGCTGGCTGATCGGGATCGGCGCAGCGCTTTTAATAGCTTCTTTGCTGGGCGGAGCCGGCGCCCTTCTGGTAACGGGCGGCGTGGTGCTGGCCGCGCTTCTGGCCATGGTCGTTATCGCGGTGGTCTTCGCGTTTAAAGACAACGGCGAGACGTCTTCCGGCAAGAATAAAACGCCGCTGACCGACGAGCAGGCCCAGACGCTTTCCGAAGCCAGGCATGAGCTGACGGAACTGCGGATCCTGAACGCCCGCATCGATAATCTGGCCATACGGAATAAAAGCAACGAGATCTGCGCGATCATGGAAAAGGTTCTGACCGCGCTGCGGGAAGAGCCGTCCCGGATCTCGAACGCGCAGATGTTCCTGCAGTACTATCTGCCGACGCAGAAAAATATCCTGAAAAAGTACGAGCAGATCGAAGAGAGCGGTCTCAATGTAAAGGAGCTTTCCCGCAAGGTCCTGACGCATCTGACGGATATCCGCACCGCCACGGAAAAGCAGCTGGAAAATCTCTACGAAGACGACATGTTCGATATTTCCGCGGAGATGGAGCTGATGAATACGTCCTGCAAAGAGGACGGACTGCTGTAAAGAAAAAAGCTGCTTCGGCAGCTTCTTTTTTGTGAGGATAAACGATGAAAAAGAAGATCTGTCTGATCTATACGGGCGGAACCATCGGCATGGTGAAAAGCGAAGCCGGCTATGTTCCGGCCGGGCAGGCCTTTCTGAATGTTCTGGAGCAGCTGCCCGAGCTTTACTTTCCGGACTTCCCGGACTATGAGGTGATCGTATTTGATCCGCTGCTGGACTCCAGCGATATTGCCGTGGACGAATGGAACAAGATCGGCCGGACGATCGCGGCGCGCTATCATGCCTGCGACGGCTTTGTGGTGCTGCACGGGACGGATACGATGGCCTATTCGGCCTCCGCGCTGTCCTTTATGCTCGAGAACCTGGATAAGCCCGTGATCTTTACCGGCGCGCAGATCCCGCTGTACGAGCCGAGGAGCGACGGCCGCGATAATCTGATCACCGCCATGATGTTCGCGGCTTCGGAACGGATCCGGGAGGTCTGCATCTATTTCGGCGGCCAGCTTCTGCGGGGAAACCGCAGCACCAAGGCCTCTTCCGACCAGCTTCTGGCCTTTACTTCTCCCAATATGGTCCCGCTGGCCACGGCGGGGATCTCCCTCCAGTACACGCCGGCGGCCGGGGCGCTGCCCCTGCCCCGGGAACCCTTCCGCCTGCAGCTGTTCGATAAGATCCCGCTCGGGGTCCTGAAAGTCTTTCCGGGCATCCAGTTCGAGCTGTTTGAATCGATCATGACGGATAAGCTGAAGGGCGTGGTACTGGAGAGCTTCGGGACCGGCAATGTCCCGAGCGCGCGGACGGGCCTGCTGCCGCTGCTGTCCAAAGCCTATGCCCACGGGACCGTAGTCGTTGTCTGCTCGCAGTGCGCGGAGGGACGGGTCAATCTCGGGACCTACGCGGCCAGCCAGGGCCTAAAGGAGATCGGGGCGGCGGACGGCGCGGACATGACGACGGAAGCCGCGCTGGCCAAGCTGTATTATCTTTTCAGCAAAGGCCTGGAACCGGAGGAAGTCAAAAAAAGCATCCCGCGGTGCCTTCGCGGCGAACTGACCGAATAACGGAAGCATCCGGCAGGAGGAATCCCATGATCTTTTATCTGGTGCGCCACGGCGAAACGGACTGGAATGCCCGCGAGATCGTGCAGGGCGACAGCGATATTCCCTTAAATGAGACCGGGCTGGCCCAGGCCGCCCAGGCGCGGGACCTGATGAAAGAGGCCCCGATCGATGTGATCTATTCTTCTCCGCTGGTGCGGGCACACCGGACCGCGGAGATCATCAATGAGTACCACCATGTCCCCCTTATTACGGAACCGCGCCTCCGGGAGCGCAACTACGGGATCTTCGAAGCGGTGCCGTATTCCGAATACCCGGGCGTGGACTGCTGGGACTATGACCGGAATCTGAGATTTGAAAAGATGGAGACGGTCCGGGAGGTCTTTGAGCGGATCTACCGCTGCCTGGACGATATCCGCCGGGAGCGCCCCGGGCAGTGCATCATGCTGGCGATGCACGGCGGCGCGGCGCGGGCGGTCCACGTCTATTTCAACGGCTTCCCGGAAGGGAGACCCTTAAAATCGCTTTTTACGCCGAACGCGCAGCCGATCCGCTTTGAGATCGCGGACGACGCGCCGGCGTTTACCCCCATCCCGGAGCACAGCGGAGAATCATGACAGAAAAGAGGAGACGATCGATGAATAAAAAGCAGGTGCGGCAGATCTTGAAGGATACGGATTTCATCCATACCAGCGGGACCGCGGAGGAACTGAAAGTTGCGGAGTACTTAAAGGATTATTGCGAAAAGCTCGGCGCGACGGCCTATCTGGAGACCTTCCCGGTGGAGATGGCTCAGGTGAAGGAAGCCTCGCTGACCGTGGCCGGGCCGGACGGAAAAGAACGGGAGATCCCCTGCAAAGGCTATAAGCTCTGCGGAAGCGGCGAGGCCGAAGCGCCGTTCGTCTATCTGCCGGATACGGATCCGGCTTCGCTCACAAAGGCGGCCGGCAGCATCGTGATGCTGGATACCGGGATCGGTTATTTTACCTATCAGGATCTGCTGGCGAACGGGGTGAAGGGGATCGTCACCTATGACGGGAACCTGAATTTCCCGGACCGGGATATCGATCATAAAGAGCTGCGGCCGTATGTTTCCGAAGGAAAGAAGACGCTGGCGGTCAGCATCCATGCCAAGGACGCCTTTGAACTGATCAAAAGCGGCGTGCAGCGGGCCCGGATCCGGGTGGAACAGGAAGAGTATGCCGGAGAATCCCGCAATGTGATCGCGGAGCTGCCCGGCAGCACCGATGAATGGATCGCCCTGACCGCCCACTATGATACGACGCCGCTCTCCCGCGGCTCCTACGACAACATGACCGGCTGCATCGGTTTGCTTGCGGTGCTGGACGCTCTGCGCGGAAAGACGCACCGCTACGGCCTGCGCTTTATTTTCTGCGGCAGCGAGGAGAGGGGGCTTTTGGGCTCCAAGGCGTATACCGCGGCGCATGAAGCGGAGCTGGAGAAGATCGCGCTCAACATCAACCTGGATATGATCGGCAGCTATATGGGGCATTTTATCGCGCGGGTCAGCGCCGAGGAAGCGCTGGTGCAGTACGTCCGCTACTTTGCCGCCATCCGGGGCTTCGGCATAAAGGCGGGCAGCGGCGTGTATTCGAGCGATTCCACCCCCTTTGCGGATAAAGGGGTGCCGGCGCTGTCCTTTGCCCGCCTCGCCGGAGGGAACATGGCCCCGATCCACAACCGCTACGATACGCCGGCGGTCCTTTCGGACAGGCAGCTCCTGGAGGACGGCGCCTTCATCGCCGACTTTACCGCGCAGATGGCGGACGCCGCCAAATGCCCGGTGAAGCGGGAGATCCCGGAAAAGGTCCGCAAGGAGCTGGACGAATACCTGAACCGGAAGCGCAAAGAGAACTGAGAGAGCCAGGATGTACAGAATACTGATTGCCGACGATGAACCGATTGTCCGGATGGATCTTTCCCTGATGCTGAAGGAACTGGGGTACGACGTCATCGGGGAAGCCGATGACGGCTTTGACGCGCTCGAGCTGTGCCGAGCTCTGCGCCCGGATATTGTCCTGATGGATATCAAGATGCCGGTCTTTGACGGCCTGTCCGCGGCGGAGAGGATCCTCTCCGCGGATCTGTGCCGCTGCGTGATCCTGCTGACGGCCTTCAACGACGGGGAACTGATCGAGAGGGCCGCCGGGATCGGCGTCGCAGCCTATCTGGTCAAGCCCATCGAGCAGCGCCTGCTGAAGCCCACCATCGAGGTCGCGCTGGCTCAGAGCAGGCGGCTTAAGGAGAGCCGCCGGGAGACCGAGGAGGCAAAGCGAAAGCTCGAAGAGTCCAGACTGATCGCCCGGGCCCAGGGGGTCCTGGCAAAGCGGGAGAATATTACCGAGGCGGAAGCCTATCAGCTGCTGCGGCGCCTGTCCATGAATAAGCGCACCTCCATGGCGGAGCTGGCGCAGGTGCTGACGGAGACGGAGGATACGGCCGGGCGCCGGAAAAAGCCCGGCGCAAAGAGCGGAGAATGACCTGATGACGGATGGAAAGGAACGGATCGAAAATCTGCCTTTTTCGGAGGCCGACCGCGGCAGACTGCAGGAGATCATGGACCAGATGCCGCTGATCGCCGAGGTGACCAACGCGGACGTTTTTCTTGATATCCTGCTGGATGAAGAAAAAGCGCTTGTCATCGCGGAGAGCTGCCCGGCGCAGGGAACCGGCCTGTACCGAAGCTCGGTACTGGGCGCCTACGCCCTGCCGGAGAACGAACCGGCGGTTTTTCATGCTTTCCGCGCGGCCGTCCCGGTCTGTGATCTGAAGGCGGTCACCCAGGAAGGCCGCGCCGTGCGCCAGAACGTGGCGCCTGTCTTCGGGGAAGAGGGCAGGGTCATCGCCGTCCTGATCCGGGAGAAGGATATCAGTACCGATCTGAAGCAGCAGCGCAAATACGAAGAACTGGCCCGCAGCTATGAGGAGCAGCACGATCCGATCGAATCGGCCCGGGCCGGCGGCGCGGGCATCAACGAACTGCGGGAAATGCATCACCGGGTCAAGAACGACCTCCAGCTGGTGGCGAGTATTCTGCGGCTTCAGGCAAGAAAAGCGGAATATTCAGAAATCAGGGAGACTTTGGAGGAATCTGTCGGAAGAGTCTTGTCAATCGCGGCGATCCATGATATATTGACCTATAACCCGGGTGCTGCGGCGGCTGTCAGAAGCCGCGCGATAATGGAAAAGCTTTGCGAGTCACTTTCGGCACTGATCCCGCCGGACCGTGAGATCCGCCTCCTGAGCGAGGGGGATGATATCGAACTGGATCCGGATACGGCGACGACCGTTTCCATGGCGGTGACGGAACTCGTGACCAACGCGCTGATCCATGCGTTTCCGCCGGGCAGTGCCGGCACGGTCCTTCTGACCGTCCGCAAAGGGACGCTGTTTCACGCCGTCACCGTCGCGGATGACGGGATCGGCTTTGAGGATGCGGAAGCGGAGGGGCTGGGACTGAGCATCGTCCGTTCCCTGGTGAGGGACAAGCTGGGCGGAAAGCTGCATATCAGCTCCGGGGACCGGGGGACGAAGGTGTCCTTCGATTTTCAGAACAAGTAAATAAGCCGTACAACAGCGTACGGCAGCTGACAACAGAGTCAGGGCGGCAAATGAAGCCGCTTCGGCTCTGTTTTTGTTTTTTCAGCTTTCGGGAGGCAGGCAGCATGTCAACGATCGTCAGTGTCGGCATTGACATCGGAACATCCACTACGCAGGTGATCTTCAGCCGGATCACGCTGGACAACACGGCGGGCTATTTCAGCGCGCCGCGGATCTCTATCGTGGCCAAGGAAGTTTTCTACCGCAGCGAGGTCTGTTTTACGCCGCTGCGCACGCCGCAGCTGATCGACGGCGACGCGGTGCGGGAGATCGTGGCGCGGGAATACCGGCTGGCGGGGCTCTCCCCGCAGGCGGTCGACACCGGCGCCGTCATCATCACCGGGGAGTCGGCCCGCAAGGAAAACGCGGCCGAAGTCCTGCGTAAGCTCAGTGATTTTGCCGGAGAATTCGTCGTCTCCACCGCCGGGCCCGATCTGGAGTCCATCATTGCGGGAAAAGGCAGCGGCGCCTGGCAGTACAGTATCGAAAACGACTGCAGCGTCGCCAATCTGGACGTCGGCGGCGGGACCACGAATATCGTGGTTTTCCGCAGCGGGGAGACCGCGGCGAAGAGCTGCTACGATATCGGCGGCCGCCTGATCCGCCTGGATCGGGACAAAGTGATTCAGTATATCAGTCCCGCGGCGCAGAAAGTCGCGCAGGAGATCGGGCTTTCTCTTCGTACGGGCGAGCGCGCGGATGTGGACATCTTGAGGAAAATCACGGGGCGGATGGCTTCCCTTCTGGCAGAAGCCGTCGGCCTAAAGCCCGAAACGCCGCTGCTTTCCGCCGTCCGGACGCCGGGCAGTTCCCTTCCCGAAAGGACGGAACGGATCAGCCGCCTCTGCTTTTCCGGCGGGGTGGCGGACTGTATGGAGAACAGCCGGGCCGGTACGGCCGATGAGTTCCGCTTCGGGGACATCGGCATGCTGCTGGGACGCTCGATCCGCGAGGACGCCGCGCTTTCCGCGGTGCGCCGGGTCCCGGCAAACGAAACGATCCGTGCGACCGTGGTCGGCGCCGGCACCTATACCACGACCCTCTCGGGCAGCACGATTTCCTATTCTGACGGGATCTTCCCGCTGAAAAACGTGCCGGCCCTGAAGCTGAGCTACCAGGAGCAGCAAAGCTTTCTGGACGGGAGTAGCGAGGGCCTGTATGAGAAATGCCGCTGGTTCCTGGAGCAAAGCGATACCGACCGGATGCTGCTGGCGATCCCCGGGCGGCTGGATCCGACCTGGCAGGAGATCCGGCAGATGGCCCACGGCATCTATCAGGCGCTTTCGCGGGCGCTGCCGGAGAAAGAACCGGTCGTCGTGGTCGTGGAGCAGGATATCGCGAAGGCTCTCGGCAACGCCATGAAGCAGGAGGCCGCCGGCCGCCGCCCGGTGGCGGCGATCGACAGCATCCGGGTCGAGGCGGGAGATTTTGTGGACATCGGCCGGCCGCTGATGGACGGGCTGGTCGTCCCTGTCGTTGTAAAAACACTCTTGTTCGGATAGACGGAGGAAGAAAGATGGATTTGGGCACCACACTGGGAGGCAGGCGTTTTACCTTCCGTTCCATCAAAGAAGTACTGGCCAAGGCCAATGAAGAAAAGTCCGGCGACAAGCTGGCCGGCGTTGCCGCGGAATCCGTGCTGGAACGCATTGCGGCCAAGGAAGTGCTGAGCCGCCTGAGCGTGCGCGATCTTCGGGAAAACCCCGTGGTCCCGTATGAGGAAGATGAAGTCACGCGGATGAACCAGGACTCGCTGGACGCGGCTGTCTATGAGCGCGTCAAAGGCTGGAGCATGGCCCAGCTGCGGGAATATATCCTGAGCTTTGAAGCCGGGGAAGAAGAGCTGCGCCGGCTCGGAAAAGGCCTGACGGCCGAGGTCGTGGCCGGGGTCTGCAAGCTGATGAGCAACCTGGACCTGATCTATGCGGCGAACAAGATCCGGATCCCGGCGACCTGCAATACGACGATCGGCCTGCGGGGGCATTTTTCCACGCGGCTGCAGCCGAACCATTCCACGGACAATGTGGAAGGCATCACCGCTTCGGTCTTCGAAGGCTTAAGCTACGGCTGCGGAGACGCTCTTTTCGGCCTGAATCCGGTCAATGATACGGTGGCCAGCCTGACGGAAGTCTTAAAGCGCTTCGATGAGATCAAGAACCGTTTTGAGATCCCGACCCAGATCTGCGTGCTGGGGCATATCACCACCCAGATCGAGGCGGTAAAGCGCGGTGCGCCCTGCGATATGATCTTCCAGTCGATCGCGGGCAGCGAAAAGGGCAACCGGGCCTTCGGCTTTACTTCGGATACGGTCCGGGAAGCCAAGGCGCTGCTGAAAGAAAAGGGCACGGCAAAGGGCCCGAACGTCCTGTATTTTGAGACCGGCCAGGGGAGCGAGCTGTCCTCGGAGGCACATTATGGCGCGGATCAGGTCACGATGGAGGCCCGCTGCTACGCCTTTGCCCGGGAGTTTTCTCCCTTTATGGTCAATACGGTGGTCGGATTTATCGGCCCCGAGTATTTATATGACAGCCGCCAGGTCATCCGGGCCGGGCTGGAGGATCACTTTATGGGGAAGCTCTCCGGCATTCCCATGGGGTGCGACGCCTGCTATACCAACCATATGATGGCGGACCAGAACGACGTGGACAACTTGAGCATGCTGCTGGCCAGCTGCGGCGTGAATTACCTGATCGGCGTGCCGACCAGTGACGACGTCATGTTAAACTATCAGACCAATGCCTACCATGACGCGGCGACGATCCGGGAGATCCTCGGCCTTCGCCCGATCACGGAGTTCGAAAAATGGCTGGAGAAGATGGGGATCATGGAGAACGGGAAGCTTACACCGCGGGCCGGAGACCCGACGATTTTTACGGCAGGGAGGTGAGGATCCGTGCTGGATGAAAGAACGATCGAACGGATCGCAGAAGAAGTCGTACGGCGCCTGAAAGAAAGCGGCGCCTTTCCGGATGCGGCCCCCGCGGCGAAGGAACCGCCTCCCGCGGCGGAAGGGGCTGACCTTGCCTCTCCGGAGCAGAAAGCCATTCCGCTGCTTGAAAATGCCGCCGACCCGGAAGCGCTGCTGCGCATGAAGAAGCGCACGACGGCCCGCATCGGGGTCGGCCGGAGCGGTCCGCGCCTCAATACCAAAACGATGCTCACCCTGCGCGCGGACCATGCCAAGGCGCGGGACGCGGTCTTTGCGGACGTGGACCCGACGCTGATCAGCCGGATGGGGCTGTTTACGGTGCAGACGCAGTGCGACAATAAAGATACCTACCTGACCCGGCCGGATCTGGGCCGGAAGCTGAGCGACGACGCGGTGAGGCAGCTCCGGGAAAAATGCATTTCGGAGCCGGATGTGCAGATCTTTGCCTCGGACGGCTTAAGCTCCACGGCCATCGAAGCCAATCTGGAGCGGATCCTGCCGGCGCTGACCGAAGGCCTTCAGGCGAAGGGTTTAAAGCTCGGCACGCCGTTCTTTGTCCGCTTCGGGCGTGTCGGCGCCGAGGATCACGTCGCGGAAGTTCTGAAGGCGAAGGTGGTCTGCGTGCTGATCGGGGAAAGGCCGGGGCTGGCCACGGCCGAAAGCATGAGCGCCTATATCGTGTATGACGCGCATATCGGCATCCCGGAGGCGAAGCGCACCGTGGTTTCCAATATTCATAAGGACGGGCTGACGGCGGTGGAGGCCGGGGCCTATATTACGGAAGTGATTGAAAAGATCCTGCAGCAGAAGAAAAGCGGCGTGGATCTGGTGAAATAGAGGAGGAAGAGGATGCGGGGAGACAGAGTCCCGGCTCAGGTACTGAGCATTCAGATGCTTCCGAAAGCGGATGAAGCGCTTTGCGAAGCCCTGAAGCTGCCCGAAGGATACCGATCGGTCGGGATCCTTACGGCAGATTGCGACGACGTGGCTTATACGGCGCTGGACGAGGCGACCAAAAAGGCGGTCGTCACGGTCGTTTATGCGCGCAGCATGTACGCCGGATCCTCCAACGCGAGCACGAAACTGGCCGGGGAGTTCATCGGGATCCTGGCCGGGCCGGATCCGGCCGAAGTGCGGAGCGGCCTGGAAGCGGCGGCGCACTTTATCGAGGAAGAAGCCAGCTTTTACAGCGCCAACGACGATGATTCCGTTGTGTATTACGCCCAGTGTATTTCGAGGACCGGCAGCTATCTTTCCGCGGAAGCCGGCGTGCCGGAGGGCACGGCCATGGCGTATCTGATCGCGCCGCCGTCCGAAGCCGTGATGGGGCTGGACGCCGCCTTAAAGAGCGCGGACGTGGAGATGAAGCTGTTCTACGGGCCGCCGACGGAGACCAACTTCGCCGGAGGCCTGCTGACCGGAGAACAGGCCGCCTGCGAGGCCGCCTGCCGGGCATTTGCCGACCAGGTCTGCCGGGTGGCGTCCTCGCCGGTCCGGTATCAGTCATAAGGAGGAAGATCGTGGAACTTGACAGAGATTTATTTGCTATTCAGGAAGTCCGCAACTGTGTTGCGAGAGCCAAAGCGGCGCAGAAGGAATACGCGAAGTTCGGACAGGAAAAGATCGACGCCGTGGTCCGTGCCGTCGCGCGCGCCTGCGAGGCGGAGGCGGAAAAGCTCGCCAAGATGGCCTGCGAGGAGACCGGCTTCGGGATCTGGCAGGATAAGGTCCTGAAGAATAAGCTCGGCAGTACGATGACCTACGAAGCCATCAAAGACCTGAAGACGGTCGGGATCCTGCGGGAGGATAAAGAAAAGAAGATCACGGAGATCGGCGTCCCGATGGGCGTCGTGGCCGCGCTGATCCCTTCCACGAATCCGACGTCCACGGTCATGTACAAAAGCCTGATCTGCTTAAAATCCGGGAACGCGATCATCATCAGCCCGCATCCCGGGGCCAGAAACTGCATTCTGGAAACCTTCCGCATCGTGGAGAAGGCGGCCCGCGGGGCCGGCGCGCCGGACGGGCTGGTGCAGTGTCTGACCATGCCGACCATAGAAGGGACTTCCGCGCTGCTCAGGCACCCGGATATCGGGATCATCCTCGCGACCGGCGGGGAGGCGATGGTACGAGCCGCCTACAGCTCCGGCAACCCTGCTCTCGGCGTGGGCCCGGGGAACGGCCCTTCCTATATCGAGCGCTCCGCGGATATCCCCGAGGCGATCCGGCATATCTTCGAAAGCAAGACCTTTGACAACGGGACGATCTGCGCTTCGGAGCAGAGCATCATCACGGAACGCGCCATCGCGCAGCAGGTCATGGAGGAGGCTAAAAGACAGGGCGGATACTTCCTCTCCGAAGAGGAGAGCAAAAAGCTCGGCGGCTTCCTGATGCGGGCGAACGGGACCATGAATCCGAAAATCGTGGGCCGCAGCGCGCAGACGATCGCGGACATGGCCGGAATCTCGGTCCCGGCCGGCACCCGGGTGCTGATCTCCCCGCAGACGACGGCCGGGAAAGAGAACCCTTACTCGCGGGAGAAGCTCTGCCCGGTGCTGGCCTTCTATGTGGAGGAGAACTGGGAGAAAGCCTGCGAGCGCTGCATCGAGATCCTCTTCGTGGAAGGCAAGGGCCACACCATGACCATCCACAGCCGGAACGAGGAAGTGATCCGGGAGTTTGCCCTGCAGAAACCGGTATCCCGCCTGCTGGTCAATACGTCCGGCTCGCTCGGCGGGGTCGGCGCGGTCACGGGCCTGGCCCCGGCGCTCACCCTTGGATGCGGCGCGGTCGGCGGCAGCGCGACCTCGGACAATATCGGGCCGATGCATCTGATCAATATCCGCCGTGTGGCGTACGGATTAAAGGAATTAAGCGATCTCCGGGGCAACGGTCCTGCGCAAAGCAGCCCTTCACACGCTTCCGCGCAGGCGGCGTCCATGCTCGGCCGCGAGGATATCGAAGCGATCACCCGGGCGGTGCTGGCCCGGCTCGGAAAATAAGTCTGGTAATCACAATCACATAAAAACTTCAACAATCAGGAGGAAAAAGAAATGGCAACCCTGCAGGCACTGGGTATGGTGGAAACAAAAGGTCTGGTCGGTTCGATCGAAGCGGCCGACGCCATGGTGAAAGCGGCGAATGTGAAGCTGATCGGCAAGGTCCATGTGGGCGGCGGCCTGGTCACGGTCATGGTCCGCGGCGACGTCGGCGCGGTAAAGGCGGCGACGGATGCCGGCGCAGCGGCGGCGTCCCGCGTGGGCGAGCTGCTCTCGGTCCATGTGATCCCGCGTCCGCACGATGACGTGGAGCACATCCTGCCGACGCTGGAGACCAGCGATAAGTAACAAAGCGGCAAAGAATAAGCCGGAAAAGAACGGAGGAAGAAAAATGGCTACATTAATGGCACTGGGAATGGTGGAAACCAAGGGGCTGGTCGGCTCGATCGAGGCGGCCGATGCGATGGTCAAAGCAGCGAATGTGAAGCTGATCGGCAAGGTCCATGTGGGCGGTGGTCTGGTCACGGTCATGGTCCGCGGCGACGTCGGCGCGGTAAAGGCGGCGACGGATGCCGGCGCGGCGGCGGCGTCCCGCGTGGGCGAGCTGCTCTCGGTCCATGTGATCCCGCGTCCGCATGAAGATGTGGAGCACATCCTGCCGACGCTGGACACCAGCGATAAGTAAGAAGCGGGAACCGGGAGCAGACAGCCATGGGAAAAAGCGGAAAAACGGTGCTCACCGACGGCGAGCTGCGCACGCACTGGCGCGCGGGGCTGGCGGAATACTGCGTGGAAGAAGGCACGGTGGTCACGCCGGCCGCGCAGGATTTCCTCCGTGAGCACGGCATGACGCTCCGCTTCCGCGGGGCGGCAGGCCCCTACCGGTCCATGACGGTCACGCCGATCCCCGTGAAGGACGGGAAAGTGATCTTTCAGGACGCCCGGACCGGGGAGATGACCGCACAGAAGGGGGAAGGCATGACGCATCTGCGGGCCAACCTGCTGGTGCCGAAAACGCATCCCCGCATCGAATTCCGCGGGAAGCTGGACAGCCTGATGGCCCGGTTCATCGGGGCGCAGGTCCTGGCGTCGGAAGCGGGGAAGGATGCGCTTTGCCGGGATCTCGGCGAACTGCTGGACTATGTACGCATCATTCTGGCCGGCGAGGTCAAGGACGAGACGCTGCCGGAGATGCATCTGCTGGGACTGGACAGCCGCGGGATCCGCAGAGCCTCCCATCAGGTGAAAGAAACGCTGGGGATCGATCATCCCATTCCGGATTATCGGATGGGGCGCATCTGCGCGGCCCTCAACGAACTGAGGACCGCGGTCCGGGAAGCGGAACTGGCGGCGGCAAGGGCGTTCCTTTCCGAAGACGGATCGGGAACGCGCATGGATATCATAGAAGGCATGAACCGGCTTTCCAGCTGCGTCTATATCCTGTTCTGCCGGGAGGCGGCGCACTTCTATGATCGGGAGACGAAACGATGAATTATTACAGCGAAAAGGATATCCGGGATATCGTCGCCGGCGTGATCGCACAGTACGGCCGTTCCTGCGCCGGGGAGGCGGAGAAGGATGAGCCGCCGATCCCGGTGGAGATGTCGGCGCGCCATGTGCATCTGACGCGGGAGGCCCTGGATATTCTGTTCGGAAAAGGCTACCGGCTGACCCCGAAAAAAGACCTAAGTCAGAAGGGGCAGTTCCTCTCGGAGGAACAGGTCAAGCTGGTGACACGGAAAGGCGAACTGGCGCGGGTATCGGTCCTGGGACCGGTGCGGAACTATGTGCAGGTGGAGCTCTCCGCCACGGATGCCCGCGCGCTGGGCATAAAACCGCCGGTTCGCCTGAGCGGAGAGCTGGAAGGAGCAGAGGACGTGCTGCTCATGGGCCCGGCCGGAATTTATGAGGCCCGGTCCAGTACGATCATCGCGCGGGCCCATGTCCATATGACGCCGGAGCAGGCTGAAAAGTACCGCGTGCACAACGGGCAGCAGCTTTCGGTCCGGATGGAGACGGAGCGGCCGCTTACGCTGGACGGGATCATCGTCCGGGTCAGTGACGATGCGGGGCTCGCGGTTCATATCGATGTGGATGAGGCCAATGCGGCGATGGTGAAGCCGGATACGGTCGGCACGATCGTTAAGCGGGGATAAAGAAATGGAACAGAAAGAACTGGAGAAGATCATCCGGCAGGTTGTCGAAGAGATCGTAAACGCCGCGCCGGCGCCCTGCCCGGCCGCAGCGTGCGGCGGGAAAAAGAAGGCGCTGATCGTCGGCGACATCGGAAAAGTCCCGGCGAAGCTTAAGGCGGGGACGGAACTGTGTCCGCTCTCGGAGTATGAGGGCTGCCGGGATATCAGCGGGTACGATACGCTGATCATAACCGAACTGACCCTGCTGCAGCTGGCGGATATCGCCCTCGGGAGACCGTCGGATGCGGCCTGCTGCGCGGTGATCTCCGCGCTGCTGGAAGGGAAAGAAGCGGCGCTTCTGGAAAGCGCGCTGCCGCACCGCCGGTTCGCCGGCAAGGCGAGCCCCGGCCTGTACGGGAAGCTGGAAGGGTATGTTCGCACCCTGGAAGGCTTCGGCGTGAAGCTGATGACGCCGCAGCGGCTCAATACCTGGGAAGAGATCCCCGCGAAGCCGGCTAAGTTTGCGGCGCCGCCCGCGGCGGCCGTGACCGGCAGCGCGAGACCGAACCGGAGCCGCCTGATCACCGAAGATGCGGCGCTGAAGATGACGGCGGATGCGCCGGAGGAGCTCATCCTTCCGCGGGACGCGATCCTGACTCCCTCGGCACGGGATGTTTTCATAAGGCGGAAGGTAACACTCAAATACGAGGATTGAACGGAGAATTGCTATGATTATTTGCAGAGTAGTCGGTCATATCTGGGCCACCAAGAAAGAGCCGAATCTGGAAGGCCTGAAGCTGATGCTGGTCAAAGAAGAAGATACGGAAGGCCCTGAACACACCTACGTGGCGGCGGATATCGTCGGCGCCGGGGTGGGAGAGCAGGTGCTGGTCGTTTCCGGCAGCACGGCCCGCAAGGCCTTCGGCAACGATAATATTCCCGCAGACATGGCGATCGTCGCGATCATCGATACCGTCGAGGTCGAGCGGGAAAAGGCAAGAAAGAAAGTACAGGCATAAGAATAAGGAGCAGTGAGTCATGAGTTTGCTGGAACAGATTGCGGCGGCCGGCGTCATCGGCTGCGGCGGCGCGGGTTTCCCGACTCACATAAAGCTGAAGGGCCGCTTTGAGGTCCTGATCGTCAACGGGGCGGAGTGTGAACCGCTTCTGCGCAACGACCGCTGGATGATGCGCCACAAGGCGGAGAAGATCATAGCCGCGATGGACGCCGTCATCTCGGAGCTGGCGATCCCCAGAGCGGTGATCGCCCTGAAAGCGCATTACGAAGAAGAAATCGAAGCGCTGAAGGAGGCCATCCGGAAAGCCGCGTCCCCGGTGGAGATCCATACGCTGGAGAGCTTTTATCCGGCCGGCGATGAACAGACCCTGGTCTATGAGGTAACGGGGCGGGTGGTCCCGCCGGGCGGCCTTCCCTCCGAAGTGGGGGCGGTCGTCTGCAACGTGGCCACGATGTATTCCGTCGGGCTGGCCGTAAAAGGCTATCCGTTTATTTATAAATATCTGACGGTCACGGGAGAGGTGCGGCATCCTGCCATCCTCTGCGTTCCCGTCGGAACGGATATCGCTTCCTGCATCGAACTGGCCGGCGGCGCAAAGCGGGATACCTACACCATCGTCCTCGGCGGACCGATGATGGGCCGGCCGCTTGCGCAGTCCGCGGCCGGGAATACCCCGGTCACCAAGACCACCTCGGGGATCCTCGTCCTTCCGGCCGGCGCCGCCTATGCCGCCACGAGCGCGGCCGATATCCGGACCATGCTGCGCAGAGCCCGCTCGGCCTGCATTCAGTGCACGACCTGTACGCAGCTTTGCCCGCGGCATCTGCTGGGGCATCCGCTCCGGCCGCACCGCATCATGCGGAAGATGGCCGGCGGCGCGGATATCAAAGAGCTGCTGAATGACCCGGATATCCGCAATGCGCAGATCTGCTGCGAGTGCGGGATCTGCGAGGCCTATGCCTGCCCGATGGGCCTGCAGCCGCGCCGCATCAATGCGGAACTCAAAAAAGAGCTGGCCGCGGCCGGCATCCGCTATGAGCGGCGGGAGAGCGTGTGGATTCCGCATGAAGAAAGAGAAGAACGGAAGGCGCCTTCGGAGCGGGTCGCGGCCCGCGCGGGCGTACATGCCTATTATGATATTGAGATCGACGAACTGGTATACGGGAATCCTTCCCGGGTGATGATCCCGCTCAAGATGAGCGCCGGCGCGCCGTCTGTCCCGACGGTCACGGCCGGGACAAAGGTAAAGGAAGGAGACCTCATCGCGGCGATCCCGGAAGGAAAGCTCGGCTCAAATATCCACGCGAGCATCCGCGGGACCGTGACGGAAGTGTCCGACCGGATCGTGATAGAGAAGGAGTAGACAAGCATGGAAAGCATTGGTTTTCTGGAATTAAACAGCATCGCGAAAGGCGTGGAGACTGCGGATATCGTGCTGAAGACGGCCGACGTCCATATGCTCTTCGCAAAAGCCGGATGCCCGGGAAAATACTATATGCTGTTCACCGGGGAGGTGGCCGCGGTGCAGTCCTCGGTGGACGCCGGATGCGCGCTGGGCGGCGGGACGGTCGTGGACCACTGCGTGATCCCAAATATCGACCCACAGGTCGTGAAGGCGATCAACATGACCGGCTTTCCGGAGCGGATGAGCGCGGTCGGCGTCATGGAGTTCTACTCGGTGACGGCTTCGGTGTACGGCGCGGACGCCGCGGTGAAGGCAGCCGACGTGGAACTGGTGGACGTACGCCTGGGGACCGGGATCGGCGGAAAATCCTTCGTGGTGCTCACCGGCGAGGTCGCCGCCGTGCGGGAAGCGATCGCCTGCGGCATCCATACCCCGAACGCGGAAGGCATGGTGTTATCCTCCGTGGTGATACCCAGCCCGCATCCGGAGCTTCTGGAGACACTGATGTAAGGAGGAACTTCCATGATCGAACTGGATGAGAAAAAACGAATAATTCAGGAATTTGTTCCGGGCAAGCAGGTCACGCTGGCGCATCTGATCGCGAATCCGGATACTTCCCTGTATAAGAAGCTGGGACTGATCGGCGAGGTGGAAGGCGCGCTCGGCATCATGACCATCACGCCGAGCGAAGGCGCGATCATCGGGGCCGACGCCGCCACCAAGGCGGCGGACGTGGAGGTCGTGTTCGTCGACCGCTTTAACGGCTCCCTGGTCATCAGCGGGGAGACGGCCGCGGTGGAAGCCGGGCTGAAAGGGGTGCTCCGCGTTCTGACGGAGACCCTGCACTTCGCGCCGGCGGAGATCACGCGCTCATGAAAAAGATTATTCTGATCGGGACCGTTTCCTGCGGGAAAACGACGCTGTGCCAGCGCCTCAACGGACTAAAGCAGATCTATAAAAAGACCCAGGCACTGGAGGTCGTCAATCATACGGTCGATACCCCGGGGGAATATCTGGAACACCGCTCCTTCCTGCGCAGCCTTATGGTGACGGCGACCGGGACGGAGCTGGTGCTGTTCCTGATCGATCCGCTGTTGGAACGCTTTATGTATTCGCCGGGCCAGGCCTCCTCGTTCATGCTGCCGGTAGCCGGGGTGGTGACCAAAGCCGACCTCGCCACGGAAAAGCAGATCCGGCAGGCGAAAGAGCTGCTGGAGCTGGCCGGCGCGCATCCGATCTTTGTGATCGATTCCATCTCGGGGACAGGCATGGAGCCGCTCATCGAATTCCTTTCGGAGACAGAATAAGGCCGCTGCGGCGGCCTTATTATCATTTTCCGTGATTTTTTCCATCATTATTCTAAATTTGACATTCTTTTTTTCCGTATACTATGATGAAAACAACAGAGTATACGTAAATTCAATTACTAAAAAAAGGAGATGCCATGGAATTTATTACGGATTACAGAACCGAGCGGTACATTCTGGATACGAAGTGGGAAAATCTGTCCGAGGACGCGAAGACCCATGTCCTCATGAGCGGGATCGATCTGACGATGGCCCTGATCCTGGGCAGCTACGGCAAACAGTTTGAAGCCGGGGAGAAGCTTGCGCTGAGCATGGGCATGAGCGGGGATATCCCGGTCGTGGGCAGCCCGAACCGCTACAACCTTTTAGGCGCTGCCATCGCGATGGGCCACGCCAGCAATTCCTTTGATATCGACGACGGTTTCAAGCCGATCTGCGGCCACCCGGGGACTTCTTTCGTGGCCGGCACGCTGGCGGCGGCGCTGCAGAAGGACCTGAGCTGGCGGGATTATCTGACTGCCCTGGCGGTCTGCTACGAGACCGCGATCCGCTGGGCCCTGGCCATGCAGGATCATTACGGCTTCCTGCACAGCACCGGCGCGTACGGCGCATTCGGCACGGCGGCCGGCATCGGACGGATCCTGGGCCTGGATGAGAAGCAGCTCAACAATGCGTTGTCCGTAGCCGATTTCCACGCCCCGATGACCCCGGTCATGCGCGCGGTGGAATATCCGTCCATGAATAAGGACGGCACTCCGTTCGGTGCGCTGGTCGGGACGATGGCGGTGCTGGAGACCCTAAACGGAACCTCCGGAAAGACCCATCTGCTGGAAGATCCGAAATATCATGAATATCTGGACAGCCTGGGCAAGGTCTTCTATGTGACGGATCTGTACTACAAACCCTATACCTGCTGCCGCTGGGCGCATCAGCCGATCCGCGCCTGCCAGGATCTGATGCGGGACAACGGGTTTACCGGCAAGGATGTGGAGCACGTCAAGATCAAGACCTTCCAGTCCGCGGCGCTTTTAAGCAAGATCGTGCCGCATGAGACGGATGAGGCGCAGTACAATATCGCCTTCCCGATCGCGAGCGCGCTGATCCACGGCGACGTCGGCTTCAACCAGATCCGCGAAGAAGCACTGACCAACGAGGACGTGCTGGACATGATGAAGCGGCTGGAATTCGAAGTGGATCCCGAGCTGGATAAGCTCTTCCCGGGCAAACGGCTGGCGAAGGTGGAGATCTTCCTGAAGGACGGCAGGACCTTCCTGTCCAAAGTCTACGAAGCCGCCGGGGAACCGGATGATCCGGAACTGAACCTGGACTGGATCCTTGAAAAGTTCAAGCGGATCACGGCCCCGATGCTGGAGCCTGAAGCGCAGGAAGAACTGCTGAAGACCATGACGGAAGCGCCGGATACGCCGGTGCGCGCGCTGGTGGCCCGGATCAACGAACTGTTAAAACAGGATATCTGAGCACATCAGATCTCCGCTTTTTCGGGCCTTGCGATCCGTACCAGATCGATAAAGGCTTCCATGTACGGCGGGATCCACTTGTTGTTGTGATAGAGGATCTGGCTGTAATAGATCTGAGGGGGCAGATCCACGTCGAGCCGGACCAGCTCGCCGCGGTTCAGCTGCTTTTCCAGAGAATACGCGGGAAGGAAGGAGATCTTGTCGGTATTGAGCTGGAGCGTGGCGATCGCATGAATATTGTCCACGATCACCGAATGACGCAGCGTGATGTTCTGCTCCCCGGCGATCTCCTGGAGACGGCTGTAGCAGCGGCCGCTCGGCTCCGCCACGATAAAGGGATAGTGCAGCAGCTCCGCGATCGGGATCTTTTTCCGCCGCGCCAGCGGATGCCCGGACCAGGCGGTGAAAATGATCTCCTCGGCCCGGCGGTAGCAGCAGTGCAGCATTTTATCGGTATTCATCGAATTGGAGATGTAAATAAAATCCAGCTGATTCTGCTTGAGGAGCGTGAGCAGCTCGGTCGACTGCCCGATCTTCAGCATGACGTCGATATTGGGAAACTGCACGGAAAACTGCGGCAGCACGGCCAGGATCGCGGTGAACATGATGGATTCCAGTACGCCGATGCGCAGCGTGCCCTGGATCTCGGCGGAGTTGATATTCAGGGCGCGTACCTTCTGGAGAATACGCAGGATCTCGGCGGCCTGCGGCAGGAAAGCCTCGCCGGCCGCGGTCAGATGGTTTTTCCGGCCGATCCGCTCGAACAGCGGGAAGCCGAGCTCCTGTTCCAGGCGCTTGATCTGCATGGTAACGGTAGACTGCGCGTAGTTCATGACCTCCGCGGTTTTGGTAAAGTTTTCAAGATGGGCGACCTGCAGAAAAGTCTCCAGACTTTGAATATCCATAGAAACACGATCCTTCAAGAATAATGATGGTTGGGATTATTATCATTTATTTTACAAATCAATTTATATCATGTATCATGAATTTTGCATAGGGGAAATTAATAGGAACGTAAAAAATAATCAATCAAAAGGAGAGAATGCAGCATGAGCAAAATGGAGTATTTGAAGGAAATGCCCGTCGCGGTACTCGGCGGCGGTGCGGTCGGCAAGACCTGCGCGGCGGATATCAAGCTGGCGGGGCGGGAAGTGCGTCTCTTTGACGTTATGCCTTTCGCGGAAAAGTCGTTAAAGGATCTGGACAAGACGGGGATCCTCTTTGACGGGATCCAGCGCAATAAGTACTGCTTCGAGCGTTCGGGCCGTGCTTTCCTGGACGTGATCTCCACCGATATTGAAAAGGTAGTGAAAGGCGCCGGCCATATCATCGTTGCCTGCGGCTCCTGGGGCCATGAAGCGATGTTCCGGGCCATGATCCCGTATCTGGAAGACGGCCAGGTCGTCAATATTTTCGCGGACAACTTCGGCTGCCTGCTGCTCAGAAAGCTGATGCGCGAAGCGGGCTGCACGAAGAAGGTCATCGTCGGCGGCTGGTCCTCCGCCCCGTACGGAACCCGGATCGAGAGCATCGGCAAGTGCCTCTTCCCGCACGTGGCCGCGAAATACCGTGCGATCACCCTGCGCGGCGCCGCCCTTCCCATGACCGATACGGAAGATTTCATCGAAGCCTCGAAGTACCTTCCCTGCATGGACGCCGTGACCCAGGGCGACGGCCCTACCGTCGGCAATACCGTGCTGGATATCGACTTCGCGAACGTGAACCCGGTCATCCACGTACCGGCCACGGTCCTGGGCGTTTCCACCATGGAAAACTGGGGCGTCATTTTCGGCGGCTACGATCACAACACCTATTCCATGTATTCCCACGGCCTGTGCCCTTCGATCTGCGAAGTGCAGTATCAGTTCTACAATGAAGAGATCGCGTTGGCGGAAGCCATCGGCGTGGGCGTGCCCAAGTATAAGAAGCAGATGTTCTTCTCCCGCCGCAGCGTGCTGACCCAGGAATACATGGGCCTGGATGAGAACGGTGACGACAACGTGGTGTTCCCGCTGGATCAGCCCTCCGACGAAGGCAATACCGGCCCGAACAGCATCCATCACCGCTACATGACGGAAGACGTCCCGATCGGCTGCAAGGTCTATCACGATCTCGGCGTGGCCTACGGCGTACCGACCCCGATCATCGATTCCATGATCGTTCTGGCCGGCGCGATGCATCAGAAGAACTTCTTCGAGGAGAGCCGCTACAATCTGGCCTATCTCGGCATCGACAACATGTCGAAGGAAGAGCTGCTGGCGTACCTGAACGACGGGACCTACAATCGTTAATTTTTCAGAAAAAGAATGAAAAAGAGGCCCCGGTGACACAGATTCTGTGTCGCCGGGGCTTCTCTGTATGGGGATGCGGTCCTCTCAGCAGTCCAGCGCCAGAAGCGACCAGGAGAAGGCCAGCATATCCTGGCTGCAAAGGCTGTTGATAAAGGTAATGCTGCCGCTTCGCTGGTCCAGATTGCGCCAGTCTTTGACGGTCAGGATCTCTTTGACCTTCTGCGCGACTTCGATGCTGGCGTCAAAGAAGGTCAGTTCCCGGTCCAGGGCCTCACAGAGTTCCTGCTTGGCAAAAGGAAAATGGGTGCAGCCCAGCACCACGCCGTCGACGGGCTTTTCAAAGACCGGCAGGAGCAGCTCTCTCAGATAATGCAGGAAATGGGTCGGATCCTTTTTCAGGCTCTCCACATAGGAGACGATGCCGGGGCAGGCCACGGACACCACTTCCGTCTCAGGCTTAAGATCTTTCAGCTGCGCCTGATAGGACGCCGAGGCCAGCGTGCTGGCGGTCGCCAGAGACAGAATGCGCCGGCAGCCGGCGGCTTCCGCGCGCAGAACGGCGGGACGGATCCCGATCACGGGAATATCCGGACAGAGCGCTTCCACGTTGCCGAGCGCCGCCGCCGTTGCCGTATTGCAGGCGATCACGACTGCCTTCGGATGATCCGGCAGCAGCGAGCGGATGGCTTCCACCGTCAGTTTCTGGATCCTTTCGGTCGTGCGGGGACCGTAGGGAGCGTTGGCGGAGTCGCCGAAATATAAATAATTCTCATTGGGCATGACGGCAACCAGCTTCTTGAGTACGCTGATGCCGCCGAGACCGGAGTCGAAGACCACGATCGGATCAGATGCTTTCATAATACGAATACCTCCATTACTGCCCCTATTATAGCCCGCCCGGCGCGGGGAATCAAGTTTCAAACTGTTTATAACGGAACGGGAGGGATAAACGCGGCCCATGCAGCGGCATAAAAGGATTGAAGCGGCCGCCGCGGCGTGATACACTGAAACGTAAGATCTGAAAAAACAGTGAAGTGAGGAATGATTATGCCGTGTACCACGATTCTTGTCGGAAAGAAAGCCAGCCATGACGGGTCCACCATGATCGCGCGGACGGATGACGGCTTTTTTGATGTGAAAAAGCTGACCGTCGTTCTGCCGAAGGACCAGCCCCGAAGTTACGTGAGCAAGATCTCCCATGTGAAGGTCGATCTGCCGAAGGAGCCGCTCCGCTATACCGCCTGCCCGAGCGTGGATCCGAAACACGGGATCTGGGCCGCGAGCGGGATCAATGCGGCCAACGTCGGCATGTCGGCCACGGAGACCATCACCTCCAACCCGCGCGTGCTGTCGGCCGATCCGCTCGTTGTGCTGCAGAAGGCGGCCGGGAATAAAAAGGAAGTGCCCGGCGGCATCGGAGAAGAGGACATGGTCGTTCTGGTGCTGCCGTATATCCGCTCCGCGCGGGAAGGCGTTCTGCGGCTGGGCGCGCTGCTGGAGCAGTACGGGACCTATGAATCCAACGGCATCGCGTTTAACGATGAGCAGGAGGTCTGGTGGCTGGAGACCATCGGTGGCCATCACTGGATCGCGAGGAAAGTCCCGGATGAGGAGTGCGTGATCGCGCCGAATCAGTTCGGAATGGATAAATTTGATCTGAAAGATGCGTTCGGAGAACAGAAAGAAAACCTTTGCTCCGCGGACCTCAAGGACTTTATCCGGGAGAATCATCTGGATCTGAATCAGAAGAAGCGCTTTAACCCGCGGGACGTCTTCGGTTCCCGGACGGATATGGACCATATCTACAATACGCCCCGCGCCTGGTTCATGGGCCGCTATCTCGCGCCGTATTCCTATCGCTGGGAAGGCCGGAAGGCCGATTTCGGGCCGGAAAGCGACAATATCCCCTGGTCCCTGGTTCCCGACCGCAAGGTGACGCCGGAGGACGTTAAATATCTGCTTTCCTCGCATTATCAGGGGACGGAATACGATCCGTACATCCGCCATGACAGCGGCCGGCGAGGCGCATACCGGCCCATCGGGATCAACCGGACCGGGGTCACCGTGCTCTGCCAGATCCGCTGCGACGTGCCGGAGGCCATAAAGGGGATCGAATGGATCTGCTTCGGTTCCACCACCTTCAGCGCCATGCTTCCGCTGTATGCCAACACGGACAGCATTCCGGCCTATCTGCAGCGCGTGAGCCTGACGCCTTCCACGGAGAATTTCTACTGGGCGAGCCGGCTGATCGGCGCGCTGGCGGACCCGCACTTCGGCGCCTGCATCCAGAATATCGAGCGCTATCATAACGCGGTCGCCGTAAAGGGCCGGCAGCTCCTGCTCGAGTATGACCGCCGCATGACGGAAAGCGGCGACTTCAGTCTGATCAAGGAAGCCAATCAGAAGCTTTGCGCGATGGCGGAAAAAGAAACCGGGGAAGCGCTCGGAAAGATCCTGGCCACGGCCAGTGAGCGGATGAAAAACGGCTACAACCGCGCGGATCAGTAAGGCCCGGCCGCCCGGCGCGGCGGCGTTTTCTCTTTGCCTTTTGAAAAGGAATCATTTATAATACAGGTAAATCACGACCGAAAGGAGACCTCTATGTCTACTCCTCATAACAGTGCGGCCCCCGGCGATTTCGCGAAGACCGTTTTAATGCCCGGCGATCCGCTGCGCGCGCAGTTTGTGGCGCTGAATTTCCTGAAAAACCCCCGGCTGGTGACCTCGGTCCGCAACGTATACGGCTATACCGGGACCTATAAGGACGTGCCGGTATCCGTGATGGCGTCCGGCATGGGCATCCCTAGCATCGGGATCTATTCCTATGAGCTCTACAGCTTCTACGGTGTGGAGAATATCATCCGTATCGGCTCGGCCGGCTCCTACAGCCCGGACCTCAACGTGCTGGACGTCTGCGCGGCGGATTCCGCTTTCAGCGATTCCAGCTTCGCGAAGATCCAGGGCGGGGTGGACGACCATATCTTATATCCGAGCCCGGAGATCAACCGCGTCATTCAGGAAAAGGCGAAGGAGATGGGGATCCCCTGCAAGACCTGCCGGGTCCACTCCAGCGACGTTTTCTATACCGATGCCAAGGTAGAGACCTGGCAGGAACTGCGGGCCCGCACCGGTTCCGACTGCGTGGAGATGGAAAGCTTCGCCCTGTTCCACAATGCGAATATGCTGGGGAAAAAAGCGGCCTGCCTGCTCACGATCTCGGATTCCTTTGTGACGAAGCAGGAGATCTCGGCTGAAGCGCGCCAGACATCCATGACGGATATGATGAAGCTGGCACTGGAGACCGCCATCGCGCTGTAAACAAGGAAAACTTGCGTTATCTGGCCGGATCGGTTATAATATTCGGTTGGAGGCTTGTTATGGACCAGAAAGAACCGCGGGATACGCAGCATCAGATTTTTACCATTCCGAATATCATGTCATTTTTCCGGCTGCTTTTGATACCGGTTTTTGTTTGGTGTTATGTCTTCCGGAAGGATATGACCTGGTCACTGATCATTTTGATCGTATCCGGGATCACTGATCTTTTTGACGGATTGATAGCCCGGCGCTTCCATATGATCAGCGACCTGGGCAAGATGCTGGATCCGGTGGCGGACAAGCTTACCGCGGCCGCGCTCCTGATCTGCCTGATCGTGAAATACCCGGTGATGTGGGTCGCTTTCGGGGCGCTGGTGATCAAAGAGTTCTCGGACGGGATCCTCGGGCTGATGGTCATTAAAAGAACCGGTCGGGTTTACGGCTCCAGCTGGCACGGGAAAGTGACGACGGTGGTCATGTATGTCGTGGTCGGGCTCCTGATCCTCTGGGTCGATATCCCGGACAAGCTGGCCACGGCGCTGATCCTGCTCTGCGCGGGGCTGCAGCTTTTATCCTGCGCACTGTACGCGAAGCAGAACCTATCGCATCTGCACGAACCGGCGGAACCGGAGAAATAAAGATCGGTCATCAAAACAAAACGGCGATGCGCTGCATCGCCGTTTTGTTTTAAGCAATGAAAAATGGAGCATAGGGGATTCGAACCCCTGACCTCCACACTGCCAGTGTGGCGCGCTCCCAGCTGCGCCAATGCCCCAAAGCAACGCTTATTGTATCATACCTGACAGAAAAAGCAAGCCTTTTTTTAAAAATCTTCCTCCGAGCGGGCTTCTTTTTCTTCCCGCAGCCGCTGGCGCAGATCCGTGAAAAAGGAGGAGAGAAGTTCGGAACATTCCTGCTGCAGAACGCCTGCGGTGATCTCGACCTGATGATTGAACTGCGGGACCCGGAGCAGGTTCATGATAGAACCCGCGCAGCCGGCCTTCGGGTTCATGGTGCCGATGACGACCCGGTCGATCCGCGACTGGACCAGCGCGCCGGAACACATCTGGCAGGGCTCCAGCGTCACATACATCGTGCAGCCCTCGAGCCGCCAGTCGCCCAGCTTCCGGCTGGCCCTGTCGATGGCCGTGATCTCGGCGTGGGCCAGCGTGGAGTGCTTCCTTCTGCGCTCGTTAAAGCCCCGGGCAATGATCTTCCCCTCATGGACGATCACGCAGCCGATCGGGATCTCCCCGATGGCGGCGGCCCGGCGGGCCTGATGGAGCGCCTTCTTCATGAATCGTTCATCTGTGGTCATGGCATGTTCTCCCTGCCCTCGATTATCTTCACGGACAAAGGTTTTGTCAAGCACGTGTCTTATTAATTATTATAATGACCTCTTTGCTATAAAATATAAGCCGTTTCGCCGCCGGCTTCTGTACTTCCGAAAATGAATATGCTATGATAAACATGATAATTCCGTATTGTACTCAAAACGCTTAAGAAAATAAAGGAGGCGGACGGTTTATGAGCAACAAATATGCGGGAACGCAGACCGAAAAGAACCTGCAGGCCGCGTTTGCCGGAGAATCCCAGGCGCGCAACAAGTACACCTATTTTGCGTCCAAAGCGAAAAAAGAAGGCTATGAGCAGATCGCTGCGCTTTTCCTGAAGACGGCGGATAATGAGAAAGAACATGCGAAGCTCTGGTTCAAGGAACTGGAGGGCATCGGTTCGACCGCGGAGAATCTGGCCGCTGCCGCCGAAGGGGAAAATTACGAATGGACCGATATGTATGAAGGTTTCGCCAAAACGGCGGAAGAGGAAGGCTTTTCGGAACTGGCCGAGCGCTTCCGCGGCGTGGCGGCCATCGAAAAAGCGCATGAGGAGCGCTACCGCCAGCTGCTGAAGAATGTGGAAACGCAGGCGGTCTTTGAAAAGAGCGAGGTCAAGGTCTGGGAGTGCCGCAACTGCGGCCATATCGTCGTGGGGACCAAGGCGCCGGAGATCTGTCCGGTCTGCCAGCATCCGCAGGCTTACTTTGAGCTGCGGGAAGAAAATTACTGAGGCTTTACGATCCGGCGGGCTGGCCCGACGGATCTTTTTGTAAGCAAAACGTTCGGAAAGCTGTCGCTGTCAAATAAAATCAGGAGGCTGATAGAAGAATGGCAATTAAAATCGGTATCAACGGGTTCGGCCGAATCGGCCGTGTGGCACTGCGTGTCCTGGAAGAGAGAGGTTGTGACAATTATGAGATCTGCGGGATCAATCTGCGGAATGCGGATCTGGACTACATGGTATATCAGGCCAGATACGACACGATCTTCCATACCTTCCGGGGCGGGATCGATCGAGATGACCAGCACCTGATCCTCAACGGCAGAAAGATCCGTGTCTTCAGCGAAAGCGACCCGTCCAAGATCCGCTGGGACGCCTGCGGGGCGGAGTATATTCTGGAAACGACCGGCGCGTTCAACACCACGGAAGCGGCCATGGCCCATATGCAGAACGGCGCCAAGAAGGTCGCGCTTTCCGCGCCGGCCAAGGATCACACGACGCCGACCTTCGTCATGGGCGTCAATCACCAGACCTACACCCCGGATATGATGGTAGTGTCCAACGCTTCCTGTACGACCAACTGCCTGGCGCCGATGACGAAAGTCATCAACGACAACTTCGGGATCGAGCAGGGCCTGATGTCCACGATCCACGCGGCCACGGCCAAGCAGAAGGCAGTCGACTCCCGTGCGGGCCGCGACTGGCGAACCGGCCGGAGCGTGCTGGGCAATATCATTCCTTCTTCGACCGGTGCCGCCAAGGCCGTCGGCGAAGTGCTTCCCGAATTAAAGGGGAAACTGACCGGTATGAGCTTCCGCGTACCGACCAACGACGTATCCGTGGTCGACCTGACGGTGCAGCTCAAGCGTCCGGCCACCTATGAGGACATCTGCCGGGCCATGCGCGAAGCCGCCCGCGGCGATATGCGCGGCATCATCATCTGCACCCGCGACCAGATCGTTTCCACGGACCTGACCGGCTTCAGCGAGACCTGCATCTTTGATGAGACCGCCGGCGTCATGCTGAACGAATCCTTCGTCAAGCTGATCGCCTGGTATGACAATGAGTGGGGCTACACGAACAAGCTGATCGACCTGGTCACGCATATGTACAAGGTAGATAACGAAGGGTAAGCCGTCATTACGGCTGCCCGAGCCGCGGCGCTGCGCCGCATCACCGGAAAAACAGCTGCGAAGCAGAGCATCGCAGCTGCTTTTCTGCAGTCAGAGGATGAAAAATATGAGTTATTTTCTGGGAATCGATCAGGGGACGACCTTAACGACAGCCGTCGTAACAGACGGAGAATTTCGCATCCTGGCCAAGGCGTCCCGGCCGCATGCGACTTTTTATCCGAAGCCGGGCTGGGTCGAGCAGGACCCGGAGGAACTGTACGCGAACTGCCTGGCGGCGGTGCAGGAAGTCTGCGAGAAAGCCGGGATCAGACCGTCCGACCTTGAAGCCATGGGCCTGGATCATCAGGGAGAAAGCTGCCTGGTCTGGGAAAAGGAAAGCGGCCGGCCGATCTATCCCATGATCATCTGGCAGGACCGGCGCACGGCCCGGGATGCGGACCGCCTGAACGAAGAGCGGGGCGATGAGATCCTGCGCGTCAGCGGCATGCGTCCGGACGCCTATTACAGCGCGACCAAGCTGAAGTGGATCCTGGACCATGTGGACGGGGCCCGCGAGCGGATGGCGAAGGGCGAACTGGAGCTGGGGACCTTCAATACCTGGTTTTATGAGCGGCTGAGCGGCGGGACCTGCTATCTGACGGAGCCCAGCAGTGCATGCTGCATGATGCTGATGGACCTTAAAAAAACGGAATGGGACCCGGCGCTGATTTCTCTGATCGGTGTTGAGATCAAAAACATGCCGCGGATCGCGGATTCCGGGGAGATCATGGGAGAGACCGATCCGGACTGCTTTTTCGGCGCCCGCGTGAAGCTGGCCGGCTTTCTGACGGATAATCCGGCTTCCCTTCTGGGCGGCGGCTGCGCGGGGAAAGGCGTGCTGAAAACCTCGTACGGGACCGGAAGCTTCATGCTTTTCCAGACCGGGGAGGAGGCTGCCTTCAGCGATACGCTGACCGGGGACTGCATGTGGCGCCTTGGCGGAAAGCCCTGGTATGCGCTGCGCGGGGCCTGCTATACGGCCGGCGCGGCGATCGAGTGGCTGCGGCGGGGCGTCGGGCTGATCGAAAAGCCGCAGGATACGGAAGCTCTCTGCCGTCTGGTGAAGGACAGCGGGGACGTGTTCTTCGTGCCGGCCTTCGTGGGCCTGGCGGCGCCTTTCTGGGACCAGTACGCCCGGGGGCTCTTTATCGGGATCACCGGCGGCACCACCCGGGAACATATCGTGCGGGCCGTCGTGGATGCGCTGACCTATCAGGTCGCGGAATGTTACCGAACAATGGTGAGGGACAGCGGCGTCGCCTGCCGCGTGATGCGGGCGGACGGCGGCATGTCGGAAAACAGCTTTATTATGCAGCAGCAGGCGGATATGCTGGGCGTGCCGGTGGAGGTCCCCGCGGAAAAGGAAACGGCGGCCTTCGGCAGCGCCTGCCTGGCCGGCATCAGCTGCGGCATCCTTTCCGGTCCGGAAGAAGTGCGAAATCTCGTCCGGGTGGCCCGGGTCTACGAGCCGATGATTCCGGAAGCGGAAAGAGAAGAGCGGCTTGCGCGCTGGCTGGCGGCGGTCGAGCGCAGCCGGGGATGGGCGAAGGAATAAAAAAGAGGCCTCAGGCCTCTTTTTTATTCCAGTATTTCCGCGATCCGCTTATCCAACGGCCGGGGCTCGGCTTTCGGCTTCATCTTCCCGCAGGTGAAACCGTCCTTCGCCAGCTTCAGCATCTTTTTGAGCGTATACTTGCTTTCGCCGGCCACACGCTCCGTACGGTCGTAGCTGACGGTCTCCGCGGGCAGCCCCAGCCGGGTGATCATCCCGCGCAGGAAGAGGTTTTCGTCGTGATAGAGGCAAAGCCGCCGCATCGCTTCCCGGCTCATCAGGCGGTAGTCGGCGTGATTGTAGATCAGTCTGGCGCCGAAGAGGTTCATGAGCTTATAGTACGCTTCCGCGGTAAAGCGCTTCAGGAAGGTATCCGTCGCCCGGGCCGCCCTAACGCCGCAGACCAGCTCCGCGCCGGCCAGATATTTTGTCATCATCTCATTCATGGCGCCGATGTCGTCCTGCAGGTCCACGTCGATGGAAATGCTGACGTCGGCCTTTTCCAGGGCTTCCTGGATCCCGGCCATGACCGCCTTCTGATGGCCGCCGTTGGGGATCAGCCGAAGGCCCGCGCAGTACGGCGCAAATTCTTCATGATACTGCCGGATCAGCGTCCAGGTCGCGTCTTTGGAGCCGTCGTCCACGAAAAGGACGCGGCTGCCGGGACCGGCCAGCCCGGCTTCCTCAAGCTCCTTTAACTTACGGACGAAGACGGGTGCGGTCTCGGGCAGGCACTCCTCTTCGTTATAGCAGGGAACGATGATATATAAGGTCTTTGCGTTTTCCACGGAACCTCCTTTATCCGCCGGCTGTCAGATTTCGGGCATCGGACACCAGGCGACGCCGATGGCGTTGTCACCGGTATGTGCGCCGATCGTCGGATTGACTTCGTCGACATAGAGGACATGAACACCCAGTTCTTTTTCAAGCTGGCCGGCAAACTCCCGGGCTTCTTCCTCGGCAATGGTATGCCCGACGGAAAACAGATATTTGTCCGGGTCCAGCTTGCGCAGATTGTCGATGATGGCCTTTTTCCCGGCGTTGCGGCCCCGGACTTTGGTGAAGGCAACGATCTTGCCTTCCTCAAAGTGCAGGATCGGCTTGATGTTGAGCATGGTGCCGATCGCGCCGCTGATGGGGTTTAAGCGCCCGCCGCGGACCAGATAATCGAGGTGATCGACCAGAAAGAAGACGTTCGCGTCGGCCTTGATCCGTTCGACGGTCTCCACCACTTCATCGAAGCTTTTGCCTTTGCGGCGCATTTCGCAGGCGACGTGGGAGATCAGCGCGATCGGCGCACATTCCAGCCGGGAATCCACCACATGGATGCGGGCGTCTTTATATTCCTTCATCAGCTCTTCCGCCTCGACGCGCACGGTATTATAACTGCCGCTGCAGTCGGAGGAAGCCATAAAAACGATAATATCGTGGCCGTCCAGCACTGCCTGCTCCATAATGCCGTGTACGCGGTCCGGATTGCAGCCCATGGAATAGGCCCGCTCGGTCTTCAGGCGGGCAAAGAAATCGTTGATATCCATGACATGCCCGTCGCCGTAGATCACGCCGTCGTTGAAGTGATAGTACTGCGGCATAATGCTGATGTTTTCCTTTTTGATCAGCTCCGGATCGGTATCGGCGTTGACGTCATTCATGATGACATAGTCTCTCATACTGGGGGCTCTCTTTCTCTCAGGTTTTTGAGAATACTCAGTTTTTTATTATAACACAGAAGCTGCTTCCGGGAAAGAGGCGAAATCCCGGCTGCCGGCCCCGTGTTTTTATTTCCTGCGGTACAGATAATAATTATAGTCTTTATCCGGGCTGCTGTATGGCCGGGAGGCCTCGCAGACCAGTTCGTAGCCGCCTTTTTCGACCAGGGAGGACGGCAGCTTATTGGTGCGGGTCACGATGAAATCGAAGCGCCCGCTTTCCACCAGCGAGCGGGCCTCGGTATCCTGCTCCTCCAGATCGATGTTGAAATGGCAGAAGAAGCGGTTGACCGGAAGGACGCCGGCGGCATAGTAAAAGCCCCCGTCCAGAAAACGGTAATTATAGACGGCCGCGTCCGGGACTTCCCGGATGATAGCCGCAAATCTGGCCTGCGGCGTCTCTCTGTAGCGTCCGCTCATGGCGTAGGTGTTGGAGGAATGCTGTTCCAGAAGGAGAGAAAGAACCGTAAGCATCAGGATCAGGAGGGCGGCGTAGCCTGCCTTCCAGCCGACCCAGACCCGGGAAGCAGCCTTTTTCCCGGTAAAACGGGCCAGCAGGCGGTCCGGGATCAGGAGGATCATGATCATCCCGGCCAGGGCATACGGCGCCAGGACCAGACCGTAATAAATATAGCCGGGACTGCGCATATAGGTGGTAAGGACAAGGCCCGCGAAAGAAAGCAGCACGGCCAGCGACTCTTTCCAGTGGCGGATAAAGCCGATCAGGACCAGAAGCCCGCCGGGGATCCAGAGCACGGAGTAGAGGAAGTTCCGTTTAAAGGTCAGCCCCAGGCTGGTATAGGCATATTCAAAGGCGCTCTTTTCGGTCCGGGCATAGAGGGTGATATTGTTGATAAAATAAGCCTGGATCAGATCGTCCAGCGCGTGATTCATCCAGAAATAAAGAAGGACCGGCAGCGTGACCGCGGCAAAGCCGCCCAGATAATGCAGCACAGTCAGCCCCAGGCGCTTCAGCTCTTTCCGGCTCAGATACCAGATGAGGACCAGGACGACAAGGCCCGCGTAAAAGCCGCAGAACGTATACTTGCTCCAGAAGGCGGCGGCGGTGCAGGCGCCGATCAGGAGGCTCTCCCAGGCTTTCATCAGCCGCTTTTCCTGCAGCGCGCGGAGAATATAGAAAAGGCTGAGCACAAAGCAGCAAAGGTGCAGCTCTTCCACGCCGCCGCCCATATCGAAGGCCGGGGCGAGGCAGACGAGAAAGCCGAGAACGGGGAGGATCAGCCAGACAAAGCCCCTGTGCTTCAGATACAGGGCGGCGATCCGCCCGCTGTAGAAGAGAAAGAGGGCAAAGCTTATGACCTCGGTGATCCAGACGCCGAGGTACCCCGTTTTGACGGGAAGCGCGGAAAGTGCAAAAAGAAAGTACAGGACGGGGCCCTTCTGCTCGTACAGATCCCGGTAGGGGACCTTGCCGGCCAGGATCCCGCGGCCCATCGTCATGAAGCAGTTGACGTCGACCCAGTCGTTGAGCGGATAAAGCGGGGAGCTTTTGGAGCCGATGAGAAGCAGGACGGCCGCACAAAAAAGAGAGGCCGCCATCAGCAGGGGCAGAAACGCTTTTTGTTTTTTATCGGAATTCAGCATGCTTCACCTGACTGTGTTCTCATTCAGCAAGGCTATTTTACATCAGGAACGCCCGGCAGGCAAGCGCAATCTTGCCCGGCGCGGCCCTTCGGCGCGAAACAGCGGTGAAAAAAGAACCCTTTCTGTTTATATAGACGAGAAAAGGAGTGGAAAAGTCACGGTACTGGACGCGATAAAAAAACTGTGATATACTATCTTATCTGTGTGCATGGGGTAAATACAGGGCACGGCGGAACCGCTCGGGTTCCCACAGGCAGGAGAGGAAATGGAAAGACTGGAAAAGCCGATGATCCGGATCCGGGGCGCGGCGGAGCACAATCTGAAGCATATCAATGTGGATATCCCCCGGAATGAGCTGGTGGTGATCACCGGCCTGTCCGGCTCCGGAAAGTCTTCACTGGCCTTTGATACGATCTATGCTGAAGGGCAGCGCCGCTATATGGAATCGCTGTCATCCTATGCCAGACAGTTCCTGGGACAGATGGACAAGCCGGATGTGGAAAGCATCGAGGGCCTGAGCCCGGCGATCTCCATCGATCAGAAGTCCACGAATCACAACCCCCGTTCCACGGTGGGCACGGTGACGGAGATCTACGATTATCTGCGCCTTCTGTACGCGAGGGTCGGGATCCCGCACTGCCCGGAATGCGGCCGGGAGATCCGCAGGCAGACCATCGATCAGATGGTCGATCAGCTGATGAGCTATCCCGGGCGGACCCGGATGCAGATCCTGGCTCCCGTCGTGCGCGGCAAAAAGGGCCGGCACGAAAAGGTGCTGGCGGACGCGGCCCGGCGCGGCTTCGTACGGGCCCGCGTGGACGGCGAGATCCGGGATCTCGGGGAAGAGATCGAACTGGAAAAGAATAATAAACACAATATCGAGATCGTGGTCGACCGCATCAGCGTGCGGGAAGGGATCGAGACGCGCCTGACCGATTCGCTGGAGACCGCGCTCGGCCTGACGGACGGCCTGGCACAGGTCGACGTGGACGGGGAGGAGCTGCTCAGCTTCAGCCAGCACTTTTCCTGCCCGGACTGCGGGATCTCGCTGGAGGAGATCGAACCGCGCAGCTTTTCCTTCAACAACCCCTTCGGCGCCTGTCCGGCCTGCGCGGGCCTGGGCTATACCATGAAATTCGACGTCGGCCTGGTGGTGGACGAAGAGAAAAGCTTCGCGGAAGGCTGCATCAACGGGCCGGGCTGGGTCAGCTCCAAGTCCCCGGACAGCTTCAGCGGGAGCTTTCTGCGGGAATTGGCAGCTTTCTATCATATCGATCTGACGATTCCGTTTAAGGACTATCCGGAGGATTTCAAGCAGGCTTTCCTGTACGACGGCTTTCCGGATACGATCGCGGTGCATTATAAAAGCCAGCGGGGACGCGGAGTCTATGACGTCAAATTTCCGGGGCTGCTGAAAAATCTGGAGCAGCGCTACGAAGAGACGCCGGCCACGTTCCGCGCGGAATATGAAAAGTATATGCGCTTTGCCCCCTGCGCCGCGTGCGGCGGCAGGCGCTTAAAGAAGACTTCGCTGGCGGTGACCGTCGGCGGGATCAATATCATTGATCTGACGGATTATCCGGTCGGCGAGCTGAGAAAAAAGATCGCGTCGTGGCAGTTCAGTGCGCAGGAAGCCATCATTGCCGCCCCGATCCTGAAGGAGATCCGGGCCCGGCTCGGCTTTCTGGACGATGTCGGCCTGGGGTATCTTTCTTTAAGCCGGGCGGCCGCCAGCTTATCCGGCGGAGAATCCCAGCGGATCCGGCTGGCCACCCAGGTGGGCTCGGGCCTCGTGGGCGTCTCCTATATCCTGGACGAGCCCAGCATCGGCCTGCATCAGCGGGACAATGAAAAGCTGCTGGCGAGCTTAAAGCACCTTCGGGATCTGGGCAACAGCGTCATCGTGGTGGAGCACGACGAGGACACCATGCTGGCGGCGGATACGATCGTTGATATCGGCCCGGGGCCCGGAGAGCACGGCGGCGAGGTCGTGGCGGTCGGGACGGCGCAGGATATCATGAATACGCCGGGCTCCGTGACCGGAGATTACCTAAGCGGCCGGAAGAAGGTGCCGGTCCCGGCACTGCGCCGCAGCCCGAAGGGGTTTCTGACCATCCGCGGCGCGCGGGAGAATAATCTGCAGCATATTGACGTGAGGGTGCCGCTGGGCGTTTTCACCTGTGTGACCGGGGTCAGCGGCTCGGGAAAGAGCAGCCTGATCAACGAGATCCTGTATAAGACGGCGGCCAGGCAGCTGTATCATGCCAAGGATGAGCCGGGGAAATCGGACGGCATCGAGGGTCTGGAGCAGATCGATAAGGTCATCGCGATCGATCAGTCGCCCATCGGCCGCACGCCCCGCTCCAACCCGGCCACCTATACCGGTGTTTTCGACCTGATCCGGGACCTGTTTGCGGAAACGCCGGACGCCAAAGCCCGCGGCTACAAAAAGGGGCGCTTCAGCTTCAACGTCAAGGGCGGGCGCTGCGAAGCCTGCCGCGGCGACGGGATCTTAAAAATCGAAATGCATTTTCTGGCGGATGTTTACGTCCCCTGCGAGGTCTGCGGCGGCAAACGCTACAACCGGGAGACGCTGGAAGTCCGCTATAAGGATAAGAACATCGCGGATGTGCTGAACATGACCGTGGAGGAAGCCCTGGCCCTGTTCGAGCATGTGCCCGCGATCGCCAGGAAGTTATCCTGGCTGAACTATGTGGGCCTGGGATATATCCGGCTGGGGCAGCCCTCGACCACCCTCTCCGGCGGCGAGGCCCAGCGGGTCAAGCTGGCCACGGAGCTGAGCCGGGCGGAGACCGGCCGCACGCTCTACATTCTGGACGAACCGACGACCGGCCTGCATTTTGCGGACGTTCACAAGCTGACGGAGATCCTGCAGCGCCTGACCGAAGGCGGCAATACGGTGATCGTCATCGAGCACAATCTGGATGTGATCAAGACCGCGGATTATCTGCTGGATCTGGGCCCCGAGGGCGGCGACGGCGGCGGAAGGCTCATTGCCGAGGGCACCCCTGAAGAGGTGGCAAAGCAGCCGCAGTCCTACACCGGGCAGTTTCTGAAGAAGTACTTGAGCAGAGGAGAAACATGACAGACGAATTTGACAACAATCACACGAATGAACCGGGAGACTCCGATCTGGAGCCAAAAAGTGGGGATAATCATCCGGATTCCGGAAAGAATAACGATAAAAGTGGGGATTACGAGCAGTACTGCAGCATGTGCCACCGGCCGGAGAGCCAGTGCGGAAAAGTGATGAAGCTGCCCGGCGGGCTGAATATCTGTCCGGACTGCATGCAAAAATCCTTTGATACGTTTAATCAGTCCGGCCTGGATATTAACAGCCTGCCGAAGATCCCGCTCGGACGGATCCAGCTGGGGAAGATCGATCTGTCCCAGCTGGGCATGGGACAGCCCCAGACGGTCCGCAAAAAGAAGCCGGATGCGCAGAAGAGCGCGGAGAAGCTCTCGCTGAAGGATATCCCGCGGCCGCATGTCATCAAGACCATGCTGGACGAGTATGTGGTGGGGCAGGAGAAGGCCAAGAAGGTCATGTCCGTGGCGGTCTATAACCACTATAAGCGGATCTTCTCCGACAGCAAGGACGGGATCGAGATCGAAAAGTCCAATATCCTCCTGATCGGCCCGACCGGCAGCGGCAAGACCTATCTGGTCCGGACGCTGGCCCGGCTTTTAAAGGTGCCGCTGGCGATGGCGGATGCGACCTCGCTCACCGAGGCCGGCTATATCGGCGACGATATCGAGAGTGTCCTCTCCAAGCTGCTGATGGCGGCGGACAACGACGTGGACCGCGCGGAGCACGGCATCGTCTTTATCGACGAGATCGATAAGATCGCCAAGAAGCAGAATACGACAAGCCGCGACGTGAGCGGGGAATCGGTGCAGCAGGAGCTCTTAAAAATGCTGGAAGGCAGCCGGATCGAAGTGCCGGTCGGCGCGACCAGCAAGAACCCCATGGTCCCGACCACGACCATCGACACCCGCAACATCCTCTTTATCTGCGGCGGCGCCTTCCCGGATCTGGAAGAGATCATCCGGGAACGGCTCAGGGGGAAAGGCGCGATCGGCTTCTCCGCGGATCTGGTCAAGGGGACGGATGCGGATAAGGATATCCTGACGAAGGTCACGATGGAGGACCTGCGAAAGTTCGGGATGATCCCGGAATTTCTGGGGCGTCTGCCGGTGGTGGCCACGCTGGAGACCTTAAGCGTGGACTATCTGGTCCGGATCCTCAAAGAGCCGAAGAACGCGATCCTGAAGCAGTATCAGAAGCTGCTGGCCATGGATGAAGTCAGGCTGGAGTTTGAAGATGAGGCGCTCGCCCTGATCGCGGAGCAGGCGCTGAAGCGATCGACCGGGGCCCGCGCGCTCAGGGCGATCCTGGAAGAGTATATGCTGGATATCATGTATGAGATCCCGAAGGACGACGCGATCGGACGCGTGATCATCACCCGGGATTATCTGGAGCATAAGGGCGGGCCGAAGATCGAGCTGCGCGGCGCGCAGCCGTCGCTGCCGGCCCCAGGTGAGGCAAAGGAATGAAGAGAGAGTTAAAAGAACGCTACAGCTTTCAGGAGCTGCTGGATATCGTGGCCGAGCTCCGCTCCGAGGACGGCTGTCCCTGGGACCGGGTGCAGACCTACGAAAGCTTAAAGAAATGCCTGAGCGATGAAGCGCAGGAGGTCCTGGACGCGGTGGATCGGCAGGATATTCCCAATCTGCAGGAGGAGCTGGGCGACGTGCTGCTGCAGGTGATCTTCTACGCGGATATCGCCCGCGAAAAAGGGCAGTTTACCATCGATGACGTGATGAGCGGCCTGGGGCGCAAGCTGATCCGCCGCCACCCGCATGTGTTCGGGGATCTGAAGGTGGAATCTCCGGAAGAGGCGCTGAACCTCTGGAGAAAGGTCAAGGCCGAAGAAAAAGCCGGAAAATTCGGAGAATTATAAAATGAGGATCGATAAGTATCTGAAGCTGTCCCGCCTGATCAAGCGCCGCACCGTGGCCAACGAAGCCTGTGACGCGGGCCGGGTCAGCGTGAACGGGAAGGTCGTCAAGGCTTCCTATGAAGTCAAGGAAGGCGATGTGATTGAGATCGGATTCGGGAACCGGGCCGTCAAGGTGCGGGTCCTGGACGTGAAGGACGTCGTGCGGAAGGAAGAAGCCGGCGGGATGTTTGAATACCTGTAAAGTTCCGGAAGAAAAAGTGAGGTCACTTCATGCGTGCCAACAATAAAACCAAGCGGGAAAGAAAGGAAAAGCGCAGCCGCCGGGCCTGGATATGGCTTCTGGTGGTCGCGATCCTTTTGCTGGTCGGAATGGGCTATGAGATCAAAAGGGTCAGCGACAAGGCGGCGGAATACGCCTCCCGGGAAGCGGAGCTGGAGTCCATGATCGCGGAGGAAGAAGGCCGCGCCTATGAACTGAAAGAACAGAGCAAATGGCAGCAGACCTTAAAGTATATTGAAATGATCGCCAGAGAGAAGCTGGGGCTGGTCTATCCGGATGAAGTCATTCTCAAGCCGGATGATTAGCCGGCCGGGACGGAAAATGGAACTGAAAGAAGCTTTTGAAAAGCATATCGAACAGGAAGCGCTGCTCCGCAAGGGGGATGCGCTTCTTGCTGCCTTGAGCGGCGGGAGCGACTCGGTCTGCCTCCTGTCCCTTCTGTGCGCGCTGCGGGAAAAATGGAACTGGAGGATCACGGCCTTTCATATGAATCACGGGATCCGCGGAGAGGACGCGGACGGCGACGAAGCCTTCTGCCGCCGCTTCTGTGAAGAGAGAAACATCCCGTTTATCCTTGCCCGGGAAGACGTTCCGGCCTTCGCCGCGGAAGAAAAAGTCACGCTGGAAGAAGCCGGCCGCCTGCTGCGCTACCGCGCCTTGAAAGAGGCGGCCGAACAGGAAGGCGCCGGCGTTATCGTGACCGCGCATCACCGGGACGATAAGGCGGAAACGGTGCTGCTGAACCTTCTGCGGGGCAGCGGGATCCGGGGTCTCAGCAGCCTGCGGGGCCGCATCCTGCTGACCGATTCCCTCGCCCTGGTGCGCCCGCTTCTGACCTTCGGAAAAGAAGAACTGAAGGCCTGGCTGCGTGAGCAGGGAATCCCGTGGCGGGAGGACGCCAGCAATGCCGACAGCACGCATGCTCGCAATTTCCTGCGGAATGAGCTCCTTCCCGCCGCGGAGAAGCGCTTTCCTGCTGCGCGGGAGCATATCGCGGCGGCGGCCGCCGATCTGGAGGAGATCGACGGGTATCTGGAAGAAGAAGCCCGGGCCGCGCTGCAAAAGGCAGGGGTATCCCTCCCCTGCGAAGTGCTGCCGCTCTCCCTTCTTTCCCCGCTCCATCCGCTGCTGCGGCAGCGCCTCTTCCGGCTGTTTCTGGCAGAGGGCGGCCTCAAAGACATCACGAGGCCGCAGTATCAGGCGATGGCCGCGCTCCCGGAACAGGAGAGCGGGACGCTTCTGAACCTGCCGGGAGGCCGGACGCTTCTGCGGGAGCAGGGCGGGGTCCGGCTGACCACGGAAAGAGAAGCCGCCGCAAATCAGGCGCCGGTCTGGAAAATGCAGGTATTTCCTTATGAAAAGGGAAGTAAAACCCCGCAAAAAGACTATACGAAATGGATGGATTATGATAAAATATCCCAAGATGTATGCCTTCGTCACCGCAGAGAGGGTGATTATTTCTTCCTTCCCGACGGAAAGACAAAAAGCCTGCATCGTTATTTCATTGACGAAAAAATTCCGGTCGGTCTGCGGGATGGCCTCTGGCTTTTCGCAGACGGCAGTCATGTCCTTTGGATTGTCGGTTATCGCCTGAGCCATGCAGTTTATGTGACGGAGAACACCCGGACGGTTTTGGAGATCACAGTCAGCAGGGAGGAAGGGACCCATGAAGCAGCATGTAGTCAAGACCATGTTCAGTGAAGACCAGGTAACGGAAAGGATCCGTGAACTGGCGAAAGAGATCAACCGCGATTATGAAGGCAAGACCCTTCATCTGGTAGGCATTCTGAAGGGAAGCGTTCCTTTCCTGTGGGAACTGGCAAAGCACCTTACCGTGCCGGTGACCATGGACTTTATGAGCTGCTCCAGCTACGGGAGCGGGACCCGCTCGACCGGGGTGGTCCGCCTGAATAAGGACCTGGATGAAGCGGTGGAAGGAAAGCACGTGATCATCGTGGAGGACATCATCGACTCCGGCAATACCATGTCCTACCTGCTGGATATGATGCGCCGCCGCCGGGCCGCTTCCCTGAAGCTGGCGGCCCTTCTGGACAAGCCGTCCCGCCGGGTGCACCCGGAAGTCAAAGTGGATTACTGCGGCTTTGTGATCCCGGACGAATTCGTGGTCGGCTTCGGCCTGGATTATGATCAGCAGTACCGCAATCTGCCGTACATCGGCTATGTGGAGTTTACCGGCGCAGAAGAGTAAGGTTCGATCTGCCGCTGCCGCAATCAGATAGGAGAAATCATTGAATCAGATAAGACGACCGAATATCGGACTGTACCTGCTCATGGCGGGCATCTTTGTGCTGCTGGCCACTTCGATACTCAAAAGCGCCAGCCAGTCGAACCGCAAGGAAACGAGCTATGCCGAATTCCAGAAGGAGATGGAGGCTGGCAAGGTGACGGAGGCGGTCATTGCCCAGAGCGAAAACATCCCCAGCGGGACCGTGCGGTATCTGCTGAAAGACGATACCATAGTATATTTCTTCTATACGTCTGACGTGAATGAGATCCAGACCGAGCTGGTGAAGTATCAGCAGAAGAACACGGATTTCAGCTGGAAGATGACCGACGTGGAGCACAAGGTGGATGTCCTGACGGTGATCTCCATCATCCTGCTGGCCGGCATGGGCGTTTTCATCATCCTCATGATCGTGCGCAACAACAGTACCGGCGCCAATGCCAGAATGCTGGATTTCGGCAAGAGCCGGGCGGTTATGGTGCGCGGAAACAATATCACGTTCAGCGACGTGGCCGGCCTGAAGGAAGAGAAGGAAGATCTGGAGGAGATCGTGGATTTCCTGAAGGATCCGAAGAAATATACGACGCTGGGCGCCCGGATCCCGAAGGGGATCCTTCTGGTGGGCCCGCCCGGCACTGGCAAGACGCTGCTCGCGAAAGCGATCGCGGGAGAGGCGGGCGTGCCGTTCTACAGTATCTCCGGTTCGGACTTTGTGGAGATGTTCGTCGGCGTCGGCGCGAGCCGCGTCCGCGATCTGTTCCAGGAAGCCAAGAAGAACGCGCCCTGCATCGTATTTATCGATGAGATCGACGCGGTAGCGCGCCGGCGCGGTTCGGGACTGGGCGGCGGCCACGATGAGCGCGAGCAGACCCAGAACCAGCTGCTCGTGGAGATGGACGGCTTCGGCGTGAACTCCGGGATCATCGTGCTGGCGGCGACCAACCGGGCGGATATCCTGGACCCGGCGATCCTGCGCCCGGGCCGCTTTGACCGGAAGATCGGCGTCTCCCGTCCCGACGTCAAGGGCCGGGAAGCCATCCTGAAGGTGCACGCGCGGAACAAGCCGCTGGGGGACGACGTGGATCTGAAGCGGATCGCCCAGACCACGGCCGGCTTTGCCGGGGCGGATCTGGAGAACCTCCTGAATGAGGCGGCGATCCAGGCGGCCAAGGACAACCGCGAGTATCTGACCCAGAAGGATCTGGAGAAAGCGTTCGTCAAGGTCGGGATCGGCGGCGAAAAGCGCAGCCGTATCATCTCCGAAAAAGAAAAACGCATCACGGCCTATCACGAAGGCGGCCATGCCATTTTATTCCATGTGCTGCCGGACGTCGGCCCGGTCCATACGATCTCCGTGATCCCGACCGGGATGGGCGCGGCCGGCTATACCATGCCGCTCCCGGAGAAGGACGAGATGTTCCGGACCAAGGGCCAGCTGCTGCAGGATATCATGGTGGACCTGGGCGGACGGATCGCGGAAGAACTGGTCTTCGGCGACGTGACCACCGGCGCCAGCCAGGATATCAAGCAGGCGACGGAACTGGCCAAATCCATGGTCATGAAATTCGGCATGTCCGACCAGGTCGGCATGATCAATTACGGCGGCGAGGACGAGGTCTTCATCGGCCGGGATTTTGGCCATACGCGGGAGTACGGCGAAGAGACGGCCTCGCTGATCGATGAAGAGGTCCGCCGGATCGTCCGGGAATGCTACGAGAAGGCGAAAGCCCTGATCGTCAAATACCGCGCGGTGCTGGACGCCGTAGCGGAAACTCTGCTCCGCGAAGAGAAGATCGATCAGGCCGGCTTTGAGGAGCTCTTTAACAAGTGGTCCGTGGGCGTAATCGAAGAAAGCGCGCCGGCTCCGGCACATTAATCGGGAAGAGACGTGACAGAGAGTGAATACTCATCTTGTTTTCAGTGATGAAACAGAGAACTTCCGCATTCCGGCGGAGCCGAAGGCAGGAGAGCCTTTTCTCCTTCGGCTCTGGGCTGACAGGAACGCGCAGCTCTCTGTTTCTTTGGTTATTAAAAGCGAAACGGAAACGCTCAGCCTCCCGCTGGAGCGCTGCGGGGAGCGCGGGGCGTATGCCGTCTATGAGACGAAGGTCCCCGGCGTTCAGCACAGGGCGGCTTATTATTTCCTGCTGGAAGGAGAAGGACAGTTCCTGTTTTACGGACGCGGCGGCCTGGCGGAGGACGTAAAAGACGTGGTGCCCTTTACCGTCCTGCCGGAGTTTCATGTACCGGGGTGGGCCCGCGGCGCCGTCTGGTATCAGATCTATCCTGACCGTTTCTGCAACGGGGACCCGGAGAACGACGTTACGGACGGCGAGATCCATGACGACGTGGACCTGATCAGCCGGCACCGGGAATGGTATACTCCCGTGGAGCCGATGGAGGTCAATCATTATTACGGCGGAGATCTGCAGGGGATCATCAAACGGCTGGACTATCTGTCCAGCCTGGGCGTGGAGGTCCTGTACCTGAACCCGGTCTTCGTCGCGCCGTCCAACCACAAATACAATACGCAGGATTATCTGCACGTGGATCCGCACCTCGGAAAGATCGTCAATGACACCGCGGGACCGGACCGCTACCGCCTGCGGACGACGGATCCGGAGAATCTGGCCGCGTCCGACGCCCTGCTGGCGGAGCTCATCGAAAAGGCCCATGCCTGCGGGATGAAAGTGGTGCTGGACGGGGTGTTCAATCATTGCAGTTCATTCCACAAGTGGATGAATATTGCCCGATTATACGAGGAAAATGGGGTTCCGGTGGGAGCTAAGTGGGACGAATGCTCCGAATATGCCGGATATTTCCGCCGGGATAAGGAATTCGGCCATGAATGCTGGTGGGGCAATAAGAACCTCCTGAAGCTGAATGTGGACGGTTCCGGCGCGCTGCGGCAGGAGCTGCTGAGCGTTGCCCGGAAGTGGGTTTCGGCTCCGTACGGCGCGGACGGATGGCGCCTGGATGTGGCGGCAGACGTCGCGCATACGCCGGAGGCCAATCACGAATTCTGGAAAGAATTCCGCGAGACGGTCCGGGCGGCCAATCCGGAGGCGGTCCTGCTTGCGGAGCACTACGGCGATCCGGCCCCCTGGCTGCAGGGAGAAGAATGGGACAGCGTCATGAACTACGACGCCTTCATGGATCCCGTCACCTGGTTCCTGACCGGCATGGATAAGCACAGCGACCGCTATGAGGCCGGCATGGACGGGAACGGGGAGATTTTCCGGGATGCCATGCTGCGGGCCATGGCCCGCTTCCCGCAGGCTTCTCTGGAGTGTGCCCTGAACGAACTGGACAACCATGATCATTCCCGCTTCCTGACGCGTACGAACCGGCTGGCCGGACGGCTGGGCAGCTGCACGCCGGAGCAGGCGGAGGAAGGGATATCCGTCAGCCTTTTCCGGGAAGCGATCGTCATGCAGATGACCTGGCCCGGTGCGCCGGGGATCTATTACGGAGACGAGGTGGGGCTGTGCGGCTTCACGGATCCGGACAACCGGCGGCCCTTCCCCTGGGGCATCGGCGACGCGGAGATCTTTGATTTTTATCAGAATGCGATCCGCCTGCACCGGAAATATCCGGCGATTTACAGCGGCTCGCTCCGCATCCTGCAGGCGGAAGAGGGGCTGCTGGTCTATGGGCGGTTCCTGAAGGACGATCATCTTCTGGTCTGCATCAATCAGAAGGAAACCCATCAGAATCTGCGGCTGGATACGTCCGGGCTGGACGGGCTGCCTGCCGATACCCTGATCCGGGTGCTGCAGACACATGAGGACGGATATAACTGCGGCAACATGAAGCAGGAGACCTGGGGCGGCGTGCTGTATCTGCGCATGGAGCCGCACGAGGCCTCGGTATTTATCTGGTAAGAAAGGAAACGGAAGGCTGCCCGCGGCAGCAGAGAGGAGAATACGATGAGATTTTATATGCCCGGTCGGCTGATCGTCGGTGAAAATGCGGTCCGTACGAACGCGGCGCTGCTGAAAACATACGGCTTGCGCTGCCTGATCGTGACCGGCGGCAGCAGTGCGAAAAAAAGCGGCGCGCTGGCGGACGTGACCGAAGCGCTCAAGGAGCAGGGAATTGCTTTTGAACTGTTCGACGGGATCGAGCAGAACCCTTCCGTTGCCAGCTGCCTGAGAGCCGGCCGCATGGCCGCCGCCTTCGGCGCGCAGTTTATCCTCGGCATCGGCGGAGGATCTCCGATGGACGCCTCCAAGACGATCGCGGTCGTGACGGCCAATCCGGAGCTGACCGAAGAAAAGCTTTACGCCTATGAATGGAAGGAGAATCCGCTTCCGATCGTCCTGGTAGGGACGACGGCCGGGACAGGCAGCGAAGTGACCAAGATTTCCGTGCTGACGGATTCTTCGGGGAAGAAACACAGTATCAAGGCGGATACCATGTACGCCAGCCTTGCCTTCGGCGATCCGCGCTATACCATGACGCTGCCGCCGCGCTTTACCCTGTCCACCGGGCTGGACGCGCTGGCGCACTGTGTGGAGAGCTATTTCAGCAAGATGGGCGATGATATCTCCCGTGGCTTTGCCGCCGCCGGGATACGGATCCTGATGAAGGAGCTGCCGGCGGTGAAAGCGGGAGACGTGCTCAGCCTTTCTCAGCGGGAGCAGCTCTATCACGCCTCTATCCTGGGCGGCCTGGCGATCAATACCAGCGGAACGATCTTCCCGCACAGCGTGGGCTATCTGCTGACCGAGGAGTACCACGTCCCGCACGGGATCGCGAGCGCCTGTTTCATGCCGGACCTGCTGGACTTTACCGCGGCCGGCGATCCGCAGCTGGCGGAGGCTTTCTATGCGCACATCGGGGCGGAAAAAGAAGCCTTTACCGCCTGGGTGGAAGGACTCCTGCCCGGACTGGACGTCGTGATGAGCGAGGAGCAGATCGACGCCGCGCTGCCCCGCTGGGACAATAATGCGCAGCGCCTCAACACAGCCGGAAATCTGACGCTGGCGGATATCCGCGGCATACTGGTCCGGAAGTTCGTACCGTAAAAACTGCGCGGCAGATCAGGGAACGCCCCGGCGGGGGACGGATCAGGAAAGGAGAGGCGGATGGACAGAACGATCGGTTTTATCGGATTGGGCGTCATGGGAAAGCCCATGGCCATGAACCTGCTGAAAAGCGGGGCAGCGCTGATGGTTTACAGCCCCAGCGGCGCTTCCTATCCAGCTTTTGAGAAGGCCGGCGCGGAAACGGCGAAGCAGATCCGGGAGCTTGCCGGGCGGGACCTTATCTTTCTGTGCCTGCCGAACAGCGCCGTGGTGGAAGAGGTCCTCTGCGGGGAGGACGGCCTGATCCGGCAGATGCACGAGGGCCAGGCCGTGGTCGACCTGTCCACGATCACGTACGCTTCCACCGTACAGATCGCAAAGGCGCTGGAAGAGCAGAAGATAGACTTTCTGGACGCGCCGGTCTCCGGTATGGAAAAGAGAGCCATCGACGGCACGCTGACCATCATGTGCGGTGGCCGGGAAGAGACCTTCCGCCGGGTCAGGCCCTATCTGGACTGCATGGGAACCAAGGTCCTTTATATGGGGGATCACGGCAGCGGGCAGCTGACCAAGCTGGTCAATCAGCTCCTGTATGATATCAATGCGGCGGCGCTGGCCGAGATCCTTCCGCTCTCGGTGAAGATGGGCCTGGACAGCCAGAAGATCGGGGAAGTGATCAACAGCGGGACCGGCCGGAGCTATGCGTCCGAGTTTTTTATCCCGCGGGATCTGGAGAGGCGCTTCGACGAGGGATATTCTCTTGAAAACGCGTATAAGGATCTCGTGAGCGCCGCGGAATTAGGCGTGCGGGAAGGAATCCCGCTGCCGGTCCTGGCCGCGGCGACCGCCACTTATCAGACGGCGATGCTGCGCGGCTTCGGGAAGGAAAACAAAGGCGCTATGATCAAAGTCTTTGAGGAACTCCTCGGCGTGGAATTCAGAAAAAAGGAAACGTAACGGATAAAAGAATATAACCATAAATATCGCCGCGGCAGATGAAAACTGCCGCGGCGATATTGTTAAGCGGTGCACTGCCTTTTCTTATGTCAGCAAGAGGAAGAACCAATGGGCGGCCATGCCGGCGCAGAGCCCGCCGATCGTATGGCTGATGATCGCCTTGCCGATCAGGTCTTTGCAGTGCAGGCTGTCCATCATGGAGGCGTGGGTGCTCAGATACCCGCTCCAGCACATGCACATGGAGGTGAAGACCGCGATGTCGCCGGGGCCGATCAGGCCGCGGTTCGTGAGGTTCGCGGTCAGGCTTAAGGCGGCTCCGGCTGCGCCGAGGGCCGTTACGGGGACGCCGATCGCTTCCGGCGACGTAAAGCCGAAGAGCGGCTTGATGATAAAATCGATCTTTTCCGCGAGGGTCGGCAGGAGGCGGATGCCTTCATACGCGCTGCCGGTGTAGGCGCCGCTCTCCGAAGGACCGTTGATCAGCATCATGACCAAGGTGCAGATGATCAGGACGCCGGGGACGATGCTGACGCCCATTTTCACGCCGCTGTGCCCGCCTTCCAGCAGTGCGTTCATGACGCGGCTGGCAAGATTCCCGAGGCGGATCGGACGCATGTTTTCCGGCGCGGCGGGTTCGTCGGCGGAGAAGGCCGGCATCGGCGCGTCTTTCCCGAAACGCTTTTTCGTAAAGACCAGCATGATGCGCGTGCTGACGATGCTGCCGATGATGGCCCCGACCAGGCCGATAAGGACGGCAAAGCCAAGAGGCTGGCCCATGGCGGGAGAGAGGCTGTACATATAGGTGCAGACGATCAGCCCCATGCCGAAGGCGGTGCCCAGATTGGTCAGCGCCGGGAACTGGTAGGCCTTGAAATAATGGCGGAAGTGCGCGTCTTCGGTCAGGGAAAGGATCGCGGGGTTATCGGACAGGAAGGTGGTCACGACGCCGAGCGAGGCGGCCCCGGGCAGGCCGTATACCGGTTTCATGAGCGGCTGCAGCAGGCGGTCCATCAGCGAGACGAAGCCGAATTCCGAGAACAGGGCGGAGATCGCGCCCATGATCACGCAGACCGCGGTAATGTAGAGCACGGTATCGATGAGCAGCCGGTAGGCCGTGTTCATCATGGTGTTCAGCGTATTGGCCAGTCCCATCTTCGCGGCAAAGATGGCAAAAAACCCGAAAAAAATGACCGGAAAGATAAAGTTTTCGGGTCCGATTTCTTTTTTGTATTTTACAGCAGGTTTCAGTTCTTCAGGTTCCACGTTGTTCCCCTCGGAAACGGAACGGCAGGTGTGCCGGCAGGGATGCTCCCCGCTGACACGCCCGCCATCCTGTTTCCTGTTATTTAATCTTTCTGGCTTCGGTGTAGAAACGTTTATCCTGCGCGTGGCCCATGGAGAAGGTCTTGCGCGGCAGCACGCCGTCGGCCATCACGGTCTTGAACAGCTGCTCCTTGCCCATGGCGGGAAGGAGGAATCCCATGGCATTCTCTCCGCAACCGAGGCGCTTTGTGGTGTCATCCCCGTGGATATAGTCGATCTCGAAGGGATGGTCCTTCTTATAGGCGTCCAGGAAGCTCTGGAGCGTGCCGACTTCCAGCTGCATGGCCGGATGCGGGACGGTCACGGCCCCTTCTTTCCCGGCATAGACGTAGCGGAGCACATGGCCCTCGCCTTCGCCTTCATAAGCACCGGGATAATACGCCTTGAGCGCGGCCAGGATCTCTTCCGGATCCACGCCGAAGAGCACGCGGTGGATCGGCTCGAACTCGAGCGCGTCGTCGTGGTTGTTCACGAGCTCGACCAGGGCGAAACGGGCCGGATGGTCCGAAAGATCCTCGCCCGGATGCGCGGCCTTGAGATCCTCGTAGCACTGCTTGGCGGTGGCCAGCGAGTGATTGCCGTCGCCCATGGCGAAAAGCAGAGGCGCGGCGTCCTTCAGCCCGTATTTTCTTTCCTGCACGGGTGCGGAAGCGAGATGCCGCAGGCCGACGGCCATGCGCTCGACCTGGCCCGTATTCAGGAGCCAGCCCTTAAGATGCCCGCCGCCCTGCATCAGCTCGAAATCGTAGACGCACTGCATCCGGTCGGTCTCTTTTGCGAGCGGCTCGATCATGAGCTTTTCGTCATCGTCGATCAGGACCATGATGTGCGGCAGCTCGATCGGGGCGTCCCGGCGGACCTTAACGCGCGGCGGGATGCGTTCCAGCACCGTGCCCTCGGTCGCGCGGGTGAGCGCGCCGCTGCCGGGGGTGAAATCGTAGGATTCCAGATCCAGCTTGCCGATCAGGCCGTGGCGGATCCGGCCGTTGGACTGGCCGCGCTCAATGTAGATCAGCGCGTTCGGATAAAGCGTAAACAGATCTTTTTCCAGGTATTCGGTCATCGTGGCGTTGATCGCCGCGATATCATCTTCCACACCGGGCTTGCCGAGTCTGGCTTCCGGCAGGATCAGCCGCAGCGCGGACGGCGCGTCTCCGACGATGTTTTCCACTTCCTCCCAGTATTCGGGCTCGGAGGTGTACTGATCGCAGGCGACGACCGACCATTTGGTCATATCGACGTCCTTCGGCAGGAGGATATCCGCCGGGGCAAATCCCATTCCTTCAAAGTTGATATTCATAAGAGGCTCCTTGTGTGACAGCGATGCGGGTAAAACGGCGGGGGATCAGGCGCCGAAGAAGCCTTCGACGACCTGGATCAGTTCCTTGCCGATCTTTTTCTGCGCCTCCTTCGTGCCGGCGCCGATGTGCGGCGTGGCGGAAACGGCAGGGTGCGAGGCCAGTTCCCAGTTGGGGTTCTTTTCATCCATCCAGACGTCCAGCCCGGCGGCTTTGACCTTCCCGGAATTTAAGGCCTCGAGCAGGTCCGCTTCAACCACGTTTTTGCCGCGGGAGACGTTGATGATGACCACGCCGTCCTTCATCTTCGGCAGGGTTTCGGCCGAGACGAACGGGGCTTCCCCGCCCGGTGCGCACAGGACGATCACATCCGACTGTGCCAGCAGCTCGTCCATGCTCACGAAATGCATGGTCTCGCATTCCACGCCTTCCGGCTTGTTGCGGTGGACCATGGACAGGACGTTCATGCCCAGTGCCTGCGCCTTCGCGCCGACCAGGCGGCCGATGCGGCCGTAGCCGATCACGCCCACGGTCTTGCCGCTCAGTTCAAAGCCCTTGGAATAGGCCTTCTTTTCCCACTTCTGCTGACGCATGGTGGAACCCGCGACGGAGATGTTCCGGGCGCAGGAGAAGAGCAGCGCGATGGCCAGCTCCGCGACCGCGTTGGAAGAGGAGTTGGGGGTATTCTTTACGGTAATGCCCTTGCTCTCCGCATAGGCGACCGCGATGTTGTCCACGCCGACGCCGGCGCGGATGATGAGCTTTAACTTCCCGCCGAGGGCCGCGTCGATCTGCGGCTCCTTGATCTTGGTGGCGGAGCGGATAATGACACAGTCAAAATCGCGCAGGGCCGCGCCGAGCTCATCGGGCTCATAATATTTCTCGACGATTTCGTAACCGTCGTTCCGCAATGTTTCGACTGCCGAGGCATCCATGCCGTCGGTCACTAAAATACGAACTGCCATATTTACTCCTTTTCTGCCGTCTCCCGTATCCGAAAGCGGCAAGTCATTACAGATGCTTTTCTTCGTAGTCCTTCAGGAACGCGACCAGCGCTTCCACGCCTTCCTTCGGCATGGCGTTGTAGATGGAGGCGCGCAGG
>JAFPWO010000009.1 GCA_017394885.1 Lachnospiraceae bacterium | reverse complement strand
TGTGCCTACCGAACCTGAACCTACCGAGCCCGTCCCTACGGAACCCGCTCACACGGAACCCGTTCCCACGGAACCGGTCTCTACAGAACCCGTTCCCACCCCTCCAGTGGCAACGGAAAAGATCGGGGTAGAAAAAGCAAAAAAAATCGCTCTGAAGGATGCAGGCCGCCGCGCAGATGCCGTCGTTTTCACCAAAGCCCGACAGGAAAAAGAAGGCGGCCGGGAAATCTATGATATTGAGTTCTATGTACCGGAAGACATGGAATATGAGTATGAGATCGATGTGTACAGCGGACAGATCCTGGAAAAAGATGCGGAATCGATTCGGCCTGTGCCAACCGAACCTGAACCTACCGAGCCCGTCCCTACGGAACCCGTTCCCACGGAACCGGTTTCTACAGAACCCGTTCCCACACAGCCAGTGGCACCGGAAATGATCGGGGTGGAAAAAGCAAAAAAGATCGCTCTGAAGGATGCAGGTTGCGGCGCTTCTGAAGTGACTTTTGAAAAAGTAAAACTGGAAAAGGAAGACGGGAAGATCATTTACGAGATAGAATTCTTTATTCGTGGAAAGATGGAATATGAGTACGAGATTGATGCGTACAGCGGACAGATCCTGGAAAAAGACGCAGAAGAATGGGATGACTGACGAGGCACATCCGTATAAACAGAGAGGCTGTCCGGAAGGACAGCCTCTTTGATCGTGCGGGTGGCCGGACTCGAACCGGCACGGTGTCGCCACCGAGGGATTTTAAGTCCCTTGCGTCTGCCTATTTCGCCACACCCGCAAAAAAGCGACCCGGATGGGACTCGAACCCACGACCTCCGCCGTGACAGGGCGGCGCTCTAACCAACTGAGCTACCGGGCCGGATGTGACGCTACAGACTATAGCGCGTTTTTACGATTTCGTCAAGGGAAAAATACGGCTAAGATCCGAGCGGAGGGATCCCGGCCGCTTTTTATGTCTGGTCCCGCAGCAATTTGGTGGGTGGGGCCAGGGCCGGCCGCAGCACGGCCAGGGTGCAGCCGATCAGGTGGCAGCCGAAATAGAACAGGGCGGTAAGCGTCTGGCCGAGCAGCCATCCCACGGCGGCGACGCCCGCCGCCGGCAGCAGGACCTGCTCCGCGAGCACCATGATGACCAGCTTCACACCGCTGACGCCGAGCGTCCGCATGAGGGCGTAGGTCCGGGTCTCGCCCCGCACTGAGACGAAACCGATCAGAAAACCGATGGCCAGACTCAGCAGAACGCTCACGGGCAGCAGGGAATTGGTCCGCCGGATGTTCTGCTCCAGCTCCGCGATTGTCGCCTTATATTGGCGGTCCTTGAGGGTCAGCGCCGGACGGCTGGAATAGGAGGCGGGATCCACCACCGTGAAGACCTGCATCGCTTTTTCCATCATCTCGTCGGCTTTGGAATTGTCGGCCAGCACGAAGGAGAGCGAGTCGCAGAAGCCCGCGCCGGCGGTGCTGGTAAGGCGGGAAGCCGTATTGTACGGAATGATCAGATCCGCGCCTGTGCCGCGGTACCAGCCGACCACGCGGTACTGATTGTCCGCGAATTCTTCCACGCCGCCGATCCCGGTCAGGGTGATTCTGACGGTCAGGATTTCTCCCTCGAAGTCGGAATAGCTTTCTTCCGGAACCAGGCAGATCGCATCGGATGACCCGAAGAAATCGTCCACGGTATAGGTGCAGTGGCCGCCCAGCGCGGGGTTGAGGCGGTCGAGCGCCTTCATGTCCGAAACGCCGATCAGCCGGCCCGATCCTATCGGCGATTTCACGCCGAACTCCATCGTCATCCGAAGGGCCCTGACATAATTGCCGAGGCCGTTATCCTTATCCATGACAAAATCCGAGAAGCGGCGGTTGAGCGCAAGCTTTTCGGAACGGGTCCCCCGGCTGTCGGTGACGACGCAGACGAGCTCATAGCTGTCGCACACTTCCTTCAGGGAAGCCTCCTGTTCGCTGCGGTAGCGGACCAGATAGCAGAGCACGAAACAGAAGGCGGCCGCGATCACAAGGCCGGCCAGCGTCAGCCAGAAACGGCGTATCATACGTAAGAAAACATAAACCGCCATGCCTCAGCCCTCCATCAGTCTTCGGGGATTCCGGCGGGACAGATAGACCGCCTGGATAAGCAGCAGGAGAGCGATAAGCAGCAGTTCTCCCGCGCCCAGCAGGACCAGATCCCGCGGGGCCAGACTGCTGGCGCGCACCATTTCCGTGAGCGCTTCCTCGGTGATGACCAGGCTGCTGCCTATGGTCGGCGCTTCGATCCCGGCCAGCGCTTCCTCGAGGAGATTGGCCTGCACCCGGTTCATGATCACGCCGCCGAGAAGCGTACCCGCGATCACGCCCGGCAGCGCGAGCAGGAAACCGCTCCCGAACAGATAGGCGGCGGTGCTGCGCGGAGAATTGCCCAGTGAACGCATCGTGCCGAGCGTCTTTTTTTCACTGCCCTGGAACATCAGCAGATAAAGTGCTAGGAAAAGCACGAAGCTCGCCGCGGAAAGGATCAGCAGGCGCAGCATGGATTCGGCCATGCTGTTGATATTCTTCTGTACCTCTTCGTAGCCCTGGTCGAAGGGATAGAACTGGCCGGTGTAGGGACTCTGATCCAGGGTCAGCATGAATTCGCTGACTTTGCCGTTCACGAGCTCGATGCTCAGCTCGAGGCCGTATACATCTTCCCCGCCTTCTTCGGCAGGGATGGCGCCGACTGCACCGCCGATCTGTGCGCTGCGGGGGATAAAGACGGTGTTGGGGGTAAAATCGTAGGTGCCGTTGGACCATTCGCCGACCTGCTTGTAGATGCCGACCAGGGTGAATTCTTCTTCCGCTTCGTAGGTCTGCTCCAGATTCAGAAGGTCGATGGTGGGGTTGTTTTTCGGCCGGCCGGGCATGAATTTGACAAAGGCGGAACCGACGCCGCCGGGTTCCTTGAAGGCCGGCATATACTGGCAAAGGCGCAGCGTATCGCCCACCTTCAGATCCTGCCTGGCCGCCATTTTCTCCGAAAGGATCAGGACTTTGGCGCCGGCCGCGTATTCTTCGGCGGTAAAGCTGCGGCCCTCCGAGATGATGGCCCGCCCGGTCAGAAAAGCATAGAGGCTTTCGAGCCGGTCGGTGCCCACCACGGGCAGGGAATGCTGCTGCTTCTCCCAGGCGGCAAAGTAATCTTCCCAGAAGGGATCGGCAAAGTAGTCTTTTTCCTCGTTATAGTCTTCCGGACTTCCGATGCGGAGGGCTGCCGGGAAAGAATACATCTCGCAGGCGAGGGGATTCCCCTCCTGGTCGGTTTCGGAACCGGGAAGATAGCCGCGCAGAGTGTCGCCTTCCTGACGGAGATATCCTTCATAAAGCAGCAGATGTCCGATATTCTGGGGAGATTTGACATCGAAGCTGCGGGACTGGCAGAAATGAACGGCGGGGTCCAGCATGCCGCTGAACATGTAGATGTCACCTTTTTTGAAATAGGTCTCCGCATCCCGTCCGCCCCGCAGATCGACAGCCAGCATGACCTGCCGCTGATAGTTCAGGGCAGCCTCGACTTCGCCCCGGACGTATTCTTCGCCCAGGCGCCATTCGGAAGCTATATACATATGGATGTACAGCGTATTTCTGATTGATTCCAGAGAGTTGACCATCCCGATGAATACTGCGTTGCAGTAGGGCAGGGGATTGCCGCTGCTGCGGTAGCTCTTGGCGCGGTTGATTTCGATGAGCGGCGAGAAGGAAGACGAGACGGCGGCGCTGACGGTATGAGAGCGGACAGCCTTTACGGACGGCAGCGCCTCGAACCAGTCCTTATCGGCCTGGGTAAAATAGCGGGGATCTCCCGCGATGGAAGGGTCGGTGCGGACCGCGATCGCGGTATGGCTTTCATCCAGCGTCCGGGAAAGCCTGGTGGTGGAATACCAGAGCGACAGGCCGACCAGCAGGAAAGCGCTGACGGCCGCACAAAGAAGCAGCCAGAGGCTGCTGGTGATCGGTCTTCGTAGTAGGCGCAACTTAATGTTCATGACCTGCGGGTGGCCGGACTCGAACCGGCACGGTGTCGCCACCGAGGGATTTTAAGTCCCTTGCGTCTGCCTATTTCGCCACACCCGCGAAAAGAAGCGCTCCGGCTTTTGCTGTGACAACTCAACGGGCTGACAAGCTGCCGCGCCGCGCCGGATGTGCCGCTTC
>JAFPWO010000002.1 GCA_017394885.1 Lachnospiraceae bacterium | reverse complement strand
GACCTGCAGCGCTGGAATCAGGACGGCGACAACATGAAGGCCCTGCTGGAGAAGGCCGGCTACACGGTCGACCTGCAGTTCGGCGCCAATGACATCCCGACCCAGGTCTCCCAGCTGGAGAACATGATCGCGAACGGCTGCAAAGTCCTGGTCATCGCTTCCATCGACGGCGACTCCCTGGGCACTGTACTGGCGCAGGCCAAGGAAAAGAACATCCCGGTTATTGCTTATGACCGCCTGATCATGAACTCCGACGCTGTCAGCTACTATGCTACGTTCGATAACTGGCTGGTCGGCACCAAGCAGGGCCAGTTCATCGTCGACGCGCTGGATCTGGACAATGCGGCCGGCCCGTTCAACATTGAGTTCATCACCGGCGACCCTGGCGACAACAACATCAACTTCTTCTTTGACGGCGCCATGAGCGTGCTGCAGCCTTATCTGGACAGCGGCAAGCTGGTCTGCCCGTCCGGCCAGACTGAGAAGGCCGTCGTAGCGACCCAGAACTGGGCGACCGACAAGGCGCAGGAACGTTTCGAGAACATCCTGTCCTCCAACTATGCGGACGGCACCCCGCTGCATGCGGTTCTGGCCTCCAACGACTCCACCGCTCTCGGCGTTGAGAACGCGCTGGCATCCTCTTACTCCAATGATGTATATCCGATCATCACCGGTCAGGACTGCGACATCGCCATCATGAAGAACCTCATCGAAGGCAAGCAGGCCATGTCCGTGTTCAAGGATACCCGTACGCTGGCCTCCAAGGTCGTCGAGATGGTCGATGCCCTGATGAAGGGCAAAGAGCCCCCTGTAAACGACACCGAAACCTACAACAACGGCGTCGGCGTGGTACCGAGCTACCTGTGCGAACCGGTCAGCTGCACCGCTGAAAACTACAAGGAACTCCTCATTGATACCGGTTACTATACCGAGGATCAGCTGAAATAAGTTCTTTGACTACGGTCATCGGGCAGGGCATTTTGCCCTGCCCGGTGCACCGCCTTTTTTTATATCTGAAAAACTCACATGGAATGGAGGGGTTTTTTTGTCGGATAATATTCTGGAAATGCGCGGGATCATAAAGCAGTTCCCCGCCACAAGAGCCCTCGATAATGTAAACTTCGTTGTCAGACGGGGCAGCATCCATGCCCTGGTCGGTGAAAACGGCGCCGGCAAATCCACGCTGATGAAGGTCTTAAGCGGCCTGTGGCCCTACGGCACCTACGAAGGAGACATTGTATACGAAGGCGAAGTATGCAAGTTCAACAAGATTAAAGACAGTGAAAATAAGGGCATCGTCATTATCCATCAGGAGCTGGCGCTGGTTCCCTACATGAGCATCGGCGAGAACATGTTCCTTGGGAACGAGAAGGGAAAGCATTTCGCGATCGACTGGGAAAAAACGCATGCGGAAGCCACGAAATACCTGAAGATGGTCGGCCTGACCGAGTCCTCGAAAACACTGGTCAAGGACATCGGCGTCGGCAAGCAGCAGCTGGTGGAAATCGCGAAGGCGCTGGCGAAAAACGCGCGCCTGATGATCCTGGACGAACCGACCTCTTCTCTGAACGAGGAGGACTCCAAGGCCCTTTTAGATATGCTGCTTGAATTCAAGAAGCAGGGGATGACCTCAATCATCATCTCCCATAAGATCAATGAGATCGCCTACGTCGCGGACGACATCACCATCATCCGGGACGGCAAAACCATTGAAACCCTTACGAAAGGCGTCGATGATATCAGCGAGGACCGCATCATCCGCGGCATGGTCGGCCGTGAACTGGAAGACCGTTTCCCGAAGCGGCATGACGTTGCGATCGGCGACGTCGCGCTGGAGGTGGAACACTGGAACGTCTACCATCCGATCTACACGGAGCGGAAAGTCGTCGACGACGTTTCCTTCAACGTCCGGAAGGGCGAAGTGGTCGGATTCTCGGGCCTGATGGGCGCCGGGCGGACGGAGCTGGCGATGTCGCTGTTCGGCCGCAGCTACGGGACGCAGATCACGGGGACGGTCAAGATCCACGGCAAGGAGGTCAAGCTGCACTCGCCGCGCCAGGCGATCGATGCGGGCCTCGCCTATGTTACCGAGGACAGAAAGGTCAACGGCCTGATCCTGAGCAATCCCATTTCGGTCAATACGACGCTGGCCAATCTGAAGGGCGTGACAAAGCACGGCGTGATCGACTATGACAAGGAACTGAAGGTCGCCGAAGAGTATAAGGAAAAGCTTCACACCAAGACGCCTTCGGTCACGCTGAATGTCAGTTCGCTTTCCGGCGGCAACATGCAGAAGGTGCTGCTTTCCAAATGGATGTATTCGGATCCGGATATCCTGATCCTGGACGAGCCGACCCGCGGCATTGACGTCGGCGCGAAATATGAGATCTACTGTATCATCAACGATCTGGTGGCGGAAGGAAAGTCTGTCATCATGATCTCCTCGGAACTGCCGGAAGTCCTGGGCATGAGCGACAGAATTTACGTGCTCAACGAGGGACGCATCGTCGGTGAGTTTTCCCGGGAAGAAGCCAGCCAGGAGAAGATCATGGCACGTATCCTGGCGTTCGATTCCGCTGCAAAGGAGAAGTTAAAATCATGACAAAGACGAAGATTCTGAAATTCGTGCAGAAATACACGATGATTATTGCCCTGGTGCTGGTCACGGCATTCTTTGCCTGGCAGACCGGCGGCAAGATCCTTCTGCCTCAGAACATCACGAACATCATTTCCCAGAACGCGTACGTGTTCGTGCTGGCAACCGGTATGCTGTGCTGCATCCTGACCGGCGGCAACATCGACCTGTCCGTAGGATCGGTAGTCTGCTTCGTCGGTACGATCGGCGCGGTCCTGATGAAAAAAGACCTGAATATGTGGCTGGCCGTTCTGATCATGCTGCTGGTCGGTCTGCTGATCGGCGCATGGCAGGCGTTCTGGATCGCTTATGTCAAAGTCCCGCCTTTCATCACGACGCTGGCCGGCATGCTGGTCTTCCGCGGCCTTTCGAACGTTGTGCTGCAGGGCAAGACGGTCGCGGTCACCAACGCCGCATTCGTCAAGATCTTCGGCGGCGGCGCCAACTGCTATGTTCCGGATCTGTTCCACGGCGAAAACATCAACATTCTTTGTATCGTCGTCGGCGTCCTGGCCTGCCTGGTCTATCTGGTCCTTGCGTTCCGCGCCAATATTGCCCGGAGGAAAGCCGGCCTGGAAGCGGACCCGCTGTATAAAGTGGCGGTCAAGGCGCTGGTCATCGTGGCGGTCGGGGTCTTCTTCACGATCCGGCTGGCCCAGTATAAGGGCCTTCCGATGGCACTCATCTGGGTCGTTTCCGTCATCGCGATCTATACGTATATTACCTCGAAAACGACCATCGGCCGTCATTTGTACGCGGTCGGCGGCAACGAGACGGCGACAAGGCTTTCCGGTATCAATACGAAGAGAGTATACTTCTTTGCCTACGCGAACATGGGCCTTCTGGCCGGTCTCGCCGGCATCCTGACCATCGCCCGCCTGACCTCGGCACAGCCGACCTACGGCCAGAACTATGAGATGGACGCCATCGGCTCCTGCTTCATCGGCGGCGCTTCCGCCTATGGCGGCGTCGGCACGGTGCCCGGGGTCATCATCGGCGCGCTGCTGATGGGCGTTATCAACATCGGCATGAGCATCATGGGCGTGGACGCGAACTACCAGAAGGTAGTCAAAGGCCTCGTTCTGCTGGCAGCCGTTATCTTCGACGTCGTTTCGAAGAAGAAGAACGGCTAAGGAAAAATGAACAGGAACGGCAGCGGGACACCGGAAAGAGGCGGCACTGCCGCCATGGATCTTCTCCGTGCGGTAGTGGCAGTCTATCTGATCTATCTCGGCGTATCGCTGATCCTCGACCGTCTGGCCGGGAGATCCGACATGGCACTGTGGCTTGCCTGGGTCTGCGGGGTCCTTTTCGTGCTGGCCGGCGCGGCTTTCGGGTGGTTTACCTGGAGGCATTTCCGCGCAGGAAAGGCGGCAGAGGAGGACGCGCCGGAGATTCCGGAAGCACCCGAAGAGGAGAAAGGAAGATCTTCTTGAAACTGTATATCGGCATAGATCTGGGAACCTCGGCAGTCAAACTTCTGCTGGTGGATGAAAAAGGAACGATCCGGAAGGAAGTCAGCCGGGAATACCCGCTGATCTTCCCGCACCCGGGCTGGAGCGAGCAGCGCTGCGAAGACTGGTGGGAGGCGGTCCGGGAGGCGGTCCCGGAGCTGCTCCGGGGCTTTGACCCGGCGGATGTGGCCGGGATCGGCGCCGGCGGCCAGATGCACGGCCTCGTGATCCTGGATGAGCAGGACCGGGTGATCCGGCCCGCGATCCTCTGGAACGACGGGCGGACCGGCGAAGAGACCGCGTATCTGAATGAAGAGATCGGCAGGCAGAAGCTGTCGCAGCTGACCGCGAATATTGCTTTCGCGGGCTTTACCGCGCCGAAGATCCTCTGGGTCCGCCGGCATGAGCCGGAGAATTTCGCGCGCATCGCGAAGATCATGCTGCCGAAGGATTATATCAACTACTGCCTGACCGGCGTGCACAGCTGCGACTTTTCCGATGCGAGCGGCATGCTCCTGCTGGACGTGGAGCATAAGCGCTGGTCAAAGGAGATGCTGGAGATCTGCGGTGTAAGCAAAGCGCAGATGCCCGGCCTATATGAGAGCTGGCAGGTGATCGGGACGCTCAGGCCGGAGATTGCCGAAGAGCTTGGCCTTCCGGAAACGGTGAAGGTCGTGGCCGGCGCCGGCGACAATGCTGCGGCGGCGGTCGGGACCGGCATCGTGGGCGAAGGGGGCTGCAATATTTCCCTCGGCACCAGCGGGACGGTCTTCATCTCCTCGGAGCGCTTCGGTGTCGACCCGAACAATGCGCTGCACGCCTTCGCGCACGCGGACGGCGGCTGGCACCTGATGGGCTGCATGCTTTCCGCGGCGAGCTGCAACAAGTGGCTCTGCGAGGATATCCTGAAGACCGGGGATTACGCCGGCGAACAGGCGGATATCCGAGAGGAGGACCTGGGGAAGAACCACGTCTTCTTCCTGCCCTACCTGATGGGCGAGCGCAGCCCGATCAACGACGTGAACGCCCGCGGGACCTTTACCGGGATCACCATGGACAGCTCCCGGAAAGACCTGGTGCAGGCGGTGCTGGAGGGGGTCGCCTTCGCGATCCGCGATTCTTTTGAGGTCGCACGCTCCCTCGGCCTGGACATCCCGCGCAGCCGCATCTGCGGAGGCGGCAGCAAATCGCCGCTCTGGCGGAAGATCTTTGCGAACGTGCTCGGCATCCCGCTGGATACCGTGAAGACCGAGCAGGGCCCGGGCTACGGCGGCGCGATGCTGGCCATGGTGGGCGACGGCCTGTTCGAGAGCGTAAAGGATGCGGCTGACAGCCTGGTGGAAGTTGGCGGCACGACCGAACCGGATCCGGCTCTTACGGCACGTTACGAAGAGCAGTACCGCAAATTCAGCCGGATCTATCCGGCCTTAAAGAGCGTATTTCCGAAGATCCTGTAGAGGAGAACAAGTATGACTATTTATTCTGTATATGATCCGGCATTCAAAGCCTACGGGAAAGTCCTGGAAGGGTATGATACCGGGAAATTGCTGAAAGCGATGGAGGCGATCCCGCTTCCGGAAGAGGGCGTGGCGTACGAGCCCGCGATCGCGAGCCTGGAAGCATGCGCGATTTTCGCGGACCTTCGTGACCGCGCCTACGGCGGGATGCCGGTCGAACTCGGCATGTGCTGGGGGCACAATACGAAGCTGAACTGCCTGGAGTATCACCGTGACAGCGAAGTTAACATCGGCGCCGGGGATTTCATCCTGCTTCTGGCGAAACAGGACGAGATCGAAGACGGCGTGGTGGATACGGAAAAGGTGAAGGCGTTCCGCGTCCCGAAGGGCGTTCCGGTAGAAGTATACGCGACGACGCTGCACTACGCGCCCTGCCACACCTGCCCCGTCTGCGGTTTCCGCGTGGCGGTGGTGCTGCCGAGGGGAACCAATACCGAAAAGCCGGCTTATGACCCGGCCTGTGAAGAAGACCGCTGGATGACCGCGCGCAACAAGTGGCTGCTCGCGCATCCGGAATCGAATGAAGCAAAGAACGGCGCGCACATCGGTCTGCGCGGCTGGAACATTGATGTGAAGGAGGATCTGTAAGATGATGACGAATATTCCCGAAATCAAACTCGGCCTGATCGCCGTCAGCCGTGACTGTTTCCCGATCGCGCTGTCCGAAAGACGCCGCGCTGCCATTGCCGCTGCGTACGGGGATATCTATGAGTGCAAAGTCACGGTGGAGAACGAAACCGATATGCTGAAGGCGGTGGAAGATGTAAAGGCCGCCGGCTGCAACGCGCTGGTGGTATTCCTCGGCAATTTCGGCCCCGAGACGCCGGAGACGCTGATCGCGAAATACTTTGACGGCCCCTGCATGTTTGCGGCGGCAGCCGAAGGCGACGGCGACCTGATCAACGGGAGAGGCGACGCATACTGCGGCATGCTGAACTGCTCCTACAACCTGGGCATGCGGCATCTGCCCGGCTACATTCCGGCTTATCCGGTCGGGACCGCGGAAGATATCGCCGGCATGATCAGAGAATTTGCGGTGATCGCCCGCGCGGTGGTCGGTGTGAAGAACCTGAAGATCATCACCTTCGGCCCCCGCCCGCAGGATTTCTTCGCCTGCAACGCCCCGATCAAAGGGCTGTATGAGCTTGGCGTCGAAGTCGAAGAAAACTCGGAGCTAGACCTTCTCGTGTCCTACAAGGCGCACGCGAACGATCCGCGCATTCCGGAAGTTTCGGCGGACATGGCGGCCGAGATGGGAGAGGGCAAATACTATCCCGACCTTCTGGACCGCATGGCGCAGTTCGAACTGACGCTGCTCGACTGGGCCGAGGCCCACAAAGGCGCGCGCAAATACGTCGCATTCGCGAACAAGTGCTGGCCGGCCTTCCCGGAACAGTTCGGTTTTGAGCCCTGCTACGTCAATTCCCGCCTGGCTTCCCGCGGTATTCCGGTCGCCTGCGAGGTGGATATTTACGGGGCGCTCAGCGAATATATCGGCGCCTGCATCTCCGGAGATGCGGTCACCCTGCTGGATATCAACAACTCTGTGCCGGCCTCCATGTGGGAAAGCCAGATCAGGGGCAAATATGATTACGTCCTGACCGACACCTTCATGGGCTTCCACTGCGGCAATACGCCGAGCTGCAAGATGTGCGCCGACCGGGCGGTCAAATATCAGCTGATCCAGAACCGCCTGCTGGAAAACGGCGGGACGCCCGATATTACCCGCGGCACGCTCGAGGGCGATATTGCGCCCGGCGAGATCACCTTCTTCCGCCTGCAGTGCGACAGCGAAGGCGTGCTCCGCTCCTATGTGGCGCAGGGCGAGGTCCTGCCGGTGGCCACGACGAGCTTCGGCGGCATCGGTGTATTCGCGATCCCGGAGATGGGACGCTTCTACCGCCACGTGCTGCTGGAGAAGCACTTCCCGCATCACGGCGCAGTGGCCTTCGGCCACTTCGGCAAAGCGCTCTTCGAGATTTTCCGCTTCCTGGGCGTGAAGGATATCGGATACAATCAGCCGAAGAGCCTGCCGTATCCGACGGAGAATCCGTTCAGCTGAGCGGAAATGCAGACGGACGGCAAGGCCGGTGTAAAAATCTGACAGGAGAGCCGGGGGATCGCCCCCGGCTCTTCTGTTATTCTGTCGGTCCGGGGGTTGACAACGGGAAATCATATGGTATAATTTGTTATACAAATCATACCAACTTGGAGGAAAGATGATGAGCGGACCGGAAGACATGACGTTCAGCGGGCCGGAAGGCAAATACGCCTGGACCGCAACGGTCGGGGAGAAGGGCCAGATCGTGATCCCCAAGCAGGCCAGAGAAATCTTCGGGATCAGGCCCGGAGACGTTCTGCTGCTGCTCGGCGACAAGGATCGCGGCATCGCCATCCCGCCCAAATCGCAGATCGACCAGATGCACCTCAGGATGTTCGGAGGGCCCGGGCAATGAGTATCGTGGAAGTGGATCGCTTAAGCAAGGAATACCCGGCCTTCCGCCTGCAGGAGGTCTCTTTCGCCCTGGAAGAGGGGCGGATCGCCGGCTTTATCGGCCGCAACGGCGCGGGCAAGACGACTACCATCAAGTCCATGCTGAATCTGGTGCATCCTCTGAGCGGCGAGGTCCGCTATTTCGGGCTGCCGCTGAAGGATAACGAAGCCGCGATCAAGCAGCGCATCGGCTATTCGACGGGAACCGTAAACTATTACCCGAAGAAAAAACTGAAGGATCTCGCTGCGGTGACAAGGAGCTTTTACCCGAACTGGGACGAAGCCGCCTGGCGGGAGTATATGACGCTCTTTTCGCTTGACGAAAACAAGGCGCCGGCCGAGCTTTCGGAAGGCATGAAGGTCAAATGCAATCTGGCCGTGGCCCTTTCCCACCGGGCCGAAGTGCTGATCCTGGACGAGCCGACCAGCGGGCTGGACCCGTTTTCGCGGGACGAGCTGCTGGATATGTTCCTGATGCTGAAGGAGAGGGGCGTCGCCATCCTGTTCTCGACGCATATCACCTCGGATCTTGAAAAATGCGCCGACGACATCATCTATATCCGCGAAGGCGCCATCGTCCGCGCGTCGGATACGGAGAGCTTCCGCCGGGAGCTGGGCGAGGCCGGCGAGACGCTGGAGGAGACGATGCTGCGCCTTGAAAGGAGCGTGCGCCATGGGTAAACTGCTGAAAAAAGAGATGAAGCTCAGCGCGTCCGCGCTGTCCTATATTTTCCTTGCGTTCGCCCTGATGACGCTGATCCCCGGCTATCCGATCCTGATGGGCTCTTTCTTCATCGTGTTCGGGATCTTCCAGTCCGTTCAGCGCTGCCGCGAGAACAACGACGTGGTCTATTCTGCCCTGCTGCCGGTCGCCAAGTGCGATGTCGTGCGGGCAAAATATGCGTTCGCCGTACTGATCGAGGGCTGCGGCTTCGTGCTGATGACGGCGCTTACGCTTCTTCGGATGACGGTCCTGGCCGATTCGCCGGTCTACCGGACCAACGTCATGATGAATGCGAACTTCGTCTACCTCGGCTTCGTGCTGCTGGTGTTCGGCGTCTTCAATCTGGTCTTCCTGGGCGGATTCTTCCGGACGGCCTACTATTTCGGAAAGCCGTTCATCGCCTTCCTGGTCGTCTTTTTCGTGACCGTGGGGATCGCGGAAGCGCTGCACCATATCCCGGGACTGGAGGCCGTCAACGCCTTCGGCTTTACGGAGATGCCGCTGCAGCTGGCATTTTTGGCAGGCGGCGCGGCGGCCTTCGTGCTGCTCACCACTTTCTCGCAGGCCGCGTCAATTCGTCATTTCGAGAAGATCGATCTGTAAGGCTTTCGGAATGGACGGCAAAAAAACGTCTTTGAGAAGCCTCAAAGACGCGGATGTTTCCTGAGCAGGCAGAAGAGAAATAAGGGATTACCCTGTCCCGCGGTTTTTCGCCTTTCTGTTTATCACGGCATGGAAAACGATGCCGAGAAGGATCCAGGCAAACAGCAGGATGTAGGAAGGCGCCGTCAGGCACCCGGGCATGCCGGGCACCAGGAGCATCACAAGAAAGAATACGGAGAACACTGCGCCGAGCCCGGTCAGAAGCGTCAGAGAACGCGTATCCGCTGCGCCTTTATCCAGGCGCAGCGCTTTTTTTGCGCACAGATTCGTGTAGCCGTACCCGATCGCGGCGCCGATCGCCGACATATCCACGAACCAGCCCAGCGCGGTCCGTCCAAAGAAGGGACCGATCAGCGAGAAGGCAAGGCAGAAAAGGATCGCATTCGAAGGCGTATGGTACTTGGGATGCAGCCGCCCGAACCATGGCGGAAGGACGCCCTGCCCGGCCATGAAATAGAGCAGGCGGCTGGTCGCCGTCAGAAAGCCGAGGATCCCGGTCAGGATCGCGCAGCTGATGGCAATGCCCAGCACAACAAGCCCCGGGATCCCCATCAGCGCCTCGACGGCGGCGCCGACGGCCCAGTCGTGTTCCTGAATAAAAGCCGTCCAGTCGGGCGAGGCGGCGGCAGTGACCAGCGTATTGCAGGTATAGACCGTACATCCGAACAGGATGGCGATCACCATGATCCGGATCACTTTCCGGGAGGAAAAGCTGAATTCTTCCACTTCCTGCGGAATGGTGCCGAAGCCTACGTAGGCCCAGGGCGTCACGGCGACGACGGCAAGGATCCCGGCGAGGACCTCCTTCGCGCCTACGCCGGGCTTCGCGTTCCAGAGAGGCTGCAGGTTTTCCCAGGCGGTGACCGGGCTGAAAAGCGCGGCGATCAGAATGATCAGGAAGGAGAGCGCCAGAGAAAAGGCCATGACCGTATCGGCGACCCCGGTTTCCTTCGTGCCCAGGATACTGATCACGGAAAGAACGGTCAGTGCCAGAACCGCCAGGATCACTTCTCCGAGATAAATATCATAGCCCGCCACGGCATACATGCGGCCGAACTGAAAGACTCCGAAAAACAGTTTCCGGCTCATCAGCCCGAGCGCCGTGGAATTCATGGGCACGTTGGCGATGAAAGCGAGCGCCAGAAACCAGGCGCACCAGAAAGCGTGCTTCGGCCCGAAAAACATGCGGGTGTAGGCAAACTCGCCGCCGCCGTTCGGATAGCGCTTCACCATATAGCTGTAGCTGAAGGAGATCACGATCATGATCACGGCGCCGACAGCCATGGCGACGGCCGTCCCCAGCGGGCCGGCGGAGGGCAGGAAGGTGGTGCCGGGCATCATGAACGCGCCCCATCCGATGATGCAGCCGAAGGCCAGCGACCAGACGCTCACGGGGTTCAGGTTCTTTTGAAATTTCTGCGGTTCGGAAGAATTCCTGCTCATCTGCTGTGAAACCTCTTCGTTCTTCGGTCTGAAAACGGCGCCGCGGGCGCCGGATGAGAGCTTTTTCAGCGGCCGGATTCTATCCCTCACTATACCACGTCCTTATGATGATGGAAAGATGGGCGCCGGCAGAGAAAAAGCAAAAAGTGCGAAGGGCAGCCCGGGCAGGCCGGAAGAAAAAGATTGGATTTTCCCGGCCGTTATGGTAGAGTGTTATTGTTTTCAAGCCGTTTTATCCAATGTTCCCATGGCAGAAAAACATTTTTTCTGCTTTCCTGCAGGTCATTTCTAAGGAGGAAAGCTATGACAGAGAACCGCAGTAATTTCCCGCACCTGATGAAGCCGATGATCCTTCGCGGGCAGTTTATCCGGAACCGGGTGATCTCCGCACCGCAGAACGGCGGGCCGAACATCCTGGAGAAAGGCCCAGATGGCTTTGACCATTTTACGGAGGCGGCGGCCTTCTATTACGGGGCTATTGCCCGGGGCGGCGCCGGCATCGTTACGACCAGTGAATGCGGCGTGGATCCGAGATACAGTGTAAGCACGAACCATTTTGATTTCAGCGAGAAGAGCTTAAAGACGATGCATCTGGTCTCCGATGCGGTCCGCGGCTTCGGCGCGGTGGCGGCGCTCGAGCTTTCCCATGCGGGGAAAGTCGCGGAGCCCGCGGTCCCCGGGGTGGAACCGATGGGCCCTTCCGAGTGCGTGATGAAGAACGCGGCGCATTTTGACCAGCTGGCAAACGGCGACGACAGTGACAAAGTCCACGTGCGGGAGATGACGCCGCAGGATATGGAGGACGTCGCGGAGTATTTTGCGGCCGCGGCGCTCATGGCGAAGCGGGGCGGCTTTAATATGGTCGTCGTGCACTGCGGCCACGGCTGGCTGCTGCATCAGTTCCTCTCGCCGCATGAAAACCACCGGACGGATGAATACGGCGGGAGTATCGAAAACCGCGTGAAATTCCCGAAGATGGTGCTGGAGCGCATCCGGCAGCGGATCGGCCGGGATATGATCCTGGAGATCCGCTTCAGCGTGAATGAATTCGTCGATGACGGGCTTTCGATCGAAGAAGCCGTCCGGACCGCGGAGCTTCTGCAGGACAGCGTCGATATCATCCAGTGTTCCGTGGGTATCCGCTCCGGGCTTCATTCGCTGGTGATCACGCATCCCACATTTTTCCTCAAAGACGCCTGCAACAGCTATCTGGCTCGGGAAATGAAAAAGCATGTGCACATCCCGGTCGATGCGGTCGGGGCCATCAACGATCCGTATCTGGCGGAGCAGCTGCTGGCGGAAGGCGCCTGTGATTTCGTGGCCATGGCACGGTCCCATATCGCGGATCCCGACTGGGCGCTGAAGGTGCGGGAAGGCCGGCCCGAGGACATCCGTCCCTGCATCCGCTGCCTGCGCTGCCTGTACAGTACGCCGGTGGGCCACAGCCGCTGCACCGTCAATCCCTCCAACAACTGGGAATTCATCCGCCGGGCGATGGAACGGCCGGCTTCGGGGGCGAAAAAGGTGCTGGTCGCGGGCGGCGGCCCGGCCGGCATGCAGGCGGCGCTCACGGCAGCGGAACGCGGCCATGAAGTCGTCCTGTTCGAGAAAAATGATGAGCTGGGCGGCCAGGTCCGCCACGCAAAATATGTGAATTTCAAAGAATTGCTGGAAAAATACCGGCAGTATCTTATCACCCAGGTGGAAAAGAATCCGCGGATCACGGTCAGATGCGGGACCGCGCTGACCCCGGAGATAGCGAAAGAAGAGAAGGCGGACGTGGTGATCGTGGCGCTGGGGGCGAAGGAAGCCGTCCCGCCGGTGGAGGGCCTTTCCGGCGAGCATGTTATGACGGCGCTGGAAGCTTTCTCCCATCCGGAAAAAGTCGGAGAAAAGGTACTGGTGCTCGGCGGCGGCTCGGTCGGCTGCGAGGCGGCGCTTCACTTTAAGAATCTGGGGAAGCAGGTCACGGTGGTGGAAGCCATCGGCAGGCTCATGAGTAATGAGAAGGACCCGCACATCGTCTATCACAACCTGCTGTATTTCGATCACGTGTATGACCGGGATACGGCCCAGCTCGACCAGGCGCCGCTGCGCGACGATCCGGTTCGTGTGATGCTGAACACGCTCTGCATCCGGGTGGAGCCGGGCTGCGCCACGGTAAAACATAAGGGCGGCGAAGAAGAGACGATCGAGGCGGATACGATCATCGTTGCGACCGGTATGCGTCCCAGAACCGAAGAAAGAGACGCGTTCCTCGGCTGCGCGGAGCTGGTCATCCCGGTGGGAGACTGCCTGCTTCCCGCCACGATCCAGCAGGCGACCCGCGCGGCTTATGCGGCAGCGGTGCAGATATAAAAACCCTCCTCCTTTCGGAGGCACAAAAAAGACAGGGGGCCGGAGCCCTCTGCCTTTTTGCACCGTACCGGGTTTTGAAAAATCCGTCAGGTCCAGTGCGGCGTATCCCAGATCTTCAGCTTCTGTCCGAGACCGAGCTCCAGCGCGCGCTGATAGCAGTCAAAGGACCAGGCAATGTCTTCGGTGACCATGCCGCCCGTCATCAGGCAGATGCGCTCATCCGGACTCTTGCGGCCGGGAATAGTCCCGCAGGCACACTCGCCCAGGCTGGGGAATTCTTCCACCGGCGGAAGCTTTCCTTCGTCGATCAGTTTATAGATCCCGCCGCCCATCATGCCGGCATAGCTGACCTCGATGGGTACATTCGCGCGGCGGGCGTCGTCCATGTGGGCCCGGTGCATCAGCGAGTTGTCAAAGAAGGTCGTGGCCGTGTCAAAATAGGATTCCGCGATCCGTCCGGAGCCGGTAAAGATGATCAGGGAGCCGGGCTTGAGCCATTCATCCTCGATCATGACCGGTCTTAAGCGGGACGTCGCGCTGGAGATGATATCCGCCGTGGAAATGGCGTCGGCCATCGTATCGCATACCGTGTATTTCAGGCCGTATTCTTCCTCTGCCCAGAGGCCGTACTTTTCGGCGGTTTCGCGGTTGATGTCGAAGATGCGGATCTCTTTGGCGTTTTTGGCCGTGACCATAATGCCCTGCAAGCAGGCTTTCTGGATCGGGCCCGCGCCGATCAGGCCGATCACGGAGGCGTCCTTATTCGCCAGATACTTTACGCCGACGCCCGGGATCGAGCCGGTGCGGACGGCGCTGACAATATTGGCCGAGCAGAGCGCGAAAGGCTCGCAGGTATCGGGGTTGTTCAGCATGATCATCAGAATGCTGCGGGGCAAGCCGCGGGACGGGTTGATGATATTGGATCCGTACCATTTTTCCCCGGCCGTTTTAAAGCGCCCGCCAAGATAACCGACCATGGCCATGAACCGTCTGTCCGGACCGGCCTTGGGCATTCCCTCAAACTTCGGTTCGTCGGGGAAATAGACCCGGATGCCGTGCTCGTTCAGGTTCGGGCCGCCCATGATATAGTCGCCTTGGCCCAGCAGGCTGAACATTTCATCCATTACTTCGACGCAGCGGGCGGAATCCAGCGCGCCGGCCTTGATCATTTCTTCTTCGTCCAGATAGAGAAATTCCGTCATATTTGCCGTTGCCTCCTTACAGCGTTTTGTTGTTTTCAGTATAACATGCCTCTGCCGAAATGGGAAGATGCGAAGCGGCAGCAAACGGGCCGGAAACTGAAGTTTTCATCCCGCGCCGCCGGGCGGAAAAGATTGGATTTCCCCGGCCGTTATGCTACATTATTTCTGTGAAAAGATGCAGTCCGCTTCGTGAGGTGAATGATGGATTATCAGGAAATAAATGCGGAGACGATAGACCGCTGGGTCGATGAAGGCTGGGAATGGGGCCGCCCGATCTCGCACGAGGCCTATGAGAAAGTACTGCGCGGCGAGTGGGAAGTGCTCCTCACGCCGACAAAACCGGTGCCCCGCGAATGGCTGGGGGATCTGCGCGGCAAAAAGCTGCTGGGGCTGGCCAGCGGGGGCGGCCAGCAGATGCCGGTCTTCGCCGCGCTGGGGGCGGCGTGTACGGTGCTGGACTATTCCAGACGGCAGACAGAAAGCGAGCAGATGGTCTCGGAACGGGAAGGCTATCCCATCCGCATCATTCGGGGCGATATGACAAAGCCCCTTCCGTTTGAGGATGAAGAATTCGATCTGATCTTCCATCCGGTATCCAACTGTTATGTGGAGGACGTCCGCCCGATCTGGAAAGAGTGTTACCGCGTCTTAAAGAAAGGCGGGATCCTGCTGGCGGGGACGAGCCACTACATGGATTATATCGTGGACAACGAGGAGACGATGATCGTCAACGCCCTGCCCTTCAATCCGTTACAGAATCCGGAGCAGATGAAGCAGCTGCAGGAGGCGGAAGCGGGCGTCCAGTTTTCCCATTCCCTGGAAGAGCAGATCGGCGGCCAGCTGGAAGCCGGCTTCCGATTGCTGAGCCTGTATGAGGACACGAACGCCGAGGGGCGTCTGTCCGAACTGGGAATCCCGTCCTATCTCGCGATGCGTTCGAAGAAAGAATGACGGGACCTTTTGTTTTGGCCGCGTAAAATTGCTTGACGGAAACGCCGCCGGCGGGTACCATCAGATCAGGAAATCTGCCTGTCACACAGGGATATGTAGCCGAAGAGCCCGCAGGCACGAAACAGAAAAGGAAACAGGGAGAAAATACCATGAGCGAAAATATGATTTACTGTTATTCCGGCGCCGGTCATTGTCTGGACATGGCAAAGCAGATCGCCAAAGCGCTGGGCGATACCGATATTGTGATGATGCGCAGCTTTCCCGCCGTGACGGATGCACGCAAAGCCAAACGCGTCGGCTTTATCTTTTCCTGCATGGCCGGCGGCCTGCCGGGGGATGTGGAAGCGTATATCCGGGAACTGCAGATCGCGCCGGATGCGTATACCTTTGCCGTGGAGCAGTATGCGGGGTATCCCGGCTGCGGGCTGCGGAAGATCGACGAGATCGTGCATCTGGATTACTGGACCGGGGTCTCCAACCATTCCACCGCCATCTGGCTTATGCCGCACAAAGTGACCCTCCCGCCGACGACCCCGGAAAAGGCCCGGCAGCGGATCAGCCGGAAAGCGGCGGAAGTGGCGGCTGCGGTGCTGGCCGGCAAAAAGAGCGGGAAGAAACCGCCCAAAGCCGCCGCGTTTGAGCAGATGAGCAAGGGCCTCGGAAAATCCCACGCGCGGCGCGTGAAAACCTTCAAGGCAAACAACGACTGCACCGGCTGCGGCCTCTGCGCGCAGCTTTGCCCCCGCGGGAATATCCAGATCATCCGGGAGAGGCCGTATTTCGGGACCGACTGCATCGGGTGCCTGAGCTGCGTTCAGCTTTGCCCGAACGCGGCGCTCAATATCGGGAAGATCACCGAGAAGCGCGAACGCTTCCCGAACCCGAATATCCGGCCCGCAGAGCTGACGGAGAAGGTCATCCATATCGACTGAAGATGACGGCAGTAAAAAACAGGCTGCAGTGACAGGGAAGATCCTTGCCGCAGCCTGTTTTTTGATCCTTTTTCCTCAGCTTCCCAGCACCGCACCGGAATCGAAGAGCTTCTCGGAACACTGCATGTAACGGAGCGTGGCGTCGCCGTTCTGGACGGCCAGCGCGTTGCACAGATAATCGGCCAGGCAGATCGGGGCCAGCGCCGAGTTTTTGATCCCGCCGGCGTCGACCAGGCAGGGGATCAGCAGGGTGCTGTATTTTTCGACCTGATCAAACGGCGCGGAGGTCACCAGAATGATCTTTGCGCCTTGTTTCTGCAGAAGGGGCAGGATCTGCAGGGTCATCTTGGTATAGCGATGGAAGAGGAAGACCAGGCAGACGTCCTCCGGCGTGAGGCTTAAGATCGATTCCACCTCGCCGTTATAGCCCGCGCTCAGGATAAAGACGTTGTCACGGACCGTCAGCAGGCGGGTATAGGCATAATGCGCCAGCGCGTAGGATTCCTTCATCCCGAAGGTAAAGATCCGCCCGGCCTGCAGGAGGAGCCTTACCGATTCCGCCAGCGTTTCATACGGGATCGCGTGAAAACTGCTTTCAATACAGAGGACGCCCTGCTGGACGGTCCGCGCCAGCAGCTCGTCGCTCATTAAGCTGCTCTGAGTCCGCTGGAATTTGTCCAGCAGATCCGGCTGATGCATGATGTCGCTGCGCAGGGACTCCTGAAAGTCCTTAAAGCCCTGAAAGCCGAGGCGGCGGCAGAAGCGGATGACCGACGTCGTGCTGATATTGATCGCCGCGGCCAGGCGGTCCAGGGTCAGGAAGGCGAAATCGTTCAGATGCTCCTGAAAGAAGGCCGCGATGCGGCGCTCGGTTTTCGTCATGTCATCCAGTCTCTGGTCGATCAGGCTGACCGTATTCATGATTTTGTTCTCCTTTCAGGCGGGCTCCCGCCCTTCTTTCCCCTTCATTATACGGCTTGCATGGCAATAGTCAATACAAATGTATTAAATAATACAAATAATGTCATAAAACATACTTTTTCGGGAAAAATATACAAAAAAGGAGACAGCATGCATAAAACAGAGAGATACAGGATAAAAAACAGAAAAACAGGGCCGCCGCAGAATAAAGTGACGGATCGGCAAAGAATAACAAAATAAAAGGAAGTTTCTCCCTGCTTCCCGGTTGACAAACGACCGGGTATCATCCATAATAGACAAAGAACAGATTGTTGTAAAAAATACATTTTTACGAACAATGAAAGGAACGTGTATTGAATAAGGAGGTAACAACTATGGGTAAAAGGACAGAATTTCTGTACCTGAACGAAGAAGAAATGATTAAAGCCGGCGTACTGGATGCGGCGCACTGCATTGATGTGGAGGTGGAACTGTTCGGGCTCTTAAGCTCCGGCGATTACCGGATGGGCGGCGACAAGGCCAATTCCCACGGCATCATGGTCTCTTTCCCGAAGGAAAGCCCGTTCCCGAACATGCCCTTAGACGGCCCGGACCGCCGTTTCATGGCCATGCCGGCGTATGTAGGCGGACGCTTCAACGTCTGCGGTGAAAAGTGGTACGGCTCCAACATCATCAACCCGTCCCGCGGCCTGCCCCGCTCGATCCTGATGGTCATGCTGAATGATCCCGATACCTGCGAGCCCATCGCCCTGATGGCCGGCAACCTGGTCAGCTCCGTACGGACCGGCTGCGTGCCCGGCGTCGGCACCCGGTATCTGGCCCGCAAGGACGCGGAAGTCTGCGTCTGCATTGGCGCCGGTCCCGTCAGCAAGTCCTGCTTCGAAGCGATCGCGCTGGAAGCCAAGAACCTGAAAGAAGTCGTGATCTATGACCTGTTCAAGGAAAAAGCGGAAGCCTTCGCGCAGAGCGTGACCGAAAAGCACGGCCTGAAGGCCTGGGCTGCCGATTCCTTGGAAGAAGCCGTCCGCCTGGGCGATATCATCAGCGTGGCCGCTTCGTCCGTGAAGCCTGTCAACATGAAGAACGAGTGGCTGAAGAAGGGCTCGACGATCATCTTCACGGGCCGCTGTAATATCGATGAGGAATACTTCTCCAGCGCCAAGATCTACTGGGACAATCCGAGAATGCACGAGGTCTATTATGAAGAACATCTGGCCCTGCCGGAGGATAAGCGCTTCATCAACGGCATCGGCGTGCAGGTCTATCGCATGATGTATGAAGGCAAGATGGCGCCGCTTTCCGAAGCCGTCGGCCTGGGCGACGTCGTGGTCGGGGCCAAGGAAGGCCGTGTCAACGATGACGAGCGCATCTGCTTCATCACCAGCGGTATGCCGGTATGGGATGTCGGCTGGGCTTATGAGGTCTATCAGAACGCGGTGAAGATGGGCCTGGGCACCAAGCTCCTGCTCTGGGATTCCCCGTATCTGAACTGATCCGGTTAACATAACGGTTTTATCTTTTCGGAGGCGCTTCTCCGGGAAGGAAGTTGACGGAAAATGAAAGAAGAGAAGAAACAAATAAGAAAAGTCAGCCCGGCCGATTTCTTCTGCATCGGCTTCGGCGCGATCGTCGGCGTCGGCTGGGCTGTTTCCATCAACAACTGGATGATCAACTGCGGCGGGCCGGTACCCGCCGCGGTAGGTTATCTGCTTTGTCTGGTGATGATGGTTCCTCTGGGACTGTGCTACTGCGAGCTGGTCCCGATGATCCCCGTGGCCGGCGGCGGCATGGCCTTCGCCTACAAGGCCTTCGACAACCGGATGGCCTTTGCCTCCGGCTGGGCTTCCTACGGCGCTTTTGTGGCGATCATTCCCTGGGAAGCGATCCAGATCACGGAGATCCTGGGCTATCTGATCCCGGGCTTAAAATCCGGGAAGCCGCTGTATTCCGTCATGGGTTCGGATATCTATCTTTCCACGATCCTGATCGGCCTGGCCTGCTCGGCGGTGATCTTCTACCTGAATATGCGGGGGCTCTCCACCGCGGCCAAGGCGCAGCGCATCCTGTGCTTCATCCTGATCGGGGCTGCGGTCCTCGGCGCGGTCTGCGCGGTGGCCCGCGGGAGCGCGGACAACCTGAAGCCGGTTTATGATGTGAGCGATCCCGCGATCTACGGAGAAGGCCTGAAACAGGTTTCCCACAGCAGCTTTTTCGGCGGCGCGTTCGCGATCGTCGCTCAGGCGGCTTTCTTCCTCGCGGGCTTTGAAACGATCCCGCAGGGCGTGGAAGAGGCGGGCGGCAGCGTCAAATCGGTCGGCAAGACCGTGGTCCTTTCCGTCACACTGGCGTGCCTGTTCTACGCGGGACTCCTGCTGTGCTTCGGCAGCGCGCTGCCGTGGAAGCAGTTCGCGGGCATGGACCGCCCGGCCGCGTCCACGCTCTTTAAGAGCCTGTATCCCGGAAGCTTCGGACAGATCCTGTACTGGGTCATCACGATCGGGGCCATCGCCGGGCTGTTCACCACCTGGAACGGCTTCTTTACGCCGTCGGCCAACCTGCTGATGGGCATGGGCCGGGGCCGCCTGGTCCCGCAGACGCTGGCAAAACAGAACGAGCGGGGCGTCGCCGTGCACGGCCAGATCGCCGCGCTGTGCCTTTCCTGCGTGGGACCGTTCCTCGGCGCCAATCTGATCGATACGATCACCTGCTTCTCCGCGGTGGCCTTTGTGCTTTCCTGGGCGATCACCGCAATGTCGCTGGTACGCCTGCGGAAAACGCACCCGGAAATGCCCCGTCCGTTTAAGATCCCGGGCGGGATCGCGACCGGGATCTTTGCCTCGGTCGTCTCCGTGGCCGTCTTCATTTTCATGTTTGTCCCGTCCAGTCCCTTCTTTATCGGGAAGCTGGCGGTCATCATGTTCCTGATCTGGATGGCGATCGGCTTTACCCTTTTCCTGCTGAATACCAGGGAAAGGAAGAAGCTGACCAGGGAGGAGATCGAAGAAAGGGTATTCAGAAACTGATAATTATCGAGAAAGGAACGCGAAAATGATCAAAGTAATGTATGTGGGACGCAATCCGGCGTATTCGGATCTGATTGCGGAGATGCTCCCCAAAGACCGCTTCGAATTTGCTGTCCGTCCGCAGCTTATCCGGGATGACGACGAGGACACCCTGATCGAAGTATGTAAAGATGCCGATGCCGTGATCTGCGACTATCAGATATTCAACAAACGGGTAATCGATGCATTGCCGAAGCTGAAACTGATCCAGTTCAACAGTATCGGTTTCAACTATGTTGATCTGAATTATGCAACATCCAAAAAAATAGCCGTGGCGAACTGCCCGACGTATTGCACCAACGAGGTTGCCGATCATGCCGTAGCATTGACGCTTGCCATCAACCGGCGGCTGTTCGAGTATGCCAGAGCCATTCATGAACGGGGCGAATGGAAAGCAACGACGCAGGTAAATATGCACTGTATGAATGAATTGAAAATCGGCATCCTTGGGTTTGGCGCCATTCCCAGACTGATCGCCAGACGGCTTTTGGGATTCGGATCGGAAGTCTCTGCTTACGACCCTTATGTTGACCAGGAGACCATGGCTCAGCACGGCGTGATCAAAAAGGATTTCGATGCTTTTCTGTCGGAATCCGACTACATTATCTGTAACGTTCCGGCATTTCCTTCCACCATTCATATGCTGAACAAGGAAGCTTTTGACAAATGCAAAGACGGCGTTGTATTTGTCAATACTTCACGCGGCAACATTCCCGTCGAGGCGGATCTGATCGAGGCGCTCCGTTCCGGTAAAATCGCTTTTGCCGGGCTGGATGTCCTGGATGGAGAGCAGATCGATCCCAAAACGAATCCTCTCTGCAACATGGATAACGTCATCGTTACCCCGCATGCAGGGTTCTTTTCCAGTTCATCTCAGCGGAAAAGCCGTATAGAAGCCGGCCAGTCATTGTTAAGCTTCTTTAACGGCGATTTTGAGCATGCCGCGGTGAGGAACGGGATCCGTGAAATAAGACCGGCGGAAGAATGATGAGCGACGTTCAGAAACTGTATCATGACCGGCTGTGCACGCCGGAGGAAGCCCTTGAGCAGATAAAAGACGGTGATCTGATCGCAATCGGCTGTGATGCGCTCGAGCCGATCACCATGTTATCCAATCTGCACAAAATACATGAGCGGATCAACGAAGTGACGATCCATTTCGGAGCCTGCTCACAGCATTATGAGTTCCTGTATAATCCCGAGTTTCGGCATAAGTTTCAATGCACCTCCCGCTTTTTCGGGAGAACGATGCGGGACGCTTATCAATACGGCAATGTTTCCCTGATCCCGCTGCATTTTCACGGATGCATCACCCGTTACGCGGAAGTGTGGCATCCGGACGTTATCATGATCAGCGGGACCAGAATGGACGAGCACGGTTATATCAACCTTTCGCTCGGGGGATGGGAGAAGCACTATCTGGACCATGCCAGGGCGGTTATCGTGGAAGTCGTGGACGATATGCCGAATGTTCCCGGAGAATTCGAGCTCCATATCTCTCAGATCACAGCGGTCATTGAAAGCGGACGGAAAACGCCGACCAACCAGACCGGAAGCAATCTGAGCGAAACGGATCTGATCATCGGCCGAAATGTGGCAAAGCTCGTCGAAGACGGTTCCACCATTCAGCTCGGGATCGGAAACATTCCCGACGCTGTCGCACAGTCTTTCAAGGATAAGAACGATCTGGGCGTTCATACCGAACTGCTTACCAATTCCATCTGCGATCTGGCTGAGCTCGGCGTGGTGAACAACACCCGGAAAACGATGTACCGGGGCAAGACCGTTGCCGCTTTCTGTATCGGAAGCAGCAAGCTCTACAACTGGATCGACCGGAACCCCGGTATTTACATGATGCCGATCTCAACCGTCAATAATCCGTTTGTTATTGCGCAGCAGTACCGGATGGTGTCGATCAACACCTGCATTGAAGTCGATCTGACCGGTCAGATTGCGTCGGAATCCATCGGGACCCGCCAATGGTCGGGAACCGGCGGAGCCAACGATTTTGCGGAAGGCGCGATCCATTCACCGGAAGGAAAATCCATCATCGCAATGCCCTCCAGCGGCACGAACCGCGCAGGGAAACGATTCAGCAAGATCAAAGCGGTATTAAGCGAAGGTGCTGTTGTTTCCATCAGCCGCAACAACATTGACTACATCGTCACGGAATACGGCATTGCCGAGATGAAATGCAGAACGATCAGGCAGCGTGTTGAGAATCTGATCTCGATCGCGCATCCGGATTTCAGGGATGAACTGCGGGAAGACGCGAAAAGATGGAACATTCACTAAGGCGCGTGCAGAGAGGGGGCGTTTTGCATGAATAAAGTCTTTCAGAAGCTTATTCCGCAGTACCATAATTTTATCCTGATCGGCGGCCCCGGAGCCGGGAAATCAGAGCTGGGGATCAATCTGGCTCTGTTTCTCGCGCAGACCGAAACGAATGTCCACTTTTTTGATCTTGACCAGACGAAACCGCTGTTCCGTTCCCGCAACATGGCGGAAGTGATGGAACGCGCCGGCATACACGTACATGCACAGGAACAGTTTCAGGATATTCCCTCTATGGTCCCCGGGATCATCGAAAGCCTGGGGGACAAAAGCAGATTTACCTTCCTTGACGTCGGAGGCGGTGTTCACGGCGCTCTGATGGCGGGGCAGCTCTCACAGGCCATCAACACGTCCGATACTTTTGTGTTCTATGCGATCAATGTGTACCGGCCCTGGAGCAGCACTTCAAAGGGGATCTCCAAAACCTGTGACGAGATCATGGATGCCTGTCATGCGCTGAATATCCACATCGTCGGCAACCCGACGCTTGGACCGACAACGACGGCAGACGAAGTCATCCGGGGAGATCAGCTTCTGGATACCCTGCTTTCCGGCAAAGCGGAAACAGAATACCTTTGTGTTGATCAAAGGCTTCTTCCTCTCGTTGAGCAGCACGTTAATAAGACGATCATTCCGATACAGCCGTATATCTGTATGACGCCCTGATCGTCCCATGATTTTCATAACGGAGGTTATTTATGGCAAAACTTGAAATCAGTTCCGAAGCATGCAAGGCCTGCGGTCTCTGCGTTGCGACATGCCCGAGGCAGGTCCTGGCTTTGGGTGAAAAACTGAATGCAAACGGATATCATTACGCAGTTGTCGTCGATCAGGAGAAATGCGTGGCCTGTAAAATGTGCGCGGTGATCTGTCCGGACATCTGCATTGAGATCTGGAAATAGGAGGAGCGATTCATGGAACGAGTTTTTATGAAGGGTGCTGAAGCGGTTGCAGAAGCTGCTGTCCGTGCCGGCTGCCGCTTCTATGCGGGATATCCCATAACCCCTCAGAACGAGACGCCGGAATACCTGGCAAGAAGGCTTCCGGAAGTCGGCGGAGTCTTTCTTCAAGGCGAATCAGAAGTGGCGTCGATCAATATGGTCCTGGGCGCTTCGATCGCCGGCGCAAAAGCGATGACCTCGTCCTCTTCTGTCGGGATCGCGCTGATGGCAGAAGGGATCTCGCAGGCTTTAAACGGCTGTCAGCCGATCGTTATCGCCAACTTTATGCGGGGCGGCCCCGGCGGCGGAACAATCCAGCCCGCGCAGAGCGATTATCTGCAGGGAACCAAAGCGATCGGAAACGGCGGCTGCAAGCTGATCGTACTTGCGCCGTGCAACGTCCAGGAGGCGGCTGATCTGACCTACGAGGCGTTTCGTCTTGCCGAACGGGACCGCAATCCGGTCCTGATCCTCGCGGACGGCTGCATCGCCTCCATGATGGAGCCGGTCATCCTTCCGCCTATGCGTACGGATGAAGAGCTCGAAAAAGAACGGCTGGCCAGAAGAAACTGGATAAGCAACGGGGTCCGCACCCGCGGCTGGGGTTCGATCAAACTGGATCTGTGGTACGGGCGCGCAGCCATGGTCAACGCGGAATCTCAGGGAGCATGCGGCAAGCCTGTGGTGGAACATACACTGGAAAGCGCAAACCGCTTATGGGCAGAACTCTATGAAACATGGGAAAACGATATCCGTGTGGAAGAGTACCGCACCGAAGATGCCGAATACATTTTGACCGGTTACGGGACCGGCGGACGAGTCTGCAGGGCAGCCGTTGATCAGCTTCGGGAAAAAGGATACCGCGTCGGTCTGATCCGGCCGATCGTCGTCAATCCGTTCCCGGCAAACGCATATAAAAAGCTCGACAGCCAGAAGGTGAAATTTGTCCTGTGCAGCGAAATGGCAATACCCGGACAAATGTTTGAAGATGTTCAGGCTTCTCTCTGTGACCGGATCCCGTCGTATTATTACGGACGTTCCGGCGGACATATCCTGGAAGAGTCTGAGGTCATTGACGCGTTTATGTCGCACTTGGATTAAGGAGGGCTGATTCTGTGGAAAAGATCTATTCAAGAACAAAGGCTGTAAATCAGGTCAGCGGCGGTTTTTGTCCGGGATGCTTTCACGGCGTTATCGTTAAGATCATCGGTGAAGTAACAGAAGAAATGGGCCTGATCGACAAAGCCGTGTGCGTCATCGGTGTCGGCTGCTGCAACAATATCTATGGATATGTGAAGGGCAAAGTGGATATGGTAAACACGCCTCACGGCCGCGCTCCGGCAGTGGCTACCGGCCTGAAGCGCATGGCGCCGCAGGACACGCTTGTCTATACCTACCAGGGCGACGGAGACTGCGCTGCCATCGGCCTGTCGGAGATCATCTATGCCGCCAACCGCGGAGAAAAGATAACGGTCATCTTTGTCAACAACTCGACCTATGGCATGACGGGCGGCCAGATGGCTCCGACAACACTGATCGGGCAGAAATCCACAACGACCCCGAAAGGAAGGGATGCTGATGACGTGGGATATCCCATGCACATGTGCGAACTTCTGAATACACTTCGTGCTCCCGTTTTCATTACACGGGTTTCCTGTGATACCGCTCCGCATATTTTGAAAGCGAAAGAGGCGATCCGGAAAGGATTCCAGAACCAGATCGACGGCAAAGGATTTTCCTTTATCGAGATCATGTCTTCCTGCCCGACAAACTGGGGGCTGAGTCCTGTTGACTCGGTCAAATTCATGCAGGAAAACACGTTGAAAGAATTTCCCATCGGTACTTTACGGGATAACTAGGAGGAAGCCATGGAAAGAAGAATTCTGATCGGCGGATTCGGCGGACAGGGGGTCATGATGATCGGCCAGCTGTTAAGCTACACTGCCTGCGAAACAACAGATAAAAATGTTCTGTATTTTCCTTCCTACGGATCGGAGCAGCGGGGCGGAACAGCCAACTGCTACGTGACGATATCCGATGAGCAGATCGGCGGGCCGGTCGGGCAGGAAATAGACAATGTTATCGTTTTGAACGAGCCGTCTCTGCTGAAATTTGAAGAACGCGTAAAACCGGGCGGCCTCCTGTTTATGAACAGTTCGATCATCAAAGCTGAACCGAAACGGGATGATATTACCGTGATCCGTGTGCCGGCCAATGAAGTCGCTGAAGAGATCGGCAGCGGAAAAATCGCCAATCTGGTGATGCTGGGAACCTATATCGGCTATACCGACGCTCTGCCGGAAGAAAATGTATTGGCAACAGCGTTAAAGAAGCTGGGGGCAAAACGTCCCTGGCTGAATGAAATGAATGAAAAGGCCTTCAGAACCGGCCTGGCTTACGGGAAGGAACAGAAGAGCCGGGCTTAAACCATGGATCACCGGCGTGGTGCCGGGTAAACAGATCGAAAGATCGGTAAAGAAGACGGGGTGGCAAGTGCCACCCCGTCGTTGTTTTTAGTTTGCGACCGGCGGCCGGACCTCGTCCGGGATCGGGCAAAGATACGTCTCGCCGTCCATCATCGTGTCAAATTCTTCTTTCGCGCGGGCGACCCGCTCCGGCTCCGTAAAGAGCTTTAAGGAAGCCAGTGCCAGGATCCCGGCGGCATAGCGCATGCCGCGTTGCCCGATGGCGTGCCCCGTACAGGCCGCGACCTGCCAGCTGTGAAGGTCGGCGCGCATATTGTAGCAGGCGGTGCCGAACATGGTGGCGGGCACCAGGTGGCCGACGTCGCCGATGTCGCTGGCGTTGTAGGCAAAGGTCCCTTCGCCGTAGATTCCGATGATCCGCTCGTCCAGATGCTCGCCTTCCGGTAGGCTGTAGAGGCGTGCCGGCTTCGCCGGGCAGGAGGCGTCCAGCTCGGCGGCGTAGGCTTTTTCTTCCTCGGTGAACTTCGGCCCGCCGAGCTCGTGCATGGCTTCGTTGATCGCTTCCGCCAGCACCTTGTTCTGTACACTGGGATAGCAGCCGCCCTGCAGATCCACCTCCACCTCGGTCTCGGTCATCATGGCGGCGCCTTTGGCGACTTTCACCAGCCGGGCGTAGACCTTCTCGACGTCCGGGCGGTTCTTGGCCCGCACGTGATACCAGGTCTGGGCAAAGTTCGGGACGATATTCGGGGCTTTCCCGCCATCCAGCGTCACGTAGTGGATACGCACGCCGTCGGGGATATGCTCCCGGAGATAGTTCGCGCCGACGTTCATGAGCTCGGCCGCGTCCGAAGCGCTCCGCCCGTCAAAGGGGCGGGCCGCCGCGTGAGAGATGATCCCGTGGAATTTGAACTTCACATTGTTGATGCCTGCCAGCCTGTGCATGTTGACCCCGTTGCAGGAATCCGGATGGAAATTCAGCGCGCAGTCGATTCCGTCAAAGACCCCGGCCCGGGCCATAAAGACCTTGCCGGTCAGGACCTCTTCCGCCGGGCAGCCGAAAAAGACCACCGTGCCGGGAATCTTTTCCTGCTCCATGATCTCCTTCAGCATGACGCAGGCGCCGGCGTGGGCCGCGCCCATCAGGTTATGGCCGCAGGCATGTCCCGCGCCGCCGGGTACTTCCGGCTCCTCGTGCGTGACTGTCTTCTGGCTGAAGCCGGGCAGCGCGTCGTATTCCGCGAGGATCCCGATCACGGGCCGGCCGCTCCCGTAACGGGCGGTGAAGGCCGTCGGGATCCCGCCCACGGGTTTTTCCACTTCAAATCCGTTTTTTCTGAGATAGGCGGAGAGCGTTTCGGCCGCATAGGTTTCCTGCCAGGCCACCTGCGGATGTTCCCACAGATCCCGGCTTAAGGCGTTCAGCTCTTCCGCGTGCCGTTCCATTGCTTTCTGAATCAGATTGACCATAAGGATCTCCTTTTTATCAGGACAAAAACACATCGATCCGGCTTCATCATACCATAGAAAAAGAATAGATGGAAAGAGGAAAGAGAATTTCCGAAAAAAGATTTTTATCTGATCGAAAACGCCGGATTCATGGTACAATAATTGTTGATTCCTGCGGCCGGGCCGCGGAGAAAAAAGACGGAAAGGAGAGACCGTGAACCGAAAGCAGCATGAGGCGGATGACAGGGACAGCCGGACGGATGACGCCCTTTCCACGGAAGCGCTGGAGAATATCCTGAAACAGACCGGACCGAAGGAGCTGGACCGCTATCTGGAACAGAACGCGGACAGCCTGCTGGAAGAATCCCAGCCCTTTACCCGCTATTTCCGGCAGACGCTCCGGAAAAAGAACCGGACGCAGCGGGAGGTTTTTATGACGGCCGGTATCTCCGATTCCTACGGCTATAAAGTGGTCTCCCTGGAGAAGGTCACGAGGAACCGGGACCTGATCATCCGGCTTTGTCTGGCGGCGCATATGGAACTGCGCGAGGTGAACCGCGCACTCAAGCTCTACGGGATGACGCCGCTGTACGCGAAGATCCCCCGGGACGCGGCGCTGATCATCGCCTTTAACAGGCATATTTACGATATGGGAGATGCGGACGCCTTTCTCACGGAGCACGGTTTCGAGTCTCTCTACGATTACGAAGAAGAAGGATAACTGTCATGCGTTTTTTACACACAGCCGACCTGCATCTGGGGAAGGTGCTGAACGATGTTTCCCTGCTGCCGGACCAGGCCTACATATTGGATCAGATTCTGTCGGCGGCGCAGCGGGAAAAGGTGGATGCGGTTCTGATCGCCGGTGATATTTACCAGCGCTCAGCCCCCCAGGCGGAGGCGGTGGCGCTTTTCGACCGCTTTATCACGCAGCTGGCCGGGCTGGGGCTTCCGGCTTTTGTGATCAGCGGGAACCATGATTCGGCGGCGCGGGTATCCTATTTTTCCTCGCTCGTCAAATCGGCGGGCATTTATATTTCCGAGCGTTTTGACGGCATGCTGCAGCACGTTTCACTGCAGGATGCGTACGGCCCGCTGACGGTCTGGATGCTGCCGTATCTGCGGCCTTCCGCAGTGAGGCGTTACTTCCCCGGGGAGACGATCACGAATCATCAGGAAGCGGTGGAAGCGATCCTCCGGCATGCGCCGATCGATCCGGCCGGGCGAAATATCCTGCTGGCACACGAATTTATTACCGGGAGCGAGACCTCCGATTCCGAGGAACCCATCGTGGGCGGGCTGGACGGCATTGCCGCTTCGGTCTTTGACTGCTTCGACTATGCCGCGCTGGGGCACATCCATAAACCGCAGAAGATCCGGCGCGAGTCGCTGCGCTACGCGGGCTCGCCGCTCAAGTATTCTTTCTCGGAGGCGGCATATCCCAAGAGCGTGAGCATCGCGGACGTTCGGGAAAAAGGAACGGTGGCGGTCAGGACCGTCGCGCTTTCCCCGCTCCGGGACCTGCGGCTTATCGAGGGGCTCATGAGCGAACTCATGGCGATGGACTATTCGGAAGATTACCTCTGGGTCACCGTCCGTGACGAGCTCGTCCCGCCGGACGCCGGCGTGCGGCTTTCCGTCAACTTCCCGAACATGATGCGCCTGTCCGTGGTCAATTCCCGGACAAAGCAGGATCTGGATATCACGGCGGCGGAAAACATCGAAAACAAGACGGTCACGGAGCTTTTTTCGGACTTCTACCGCCTGCAGAATAACGGCCAGGCGCCGGGGCCGGCGCACAGGAAAGAGATAGAGAAGATCCTGGAAAAGATGGAGGAGATGCCGTATGAAGCCGATTAAGCTGACGATTTCTGCCTTCGGCCCCTATGCGGGAACCGAGGAGATCGATTTTACCGCGTTCGGCGATCACGGCATCTTCCTGATCTGTGGGGATACCGGCGCGGGGAAGACGACGATCTTCGACGCCATCTGCTTTGCCCTCTACGGGGAGGCTTCGGGCGGAAGCGCGCGGCGCAGCAGCAAATCGTTCCGCTCGGACTATGCTTCTCCGGCGGCGGAAACCTACGTGGAATATGTCTTTCGGCATAAAGGGAAAGAATGGAAGATCCGCCGCAGACCGGAGTACTACCGCCCCCCGCTCCGCGGGCAGGATGAAAAGCTCGTAAAAAACTCAGCCGCCGCCAGCCTGACCGATGAGGAAAGCGGAGAGACGGTGGAGGGGATCAAAGAAGTCAGAGAAAAAGTCCAGGAACTGTTCGGCCTTACGCAGGAGCAGTTTACCCAGACCGTCATGATCGCGCAGGGCGATTTTTTAAAGATCCTGAACGCGAAGTCCGAAGAGCGGAAAGCGCTGTTCCAGAAGCTATTCCACACCTCGGTTTACGCGGCCGTCCAGCGGGAGCTGAAAGAAAAAAACGCGGCCTGCGTGCGGGAAAAAGCGGAGCAGGATATGGTGATCTATGCCGGGATGCAGCAGATCGACGCGGAGGAGGATTTCCCGGACAGGGAGGCGCTTGTCCGCGGCGCGCAGGACGCCAGATATGCGGACCGGGTCGCGGAAAGTCTGGAAAAGCTGATCGCCTGGGAGGGCGGAAAGGAAGCTGCGGCGGCAGCGGCGCTTCAGGCGGCGGAAGAGGATCTTTCCGCGTTGGATAAAGCGAAGTCGGACGGGATCCGGCTGAATCGGGAGATCGACGAACTGGCCGCCGCGGAGGAAGAAAAGCAGCGGCTGAGCCGGGAAGAAGAGAGCATCCGCGATCTGGAGCGCCGGCTGGAGGAAGCCCGGAAAGCCCAGCGGAGTGAAGGCGCCGAAGCAAACCGAAAGAACAGCCGGGAGACGGTAAAAAGAGAAGAAAACGCCCTTGAGGCGTGGCAGGAGAGGCTGAAAGAAGCGCTGGAGGCGCTGCCCGAAGCGGAACAAGCGGAGCAGGCAGCGCAGGAACGCCGGGAGGAAGGACTTCGGTTCCGGCAGCAGGCGGACGCGGCGGAAAAGGCCGTCCCGCTGCTCAGGCAGCTTCGGAGCCGGAAAAAAGAAGAAAGCGGCGGGCAGAAGGATTTGGCCGCGTGCCTGGAGGAGAGCCTGCGCGCGGATGCCGCGTATCAGCGCGCCAAGGAAGGGTATTTTACGGCGCAGGCGGGGCTGCTGGCAGAAGAGCTTAGAGAAGGAATGCCCTGCCCGGTGTGCGGGTCCCTGACCCATCCGAAGCCGGCCGTCCTTCCGGAAGACGCGGTGACCCGCAGCGCCTTCGAAGCGGCGGAAAAAGAGCAGAAAAAGGCGGCGAAAGCCTTAAGCGACGCCGGCAGCCGGCTGGAACGGATCCGGTCGGATCTGGAAAGCTTACGCGACCGGCTCGGCAGGGAAGGCATCCCGGAGGATGAATCCGAGGAAGCGCTGCAGAAAAAGATCCGCAGCCTCCGGGACGGGGCGGAGGCGATCGACCGCGCGGTCAAAGAGGCCGGCGAAAAGCTTTCTTCGATCCGGAACCGGATCCGGATGGCGCAGGAGGAGATCGGCGCCCGGGAAGAACAGCTTCGCTCGTTCCGGGAAAAGGCAAAGGCCTGCGAAGAGACCTTTGCCCGGCAGCTTGCGGAAGAAGGTTTTGCGGACGAAGCAGCCTTCCGCGCGGCCCAGATGCCGCCGGAGGAGATGAGCCGGGCAGAAAAGCGCATCCGTGACCATGAGTCGAGGATCAATCAGCTGGCCGGCCGGATGGATGAACTGCGGAAAAAGGCGCAGGGCAAAGAAAAAACCGATCTTGCCGCGCTGGATGAGAAGATCCGGGAAGCCGGGGAGAAAAAGAAAGCCCTGGGCCGTAAAAAAGAAGAGCGCTCGGCCCGCCGCAGGCAGAACGAGGCGGCGCTGGGAACGATCCGCCGGGTCCGGAAGAAGCAGCAGGAAAAAGAAGAGCAGTGGGCCGTGATCGCGGATCTGTATAAATGCTGCGCCGGACAGCTGGACGGCGCGGCCAAGCTGACCTTTGAAGCCTATGTGCAGCAGTACTATTTCCGGCAGGTCGTGGCGGCGGCCAACAAGCGGCTGACGGTCCTCACCGGCGGCAACTTTACGCTGCGCTGCAAGGAAGAAGCCCGGGATCTGCGCAGCCAGAGCGGGCTGGATCTGGACGTGCTGGACCGGAGCACCGGGCAGTGGCGGGATGTTTCCACCCTCTCCGGCGGGGAGTCCTTCCTGGCTTCGCTGGCTCTGGCCCTGGGGCTTTCGGATATCGTGCAGGCGGCGAGCGGTGCCGTCCGCATCGAGGCGATGTTTATCGATGAAGGCTTCGGCACGCTGGATGAAAACGCGCTCGGCAACTCCGTAAGAGTCCTGTCGGACCTGGCGGAGGGCACGCGCCTTGTCGGGATCATCTCCCATGTGCATGAACTGGAAGAACGGATCGAAAAGCAAATCGTGGTGACGAAAACGATCGGCGGCGCAAAGACGCAGATCCGGGTATAAGTCCCGCGGACGGGAAGGCTGAAAGCCCCGAGAAATATGGATCAGATCATCATACATGTGGATATGGACGCCTTTTACGCATCGGTGGAGATGCGGGACGATCCTTCCCTGCGCGGAAAGCCGCTGATCATCGGCTCCCTTCCGGGGGAGCGGGGGGTGGTCGCTACCTGCAGCTACGAGGCGCGGAAATACGGGGTCCGCTCCGGGATGAATATCAAAGACGCGTACCGCCTCTGCCCGGGCGGCATCTACCGGCACCCGGATTTTGATAAATATAAGGCTGTTTCCGCCCGACTGCACAAAATCTGGGACAGCTATGCTTCCGCGTCCGAAGCGGTCGCGCTGGATGAGGCGTATCTGGACGTGACCCGGCAGGCCGGGTCTCTGGAAGGCGCGCGGAAAATCGCGCAGGCCATCAAGCAGAGAACGCGGGAGGAGCTGGGCCTGAGCTGTTCAGTGGGGGTGGCTTACTCGAAGACGGCCGCGAAGACCGCCAGTGAAGAGAAAAAGCCGGACGGATATTTCGAGATCCCGACCGCGAAAGATTTTGTGGATCTGATCATCGACCGCGACGTGCGGGTCCTGTATACGGTCGGGGAGATGACCGCCGAAAAGCTGCATACGGTCGGGATCCGGACGGTGCGGGACGTGCGGGAAAACCGGGAGGCGGTCATCCGCCTGCTGGGAAAGCAGGGACAGTGGATCACGCAGATCGCGTACGGGATCGATGCGCGGAAAGTGGTGCCGTACCGCCCGCAGGACGCGAAATCCATCAGCCGGGAGGTGACCTTCCAGAAGGATGTGGAAGATTTTGACCTGCTGCTCGACGTACTGGTCCTGATCGCGTTCTGTGTCGAAGACCGTGCCCGGCGCTACGGCCTGCACGGGAAAGGCGTGACGCTGAAGCTGACGTATGCGGACATGAAAGGGATCACCCGTTCCCGCGCGGTTTCTTCCTGCGACGGGGCCGCCGCCATTTATAAAGAAGCGGCCGCGCTTCTCGGACAGGTGGAACGGCGGCCCGTGCGGCTGATCGGAGCCGGCATCTACAATCTGTCCGGCGAAGAAGGCCGCCAGCTTCGGCTGGAGGAAGTCTTCGAAGCGGCCTTTGACGACGGGGCAGTAAAAGAAAAAGAGCTCCTGGATGACCTGGCAAAGCGCTATCAGCTGGACTTTGCCGGACATCTGGAGCAGATTTGTCATTCGGATACGCTCCACCGGGTCGTGGAGTACATGAGGAAACGGAAAAGCGGATAATCAGGCGCTAGGCGGATCGATGAGATCCGCCAGTTTTTTTAAGGCGGCGGCGCACAGGCGCAGGGCCGGCAGCTGGAGATCGCCCGGGAAGGCTTCCAGGAAGGAGAGGACTTCCAGGCTGAGCTCTCCGCGGTAGCCGGTCTCGGCGAACGCCCTGGCGGCAGCGTTCCAGTCTGTATTTCCCATGTAAGGGACCTGGTGAAGGTCACCCACGCCGTCGTTGTCGTGAATATGCGTGATCTCGATGCGGCTGCCGCCGACCGCGCGGATGAAGTCGGCTTCATTCCATGAACCGAGCCGGGTGTGTCCGATGTCGAGGCAGATCCCGAACCATTCGGGATCCAGACGGTCCATCATGGCCAGCAGCTCTTCCGGGGTGGTAAAGACTTCGCTGCCCAGAAGGTTTTCGACCCCGATACGGATCCCGAAGCGCCGGCAGTACGGCTCCAGTGTTTGATAGAAGCGTTCGTTGTAATCGATCAGATCTTCTCCCTCGGGCGGGACCACCCCATGAACAACGATGATCGGGATGCCCATGATCGCGGCGTATTCCATGGACCGCACGATGGAAAGATAGTGCGGATTCGAAAGCTCCGGCGTATCATTGCAGTTATAATGGAGCGGTGCGTGGGCCTGGCGGCAGAAAAGCCCGGAGGCCTCCAGCCGCTTTCTGCTTTCCTGCGCCGCGGCGATATAATCTCCGTGCAGCAGGAACTCCTCGATCTGCGGATCGTAGAAGGTATAATCAATTCCGTCAAAGCCGGCTTCTCTGATACAGGCCAGGCCTTTTTCTTCTCCCAGCTTCCGGAACGTAAAAAATGTATTGGCGGCGATCTTCATGGGGGCGCCCTCTGCTTTCCCGCGGCTGCGTGATCTGAGGAGAAGCTTTTTTCTCCGGCTTTATCTTAACACGGGAGAGGCGGTAAAACAATGACCGGATATAAAAAACCGGCGCGGGCTGCCATATCTGAAGCAGGACCGCGCCGGCCCGGAAGGGGTTTCCGGGAATTGTCACAGAGAATCAGTTGATCACGGTCGTATAATACGTGGCACTGCCGCCTTCCGTCAGCTTCCAGAAATAGATGCCGGAGCTGGCCGAGCTGTTGACCATGAAATACTTGCTGTTCGAGAACGAAAGGTACGGATACCGTGAGCTGGCCGTGTTGGAGGCTTTCACGGCGGAGCCGTTCATCGCCAGCGACCAGGCGCAGTATTTGGAGCTCAGCGAAGTATTGCTGTAGAGATAGTTGCTCTTGCTGGCCAGATACGTTCCGGTGGAAGCATTCCTGATGGAATACTTGCTGTTGTAGCTGGCGATGTTGAATACATAGGCACTGGAAGCATTCGTCAGCGTATCCCCGGAGAGAACCAGGCCGGTACCGGAAAACGCGACCGCGCCGCCGGAAGAGGCGGATTCATATTTCGTATTGCCGGAAAGGCCCTTCAGGACATACATGCTGCCGGACGTGTTGCCGTAGGTGATGATATAGCTGCCGCTCCAGCTGGACGGCGCCGAGGTCACCAGCTTATATCCGCTTCCGCCGCTGCTTGTTGTATATGAGTACAGGGCTTTCAGGGTGATATTGCCGCCCGGGGTATAGCTGCCGGTCAGAATGGAGGACGGCTGCGAAGCGGAATTGTTTACATCCGCCGTGACCCAGCCGAGGAAGGTATAGCCGCCCGGCGCACCGGCGGTGGGCAGCGTGATGGATGCGCCTTCCTGGCAGCTTACGGCCGCAACGGCGGCAACGCCGCTCGGGACGGAGAAGCTGACCGTATAGGTAGCGCCGACAGCCAGGGTGTAGCTGTCCACATAGCTGTAGCCGCAGACCGTGCAGGTGTGGGTGGTGTAGCCCTGGGCCGTCGCGGTCGGTGCGGTCACAACGTTTGTATACGTACAATTCTGGGTCTCCGAAGCGCCGCAGCTGCAGCTGTGGCTGTGCGTGCCGTTATTGTTGGAGGTCCAGGCGCCGAAGCTGTGCGTATGCGGTTCGGGTTCCTGAATAGCCGTCGGGCTGGTCGCATAATAGCTGACGCCGGCAGAAGTTTCTTTCCAGAAACAGATGCTGCTGGTACTGGAATTGACCATAAAGTACTTGCTGCTGGAGAAGGCAAGATACGGATAACGGCTGCTGCCGGTATTGGAAGCCGAAACCGCCGATCCGTTCATCGCCAACGACCAGGCGCAGTAACTGGAGCTTAAGGATGTATTGCTGTAGAGATAATTGCTCTTGTTGGCCAGATAGGTGCCGGTGGAGGCGTTTTTGATGGAATACTTTCCGTTATAGCTGGCTACGGTAAATTTATATGCAGCGCCGACATTGCTCAGCTGGCTGCCTGACAGCGACATCCCGGTGCTGCCAAAGGCGACCGTGCCGCCGGAGGAGGCCGATTCATACTTCGTGTTGCCGGACAGGCCCTTAAGCGCATACAGGCTGGAAGAATTGCCGTAGGTGATGACATAATTGCCGGACCAGTCGGAAGGCGCCCCTGTCAGCAGCTGATAGACCGTTTCCCCGCCGCTGCCGCCTTCACTGTACGTATAGAGGGCATACAGCGTCGTATTCGCGGTGGGCGTGAAGCTGGCGCCCGGCGCATAATAGCTGGGTTTGGACGTGGTCTGATCCAGCGCCGAAGCCGTCCAGCCGAGGAAGGTCCAGCCGTCGACCGCGGCGGCAGAAGAAGGAAGCGTCACGGCATCCCCCTGATAGGCCGTCGCCGTGGAAAGCGTGGCTCCGTTGGCCTTATAGGTTACGGTATAGGTGGGTTTCGCGGCAAAAATAATCTGCACCGTGCAGTCGGAGGACGGATTGACCGTAAAGGTATTGCCGCTCTGCGTTACCGTGGCGGAGCCGCTGGTCACCTGATAGCCGGAAGCATAGTAGCCGGTCTTGGGGCTCGCGGTAATGGTATTGCCGCTCACGGAGACCGTCCCGTAGCTGGTATTGTTGGAGGTGGCGCTGACGGTATAGGAGGTCGCTGCGCCGAACAGCTGCCAGGTGGAATAGACGGTCTGGACGGCGTCGACATTGCCGTGGCCGGGATAGGCGTCCTCCGAGGATACGACGATCGGGAAAGCGACCTTATTGGACTTGGCCTGCGAGAGCGAATAACTGCTGTAGGCCGGGTCCCAGCTTCCGTTGGCGGATTTGGCTTTGGAAAGCGCGGTGGCCAGATCGTCGCCGTCCTTGATGTACCCCATGATGGCCTGCATATAGATGCGCTCTCCCTTAAAGGAGACGGACTGCGAATAACCGTAAACCGCTTCCACGCCCTTGCTGCGCAGACCCTTGTACATGCCGTCGGTCGCCATGCCGAGGCAGATCCCCATGTAGACCAGGCTGTTCGGCGCGTTCTTGCTCATGTGGTTGGCAATGCAGGTGCCGCTGACGTAGGCGTATCCGGAGCCCTTCAGGCAGTTGTAATACGTCCCGTAGGTCCCGGTCTGGGCCGCAGTATCCGCGCTGGTGATGCCGGCGTTGGTGGTCAGGCAGAGATAAGAGCAGTTCGCGCGGCTCGTGTAGTCTCCGTTGCTGCCGGAATAGTCGGTGGTGCCGTGGGAGTCCATGATCACGATCGCGCAGTTTTCGATCGCTTTGGCCACATTGTCGACGGTCGCATTGGTCATGGAATAGCGGTAGGTGGAGGATCCGCCGGTCGCCGCATACAGCGACTGCCACATCGACTTGTAATACGGGGAATAGTTGTTGAAGGAACTGTCGGCGTAGCTGGAGCTGCTTTCCCAGTAGGGCTGGATCAGGCCGATCTCAACTGACGTCGGGGTGTGGCTGTCCGGGGAAGCCGCGGCGCCGCCAAGGCCGGCCGCCAGCGCCTGGGCGTCTGCCTCGATGGAAGCGATCTGGGCCTGCGTCGGACTGTTGGAATTGTTGTGCAGCTCAGCCTCCATGCGCGGATCATAGCAGCAGGGGATTCCGGTCGTGGTTTCCCAGACAAGGAAGTTGCCGTTCTGCTGCAGGGTGCCGGGTTTAAAGGTCTCAGAACTCTCAATAGCCTGAATGACATCCGGAAGCATTCTGATATAGTCCGCCTCGGTCAGGCTGGCGACGCCACCCATGGGCTGTGCGGTTTCCGTCGTAACGGCTGAGATTTTGGCAAATACGTCATTCTCCAGAACAGCATTCTCTGCAACCGTATAGGTTTTGACAGGGGATGCAGTAAGGGAGCCTGTTTTACCGGCTGCGAAAGCTGTAGCGGGAACCAGACCCGATATGACGGTCAGGACGATCAGCCACGACAGCAGGCGTTTCAGATGTTTACTCATAGTCTCTTCTCCTTTCTGTGGATTCCACGGCGGTCTCGGACCCGTGAATGAAACCTATCATATCACATTTTATTCAAATATCTATAGCTTTTTAAAATTTATGTAAAATGTTATTGAAATTTCAATATATATGCGCATACCTATTATTATTATGAAATAAGAGAAGAGGTATTCCGTACAGAGAAGGCCCCCAAAGAGACAAATCTGCGGATTCGTTTGACAAAAGACCTTCCGTTCTATACAATAGAGGCCGGCGACAAGCCGAAAAAAATCCATGGCGTCCCGGCTCTCCACCCAAAAGCCGAAGGCGTCGACCAAAGGAGGAAACATGCATCCCCAGGCTCGGGGTACGGCAGTGTGGAGACCTGCCGCAAGGGATGGACGTTCGCGTCATCCGAGTACGCTCCATGCGGAGGCAGAGCGTACAGAGTCCGTAGTATGGCAACTGTACAACTGAAAAACGTCAAGAAGGTCTACCCGTTCGTATCCGGCGAACAGAAAAAGAAGAAAGACGCGCCGGAAGAGAAGAAGACCAATCTTCAGGTCACGGACGAGGGCGTCGTCGCGGTGCAGGAATTCAACCTGGACATCGCGGACAAGGAATTTATCGTGCTGGTCGGCCCTTCGGGCTGCGGAAAATCCACCACGCTGCGCATGATCGCGGGGCTGGAGGAGATCAGCGACGGAGAGCTGTACATCGACGGTAAACTGGTGAACGATGTGGCGCCGAAAGACCGCAATATCGCGATGGTTTTCCAGAACTACGCATTGTACCCCCACATGACGGTATTTGAAAACATGGCCTTCTCCCTGAAGCTCAAGAAAGAGAAGAAGGAAGTCATCGAAGAGAAGGTCCGCGAAGCGGCGGAGATCCTGGATATCACCGAATATCTGGACCGGAAGCCGAAGGCGCTCTCCGGCGGCCAGCGGCAGCGCGTTGCGATCGGGCGTGCGATCGTCCGGAATCCGCAGGTCATGCTGATGGACGAACCGCTGTCCAATCTGGACGCGAAGCTCCGCAACCAGATGCGTGCGGAGATCATCAAGCTGCGCAGCCGCATCAACACCACCTTCATCTATGTCACCCACGACCAGACCGAGGCCATGACGCTGGGCGACCGCATCGTGATCATGCGCGACGGTTTCATTCAGCAGATCGGGACCCCGCAGGATGTGTTCAACCATCCGCTCAATCTGTTCGTGTCCGGCTTTATCGGCTCCCCGCAGATGAACTATTTCGACGGCGAGCTGGTAAAGAAGAACGGCGAATACGTGGTGAAGGTCGGCGGCATCGAAGTCGTGCCGGATGAAGAGAAGCAGGCCCGCCTGAAGAAGAATGACGTGGCAGAGCAGACGGTCACGGTCGGCGTCCGTCCGGAACACATGACCACCGCGGACGAGGGAATCCCGGCGCGGGTGGACGTGTCCGAAATGATGGGCTCCAGCGTGCACCTTCATGTGACCGCGGAAGGCAAGGACGTGATCATTATCGTGCCGACGATCGATCTGAAGAAGCATTTCGCCATGGGCGACAATATTCATCTGCGCTTCGGCGGCAATGTGGTCCATCTCTTCTCGAAGGAGACCGAGCAGAACCTGGAGTGGTAGATCAAAACCGTCAAAAAGAGACCTGTGTCCTCGCGGCACAGGTCTTTTTTCGTGACAGGGAGGCCGGACGGAGCCGTTCCCCGGCTCAGAAGCAGGCGATATTACTGTCGGTGCGGGATTCGGTCCCGCCCACGAGCGCTCCGTTTTCCAGACGGACGATCATCTGCCCGCGGCCAAAGGACTGAGTGGCCAGCTCCACGCGGATCCGGTGGCCCTTCCGCTCCAGCGCCCGGATAAGGGCCGGGTCGAAGCGGGTCTCGGCCGTGATGCTCTCATCCCGCATCCACTGCCAGCGCGGGGCGTCCAGCGCCTGCTGCGGGTCCATATGGAAGTCGACGTAATTCGTGACGACCTGCAGATGGCCCTGCGGCTGCATATATCCTCCCATGACCCCGAAGGGCCCGACGGGGCGGCCGTCCTTCATCAGGAAGCCGGGAATAATGGTATGATAGGTCCGCTTGCCGGGCTTTAGGCAGTTGGCGTCCGCAGGATTCAAAGAAAAGTCCGAGCCGCGGTTCTGCAGCGCGATCCCTGTCCCGTCCACGACGATCCCGGAGCCGAAGCCCATATAATTGGACTGGATAAAGGAGACCATGTTGCCCTCGCCGTCCGCGCAGCAAAGATAGACCGTGCCGCTCTTTTTCGGGACCCGGTGCGTCCAGATCTGCGCGCGGTCCGTCATTTCCGTGGCCCGCGCCGCGCCGTACTGCGGGGCAAGCAGATCGTGATAGTCGATGCGCATGTCCTCCGGGTCGGTAACATAATGGAGGGCGTCGGAATAGGCCATCTTCAGGGCTTCGATCTGGCGGTGAAGCGTTTCGGCCGATTCCCTGTGGGTAAAGTCAAATTCTTTCAGGATATTCAGCGCCATCAGCGCGACGATGCCGGCGTCGTTCGGCGGGATCTCACAGACCTCGTAGCCCCGGTAGTTCACGCGGATCGGCTCCACCCACAGGGCTTCGTGCGCGGCCAGATCCTCATAGCGGAGATATCCGCCGTATTTCCGGCTTTCCGCGTCGATCTTCCGTGCCAGAGCGCCAAAGTAGAAGCTTTCGGCGCCGGTTTCACCGATTTCTTCCAGCGTATCGGCATGGTCAGGCAGGCGGATGATATCCCCGGCCTGCGGTGCGCAGCCCTCCGGCGCAAAGGTTTTGAACCAGGCCTCAAAGCACGGAGCGGTGAGCTTCTGCCGGTAATTGCCGAAAGAAAGCTGCCACATGGCCGCCAGATTCGGCGCGCAGGGATACCCGCCCCGGGCATAGCGGACAGCCGGCGTGAGGTTTTCTTTCAGAGAGAGGCGCCCGAAGCGTTTCGTCACTTCCGCCCAGGCTTTGACGGCGCCGGGCACCGTGACCGGGGTCCAGCCGTGCCGCGGCATTTTTCCGCCTTCATCCGCCCCGTCAGCCAGGACGCGGTTAATGGAAAGAAGGGCAGGTGATTTCCCGCTGGAATTCAGACCGTAAAGTTTTCCGTCCTTTTCTGACCAGATCAGGGAAAAGGCGTCCGAACCGATGCCGTTGGCGGTCGGTTCCGTCACGGTAAGTGCGGCTGCGGCCGCGACGGCGGCGTCCATGGCGTTGCCGCCGCGCATCAAAATCTCCAGTCCCGCGGCCGAAGCTTGGGGGCTGGAGCAGTTGACCATTCCGCCGGCAGCATAGAGGGGAAAACGCTGGGACGGATAGGTTTGGAGCAGCGGATCAAAATGGCTGTTCATAGATTTTAAGCTTTCTTCCTGACTGGATGGAACCCGAAGGTGTTCGGACCGCAGTGCGTCGCGATCGCCGCACAGGCGGGAACCTCGATGATCTCTTTAAAATAATGGAGTCCTTTGATGTAATCCAGCAGGGTCTGAAGAAGCGCCGGATCCTGAAGGGTATGATTGACAAACAGCAACTCGTCTTCAAACTGTTCGGGCTGCCGGAACTTCTCCTCGGTGAAATCGAGGAGGACCTTTTCGTACTTGCCGCGGTACTTTTTTCCGGCGTGCATATAGCCTTTATCGACGACGATCTCCGGGCGCAGCTTCAGGAGATTCGCGCCGAGCGCGGCCAGACCGCTGCAGCGGCCGCCTTTGTACAGAAAATCAAGTGTTTCGATCACGAAGCTGCATTCGATGCGGGTCTTGTATTCGTCCAGTTCCGCAACGAGCGCTTCCGGATCGCTCAGCTCGCTTCGGGCGGCTTTTAAGACGACCAGGCCGCTTCCGCTGCCGAGTCCTAAAGAATCCACCGGATAGATCTGTTCGAAACTGCGGGACGCGATCACCGCGTTCTCATAGCAGCTGGATATCCCGGAGCTTTTCGCGATATGGATGATCGGGCGGTCATCCGTTTCCCGGATCTTTGCGAAAAAGTGCTCATAATCGCCGGGATTGGCGGCCGCGGTCTTGGGGAGATTTCCGGTCTTCGCCACATATTCAAAAAGATCCTGCGCCGTGATATCCGGATAGTCGTCCATATTGTCTTCCCCGAGGCTGACATAGCTCGGGATGGGGCGGATATCATACTGCTGAATCATTTCGCGGGGCAGATCCATCGTGGTGTCCGCGGTAATAATGAAGTTTGACATAGACAACTCTCTTTCCGGGCCGAATTCCTGCCCGAGCGCTTTCCTGAGATAAAATTATAAACGATATGACAGCTTCCGGCAAGCCCCGGAAGAGGGACTCTGCCGGGAGAACAGACAGTGCTCTCCCTGCCGCCATCGTAGCAGATTTCCGGGGAAAGAGCAAGGCATTTGACACGGCAAAAGCCGCTGAAAGAACATCTCTTTCGAATCATAAAAATCCCTTTCCGGGCCGGAAAAAGATTGACAAAAGGTTGATTTTTATATACACTTTTTTAGAATGAGTTCAGAAAAATAACGGCTGCGGAATAAGTGTCCGCGGCAAGGATTCAAGGGATATCACAGGAGGAAGAAAAAAGATGAAAAAACGGTTCTTGTGCATCATGTTGTCTGTCCTGATAGCATTGACAGGAATCCAGGCTCCGGCAGTGCGCGCGGAGGGAACAGAGGAAGCGGTTTCCAATGCCCACTATCTGGACATTAACAAGACGAATTTCCCGGATGCGAATTTCCGGTCGTGGATCACGAGCAATCTGGCGGTCAGCGGCAGCTCCAGCAGCGGCTATTATATGACGAAGGCTCAGGCGGAGAGCGTGACCAGCATGAACCTGAAAGACGTCGGCATTTCCAACGCGAAAGGCGTCGAAAAGTTTACCAATCTACAAAGCCTGACGCTCTGGAACAACAGCCTGACTGCGCTGGATGTGACCAAAAACACGAAGCTGACGTATCTGGATCTGGACAATAACCAGATCAAGAAACTCGACCTGAGCAAGAACACCAAACTTGAGACGCTGTATGTAAGCAACAACTGTCTGGGGTATCTTCGTCTGGTAAATAATACCAGCCTGACCAGCGGTGTCGGCTCGCAGTATATTTACAGCCAGGTCGGTGCGAAGACCAGTACCAAGTATCTGTTCGATTTGACAAAGCTGGTTCCGAAGAGCCTGCTCAAATATGTGTCGCTGAATGACAGCAGTCATTCCCTGAATACGAGTACCGGCGTCCTGACGCTGGGATACGAAGCGAGCAACTTCACTTATTATTTCGATACCGGAAACTCCAGCGTCGGTTCTTTATATGTGACGGTCTATATCGACTCGTATACAAGCATCTCCAAGCCGAAGATCAGCACCCAGCCGACATCGGTGACCGCGACAGTGGGAGAGACCGTATCCTTTACCGTTAAAGCTACCGGAGGCCAGCTGAAGTATCAGTGGCAGTACCGAAAGAGTTCTTCGGATTCCTGGACCAGTGTCAGCGCGGATTCGGGAAAGACAAAAACCTATACTTTAACTGCTGCCGAACGCCATAACGGATATCAGTATCGCTGTGTTATCAAAAATCTGGCAGGCAGTGCGACTACGGAAACCGTTAAGCTGACGGTAAGCAATAAGCCTAAAATCACTACACAGCCTTCGGATATCAATGCACCTATCGGCGATACCGTCACGTTTGCTGTGAAGGCGCTTGGTCCGAGCCTGAAGTATCAGTGGCAGTATCGGAAGTCTTCTTCCGATTCCTGGACGAATGTCAGTGCGGCAAGCGGAAAAACGGCAAAATTCAGCCTGACCACCGCAGCCCGTCATAACGGATATCAGTACCGCTGCCGTGTCAAGAACTCTTATGGAACAGTCTATTCCAAAGTGGTAACGCTGAGCGTCGGCAAACCGATCATTAAGGTACAGCCCACCAGTGTAACCGCCACCAAGGATTCCACAGCCGAGTTTGCCGTAACAGTCAGAGGCGGCGGCCTGAAGTTCCAGTGGTATTATCGTACTTCCTCTTCGGGATCCTGGAAGAAGGTGACGGTATCCAACGCTACTTCTTATATGATGTACAGCTCGGTGCTGCAGGTGAAAGCGACAAAGTCTGTCCACGGGTATCAGTATCGCTGTGTCATCACCAATAAATACGGGAAAGCCACTTCCAAGACGGTCACGCTGCTGGTGAAGAATGGCCCTGTGATCTCGACACAGCCGAGCGATAAAACCGTCTACGACGGTGATACCGTAAAGTTTACGGTGAAAGCAACCGGTTCCAGTCTGAAGTATCAGTGGCAGTATCGGAAGTCTTCTTCCGATTCCTGGACGAATGTCAGCGCTGCAAGCGGGAAGAAGGCAACGTACAGCATGACAGCCGCTACGCGTCATAACGGTTATCAGTACCGCTGCGTCATCTCCAATTCCTATGGCAAGGTCATTTCCAAGGTGGTCACCTTGAAAGTCAGCGCGGTCACGGTCCATTACCGGGCGCTGCTGATCGGTGAAGAAGACTTCAGCCCGATCTGCACCCGCAACCGCGGCGACGTTGAGCATATGAAGACCATGCTGGGCACGGTCAAGGGACCGAAAGGAACGAAGTATACGGTTACGACCAAGTTTGACCTGGGCTACAGTGCGGTGGAATCGGCTATTAAGAGCGCCTTTAAGAGCACTACTTCTCAGGATGTATCGCTGTTCTTCATCGCAACCCACGGCAACAGCGACGGGGACGGCGAACTGGCCCTGACGGACGGCAGTTTCCTTGATTTTGCCACGCTGGCCGGCTGGCTCAATTCCTACGTGAAGGGCAAAGTGATCGTGATCATCGAATCCTGCGGCTCCGGTTCTGCTATCTACCAGAACAAAGCAGAAGCGACGGCGGCCATGAATGCGGCGAAGGAAGCGGACGATCTTCTTGTGAAGAAGGCAGTTGAAGCCTTTGCCAAGGTTGACGAAGCAGAAATGGCCAACACCGGTGTCGGCGCCATGCGTCAGAGCAAATTCTATGTGCTGGCTGCATCCGCCCATCATCAGATGAGCTGGGGCCATGAGAGCGGCGACGCCGGCAACTATTTTACCGACTGGCTGGTCGAGGGTATCGGAAGCTCCGGCTCCATGCCCGCGGATACGAACAGCGACGGCTATGTCACGCTGAAGGAACTGTACACGTATATTGCGCAGTATGATTCGTATACCTTCTATGACGGCTACGATTACTACACGCAGCAGGTACAGTATTATCCGGAGAATTCGACCTACAAGCTGTTCAAGAGATAATGGATTCGGCAGCAATCGTAAGCCGAGAGCGGCCCGTGCGGTGTTTCCCCGCACGGGCTGCTTTTTTATGCAAAAAAGACTTGACATTCCGGAAAAGCATGCTATGATCAAAATACCCCGTGGGGGTATATGACCAAGGAGAGAAGCGATGAACGATTCATGCTGCTGCCGGAAAACGGAGCGGGAAGAAAAGGATAAAAAAGCGCTGGTCAACCGTCTGAGCCGGATCGAAGGGCAGATCCGGGGCATCAAAAACATGCTGGAGAGCGACGCGTACTGCGCGGATATTCTGACGCAGTCGGCCGCGGTCTCCGCCGCGATGAACGCCTTCAACAAAGCGCTGCTGGAGCAGCATCTGCATGGCTGTGTGGTGCGGGACATCCGGAACGGAGACGAAAGCAGCATCGACGAGCTCGCAGAGATCATGAAAAAACTGATGCGGTAAGAAGGTTGCGATATGGATCAATATAATGTGAGCGGGATGAGCTGCGCCGCCTGCAGCGCCCGGGTGGAAAAAGCGGTCCGGGCCGTTCCCGGCGTGACGGACTGCGCCGTAAGCCTGCTGACCAACTCCATGGGTGTGGAAGGCAGCGCGAAGGAAAGTGAAATTATTGCCGCGGTCGAAGCAGCCGGATACGGCGCTTCGCTGAAAGGTGCAGAACAGAAAAGGATGCCGGCAGCGCAGGAAGAGGCTCTGGCGGATAAGGAGACCCCGCTGCTGAAACGGCGGCTGATCGCTTCGCTGGGCTTTTTGCTGCTGCTCATGTCCGTTTCCATGGGGCATACCATGCTGGGCTGGCCGCTGCCGGCTTTCTTTGAGAACAACCCTGTGGCGGTGGGACTGGTCCAGCTGCTGCTCGCGGGCATCGTCATGGTAATCAACCAGAAGTTTTTCATCAGCGGCTTCCGCGGCGTCCTGCATAAGGCTCCGAATATGGACACGCTGGTGGCCATGGGTTCGGCTTCGGCCTTTATCTGGAGCGTCTGGGTCCTGTTCTCGATGACAAAGGCACAGGCTGCCGGAGATACGGCGCAGGCCATGCACGGACTTCATGAGATGTACTTTGAATCGGCCGCCATGATCCTGACGCTGATCACGGTCGGCAAGATGCTGGAAGCCCGTTCCAAAGGAAAGACGACCGACGCTTTAAAGAGCCTGATGCGCCTCGCCCCGCAGACGGCGGTCCTGCTCCGGGACGGACAGGAGATCACGGTCGGGATCGACGAAGTGAGGCCGGGCGATCTTTTCGCGGTGCGGCCCGGGGAAAGCATCCCGGTGGACGGCCGCATTACAGAAGGCATCAGCGCGGTCAATGAAGCCGCTTTGACCGGGGAGAGCATCCCCGTGGATAAGGCGGCGGGCGATCCGGTCTCGGCGGGAACCATCAATCAGTCCGGATATCTGATCTGTGAAGCGACCCGGGTCGGTGAAGATACGACGCTTTCGCAGATCATCCGCATGGTGGGCGATGCGGCGGCGACCAAGGCGCCGATCGCGAAGACAGCCGATAAGGTCGCCGGCGTGTTCGTACCGGCCGTCATCGGGATCGCGGCGGTCACGCTCCTTGTCTGGCTGCTGGCCGGAAAAGAATTCGGCTACGCGCTGGCCCGGGCCGTTTCGGTGCTGGTCATCAGCTGCCCCTGCGCGCTCGGCCTGGCCACGCCGGTCGCGATTATGGTAGGGAGCGGTCTCGGCGCGAAGAACGGAATCCTGTTCAAGACGGCGGTCTCGCTCGAAGAGACCGGGCGGAGTCAGATCGTCGTGCTGGACAAGACCGGCACGGTGACAAAAGGCGAGCCGTCAGTGACGGATATTTTGCCGCAGGAAGGTGTTTCGAAAGGCGAACTGCTGTCTCTGGCGGCGGCGCTGGAGCAGCACAGCGAGCATCCGCTGGCCCGGGCCGTGATGGCCCGCCAGATCCGGGAAGGCGTCCCGCTTCCGGAGATCAACGGCTTCCAGGCGCTGCCCGGCAGCGGCCTTGCGGCGGGCTTTGAAGGCGGCATGCTGCGCGGCGGAAACGAAGCGTTTGCCGCACGCTTTGCCCCGGTGCCGGAGACGGTCAAAAGGCAGGCGCAGGCGCTGGCACAGGAAGGCAAAACACCGCTCTTTTTTGCCAGAAACAATTCCCTGTTGGGCATCATCGCAGTAGCCGACGTCCTGAAGGAGGAAGCGCCGCAGGCGGTCGCAGAGCTGAAGAACATGGGGATCCGGGTCGTTATGCTGACCGGTGACAATACGAGGACGGCCAAAGCCATCGGCGGCGCGGTCGGCGCGGATCTGGTCGTGGCCGATGTGAAGCCCGACGGGAAGGAAGCCGTCATCCGGAAACTGCAGGAGTACGGCAAAGTCACAATGGTCGGAGACGGCATCAATGACGCGCCGGCCCTGACCCGCGCGGATGTGGGCATTGCGATCGGCGCCGGAACTGACGTGGCGATCGACGCGGCCGACGTGGTCCTGATGAATTCGAAGCTGAGCGATGTGACCGCCGCGCTGCGCCTTTCCCGGGCTACGCTGCGCAACATCAGACAGAATCTGTTCTGGGCGTTCATCTACAATATTATCGGGATCCCGCTGGCGGCGGGGGTCTGGATCCCGATCTTCGGATGGACCTTAAATCCCATGTTCGGCGCGCTGGCCATGAGCCTTTCCAGTTTCTGCGTCGTTTCCAACGCGCTGCGTTTAAATCTGTTCCGTCTGCATGAGAGCAGCCGGGACCGCCGCATTAAAAATGAGGTAACCCTTCCGGAAAATCTGTTTTCCGAAGGAGAGGATACTGGTGCTATAATATTGAGTGAAGGAGAAAAACAAATGAAGGAGTTTGCGTACAAAGTAGAAGGCATGATGTGCATGCACTGCGAAGCCCGGGTCGAGAAGAGTGTGAAGGAAAACTTCCCGGTGGAAAATGCGAAAGCGGACCATGAGAAGAACCTGCTGACGGTCACGGCCGCCGAAGCGCCGGATGCGGGCGCGCTTGCGAAAGTGATCGCCGACGCGGGATATGATTTTATAGGAAAAGAATAAGTCCCGGAAAGGGGAGAGTGCGGCAGCCGGCCGGGGATCCGGCTGAAGGGTGCCGCACTGCAGGATATCTTTTATGAAGCAATCGCAGTATTTGATGACAGAAGGCAATGTCCGGAAAAAGATCCTCAGCTTCGCGGCGCCGGTCTTTATCGGACAGCTGTTTCAGCAGCTGTATAATACGGCAGACTCGCTGATCGTCGGGAAGATGATCGGGACGAACGCGCTGGCTGCGGTAACGGCGACAGGTTCGATCATCTACCTGATCGTCGGCTTTTTCATGGGCTTTTCCATGGGCGCGGGCGTGGTTATCGCGCGGGATATCGGCGCGCAGGAGACAAAAGCCATCGCCCGCGGCGTCCATACCACGGTAGCCATGGGCTTGGCGGCCTCCGTTATCATGACCCTGCTCGGCGTGGCCATGACGCCGCTCATCCTCCGCTGGATGGGGACTCCGGACGACGTCCTTCCGGAAGCGGCGAAGTACCTCCGGGTCTATTTTGCCGGAAGCACCGGCCTGGTTTTTTATAATCTGTTCGTCGGGATCCTGCAGGCCAGCGGAGACTCGCGGCATCCGCTGTACTATCTGATCTTCAGTTCTGTCCTGAACGTGATCCTGGACATCAGCTTCATCGGCCTGCTCGGCATGGGTGTGGAAGGCGCCGCGCTGGCGACCATCATCGGCCAGTTTGTCAGCGCTTTGCTGGTCATGCGCCGCCTGCTGCGTACGGAAGAGGATATCCGCCTCGATCTGAAAAAGGTGCGGTTCGATCTGGTCAAACTGCGGCAGATCATCCATATCGGCCTGCCCACGGCGCTGCAGGCCTGCGTGATCGATCTGGCCAATATGCTGATCCAGTCTTATATCAATTCCTTCGGCGCCGTGGCAATGGCCGGGATCGGCGCCAGCACCAAGCTGGAGGGATTCATCTTCCTCCCGGTCACCGCGTTTTCCATGGCGCTTTCGACCTTTGTGGCGCAGAATTACGGAGCCGGACGAAAGGACAGGATGCGGGAAGGCATCCGGTTCGGGCTTATTACTGCGGTTCTGGTCGTGGAAGCGCTTGGTGCGGCTTTGGTGATCTTCAGCCCGCAGCTGGTCTCTCTCTTCGATTCCAATCCGGAGGTCATCCGATACGGCGCGATGCGCGGGCAGATCTGCGGCTTTTTCTTCTGCCTGTGCGGTTTTTCGCATGTAAGCTCGGCGGTGATGCGGGGGATCGGACGGCCGGTCATTCCGACCATCGTCATGCTGGCCTGCTGGTGCGCGGTCCGGGTGCTTACCCTGATGACGATCGGCCGGATCTATCATAATATTCTGCTGGCTCTGTGGATCTATCCTGTCACCTGGATGCTGAGTTCGATCGTGTATCTTTTCTACCTGCGGCATCTGCGCCGTACGGAAGTGATATGATACAATAACTTAACGAAGTTTTGAAGAAACTTAATAATCGAAAGAAACGGCAGCCGTACAGCGGATAATCCTGCGCCAACGCCCCACCGGGGCGTTTTTTCTTGCTTTTTTGTTGCTCTGTGTTATAATATTGGCGTATCTCTGCCCACAGGGATTATTTCGGGCACCGTTTTTGCGGTGTGAGGATCAAAAAGGAGCAAAATGACGGATATAGAAAAGACGAATGAGCCGAAAAGCCGTTCCAGACAGCATACAGAACAAACAGATGTTTTTTCACGAAGAAGGCAGGCCGGCGCATCTGCGTCCCTTCTGAGCGGGATTCTGATTACGGCTGTTTTTGCCGCGGTCGCGGTGTGGTTTTTTCTTTCCCTTGCCATACTGAACATCCTGCCGACGCCCTTCCTGCTGCTGATTGGGCTGCTTTTGGCGCTTTTGATCGTACTGGTGGGGCTGCTGACATGGAAGCTGTCCAAAAAGGCGCGATTTATTATCGGAACGGTCCTGGCCCTGCTTGGCACGGCCGGGATGATCGTCGGCGGGCTGATGATCAGAAAAGCACACAGCTCGATCAATAATATTATTGTCAATGAACCGGAAATGCAGAAAATCGCTGTGTTTGTCAATAAGGACGACCCGGCGCAAACGCTGACGGATGCAAAGGATTATCTGTTCGGGGTTCTGAAGGATATCGATAAAGCGGCGGTCGATGAAACGATCAGCCGGATTTCCGCGGAACTTGGCACCTCGCTGGCACTGGAAGAATATGAATCGCCGAGCGAGCTGTTCGTTGCCATCATGAATCACGAGGTGGACGCCATCATCGTGAATACGGACTGGGTGACGAATATGGACGAGTTTTTTGAGGGGCTGGCGGATTCACTGCGGCAGCTCAAAGACTATGCGGTCGTACTTCCGACGGCAGAATCCCGCGAGGGTGATGTTCCTTCCGGAGAAGCGGGAACGGACGAAGACGGCTCGGATGCGGAAAGCACGGAAGAAGACGTCCGGCATACCGCCCGGCATAGGACCCGGCCCAGCGACTATGAGAGAAGTACAGAAGACTACAGCCCGGATGAAACGGAGACGGAGACGGAGTCAACGACCGAGTCAAGACCGCCGGCTCCTTCTGTCGGGCCTTCCGCGGTACAGTCGACACCGGCAAAAGAACTGAATACAACAGCAGCGACCCCGATCATAAAGGCGAGCGGAAGTAATTTTGTCGTATATATTTCCGGGATCGACAGCCGGCAGGGAATGACTTCCCGGAGTCTGAGTGATGTGAATATCATTGCTGTTGTCAACCCGTCCGCGAAAAAGGTTTTATTGGTGAATACACCGCGGGATTATTATATCCCGACTTCGGTTTCGAATGGGGCAAGGGACAAGCTGACTCATGCCGGAATGTATGGGATCGAATGCAGCATTGCTACGCTGGAAAACCTGTACCGGCTGCAGATCGATTATTATTTCAAAGTGGACTTCTCCGGGTTCAGACGTATTATTAATGCTCTGGGCGGCATAGATGTTTATTCGGAAGTGGCTTTTTCTAGCGGTAAGTATACCTTCGTTCAGGGAGTGAATCATCTGAACGGCAATGCAGCACTGGCATTTGCCAGACAAAGAAAAGCATTTAATACCGGGGATAACCAGCGGGGAAAGAACCAGATGGCGGTAATCAAGGCAGTCATCAACAAACTGGCTTCTTCTGACGCACTGCTGAATTATAATGAACTGATGGATTCCCTCTCCAGCGCATTTCTGACAAACATGCCTTATGACAAGATTTCATCGCTGGTTCAGACAACGTTAAGCGGCGGCTCATGGAGTGTAGAGTCTTATGCGGTGACGGGATACGGTGGCTTTGAGAAATCTTTCAGCTGGCCGGTCTACGCCTATGTTATGTGGCCCAACTATAATACGGTAGAAACAGCGAAAAGCAAGATGAGATCTTATCTGAATTAATTAATCGCCCGGATTGGAAATCGGTATGGCAACAAAAACGGATGAAAACAATAATCCTCTGATACGGAGTCGAAAGCGCTTTATTGAGCATTGGCAGATCATTGCCTTCTTTTTGGTGGTCTATGATCTGCTTGCGATCCACCTTGCCTATTTTCTGGCTTTGTGGCTTCGTTTCGATTGCGTTTTTTCTCAGATTCCGACAAGATTTTTCGATTCCTATAAATCGTTTGTTCTGCCGTATGCGATCGTCTGCATCCTGGTCTTTGCTGCCTGTAAATTATATCGGAGCGTGTGGCGCTTTGCCAGTTATATTGAACTGATCCTGACGACCGTCGTTTCTCTGTCCATGTCGGTCCTGCACTTTATCTTTATCAATCTGCTCGTCCAGCGGATGCCGGTTTCCTATCATCTGATGGGTGCGGCGCTGCAGCTGATCCTTCTGGTAGGCGTACGCTTTTCCTATCGACTGATCCTTCTGGTCAGAAAAGGCGTGCAGCGTTCCAACAGACCGATTGCCAATGTGATGCTGATCGGAGCCGGAAACGCGGGACAAATGCTGCTGCGGGATATCAATCATTCCGATTCCCGGGAAAAAGTCGTCTGCATTATTGATGATAATCCCAATAAGTGGGATCGGTATATTGACGGGATTCTTGTGGTTGGCGGACGGGACAGTATCCTCAAAGCGGTAAAAGATTATTATGTAAATAAGATTTATTTTGCCATACCCAGCGCGACCGCGGAAGAGCGCAGAGAGATATTGAGCATCTGCAATGAAAGCGGATGTGAAGTCAAGCAGATCCCGCGTATCTATCAGACTACGATGGATCAGATCACCTCCTCTTCGCTGAAGAATATTTCGATGGAAGACCTGCTGGGGCGGGAACCGATTACCACCGACATGAGCGAAGTCTTTCAGATGATCCGAGGAAAAACCGTCCTGGTCACCGGCGGCGGCGGATCCATCGGCAGCGAGCTCTGCCGGCAGATCGCGGCCCACAGTCCCGGCCAGCTGATCCTCTTTGATATTTATGAAAACAATGCGTATGATATCCAGCAGGAATTAAAACGGATCCATCCGGAACTGGATCTGGTCGTGCTGATCGGGTCCGTGCGGGACAGCCGGAAGGTTTTCTCTCTGTTTAAGCATTACCGGCCGCAGATCGTGTACCACGCGGCGGCTCACAAGCATGTCCCGCTGATGGAAGACAGCCCCTGTGAGGCCATTAAAAACAATACGCTCGGCACCTATAAGACCGCTTATGCCGCCATGGTGCACGGCTGCGAGCGCTTTGTTCTGATCTCCACGGACAAAGCGGTCAATCCCACGAATATCATGGGGGCCAGCAAACGCCTTTGCGAAATGGTCATTCAGGGCTTCTACCGGAAGATCGCGGAGGGAAAAGCGGACGAGATCCCGCAGCTTTTTACCCATGAAGGGCAGGAAAATGCGGACAAGGACGGAACCGGAGAGGTTTTCCGGAATGTGAAGACGCAGTTTATGGCGGTCCGTTTCGGGAACGTGCTGGGCAGCAACGGCTCGGTGGTCCCGCTGTTTAAAAAGCAGATCGACAACGGCGGCCCGGTCACGGTGACGCATCCGGATATCATCCGGTATTTCATGACCATCTCCGAAGCGGTAAGCCTCGTCATGCTGGCCGGGACCTATGCGCAGGGCGGAGAGATTTTTGTCCTGGATATGGGCAGCCCGGTCAAGATCGATACGCTGGCCCGGAACCTGATCCGGCTTTCCGGACTGAAGCCCGACGAGGACATCAAGATCGTCTATTCCGGCCTTCGCCCCGGAGAAAAGCTGTATGAAGAAAAGCTAATGGCCGAAGAAGGCATGAAAAAGACCCAAAATGATCTGATCCATATCGGATCGCCGATCGAATTCGACGTGGATCGATTCTTTAAGCAGCTGGAAGAGCTGATGATCGTCGCATACAACAATGATAAGAATATAGATGAAAAAGTCGCGGAGATCGTGACGACCTACCATCCGGCCTATAACCGGTAAAGAGAGAAAGGAGTGCTCCCATGAACCGTATACTCGAGGATAAGAGATTTGAAGGACTGAAGCCGTTTGAGAAAAAGATCTGGCTTTCTTCCCCCACCATGCACGGAAAAGAACAGTACTGGGTAGACGAGGCGATCCGGACCAACTGGGTCAGTACCGTCGGAGAGAACATCAATGAGGTGGAAAAACAGATCGCGGAATATATCGGCGTGAAATACGCGGTAGGCCTGGCAACGGGGACCTCGGCGCTGCATCTGGCTACCAAGCTGGCCGGGGAAAAGCTGTACGGCCAGGCCCGGCCGAATGCCGGAACGCTGCAGGGCCACAAAGTCTTCTGCAGTGATATGACCTTTGACGCCTCCATCAATCCGGTGGCCTACGAGGACGGCGACGCGGTCTTTATCGATACGGAATACGACACCTGGAATATGAGCCCGGAAGCGCTGGAGAAAGCTTTCGAGATCTATCCGGATGTGCGGCTGATCGTTGTGGCGCATCTGTACGGAACGCCGGGCAAGGCCGATGAGATCCGCCGTATTGCGGAAAAGCACGGCGCGCTGATCGTGGAGGATGCCGCGGAATCCCTCGGTGCGAAGTATAAGAGCCGCGGGGAATGGGTGGAGACCGGTACGCTCGGTGATTATAACTGCATCTCCTTTAACGGCAATAAAGTCATTACCGGCAGCGCCGGCGGCATGTTCCTGACCAATGACCTGGAAGCGGCCAACAAGGTCCGCAAATGGAGTACGCAGAGCCGGGAAAACGCGCCGTGGTATCAGCATGAGGAGATCGGCTACAACTACCGCATGAGCAATATCGTGGCCGGCGTCATCCGCGGCCAGATCCCCTATCTGGATGAACATATCGCGCAGAAGAAAGCGATTTATGAGCGATATAAAGAAGGCGTTAAGGACCTGCCGGTCAAGATGAATCCGTTCGATGCGGAGAACAGCCAGCCGAACTTCTGGCTGTCCTGCCTGATCATTGATGAAGACGCCATGTGTCCGACCGTACGCGGGGAGAATGAAGCCGTTTACCGTAGTGAACCCGGAAAGAGCTGCCCGACGGAGATTCTGGAGGCGTTAGCTGCTTTTAATGCGGAAGGCCGTCCCATCTGGAAACCCATGCATATGCAGCCGATCTACCGCATGAACCCGTTTATTACGGCAGAAGGCAACGGCAGAGGCAAGAGCAATGCGTATATTGCCGGAAGCGGGATCGATGTCGGAGCCGATATCTTCCGCAGAGGTCTTTGCCTGCCGAGTGATAATAAAATGACGCCGGAACAGGTTGACGGAGTTGTGGAAATAATTCGCCGCTGTTTTCAGTAAAAATAAAGGATTATAAAGATGAATGTCTTGATCTTTGCCCCCCATCGTGATGATGAGATCATCGGGGTGGGGGGGACGCTCCTGAAGCGAAAAGCAGCCGGAGACCGCGTGACAGTATGCGTCGTGACGGCCAGAGAGGGCTCGGAACTGCCGCCCAGTACAAGAATCATCCATGAAGAGATGCGGAAAGCGCATGTTTTCTGCGGGATTGATGAATACATCGGGCTTCCGTTTTGGGCAAACAATATGGAGAATTTCTCCAGAAGCGAATTGAATAAGGCTTTTTACGACGCCATTGTAAAAGCTGCACCGGAAGAGGTATATCTGCCGTTCTGGGGAGATATGCAGAAAGATCATCAGATCGTGACGGAAGCTGCGATGGTCGCACTCCGTGAGAAATACGATCATCCGGTAAAGCGTATATATGCTTATGAGACGCTTTCGGAAACCGGCATCAATATCCCTTCGGAGAATTATTCATTCATTCCGAATGTGTTTGAGGATATCACAGATTTTCTGGAAGATAAAAAGACCGCGCTGAACTTTTTTGAGTCGCAAGTTCATCCGTTCCCGGATCTTCGGTCACTGGAATCTGTTGAAGCGCTGGCTAAATTTCGTGGGGCAACCGTAAATGTAAAAGCGGCAGAAGCTTTTATGTTAATTCGGGAGACAAAATGAAAAATGTAAAAAAATTATTGTATGAGGTCGTTAAGCGGCTGTTTGATATTGGCAGTTCATTCCTTGCCATTTTGATTTCATCTCCTTTATGGCTGCTGATTGCAGTCGGTATCAAGCTGTCAAGCAAAGGCCCCGTGTTATACAGAGCGGACCGTGTAGGAAAAGCAGGAAAGCCATTTGTTTTGTTTAAATTCCGTTCAATGCATGTATACCAGCCAAACAAAGAGAACCAGCATGAACAGCGGGAAGGGGGCTATATTGCCAACAAAGACAGAATATTTCCCTTTGGTAATATTTTGCGAAAAAGCAAGCTGGATGAATTGCCTCAGCTCATTAATATTCTTTTGGGACAGATGTCTGTGATAGGCCCGCGCCCCATCACAGAAGCCGGTGTAAAAAAACACTATATTGGCAAATATGATAGTGTTTTGTCTGTTAAACCGGGCTTGTCTTGTCTTGACAGTCTTTATGATTATGCTCATGGTGAACTTATTGTCAAAAACAATGAAGAATTTGATGTTAAAATTGCTCCGATCCGGGATTATCTGGCAAATATGTATGTAGAAAAACAATCTGTGTCATTAGATATTTATTGCATTATTAGGACGATAAAACTGATTTTTGAGATCGCAATATTGGGAAAACGAGATTTTCAGTATACTGCTTATGAAAGAGAAGCGGACAGAGCAGTGTTCGGAATAAACAGGTGAGAGGGGATAATGATGGATTTTACTAGAATTCGTGTTCTGCTCCTGGATGGGTCGGGAAAGCAGACATTGGCAATGTTGCGCGGATTAAAAGAAATCGGATGCCATGTCACGGTACTTTGCGCAACAAAACTGGATACGTGTTATCTTTCCAATAAGCCTGACAGAAAAATACTGAATGACAAAGTTATTGTGCGGGATGAAAAGGCATATCAAGAGCTTCTTTCCCTAGTCAAAACCGGAGATTTTGATGTTGTTATGCCGGTTGGAGAATTGGGGACCAATTTTGTTACAGACCATGAAGAAGAATTGAAAAAGTATGTAAAACTGGCCTGTGCACCACGGGAAGTATACATCAGAGCTTTCAATAAGCAAACAACTTTTGATCAGGCAATGCGCTCAGGGGTGCCGTGCTCATATACCCGCCGCAGTGATCAGAATATTGCTGATTTTCTTTTGCACTGTCGTTTCCCGATTATTATTAAGCCACGTCAGGGACTGGGGTCAATTGGCTTTCATAAGTTCGAAACGGAAGATGAATTCAGATCACGTTTGGCGGATTCTTCTTTTAACGTGGATGATTATGTGGTGCAGGAATTCGTAACCTTTGAGAATCGGATCAGTGCAAATTTATTTCTGGATCAGAATGGAAACATCTGTACTGCTTATGCGGTTAATGCGCTTCGTTGGTTCCCTATTGATGCCGGAGCCGGAGTTCTCAGTGAGACAGTGGATGCGCATGATGTTATAAAGTATGCCGGAAAACTTCTCCATGATCTGGGCTGGAAGGGCTTTGCACAGGTCGCTTTTATGGTGGATAAATATACCGGTGGACCAAAGTTGTTGGAAATCAACGGACGAATTCCCGCCAGTATTAAAATGGCGTATATGTGTGGCTTCAATATTTCCAGGCAAATGTTGGAGATGATCTATGATGAGCCGGTTATACAATACCCGGAAAATACTAAATTTGGGCTGTATATACGGCACTTTGATACAGATCTTGCCTGGTTTTTTAAATCAAGGGATCGTTTCAGAGCAAAACCGTCCTGGTTTAGTTGGAAAAACACAAAAGAAGTTATCTACAGCAAAGATGATCCGAAACCGTTTTGGGGACATCTGTTTCAAAGGGTGTTCCGATATAAATCTATTATGAGAAGAAAAAAGCATTAAAGGCTCGTTGGCAGGTATATACATTATAATTGCAGCAGATTCAGGAGAGATAAAGCAATGAATAAACATAAGAGAGTATTGTATTCAGCTATATTATCGCTAATACCGTCAGCAAGGAAACGGGCAGATTATATTAGAAAGCATCATTTATATGGATCGGTCGGAAAACAATGTACAATAGGTAAGCGGAAGCTTCCTCTGTATTCTAATTTGGTTTTTCTTCACGATAATGTAAGGATTGCTGCCAATGTCGGCTTTGTTACACATGATATTATACATAAGATGTTAAACAGCAAATATCCGGATGAAGATAAGTTTGTTGAGAAAATCGGTGTTATCGAGATAATGGATAATGTGTTTATCGGTTCGGGAACAAGAATTTTATATGATACCCGAATCGGATCAAATGTAATTGTTGGGTCAGACAGTCTTGTCAACAAAGATATTCCGGACAATTCGGTTTATGCAGGAGTTCCGGCACGCTTTATATGTACTTTTGAAGAGTATGTTGAAAAAGCAAGGAATTACTCGCAGTTCTTTGTCGAAAGCTATGGCAAAGCAACCCCGGGAGAGGTCAGTGATAGTTTGGCGCAGAAAATGTATAAGAACTTTTGTGACAGTCGAAATCAGAAGACGGAACAGGATAATCTATAATCAATAGAAAGAAACAGGTGTCTATATTTATGAAAGCTCTTGTTGTTGCAGGCAGCTGCCCGCAGATCGTTTTAATTGGAAAACTGAAGGCCAGAGGGATATATACTATCCTTGCGGATAACAATGTAAATGCTGTCGCAAGACCCTTTGCGGATGATTTTGTTAAGGTTGATATTCTGAATATTGAGGCTGTAAAAGCAGTTGCGATCGCAAAACAGGTAGATTTTCTGATTGCCGTATGTGCCGATCAGGTGTTGCTGACTGTATCCAAAGTGTCAGAAGATCTGGGGCTCCCTTGTTATATTACTTATGATACTGCCTGTAAAGTTTCTGACAAAGGATACATGAAAGATATTTTTCAGAAGTATGGAGTTCCTTCCTCACAGCATGCTTTTATGTCGATATTAGACATGAATAAAATCTCTGAAATGCGGTTCCCTCTGGTGGTGAAGCCGGTTGACGCATATAGTTCAAAGGGCGTACGAAAGTGCATGAATGAGGAAGAGTTAAAACGATTTTTTGAAGAAGCTTCTCATATCAGCAGATCCGGGGTGGTCATTGTCGAAGAATACGTAGAAGGAGACGAAATTACTGTTGATTTTGAAGTGGTCGATGGAAAAGCCGTTCTCATTACTGCGTCAAATACGGAAAAAGTAGACTATAAAGATCGATTTCTGGCGTTCAGAACCAGATATCCCGCAGCGATATCGTCTGCAACGGTTGAAAGAATACGTATGATTGGACAAAAAATCGCGGATGCGTTTCAATTGAAAAATACTCCGATGCTGATACAGCTCCTGACGGATGATCATAAAGAATCTGTTCTGGAGTTCAGTGCTAGAACTGGAGGTGGAGCGAAGTATTTATTAATCAAACTGGCGAGTGGGTTCGATTCAATTGACGCAGTGATTGATTTGACGTTAGGAAAGACTGTGTCGGCTGAACCTCTTCATTATGAAAAGAAACATATAACTAATGAATTCTTATATGCTTATCCGGGAGTCTTTGATCATCTGGAAGGGTTCGAAGAACTAAAAAAGGAAGGCGTTCTCACAGATTACTGGCTGTTCAAATGGCAAGGGGCGGAAGTAAACAATGCAGTAACGAGCAGTGATAGGATTGCGAGTATTACTATTAAGGCAGATTCTTTTGATGAATTGGTTTCAAAGCATAATAAGGCGGCAAGCAGGATTAGAATTATAGATTCTGACGGGAAAGATATTATGCGGCATGATTTTTTAACGGATATTGAACCATTATAAAAATAGTTAAAACTACAGCATCATAAACACATGAAACAGGCTGGTGTATAAATCACAAAGGATAAGATGTTAGAATTGTTTGTAAGAACAAATAAGATGTAAGTGTGGAGGAGTGCGGCTTTATGGGAAAGAAAAAAGTATTACAAATTCTTGCCGGGGCAAAAGAGTATAACGGAGTATCCGATTTCCTTCTGTCATATTATTCCCATATGGACAGAGAAAAGGTTCAGTTTGATTTTCTCTTTTGCAGGGAAAATACAATGACTTCAAAGATGAATGAGCCGTTTTTAATTGGATCAGAATTCATTGAATTAAAAAGCCGACTTACAGGTAAGTTGAAAGACTCTCTTAGGCTTATTTCATCAATTCAGAAAGAAATAGAACGTGGCAATTACGATATTGTTCACATCAATACCGGCTCCATTTTAATTACAGCATGCGGGGTAATTGCTGCCTCAAGAGCGAAAACCCGCACCATAATATCTCATTCACATAACACTAATCCAATCGACACAAGAGTTCGCAGTAAGACCAAGCAGTTCTTTGTTTCACACATCAATAATCTTCTTAGAAAGATAATTATAAAAAAAAGCACACTTTTGTTCGCGTGTTCCAAAGAAGCCGGAGATTATTTGTTTGGGCGCCGTGGGATATCGTTAGAACAGTTTAAAATAATACCGAATGCAATTCAAACCGAGAAATTTTTGTTTAATCCGAATCTGCGAAACAAAATCAGGAGAGAATATCTTGTCGAGAATTCTACTACTGTTTTAGGGTGTGTAGGCAGGTTCTCTAAACAGAAGAATCATCCATTTTTGATTCGTGTTTTTAAACAGTACCAACTGATAAATGGTGATTCCGTTTTATGGCTGATTGGAGAAGGAGAAGAAAAGCAGAAAATAGAATCATTGGTCAATCAGATGGGATTATCGGATAAAGTACGTTTCTTTGGACAAAGAAATGATGTAAATGAGTTGCTGCAGGCGTTTGATGGTTTTGTGCTGACCTCCTTTTTTGAAGGACTTGGTATCGTCGCAATTGAAGCACAGGCGGCATGTTTAGATGTCTTTATTCCCGACGAGGTTTCTCATGGAAGTGACATTTCTGATCTGATTCATTTCATACCTCTCAGCGCCGGTGAAGCTGCCTGGGCAGAAGAAATTGATAATAAGCTTGATAAAGAACGCAGAAGATATGATATGTCTTCAATCATTGCTGAGAACGGATATGATATAAAAGAAGCCGCCAGATTATTGGAAAGAATATACATGAAAAACTAGATTGTTTCAGTTTGTTTGTTCTTCAAAGGATGAATATATATGAGCTATCTTCAAAAAGCAGAAATGATGTTAATTTACTCATTAGCATCTACAGCTATTTGCTGTGCAATCATAATTTTTTATAGTTTTATTTATAAAAAAGGAAACAAGCCGCATTTTGGGGATGTCATTATTTCTGTATTGCTAGTTGTATTGGCTGGTTTCAGATATGGTGTAGGGTCGGATTATTTCAGATATCTGGAATCTGCCGATGTTTGGTATAGAAAGTTTGGCAGTCTTCGCGCGCTTTTGTCGTGGGATGTAATCACAAAGTATTCTTTTGAAGTGGGTTATAAAGCCCTGTCAATCGTTGCGGGAAGGCTGTTTGAGAGTCCATATGCAATTTTCTGGATTGTTGCAATTGTTCTGTACATTCCAATTGTCCATTTCTGTAGAAAGTATACTGTAAATGCAAGAGCCGCGATTGCTACCTTTTTGCTTTTCGGTTTTTGGGGCTTATCGTTGAATGTTATTCAGCAGGCCATCTCTATGATGCTTGTCCTTTTTTGTTTTGAAGCCTTGAATCAGAAAAAATATGTCAGGTTTGTTTTGCTCGCTATACTGGCGGAATCTTTTCACACTACAGCGATTGTTGCGATACTTATCTTGCTGTTTGTAAAATCAGGAATCGCGAAAAAAATACTGAAGCCAAGTTATCGTAACGTGATCTTAATGGTTGTTTTGGGATTAATCTTAAAATTTAGTACTGGGCTGTTCCTTCGAATTGCTTCCAAGATCAGCTTTTTTTCAAAATATGTAGGTTATTTAAATGCAACAACACTGGACGGTATCAGCCGAAAATACATCATGTATGGGGCACTGATAGAAACAGTATTTATTGTTGGGATACTGTTCCTTTCGATTTGGAAAAAGGAGAATAAAAAGTCCGAGTTGATCCCGGAAACAGGACATTTAAGTAGTGTTCCTCTGGACAATGTGATGTCCATCATCATGTTGGGACTCCCTTTAAGTATTGTGGGCGTTTCGAGAACTCTTTGGCTGGCTAACAGATTCGCCAAATATCAATTTCAGTTCCTGCTGGTTTTGGTCCCTTCATTAGTAGAAAACCATGACTCTGAAACAAACAGGACAAACGATGTTATATTAAAGAGAAATCAATGGCTTTTTTGGGGGCTGATGATCATCTGGCATGCTATTTATGCGGTACTGATGCTGGACAACAACAGATTTCAGATTGCCACTTATCTCATGCTGTAATACTGTTTATAGAGGTTTTTTATGCGAGTAGCATCTACTAAAAACACGATTAGAGGTATCTTCTTCGGTGTTATAAATAAAATCATCATAATTGTAATGCCTTTTATTCTGCGCACAATCCTGATCTACCAGATCGGGAAGGATTATGCAGGCCTTAACTCACTGTTTACTTCGATCCTTCGGGTGCTGAACATTGCCGAACTTGGTTTTCATACCACCGCCGTATACAGTCTCTATAAGCCGATAGCAGACGACGATACAGATAAAGTGTGCGCGCTTCTCTCATTTTATCGTAAAATCTATTATTCTTTTGGCGTGATTGTTCTCGTGGTAGGAACTGCATTAATGCCCTTTCTGGATCACCTGATAAAAGGATCTTATCCTGCAGATATTAATTTGCAAATACTATATGGGATATATCTGTTGGACTCTGCGGCTAGTTATTTCCTGTTTTCCTATAAGAATCTGATACTGAATGCATATCAGAGAATCGATGTCGTAAGTATAATCAGCACGACGATCCATATGATTGTATATGTGCTGCAGATCATTATCCTTGTCGTATTTCATGCCTATTATGTCTTTGTGACCTTTGAACTTGTCTATACTGTAACACATAATCTTGTGATTGCCCGTTATGTGGCTAAAAAGTTCCCGCAGTATAAGTGTCGCGGAACATTATTAAGGTCTGAGAAAAAAGATGTTCTTAAAAATTCATACGGAATGGTCTTATTTAGGGTCTGCAGTACCACCAGAAACTCGCTGGATACGATTTTTGTCTCATCATTTATCGGAATAAACGCAACAACAATATATGGAAATTATTATTATATTTTTGCCGGTGTCACCAGTATCCAGCTTATTATCCGGGAGAGCATGCTGGGAGGGATCGGTAATAAAATTGCGTTGAATACTCCGGAAAAGAACCATGAGGACATGTTGGTCTTTATGTATTTATATGCATGGCTTTCTGGCGTATGTACTGCCTGTATGCTCTGCCTATATCAGCCATTTGTTCGTTTATGGGTTGGTCAAAAGCTGATGCTGGACGAACCTACCATGATCATGTTCTGTGTATATTTCTATATTTTGTCAATGGGGAGTATTCGTTTTCTTTATCATCAGGCGGCAGGCCTTTTTTGGACAAAGAGATATTGGACGGTGGCGGAAGCACTGATCAATGTTGTTGGCAATTATATACTGGTGCAGGTCTGGGGAATGTTCGGAGTCGTCTGTTCAACGATTATTTCTCTTGTGACGATTGATTTCTTTTACAGCAGCACTATTGTTTATGACTATTATTTTAAGAACGGTAAGATCGGGGTTTATTTTAAAAAGCATGGAATTTATTTGCTGATTACCGCTTTCGGATGTGTTCCGACATATTTGATTGTAAAGCAGATCTCACTGGGAGGAATCGCTGGCTTATTTATGAGATTGGTGGCTTGTCTTGTTCTTTCAAATGGTATCTTTTTCCTGTGCTACAGAAAACTGCCGGAATACCATGATGCGATGAATATTGCAAAGCGTGTTATGGGAATGATGAAAAAGAAAATTGGAATCAAAGCATAAATTTAACATAAACATTGTGACATCAAGGAAAAAGAACTTGCATTTTTGCACATAAAAGGTATAATTAATACGTTATATAACCGCAAGTATTAATCCTATAGTTATGCGGAATTTTGACTTTTGAAAGAGAGAAAACACATGAATCGCTCACAAGCATTCCTTAAAGAAATCGAGACCTTATCCCTCAGCCCCCTTCCTGCGGCCGTTACCGCCCGTATCCGCCGCTCGCTCCTTGATTATCTGGCGGTTACCGCGGCCGGCGCCGCCTTCCAGGCCGACAAGCTGGAAAAATACCAGGCCTTCGCGCAGCCGGAGGAAGGTGCTTTTACCGCCATCGGCATGAACCGGAAGCTGGTCATGAAAGAGGCCGTGTTCCTGAACGGGCTGAACGGGCACGCGCTGGACTACGATGATGGCACCAATTCGGGGATCATCCATCTGGGATCGCCGATCTTTTCTGTGCTGCTGCCGCTGGCACAGCGCTATGATATCGGACTGGAAAAAATGCTGCAGGCTGCCGTGCTGGGCTATGAAGCCTCCTATACGCTGGCGGTTTCGATCCAGCCGGCCCATAAACTGATGGGCTACCATGCCACCGGGACGTGCGGGGTGATCGGGGCATCGCTGGCAGCGGCCTATATGCTGGACTTTTCGGAAGAAGAGCGGTTCCAGACCTTCGCGGCGGCCTGTGTGGCATCCTCCGGGATGCTCAAGGTGCTGGATGACGGCTCCGAGCTCAAGCCTTACAATGTAGCCAAGTCCGCGTTGCTGGCACTGACGGCGCTGCAGCTGGCCAAAGCAGGGTTTAAGGGACATGCGGATCCGCTGGGCGGCGGACGCGGGTTCTTTAAAATGATGACTGGACAGGAAGATATTGAACTGAAGCCGGTGCTGCTGAACGGGACCTGGGCGGTTCAGAAATCCTATATCAAACCTTACGCGTCCTGCCGGTATACGCATCCGGCGGTGGAGGCGGCCATTGCCTTTCGCCGGAAAGGGATCCGCCCGGAAGACGTGGAAAAAATCACGGTGCGCACCTACTCCCTGGCGGTCCACGGACATGATCACCGGGAGATCCCGGGCAGTTATTCCGCCAAGATGAGTATTCCGTACAGCGTGGCGGCCGGACTGATGTTCGGGAAGGCCGGCCTGGCGGAGTTCAGTGAAGAACAGGCGGCCGAAGACGATATCCTGCAGCTGACGGAAAAGGTTTTTGTGGAAGCCGATGAGGCCTTCAGCCAGGCTTTCCCGGCCATGCAGACGGCTGTCCTCACCCTGCTGACCCGGGACGGAAGAAGCTTTGAAAAGCGGGTGGATTTCCCGAAGGGAGAACCGGAAAACCCGCTGAGCGAAGAAGAATTCCGGGAACGTTACGACGCGCTGACGGCGTACGGCGGCCTGTCTGCCGAAGAAAGCGCGCGGATGTATGAAGCGGTCTATGCCCCGGAAATGACAGTAAGGAAGCTGCTTGGATAAGCCGGAGAGCGGAGCCGGCCTGAATAAAAAGGCCCGGCTGAGGAACCGGAAAGAAAAGAGAAAAAAGCATGAATATAACAAAACAACTGGCAGAAGAACTGGCGGCGCTCGGCCCCTTGCAGGAAGAGGACCGGGCGGAACTGAGACGGCTGATCCTTGACTTTTTCGCGGCTGCCATGGCCGGCTACCGGCAGAATCAGGACTTAAATCACGCGGTCGAATCGATCATCTTCCCGCTGGGCGGAAAAGAAGAGGCGTCGGTCCTGATGACGGGGCAGCGCCTTCCCGCGGCGAAGGCAGCCTTCATGAATTCCTTATACGGGCATGGGGCAGAGCTGGATGACGGCAACAAAAAGGCCATGGGACATATCGGCGTCCATGTGATCCCGGCAGTTTTCGCGCTGGCGGAAAAGAACGGAGCCGGCGGGGAGGAAGTCCTGAACGCGCTGGCGGTCGGCTACGAAGCCTATATCCGGATCTCCTCCGCCGCGCAGCCGGGCATGGTCCGCCGCGGCTTTCACTCTACGGGCGCCGCGGGGACGCTGGCCTGCGCCGCAGCCTGCGCGAGGCTGCTGGGGCTGGATGCGCAGGGGATGGAAGACGCGATCGCGCTGGCTACGACCATGACCGGCGGCCTGCTTTCGTACGGCGATTCCCGCCCGGCCATCAAGCCGCTTAACCCTGCCAAGGCCGCCGAAAACGGCGTCTTTGCGGCGCAGCTGGCAGCAGCCGGGGTCCGCGGCCCGGAAGAAGCGCTGGAGGGACCGAACGGCTGGTTCCATGCAGTGACCGATCATGTGGAAGAAGCCATGCTGCAGAAGAGCGAACACCTGCTTCTGCATGAATGCTATTATAAATTGTATCCTTCCTGCCGGCATACGCACTGCGGGATCGACGCAGGGATCGCCCTGCACCGGCAGGTCGCCCCGGAGAATATCCGAAGGGTGGAAGTGTACATCTATCCCAATGCGATTTCACTGGCCGGACAGATCCATTATCCGCAGAATCAGGACGATACCAAGTTCTCCATCCACTACACCATGGCCTGCGCGCTGAAAAACGGATCGTACGGCATCGCTGATATGGATCCGCCGGATCTTTCTCCGGGAATGCGGGCGCTGATCGATAAAATCGAACTGATCCCGGATCCCGCAATGGAAAACCGCGAAAAAGGCATCCGCGGAACGCGGGTGGTCCTGACAGATGAGGACGGCAGGCAGTGGGAAGAGACCGTTCTGGCACCGAAAGGGGATCCGGAGAAGCCGCTCAGCCGGGACGATATCCTGGACAAGCTGAAGACCTGCTGCGGCGACCTGCTGAGCCCGCAGGAACAGGCAGCGCTGGCCGAGGCTGTGGAGAAGATAGGAGGAGCGGAAGCTTTTGCTTCCCCCATCCGCCTGATCGGAAGCAGAAAGGAATGGTGAAATCGATGATGAACATGAAACAGCTGAAATATGTTCAGGTGCTGGCGCAGGAGGGGTCGTTTTCCCGCGCGGCGGAAGAACTGAATATTTCACAGCCTTCGCTTTCGCAATATATAAAAAAGATCGAATCCCAGATCGGCATGCCGCTGTTTGACCGCAGCGGGGGAGACGTCCGCCTCACGGACGCGGGCCAGATCTATGTGGAGACCGGGAAGAAAATCCTGGATCTGGAGCAGCAGATGAAGGTCCGCTTCTCCGATATCGCCGCCTTAAAGCGCGGCTCGATCAGCGTCGGAACGGCACCGTTCCGCTCGGCGGATATGATGCCGATCATCGCGAAACGCTTCCAGTCTCTTTACCCGGGGATCCATCTGGTGGTCCGGGAAGGGACGACCGCGGAGCTGATGGAAGGGATGGAACACGGACAGTACGACCTGTGCCTGACCGTCAAGCCGCCGGAAAACGACCGCTACGACTGCGAAAAGATCATGGATGAGGAGCTGGTTCTGGCAATTCCGGCCGCAGATCCGCAGCCGGCGCACGAGCAGATCCCGGGAAGGCGGCTTCCCTGCGTGAATATCCGAGTTATGGACGGAAAAGCCTTTGTCATGCTGACAGAAGCGCAGTTTATGCAGCAGCAGCTGGAAAAGATCTGCCGGAAACACCGGATGAAAGTTGAAAAGGCCGCCGTTGTGAAAAGCCTGGACGCCCAGATCGGCATGGTCCGGGCCGGCGTCGGCATGGCACTGGTGCCGGAAGGGATCGAGCGGCTCAGCGGCAAGGATGACGTGTGCTTCTATTCGATCAGGGAACCGCTGCTGACCCGCGAGGTCGTCGTGCTGTGGCGCCGGGACCGGGAACTGTCCCAGGCTGCCATCGCCCTCAAGGACGTCATGAAACAAATTGAATGGTAGAAGAATGAAATCCGCCCGGGCGGAATCATCAGGAGGAGATGGATGAACAAACAGATCAAGGCGGTTCTGGGGACCATGACCTTCGGAGAATCGGTATTTCAGCCGGAGGCGGAAGAATTTGTCCGGACGTTTCTGGAAGCCGGATACCGGGAGCTGGACACCGCTTATGTGTATAATGAGGGACGCTCCGAGGAGATTATCGGAGAGATGCTGCCGCGGATCGGCCGCGAAAACGTGGAGATCGCGACGAAGGTGAATCCCCGGATCACGGGCCGTCTGGACGCGGAGGCGGCATATCTGCAGCTGCGCGGCTCGCTGAAACGGCTGGGCCTGCCGTCTGTGGATACGCTCTACCTGCACTTTCCGGACCCGGCCACGCCGGTGGAATCGGTGCTGGAAGCCTGCCATGTGCTGCACGAAGAAGGCGGCTTTACGGAGCTGGGGCTCAGCAATTTCCCGGCCTGGATGGTCGCGGAGGTCTGGTATCTGTCCAGGGCGAAAGGCTGGACGCTGCCGACCGTCTATGAGGGCATTTATAATCCGCTGACCCGCCGGGCGGAAGCGGAGCTGAACCTGGCACTGGATCATTTCGGCCTGCGCTTTTACGCGTACAATCCGCTGGCGGGCGGCCTTTTGACCGGCCGGTACCGCCACTTTGAAGAAGAACCGGGCGACGGGCGCTTTACGCACCGTCCGAATTATCAGAAACGCTACTGGAAAAAGTCATATTTTGAGGCCGTCGATCTCCTGAAAGAAGCCTGCGAAAAGGAAGGAATCGGCCTGATCGAAGCCGTCTGCCGCTGGCTGGCGCATCATTCCATGCTGAAAGCAGAGCGGGGCGACGCGGTGATTATCGGCGCCTCCAGACCGGGCCATCTGCGGCAGAATCTGGCCGCGCTGCAGGCGGGACCGCTTTCCGGAAGCCTGCAGGAGTGCTTTGAAGCGGCCTGGGAGCACTGCCGTGCGGACAGCCCGGACTATTTCACCCTGTACAAAGGCGCGGCTAAATAGGAGTAATTATGCTGGATCAGACATTTGTGTTCGAAGAACTGGCGGCGCAGGGCATCCGCTTTTTTACCGGGGTCCCGGATTCCTATCTGAACGGCTTCTGCAATTATGCGCTGTTGAACTGCGGAGACCGGAACGTGATCGCCGCCAATGAAGGCAATGCCGTCGGGATCGCGGCCGGGCATTATCTGGCGACCCGTGAGATCCCGCTCGTCTATATGCAGAACAGCGGAATGGGCAATACCGTAAATCCCCTGGCTTCTCTGGCCGATGAAGCAGTTTACGGCGTCCCGATGCTGCTGCTGATCGGCTGGCGCGGGCAGGGCGATACGGAACCGAACCATCCGCAGCACAGGCTGCAGGGAGAGATCACGCCCGGTCTGCTGGAACTGCTGCATCTCCCGTATTCTGTCCTGACGGATGATCCGGAGGATTTCCGGGCGGTCCTTGCCAAAGCGGTGCGCTCTTGCCGGGAAAGCAGAAAAGCCTACGGCCTGATCGCGCCGAAGGGCGTGATGGCCGCGGCGGAAAAAGCCAACAACCGGGACGAGATCTATCCCATGAGCCGGGAAGAAGCCATTGAAGTGATCCTCGACCACATGCCGGCGGATACCATCTATTCCGCCACGACCGGCCGGGCGACCCGTGAACTATTTTTCCTCCGTGAAAAAAGAGGCGAAACGAAAGATACGGATTTTCTGAATGTGGGCTCCATGGGCCACGCTTCCTCGGTAGCGCTGGGGATCGCGCTGGCCAGGCCGGACCGCCGGGTCGTGGTACTGGACGGAGACTCCGCCGCGATTATGCACCTCGGCGCGCTCACCATGATCAGCAAGCTGTCCGCGCCGAACTTCCTGCATATCGTGCTGAACAACGGCGCGCACGAATCGGTGGGCGGGCAGCCTTCCGCGGGCCACAGGATCGATTTTACGGCAATTGCCCGGGCCTGCGGCTATGCCACGGCAGATAAGGCCGTGGAAACGAAGGAGGAGCTGATTGCAGCGCTGAAGCAGCTTAAGGACTGTGGCCGTGCAGCTTTCATTGACTGCCGGATCCATAAAGGGCTAAGCCGGAAGCTGCCGCCGATCGTTTTCGATCACAGAGAAGCCATTGATGCTTTGATTGAAAATATAAACAGAGAAGACTGAATACGAAAGGAAACCGTCATGAACAGTATGGACAAAACAAGAGAATTTTTGCGGTCGATCGGCCTGCCCGGCGGGGATGCCTATACACTTCCGACCTCGGAAAAACGCTTTGCGGACGGCGGCCAGTATCGTTTTGAAGTTCCCGGCATACAGGGCCCGAAGGTCATGAAGGCCCTGCTGGAAGCGATCGAAGGCTATGGTTTATATCTGCACCGCGTGACGCAGACGCAGGGAATCATGCGCCTGACCGACGCGGAGATTTCGAAGATGGTGGAGCTGGCGCACGAGTATCAGACAGACCTGATCCTGGCGATCGGCCCCCGCGCCACGACGGATACCTCCGCTTCCGTGCACACCGAAGAAGGCGTCCGGATGGGCTACCGCCTGCGTGGCGAGGAGCAGATCGTACGGGCGGTGGAAGACGTAAAGAGAGCCGCCAGGCTGGGCTGCCGCGGCTTCCTGGTCTACGACGAGGGCTGCCTGTGGGTGCTGGGGCAGATGAGGGATGCCGGCGAGATCCCGGCAGACTGTCATTTCAAGGTTTCCGCGCATGCCGGCCACGGGAATCCCGCTTCAGCAAAGCTTCTGGAAATGATCGGCGCCGATTCCGTCAATCCGGTCCGGGATATTCAGCTGCAGATGCTGGCGGCAATGCGCCAGGCGATCCGGATCCCGATCGATATCCACACCGAGAATCCCAAGTCGACAGGCGGCTTCATCCGTCACTATGAAGTGCCGGAGATGATCCGCATCGCGGCGCCGATCTACTTAAAGACCGGCGGTTCCGTGGCGGCGACCCACAGCTGGGACAGCACGGAAGACGACGCCCGCAAGCGCGCCAAACAGTGCTCGCTGGTCAAGCGCATGATCGACGAATACTATCCGGAAGCGATCTGGTCCCCGAGAGGGAGCCTCGCCGAATTATAATTCATAAAGGACTGGCAACAGAATGAGACACCATATGTACAATCCGGATTTCCCCTTCGTGGTAAAGCCGGAGAGCTTTGACAAATACACAGACCGGGAGCTGCTGCAGTACTGCCTCGGCGCTGCCATGTATATGCCCGGCTACAAAGACTTTGCCCCGAAGATCCTCTCCAATGCCATGCCGGGCCTGACGACCATCGTGCTGTGCTTTGAGGACGCCTGCCCCGAGGAAAAACTGCCTGAAGCGATGGAAAACGTGCACAATCTGCTGGATACCGTGACGTCGGCCGTGGACGAAGGCCGGCTGGATCCGGACAAGGTCCCGCTGATCTTTGTGCGTATCCGGAATCTGGATCAGTTCAAAGCCTTCGGGAATAAGCTGACCAAGCATCAGGTCCGGTCGTTATGCGGGGTCAACTTTCCGAAGTTCAACGCGGAAAACGGCTATGAATACTACGCCTATCTGAAGGATCTGAACGAACGCTTCGGTGAGATCCTTTACGGCATGCCGATCATTGAGGATCCGGAGGTGGCATATCGCGAAAGCCGCATGTCCGAGCTCATGGGGATCAAGAAGATCCTGGACAAATATCACGATCTGGTCCTGCAGGTCCGCGTCGGCGGCACCGACTTTTCTTCTGTTTTCGGAGTCCGCCGCGGGGTGGATTATTCCATCTACGATATCATGACGGTCCGGGAATGCCTGGCGGATATCGTAAACGTCTGCGGCCGCAATAACGACTACGTGATTTCCGGCCCGGTCTGGGAGTACTTCCGCGCGCCGAAGGAGATGATGTTTGAAGAACTGCCGCGGCACGGGCTGGAGGACTATCTGATGAAGCGGATCCCGATCGTCAACAACGAGATCGACGGTCTGCTGCGGGAAGTCATTCTGGATAAGGCGAATGGCTTTGTCGGCCGGACGGTCATTCATCCCACCCACGTGAAATTTGTGAACGCGCTGATGGCGGTCACCCGGGAAGAGTATGAGGATGCCGGCCAGATCCTCGGTGCCGGCGGCGGCGTCGTCAAGGGGCAGGGCGGCAATAAGATGAATGAGATCCGCCCGCATACCAACTGGGCGAAAAAGATACTGAACCGTGCCAAAGCTTTCGGGGTCATTGAAAACGAAGGAGCCTACGTCAAACTGTTCGCGGTCAACGAATAAGAAGAACTTCAGGCCTTTCCTTTGCCGCGGCGAAGAAAGGCCTCTCTTAAAAAGGAGAGAAGATGGATATTACGACACCGATTTCGGAAGAGACGGTTGCGGTGCTGCAGGTGGGAGATACGGTCACCCTCTCGGGATATATCCTGTGCGGAAGGGACGCCGTGCTGCCAAAGGTGATTCAGCTGGTCCGGGAAGGAAGGGAAAAGGAACTGGGAGTCGACCTGCACGGGCAGGTGATCTTTCACACGGCGGTCAGCCCGGCGGGAGTCGGCCCGACCTCCAGCAATAAACTCGAGATCGAAAGCAGTATCGGGCCGCTTTCCCGGGCGGGAATCAAGCTGCATCTCGGGAAAGGTGCGCTGCATCCGGAAACCGTGAAAGTTCTGGATGAGTGCAATTCCGTCTATGCTGTGATCCCGCCGGTCACGGCTCTTCTGGGAGCCAGGACGTCGGAGATCAAGCTGGCCGCCTTCCCGGAACTGGGCATGGAGGCGCTGTATCTGATCAAAGTGGACCGTTACCCGGCCATTATCGGCGCGGCGCACGGAAGGAGCATTTATGAGTAAAACCTATGAAGAAATCAGGGCTCTGGTGCGGGATACGCTGGTGACGGCCGGCTCTTCCTTCCGTGAGGACAAAAAAAACGCCTACCGCAGCGCAATCGCCCGGGAAGACAATGAAAAGGCAAGATGGGTGCTAGAAACCATTCTGGAAAACGCGGAGGCGGCGGAGCAAAACCACAGCCCGCTGTGCGACGACACCGGGATCCCGCATCTGGTGCTGGAGGTCGGGCCCGGGGCAGCCATAACCGGCTGGATGCTCGAAGCGATCCGGGACGGGATAGCCGAAGGGCTGCGTGCGCTTCCGGGGCGGCCCATGGGTATTATGGGAGATGACAGCCAGCGGATTGATCAATCGGGCGGGCTTTGTCCCGACAGCGCCGGGGTAGAGCCGGCGCCGATCCTGCTCCGCCCGTGTGAGGAAGACGTGGTCCGCCTTCATATCCTGATGTTCGGCGGCGGGCCAGCTATCCGCGCCAAGACCTACCGGGTCTTTCACAGGCACAGCGCGCAGGTCGTACTGGATGAGATCGTGGCCTGGGCGAAGGAGAGCGTGGCGCAGCTGGGGTGTTCTCCCTGTACGCTGGCCGTCGGCGTCGGCCGCAGTCATTTTGAAGCCGCCTCTCTGATGCTGCAGGCGCAGTCGGACGGACACTATGACGTTCAGAGCGACATGGAAAGGGAAATCACCCGCCGGGTCAATGAGGCCGATATCGGCCCGCTGGGCCTGCACGGAAAAACCAGTGTGCTGGCGACCTTTATGAAGGTGGGCCCGCAGCGGGCCAGCGGTGTGCGGATCGTCAGCGTCCGCCCGACCTGCTGTTTTGAACCGCGGATGGCCAGCGTTGTGCTGGACGGCGGGGAAATGCCGTGAAAGCAGGGGAAATACGTTTGCGGGGAATCTGTAAAAATGCGTTTGAATATCTTGCGTTTCCGGCATTCATTTGCTAAAATATACGCATGTTTTTCCCGGAGGGTTCAAGATGGAATCTCAAAAGAAGATCTACAGCAACGCGGAGACAGCGTTCAGCCTCAGCGACATATTCTGGTACATTCTGCGGCAGTGGCGCATTCTGCTGATTATCATGGGGGCCTGTGCCTTGCTGCTCGGCGCATATCGTGGGCTCACGCTGAATAAGCAGAGAGTGGCGGCTGCGAAAAAGGCATCGACCACGCAGAGCGGAAAGCAAAGTACCGAATCCGGTGATCCGGCAATTATCGAACAGCCGAAGGATTACAGCGTTTCCGAAGGAAATAATGCGGTTTTCCATATAGCCACCTCGGGAAAAGTTACCAAGTATCAGTGGCAGTACAGCAAGGACGGGATGAGCTGGAGTTCGGTCAATACCGGAACCTATCCTTCCGCGTCAACGGATACGCTGACGTTCACAAGCAAGAGTACGCAGAACGGCTACATGTTCCGCTGCGTCGTGACTTTTGAGAATGAAAAGAACACTTCCTCCAAAGGCGCCACGTTGACCGTTACGGCTTCCACAGGCAGCAAGATCACCGTCAAATCCATGCTTTTCGGCGCAGCCAAATACTGCATCCTGGGGCTTTTCGTGGGCTTGTTCCTCGGCGCGGTCTGGTTTGCCGTCGTCTTTGTGGCCAACGGCTTCGTGACCAATGATCTTCCGCTGAAAGCCCGCTATAACCTCCCGGTCTTCGGGGTCTACCCGACGGCGGATAAGGGGAGCGGGGAAAAGAATATCTGGCAGCGCTTCGACCGCTTTATCCTGAACAAGGCCTCGCACCGCCCGAACCTCTCCCATGCGAAATCAGCCCGGCTGATCGCCGCGAATCTGGCCATGCATGCGCAGAGCAAGGAGATCCTGCTGATGGGAACCGTCCCCGGAGAGATGCTGGAGCGGATCAGCAAGGTCGTACAGCACTATCTCAACTGCGAAGTGCAGGTGGGCGGGAACGTTCACAGCAGTGCCGACGCCGTAGTCGCCCTAACCGGCGGCCAGAACGTGGTCTGCGTCGAGCAGATCCATTACTCGAAGCAGCGCCTGCTGGACAACGAGATGGAAGCGATTGCCGCTTCCCCCGCGGAGTGTATCGGCTTTATCCTGGTAGAGTAATCCCTGAAAACATATCGCTTTATATCGGAATAAGACAGTTTGGGGCCAGACCCGGACTGTCTTATTCCATTATACGCAGGGAGGGTCTGCCGCTTTTCGAGCGATAATCGCCAAGGAGGCTTTGAAATAATTTGCCAACAGGAGCTCTTTTATGATATGATAAAGTCGAGAATAAATTTGGCTTGTATTTCTTAAGAGGTTGACAGAAATGTCAGGGAGGTTTTGAATGGAAAACCCTGTAATCGAGGCAGTGCTGGCAGAGGAGGCCGGTGCGGAACTGGAGCTTTTTTCCGCACGGGATGAAGCGGCAAAGCGGCTGGCTGCTGCGCAGGAACTGGCCAAGACACAGCTGGAACAGGCCCGGCAGGATGCGGCAGCCGCCATGCGTCAGGCCCGTGCACAGGCCGCTGCAAATGCGGAAAAGGCAGAGCAGGAAGCTGCGGCCGAGCGGGATGAACTCAGCGCGAAACTGCGGGAAACCACGCTTCCGAAGATGGAAGCGGCGGTTCACGCCGTACTGGAATATCTGGGATAAGCGAGGCAAGGTATGTCTGTCGTATCCATGAAAAAAATATGGCTCTGCGGACTGGAGTCGGAAAGGGAAGCGCTGCTGCGGCTGGTGCAGAAAAAACGCGTGCTCCAGGTGCGCGAAGAAGAGCACCGGCATCTGACGAGCCCGGACGTGCGCGACGCGGTCCAGGCTGCGGAACGGAAAGCACATGCGGCGGAACAGGCGCTAAAGATCCTGGACCGTTACGCGCCGGATCAAGGCGGATTGCTCGCGTCACTGGCCGGCGTTCCGGATAAAAGCTATGAAGACTGGCTGAAAGAGAGCCGGGAGCAGGCCGATCTGGAAGCAAAAGCCGCCGCTGTGATCGAAGCGGATAAACAGGTGACGGAAGCAAAGGCAGTCATCGTCCGGACGGAGATGCTGATGGAGAACATCCTTCCCTGGAAGGATTTCCCCCGGCCGATGAACACCGAGGAAACGCAGAGCTGCCGCATCCTTATGGGAACGCTGCCGGGCATGGTCCCGGAGGGAGAGGTGCGCGCCTTCCTTGCCGAAGAGGTCCCGGAGGCGCAGGCGTATGAGATCGAGATGATCGATCCCGCCGACAGCCAGACGGCGCTGATCCTGGTCTGCCTCAAAGATATCGCGGATGAAGTGGAGGACTGCCTCCGCCGGAAAGGCTTCGCACGGCCGCTGATCCAGTCGGATAAAACGCCGAAGGAGCTGCTTGCGGAGCTGGAGACGCAGCACGGGGAAGCCCGGCAGAAGGCGGAAGAAAAAGAAAACTGGCTGAAGGAGCGCGGCTGCGACCGTGCCGGCCTGCAGTTCCTGTATGACGACGCCACGCTGGAAAAGGGGCGTCTGGAAGCCGTGGCAAAGGCCGGTACCAGCAAAGAGGTCTTTTTCCTGACCGGTTACGTGCCGGAGAAAGCCGCGGATGCCTTAAAGAAAGAGCTGGAAGAAAAGTTCACCTGTTCCGTGGAGTTTTGCCCGATGGAAGAGGGGGAAGCCCCGGTGCTGCTCAAAAACAATTCCTTCAGCACCCCGACGGAAAGCGTGGTGGCTTCATACGGCCTTCCGGGCGTGGGAGAGATCGATCCGACCTCCATCATGTCGATCTTCTACTATGTTCTCTTCGGCCTGATGCTTTCGGACGCCGGCTACGGCCTGCTGATGGTCATCGGCTGCGGGATCGCGTTAAAGAAGTTCCCGGGGATGAAGAAGGGGACCCGCCAGATGCTGACCATGTTCTTCTGGTGCGGGGTCTCCACCACGATCTGGGGCCTTCTCTTCGGCAGCTTCTTCGGCGACGTGATCGATGTCGTCGCGCATACCTTCTTCGGGGTGGATCCCGCCAAAGAGGTCTTCCGGCCGCTGTGGTTCGCCCCCATCAAGAAGCCCATGCGGCTGCTGATCTACAGCTTCCTGATCGGAATCATCCATCTTTTTACCGGGCTGGCGATCAAGGGCTTCCAGCTTTTGAAGCAGAAGCGTGTGATGGATTTCATCGGCGGCGTCTTAAGCTGGTACCTGCTGCTGATCGGCCTGATCCTGCTGCTGCTGCCGTCGGATCTGTTCGCCTCGATCTCGGGCAGTGCGATCCCGCTGCCGCCGGCTGTGCAGAGCGCGGCCAAAATTCTGGCGATCGCCGGGGCGGTGGGCCTGCTGCTGTTTGCCGCCTGGGACAAGAAGAACTTCGGGCTGCGGCTGGCGCTCGGCGCCTATGAGATCTACGGCATCACGGGCTGGCTTTCGGATGTGCTGAGCTACTCTCGGCTGCTGGCGCTGGGGCTCGCGACCGGCGTTATCGCTTCTGTCATCAACAGCATGGGGACGATGTTCGGCGGCGGGGTGATCGGCGCGATAATCTTTATTGTTATTTTCCTGGTGGGACATGCGCTCAATATGGCGATCAACCTGCTGGGTGCGTACGTGCATACCAACCGTCTGCAGTACGTGGAATTCTTCGGGAAATTTTATGAGGGCGGCGGAAACGCGTTTGAACCGATGACCGCCGATACTGCGAAATACTATCATATGGAGGATATTTGAGATGAGTCAAGGTTTGTTTTCCGCGGATATGGGACAGGTTTGGGCGTTGATCGGCGCGGCGCTGGCCACGTTTCTGGCCGGCAGCGGCTCGGCGATCGGCGTCGGCATGGGCGGCCGCGCGGCAGCCGGCGTGCTGACGGAAAAACCGGAGCTGTTTGCCAAGGTACTGATCCTTCAGCTGCTGCCGGGTACCCAGGGTATTTACGGCCTGCTGGTGGCCTTCGTCACCCTCGGCAAGATCGGGGTACTGGGCGGCACGGCGCCGACTCTGCAGCAGGGCCTGCTGTATTTCGCGGCCTGTCTGCCGATCGGGGTTGCCGGCCTGATCTCCGCGATTCATCAGGGCAAAGCCTCGGCGGCTTCCATCTCGCTGCTGGCGAAACGCCCGGATTCCTTCGGCCGCGCGATGCTGCTGCCGGCCATGGTGGAAACCTACGCGATCTTAGCGCTGCTGGTATCGATTCTGACGGTTTCCAGCCTGTAAAGGAGGGACGGATATGACCGGAACTGAAAAAATCCTCCGGCACATCACGGAACAGGCGCAGGCACAGGCCAAAGAGATCCTGGCGGAAGCGGATCAGAAGATAGAAGAGCTGCGGAAAAAAACGCTGGAGGAAGCAGCGTCGATCGGCCGGGAAGGGCAGAAAGCCGCGGACGCCTACATACAGGAGCAGGCCGGCCGCACGGAGTCGAATCTGGCCATGAGAAAGCGGCAGGCCATCCTTCAGACCAAAGGGGCTCTGGTGCAGGAAGCGCTGGATCAGGCGCAGGACGCCCTCCTGAGCCTGGATGATAACGCCTACTTTGCCTTCCTGCTTCGCCTTCTGGAAAAGCAGGAGGACCTGCACGCCGGAGAGCTCTGCCTGAACGCGAAGGATCTGGCGCGCCGTCCCGCTGATTTTGAGAAAAAGATCGCCGCGATCGCCGAAGAAAAAGGCGTGAGCCTGACGCTGTCCGATCAGCCGGCGAATATCGGCGGCGGCTTCCTGCTTAATTACGGCGGAAGCCTGGAGAACTGCTCGGTGGAAGCGATCTTGGAGTCGGAAGAAGATGCCTTGAAGGACCGGATACGGGCGGTGCTGTTTACGGAAGACGGTTCCGTGTAGGGAGGCGTCTATGGCAAAGGACTATATCTACGAGGTGGCCCGGATCCGCGTCAAGGAAGGGTCGCTCCTCACAAGAGCGCAGCTCAAGCAGCTGATCGCGCTGCCGGATATCCGCTCCGCACTGGCGCAGCTGGCTGACTGGGGCTGGGGCAATCCGGACGAGCCGCTGGAGGCGGAGCGGATGCTGGCCGCGGAATCGGCCAAGACCTGGGAGCTGATCGATGAGCTCCTCCGGGACGACGACAGCCTTTCCCTGCTGAAGCTGACGCGGGACTACCAGAATATCAAGGCGGCGATCAAGCAGATCTATACCAATACCAAGCTGCCGCCCGAGCGGCTGTATGTGTCCGGCGGAAGGATCGCGGCAGAAGAGATCCGCAGGGCCATCCGGGAACAGGATTATGAGATCTTCCCCGAAGCGATGGCTGCCGCCGCCCGGGAAGCGGCGGAGCTGCTGGCCGAGACCGGCGACGGACAGCTCTGCGACGCCGTGCTGGACAAGGCGGCGCTCACGGAACTGATCCGGGAAGGGAAAGAAGCAAAAGATCCGGCGCTGCAGGAATATGCCGCCCTGACGGCCGCGCAGGCCAATGTGATGATCGCGCTGCGGGCCGCGGCCGGCGGAAAGAACCGGGAAGAGATCCTGAACATGCTGGCGCCGGACGGGGAGCTCAATATCCACACCCTGGCGCAGGCGGCGATGGAAGGCCGGGAAGCTGTAGCGGACTATCTGCGGTTTACACAGTATTCTTCCCTGAGCGATTCCCTGATGGAATCGATGGTGAGCTTTGAACGCTCCTGCGAGGACCTGCTGCTTTCCCGCATGCGGGAGCAGAAATCGGAAGTGTTCACGATCGGACCGCTCGTGGCGTACGTGGTCGTGCGGCAGAATGAGATCAAGAGCGTCCGGATGCTGCTGACGGAGAAACAGAATCATCTGCCGGAATCTGTCATGCGGGAAAGATTGAGGGAAATGTATGTATAAACTGGCCGTTGTGGGAGATTATGACAGCATTTACGGATTTGCCGCCCTGGGTCTTGCCGTATGTCCGGCCGATTCACCGGAGGCTGCGTTAAAGGAAATAAAAAGTCTCGCGGAGCAGGAGGTGGCCGTGATCTATCTTACGGAAGCACTGGCCACAGCGCTGCGGGACGAATTAAACGTCTATGAGGAACAGCTGACGCCGGCCATCATCCCGATCCCGGGCATCTCCGGGAATACGGGAGAGGGCATCGCCCGGGTCAAACGCTCTGTGGAACGGGCGGTCGGTTCGGATATCATTTTTAAAGAGGACAGATAGAAAGGAAGCACCTTATGAGCAAGGGTACCATTAAAAAGGTGGCCGGCCCGCTGGTGGTGGCCGGCGGGATGCGGGATGCGAACATGTACGACGTGGTTCGTGTCTCCGAGCGGCGCCTGATCGGGGAGATCATTGAGATGCACGGGGATGAGGCTTCGATCCAGGTCTACGAGGAAACCTCGGGACTGGGACCCGGGGAACCGGTGGAATCGACCGATATGCCCTTAAGCGTGGAACTGGGCCCCGGCCTGATCCAAAGCATTTACGACGGAATTCAGCGTCCTCTGGACGATATCCTAAAGGCCACCGGAACCAATTTCCTGGCGCGCGGCGTGGAGGTGCCGTCCTTAAAGCGGGACGTCAAATGGCATTTCGTGCCCACGGTCTCCATCGGGGAAATCGTGGAACCCGGCGATATCATCGGCACGGTGCAGGAGACGCCGATCGTCCTGCATAAGATCATGGTGCCGGTCGGGATCCGCGGCCAGGTCGCCGTCATTAATGAAGGCGATTTCACCGTGACGGACGTCGTGGCGAAAATCAAGACCGCTGATAAAGTGGAATGCCTCACGCTGATGCAGAAGTGGCCGGTGCGGCGCGGCCGTCCGTATAAGGATAAGATCCCGCCGAAGCAGCCGCTGATCACAGGGCAGCGCGTGGTCGATACCATGTTCCCGATCGCCCGCGGCGGCGTGGCCGCCGTTCCGGGGCCGTTCGGCTCGGGCAAGACGGTCATCCAGCACCAGCTGGCCAAGTGGGCCGCGGCGGATATCGTGGTCTATATCGGCTGCGGCGAACGCGGCAATGAGATGACGGACGTTCTGAATGAGTTCCCCGAACTGAAGGATCCGAAGACCGGCCGGTCGCTGATGGAGCGCACGGTCCTGATCGCGAACACCTCCGACATGCCGGTGGCGGCGCGGGAAGCCTCCATCTACACGGGGATCACGATCGCGGAATACTTCCGCGACATGGGCTACTCGGTCGCCCTGATGGCCGACTCCACCTCCCGCTGGGCCGAAGCGCTCCGTGAAATGAGCGGGCGTCTTCAGGAAATGCCCGGGGAAGAAGGCTATCCCGCGTACCTGGGCAGCCGTCTGGCGCAGTTCTACGAACGCGCGGGCATGGTGCGGACCCTGGGCTCGGAGGACCGGATCGGCGCGCTGTCGGTCATCGGCGCGGTATCCCCGCCCGGCGGCGATATTTCCGAACCGGTCTCGCAGGCGACGCTGCGTATCGTCAAGGTGTTCTGGAGCCTGGACTCCGCCCTGGCCTACAAGCGTCACTTCCCGGCCATCAACTGGCTGACCAGCTACTCGCTGTATCTGGAAAACATGGGGGCCTGGTTCGACGAAAACGTGCATGAAGACTGGATGGAATGCCGCAACCGCATGATGCGCCTGCTGCAGGAGGAAGCCGAACTGCAGGAGATCGTGCAGCTTGTCGGTATGGACGCCTTATCCGCCCCGGAACGGCTGAAGCTCGAAGCGGCCCGCTCCGTACGGGAAGACTTCCTGCATCAGAACTCCTTCCATGAGATCGACACTTATTCCTCGCTGGAGAAGCAGTACCGCCTGATGAAGCTCGTGCTGGCTTTCTATGACGAATGCGCGGAAGCCTTAAAGCGCGGCGCGGATATCGAAGCATTGGTCACCCTGAACGTGCGGGAGGATATCGGCCGTTATAAATACACCGAGGAAAACAACCTGCTTCCGGCTTATGAGACCGTCCGCGGACAGCTGCGGGTGGAACTGGAAGAGCTGCTGGCGAAGGAGGACAAATAAATGCCGAAGGAATATCGTACCATACAGGAAGTCGCCGGCCCGCTGATGCTGGTCACCGGCGTGGAAAATGTAACTTACGATGAACTGGGCGAGATCGAGCTGGCGAACGGGGAACGCCGCCGCTGCAAGGTGCTGGAGATCAACGGATCGAACGCACTGGTGCAGCTTTTCGAAAGCTCGACCGGTATCAACCTGTCCAACAGCCGGGTCCGGTTCCTGGGACGCAGCATGGAGCTCGGCGTATCGGAAGATATGCTCGGCCGCGTATTTGACGGGCTGGGCCGTCCCATGGACGGCGGTCCGGAGATCCTGCCGGAAGCCCGCAAGGATATCAACGGCCTGCCGATGAACCCCGCCGCGCGCGCCTATCCGCAGGAATTCATCCAGACCGGCGTTTCAGCCATCGACGGCCTGAACACGCTGGTCCGCGGACAGAAGCTCCCGATCTTCTCGGCCTCGGGCCTTCCGCACGCGAATCTTGCGGCGCAGATCGCCCGGCAGGCGAAGGTGCGCGGCACCAGCGAGCCCTTCGCGGTTGTCTTCGCCGCCATGGGCATCACCTTTGAAGAAGCGAACTTCTTCGTGGAAAGCTTCCGGGAATCCGGGGCTATCGAGCGGACCGTGCTGTTCGTCAACCTGGCCAACGACCCGGCTGTCGAGCGTATCGCGACCCCGCGTATGGCACTGACGGCGGCCGAATTCCTGGCCTTCGAAAAGAACATGCACGTACTGGTCATCCTGACCGACATCACCAACTACGCGGACGCCCTGCGTGAGATCTCGGCCGCCCGGAAAGAAGTCCCGGGCCGCCGCGGCTACCCCGGCTACATGTATACGGACCTGGCGCAGATGTACGAGCGCGCCGGCCGCCAGAAAGGCAGGACCGGCTCCATCACGATGATTCCGATCCTGTCCATGCCGGAGGACGACAAGACGCATCCCATCCCCGACCTGACCGGCTATATCACCGAGGGGCAGATCATCTTAAGCCGTGATCTCTACCGCAAGAATGTGGCGCCGCCCATCGACGTGCTGCCGAGCCTGTCCCGTCTGAAGGATAAGGGAATCGGCGAGGGCAAGACCCGCGCCGACCACGCCAATGTGATGAACCAGCTCTTCGCCGCCTATGCCCGTGGCAAGGAAGCCAAGGAACTGATGGTGGTTCTGGGCGAAGCGGCCTTAACGGCCCTGGATAAGAAATATGCGGCCTTTGCGGATGCCTTTGAAAGCGAGTATGTGTCGCAGGGTTATACCGCGAACCGCAATATTGAGGAGACCATGGAGATCGGCTGGAAGCTGCTCAGAATGCTGCCGCGGACCGAGCTGAAGCGGATCGACGAGAAATATCTGGATATGTACTACGAGGAGTAAGCTATGGCTTCTTCACAAATCATTCCTACCCGCATGGAGCTGAGCAAGCAGAAGCGCCGCCTCACCACGGCCACGCGCGGCCATAAGCTCTTAAAGGACAAGCGGGATGAACTGATGCGCCAGTTCCTGGATCTGGTGCGCGAGAACAAAGTGCTGCGGGAATCCGTGGAGGAAAGACTGAAAAAGGCCAACGGTGCGTTCGTGCTGGCCCGGGCAGCCTCTTCGGATCAGATTTTAAATACCGCGCTGCTCGCGCCGAAGCAGGTGACCTATGTGGAAGTATCCACGCGGAACGTCATGAGCGTGGAGATCCCCGTTCTGGAAAAGAAGACGCGCAGCGCCGGGCAGGGCGATATCTTCAGCTACGGCTACGCCTTTACCTCCAGCGAGCTGGACGACGCGGTCTCCTATTTGAATGAGCTGCTGCCGGATCTTCTGCGGCTGGCGGAGGTGGAAAAATCCTGCCGCCTCATGGCCGCGGAGATCGAAAAGACCCGCCGGCGCGTGAATGCGCTGGAGCACGTCATCATCCCGGACGCGCAGGCCAAGATCAAGTATATTTCCATGAAACTGGATGAGAACGAACGGAGCACGCAGATCCGTCTGATGAAGATCCAGGATATGATGGTCGCGGAGGCTATCGAAAAAGCAAAAGCGCAGGGGCTGTAAGCCGCTGCGCCACGGATACGGGATCAAAAGCAAAAGGAAAACGCCGCAGCCGCGGCGTTTTTCTTATTCCGGGGTAAAGTAGGAGCCTCTTTTCAGAAGGCGGAATTCCAGTTCGTCCTCCGGGATCAGTCCGAGCTCATAGAGTGCCAGCTGGTATTCTTCGTTATCGCGGCAGATCTGTTCTTTCGTGCGGATGTCCCCGGCCAGCGCCGGAAGACCGAACGCCGCGGCCGCGTAAATAAGGAGGCAGATAGTAAGGATGATCAGATCTTTCACGCTGTAATGGGACCGTTTGGAGACCGAGATCATCACCGACCAGAAGCTTAAAAAGAAAAGGATTGAAGCGCTCATCTTGATGCGCCAGGCCGGCTTCTGCATAAAGAGGGCAGCCGCGGTGATCAGGGAAAACAAGGCGCAGACCAATAAGAAGATCGGAGTATAATCCGGGAGGTATGTGCCGGGGAACAGAAATCCTTTCGGAATAGGCAGTGCATACCGGATCAGAAACAGCCCCAGAACAAAAAGAACTCCCCCGCCCGCATAGAGCAGGGCAGCTCTCAGACGGCGATTTTTCTCCTGTAATTCATCAAATGGCTGGGCGGCCGTAACCAGACGGTCACGGTAAAAAGTGATCGTCTGGTTTACCTCTTTTGAACCCCTTTTTTTTCTGGCTTTCCGGAGAGCCCTTTTCAAATCCTCCGGATAGACCTGATAATAGACCTCATCGCCGACCTGAGCATGATAGCGGACCTTATCCCGGCGGGTGATCCACCAGGCGGTTGGGATCTGCAGCAGAACGATATATCCCAGTATCATCGGGATCCACCACGGTCCGGTCTTTCTCAGGATCAGCAACGCGATCTCCACGACGAAAGGCGCAGCAAAAGCCATCGGATATGCGACAGCCCATACACTTAGAATGCTGGCCGAAGGTTTTTTCTTTTTTGGGGATGAGCTGACCGGCGACATCACTTCTTCCCACTTTCAATGATCATTCGCTGATATCGGTTGTGTAGGTATAATTGTCCACATAGGATGTGACGCAGTTCTTGATGAAGTCTTCCATCGTCGCGTAGCCGCGGTAATACAGCCCGGATTTATACAGGGTGCTGTTCTGATACCGGTAGGTTAAAGGATCCACGTCGATGGTCCCGTCCGCTTTGACCAGAATATCGTCATAGCGGTGGTAATAGTAGTACTCAAAGGCGCCGTCCTTCTCCGTCTTTACGGAAACGCGGTAGATCAGGTACAGGTAGCTGTTCGTGTTCCAGGAAGAATACTCTTTTCGGTTGAGGAGATAGTAGCCCACATATTTGATGCCTTTATAGGTGTCCGGTTTTGTCCACTGGCCGGCAGCGTAAGCCGCATAAGCGTCCTCGGCTTCTTTATTCATCGCCTTCAGCGTCTCTTCCGGGAAGCCTTCCATGGTGGAAAGATATTCATCCAGCGCTTCGACCTTATAGGTGTGCTCGGTCGCTGTCAGCTGCACGCCATAGTTCTTCATGCAGTATTCGACAAGATCGCCGCCCCAGTAGCGGGAGGCTGTCAGCGTGATCTCCTGGCCGACGGTCAGATTGCGGCTGTCGCTGAAGGTGAAGTAGATATCGTCCAGCATTTCGGCATATTCGCTTTCCGTGTCGATCGCGTATTCCGCCTTCGCGTCGCCCGAGATGCCGCTGAAGGTCACGGTGACATATTCGAAGGGATCGAGCTCGGCAGCATCCGGCAGGGAATCGACGGTAATGGTCTTTTCTGTCTGTGTCAGCAGCACGCCGTATTCCTTCAGGCAGTAGGCGACGACGTCTTCATACCACCAGTGCGTCAGCGTCAGCGTGATCACGTCTCCGTTGGCGATGCTCTCTTTCTTGTCGAGGCTGACGTCCAGATTTTCCAGGAAGTCTTTGGTGCTGTCTTTCTCACAGGAGAGCGTGGCATAGCCGGAAACGCCCTGGTAATTGAGGGTGATGAAGTCAAACGGATCGACCTTCTCGGGCTCCTCCAGCCCTGCTACGGTGTAGGTCTTGTCGAAATTCGTGAAAACGATGCCGTAGTATTTCAGAATATCGTGAGCGTCCTCCTCTTCCCACCATTCGGATTTGGCGTGGAGTGTCACGGTATCGCCGTTGGAGAGCTTTTCTTCCGGCTCAAAGTTGAAATCGAGATAATAAAACGCGCCGCTGGCGGAAGAATCCAGTTCATATTTCGGGGTGCCGCCGCCGGAGTAGCCTTCAAAGCTTACGGTGACAGATTCGAACGGATCGATCTTTGTCGGCTCTTCCAGTCCCTCCACCGTATATTTCACGGTGGTGCCGTCCAGCTTGTAGCCGGCCAGCCCGAGGACTTCCTTCAGGTCGCCGCCCGTCCGGTCGGAAAGCTCGATGGTGAATTCGTCCCCGTTGGCAAGATAGCCGTTCAGGTCATCTTCATAGCTGTAAAGAATATCCTTGAACTTTTCGTCGGCGAGAGAAAAGTAGAGCCGGCCGGCGCCGCTGTAGCCTTCGGGCGTGATCTTTAAAACGTCCGTGGCCTTCAGATCCTTCAGCGCCTTCAGGGCGTCTTCCGCTACGGTAACTTTAAACGAGCTGGTATCCAGCTTCACCTTATAATTCTTGAACGCTTCGGAAGAGATCTCCCAGCTGCAGGTGAGGGTATCGCCCCGGGAGATATGGTCGGTCTGCGACCATTCTACCTCCAGCTTGTCCGCGATATCTTCCTTGATGATGTCCAGCTTGTCTTCGTAATTGCTCTTTTTCTCGCTGTAGCCGGCCGCCTTGGCGATGGCTTCGGCCAGCGCGCGGGTGTCGTATTTGTCGGTCAGGACCCCGTAGCCGTCATAGCCTTTCAGCTTGTAATCGACGTAGTCGGCGAGCTTTAAGGTCTTGGTGCAGCCTGTCATCACAAACAGGCAGAAAACGGCCAGCAGAAAAGGATAGAATACACGCTTCTTCATATGAACCTCCAACAGTTTGGATTGAAAACAGCCCCGGAAGGGCGGTTGAATTCCGTTGTCTGATGCTTCTGTCAGTGTATCATGAAAGCCCTGCCGGTGCAAGGAAGTTCTTCACCCACTGCTCGGCGGCGAGCACTTCTTCCAGAGAAGGATCCGGCGCAGGGGTGTGTGCCCGCATGGCTTTTTCAATGACTTCGATGATACCCGGATAGGAGAGCGTTCCGGCGAGGAAGTGCTGCACGGCCCATTCGTTTGCCGCATTATACACTGTTGGCATGGTTCCGCCGGCGCGGCCCGCTTCATAGGCGAGGGAGAGCCCCGGAAAGTTCTCAAAATCCGGCTTTTCAAAGTGCAGATCCGGCAGTTCCCAGAAATCAAGGCGGTCGCAGAGGGCTTCCGTCCGCTCCGGATAATACAGCGCGTACGCGATCGGCAGCTCCATATCCGGGACGGCCAGCTGCGCCTTGACGGACCCGTCGGAAAACTCCACCATGGAATGGACGATGCTCTGCGGGTGCACCACGACCCGGATCTGATCGTAGGGCATATTATAGAGCCAGTGCGCTTCCATGACCTCCAGCCCTTTATTGACTAATGTGGAGGAATCAATGGTGATCTTCGCGCCCATGCTCCAGTTGGGGTGCTTCAGTGCGTCCGCGGGGCGGATCTCCTTCAGTTCCTCCCGGGTCTTTCCGCGGAAAGGCCCGCCGGATGCGGTAAGAAAAAGCTTCGTGACGCGCGCACGGTCTTCCCCTTCCAGACACTGGAAAATGGCCCCGTGTTCGCTGTCTACGGGCAGCAGGCGGATGCCGCACTCCTTCGCCAGCGGCATGATCAGATGCCCGGCCGTGACCAGGGTTTCTTTATTGGCGATCGCCAGATCCCGCCCGGCCCTGATGGCGGCGATCGTGGGCTCAAGCCCGATCATCCCTAAAATAGAGACCGAGACCATATCGGCCGGCACGCCGGCCGCCGCTTCGAGCAGGCCTTCTTTCCCGCTTACAACGCGGGTGGGAAGATCCGAAATCCGGACTTTCAGATCCGCGGCCGCCGCCTCATCATAGAGGCAGAATAGCGCCGGCTTAAACGCCCGCGCCTGCTCTTCCGCAAGGCGTACGCTCCGTCCGGCAGCCAGCGCCGTAACGGTATAGCCGCCGCGCCGGCTTATTACGTCGAGGGTCTGGCAGCCGATGGAACCGGTGGATCCGAGTATACTGATTTTCTTCATGAAAGCTCCTTTTCGGGGAGATATTTACTGCAGATTATAATACATCCGGCCCCCTTTTGCAAACCTGTTATACTTTCTTTCAAAGCGAAAGAAAAACAGGCAACAGTAGCAAAATACTTAAGAAAGTTAGTAGGCTGAAACCCCGTTTTTGTGCTATTCTTAAACTATCCAATAAACCGGAAAACTAAATCAGACACACTTATTTTCAGGAGGAAGTTGTTATGTCTTATGTAGATGAAGTGTTAGCTCAGGTTGAAGCGCGCGACGCGAATGAACCGCTGTTTCTGCAGACCGTTCGTGAAGTTCTGAATTCTCTGCGTCCCATGATCGACCCGAACGAAGAGAAGTATCGGAAGCTGGCTCTGCTGGAAAGACTGGTTGAACCGGAAAAGACCGTTATCTTCCGCGTACCGTGGGTAGATGACAATGGCGTTGCTCATGTAAACCGCGGCTACCGTGTACAGTTCAACAGCGCGATCGGCCCGTACAAGGGCGGCCTTCGTTTTGCGAAGAACGTTACCCTGGACACCATTAAGTTCCTGGCTTTCGAACAGTGCTTCAAGAACAGCCTGACCACGCTTCCTATCGGCGGCGGCAAGGGCGGCTCCGACTTCGACCCGATCGGCAAGTCTGATGCGGAAGTTATGCGTTTCTGCCAGAGCTTCATGACCGAGCTCTATCGTTACATCGGTGCCAACACCGACAGCCCTGCCGGCGACATGGGCGTAGGCGCTCGTGAAATCGGCTTCCTGTATGGCCAGTATAAGAGAATCACCGGCAACTTCGAAGCCGCTGCCGTTACGGGCAAGGCTCCTCAGTACGGCGGATCCCTGGGACGTCCCACCGCTACCGGTTTCGGCGCTGTGTACTATGCCGAAGAACTGATCAAGACCCTCGGCCGCGACATCAAGGGCGCGACCATCGCGATCTCCGGTTTCGGCCAGGTTGCCTGGGGCGTTGCCATGAAGGCGACCCAGCTGGGTGCGAAGGTTGTTACCATTTCCGGTCCGGACGGCTTCGTTTACGATCCGGAAGGCATGAATGAAGAAAAGGTTGCGTATCTGCTTGAGATGCGTGCGACGGATCCGATGCACTGCAAGCCTTATGCTGACAAGTACGGCGCTCAGTTCTTCGAAGGCCAGAAGCCTTGGGGCCGCGTAAAGGCTGACTACTATATGCCTTGCGCCATGCAGAACGACGTTCGTCTGGAAGATGCGCAGAGAATGCTTGAAGAAGGCACCTGCAACGTCCTGATCGAAGTTGCGAACATGCCTACCACCCAGGAAGCGATCGACCTGCTTCGTGAAAACGGCTGGGTCGTGGCTCCTTCCAAGGCTGTCAATGCCGGCGGTGTTGCGGTCTCCGCGATGGAAATGGCTCAGGATGCTTCCAAGTACTACTGGACCGAAGAAGAAGTTGAAGAGAAGCTGCATGCGATCATGAAGGATATCTTCCGCAGCTCTCTGGCTGCTGCGAAGAAGTACGGCCTGGACGGCGTGAACGCCCTGATCGAAGGCGCGAACCTGGCTGCTGCCGACAAGATCGTCATCTCCATGCTGGCTCAGGGTATTGTCTAAGCAATACCTCCCCATGAGGAAGGGCTCCGGAAAACCGGAGCCCTTTTTCACATGCCGGCGAAAAATATGCTATAATACCGCTGTAACCATCCTAAGACGTTTTCCGATTGAAAGAGTGAAGGACAAAAAAGGAACTTTGACGATGACGCGCGACCCCCTTGTTCAGCAATTTTTTGACCGCTCCGAGGAAGCGATAGCGGAAGCGAAGCGCCGGTACGGATCCGGCCTGTGCGCGCTTGCGCTGCGTATCCTGGGGAGCGCGGAGGATGCGGAGGAGGTGGAAAACGACGTCTACCGTGAAGCCTGGGACGCTATCCCGCCGGCGGAGCCGGACTCCCTTAAAAGCTGGCTTTATATGGTCTGCCGCCGCCGCGCGCTGGACAGGCTGGATGAGCGGCTGGCAGCAAAGCGGGGCGGCGGGGAAGCCGCCGCGGTGCTGGACGAACTGGAAGATATCCTCCCCGGGGAGGACGGCCGGGACTGGGCTGAAAATCTGAGCCGGAGGGAAGCGCTGAACCGTTTCCTGAAAGAACTGCCGGCGCGGGAGCGGAGCATCTTCCTGAAGCGTTACTGGTATTTCTTAAGTGTCCGCGAGATCGCAAGGCAGGAGCGGCTCACGGACAATCACGTCAAAGTTCTTTTGTTCCGAATCCGGCATCAGCTGAAAGAGCTGCTGCAGAAGGAAGGTCTGTGGTATGAATAAAACGGATTTTTTAAAGGATCTGAATGAGATCGAAGACAGTTTCCTGCAGGAGGCGGAGCCGAAGGAGACGAAGTTCTTCACGGGCAGCAGGATCTTCCGCGCCGCCGCGGTGACGGCGGCCGTGGTGCTTCTGGCACTGGGCCTTGCCTCTTGGATGAAGAGCCCGAAAAACAGGATCTCCGCGGAAACGTCCGCGACGGATGACACGGCGAAGGAGGAAACATCTGTGCCGAATGAGACGGTAGAGGACACATCTGTGCCGAACCCGGTCAGGACAGAAGCGACAGAAGAAACCGAGGCGGATCCGGCCCTTCTTTATGAAGATGCCGAGATGATCGTGCGGGAAATCACAGCAGTAGTTTCCGGCTCGCCGAACGCGGAAGCCTGCCTCATGTATCTGACAGAAAAAGAACTGTTTGAAAAGTGCGATCTGGTCCTGCGGGCACGGATCACGGACATGAAAAACATCTCCCTTGAAAATAAAAAGATGGGCTGGACGGAGCAGGCCTGCATTCTGACGGCGGAGCCGCTGGACGTCATCCGGGGGCAGCTGGAGGGAAGCGGCCCGGTAAGAATCTTTTTGAACCGATATCTCAATTCCTCGCTGGCGGATCTGAATCTGTCCCTGCGCTCGGCCGCCGCCGGCCGGGAGGGGATCCTGATGCTGTATAAAAATGAATATACAGGGTACATGGAGGCGATCGCGGACTATACCGTGGGGGACAACCAGCGCTTTGCCATCTGGGCGAACGAGAGCGGGGGCCTCTCTCTGGACAGGAACGCCTTTCCGGGCATCTCCCAGGAGTGGGATCTGAATCAGGCGGAAAGCTATGTGCGGGAGATCCTGGATGATAACCGGACTGCACCGGAAGATTTCGCCTTTTCCGTCCGCTTTGATCAGACAGACATGTCGTTCGATGGGATAGACCGCTTCTGCTACTCGTATGATTCCCGGGACGGAAGCTATTCGCTTGCGGGATTGACCGACCGGGAAGCCCTGTATGGGGCGGATAACGTAAGCACAAAGCTGGAGGCGACGCAGGATTTCCTGAAAGACGCCTACTACAGCTGCAGACGGTTAAACGGCCTGCCGGAGGATCTCTCGATCTCATCCGATACGGCGAAGATGACCTGGGAGATCGAGCTGTGCTGGACGGCGGAAGGCGAAGAGCACCGCGTATACTATTCCGGGCCGGTCCTTACCATACTGAACGGGAATCTGGAAAAACTGATCCAGTCGGAGACGGAGATCCGCCATTATCTGGAAGAGCTGCCTTCGATGCGAAGCTGGACGAACGGACTGGAAAACATCAGCGAGGCCCGGCGGCTGGAACGATCCAAAGAGATCGCCGCAGCGCTGGAAGCCGCCTTTGCGGCGCGGGGCGGCGCGCCGGCGTATTACCGCGGCATGGAGTTTGCGGAAGGCGGGTATCTGCAGATCTGGCTGGAGCCGGCGGAAAGCGATGCCCTTCTGGACCAGTACATCCGGGAGATTCAGGAAATGCTCTCCGGCTTCGACGGGGAATATCTCTTCGCGGCAGGAGACGGCCCGGGAACGGAATAAAAAACAGGAGGCCTGTCATCCGGATGACAGAGCAAAAGGGGCTTTGCGGCTCCTTTTTTTATTGCGATGCAACATTTCTCCCTTCTGACCGGTTTTTGTGGTATAAAAGAACATGTGCCGGGTCACCGGCACACAGAAATAGAAAGAGGTCAGCCATGAAAACTGTGAAAAAATCGATAATCTGCAAACTGACGTGTGTCGTGTTATCACTTGCGCTGCTGATGGGCCTTTGCGCCTGCGGCGCGGCAGCTCCCTCCGAAAGTGCAAAGCCTTCGGAAACAGCCGGACAGGAAACACAGGCTCCGGAATCCTCTTCGGAAGAAAAAGAGACCGGCGCGCAGGGCGGAAGCCACTCGCACTACACGCCCGGCTCGGCGCAGGGGAAAGAGACCGACGATACCTTCCGCAGCGCGTATCTGGCGCTTGCCTCGAAGCTTTTCCAGACGCACTATGCGGGACGGGAGGGCAGTGATTCCACCCTCATCTCCCCGCTTTCCATCCTGATCGCCCTGGCCATGACGGCGAACGGTGCGGAGAATGAAACGCTGGCGGAGATGGAAGCGCTTCTCGGCGGCGAGGATATCGATCTGGAAGCGCTGAATCAGTATGTCTACACCTACATCAACGAACTGCCTTCCGGCGAGAAAGCCAGATTTGCCATTGCCGATGCGATCTGGTTCAAAGAAATGAACGGCTTTACCGTGAACGAAGACTTCCTGCAGAAGGACGTGGATTACTTTAAGGCCGGCATCTATCAGGCCCCGTTCGATCAGACGACGGTGAAGGATATCAATGACTGGGTCGAAAAGAACACGGACGGAATGATCAAGGAGATCCTGCAGGAACTGAGCGAGGATGCCCGCATGATCCTGATCAACGCGCTCTGCTTTGACGCGAAGTGGGCTGCGCCGTTTGATGAATACCAGCTTGATCCGCACGGCAAATTTACCGGTCTGGACGGGAAGAAACAACCGGTCACCATGATGTACGATTCTGTCTGGAGCTATCTGCATGATGAGGACACGACCGGTTTTATCAAGCTCTATGAAGGGGGCACGTACGGCTTTGTCGCCCTGCTGCCGGAAGAAGGGACGGATTTCGACGCCTATATCGCTTCCCTTACCCCGGAAAAGCTGCAGGGACTGATCGGCAGCGAAAACGCGGAAAAGACGACGATCGGCCTGCCGAAATTCAGCTACGACTGCGAGTGGGCGATGGTCGGCGCCCTGAAAGAACTGGGGATGAAGAAAGCCTTTGAGCCGTTCGTGGCAGATTTCCGCGGGATCTCGGAAGACGAAAGCTTATTTATCAGCCAGGTGCTGCACAAGACGCATATCGAAGTGACGGAAGCCGGGACCCGCGCTGCCGCCGTGACCGCGGTGATCGTGGAAGCAGCTGAGGCACTCGAGGAGAAACCCAAGGAAGTCATTCTGGACCGTCCGTTCGTATATATGATCGTGGACATGCAGAATAAGCTCCCGATCTTCATCGGCGCTGTGACGGAGATCAGCGGCTGAGCGGGAAGAAAAACACAGGCTACGGGGACGTTTCCCTGCCGTGCGGCAGGCGGGAACGCCCCCGTTTTTTATGCAGAACAGGATATTGGGGGGTAAGGGGGAACGCCCCGCGGCCTGCTCATGAGTCCCGGGCCGCTTGACAGCCGGGTCGACATGGTGTAAACTGCAGACAGGACGACGAACTGTAGACCAAATATCTTTATCAGGGGGCATATCCTATGAGCGGAACACGTCTGGGAACGGTTGAATCTTATTTCGCGGAGCTCATCTGGGAGCGGGAACCGCTTTCCTCCGGAGAGCTGGTCAGGCTGTGCAAAGAAGAACTGCACTGGGCCAAATCCACGACTTATACCGTACTGAAACGCCTGTGTGAGAAGGGACTGTTCCGGAACGAGAACGGAACGATCACTTCGCTGCTCTCGAAGGAAGAGTACCTTACCGGGCAGAGCTGCCAGCTGGTGGACGAGGTATTTAAAGGCTCGCTGCCGGCTTTTTTTGCCGCGTTTTCGGCAGGACGGAAGCTGAGTGAAGCCGAGGCGGAAGAGATCCGCCGCCTGATCGACAGTCAGGCCTGAGGACGGATAAGGAGGAAGCGGGTCATGAGGGAATTATTCCTGCAGATCGTAAAAATGAGTGTATCCGCCAGCCTGGCCGTCCTGCTGGTCCTGGGGATCCGCCTGCTGCTGAAAAAAGCGCCGCGCACCTGGATCTGTGCGTTATGGGCCCTGGTCGCGGTGCGCCTTCTGGTCCCGAGTCTGCCGGCCAGCCCGGTCTCCCTGATTCCGGAACAGCTGAGCAGCAAAGCCGTGGCGGAGGCGCTTTCTCCCCGTTATTCGGAAGAAGAGACGGCCCCGGAAAGCGATGCGGCTTTAGCCGGAACCGCTGCACGGGAAAACGGGCTTACGGTACCGGCTGTCCTGTGGATCGTCGGGACCGGGCTCATGCTTTTGTATATGGTCTTCAGCTATATACGGGTGGGCCTGCGGGTCCGGGAGAGCCTTCCGCTGGAGGAGAACGTGTATCTCTGCGACCGGATCGAAGAGCCGTTTATCTTCGGGCTGGTCCGTCCGAAGATCTGCCTGCCGGGGAAGCTCCGGACGGAGGACCGCAGCTATGTACTGGCCCATGAGCGGATGCATATCCGGCGGCTCGATCCGTGGCGAAAGCTGCTGGGCTTTCTTCTGCTTTCCGTATACTGGTTCAATCCGCTGATGTGGCTCTCTTATATCCTGCTGTGCCGGGATATCGAGCTGGCCTGCGACGAATGTGTAGTGCGCGGGCAGGAAAGCCCGTATCGAAAAGAATATACCAAGGCGCTCCTTGACTGCAGCCTGTCCGGAAGGCGGCTTATCACCGTCTGCCCGCTGGCATTCGGAGAGACCGCAGTGAAGACCCGGGTCCGATATGTCTTGCGGTATCGAAAGCCCGGCTTTGGGATCATGGCCGGGATGATCCTTCTTTCCCTGGCCGCGGCCGGCTGCAGCCTGACCGATCCGGAAAGAAAAGAACCGGCAGCGCCGCCGCCGGAAAGCCGCCCGGAAGCGGAGATCGCACCGACGCCGGGCAGCGCGGAAAAGGCAGAAGGCCCCGCGGAAGGTTTGAAGGATGAAAACCGTTCATCTTCGACAGTCTGGTATATCGCGGAGGAAGAGAAAAGTATGGCCCCGGGCGGGGGAAACGATTCACAAGAAGTCATGAGTTCCTCCGTTACGGTATACAGGCCGCTGCAGGAAACGGAAGGGACTGCCGGGATCGGAACGGAGTCATACCGCAGGGAAAATCCGGAACAATAACGGAAGGAGAGGGGCATGGATATCTGGAAACGTCTGCTGCGCAGGCCGCTCAATACGCTTTTGTGGCTGCTGCTTGCTGCGGTCATGAGCGCCTTCCTGCTGGTGGGGATCTCCCTGCGATATTCCACCTCCCGCCTGCTGGAAAGCTTAAAGGATAATAACATGGCGATCGCGGTGCGGAGCGATCAGCTGCTGGAGGGAGAAGGACGATTTCCGACTGCGGAGGAACGGTATTTTACGGAAGAAGACAGGAACTGGCTGGAAAGCCTGGACAGTGTGGAAGCGGTCCGCATCCATGCGTTAAGCGCGGCGTCTTCGCCTTCCTTTACCCCGGTCCTGGAAATGGATCAGAAGTCCGGCTACCGGGCAAACGGAAACATGCTGCCTTACAGCTACGCGGCTTTTGCCGGGGAATGCTGTGAGATCCGTGACAGCGGAAGGAGCGTCGCCGTCACGTTGGACCTGAAAAAGATCCTGCTTCTGGGCGAAGAGTATGAGCGCTGCGGCGCGCGCCGGGTTCTGGAAGAGGCGGGGCGTTTTACCGCGTATATCGATACGGAATACAGCGATTTGGAATTTGATCCGGCCCACCCGGAAGAGCTGATCATCCCTCCCTCCCCGGCCACGTACTTTGAAGTCGGCAGGACCTATATTTTTGCCGGCTGCTACGATCCGGGCCGCAAGCTTTTCCCTGCGGTACGGCAGGGCGACGTATACAAAAACCAGCTGCTGTATCTGGGCAATCTGGTCTGGGGAGAAGATATGCTGCTGAACCGCAATATCCTTTTCCTGCCGGGCAGTATGGGGCCCAACAGCGCGCAGATCAGCCAGGCGGATGAAGCATACACGCTGCCCGCCGCCGAGCGCTGGGACGGCGATCCGGAGGATTTCTTTAACAATACGGAGCATGAGATCTGGCGCAGCTACCGGGACGCCTGGATGCGGCAGATGCACAGCCTGCCGGTGATCGGGACCGAGTATCTGGAAACGATGTATGCCTTTCTGACGGACCGTGCGAAGATCACCGAAGGCCGGAGCTTTACCGCCGAGGAATATGAGACCGGGGCAGGCGTCCTGATCCTTTCGAAAAAGCTCGCGGAACAGTGCGGGCTGAAAGTGGGAGATACGCTGCGCCTTTCCCAGTATTTGTGTCTTTATGGGCAGGCGGGGCAGTTCGGAACCAATGAATCCCGCTTCCTGATGAAGCCGGGCGAATATTACAATGACCCTTCCGTGGATGCGCTCTGTACGGCTCCGCTCGAGAGACGGCTGGAGGAGGAATTTACCGTCGTAGGCCTCTACGAGCTTCTTTCCGACTGGAGTTACGGGCCGTACGATTTCGGGCCCAATACCGTGTTCATCCCGAAGAAGGCGCAGATGGACGGCGCGTTCGGCGAGATTCCGAAGGAGACGGGCGGCCGCGATATCTACGGCATGCTGCTCAGTGTGGAATTAAAGAGCGGCCATATGAATGATTTCAATACCGCGCTGGAGAATTCTCCGTACAAGCGTGAGTTTTTTGCCTTCGACCAGGGCTTTGAGGACGTGCAGAAGAACGTCCGGAATATGCGGGCTTCCATGACCCGCCTGATGGTCCTCTCTGCAGCGGGCTGGGGCGTCTTCCTCCTGCTGTTCGTGCTGATGTTCCAGGGGAGTGAAAAGAAGAATATCGGAACGATGCGTTCTCTGGGCGTGACAAGAGCCCGCACCTGCCGGTATCTGGCGGGCAGCGGACTGATCGTCGCCGCGGCAGGGACGCTGATCGGAATCGCCGCCGGCAGCCGGGTGATCCGGACGGTGCAGGAATCGATCCTGCGGGACGCCGCTGCGGGACTGGATCATACCCTGGAAGCCGAACAGCTCGCGGCTTCGGAAGCGGAGATCGCGAAGCTTCTTTCGGCAGGGAGCCTAGGACCCGCGCAGCTGGCTGCGGCTGCCGGCGCGGCGCTTCTGATCCTCTGCCTGGCTCTGATGATCCACAGCGTGATCCTCTGCCGCCGGTCGTCCAGAAAGCTGATGGAGGGATAGCGCATGATGACATACCTGGGAAAACGGATCCTGCGCTGCCCCGCGCTTTCGCTGGCCGGGCTGGCCTTTGCCTGCGCGCTTTGCTTTGTCCTCTGCTTTTTATCGGGCTACCGGGACAGCCAGGAGCGCCGGCTCGCGGAGATGCGGGACAGCTATGAGATCCGGGGCGTGATCACCGACGCCCGCGGCGGGCGGGACGATCATCTGCGGCTGCACAAACGCTATCTGGAATTCATTGAAGATGAAGACAACGGCCTCGGCGCGTACATCAAGGACGTACGGATGACTAAGGAACTGACGCTCACCTGGGATATCCCGGAAGAAAAAGCGAAAGGGCTGGCGATCGGTGTGAATTCGCCCCGGGCTGCCAAAGTCCTGGACCCGGCATGGAACGGAGCGTATTTCTGTACGGAAAACGACTTTTTTGAAAGCAGGGAATACTGGTGTCTGATCCCGGAAGCGTACTATGCAGACTATGCCGGAAAAACCATCCCGGTCACCCTGGACAATCCGTATCGAAAAACGGAAGGGACCGGGAGCGTGAATGACTCTCTGCGGATGGATTTCGAGCTGACCGTGGTCGGCTGGGTCCGCGGGGCGGGAGAGAATATCTATATTCCTTTTGATACGGCCCAGGAGCTGGGACGCCGGATCACAGATACCATCAGCGTGGACTCGATTTCCTTCCTCCTGAAGGATAATTCACAGGCGGACCTGGTGCGGGAGAAGGGCATGGAGCAGTTCGTGACCCCGGATCCCTCGGAGATGAGTTTCAAACCGGGACTCACGATCGAGGACCGGCAGTACCTTGCGGCGATGACGGAGCTGCAGCAGAATGTGCAGCAGACGGAGCGTCTGATCCCGGTCAGCGTTTTCTTAAGCCTGGCCGTCGGTTTCCTGATGGGTTTCCTGGCGGTCCGCGGGGAGACGAAAACCTACGCGCTGATGCGGACGCTGGGGATGGGGCCGGTAAGGCTTGCCGGCACGGTACTGCTGGAGCAGCTGCTTCTTCCGGCGCTGGGAAGCCTGGCGGTGGGCCTGCTGACGAAACAGCTTCAGCCCGCGCTGCTCTATTTCGGCTGTCACTGTATCGGATGTCTGCTCGCGGTGCTGCGGCCGGCTCTCGCCGCCCCGACGAAATTGCTGAGAGTACAGGAATGACAGACGGCCCGTTCCATGCTATACTGTATCCATGAATTGACGGAAGGAGGAAAGCATGGATATCCGGAAACGTCTGCTGCGAAAACCGCTGACCACGGCTTTGTGGCTGATCCTCTGCGCGGTTGTCAGCGCCTTTCTTCTTACGGCCGTCTCCATGTGGCTCTCCACAAGCCGGATGGCAAAGACGCTGGATGCGTCCCACACCGCTGTTGCCGCGCGGATCGATCCGCGGGGGAATTATTACGGTGCGGTCACGGACCGTCACTTCACGAAAGAAGACGCGGCATGGGTCGAATCCCTGGACAGCGTCAAAGCGCTGCGGCTGCATACCGTCAGTGCGGCATCTTCCCCGCTTTTTCAGCCGCTGATCGAGATGAACCGCCACGAGATGTTCGCGGGGCACGGCGACCGCCGTCCGTATTGTAATGCGGTCCTCAGCGGAACGCTCGCGTACGGCATCAGTATCGACCCCGGAAATCCGATGCCGGGACCGGCACGGGCCGGAGAACTCTGTGTGTATACGGTAAAGCTGGACGAGATCCTTCTGCTTGGTTCGGAATACTGCAGTACCATGGCGATGGTGGACAGCGCGCTTCGTTATAACGGCAGCTTTCATATCGTTGTTTATCTGACGGACCAGGAAGCAGCAGATTTTTTCCAGGAAGGAAAAAGCTATGTTTTCTCCGGGTACTACGACGCGGGAAATCAGCTGTTTTCCAGTCTCTACACGGATTACCGCCAGGTGCTGGTGCTGGGCGGCGTCCGGGTCGCGGATGGCATTCTGATGGGCGGGTACGATTATCCCGCTTCCTACCGAAGCCCCGAAAACCCGGTACATCCGGATACGGTCTATGCGTTTCCGGCGGCACAGCTGCTGGAGGATGGCGGGGAAGCCGTCAAGGCCGATCCCGAAAGCTTCTTTGAAAATACGCAACATGAGATCTGGCGGGATTTCCGCAAGACTTGGGAAACGCAGCAGCATTCGCTTCCCGTGATCGGAACCGATAAGCTCGAGACCATGTATTCCTTCTTAAGTCAGCGGGCCGTCATCAAAGAAGGCCGCGCGTTTACCGAAGAGGAATATGAAAACGGCAGCCGCGTACTGATTGTATCAAGACAGATCGCGGACCGGGCGAAACTGAAAATCGGAGATACGCTTTCTCTTCAGCAATACAACGGGGCTTTTGAATATACCGGCACGCTGTCCGGGCTGGCTCCGCTGCGGGGGCTGCTGGCTTATAACAAGACGGTCAACAACCCTTCGATCGATATCCTGAACATGAATCAGGTTTACGGGCCGGAGGAGACCTTTACCCTGGTCGGGATCTACGAACTGGAGGAAAACTGGGCGGAAGGCAGCTATGACTTTACGCCCAACACCGTTTTTATCCCCCGGAAGGCGCAGATCGCCGGGGCGGCAGGCGATCTGCCCGAAGAAGGTGACTTTTTCGGCCTGACATTCAGCTTCGAACTGGTGAACGGCAAAGTCAGCGAATTTCAGGCGGCGATGGAAGCCTCTCCTATTGAAGGCGAGTTCTACACCTTCGATCAGGGCTATGAAGCCGTGCAGGAAAACTTAAATGTCACGGTCCGTTCCATGGGACGGCTGCTGATTTTGTCTTTGCTCGCCTGCTGCTTCTTCCAGATCTTTTATCTGCTGATGTTCCAGGGCGGTGAAAAAACGACGCTCGGGACCATGCGGTCGCTGGGCACGACTTCGGGCCGCTGCGGCGCGTACCTGTGGGGCAGTGGTTTCCTGGTCGCCCTGGGCGGGATCGTCCTCGGGAGCGAAGCCGGCCGGCGGATCATGGAAAAGGTGCAGCAGGGGATCCTGGAGGATGCCCTGGCCGGGATCGAGGCAAGTATGGAAGAGAACGCCGCGGCCCTCGCAAAAGCACAGATCCGCACTCTGATGAGCGCCAGCCGCTTAAGTGACCGGCAGCTGCTTCTGATCGCCGGTGCGCAGCTTGCACTTATGGCGCTCCTGCTCCTTCTGCACACGGCGCTGCTTCTGAAGCGCCCGCCGCGGAAACTGATGGAGGGATAGCCTATGATCGCAAGTGTTTTTAAACGGATCATCCGCCGCCCCTTCCTCTCACTTACCGGGCTGATTCTGGCCGGCGCCATGTGTTTTGTGCTCTGTTTTCTGGTACGGTACCGCAGCGAGCAGGAGGCGGGCATCCGTGAGATCCGGGACAGCTATCAGATCCTCTGCACCGTAACGGATTCCCGGGGCATTAATACCCAGGGCCTCCGGCTCCACCGGCGTTTTATCGAATTTGTGGAGGATGAAGAAACAGGGATCGGCAGTTATATCAAAGACCTGCGAGTCACCCGGGAATTGTATATCCAGGGGATCATTCCGGGCGAGGACGGTCCCTTCACCGAAGACGATCTGGAGGATGTGGTCAGCTGGCAGTACGATTCATTCGGCAACGTTACAGAAGTCATACGCAAGGCAGAGTATGTTTCCAGTCCCTATACCATACTTTTCGGCCTTTCCGATCCGGTCTGCAGCGGGCTGACCGACCCGGCGGAGGGCGGCGCTTATTCCAGCAGCATGGAGGACTTTTTCCATTGCGATGAGAATATCTGCCTGGTCCCGGAGGGCGATTATGAGAAGCTCAGAGGCGCGACGATCACCTTTTTACTGAGCAGTCCGTACACGAAGGACGACTCTACCCGAAACGAAGGCCGTGCGGCATTTACGGTCGTCGGCTGGTATAAAGGAGACGGAAGAACGCTGCTGGTCCCTTATACCTGCGCGCAGCGGGTAGGTTATGAAATTTCATCGACTGTATCGGTGGACTCGATCGCTTTTTTCTTAAAGGATAATACCAAAGCGGAGGAGTTGAAGGAAACGGCGATGAAGGTCTTTACCGTACCGGAGCCTTCTTCCTTTTCCAGCCGCGCGGGACTGGTGGTCAAGGACAATGTTTACCGCCTGACCATGCGGGAGATGGAACAGAATATAAAGCAGATCGACCGGCTGATCCCGGTAAGTCTGGCCTTAAGTCTTCTGACAGGCCTTCTGGTGGGATATCTGGCGGTCCGCGGCGAGACAAGAACGTACGCGCTCATGCGGACACTTGGAGTAGGGCCGATGCGGCTTGGCGTCATGGTGCTTGCGGAGCAGCTGCTCCTTCCGGCGCTGGGGAGCCTGGTTGTGGGCCTTCTCATGAAACAGCCCGAACCGGCGCTTATCTATTTCGGCTGTCACTTTACCGGCTGCCTGCTGGCGGTGCTGCGGCCCGCCCTCGCCGCCCCGACGAAACTATTAAGAACTCAGGAGTAGAAGAGTATGGATAACGTATTGACGGTGGAAAATGTAAGTTATTCCTACAGGAACAAATATCAGACCGTTCCCGCGGTCAAAAAGGCGGACTGCACGTTTGAGCGCGGCAAAGCCTATGCGATCGTGGGGAAAAGCGGCAGCGGAAAGACGACCCTCCTGTCCCTGATGGCGGGCCTGGAGCTTCCCGGCGGCGGGCAGATCCTTTATGACGGCCAGAGCACCAAAGAAATGAACCGCGACGCCTACCGGCGGGACAATGCGGCAGTGATCTATCAGAACTACAATCTGTTCCCGCTGCTGACCGTGATGGAGAACGTCTGCTATTCCATGAAGCTCAAGGGCATCCCGAATAAGGAGGCAAAGGAGCGCGCGGAGAAGGAGCTGACGGCGGTGGGGATCACCCCGGATCAGTTCAAGCGCTTCCCGCCGCAGCTGTCCGGCGGCGAGCAGCAGCGCGTGGCCATTGCCCGGGCCCTCGCGGCCGGGAATGAGCTGATCCTGGCCGATGAGCCCACCGGCAACCTGGACGAGGGAAATTCCGCGCAAGTGGTGGACATCCTGCTGCGGCTGGCACACGAAGAGGGCCGCTGCGTGATCATCATCACACACGACCCTGAGATTGCCGCCCGCATGGATGCGATCTATACCATCCGCGACGGGGTGCTGGAAGGCTGAGTATTTTAACAGCCGAAAAGTGCCGCGGTCTTTTCCATCCGCTCCGCGACGGCGACGCCGAAGGGGCAGCGCGCCTCGCATCCCCGGCAGCCGATGCATTCGGAGGCGGTGTGCGCCAGCGCTTCATAATGCGCCTGCACGCTTTCGGGGACGGAAGGCTGGGCCGCAGCCAGATCGTAAAACTTATTCACCATCGCGATATCGATATCCATGGGGCAGGGCTTGCAGTGACCGCAGTAGGTGCACTGCCCCCGGTAGGAATGAAGCGGCGCCGAAGCCAGCACGGAGGCATAGTCCTTCTCGCTGTCATCGGCGCTTTCGTATGCGACGGCGGCGTCCACCTGCTCTTTGGTGTCAAAACCGCATAGGACGGAAGCTACGCCGGGCCTTGTCAGCGCGTAGTGGATCAGCTGCACCGGCGTGAAGGCCACGCCGAAGGGAGACTGTTCTTTATGAAAGAGCCGGCCGCCGAAGAACCCCTTCATGACGGTGAGGCCCACGCCTTTTTCCTCGCAGAGGCGGTAAAACAGGGCCCGCTCCGGATCGATCCCCGCATAGTCGGCCTGGTCATAGCCTTCGAACAGCGCGTCGATATCCTCGGTGGCCGGCCGCATATCGAAGGCCGGGTTGATGCTGAAGAGGATCATCTCGATAAAGCCGGTCTGTACGGCCAGCTTGCCGATCACCGGATTGTGCGTGCTGAGGCCGATGTGCCGGACGACCCCCTTTTTATGCATCTCGAGCACATAGTCGAGGAATGCCCCGTTCATGGCGTTGTTCCAGTCGTCGAGGGAATCGATGTAATGGATCATGCCGAGGTCGATGTAGTCCGTTTTCAGCCGCATGAGCAGGTCTTCGAAAGCCGGCTTCACAAAGCGAAGGTCCCGGGTGCGGACGTACTGCCCGTCCTGCCAGGTGGAGCCGAAATGCCCCTGCACATGCCAGGAATCCCGGCAGTCGCAGATCGCCTTCCCGATGATATCCCGGGACTTGGGATCCGGCATCCAGCAGTCGATAATGTTGATGCCCTTTTCGTGGGCGTAGCGCATCAGTGCCACGGATTCCGCCTCTTCGTGGCGCTCCAGCCATTCCCCGCCGAAGCCGACCTCGCTGAGCATCAGGCCGGTCTTTCCCAGTTCTCTGTAATTCATTTTACACTCCTTCCGTGGGACAATCGGGGTCTGTCCCCAGACTGTCTTATTCGTCTTCCAGATGCAGCAGGCTGGCCGGGACATGGCAGTAGCCGCCGGGGTTTTTATCCAGATACTTCTGATGGTATTCTTCCGCGGAGAAAAAGTTCTGTAACGGAGCGACTTCGACCGCCAGCGGGCGGTCATATTTTTTTGTCTCCTCCGCCATGAAAGTATCGATTACGGGTCGCTGCGCCGCATGGGTATAATAGATTCCGGTGCGGTACTGGATCCCGACGTCGTGCCCCTGGCGGTTCACGGAGACCGGGTCGATGATCATGAAATATTTTTCCAGAAGCGCGTCAAGCGGCAGCTGCGCTTCATCAAAAACGATGCGCACGGTCTCGGCATGGCCGCTGTCCGCGCAGACGTCCTGGTAGCTGGGATTTTCCGTGGGGCCGTTCGCGTAGCCCACTTCCGTCTCTTTCACGCCCGGGAACTGATCAAAGAACTTCTGGGCGCCCCAGAAGCACCCGCCGGCTAAATAAATGGTCTGCATTTTTCCTTCCTTCCTGAATGAGTGAGGGCGGCCCCATCCTACTCTGTATACAGCGCCGCCAGCCGCAGCAGGATTTCCACATTCTTCTCCATACTTTGGATCGGAACATACTCAAAACGTCCGTGGGCATTCTCATAGCCGGCGGAAAGATTCGGGCAGGGCAGTCCCCGGAAGGAGAGCGCCGCGCCGTCCGTGCCGCCCCGGAAGGGCTCGCACACCGGGGTCAGGCCGCTGTCCTCGATCGCCTGCCGCAGCTTTTCCACGGTGAAGGGGACCTCCTTCAGCACTTCCTTCATGTTGCGGTACTGCGGGGTCAGCGTGAGCTTTGCGGTCCCTTCCCCGTACTGGCGGTTTAAGCCTTCCGCAAGCTCCTTCAGGAAGAGCTCGCGCAGGCGGAAGGATTTGGCGTCAAAATCCCGGATGATGAGCTGCAGTACGGCATATTCGCAGGAGGCCTCGCAGGAGAGCACATGGAAAAAGCCCTGCACGCCGTCCGTATACTGCGGCTTTTCCCGGGCGGGCAGCGCGGCCATGAACTGTGCCGCGATATCCACGGCATTCTTCATGATCCCCTTCGCGGTCCCGGTGTGGACGCTCACGCCTTTGATCTCCACCTTCGCGGCAGAGGCATTGAAGGTCTCATCTTCATAATAGCCCAGATGATCCCCGTCCAGCGTATAGGCGGTCTGGACGCCGAATCGCTCCAGATCCAGGGTGTGGGCCAGCCCGCCCACCTCTTCGTCCGGGGTGAAGGCCAGAGCGATCTCCGGGTGCGGCAGCTCCGGATGCTGCATCAGCTGTTCGGCAAAGGTCATGATGGCCGCGATCGAGGCCTTATCGTCCCCGCCGAGGAGCGTCGTTCCGTCCGTGAGGATCAGGTCCTGCCCGATATACGGCTTCAGATTCGGATAATCCGCCGCCCGCATGACGATGCCTTCGGCCTCGTTCAGCACGATATCGCCGCCGTCATAGTTTTCCAGCACCCAGGGACTGCAGCTCCCGGGGGCGTCCGGCGCGGTATCCATGTGCGCGATCAGGCCGAACGCGGTCCCCGGCGCATTCTCCGGGATCTTCGCGTAAACGACGCAGTTGGGCTCGTCAAAGAAAACGTCCTGAAGGCCGAGCCCTTCCAGTTCCATCTGCAGCATGTGGCCCAGGTCCCGCTGGCAGGCCGAGGTCGGCCAGACGCCCGCGTAGCGCTCGGAGCGGGTATTGATCCTTGCATAGCGGAGCATTCGCTCCTTCACGGCTTCGTAGATCGGTGACATACGGCCTCCTATTTCCAGTCGCTTTCCCAGGCGTTGATCTCCGCCGGCTCGGCGTCGAGCAGGGCACGCTGGGCGGGACTTAAGTGCTTTTTATTGATAATGGCTTCATAGACGTATTCACGGAAGTAGCGGCGGCTGCAGACAAAGTAGCCCTTGTCGCCGACCTCTCCGCCCCAGCTGTTTTCGATCTTCCAGCGGTTGGGCTGCCCGTCCTTATCGAGATTGACGCCCACGAAGAGCATGGCGTGGGTCGCGTAGCTGTCATGATATTCCAGCCGCTCCCCCTTGGTCAGGCTGAAATCGAGGCCGCCCAGGAGCGATCCGTACGGGAGGCTCGCGGGGTCCCAGATCCCGTTAGCGCGGTGGCCGAAGGCCTTGGAATCGCAGCCGAACCAGACCGGCTCGCCGCCCTTTACCTGGGCCAGGCAGAGGTCCTCCAGCTCCTGCGTCGTCAGGTTCAGATTCAGGATCCGCCCCTCCGCCATGGAGCCGATATAGTGGAACTGATAGTAATAATTCGCCGGCAGGCCGCTCGTGGGATGATCGGTCACTGTGATGTATTCATCGAGATCCAGCCCGATAAAGCGCTTATAGAAGGCTTTGGGCGTCAGGTCCCGCTCCGCGTGGTAGACGCCGTCTTTATCTCGGTATTCGAAATCGAACTGCGTGGGCGGCTCGCCGAAGACGATGCACTCGGCCCGGTAGATCTCCGAAAGCATTTCTTCCTTGCGCGGCTCGGGGTCTTTTCCTTCCGCGATCAGGGCCCGCAGCTCCGCCGCGCAGGCCCGAAGCCGCGAATTGAGAAGCCTCGTAAAGCGTTCGGTATTGGTGGACTGGAAGGTCTCCGGCATGACCTTTTTCGGGACCGCGCCGTACTTTTTCACCAGATCCACGGCCATATCCCAGTAGCCGCCGTCGTGGAAGCTGTTCAGGATGTATTCCACCTCGCGGTCCAGCAGCGGCTTATCCGCCGTCCGGATGATACTCTCCAGGAAGTTGTTGGACTTTTCGAGCTTGTCGAAGAAGGCCAGGAAGTTGCCGGAAAGCTCAAACTCATCCAGCCCCAGGGTATCGGCGGCCTTTTCGCGAAGGATGTTCATGACCGCGAACATCCAGCAGCGGCCGCTGTGCTGTTGGGCGGTGATGCCCCGGGTCTTCAGCTCGATCGTAAAGGCGCCGCGCAGCTTGGCGGCTTCTAACGGCGAGTAGGCCAGATCGCTCAGATCGGCCGAGGAGACGGCCGGGTGCAGGACGGCGGCCGCCGGGTCGTTCTCATAGTCTGCGCGGAAACGCGCCAGGTGTTTTGCTTCGATCGCTTTCATGGGTTTCCTCCCGATGTTGATCCGTTTTAACTTTTTCTTTATGCCGTATATAATAATGGTTTACACATAACGGTCGGCGGTCACGATCAGCCGTCCTTTGCGGCTTTCGCCCCGGACCTCGCGGAAAATGAACTTTCCGAAATGCCGCAGGGTCACGATATCGCCTTCCTTTAACAGCAGGCTTTCGCTCTCGCAGAGCCGGCCGTTGACAAAGACCATTTCCCGCGCGAAGAGTTCCTGCGCCTTTCCCCGGGAAAGATGCGCGGCGTGCGCGGCAAAGGCGTCGATCCGCAGCGAAGGGAGCGTAAAGTTCATGGCTTCAAAGCGCGGAGCCGCTTCCGGAGGAAGCCGGTCCAGCTGCTCGCAGCGTACATTCGTATGCCGCACCTGGACCAGGTTCTCACAGAGGAACGGCGCCAGCTTTTCCTGTGCAAAGACCCAGGCTTCCTCTCCCTGTACGATCAGATCGCCCAGACTTTCCCGTGTTATGCCGAGGTTCATCAGCGCGCCGAGAAAGTCCCGGTGCGTCAGCTCGTCCGCAAACTTTTCCTGGACCGGGCGGATCGCGAGGACCGCGATGGGGAAGTCCCGGCAGGTATCTTTTGCCGCGCCGAAGAATTCCGCCGGAAACCCGGCTGGTACGAAGCGGGCCATCTGCCGCTCACATCCTTCGCGGCCGCCCCAGAGCGTCACGCGGTACGGCTCGGCCGCGCGGAAAGCCAGCGCGGCGTCCGCGGGGATCAGAAAGTCGGAATAGACCGGCTGGTTCCGCTTCTCGCTTAAGGCCGCCAGATCCTGCAGGCGGCGAAGGATCGCGCTTTCGTTCTCCATCTTTTCAGCCTTCCCGGATCACGGTCAGCCCCGGGATCCGTGTCTGCAGAAAACCGGCGGCTTCTTCCGGACAGACGCGCAGGGTCCCCTGCACGAAGCCGTTCTTTCCGCCGCCGCGGCCCGCGCAGGCTTCGTTCAGCGCTTTCGTGAGTTCCCGCAGATCGCCGTCCGGAAGGCTGAGCGCATAGCGGACGCCGTCCTCGCCGCAGTCGGACAGGACGCCGGCGAAGCCGCCGCAGCTTTCTCCCACGCCGGCGCAGAGGCGCCTTGTCGCCTCCACGCTCATCCCGCGCTCTAAGAGCAGGACGCTCCCTTTCCCGCGCAGGGCTTCGGCTTTGGCAGCCACCGCCTGCGTCTCCAGCGCGGCCAGCCGCTCCTTCATCTGCGCGGCTTCTTTCTGCAGGCGGGCTACCGCCGCGGCTGTTTCGGTCTCTTTGGCTGAAAGCGCGACGGAGACCGCATGATTCTGCGCCTGCAGCGCGCGCATATAGCGCAGGGCGCGGCCGCCGCTCAGCATTTCGATGCGTACGCCGCCCCGGTGGCTCTCCACACTGATGAATTTGATCAGTCCGACCTCGCCGGTGAAGGCCACGTGCGTGCCGCAGCAGGCGCAGATATCCACATCCGGGTATTCCACGATGCGCACGTCCCCGCTCAGTTCTTTCTTGCTGCGGTATTCCAGCGTTTTCAGTTCTTCCGGCGTGGGCCAGAGCACGCGGACCGGGCGATTGTCCCGCACCGCGCGGTTCGCTTCTTCTTCGATGATCATCAGCTGTTCCCAGCTGATGGGGATATTATAGTCGATGGTGACGAAAAGATCGGAGATATGAAAGCCGACGTTATCGCAGCCGAAGGTTTTGCAGATGAGCCCACTCGCGATATGCTCGCCGGAATGCTGCTGCATCAGATCGAGGCGCCGCTCCTTATCCACGCGGCCCGTAACGGCCGTGCCGGCAGGCAGCGCTTCCGGGACCAGGTGGCGGATCTCCCCGCCGGCTTCTTTGACAAAGCTGACCGGGAGGCCGTTGATCCATCCCAGATCGGTCGGCTGGCCACCGCCCTCGGGATAGAAGGCGGTCCGGTCCAGTACCACGGCAAAGCCGCCCTGCTGCGGCTCGCAGGCCGTGACAACGGCAGAAAAATCAAACAGATACGGGTCCTGATAAAACAGCTTTTCCGTCATGACTGCACCGCTTTCCCGCCCGCCAGGGAAGGATCTTTCAGGATCTTCCAGTATTCCTCATAATTGTCCTGCAGAAGGCGCGGCGTATCCAGGCCGTAAGGGCACTTTGACGCGCAGCGGTTGCAGTGCAGGCAGTTTTCGATCTTGTGCATCTCCATCTGCCAGCGGGGGCTCAGCCAGCCCGCCATCGGCGCGCGCCGCAGCATTAAGATGATACGGGCGCACTGATTGATCTGGATCCCCACCGGGCAGGGCATGCAGTATCCGCAGCTGCGGCAGAAATCCCCGGCCAGCTCGGCCCGGTCTTTCGCGATGGTGTCCAGACGCTCCGGCGTAAGCTCGGCGCCGTTTTTTATGACGTCCAGGAACTGTTCCAGCTCCCAGTCCCGCTGGACACCCCAGATGGGGACGACGTCCGGCCTGGTCGCCATGAACGCAGCCGCGGCGTAGCCGTCCCGGATCAGGCCGCCGGCCATGCCCTTCATCGCGATAAAGCCCATCCCGGCCTTCCGGCAGCCTTCGATCAGCGCTTCTTCCTGCGGTCCGGAGAGGTAGCTGTAGGGAAACTGCAGCGTGGCGTACAGCCCGGATTCGATCGCTTCCTGTGCCACCTTCAGCCGGTGATTGGTAATGCTGATAAAGCGGATCTTGCCTTCTTCTTTCGCGCGCAGCGCTTCCTCGTAGAGACCGTCCTCTCCGCCGGGTTTGGGGCAGAAGGGGGGATTGTGGAACTGATAGACGTCGATATGGTCGGTGCCCAGCATGCGCAGGGAAGTCTCCAGATCTTTCCGCATATCCGCCGCGTTTTTCGCCTGCGTCTTCGTGGCGATGATGATCTGGTCCCGCAGGCCGCGGAACGCGAATCCCAGTTTTTCTTCACTGTCGGTATAGGCCCGCGCGGTATCAAAATAGTTCATGCCGCCGTCCAGCGCGCGGCGAAGCAGGGCCGCTGCCTCATCCTTCGTGATCCGCTGGATCGGCAGGGCGCCGAAGCCGTTTTTTTCTATCGTCAGGCCGGTGCTTCCAAGTTGAATGTGCTGCATATTTTTCCTCCCGGTTAAGGCGAACGCTTTTTCTTTACTATAACAGATACAGGGAAGAAATGACAGCGCAATCTTCTTGCGATTTCGGCCGGAAAGGAGTATGCTGAAAAAACCGACTGTTTCCAAGGAGAGGAATGATGAAGAAAAGACTGTTTCCTGCCGCAATGATTCTTATCCTGCTTCTGAGCCTGACGGGCTGCGGCATAAGCCTCGGCCTCCGGCGGGACATCAAAGCCAAAGGCGAGCTGTCCCAGAAAAAAGAAGAAGGCAGTGCGGATAAACTGACGATCAAGAATGTTTATATTAAAATAGGATCGGTCAGCCAGGGCCCGAAGGTCGAGCTGCTGAAGGACGGCGGCGCGGCGCGGGTGGAGATCCAGGCGCAGGAATCGGTGCTGGAGGCCATAAAGATCACATTCGCGGGACAAAAACTAACCGTTTCCGCTTCGGCAAACCGCTGCTACGTCACCACGGAAGAGGTAATGATCCGGCTGTATAATTATTCTTTTGAGGAACTGACGTTTGCAGGCGCCTGCCAGGTGACGGACAGCGCCGGGCTCGGCCGCGAAGGGAAGGATCTGAAGATCGATCTTTCCGGCGCCAGTACCCTGACATCGGATGCGATCCGGGCGAAGACCTTCACGGCAGATCTTTCCGGCGCCAGCCGGCTGGAGGGAAAGGAGCTGCGCGCGGACAGCATGAAGCTGGACCTGAGCGGCGCATCCTCCCTGCACTGCGTAGACGCCGCCGTGGCAAAAGACTGCGTTTGGGATCTGAGCGGTGCTTCCGGACTGGAGATGGCCGGGAACGGACAAGATCTGAAAGCGGATATCTCCGGGGCTTCCCGGGCGAAATGTCTGGATTTTCAGGCGGAAAGCGGCAAGGTGAACGTGAGCGGCGCGAGCACGCTGGAGGGGAGCTTCTCCGGAAGTTTAAGCGGGGACGTGAGCGGTGCTTCCCATCTTTGTTATCAGGGAGATCCGTCCGTGGATGTGAAGGTCAGCGGCGCTTCCAACGTGGAGAAACGGTAAGCGGGGAGGGTCCTGACAGCCCGAGGGAGGTTTTTCTATGAAAAGAATTGCGATCATAACCGGTGCGTCCAGCGGGATGGGGCGGCGCTTTGCGGAGACGCTGTCCTGTTTTTGCAGCGTGGATGAAGTCTGGGCGGTGGCCCGCCGCGCAGACCGTCTGGAAGCCTTGCGGGAGAGCGTTCCGTACCCGGTGCGTCCGCTGGCGCTGGATCTGACGGATCCGGCCGCTTTACGGGAGATGGAAGCGCTGCTGGCGGCCGAGCAGCCCGAAGTGGCGCTGCTGATCAACGCCAGCGGCTACGGCCTCTTTCAGGCAGTGGCGGAGACCGCGCCGGAGAAAAATATGAATATGCTGGACCTCAACTGCAAGGCCCTGATGGCGCTCTGTCAGTATGCGATCCCGTATATGAAAGCCGGCAGCCAGATCATCAATATTGCGTCGGTGGCGGCTTTCCAGCCGATCCCGTATATCAATGTGTACGGGGCGACGAAGGCCTTTGTCCTTTCTTTCAGCCGGGCCCTGAACCGTGAGCTGAAGGGCCGCGGCATCCGGGTCCTGGCTGTCTGTCCTTTCTGGACAAAGACGGAATTCTTTGACCGGGCCGTGGTAGCCGGCCGCGACGCGGTGGTCAAAAAGTATATTGCCATGTACGCGCCGTCGGATATCGTGGAGCGGGCCTGGCGGGACGCGAAAAGAGGAAAGGACGTCAGCACCTACGGCTTTGTGGCCCGCGGGCAGATCGCGCTGGTCAAGATGCTGCCGCACAGCCTGGTGATGAGCGTCTGGATGAAGCAGCAGGGGATGAAATAGGAGGAGTTATGATGAAGTGGCTGATCGCATCGGATATTCACGGCAGTGAAGCCTGCCTGGAAAAGCTGGAAAAACGAATGGAAGAAGAAAAACCGGACCGGATCCTGCTGCTGGGGGATCTGCTTTACCACGGCGCGCGCAACGCGCTGCCCGACGGCTACGATACAATAGGCTGCACGGCCCGGCTGAATCACTGGAAGGACCGTATTACCGCCGTGCGCGGCAACTGCGATTCCGAGATCGACCAGACCGTACTGGAGTTTTCCATCATGTCGCCCTCGGCTGTCATTTTTGACAGCGGCCTGATGATCTTCGCCACCCACGGCCATCTGTACGATGAGCACTTTCTGCCGCCGCTGGGGGGCGTCGATGTGCTGCTCTGCGGCCATACGCATGTGCCGGCCTGCCGCGACCACGGGAACTTCGTCTATATAAATCCCGGCTCCGTCTCGATCCCGAAGAGCGGCTCGGCCCACAGTTATATGACGCTGGAGAACGGGACCTTCATCTGGAAGACGCTGGACGGGGAGGAATACCGCCGCTTTCAGCCGGAAAGAAGGCACGGATAAGCGGCTTTTTTCTGCTTGTCAGACGAAGGGAAGCCCGGCCGGGGTGACGTGGCCTCTTCAGAAGAAAAACAATTAGGGAAAAACGTAAAAAACGTAAAAAAAGTAATTGACAAAGGATGAAACCCGTGGTAGATTTAACAATGCGCCGCTAAAGACGGCACCTGCACTTTGACAATTAAATGATGCATTCCAACCCTGAAAATTCCTTAAAAAACAGCGGGCCGAAGGGCGGTTCTCACACCGGTCTGAGGCGAGACCGCGGCGCACCTGCGTACAGGGTGCGCGAGGAAAAATCAGAGGT
>JAFPWO010000008.1 GCA_017394885.1 Lachnospiraceae bacterium | reverse complement strand
CGCAACTTTTACTTGACGAAAACAGCTCCGGCAGGTATACTATATCTTGGTCTTTTGCGGGGATCCGCTACAAGATTTGACTTTTGACAGGGGAAGAACATGTCTCTTCAGGAAGAAATACAAAGACGGCGGACGTTCGCCATCATATCCCACCCGGACGCCGGGAAAACGACGCTTACGGAAAAGTTCCTGCTGTACGGCGGCGCCATCAATCTGGCCGGATCCGTGAAGGGACGCAAAACCGCGCGCCATGCGGTCTCCGACTGGATGGAGATCGAAAAGGAGCGCGGGATCTCCGTCACCTCTTCGGTCCTGCAGTTCCACTATGACGGGAAGTGCGTGAACATCCTGGACACGCCCGGCCACCAGGACTTTTCGGAGGATACCTACCGGACCCTGATGGCGGCGGATTCCGCGGTCATGGTGATCGACGCCTCCAAAGGCGTGGAAGCGCAGACCATCAAGCTCTTTAAGGTCTGCGTGATGCGGCATATCCCGATCTTTACTTTTATTAACAAGCTGGACCGGGAAGCGAAGGATCCCTTCGAACTGCTGGACGATATCGAGCGGGTGCTGGGGATCGCGACCTGTCCCGTGAACTGGCCGCTGGGCTCGGGCAAGTCCTTTAAGGGGATTTACGAACGAGATAAGGGCTGCATCACGACCTTTAAAGCCGAAGGCGCCGGACAGCGGGAGATCGAGACCGAACGGCTGGATCCGGACGATCCGGCGACGCGGGGGATCATCGGCGGGCCGGCGATGGACCAGCTCGCGGAAGATCTGGAGCTGCTGGACGCGGTCGCGGAGATGGATGAGGAGCAGGTGCTGGCCGGTAGTTTGAGCCCCGTGTTTTTCGGCTCGGCGCTGACGAATTTCGGTGTTCAGATCTTCCTGGAGCATTTTCTCAAAATGGCGCCCGGCCCCGGTCCCCGCAGCGCCGGCGAGCGCGTTATCGATCCCGTGGAAGAACCGTTTTCCGCCTTCGTCTTCAAGATCCAGGCGAATATGAATAAAGCGCACCGAGACCGGATCGCCTTTATGCGGATCTGCTCCGGCCGCTATGAAGCCGGCATGGAGGTCAGCCATGTGCAGGGCGGGCGGAAGATCCGCCTGACCCAGTCCACGCAGATGATGGCGCAGGAGAGGACCATCGTGGAGAAGGCCTACGCGGGGGACATCATCGGTGTCTTTGACCCGGGCATCTTCTCCATCGGCGATACGCTGTGCTTAAGCGAGAGCACCTTCCGCTATGAAGGGATCCCGACCTTCGCGCCGGAGCATTTCGCAAGGCTCCGCCAGGTCGATACCATGAAGCGCAAGCAGTTCATCAAAGGCATCGGCCAGATCGCCCAGGAAGGCGCGATCCAGATCTTCCAGGAGCTGCGCGGCGGCATGGAGGAGATCATCGTGGGCGTGGTCGGCGTCCTGCAGTTCGACGTGCTGATGTACCGGCTGAAAAACGAGTATAATGTGGAGGCCGGACTGGACGTGCTTCCGTATGAATATATCCGCTGGATCGCCAGTGATACCGATCCCGAAAAGATCTCGGGTACCTCGGATATGAAGCGGGTCAGCGATCTGAAAGGCCGCCCGCTCCTGCTCTTCGTCAACAGCTGGAGCCCCGGCATGGTCCTGGAACGCAATCCCGGGCTGAAACTCGAAGAATTTGCCAGAAACTGAGCGCGGCCCCTGACCGGCCCGCGTCACATAAAGGAGAAAGCTATGAAGTGTCCCTATTGCGGAGCGGAGGATACCAAGGTAACCGATTCGCGCCCTTCTGAAAACACCATCCGGCGCCGCCGGCAGTGCATCGTCTGCGACAAGCGTTTTACAACCTATGAACGGGTCGAGGAGATCCCGCTCATGGTGATCAAGCGGGATGACGTCCGCGAGGAATTTGACCGTGCGAAGCTGGAACGCGGCATTCTCCGGGCCTGCCATAAGCGGCCGGTCTCGGTGGACCAGGTGAGCCACCTCGTGGACGATATCGAGAACGAACTGCTCGCCGAAGGGGAGAAGGAGATCCCGTCCTCCGTGATCGGCGAGATGGTCATGGCCAAGCTGGCGCAGATCGACGACGTCGCCTATGTGCGCTTCGCGTCGGTCTACCGGGACTTTAAGGATGTGCGAACCTTCCTGGAGGAGATCCAGAAAATCGCGCTGAGCAAATGATAGGCGGGCGGGGCATCCGGGCGCTGTATCCGGATGAGACGCTGCCGGACGTCTATCTGCTGACGCCGGAAGCGCTGCGCCTGCGCGGCGCGGAAGCGGTGATCTTTGACATCGACAATACGCTGGTCACCCCGAACGCGCCGGTCACGGAGCCGGTCGCCCGGTATTTTCAGTCCCTGCATGAAGCCGGGATCCGGACCTTCTTCGTGTCCAACAACGGGGAGGAGCGGGTGAGACCCTTTGCCGACGCCCTGGAAAGCGGGTTCTTCTGCCATGCGGGGAAGCCTGCCGGAAAAGGCTATGTGCAGGCGCTCAAGATCCTGGGCCTTCCGAAGGAAAAGGTCATCGCCGTGGGGGATCAGCTGCTGACGGACATCTGGGGCGCGGGCCGCGCGGGGATCTACAGCGTGCTGGTGGATGCGGTGGATCCGGCCCATGAACAACCGTTCGTACGGGTCAAGCGCGTACTGGAAAAACCGGTCCGGGCGGTATACCGGAAAAGTCTGAAAACCGTGGAAAATAAAGGGAAAAGAAACAGTTGATTTTTTCGGAAGAATCATTTACAATACTTTGGATTGAGTCAGAATACGATTATACTCAGGATAAATCAACCGCTTTGAGGAGGAATGTATGGTATCAGCAGGTGATTTTAAAAACGGCATTACGATCGAATGGGACGGCGGTGTCTGGCAGATCGTGGAATTCCAGCATGTAAAACCCGGCAAAGGCGCAGCCTTCGTTCGGACCAAGCTGAAAAATATCGTCAGCGGCGGCGTCGTGGAAACGTCTTTCCGCCCTACCGAACGTTTTGAAAATGCGATCATTGACCGCAAAGATATGCAGTATCTGTATGCGGACGATGATATGTTCTATTTCATGGATTTGGAGACCTACGACCAGATCGGCTTAAACAGCGACAAAGTCGGCGACGCGCTGAGGTTTGTGAAGGAAAACGAAACGGTCAAGGTCTGCTCGCACAAGGGTAATGTTTTCTCCGTGGAACCGCCTCTGTTTGTGGAACTGGAGATCACCGACACCGAGCCCGGCTTCAAGGGCAATACGGCGACCGGTGCGACCAAACCCGCTATCGTTGAGACCGGCGCGCAGATTGCGGTCCCGCTGTTCGTCAATCTGGGAGACCGTGTCAAGATCGACACCCGTACCGGGGAATATTTATCCCGCGCATAAGACAGACAGGGCAAGGCCCCGCGAAAGCGGGGCTTTTCTTTTGCAGAAAGGCCGCCCGCATCCGTCTCATCGGGGGGGCATCCTTACCCGCAGCCGGGAGAGGGCAGGCGCATACCGCTTTTATGATGGGAGAAAGAAATGAATGACAAAGATATTTTTGCGGCGCAGCTCGCCCGCATCCGCGAAAAGGCAGCTTCACAGCAGGGGAGCGTAAGCGTCTCCGACGTCCTGGCTGCGTTTCCCGGCAGGGATCTGAGCGAAGAACAGATCCGCCTGATCTATGCTTACATGGAGGAAAACGGGATCCGGCTGGCGGACTATGAACCGCAGGAGGAAGGGATCCTTTTGTCCGAACTGGCGGCGGAGACGCTCGCCCCGCCGGAATCGCAGGAAGACCGCCGCTCCTATGAACTGTATATGGAAGATCTGGAGGCGTTGGAGCCCATCAGCCGCGAGGAGGAAGAAAAGCTGCAGCGCAGCCTGTTAAAGGGAAGCGCTGCGGAGCGGAAAGCGGCGGTGAACCGTCTGACGGAGGGGAATCTGCGCTGGGTGGTGCAGATCGCCCGCGGTTTTGAAAATAACGGGGTGAGTCTGACCGATCTGATCCAGGAAGGAAATCTTTCTTTGTTTATGGCCGTTAATGAGTATAATGGAGAAGGAAACGTGGAAGATTTTCTTGAAAAAGCCATCAAACAGGGGATTAAAAGCTATATTCGGGAGCATAACGGGCAGAAAAAGATCGAAGAGCGCATGATGATGGCGGCCAACCGGATCCTGGAAGCGGCAAAAGCCTTCGAAAGTACGGAGGGACGGGCCATGAGCGCGGAAGAACTTTCGAAAAAGCTGGGAATTCCCGTCAGCCGTGTGGAAGAAGTCCTGCGGGAATCCGCCAAAGCGATTCAAAATGCGACGCACTGAAAAACTTAATTTTCTTAACCAAAGCCACAGGGGTTTCTTTGATTATTACGGGTTTTTTATTTCACAAAAAAACAGATTGTGATAAAATATGGAGGCTGTTTCAGCAGCACCGATCCCGAAGGATTTGTTGAAAATGTAAAGAATTCAATTTAGGAGGAACCATACATGAAGAAATGGGTTTACCTGTTCAAGGAAGGCAATGCCAGCATGCGCAATCTGCTCGGCGGCAAAGGCGCCAATCTGGCTGAAATGACCAATATCGGTCTGCCGGTTCCGCAGGGCTTTACCATCACCACGGAAGCCTGCACGCAGTACTATGAGGACGGAAGACAGATTAATGACGAGATCATGAATCAGGTCATGGAATATGTCGGCAAGATGGAAGAACTGAACGGAAAGAAGTTCGGCGATCTGCAGAATCCGCTGCTCGTTTCGGTACGTTCCGGTGCTCGTGCTTCCATGCCCGGTATGATGGATACCATTCTGAACCTGGGCTTAAACGATGAAGTCGTGGAAGCCATGATCAAAGGAAACCCGGATCCCAAGTTCGAACGTTTTGTTTACGATTCCTACCGCCGCTTTATCCAGATGTTCTCCGACGTCGTCATGGAAGTGGGCAAGAAGTATTTCGAGCAGCTGATCGACCGGATGAAGGAAGAAAAGGGCGTTCAGTTTGACGTGGAACTGACGGCACAGGACCTGAAGGAACTGGCGGAACAGTTCAAGGCTGAATACAAGAATCAGCTCGGTGAAGACTTCCCGTCCGATCCGGTCGTGCAGCTTAAGGAAGCCATCCGTGCGGTGTTCCGCAGCTGGGACAACCCCCGCGCGAACGTCTACCGCCGCGACAACGACATCCCTTATTCCTGGGGCACTGCCGTCAACGTCATGCCGATGGTCTTCGGCAACCTGAATGAAAATTCCGGCACCGGCGTCGCCTTCACCCGCGACCCCGCGACCGGCGAGAAGAAGCTGATGGGCGAGTTCCTGACCAACGCGCAGGGCGAAGACGTCGTGGCCGGCGTCCGCACCCCCATGCCGATCAGCCAGATGGAAGAGCTCTTCCCCGAAGCCTACGACGATTTTGTCAAGGTCTGCGACCTGCTGGAAGACCATTACCGCGACATGCAGGATATGGAATTCACCGTAGAGAACGGCAAGCTGTACATGCTGCAGTGCCGCAACGGCAAGCGGACCGCGCAGGCAGCGCTGAAGATCGCCTGCGATCTGGTCGACGAAGGCATGATCGATGAAAAGAAAGCGATCGCGATGATCGATCCGCGCAACCTGGACACCCTGCTTCACCCGCAGTTCGACGCGGCAGCCTTAAAGGCCGCGAAGCCGCTCGGCAAGGGCCTGGGCGCTTCCCCCGGCGCAGCCTGCGGCAAGGTCGTCTTCACGGCGGAAGACGCCATGGAGTGGGCGAACCGCAAAGAAAAGGTCGTGCTGGTCCGTCTGGAGACCTCTCCGGAAGACATCACCGGCATGAAGGCGGCGGAAGGCATCCTGACCGTACGCGGCGGCATGACCTCCCATGCGGCGGTCGTGGCCCGCGGTATGGGCGAGTGCTGCGTATCCGGCTGCGGCGAGATCCGCATCGATGAAGAAGCCAAGACCTTTACCTTAGGCGGCCAGACCTTCCATGAAGGCGACTATGTCTCCATCGACGGCAACACCGGCTATATCTACGGCGGCATCATCCCGACCGTGGACGCGTCCATCTCCGGCTATTTCGGACGGATCATGGGCTGGGCCGACAAGTACCGCACCATGAAGGTCCGTACCAATGCCGATACCCCGGCCGATGCGAAGAAGGCCCGGGAGCTTGGCGCGGAAGGCATCGGCCTGTGCCGCACCGAGCACATGTTCTTCGAAGCCGACCGTATCGCGGCCTTCCGTGAGATGATCTGCGCCGAGACCCTGGAAGAAAGAGAAGCCGCGCTGGCCAAGATCCTGCCGTATCAGCAGAACGACTTCGAACAGATCTACGAAGCCATGGAAGGCTGCCCGGTCACGATCCGCTTCCTGGATCCGCCTCTGCATGAATTCGTTCCGAGCACCGATGAGGAACTGGAACTGCTGGCGAGAACCCAGGGCCGTTCCGTGGAATATGTCCGCGATCTGGTGGCCGGACTGCATGAGATCAACCCGATGATGGGCCACCGCGGCCTGCGTCTGGCTGTAACCTATCCGGAAATCGCCGTGATGCAGACCCGCGCGATCATCCGCGCCGCCATTAATGTCCAGAAAGCGCATCCGGAATGGACGCTCCGTCCGGAACTGATGGTCCCGCTGACCAGCGACGTCAAGGAATACAGCTTTGTGAAGAAGTATATCGTCGCGACGGCGGAAGAAGAACTGAAGGCTGCCGGCATCGAGATCCCGTACGAAGTCGGGACCATGATCGAGATCCCGCGCGCGGCGCTGACCGCCGATGAGATCGCCGCGGATGCGGATTTCTTCTGCTTCGGCACCAACGACCTGACCCAGATGACCTACGGCTTCAGCCGTGACGACTCCGGCAAATTCCTCGGCTACTACTATGACGCGAAGATCCTGGAGAACGATCCGTTCGCCCGTCTGGACAGAAACGGCGTCGGCAAGCTGATGAAGATGTCCCTGGATCTGGGCAAGCCGGCCAATCCGGCCCTGCACTGCGGCATCTGCGGCGAGCATGGCGGCGATCCGGGCTCCATCGAATTCTGCAACGAGATCGGTCTGGACTATGTTTCCTGCAGCCCGTTCCGCGTTCCGATCGCCCGTCTGGCTGCGGCGCAGGCTGCGATCGCGCAGTCGGCGGCGAAGGAAGAAGAACGGCTGAGCCGCGAAAAGATCGAAGAGGAAGTTTCGAAGAAAGTCGAAGCGGCCAAAGCTGCGCTGAAGGAAGCTTCCGAGAAGCTCTCCACCGCGGCCGTGGACGCCGGCACCGAACTGAAGAGCTTCCTGGCTGCCGGATTAAAGAGCCTGGCTGCCGGCTGGGAAGAGACCAAGAAGACCTTCGGGGAAGAAAGAAACGATAAATAAAAACCGTTCTCTCTGTCGTACAGAGAAAGCGCAGAAAAAGACCGGTGCCGTGAGGCATCGGTCTTTTTCGTGGGAAAGCTTCTAATTTCCGGCTGCCGCCGTAGTTGCTTCGCCCTGCGTTTCGGGCGCTTTATCTTCACCGGGGAGCTTCTCCGCTATTTCTTCCGCTTCCTTCAGTGCTCTGGCTTCGCAGGTCTTGCACAGACGGGTCTTGCCGTTTTCGATCGCGGTCGTGGAAGTGCCGGTCAGAAGTTCCACGGTATGATTTAAGTGCTGGCAGTCGTCATAGGCATGGAACACGGTGCCGCTGGCCGTCCAGAAGACCGTATCGATATCCGCGGCTTCCAGCATCTCTTCCTGAGAGATCGGATTATAGTCCGCACTGCTGACCCCCGCGATCAGAAGCGCGACCGCGGCCACGATGGTCGCCAGGGTCTTGGACTTCTTATCGGCATCCTTGTTTGTCAGGATCAGGATGATGAACGGGACAAAAGCGAAGACGGAGATGATCACGCCCAGGTTGTTGTGGATCCAGAACTTGGTCTTATTGGTAGCCGGTGCGGGATCCAGATGGTTGGCCTTGACCCAGAGTCTTGATGCGATGATCACGAGGATCAGATCCAGAACCAGCAGGGCGATCCAGGCGATGGTCCAGCCGGGATTCTCCGTGGTGAATTTGAATTCGACCTTGTGGAAGAAGATCAGGACCGCGAATACTTCGCAGGCAATGGCAAGCGCCCACAGAATGAACGCGGCGATGCGGTACGGCCGGGCGTTCTGTTTCGTGATCGCCAGCAGCTCTTCTTTATTGGTGCTCTGCTGGCCGACCTGCGTATAGGTGTGTTCTACTTTCTTTTTTTCAGCAGCTTTTTTGGCATTGACGGCTTCCAGGGCCTTCTTGGCCGCTTCATTGGCCGCATTGTTTTTGTTATCCGTAGCCATGGCATGTCTCCTTTGTCAGGTGGTAAAAATACTGCAAAAATGGTAGCACAATTCATTTTGAAATTCAAGGTTTTCTTTTGCGATTTCATCTTCTTTCGCCGAGAGAACCCCAAATTGTTGTGTTTCCCCGCACGGTATGATACAATATAATCCAAAAAAACGATCGGAGGATAACAGTGTGGCGAATCTCATATTAAAAGAAGCGGCTGTTTACCGCAGCGGCTGTATAATGAAAAAAACCGCGGAGGTTTATCTGGAGGCCGGTACGCAGACCGTATGTCTGCGCGGGCTGACCCAGAATATGGATCAGAGTTCTCTCCGGCTCAGCGTCCCGCAGATGCTGTGCGGTTCCAATGTGCAGGTCGTCTTCCCGACGCCGGACCAGCAGCAGGAATTCATCCGGGAAAAGCAGCAGGAGATGACGCAGCTCGAGTACCGCCTGGCGTTAAATGCCAAGCAGGCGCAGCTCTGGGAGCAGAATGCGGACTTCTCTCAGAAGGATTCGCTGGATATCGCGGAGATGACCGCCTATCTGGAACAGCTGCCCGAGCGGCTGGACGCGCTGCAGCAGGAAGCGGCCGAACTGAACGAACTGAAGAAGAAGCTGAAAAAGGAGCTGGACGAGCTGAAAAAGGAGGCGCAGCTGCCGACCGTCCAGGCAGAGCTTACGGCGCCGCAGGCCGGGACCTATCCCGTGGAGGTCAGTTACCGCGATTACGCGGCCAGCTGGTATCCGGCGTACGAGATCCATACGGACGGCGTCAGCGAGAATCTGGAGATGCGCCTGCGCGCGAAAGTCTCTCAGAATAGTGGAAAAGACTGGGAAAACGTGAAACTGACGCTCTTCACCGGCAATCCTTCCGTATCCGGCAGCGTACCGGTCCTGGATCCGACGGTGGTGCGCTTCTTTGTCGCGCCGACGGTCTATAAAAACAGAGGCCGTATGCTCGGCGCGACTGCCAAAATGGCTTACGCCGAGGAAGAAGCGGTGGAGTGCATGGAGGATTCGATGCCGATGATGGCCATGGGAAGCGCCGGCGCGCCGGTGATGAGCGCCGTAAACGCAGGCTCCGGCACCGCGACCCGCGACGAGACCATGGTCAAGTATGAACTGAGCGGTTCCTGGGATATCCGGGACGGGCAGGAGATCATCTGCGATATCGAAGCGCATGAACTCGGCTGCGAGTATCAGGTGATCGCGGTCCCGAAGATGGATGAAGGCGCATTCTTAGCCGCGGCGGTCAAGACCGCGCAGCTGGAGGACATGGAAGATACGCCGGCCGCCGTCTATCTCAAAGGAACTTTTGCCGGCGACGTACTGCTGGAGCCGGATATGACCGAAGAAGAATACCAGCTTTCTCTGGGACGCGACGAAAGCGTGAAGGTCCGCCGGACGCAGAAGAAACGTTATACCTCCCAGATCCTGCTGAAAGGCCAGAAGAAGACCGAATACGAGTATGAGATCGCGGTCAATTCCCGCAAGGAAAAGAGCTGCAAGCTGGTGGTCAAGGATCAGATTCCGGTGTCTGAAGAAAAGAGTATCGTGGTGGATGCCGCCGACCTCGGCGGCGGAAAGCTGGAAGAGAAGACCGGCCTGATCACCTGGGAATTCACCCTGGAGCCGGGAGAAACGAAGCTGCTGCATTTCGCCTATTCCGTGGCGTGGCCGAAGGACAGGCAGATCGAGGAAGTGAGTATCTGAGAGAAGGTTGGATGGAATCCTTGATAGAAACAGATAACAGGAAAATCTTTTTGGATATGGACGGGGTGCTGGCTGATTTTAACGGCGGCGTCCGCAAACTCTGCGGAATCGAGCCGATCAAACAGCCAGCTACGCCGGAAGAGGACGCGCGGCTCTGGAAGGCTGTCCGGAAAGTGCCGCATTTCTACGATAAGCTCGAACCGCTGCCCGGTTCCGTGGAAATGTTCCGGAAAATCCGGGAGGCGTTCGGGGACCGCTGCTCGATCCTGACCGGGATCCCGCGGCCCGATAAACGGGTCCGTTTCGCAAGAAAAGACAAGATCGCCTGGGTGAGGCGGATCCTGTCTGACGATGTGGCGGTGCATGTGGTCTACCGGGTCGATAAGCCGAAGTACTGCAGCGGAAAAGAATGTATTCTGATCGACGATTTCAGCAAAAATCTCCGGGAATGGGAAGCCGCCGGCGGCACCGGGCTGCTGTTTACGGGGCCGGAGGCGGTCCTGGCCTATTTCGGGCTGGAAGAGGGCACGCCGGATGATCCTTCTGCGGCGTCTCCTACGGAGTCGTAAACGTGGCAGAGGAAAGGATCTGGCTTAAAATCTGACGCAGGGCGGCTTCATCTTCCTCCGCGGAGGAAGAATCCGCCAGCGCGGAGACCAGCGTGAAATAGGTGGTGCAGCTGTCTTCCAGATGGACCAGGAAGATCACCTGCAGGAAAGCGTCTTCGGCAGTCCCGGAGGTGAAGAACATGGTCCAGTCGGTTTCATTGATGGTGACTCCCTGGGATTCGATGGGGTCGAACAGGACGTCTTCAAAATTCGTCAGAGTCTTGGTCAGCATATCGGTAAAACCGTCCAGAAGCTCTCCCTCCAGGCTGTAGCCCGAAAAGTCTCCTTCGGTGCAGTCGGCGCCCAGAAAGATAAAATAGGTATTTTCGCCGCCCTGTGCCTGCAGGCCGGTTTCTTTTTCATTTACGATAATGGCTTTATAGAGAAAGTCCGGCATTTTTACGGACAGCGTGCAGCCCCCGCCCGAAGCGACGTAAATATGATGCCAGTCGTCGGTATTGGCCGGCGCCTCCGAAGCCGTGCCGTTTAACTGGTTGTACAGCGCGCGCAGGGAAAGATGCGTGGAGCGGGGCACGTCTTCCACTTTGGCGATGGGGATCGCCAGATTCAGATTCTGCCCGCCTTCCAGATAGGCGACGTTGATGCCGATGACCGCCCCGGTATTGTCCAGCAGCGGACCACCGCTGTTGCCGTGGGAGATAGCCGCGGTATGCTGGATATAAGAATGGCCGGAGCCGTCTCTGCGTGATGCCGTGGAGATAATGCCGTCGGAGAAAGTCCCGCTCAGCCCCAGCGAGCTGCCGAGCGCGTAGACCGTTTCCCCGGTGCGGACGGCGCTGCTCCGGCGCACCAGGGGAATGCTGCTGCGCCGGGCGGTCGCCAGGATCGCAATATCCAGGTCTTCATCATAGCCGATGACCTCGGTGATATCGAATTCCAGCCCGTCATAGGTGGTGATATATCCGCTTACGGTCCCTTCAATAACATGATAGTTCGTAATGACCGTGCCGTTTTCATCATAAAAGAAACCGGTCCCGGTGTAATAATAGCTCTCGTTGACGATGGCGGTGATATTGACGGTCGAGGGCAGCGCCAGCTCATAGATATCCTGCGCGCTCAGGACCGCGCTGGTGGAAGGGGGAGCCGTGGTGGGCACGGCCGTGGTCGTCGGCGCGGTCGTCGTCGGCTCCGTCGTTTCCGGCGGCGCTTCCGTTTCTGTGGGCGGCTCGGTTTCCGTTTCCGTCGGCTCTTCGGCGGTCGGCACGGGGATCTCCGCCTTGCGGATGCTTTCCAGATAATACTTTTCTTTATCGACCGTCGTCAGGATCAGTTCGGAATTCTTTTCCCGGACCGTAAACGCGTCCTCGTCGTCCAGCCGGTAGATATCTTTTCTGGCGTAAAACGTCAGATCGTATTCGCCTTCCTCATTTCCGAAATGGTCATACCAGGTGAGCGTGCTTCGCCCGACGTTCAGATAGCCGGCCAGCGCATCATCTTTATCGTACAGCGCATAATAGCCTTTGACGAGCAGGCGCTCGGGCGTTTCTTCTTCCGTGGACCGGCTGCCGGCGCAGCCGGTAAAAAGCGTGACGAGCAGCAGCAATATGAGCAGAATGGCAGGGACGGGCCGGCGCGCAGGGGCTGACATCTTTTCTCCTCCGATCAGTATAAAGAATACAAATAAAATATAGTATGCGGTCTTGAAAAAAGCAATGCCTTATTCCTGAAAAACAGGGGCGGGAGCGCTTGACAGGAGCCTGCCCGTCCGATAGGATAAGGGAAGGAAAACGGGGCTTTCCTGCCTGTCTGACCGAAAAGGAGTTTAAAAATGCCTGAAGTTTTTGAGATCATCATGCTGCTTTGCTTCGGATCTTCCTGGCCTTTCAATGTTGTGAAATCATATCGGGCAAGGACGGCGACCGGCAAAAGCCCGGTGTTCCTGGTCCTGGTCATGATCGGCTATATCTGCGGGGTCATCAGCAAACTGACGGCGCCGTCCTATAAATGGTACGTGATGTTTTTCTATATTCTGAATTTCGTCATGGTCTTTATCGACTTCATGCTGTACCTGCGCAACCGCAGGCTGGATAAGGAAAGAGCGCAGCAAGCTGCGTAAAGAAAAGTGTTTGACAAGCTCGGTTTGATGGGGTAAAAATATAGTATCAAGCAAGCAGGCTGTTAGTTTTCACAAAATGAATAGGATCGGATGAACGGTTCGGGAGAGACCGCCTTGCGGCGCCGAAGGGGCTAAAAACTCTCAGGCAAAAGGATCGAATCGGGACGAACTTCGAAAAGGGCGCATTATGCGCACGCCGAAGGGGCAAGCCGTGAAAGCGGTGAATCTCTCAGGCCTATAACGGAGACATGACTTCTGTGGGAAGCTATGTCTCTTTTTCATGAAAAGAGGACTGCTGAAGGAGGAAAAAATGAGTGATCTGAAACGCACGCAACTCTATGACGTCCACGTGGAATCCGGCGCGACCATGGTCGATTTCGGCGGATGGGAGATGCCGATCCAGTATCCGGACGGAATCGTGGCCGAGCACCTGTACACGCGCCATGCCTGCGGGATCTTTGACGTGTCCCACATGGGCCGCATCCTGGTGGAGGGCCCCGACCGGGTGGCTTTCCTGCAGCATGTGCTGACCAGCAACGTGGCGGCGCTGCAGCTGAACCGCTCGCAGTATTCCATCATCCAGGCGCCGGACGGCAGCGCGGTGGACGACGCGTATCTGTACTGCTTTGACGAGGAAAACCTCTGGCTGGTTGTGAATGCCGCGAACATCGAGAAGGACCTGGACTATCTGACCCCGCTGCTTCAGGGCTATGACTGCACGCTGACGAATATCTCGGCGGAGTGGGCCTGCATCGCGGTGCAGGGACCGGAAAGCAAGAATATCCTCATGACGCTCTCCGGCGGCGAACAGCCGACCGTGGAACCGATCAAAAACCGGCTGAATACGCTGAAACTGAAAGGCCGAATCGCCCGGATCGCGAAGACCGGCTACACCGGCGAGCCCCTCGGCTTCGAAGTGTTCGTCAAGAGCGAAGACGCCGAATGGCTGTGGAACCGGCTGGTGGAACTCGGCGCGAAGCCCGCGGGCCTCGGCGCGCGCGATACGCTGCGCCTGGAGGCGGGGCTCCCGCTCTACGGCCATGAAATGGGACTGGGACCCGACGGGAAGCCGATGCCGGTCTTTTCCGCCGGCGTGGCGCGTTTTGCCGTCAGCTTCTCCCCGCAGAAGGGGGATTTCGTGGCGAAGGACATCCTGACGGCACAGAAGGCGGCCTACGACCGCATCATGAACCGGGATTATTCCGACTGCGCGGTGCTGCCGTACCGCATTCAGCCGATCGCCCTGATCGACCGCGGCGTCATGCGCGCGGGCATGCCCGTCTACCGGAACGGGGAACCGGCCGGCTGGGTGACCAGCGGAACGATGGTCCCGTATTACAAAGCGGAAGGCGAAGGGCTGGAAAGCTGCATCACCGAAGAAACGGCCAAACGGTCTATCGGCCTGTGCTACGGCCTGAGCAGCCTGCTGCCGGACGATATCGTCGAAGTGGACGTGCGCGGCAAGCGCTTAAAGGCCGTGATCGTGGAGCAGCACTTAAGTGTGGAGGCGCCGCCTTATGCGAGACCGATCATTTACGGCGTCGAGCTGGCGCAGCGGGAAGATGACGGCGCGGCTTATGCGAAGAAGGCGGTGACCCTGATTCAGAAGGCGGCGGACAATCACGTCTGGCGGCAGGAGCGCTGCATCAACCTGATCCCTTCGGAAAATACGCCGAGCCGGGCCGTGCAGCTTTTATCCGGCTCCGATCCGGCCTTCCGCTACGCCGAGCACCGCAAGGCCAAAGCCTTCTACGATAAGGACATTTTCTACTATCAGGGCACGAAGTTCATCGACGAGACCGAGCAGCTCCTGGTGGAAGAGATGAAGAAATACTTTGGCTGCACCGAGGCCGAAACGCGTGTCTTAAGCGGGCAGATGGCCAATACCACCGTTTTCTCTTCCCTGGTGGATTTCAAAAACCGCCTGAACCGCAAGGTCGACGCGAAGCGGCTGGGCTATGTGATGAACAACCACATTATCCGCGGCGGACACCTGTCCGCGCAGCCGATGGGCGCCCTGCACGACTACATCGCGGTCGATCCCGTGACCGAGCAGTCGGCCGTGGTGAACTTCCCGGTCTGCAAGGACAACACCTATAAGATCGACGTGGAAGAGACGAAGAAGCTGATCGACGAGTACAAACCCGAGCTGATCATTTTCGGCAAGAGCATGGTGCTCTACCATGAGCCCGTCGCCGAGATCCGGCAGTTTGTGGACGAGCAGAAGATCCCGACCACGATCATGTACGATATGGCGCACGTGCTCGGCATCGCCGGCCCAGCCTTCCAGGATCCGTTCAAGGACGGCGCGGAGATCGTGACCGGCTCCACGCACAAGACCTTCTTCGGCCCGCAGCGCGGCGTGATCGCGGTGAATTATAAGGAAGACGAGCTCAAGTACGAGCTGTGGAAGACGATCGAGCGCCGGGCCTTCCCGGGCGCGGTCTCCAACCATCATCTGGGCACGCAGCTCGGCATGCTGATGGCCGCGTATGAAATGAACGCGTTCCGGAAGGAGTATCAGCAGGCGGTCGTGGACAACGCGAAGGCCTTTGCGCGGGCTCTGAAAAAAGAAGGCCTGGTCGTCGAAGGCGATGAAGCCATCGGCTTCACCGAAACGCACCAGGTCATCGTCTCCGTCGGCTACGGCCAGGGGCCGGAGGTCGCGGAGCGGCTGGAGCGCAACAATATCATCGTAAACTACCAGGCGACGCCCGATGAGGAAGGCTTTACGGCCAGCGGCGCGCTGCGCATGGGCGTTTCCGAGATGACGCGCTTCGGCTTCGGCGAAGAAGAATTCGGAAAGCTGGCAAAGCTTATGGCGGCCTGCATCCTGCACGGGGAAGAGGTCGGGAACGACGTGGCGGCCCTGCGCGCCGGCTATCAGAAGATGCGTTTCTGCTTCGAGGAAGCGGACGTGCTGGAAGCCCTGGAGATCCTGAAAAGCAAAATGGGCCGGTAAAAGCCCTTAGAGTTTTAAAGAATACAATTGAGGAGGAACTACTATGGAATTCCCTACCAATCTGCAATACTCCCAGTCCCATGAATGGGTCATGGAAGAAGACGGCATCATGATCGTCGGCATCTCGGATTTTGCGCAGCATGAGCTGGGCGACGTCGTTTTCGTGAACCTTCCCGAAGTCGGCGATGAAGTGACGGCCGGCGAGCCGTTCGGCGACGTCGAATCCGTGAAGGCCGTTTCCGACCTGGTCTCCCCGGTCACGGGCGTGGTCTGCGCCGTCAATGAAGAACTGCTGGATTCTCCGGAGCTGCTGAACGAAGCGCCTTACGAGAGCTGGATCATCAAAGTGGAGAACGTGGAGGCGATGGAGGAGCTGCTTTCCGCAGCGGCCTACGCGGATTATTGCGAAACGGAGGCATAAGATGGGTCATTTCCTTCCTTCTTCTCCGGAGGAAAGGCAGAAAATGCTGGAAGCTCTCGGACTTTCATCGGCCCGGGAGCTTTACCGGGACGTCCCGGATTCTGTCCTTCTTAACGGGCTGCTGAACCTGCCCGAGGGCTTAAGCGAGCTGGCTGTCGCGGAAAAGATGCGGGGACTGGCGGCGGAGAATAAGCAGTATAAGCGGATCCTCCGCGGCGCCGGGGCCTACGATCATTATATCCCGAGCATCGTCCGTTACATTCCTTCCAAAGAAGAGTTTTTAACCGCGTACACGCCGTATCAGGCGGAAATCAGCCAGGGCGTGCTGCAGTCGATCTTTGAATATCAGACCATGATCTGCGAACTGACCGGCATGGAGGTTTCGAACGCGTCCGTCTATGACGGGGCGACGGCGGCGGCGGAAGCGGCCGGCATGTGCAAGAACCGCAAACGCAGCGTAACGCTGGTGTCCGAAACCGTGAATCCGGAAGTGATCAACGTCATGCGCACCTATCTTTACGGCGCGGGAACAGAACTGAAAGTCGTCCCCGCCAAGGACGGCAGGACCGATGCGGAAGCGCTGAAGGAGATGCTCTCCGCGGAGACGGCCTCTTTCTGCTTCCAGCAGCCGAACTTCTTCGGACAGTTCGAGGATGCGGAAAAATTCATCGCCGCCGTCAAGGAAGCCGGCGCCATGGTGATCATGCACTGCAACCCGATCGCCCTCGGCCTGATGAAGAGCCCGGGCGAGCTCGGTGCGGATATTGCGGTGGGCGAGGGCCAGCCGCTCGGGATGCCGCTCGCGTACGGCGGCCCGTATCTGGGCTTTATGGCGACCACGAAAAAGTATATGCGTTCTCTGCCGGGACGGATCGTCGGGCAGACCGCGGACGCGGACGGGAACCGCGCTTTCGTCCTTTCCCTGCAGGCGCGCGAGCAGCACATCCGCCGGGAGAAAGCCAGTTCCAATATCTGTTCGAACGAGGCGCTCTGTGCCATGACAGCGGGCCTGTATCTGGCCGCCATGGGGCCGGCGGGTCTGAAAGAGGTGGCTTCCCAGTGCCTGTCCAAAGCCCATTATCTGGCGGCGGAGCTTGCCAAAGTGCCGGGCGTATCGCTGGCGTATTCCGGGGAGTTTTTCCATGAATTCGTCACCGTGATGCCGAAGGCGCAGGAAGTCCTGGCCGCGCTGGACGGGGCGGGGATCCTCGGCGGCCTGCCGGTGGAAGGCGGCCTGCTGTGGTGCGTAACGGAAAAGGCGTCTAAGGCCGATCTGGATGAGACGGTCCGCATCGTAAAGGAGGTGCTGGCATGAAACTGATTTTTGAACGCAGCAAACCGGGCCATGCCTTGACGATCCTGCCTCCGCTGGATGTGGAACGGACGGCGCTGCCGGCCGCGCTTCTTCGCGAAAGCGCGCCGATGCTGCCGGAGCTTTCGGAGACGGAACTGTCCCGTCATTATACGGAACTGAACAAGCAGGTGTACGGTGTGAACGACGGCTTTTATCCGCTCGGCTCCTGCACGATGAAGTATAACCCCCGCGTCGATGAGGAAATGGCGGCGCTTCCCGGCTTTACCGGGATCCATCCGCTGGCGCCGAAGACGGCGACGGAAGGCTGCCGGAAGGTCCTGGAGCTGGCCGCTTCGCTGCTGGAAGAGATTTCCGGCATGGACGCCATGACCTTTGAGCCGGCGGCCGGTGCACACGGCGAGTTTACCGGCGTGCTGCTCATCAAACAGTATCACGACGCCCGGGGCGACAGCGCAAGACGCAAGATCATCGTTCCCGATTCGGCGCACGGAACCAATCCCGCCACGGCCGCCATGTGCGGCTATGAGGTGATCAATATCGCTTCCGGCGAGGACGGCTGTGTGGACCTGGAATCTTTAAAGGCAGCGCTTGGGCCGGATACGGCCGGACTGATGCTGACCAATCCCAATACGGTCGGCCTCTTTGACCCGAATATCCTGGAGATCACCCGGCTCGTTCACGAAGCCGGCGGCCTGTGCTACTATGACGGCGCGAATCTGAATGCGATCATGGGGCATGTGCGTCCCGGCGATATGGGCTTCGACTGCGTGCATATGAATCTGCACAAGACCTTTGCCACGCCCCACGGCGGCGGTGGGCCCGGGGCCGGCGCGGTCGGCTGCAAAGTGTTCCTTGCGCCGTACCTGCCGAAGTCGGCCATGCTGGATGAGCCCGGCCATTGCCAGGTGCGCAGCTTTGCCGGTAACTTCCTGGTCGTCGTCAGAGCGCTGACGTATATCCTGACCCTGGGACGCGAAGGCATTCCGCAGGCGTCGGAGACGGCTGTCCTGAACGCGAACTACCTGATGAAGGGACTGCGCGAGATCTTCACGCCGGCCTTTGACCGCCTCTGCATGCATGAATTCGTGCTGGATCTTTCCGATTATAAGAAGGAGACCGGCGTCAGTGCGCTAGATGTGGCAAAAGGGCTGATCGATTTCGGCATCCATCCCCCGACCATGTATTTCCCGCTGATCGTGCACGAAGCGCTGATGCTCGAGCCGACCGAAACGGAAAGCCGGGAAACCCTGGACGAGGTCGCGGAGATCTTCCGGAAGGTGGCCGAGCTCGGCCGCGAGGATCCGGAGTATCTGCATACCGCCCCGCATAAGGCCCCGATCGGACGGCCGGACGAAGTGGCGGCGGCGCGCAGTCCCATCCTTCGAGCCTGATCCCTCTGACCCGGCATATTTTATCGAAGCGGCGATATTTCTTATCGCCGCTTTTGTCTGCGTTTTGGCTTGACAGCGTATCCGTCAGGCTATAAAATTTAGCCGTAGCGGCGCTGCTGCGCATCGCCGCCCAATCATTCAAACGGCAGGTGGCTTATGATCCAGGATATTGCTCCGCATGTATATGACAACGCCTTCGCACACCGGCGCGCTCCGCTTCCGGAAGACTGTGTGTTTATCGTCCGGGACGAGAAGGAAATGATGATCGTGGAGACCGAAGACGGTTTTCGCTTTCCAAAAGTATTCGAAGTGGGGGAAAACGACCTTTATTTCGCCTTTCTGATCGATGAAACCGCTTTTTATGTAAAACAGACGATCCCGGCGGAGATCCCCCCGATCGTCGGAGCGGCCTATGCGAACCAAGCCCGTTTCCGCACCCTGAAGCCGGGTCATCTGGCCTTTGCCGGAATCACCGGCATGCAGCTGGTCCGCTGGTTAAACAGCGCGCGTTACTGCAGCGCCTGCGGAACGGCATTGGAACCCAGTACCTGGGAGCGGGCTTTCGTATGTCCGGCCTGCGGGCGGATCCTTTACCCGCGGCTGAACCCGGCGGTCATCATCGGCGTGACGCATCAGGATAAGATCCTGGTGACAGCCTATGCCGACCGGCCCAGCCGGGGCTTCGCGCTGGTAGCCGGCTTTGCGGAACTCGGAGAAACACTGGAGCAGACCGTTCAGCGCGAGGTGATGGAAGAAGTCGGCCTGAAGGTGAAAAATCTACGTTATTATAAGAGCCAGCCCTGGTCCTTCAGCGATACGCTTCTTTCCGGCTTTTACTGTGAGCTGGACGGAGAGGACGAAACGGTCCGGCTGGACAAGAATGAATTGAAGGAAGGCCGCTGGCTGACGCGGGAGGAGCTTCCGGACCGCCGGGGCGAGGCGTCCCTGACCGCGGAAATGATGCAGATGTTCAAAGAGGGAAAGGCATGAGCGACTCTATTGTCCGCGGCCTGGCCGCGGGAGGACAGATCCGTGCTTTCGCTGCCGTGACCACCGCACTGACGGAGGAAGCCAGACAGAAACATAATACCAGCCCGGTCATGACGGCCGCGCTGGGGCGGCTGCTTACTGCGGCGGCGATCCTGGGAACGCAGCTGAAAGGCACGGATGATAAGCTGACGCTGAAGATCAAGGGCGACGGCCCGGCGGAGAGCCTCTATGCCGTGGCAGACGCCCACGGACATGTAAAGGGCTTTGCCGCGAATCCGCAGGTGATCCTGCATGCGCGGGCGGACGGCAAGCTGGACGTGGGCGGCGCGATCGGGAAGGGCGAACTTACCGTGATCCGCGATCTGGGGCTGAAAGAACCGTATATAGGGACCTGCGAACTGGTCAGCGGAGAGATCGCGGAAGATCTGACCGCATATTTTGCCATATCGGAACAGACGCCGACTTCGGTGTCGCTGGGCGTACTGATGAACCGGAACAATACCGTGGCGCATGCGGGCGGTTTTCTGCTGCAGCTGATGCCGGGGGTGAGTGCGGAAGACGCCGCGCGGCTGGAGGAGAGGATCCTGGCACAGCCGCCCATTACCGCGATGCTGGGGCAGGGACGGACGCCGGAAGATATTCTGCAGATCCTGCTGGACGGTTTTGAACCGGAAGCGCTGGAAAGAAGCGAAGTCAGCTTTTTCTGCGACTGCAGCCGGGAAAAGATGGAAGACGTCCTGATCAGCCTCGGACGGCATGAACTGCTGGACCTGATGGTCAGCCAGGAGACCGTGGAAGTCCACTGTGATTTCTGCAACCGGTATTACCGCTTCAGCAGGCAGGAGATGAAGGATCTGTTTAAGCGGCATTTTCGGACAGGGGGAAGCGCATGAATAAGAAAGCGGGAAAAAAGATCCTGGGATGGTTTCTGACTTTTCTGCCGGCTCTGATAGGAACCGGCCTTTATTTCCTTGCTGCACGCAGCAAAACCTTTGCCGACTGGTATGCGGACAAGATATATCCTCTCTGGGTCGGCTCGATGGGGCGCCTGACAGGACTGGTTCCTTTCTCCGTCAACGAGATGGCGATCTATCTGCTGATCCTTCTGGGAATCATCTGGGTCGTCCGGGATCTCGTCAGGGCTTTTCGGAAGCGGGTCAGAAAGGGCTGGATGGGCCGCTGGCTGAGGACCGTGATCCTGGCAGGCGGCTGCCTGTGGCTGGCTTTTATGATCGGCTGCGGCGTCAATTACAACGGCCGGACGTTTGCGGAAAAATATAATCTGGATATCAGCGGCGGAACCAAGGAAGAACTGGCCGATATCGTTCGGCGCATGGTGCAGGAGGTAAATGCGCTGGCTGATCAGGTCCCGCGGGATGAAAGCGGCCTCTGCATCATGGAAGAAACGCTGCTGGAGGACGCGGAGGCATCGATGCGGAAACTTTCGGAGACCTATGACGGCCTGGACGGGTTTTATCCGCCGGCCAAAGCAGTTCTCTGGTCGGAGTTTCTGTCGATGGAGAATATCTGCGGCGTTCATTCTCCCTTTACTTCCGAAGCGCAGTATAACCGGCTGATCACGCCGTACAATATTCCGCATACCATCTGCCATGAACTGAGCCACCTGAAAGGATTTATGCGGGAGGACGAGGCGAATTACATCGGCTTCCTCGCATGCATCGGGTCGGACAGCGCGGCATTCCGCTACAGCGGCTACATGCTGGGGTATATTTATGTGAGCAATGCACTGTACAGCGTGGATTACGATCTCTGGTTTGAAGTCAGGCAGGGACTGTGCGACGCAGCGCTCTATGACCTGGAGCAGAATACGGTTTACTGGGGGCGGTATCAGACGAAACTGGCGGAAGTGAAGAACACCGCCAATGATAACTATCTGAAGTTCAATCATCAGTCGGACGGCGTAAAAAGTTACGGCCGGGTCGTCAATCTGATCCTGGCTTATTACCGGGAAAATCCGCAAAAATAATGTGAATATTCATGTTGACGGACACAATAAATACTTTTGATAGTATAAATGACGGAATTGACTGAAAATTAAAACAATTATTTCCTGAAGTTCTACAGAATAAATGCTTGACAAGCTCCGGGAATAATGGTATTATTTCCCTTGCGCCGCTAAAGACGGCACCTGCACTTTGACAATTAAATGATGCATTCCAACCCTGAAAATTCCTGAAAAACAGCGGGCCAAAGAGCGGTTCTCACACCGGTCTGAGGCGAGACCGCGGCGCACCACGTACAAGATGCGCGAGGAAAAATCAGAGGTCAAAATTGCGACCAAAAACATCAAAAATAACGGATAAGAAGTCAGTGACTTCTGAGATCCGGATCAATTTCAACATGAGAGTTTGATCCTGGCTCAGGAT
>JAFPWO010000007.1 GCA_017394885.1 Lachnospiraceae bacterium | reverse complement strand
GCTTCTTGGTGCCGACGAACAGGATCTTGCCGCCGTCCTTTACGATATCGACGACTGCATTGTAGGCGTCGTCCACCATGCCGACCGTCTTCTGCAGGTCGATGATGTGGATGCCCTGGCGTTCCGTGTAAATGTACGGAGCCATCTTGGGGTTCCAGCGCCGGGTCTGGTGTCCGAAGTGGACGCCGGCTTCCAGGAGCTGCTTCATGGAAATAACGCTCATTTTTTCTTCCTCCGTTTGGTTTTTCTTCCGTGCGATTCGTTTCCCGGAAAGACCGCTTGCGCGGCACCGCTCCCCGGAATCGGCGCACGTGTAAAATTAGCGCCTGATTAGTTTATCAGGCGCTGAAGAAAAATGCAAGTATTTTCTTTAATTTTTCCGGCTTTCCGGCTTATTTTTCAGCAGGTTTCACTTCGTCCCGCAGCCAGGCAAGGAAGGCGTCCATGCCCTCGCCGCTCTTCGCGGAGACCGGGAAGATCTTCATGTTCGGATTGCGCATGAGCGCGTACTCGCGGACCTTTTCCATGTCGAAGTCAAAGTACGGAAGCACGTCGATCTTGTTGATGAGCAGGACGTCGCAGACCGTGAACATCAGCGGGTATTTTAAGGGCTTGTCATGCCCTTCCGGCACCGAGAGGATCATCATGTTCCGCGTCGCGCCGGTGTCGAATTCCGCCGGGCAGACCAGATTGCCGATGTTTTCCAAGAAGACCAGATCCAGGCCTTCCGTGCCCAGATTCTCCAGGCCCTGTTTCGTCATGGCCGCATCCAGATGGCACATGCCGCCCGTATGCAGCTGGATCACCTTCACCCCTTTTTCGGCGACCGCGGCCGCGTCGACGTCGGAATCGATATCCGCTTCCATGACGCCGATCTTCATTTCATCCTTCAGCGCGTCCAGGATCCGTTTCAGCACGCTGGTCTTTCCGGCCCCGGGCGAGGCCATCAGATTGATCAGATAGGTGCCCTGTGCCTTCAGCTCGCTGCGCAGCTCTTCCGCTTCCCGGTCGTTGTTTTCGAAAATACTCTGCTTGACTTCAATGATCCTGTACTTGTCCATTATACACTCCCTGCCTTGTCGATTTCATCCAGGATCAGTTCATTCAGGATCCGGATGTAGGTTCCCTTCATGCCCGAAGAGCGGGATTCGATGACCTCCGCGCTTTCAAGCTTGCGCAGCGCGTTGACGATCACCGAGCGGGTGATGCCCACCCGGTCCGCCACCTTGCTGGCGACCAGAATTCCTTCCATGCCGTCCAGTTCCTCAAAGATATACCGGACTGCCTCGATCTCCGACGCCGAAAGCGTGCTGATGGCGGACTGCACGACCTGCTTTTTCCGCAGCTCCATGGCGCTTTCTTCATTCAGGGAACGGAGCATTTCCAGGCCGACCACCGCCGTCCCGTACTCCGCCAGAATGATGTCGTCGATTCCGTACGTCGCGTTCTTCCGATACAGGAAAAAGGTGCCGAGCCTCTCATTCGAGATTTCGATCGGCGTCACGATGACATTGTACTGCTGGCTGATTTCCTTTTCAAAACCGAGGGTCTCCAGATGCACGTTGTCCTGGGTGGAAAGAATATTGAGCAGACGCTCGTTCAGATTCGGGTCGATAAACTGTCCGACATGATAGTCGATCCAGTAATTTTCTCCTGCCAGCGCCGGCGCGGTCCCGACGCCCAGCACCTTCCCTTTCCGGCTGAAGACCATAACATTGGATTCCGTCGCCACACTCAACGCTGCGCAGATATCATTGAAGACAAATACGTTGCTGTTATTATTGTGCAGCAGTTTATTGATCCGTCGAATTTTGTCTAACAATTGGACGCTCATTATGAATTCCTTTCAATTTTACCGGGTTTTTCATCACGACAGAATCTTGTTAAGATATCATAATACACTTTCGGCGAAATTGCAACAATTTTCGCACAATTCCGCCGGTTCCGTGAAATAATAAGTATTCAGCTTTCGGTTCTTTTCTTAATTCTGTATTCAGGCTTTCGGTTTATTCCAGCTCATGAATCCGCACGCCTCCGAAGGGCAGGCATAGAAACGGCGGCCCTTTTTGGTGCGGCGGATGATCATCTCCTGCCCGCACTGCGGACAGGCACAGCCGGCCTTTTCCACAAACGGCTTGGTATTGCGGCATTCCGGGAAACCCGGGCACGCCAGGAACTTGCCGTTGCGGCCGTACTTGATCACCATGCGGCGGCCGCACTGCTCGCAGATCACATCGCTTTCCTCATCCTTGATCCGGACCTTCTCCGCCTCGGCCAGCGCTTTATCCAGCTTTTCCTTAAACGGCGGGTAGAAATCTTCCAGGATCTCGCGCCAGGCGCGCTTGCCGTCCGCGACGTCGTCCAGTTCTTCTTCCATCTGCGCGGTAAAGTTCTTGTCCGCCAGCATGGGAACGGAGGCGAGGATCAGTTCATTCACCGCCTGACCGAGCTCCGTCACGACAAGGTTTTTCTTTTCCTTCGCGATATAGCGCCGCTCCGTCAGGGTGCTGATCGTCGGCGCGTAAGTGCTCGGCCGGCCGATCCCGCAGGCTTCCATGGTCTGCACCAGCGAAGCTTCCGTATAACGGGCCGGCGGCTGCGTAAAGTGCTGATGCGGATCGAAGACCGGGTTCGAAAGGCGGCTGTCCTCCCGGATATCCACCAGGTTCTTATCCTTCTTCGCCGCGTCCTCATGCGTATAGATCAGCCGGTATCCGTCAAAAGCGGGGACCTGCGCATTGGCGGCAAAAGGAACGTCCGCGCAGTTTACGGAGAGATGGGTCGCATCGTATTCGTAATCCGCCATGCGGCTGGCCGTAAAGCGGTTCCAGATCAGCTGATACAGGCGCAGCTCATCCCGCCCCAGGTCTTCTTTCACCGATTCCGGGGTGCGGGTGATCAGGGTCGGCCGGATCGCCTCATGGGCGTCCTGGATCCTTTCCTGGGTCTTCGCCGAACCGTTGACCGGGGAAACGTACCGGTCGCCGAAACGGTCCCGGATATAGGCCTTCACCGCTTTGTGGGCCTCTTCCGAAATACGGGTGCTGTCCGTTCTGAGATAGGTGATAAGGCCGACCACGCCTTCGCTCTTCAGGCGCACGCCTTCATACAGCGACTGGGCCACGCGCATAGTTTTGGATGGAGAAAAGCCCAGTACGCGGGAGGCCTCCTGCTGCAGGGTGCTGGTGGTGAAGGGGAGCGGCGCTTTCACATGACGGCGCTGGGTCGAAAGGCCCGTGATCATAAAATCCTGTCCCGCGAGCTTCTCCAGCAGTGCGTTCACTGCGTTTTCATCCGGGAGCGGGACCGCTTTGGTATCCAGCTGTAGAAGAAGCGGCGCCTTCCGCCCTTCCACCGTCAGGGAAACGTCCAGGCCCCAGTATTCTTCCGGGACGAAGGCTTCGATCTCTTTTTCGCGCGCGCAGAGGATATTTAAGGTCGCGGACTGGACGCGTCCCGCGGAGAGGCCGCGCTTGACCTTCCGCCACAGGAGCGGGCTGACGGAATAGCCGGCCACTCTGTCCAGGACCCGGCGGGCCTGCTGCGCATCCACGAGGTTTTCGTCGATGGCGCGCGGCGCCGCGATCGCATTTTTGACCGCTTCCTTCGTGATCTCATTGAAGCTGATCCGGTAGAATTTATCGTTGCAGCCCTGCAGCAGATGCTCCAGATGCCAGGCGATGGCTTCTCCTTCCCGGTCCGGGTCTGTTGCCAGATAGACCTTGGAGGCCTTCTTCGCTTCTTCTTTCAGGGCTTTGATCACATCGCCCTTCCCGCGGATGGCTATATATTCCGGCTCGAAACCTTCTTCGATCTTCACGCCCATGCGGCTTTTCGGCAGATCCCGGACGTGGCCGCCGGATGCTTTGACCGCATATCCCGATCCGAGGAAGCGTTTAATGGTATGTTCCTTGGTGGGTGACTCAACAATAATGAGCGGATGGGCAGACATAAATACTCCTCCTGCAGTGGTAAACTTCAGTCCGTACATGGCAGACGCTTTTGCAATATAGTAGATTTGCCGGCGGATTGCAAGAGGATTTTGTATTTTTCTTCCAAAATAATAAGGCGAAGTTCAGCGCCGGGCATATTGGCCGCTGCTGATCTGCCGGATCCGCCCCATCCCCTCCAGCTCCAGAAGGCGCAGGGACAGCTCGCCCAGGCTCAGGCCGCTCTCCTCCAGCAGCCGGTCCAGATGCTTGGGCATGGCGCCCATCAGCTTCCATACCGCGCTTTGCTCCGGCGTGAGTTCTTCCGTTTTCAGGCCGGCTTTTTCCAGTTGCCGAAACTCCAGATGCAGTGCTTCGAAAACATCCGCGCAGTCGATCAGGATGCCGGCGCCCTGGCGGATCAGGCGGTTGCAGCCGCTGCTTAGCTCGTCCCCGACCCGGCCCGGCAGCGCCATCACGTCCCGGCCCTGCTCCAGCGCGTAATCCACGGTGATGAACGAGCCGCTCTTCTCCCGGGCTTCGATGACCAGCAGGATGTCCGAAAGCCCGCTGATGATCCGGTTCCGCAGCGGGAAATGATAGGCCAGGGGCGGCGTTCCCGGCCGAAGCTCGCTGATCACCCCGCCGGATTCGCAGAGCTGATCGTAAAGCGCCTGATGGGCCGCCGGGTAGCAAATATCCACCCCGCAGCCGAGGACCGCGAACGATCCGCCGCTTTGTACGGCCGCCGCCTGCGCGTAGCCGTCGATCCCCCGGGCCATGCCGCTGATGACGGACAGCCCCTGCGCGGCCAGCTCCCCGCCGAAATACTCGGCCCGGCTCCGTCCGTAGGCGGAGCAGCTCCGGGCGCCGACGATCCCGACGGAGGGTCTGTCCTCCGGCGGCAGCCTGCCCTTATAATACAGGCCCGGCGGCGCGTCCGGCAGTTCCCGCAGGCGTTTCGGATAGGCCGGATCCTCCAGAAAACACCAGCGGATCCCCTCTTTTTCCAGCCCGTCCCGCTCAGCCAGCAAGGCGTTTATCTCCCGCCGTCCGGATTCCGCACTTTCTTTGATGCGGTCCGCCGCCGGCCAGTTCCGGCTCTCATAAAGGGCCTGCGCCGTGCCGTAAAGGCTGAGGAGGCGCCGCAGCTCCCCGGCATGAACGCCCGCGGCCTGGGCCAGCCAGTACTGATAATCCCGTTCTTCCATGTTCACCTCCAGAACTTTTCTTCCGGGCCGCGGTAGCCGACGGCTTCCGCCAGATCTTCCAGGCTGATGTTCTCGCTGCCCTTAAGGTCCGCGATCGTCCGCGCCACTTTGAGGATCCGGTGGTAGGAGCGCGCGCTTAAGCCCTTCTGCTCAAATACGGCCTTCAGAAAACGCTCCTCTTCCGCCGTGATCCGGCAGTATTTTTTCACGTCCCGGCCGCTCATGCGCGCATTGAACAGGATCCCCGTCCCCGCAAAGCGGAGGATCTGCCTTTCCCTGGCCGCTTCCACCCGGGCGCGGATCGACGCGGAGTCCTCGTTTTTCTCCCGGCCGGTCAGTTCGCTGTAGCCCACCGGCGGCGCCTCCACACACAGATCCATACGGTCCAGCAGCGGACGGCTGATGCGTTTTAAATACGCATCCACCTCCGCTTCGGTGCAGCGGCAGCGGTTCCGGTCCGGATAATAGCCGCAGCGGCAGGGATTCATGGCTGCTACCAGCATCACGTCCGCCGGGAAGCGGAATGATCCCTGGACCCGGGAGATGCTGACCACGCGGTCCTCCAGCGGCTGCCGGAGCGCTTCCAGGGCGGATTTCTGAAACTCCGGGAGCTCATCGAGAAACAGCACGCCGTGATTGGCCAGGGAGATCTCGCCCGGGCGGGGGACCCGCCCGCCGCCCACCAGCGCAAAGGGAGAAATAGTATGATGGGGCGAACGGAAGGGCCGTCTCAGGATCAGGGGCCGCTCTCGGGAAAGCATGCCGCTGATACTGTAGATCCGCGACACCTCCAGCGCTTCTTCGAGACTTAAGGTCGGAAGGATGGTCGGGATCCGGCGGGCGATCATGGTCTTTCCGGAACCGGGGCTCCCGATAAAAAGGAGGTTATGCCGCCCGGCTGCCGCGATCTCCGCCGCCCGCCGCATGGCGCGCTGCCCGTTGACCTCGGAAAAATCCACCGTATCTCTTTCCGACTCCTCCTGCAGCAGTTCCCGGATCCGGCACGGCGCCGCGGCAAGCACGCCTTCCGAAAGCATCTCCAGCTGATCCAGGCTTTCGAGGCCGATCACCCGGATGCCTTCCACCAGCGCGCCTTCCGCCGCGTTGTCCGCCGGCAGCACGCAGGTCCGGAAGCCGGCCGCCTTCGCCGCGCCGACCATCGTCAGGATGCCGCTGACGGGGATCAGCTTCCCGTCCAGTCCCAGTTCCCCCAGAAAGACCGTCTCCTCCTGCAGCGGTCCCAGCCGCAGAAGGTCGGCTGAGGTCAAAAGCGCCGCCGCGATGGCCAGATCAAAGGAGGTGCCCTCCTTGCGGATGTCCGCCGGCGCCAGATTGACCGTGATCCGCTTCGGCGGAAGAGAATAACCGGTGTTTTTCATGGCGGTGCGGACCCGGTCCCTGGCTTCCCGGACCTCCGAACCCAGAAAGCCAACCATGGACATTTCCGGCAGGCCGTTGGACGTATCGCATTCCACCCGGATCAGAAGCCCTTCCAGGCCGAACAGGGCTATCGTATTGATTTTACTGTACATAGGATTCCTTTTCCGATCCGAAACAGGAAGCGCAAAAGAAGTGCAAAAAGAAAAGCGCCCGGAATTATCTCCCGTTGCGCCCCGAAGCTACGGTACCACAAAGTCCCCGTGCTGTCAAGATATTCGTGCTGTCCTAAATATTCTCGATCTGCCAGTCGATCGGCTCCAGTCCGTTCTTTGCCAGATATTCATTGGCCCTGCTGAAATGCCGGCAGCCGAAGAACCCCCGGTATGCGGAGAGCGGGCTCGGATGCGGCGCTTCAAGGACCAGATGGCGGGGGTTCGTCAGCAGCGCCTTCTTCAAGCCGGCGGGCCGTCCCCAGAGCAGGAAGACCATGGGCCTGTCCTGTTCGTTCAGGATGCGGATGGTCGCGTCCGTAAACTCTTCCCAGCCGATGCCACGGTGGGAGTTGGCCGCATGAGCCCTGACCGTCAGCACCGTATTAAGCAGCAGGACGCCCTGCCTAGCCCACTTGACCAGATATCCGTTGTTCGGAATATAGCAGCCCAGGTCGTCATGCAGTTCCTGATAGATATTGACCAGCGAAGGCGGCGCCTCCACCCCCGGGCGGACGGAAAAGCACAGGCCGTGCGCCTGCCCCGGTTCGTGATACGGATCCTGCCCCAAAATCACGACCTTCACGTTCTCCAACGGCGTCAGCTCATAGGCCGAAAAAAGGTCCGCGGACGGCGGATAGACCGTGCGCGTCTGGTATTCGTGCAGCATGGTCCCGTACAGTTTTCTGTAATACGGTTTCCTGAATTCAGGGGCTAACGCCGCCTGCCAGGCGCCGGTTATGGCAGCCATGGTCCGTCACCTCCCTATTTTGTGAATACTTCCGCGTACTCATAGAAATTGACCGCGGGGACATCGGCAAAATCCTCCATCTGCCAGGCGTCCCACAGCTCCGGATTCAGCAGCAGCGTCGCTTTGTTGCCGTACTCATCCAGCAGGCCCTGCAGGAGCGTTTCTCTCTCCTCCTGCTCCATCTGCGCCTTATGCTTTGCCGTCTCCTCCGGAAGATAGGAAGACAAGCACTGGACCAGATAATACTGCCCGTTCAGGCTGATGATCGGGCTCCACTGCTCATTCTTCAGAGCAAAGACGATGGTGTCAAAATCACCGCCGTAGTCGCCTCGGATGATATTCTCCTTCTTGGCGCCGCAGCCGACGTATTCGCTGAGGACAGCATTGACGGAGCTGCCGCCGGCGAGCTTCTGCCGGATCTCCTGCGCCGTCGCCATGCCCATGCGTTCTTCGATGATGACCATCTGCACGGCCATGACACGGGCTTCTTCCTCGCTGATCTCGATCTTCGCGTCCATCAGCGTCTGTTCGTAAAAGATCTGCCCGCGCGCGTAGCGGGTCAGGGCGTCCTCGATCTCTTCCCGGCCGATCCCGGTCATTTCACGGCCCATCTCCCCGAGCTTCCCAAGGTAGGCGTCCGCCGCCCTCTCGACCTGCAGGCGTTCCCCGTCGCTTAAGCGCACGCCGTTTTCTTCCGCTGCGGAATCGGCCAGGAACAGCAGCTCGATATACGGCAGGAGCGCATTCTTGATATAGCTGTCAAAGCGTCCATTCGGCAGCTGGACCGCCCAGATCTCTTCCCCGTAGTTTTCCGAATAGATCGCTTTCTGCGCCAATATAAAAATCTGTGCCTCGCTCCAGGAACAGACATTTCCGTTGACGGCCAGCAGTTCATCCCGCTGCAGGGCTTCTTCCTTCTTGTTTCCGCAGCCGCAAAGAAGCAGCAGGCAGAAAAGCAGAAGGATCCATTTTTTGAAAGGGGACGCTTTCATTGCTTTCTTATACTTTCTGATCCAGGATCTCCATGAAGGCCCGGGTATTGGCCCCGGTCTTTTTCCCGAACACCGCACTGCCGGCCACCAGAATATTGGCGCCGGCCGCAAGCACCTCCCGCGCATTGGACAGCTTCACGCCGCCGTCCACTTCGATATCGGTCTCCAGCCCCTCCTGCAGAAGCATCTGCCGGAGCTTGCGAACTTTTTCCAGGGTGTACGGGATCAGCGCCTGTCCGCCGAAGCCGGGATTGACGCTCATGACAAGGACCATGTCCACCTGCGGGAGCACCCAGCGGATGCTTTCTGCCGGAGTCGCCGGATTTAACGCCACGCCGGCCTTTTTCCCCAGCTCCCGGATATGCTGCAGCGTCCTGTCCAGATGCAGGCAGGCTTCCTGATGGACCGTGATGATATCCGCGCCGGCCTCGGCGAAATCCGCCACGTACCGGTCGGGCTCGGTGATCATCAGATGGACGTCGAAAATCTGCCGGCTGCAGGGCCGAAGCGTCCGGATAACGGGCAGGCCGAAGGAGATGCTGGGCACAAAGATGCCGTCCATCACGTCCAGATGCAGATACTGCGCGCCGTTTTCCTCCGTGGCGCGGACTTCCTCCCCGAGCCGGGAAAAATCGGCCGATAATACAGAAGGCGCTAAAATTCGGTTCATACTGTTCCTTTCCGCCGCAGCCGCGGCCCGGGATCCCGTGGGTGTCTTAATATCGCTGCCGGCTGCGCAGCTCGTCCAGAATGCGGCAGTAGCTCTCGTACCGGCTCTCCGCGATCCGTCCTTCTTCCAGGGCGGCCTTGACGCAGCAGCCCGGCTCTTTATCGTGAAGGCAGTCCCGGAACGAGCAGCTCTCCCCCGGCAGGTCAAATTCCGGGAAGTAGTCTTTCAGCTGCGCGGCTTCCAGCTCCGGCGCGATCAGAGAAGTAAAGCCGGGGGTATCGAAAAGATAGGTGTTTTCTTCCGCGCAGAACAGCTCCGAATGCCTTGTCGTATGGCGCCCGCGCTTCAGTTTCCGGCTGAGTTCCCCGGTCTCCATGGCCGCATCGGGCACCAGCGCGTTCAGCAGCGTGGATTTCCCCACGCCGCTGGCCCCTGCCAGTACTGTGGTTTTTCCCCGCAGAATGGCGCGGACCGCCTCCAGCCCCTCGCCGGTCTGTGCACTGAAGGAGCAGACTGGGTAGCCCGCTCCTTCGTAAACTTTCCGGATGGTCCCGGTATCTCCGCCCAGATCGCATTTTCCGATGCCGATCACGGTCGGCAGCGCCTGCGTTTCCATCCACAAAAGGAACCTGTCCAGAAGGCCCGGATGAAAAGCCGGCGCCTTGGCAGTGACCAGGATCATCGCCTGATCGGCATTGGCGACCGCAGGCCGCAGCAGGGCATTCTTCCGGGGCAGCAGGGCGTCGATGCGCCCCTTCCCCTCTTCTTCCTCCAGCAGGCTGAAAAGAACGTTATCCCCGACCAGGGGCTTCACGGACTGATTGCGGAAAGCGCCTTTGGCCTTGCATTCCGTGACGGTATCCTTCCCGTCATGGACATAGTAAAAGCCGCCGATTCCCTTGATGATCTTACCCTGCATGGACGTCCTTTCGGATTATTCTTTATAGTCGATGACGACCGGCGTCTTTTCATCGCCGACGATCAGCTGCGTTCCGTACCCGGGTGTAATGGATGTGACGATCGCGGTCTTCACATCGGAGGGAGCGCCCTTATCATCCGGCCAGGCATAAAACAGCCCGGCTCCGGCGATCTTTTTGATCGCTTCTTCCACCGTATCCGAATTCAGATTGACCTTCGGCACGATGGCGTATACGACCTCGCCCGGCGAGGTGGTCTCCGGCGGCGCTTCCGTCGTGGTCGGTTCCTGGGTCGGTGTTTCGGTCGGGGTCTCCGTCGTAGGCGCGGTAGTCTCCTCACCCTTTTCCTCGTAGTAAAGCGTGACCTTGGTGTCCAGCGCCACCTTGGCGCCGGACTTCGGATCAATCTTGGTTACGATCGCCGTATCCGGATGCTTGGGCGGATCCCCGATATACTTGTACGAGAGGCCCGCTTTCCGCAGCAGGTACTGGGCTTCATCCACCGTAGCCTTGCCCAGTTCGATCGCCGGCACGTAGGTTTCCGTGGCGTCCCCGAAGAGGATGGTGATCTCGGAGCCCTCCGGTACCGTTTCCCCGGAGGCCGGGCTGATCGACGACACCGGCGTCAGGGTATCGTCGGCCGGGGCGTCTCCGTCAAACTTCCACGCAAGGCCGGCGTCTTCCAGAAGCTTTTTGACTTCGGCCACCGTCATACCGGCACTCACGGCCGGGACCTTCACCAGATTGACATATTCGATGGTCACCTCGGAGCCCTTCTCGACCCGTTCTCCGGGAGCCGGGCTGACGGCCGTGACCTGCGTCTTCTTTTCATCCGCCGGATCGCCGCCCTGCAGGACCGGGACCAGACCGGCTTTTTCGATTTCTTTCTTTACCGTCTTGACGGTCCCGCCGATCGTCACTTCCGGAACGGTCGCCATCGGATCGTCCTCGCTGATGTGCAGCAGCACGACCGTGCCCGGATCCAGCTTCTGGCCTTCCGCGATATCCGTTTCGCCGTCCGCTTCGGTGACCCAGCAGATCTGTCCGACCGGATACGTGCTGGCGTATTCATCCACGGTCTCCACGACCAGGCCCAGCTCGGTCAGCTGCGTGATCACGTCTTCCACGTCGTCCCGTCCCAGGACCTCCGGCATCAGCACATACGGATTGCTCAGGGTCAGGATCAGGTCTGCCTTCAGGCTGACCTTGGTGTGGGCCTGGACAGCCTGGCGGTATCCGTCAAGCTCCATTTCCACGAGCGCGACCGTATCCGCCGGATAGGTACTCTCGATGGTTTCCGTATTGACGCGGATACGTCCCGCATTGAATCCGGCGCTGGTCAGGACCGCAATGGCCTCTTCTTTCGTCCGGCCCAGCACAGCCGGCAGGCGGAGCGATTCCGGACCGTCGCTGATAACGAGTGTTACGGTCGAACCCAGATCCACGGACGTGCCCATGCTCGGCGTGGTATTGGCGACCTGGCCGGCCGGCACCGTATCACTGTAGCTGTGCTCTGTCGCCGCATCCACGACCAGACCCTTCTCGATCAGGGCCCTCGTGGCTTCTTCCGGCGTCATTCCGGCCACTGTCGGGATAATGACCGCGGTCGAGGTCGGCAGCGCGACCCAGATCTTGACGGAGGTGCCCTTAAGCAGCGTGGTCTCCGGCGGGTAGCTCTGCTCGTAAATGGTCAGCGCTTCATATTCGCTCGAATAGACGCCTTCCACATCCGGGACCAGCCCCATTTCGGACAGCAACGTCATGGCTTCGAGATAGTTCATGCCCTTCAGATCCGGCAGCACCGCATACGGGGATTCCGTGCTTTCTTCTTCCGTAGTCTCCTCTTCTGTCGTGCTTTCTTCCGGCGTCGTCGGTTCGGTTTCTTCGGTACTGACCGCCTCAGAGGAAGGCAGGGTCACCGGAACCGGCTCCGCCGTCTGGCTTTCGCTCTGGCGCGGCGCTTCACTGCTGGTCTCATCCGTTTTGAAAATACTGCAGCCGCGCAGGATAATGGCCGCGATAAATCCCACGATCAGGACGCCGATCCCCATCATGATGTATGAAAGGATGCGTTCCGTCTTCTTGGCTTTTTCTTCTTCCTTCTTATCTTCTTCCAGCTGGGTCAGGACCTCTTTCGCCCCTTCCGCCTTCACGGCGGCGGCTGCGGCGGAAACCCGTTCCCCGCCGCTGGAGCGCTGCGGCAGCGCATCCAGCCCGGCCGCGGGATTGATCTTGACAAAGTCCGCATCCGGGATCGTCAGCAGGCGCCGGAAATCCGCCAGCAGGGAAGCCATGGAACCGTAGCGGTATTCCGGCTTCTTCTGCGTGCACTTGAGGATGATCTTCTCCAGATTCCGGGAGATCTCGGGATTCAGGTCGCCGGGCGGCACGATCGGGTCCTGGATATGCTTTAAGGCCACGACGACCGAGGATTCCCCGTCAAAGGGAACCGTGCCGGTCATCATCTCATACAGGGTGATGCCCAGGGAATAGATATCGCTGCGTTCGTCGCAGTATCCGCCGCGGGCCTGCTCCGGAGAAATATAATGAACGCTGCCCATCGTGTTGGCCGTGATGGTCTCCGTGGTGGATACCCGGGCGATGCCGAAGTCCGCGACCTTGATCTTTCCCTCTTTGGAGATAATGATATTCTGCGGCTTGATATCGCGGTGGATAATGCCCTGGTCGTGCGCGGCTTCGAGGCCCTTGGCCACCTGCATGGCGACTTCCACAGCCTCCCGCTCTTCCAGCCGGCCCTTTTTATCGATATATTTCTTCAGGGTGATGCCTTCCACAAGCTCCATGACGATGTAGTACATCCCGTCCTGTTCACCCACGTCGTAGACACTGACGATATTCGGGTGGCTTAAGCCCCCGGCAGCCTGCGCTTCCCGCCGGAACTTGGCGACGAAGCCGGAATCCGTGCTGTATTCTTCCTTCAGCACTTTAATGGCGACCATCCGCTGGAGCTTATTATCTCTCGCCCGGTAGACGTCTGCCATTCCGCCGGTTCCCACCATGGCCTGCACTTCATAGCGGCCATTCAATATGGTTCCTGATTTGAGTATCATATCTTTACCCCGACCCTAAACAAAATCTTCTTCGGTACAGTCTGCGACGATCGCGGTGATGTTGTCTTTCCCGCCGGCGTCCCGCGCCATCTGTACCAGGGAAACTGCCGCCGTGTCCGGATCCGGTTCTTCTTCCAGCACCTGGGCGATCAGATCATCCGGGACCATGCCGTGCAGACCGTCCGTACAGAGCAGCAGCCGTCCCCCCGGCGCCGTCTCTATCTGGAAATAATCTTCTTCCACATAAGGCTCCGCTCCCATCGCGCGGGTAATGACGTTCCGGTTGACTCTGTAGAGCGGATCATCGCGCTGCAGGCGGCCGGCTTCCACCATTTCCTCGACAAGAGAGTGATCCTTCGTGATCTGCTGCAGGACCCCGTCAATATAGTAATAGGCACGGCTGTCGCCCACGTTGATGACATGCCAGATTCCTTCTTCGAAATAGGCCATCACCAGGGTGGAGCCCATGCCCCGCAGTTCTTCTTTTTCCTGAGCGAGCTGATATAAGGCGGCATTGGTTTTCTCTGTCACCTGTTCCAGAAAATGGAAGGGGTCGCTCCGCCCTTTCATCTTCCCCAGCAGTTCCGGTATTTTCTGTACCACAAAGCGGGAGGCGATCTCTCCTCCCTGATGTCCGCCCATGCCGTCTGCCACAATGAAGAGAGTGTCCTCGATGCCCCCGAAAGGACATCCGATATACAGGGAATCTTCATTGTTTTTCCGGACCAGGCCGGTATCGGTTACTGCTGCGTAACGTATCATGCGACTACTCCTGTGTTTTGAAGCGTCGGCGAAGCTGGCCGCAGGCACTTTCGATGTCTGCACCCATCTTTCTCCTAATAGTAGCATTTATCCCATTTTTTTCAAGTATTTTTTGAAAGCGGACCGCATGTTCCCGGTCCGGCGTCTGATAATCCCGCTCCCGGATGGGATTAACCGGGATCAGATTGACATGGCAGTTTTTTCCCTTCAGCAGCGCGGACAGATCTTCCGCGTCGCTGTCCCCGTCGTTCACGCCTTTGACCAGGCTGTACTCGTAGCTCATGCGGCGGCCGGTCAGCGAAAAGTACTCGTCACAGGCCGCGACGGTCTCCGCCACGCTGTAGCGGTGGGCCACCGGCATCATGCTTTGGCGCAGTTCATCCCGGGCCGCGTGCAGCGAGAGCGCCAGCGTGATCTGACGCTTTTCCTGCGCCAGCTTCCGGATCTGCGGGACCAGCCCGCAGGTCGAGACCGTTATATTCCGCTCGCTCAGATTCTTACCCTTCGGATGGGTGATCAGGTCCAGGAAGCGGAGGAGATTTTCCAGATTATCCAGCGGTTCTCCGGTCCCCATCACAACGATATGCGAAACTTTTTCTCCCAGATCTTCTTCGATGCGGTAGATCTGCTCCAGCATCTCGCCCGGGAGAAGATCGCGGGCCAACCCGTCCAGCGTGGACGCGCAGAAGCGGCAGCCCATGCGGCACCCCACCTGCGAGGAAATGCAGACGGTGTTGCCGTAATCATACTTCATCAGGACGCTTTCGATGACGTTGCCGTCCTGCAGTTCGAAGACATATTTCCGGGTCCCGTCTTCCTTCGAGATCAGGCGAAGTTCCATCCGGAGATAAGTGCAGTCATACGATTGCCGCAGAGTCTCCCGCAGGGAAAGCGGAAGATTGCGCATGGCATCCGGGCCGGAAACCTTTTTCCCGTGCAGCCAGTCGAAAATCTGCACAGCCCGGAAAGCCGGCTGCCCAAGCGCCTTCATCTCCTCCTGCAGTTCTTCGATTGTCAGCGATCTGAGATCCTTCATGCTTCTTTATCTTCCCGTACAAACAGACTGTAATAAAACCCGTCGCGGCCCTTCTCCGGGAGCAGGGTCTCTTCTTTGAGGAGCCGGAAGCCTTTTGCCTGCGCGATCCGGGCCGCATTCTCTTCATTTTCCTCCGCGGTCAGCGTGCAGGTGGAATAGAGGAGTTTTCCGCCCGGCTTCACATACCGCACGGCGCCTTCCAGGATCTGCGCCTGCAGCGCGGCCAGCTCCCGGATCTTCTGCGGGGTCACGCGGTATTTGATCTCCGGCTTCCTTCCGATCACCCCGAGTCCCGAGCAGGGAAGATCCGCGATGACCAGGTCAAAGGCTTCCTCCCGGCCCGGATCGAACACGGCGGCGTCCGCCGCACAGGCCCGGATGCAGGAAAAGCCGCAGCGGTCCCTGTTGTCTTCGATCTTTTTGATCTTGCCGGCGGTCAGGTCACAGGACAGGATCTCCCCCTGGTTGTTCATGCTGTCGGCCGCCTGCAGTGACTTTCCGCCCGGCGCCGCGCACAGATCCAGCACCTTCATCCCGGGCCGGGGATCCGCGGCCGAGACCGCCTTCATCGTACCGCTGTCCTGGGGCTGTACCAGCCCTTCCCGGAAGGCGGCGCACTCTTCCAGCGGCAGCGCTTCTTCCTTCGGAGAGGCCAGCAGGAAAGAATATGCCGCGCCGCCCGGCGGCGCGCATTCCGTGCAGCTTACGCTCCAGCCGTCTTTTTCCATCAGGGCTTCGGCGAAAGAGCTGCCCTCCCGGGACCGGTTGATCCGCAGGGAAAGCACCGAAGGCGCCAGAAATGCCTGCCCGATCTCTTCCACCTTTTCCGCGCCGAAGCGCTCCTCCAGCTCCGTATAAAGCCACGCCGGAAGGCTCAGCGCTTCCGCCCTGCCGCACGCCGGCCAGGACGTTCTGGCCGCCGCCGCGCGAAGGACCGCATTCACAAAACCGCTCAGGGCCCCCATATTTCTGGCTTTGATCAGCCGTACGCTCTCGTTGACCGCAGCCGAAGCCGGGACGCGGTCCAAAAAAAGCAGCTGATACAGGCCCATCCGCAGCACAGTCCGGACGGCTGGCTTCATCTTTTCGGGCGGGACCGAGCTGATCAGCCGCAGCTTCCCGTCCAGAAACAGCGCATATTCCACGGTCCCGTGGACGAGGCCGGTGATAAAGCGCCGGTCCCGCGCCGAAAGTGCGGGATGCGCGGCAAAGCATTCCTGCAGCAGGAGATGGCTCTTGCCGTCTCCCTCCAGTACCTTTTCCAGAATGCCCTCCGCCAGTTTCCGCGGGCTGTCCATCGCGCCTTCCTCTTTCTGTATCAAAACGCCTTATCCGAGGCGGTCTCCTTCCTGTAGGGGATAGCCCCGCAGATAGGCGTCCGCTTCCATTTCTTTTTTGCCTTCCGGCTGCACGCGCAGGATCCGCAGCGCGCCGTCGCCGGCCTGTACCGTAAAGTCTTTCTTCGTAACGGCTGTCACGAAACCGGGCGCTGCGCCTTCCCGCCCTTCCGCAAGGGCAGCTTTCCATATCTGGAGCCGCTTTCCGTTCCGGAAGGTATACGCGCTCGGCCAGGGAGCGAAGGCCCGGATCTTTCGTTCGATCATTTCCGCCGGCGCCGCCCAGTCGATCTGCCCCTGTTCCTTGCGGATCATTCCCGCGTAGCAGGTATCTCCGCTCTGCGGCTGCGGCGAGAGACGACCTTCTTCCAGCAGCGCCAGCGCCTCTGCGATCAGCCTTCCGCCGAGATCCGCCAGCTTCTCCTCCAGGCTGTCCCCGGTCTCTTCCGGCGAGAGCGGGATCGCTTCCTGCAGCAGGATATCTCCGGTATCCAGCCCGGCGTCCATCTGCATGATGGTGACACCGCTCTCCGCCTCTCCCTCCAGAATCGTCTGCTGGATGGGGGAAGCGCCGCGGTACTTCGGGAGCAGGGAAGCATGGACGTTGAGGCAGCCGTTTCGCGGCATGTCCAGCACGGCCTGCGGGAGGATCTGTCCGAACGCCGCCACCACGCCGACGTCGGCGGGATTTTCTTCCAGAAAAGCTTGCAGCGCGGCCTGCTCTTCCGGATTTTTCAGGCGCCTGGGCTGCAGCACCGGGATCCCGCGCCTTACGGCTTCTTCCTTCACCGGAGACGCCTGCAGCGTTTTTCCGCGGCCCTTCTCCTTATCCGGCTGCGTCACGGCGGCCACGATCTCATGGCCGGCTTCACACAGAGAGATCAGAACCGTCCGGGCCAGTTCGGGCGTTCCCATAAACAGGACTCTCATGACGCATGCACTCCTTTCCAAAAATGAGAAAGCGGGTCCGCGCCGGAATAACGCGGGCCCGTCCAAACATATTGAAGCTTATTTGTTGACGATCGCAACCGTTTCGCGGGCAATGGCCAGTTCTTCATTGGTCGGGATGACCATGGCAATGACCTTGGAATCCGGCGTGGAGATGATCCGTTCCTCACCGCGGATATTGTTCGCTTCCGGATCCAGCTTGCAGCCGAGGAAGCCCAGGTAGGAAAGGATGGTCGCGCGCACGGAGATGTCATTTTCCCCGATGCCGGCCGTAAAGACGACCACGTCCACCCCGTTCATCGCCGCGGCATAGTAGCCCACGAACTTCGCGACACGGTAGGTGAAAACGTCCAGCGCAGCCTGCGCTCTCGTATTGCCTTCGGCCGCGGCGCTTTCCAGATCGCGGAAGTCGCTGGACACGCCGGAAATGCCCTGCACGCCGGACTTCTTGTTCAGGATCGTCAGGACCTGGTCCAGGGACAGGTTTTCCTTCCCGGCAATAAACTCAAGGATGGCCGGGTCCAGGCCGCCGGAGCGGGTGCCCATGGTCAGGCCCTCCAACGGGGTAAAGCCCATGGAGGTGTCCACGGATTTGCCGCCGTCCACCGCGCAGATGCTGGCGCCGTTGCCCAGGTGGCAGACGATGATCTTCAGATCTTTCACGTCCTTGCCGAGGATCTCGGCGGCGCGCTTGGAAACGTAGCTGTGAGAGGTGCCGTGGAAACCGTAGCGGCGCACGCCGTACTTCTCATAATATTCATAAGGGAGGCTGTACAGGAAGGCCTTGGGCGGCATGGTCTGATGGAAAGCGGTATCGAAAACGCCGACCATCGGTACGCCCGGCATCAGCTTCTGGCAGGCACGGATCCCGATCACATTGGCGGGATTGTGCAGAGGCGCCAGCTCGCTGCACTTTTCGATCTCCGTGATCGCTTCTTCGGTCAGGAGCGTGGCGGCCGCGAATTTTTCCCCGCCGTGTACGATGCGGTGGCCCACCGCGCCGATCTCAGCCAGCGACGCCACGACGCCGTATTCCGGATGGGTCAGGCAGTCCAGTACCTTTCCGACCGCAACGGTATGATCCGGCAGCGGATCCTCAAAGACTTTCTTTTCTCCGCCGGTCGGCGAATACGTCAGGCGGCCGTCGATCCCGATCCGTTCGCACAGGCCCTTGGCCAGTACCTGTTCGGTCTCGGAATCGATCAGCTGATACTTCAGAGACGAGCTTCCGCAGTTGATGACTAAAACCTTCATGCTATTTCCTCCTGTTATTACCCTCACGCGGGCTTTGCGCAATATGAATCCGCAGCGGGGGGAACCGCCGCATGTTTACTATAGCAAAAAGAGGCCGGAAAAACAAGGCCCCGGTCGCCCGGAAACCGCGTCATTTCTTAATTCTCTCTTTACTTTCGAAACTGTCCGTACTATAATTTCAGGCAAATATCGCCGGAGCCAAAGCGGCTTCGTGCCTATAAAGAAAGGATGGATAAAGTATCATGGCATTTTGTCCGAACTGCGGCACCGATATCCCGGAAGGTGCGCTGAACTGCCCGAACTGCGGCGCTTCTTTTGCTCAGGCTTACGGAGATCCGGCGGACCATACCGCCGAGTTTTCCCCGAAGGATATTTCCGATAACAAGATCATGGCCCTGTGCCCTTACGTTTTCAGCACGCTCGGCGTCATTATCGCGCTGCTGACCGCCAACAAGTCCGACTATGCGGGCTTCCACGTAAGGCAGGCGTTAAAGATCCAGATCGTTGCCGTACTGGGACTGATCCTGCTGATCATCCCGATCGCAGGCTGGCTCGCGTATCTGGTCCTCGCGATCATCTGCCTGGTCGCCACGATCATCGAGATCATTCAGGTCTTCAAGGGAGAGGCAAAGGAGCCGATTGTGATCAAAAATTTCAGCTTCCTGAAATAATACGGCTTCCGGCCGAACGAAAAGCAGCAGCGGCGATGATACAATCGCCGCTGCTGCTTTTTTATCAGCTTTCTTCAGTATGCCTTGACCAGGCCGCCGTCCACCAGCACGGTCTGCCCGGTTATATAGGTATTGCGCGGCGAGCACAGGAAAGCCGCGATATCCGCGTATTCTTCCGGCTTTCCGTAACGCCCCAGCGGAATGGAGGCCAGTGAAGCTCTGACGACATCTTCCACCTTCTGGCCGGTTTTCTCCGCCCGCACGGCGTCCATCTGTTCCACCCGGTCGGTACCGATGCGGCCGGGCCCGATCACATTCACCAGGATATTTTCCCCGCCCAGCTCCTGCGAGAGCGACTTGGAAAGCCCCATCACGCCCATCCGCATCGTATTGGAAAGGATCAGGTTGTTCAGCGGGTTCTTGACCGAGGAGGAGGTGGAATTCAGGATCCGCCCGCCGCCCTGCGCGCGCATATCCGGAAGGACCGCGCGGATCGCCCGGATAAAGCTGAGCAGGCACAGTTCATACGCGCTCTGCCAGGCGTCGTCCCCGAAGCTGTCAAAGGTGCCCGGCTTCGGCCCGCCCGAATTGTTGACCAGCGCCCAGATGGGCCCGCCAAAGCTTCTGGCCGCTTCCGCGGCTTTTTCGATATCGTCCGCCTTCATCAGGCTGCCGGCATGGAAATTGACAGTTGTTCCTGTTTTTTCTTCGATCTCCTCTGCTGCCGCCCGGAGTTTTTCCGCATTCTGGCTGAACAGCGTGACCTTCGCGCCTTCCGCCGCCAGCGCCGCGGCGATCGCCTTGCCCAGCCCGCTGCTGGAAGCCAGGACCAGGCAGCATTTATCCTTTAATCCCAAATCCATCCTGCCGTCTTCCTTTCATTTTTATCGGTTTTTATTGTACCGGATTCTCCCGGAAAAGTCCAGCCGGCAAATCCCGCGCCGCCGATCGCAAAAACCGCTTGCACTGCGCACGGAAATTGAGTAAATTCATAGGAAAACAGGGGAGAAGGGACGATGCGGGATTTCGGCTGTTTTTATCCGGATAAGGAAAAAGATATCGTGGTGGCGCTTCGGGAAGAAGGCGGCCGGCTGTACTTTACGCTGCGCACGCCGAATCACAGCACGGGGAATCTCATCACGAATCTCGCCGCGCTCTGCCATCTTCCCCTGAGCTTTGACGAAAACGGCCTGAAGATCATCGAGGGAACCGTACCCTCGTATTACAACGCGGACGGGGAAAAGGTTTTTATTTTCCGCCTCGGCGACACCAAAGTCGCCACGATCCACGAAGACGGGCGGATCGAGTTAAAAGCCTCCATCCCCGCGATCGCCAAGACCCTGATGAGCCAGACGAAGGATTACCGCCTGAGCATCCGGGAGACCGTCATCAAAAGCTATATCCCGGCCGACGTCAAGTTCCGTTCCGACCTGCACACCCATATGAACGCGAATCTCCCGCCGGATATCCTGATCGCGCTGGGGTTGTATCATCAGATCCGGTACCCGTATTACTATATCAAGAAGCTTCAGCTGCGGCTCTCCGATGCGCAGCAGGCCCGGCTGGAGGAAAAGCGGGCTGCGGTCGCGGAAACGGTGACGGATCCTTCCCTTACGGGAAAGTACCGGGAACGCCGGATCGACGATCTGTGCTTTATCAACTTCGCCGACCTTCTTTTCGGGAATCTTCCCGACGCGGCGGCAAACATCGCCCGCATCCGCAATTCGCTGGCGGTGATGAAAGACGGGCAGGCCGTTTTTACCGATCTGGAACGAGTTTATCTTTATCGTTATGTCTTTACAAAAGGCGTCCCCGCCGGGACGAGGATCTCCCTGCCGGATCCGCTGCTGCTGCCGGACCGCGACATCGCGCAGGCGCTCGTCCGGATGATCTGGGATCATAAATCCGCGGCATTCCGGAAAAATACGCTTTTTCAGGATAAGCTGCTGTGGATCGCCCGCAGCTACCGGCGGTTCGGGATCGCCTACGCGGAGATCTCCGACACGACGCTTGTCAAGGAGGAAGAAGCCGCGGGAAGGCTGGCCGAGATCCATGCCGTCATGCCGGCCGTTACCGCCGAGACCGGGGTCACGCTGCGTTTTCTGGCCGCGATCCGGCGCATCCCCTTAACGATCGTGCGGGACGCGATGACCCCCGCCGACTATCTGCGCCGGGATCTGAAAGTCCTGCGCGCCGTGGCGCCGGATCCGTATATCGCCGGGAGCGATATCGTCGGCGAAGAGATCAACGACATCCGCGATCTGCAGCCGCTGATCCGCGAGCTGAGCGCCGTTGCCGCAGAGTATCCCGGCTTTGTCCTCCGGATCCATGCCGGGGAAAACGACAGCTTCCGCGGAAATGTGGCCGGCGCGATCCGCTGTGTGAAGGAATCGCTGGCCGAAGGGCAGCCCTTCCCGCCGCTGCGGATCGGCCACGGGCTCTATACGTCCCGTCTGGGAAGCGAGGGCGGGCAGGCCCTGCTGAAGGCCCTGAAAGAAAACCACGTGGTGCTGGAGTTTCAGATCACCTCCAACGTCCGCCTGAACAACCTGAGCAGCCTTTCGCACCACCCGCTCCGGCAGTATCTGCAGGCCGGGATCGCCTGCGTGCAGGGAACGGACGGCGGCGCGCTGTACGGCACCGATTCCATGGACGAACAGCTGGCCCTGGAAAAGCTCCTCGGCCTTCATCCGGAAGAGCTGGCGCAGATGCGTCGGGCGGAAAGCGAAGTAATGGAAGCCGGTCAGGCCGCCTTCCGGGAAAAAGCGCTCTCGCTTAGCCGCCTCTGCGGGGAGAAGGACGTGCGCGCCTTTCTGGAGGAAAGGATCCGGGAAACGGAGCCGCCGCTCCTGCCGCCTTCGGATCATCATCTGCGGGATGCGGAAAGCGCGCTGCGCGGGCAGATCCGCCCGCTCCCCGAAGATAAGATCCCCTGCATCATCATGGGCGGCAGCTTTCACAACGCGCGCCGCGGAAGCCACCTCAGCGAGAGTGACCGCCGGCTGATCGATGCACTGCTGGGCCGGGCCGATCCGGACCGCGTCTTTTTCGTCATCGGCCACCGCCTGACCGGCCAGGAACGGTATCTGATGGATCACAGCGGCGGACGTTTCGAGGTCTATGCTTACGTCCCGACCCGGCTGACCCCGTCCGAGATCCGGCGCCTTACGGCCTGCCGGCCCGCCGTCCGGCTGACCATCGAGCCCACGAATATGAGCCTGTACAAGAGCATCGCCTACGAGCTTTTCAAGCACCGCCGCAGCGTCCTGATCGCTTTTGACGGCCACGCCGCCGGAGTTAATCTGATCCAGGCCGCCAAGAATAATCGCTTTGAGTGCCGGACCTTTATCAGCCGCCACTCCCGCACGCTCCGGGAAAAGGGGCACAGCTTAAGCGGCTACAGCACGCTCTTTGAGGACGAGGCCGTCGCCGGTGAGATCCTGAAATATCTATAATTCGTTTTTACACACAAAAAGATGACGGCGGAAATTCCGCCGTCATCTTTTTCGTTCTCCGGTTTATTCGTCCAGATTCAGGCCGCTCAAGAGATCGCCCAGGCTGGTGGAAGCTTTGCCGGTCTCCTTGTAATTAAAGACCTCTTCCTTTTCCCTGCGTTCCCGGCGCTCGCCGCGTTCCGGACGGTCGCCTCTCTCCGGGCGCTCGCCGCGGTCTCTGCGCGGAGCCCGCTCCGGACGCTCGCCGTCACGGTGCTCACGGGGCTGTCTCTCCGGACGTTCCGGGGCCGGCTCCAGAGCCTTTTTGCTTAAGGAGATCTTGCCGTCTTTTACGGCAATGATCTTCACCGTGATCTTATCGCCCTTGTTCAGCACGTCCGAGGGCTTTTCCACACGGTTGTAGCTGATCTGGGATACGTGCAGCAGGCCGGATACGCCGTTGTCCAGCTTCACGAACGCGCCGTAGTCCATTACAGAATCCACGGTGCCTTCCATCACGGCGCCTTCCACGCACTCCGCCATACGGGCCGCGCGCTCTTCTTCTTTCTTCTTCTTCAGCGCGTCGCGTACGGACAGGACCAGCTTTCTGGGCTTCTCCGCGGTGATGACGATGGCTTCCACTTCCTTGCCCTTATAGTCTTCCAGATTTTCCACGCGGTTGTTCGCCAGCTTGGAAGCCGGAATAAAGGCCCGGATATTGTCGACCATGGTGATAACGCCGCCCTTGACCGCGTTCTCGATCTTGACGGTGATCGGCTCCTTGCTCTCCAGCAGATCCGCAAAACGCGCCCAGACGGGATCGTCTTCCGGCGGGCCCTGCTTTAAGGACTCTTCGATCTGCTCGGCAAAATCAGCCATGGTTTCCTGCGCCGCCGCTTCTTCGGTCTTCTCGGCAACCTCTTCCTTTACCGCCTCGACCTTCTCCGCAACAGCTTCCTTCACTTCTTCGACTTTCTCCGCCGCCTCTTCCTTGACCGCTTCGACTTTCTCCGCTGCCTCTTCCTTGACAGCTTCCATCGTCTCCGCCGCCTTTTCCCTGACAGCTTCAATCGTCTCAGTCGCTTCTTCCTTTACGGCTTTGGCCTTCTCGGCAACAGCTTCTTTGAGCTCTTCTGCCTTTTCGGTAACGACTTCTTTGATTTCGGTTGCTTCGATCATAATTTCCTCCCGGACTTCTTCGGACAGTTCCTTTTTTGCCCGACATCCTCGCGATAGTATATCACTTTTCTCTCACCACCGCAAGTAGTTATTTCCTTGTATTTTTATCTGATTTATTGCTTTTCTACAGGATTTTCGGATTATCCGAAGCCTCCACCAGCTCCCGGGTGTACGGATGCTGCGGCGCCGCGAAGATCGTATCGATCCCGCCCTCTTCCACGATCACGCCTTTTCTCATCACGATGACCCGGTCGCAGAGCTGATACACCACGTTCAGATCGTGGGAGATGAAGAGATAGCTCAGCCCGAATTTCTCCCGCATGTCCGCCAGCAGCTGCAGGATCTGCGCCTGGATGGTCACATCCAGGGCGGAGACCGGTTCGTCCGCTACGATAAAGCGCGGACGCACGATCAGGGCCGCCGCGATCGAAACGCGCTGCCGCTGTCCGCCGGAAAGTTCCGACGGCCGCCGGTTCAGGTATTCTTCCGAAAGGCCCACCTGTTCCAGCATGTCGATGATCCGGCGCTTCCGCTCGGCGCCGTCATATTTCCCGTAGACGCGCAACGGCTCCTCCAGGATCCATCCGACGGTCCGGGCCGGGTTGAGCGCGGTATACGGATCCTGGAAAATGACCTGCGGGCGCTTCGAGTAATGCGTGATCGTCCCCTCATAGCTCGGCAGGAAGCCGAGGATCGCGCGTGCCAGCGTCGTTTTTCCGGAACCGCTTTCCCCCACCAGCCCGAGCGCTTCGCCCTCATAGAGATCAAAACTCACGTCATGCAGCACGTGCTGGAGCTTTTTGCCGCCGAGCGCCGAGTGACGGATCGTATACGAGGTGGAAACGTTCCGTACTTCCAGTATTTTGTTTTTCTGAACTGTTTCCGCCATTATCCCTCATTATTCTTCTGCAGGCCCTCACCGAGCAGGCTGAAGCCCAGGATCAGCAGCGCGATCGTAAGGCCTACGAACAGCGCGTACCAGGGGAGCCCCCGCAGAATATAGTTCTGGGAATCGTTCAGCATGCGGCCGAGCGAGACCTCGTTCACCGACACGCCGACGCCCAGAAAGCTCATGCTGGCTTCCGCCAGCACCGCATTGTTGAAGCCGATCGAGATCGCCGGCAGCAGCACCGGGAAGGCATTCGGCAGCATGTGCCGGATGATGATCCGCAGCGGCCCGACGCCCTGGAGCTTCGCCAGCGAGATATAATTCTGTTTTTTGATCCGCGAAAATTCCGTGCGCACCACGCGCGCAAAGCTCGGGATAAAAAGGATCGCGAGCACCCAGATCACGTTCCACTTGCCGGGCCCCAGCACCGCGATGATGATCAGCGCCAGCATGACGCTGGGGAACGCCGTGATCCCGTCGCAGATCCGCATGAGGATCTCATCCACGATGCCGCCGCAGTAGCCGGTGACCGCGCCGATGAGGACCCCGGCCGAAGCCCCGATCAGGACCACGAAGAAGGCGATGAGCAGTGTGGAGCCGGCCCCTTCCATCACGCGGGAAAAGATATCCCGCCCGAATTTATCGGTCCCGAACAGGTGCGAAAGGCTCGGCGCCAGGCCCTTGGCCGACGCATCCATGGCCGAAGGCTCGTACGGCGTCCAGAACTGCCCGATCAGGATCATGAGCAGCATGAAGGCCGTGATGACGAATCCCGCCCTGAAGAACCAGTTATTGTGTTTTTCAAACAGCTTCTTCATGCTTCTCCTATCCGTGCAGGCGCGGGTCGACCGCGTCGTTCAAGAGCTCCCCGATAAAGTGGACGATCATGACCCAGAGAGCCAGGATCATGACGATAGCCTCCACCGTCGGAATATCGCGGGACGAGATCGAAGTCATGAGCAGCCGCCCGATCCCGGGGACCGAGAAGATCTGCTCGATGACGATGCAGCCCGCCAGCATCTCCGCCATATTGGCGGCCAGGAAGGTGATGACCGGCAGCAGGCCGTTCTTGAAGGCATGCTGCTTTAAGGCCGTCTGCCGGCTGTGCCCGCGGCTGTAGGCCGTGCGGATATAATCCTTCTGCATTTCGCCGAGCACGGTCGTGCGCAGCATCTTGACCGTCATCGCAATGCGCGGCAGGGCGATCGAGATCGCCGGAAAGATCATGTATCCCACAAATTTCCCGAGATTATCCTGATAGGACACAAAGGTCCCGGGCGTAAAGATCTTCAGCAGCAGGCCGAAAAAGATCGTGAGCAGGATCGCGACGAAAAACGGCGGGATCGCCATCAGGATCTGGCTTAAGACCGTGATCGCGCGGTCGATCCACTGTCCCTCGCGCCGGGCCGAATACAGGCCGATCGGGATCGCCATCAGGACAGCCAGAAAGAAGCCCATCAGCGTGAGCGTCACCGTGATCACGAATTTTTCATGGATCATGTCCCGGACAGGGATGTGATAGATATAAGATTCGCCCCAGTCCCCGCGGAAGAAATCCACCAGCCAGGAGCCGTAGCGCACCGGCAGCGGGCGGTCCAGTCCCAGCTCGGCGCGCAGTTCGGCCGCCGCTTCCGGCGTCGCGTTCGTGCCGAGGATGGTCGCCACGGGGTCACCGACCATCTCAAAGGCCGCAAAAGACAAAAAGGAAAGCACCAGGAGCGTGATGATCATGGTCGTCAGCTTCTTGAGAATGAAATTCATGGTGCTTTCCTTTCCTGTAACAGGCTGTTATTCTGACCGCCTTAATAAGTCAGGCCGCTCAGGTCCAGAACGTAGAGCGGGTAGAAGCGGAATCCGCTTAAGGTCGAACGGAGGGCGACGAAGTCGGCCATATCCTGCAGATAGACGTTGGCGGCGTCATCCGAGAGCAGCTTTTCCGCGGCGCGGTAGCACTCGGTGCGGCGGGCGTCATCCGTGATCGAGCCGGCCTCGGCCATCAGGGCGTCAAACTCTGTGTTCTGATAGTTGCACATATTCTTGCTGCTGTCGGAAACAAAGCGGGCCAGCAGCGCTTCCGCGGTCAGCGTCGAGGCGTCGAAGCCGACGACCGTCGTCTGGAAATTCCGGCCCTGGTAGATATCGGTTACCCAGGCGTCCCATTCGACTTCCTGCACCGTGGCATTGATGCCGGCTTCCTTTAACTGCTCCGCAAGCACGACGGCCGTATCCACATGATTCGTGTAATTGGACGGAACCGTGATCGTCATATCAAAGCCGTTCGGATAGCCGGCCTGCGTGAGCAGTTCCTTCGCCTTTGCCGCGTCATGCGGATAGGCATTGACCAGCGACTCGTCGAAGTATTTGGTGAAAGCCGGATAGATGGAGCTGCCGAGCTTCGTGCCGTGGCCGTCCGCCGTCATCTGCAGCATCGCATCCACATCGATTGCATAGTTTAAAGCCTGGCGGACGCGGACGTCGTCAAACGGCTTCACCGCATTGTTGATATACAGGGCCTGCACCAGATTCATGGTGCCTTCCAGTACCTCGTAATTCTTGCTCAGGCCGTTTACCTGCGTACTCGTCAAGTGCGCGAACAGATCCACGGTATCGCTGTCAAGCGCCGTGACCAGCGCAGTCTCGGTATCGAAGATGCGGAAGGTGACCTTCTGGATCTTTGCCTTTTCGCCCCAGTAATTCTCAAAACGGGTGAAGACGATGCTGTCCTGCACCTTGCGCTCCGTAAAGACGAAGGGGCCGGTCCCGACCGGCTTCGTCGCCTGATCGCTGTAGGAATCGGGAACGATGTAGACCGAGCCGACGTAAACCAGGAAGTCGCTGTTCGGGGCGGTCAGCGTCATGGTGACGGTATTGTCGTCCGCCTTGACTTCCGCCACATTCTGCAGCGCGGCTTTTACGTTCTTGTCCACACTCTTTTCCCGGCAGGTATTGAAGGAATAGACCACGTCCGCCGCGGTCAGGACCGCGTCGTTATGGAATTTCACGCCCTCCCGGAGCGTAAATCTGTAGGTCAGGCCGTCATCGGAAACGGTATAGGCGGTGGCCAGCGCCGGTTCATAATCCCCGCTCGGCGCCACCTTGTAAAGCGCTTCATAGACGTTGAACATCAGCTCGCGCGTACCGGCCGTGGAAAGCTCGTACGGATCCAGCGAGCTGCTCAGATCCTGCGCGATGCCGACCACGATCTCATTATTGGCTTTTCTTGCCGCAGCACCCGTATCCGCCTGTTCCTTCGTGGCAGACGTCTCGCCGGAAGCTTCCGTGGAATTTGTCTTTCCGCCGCAGCCGCCGAGCAGAAGAAGGATCATAACGACAGACAGCAAAACACCGAAGAACTTTTTCATGCTTCACCTCTCTGAGTAAAGTGTACTGCAGCGCAGCCGGCTGCATCATACAATAACTTTTGACCTATATCAAGGTAAAAGTTTTTAAATATTTACCAAATCGTCACGGAATGACGCTTTTCATCTATTTCTGCTTTTCCGCCTGCCGGCAGAGCTCGCAGAGGATCTCCGGCGCAAGAAGCGCGGCAAACCGTTCGGCGTCTTCCGCCTTCCCGACGATGTCCCCGTAGTGGGTCGGGACCGCGGCTTTCGGCAGAATGGCATTCACCGCGGCGGCCGCTTCTTCCGCGGTGGTCGTATAGGTCCCGCCCACCGGGAACAGGGCTACGTCGCAGCGGACGCGGCGGACGTCTTCATTGTCATCCGTATCGCCGGCCACATAATAACGGATCCCGCCGAGCGTGACCACGTAGCCGAGCCAGTTTCTTTCCTTGGTATGGAACTGCTTGTTCACATTGTAGGCCCGGACGGCTTCCGCCGGCAGGCCATCGATCTCTTTTGTCTCGCCCGGCCGCATCAGAACCAGCCGCTTCTCATCGAGGCCGGCCTTGAGCGCCGCTTCCCGGCAGCTTTCCGGAAGGACGAACAGCGTCTTGTCTCCCGCGACCTTTTCGATATCTTCCGCCGAGAGATGATCATAGTGTTCATGCGTGATGAAGATGACGTCCGCGTCATGCGGCGCCTCTTTCACATGGAAGGGGTCAAAATATACGGTCTTCTCGCCTTCGATACGGATCGCGCTGTGTTCCAGCACCTTTACGTTTTTCAGCATGGTCTTCTCCTCCTTGCAGTGCAGTCTGGCCAGGTCTCTCAGATGCCGGTCCCGGGAAGGAATGGAAGCGATCAGATGCCGGGTATACGGATCCTGCGGGTGCAGGAAGACCTGGTCCACCGTTCCCTCCTCCACGATTTTCCCCCGGTGCATGACCAGGACACGCTCGCTGAGCTTGCGCACCACCTGCATGTTGTGGGAGATAAAAAGGACGGACATCCCTTTGGATTTATTGATTTTTTTCAGCAGTTTCAGGATCTGCGCCTGGATCGTAACGTCCAGCGCGGTCGTGGGCTCGTCCGCGAGAAGGAGCTTGGGGCTGTGGATGATGGCCGCCGCGATCATGGCGCGCTGCAGCATGCCGCCGGAAAGCTCGTGCGGATACTTATCGTACACCAGCTCCGGCTCATCCAGTTCCACTTCCGCCATCGCGTTTAAGGCCGCGCTGCGGCGGGCCTCCGCGCTCATCTCCGGATGATGCACCCAGAGCGCTTCCTCCACCTGGCGGCCGACCTTCATTAACGGGTCAAACGCCGTCATGGGCTCCTGGAAGATGACCCCGATGGTCTCGCCCTGAAACTCGCGCATCCGGTTCCGGTCGCAGTGCAGGATCTCTTCCCCATCCAGTATCACTTCACCAGTGTAGGTGCTCTTGCGCCGCGGCAGAAGGCCGCTGATGGCCATGGCCGTCACCGTCTTGCCGGAGCCGCTTTCCCCGACCAGGCCGACGATTTCCCCGTCATTCACCGCAAAGCTGACCCCGTCGACCGCGTTGCGGTCCGGGGCGGCGTCGAGAAAGTGAACGGTCAGATTTTTCACCTCAAGCATAAACTTTCCCTCCTATGGCTGCGGCATCGTCAGCGGGATACATAAAGCCCGGCCGCCGGTGTCCGCAAGCAGGGACAGCGCGGCGCCGCTTACATCATCCTCCGCCAGATACAGCGACCAGCCGTTATCCCCGGTCTTTTCGTTCCCGAGCAGCTCTTTTTCAAAGATCGGGAAGGCCTCGTACGCCAGCGTCTCCCCGTCTTTTTCCGCCAGCAGGAACACCCGGTATTCCGGGCCGAGCAGAGCCTCGTCGATCGTTCCGTACAGGTGCAGATAGGAGCCGCTCTGTTCCGCAAAGATCTGTGCCGACTCTTCCGGCATGACCTGCGCGTCCGCCTCCAGCAGCACGCACGGCGCCGGCATGAGCGGCGCCCGCTCTGCCAGATGGATCAGATTCCGCTCGACGATCTCCAGGACCGTCAGATCCGCCTGATGCCGGCCGATCAGCTCCGCCTGATAGGGAAGCGCGCGGGAAAAGCAGGCGGTCTCGAAGCTTTCGGCGAAATACACCTGCATGGTATTGGCAAAGCTGTCCCGGTACATGACCAGATTCCCCGTCCCGCCTTCTTTCGCCGTCGTTAAGGTAATGGCGTCCACAGCCGGCGCACGGGACGTATATTCATACGTAAAATCGATATCCGGATAGCGCTGCCATTCCGGCTGCGCGGCCTCCCCGTAAAGGGACACGGCCAGATCGGCCGGCCAGTCCTGCGCATCGCGGAAAGACAGCGTCTCAAAGCGCTCATATTCCATCCCGGATGCTTCCATAATGGCCCGGTATCCGGCCAGTGCGCCTTCATAGGTCCAGTGGCTGTCTGTTTTCTGGTAGAGCACGCGGCCTTCGTTGCGCAGCGCTTCCTCTGCCCCCGCCACCCGGATGCCTTCCTCCTCCAGCGCTTTGGTCAGCAGAGAAAGATTGTTTTCCTCCGGAAGAGGCCTGTAGTTCCAGGGCATCGCGTCCCCGTACAGCGAATTTTTATTCGGGATCAGGGCCACGACAAAGGCCGAGCCCTGTTCGACGGCATAATCGCGCAGCATGGCGAGCGTGCGCACAACGCAGCGGACGTTTCTTTCCGAGAGCGTCCTGACGTGCAGATAGTCGTTCACCGTATCGCTGTAATAGAGCCAGCCGTCCTTCCCCACGATCACCGTCTCCGTCGCGGACTGCCCGAACAGGCGGCTGCGCAGCAGGCTGTTGGCCGAGACCATCTGATTCCGCAGGCCGATATGCTCCTGCACCCAGGTATTGAGTTCCTCGGAGAAATCATCGTTCCACTCTCCGTCGTAGAGGGCAGGGAATTCGCTGAGTTCTCTTTTTTCGGTATTGACCGCATCGGAAAAGAAAGGCATCAGGACGGCCGGTGACGCCAGCAGCAGAAAGGCCAGTGTAATAAAGATCACATGCAATGCTTTCATCCCGGCCTCCTAAAAGCGGAAATAGATAAAGGGGTTATAGCTGTCCGAGGCCAGCTGCATGAGGCACAGGGCCAGGATCAGCAGGCTCCCCAGCATCACGAAAACATCATAGGCTGCCGTGCCGGCACCGGACCGGCTCAGGCGGATCCAGATCGTGTTGCCCAGGCTCTTGAAAAACGGCGTGGACAAAAGGAACGCGAGCCCGAACAGGCACAGGTAGAAGGGGCTTAAAAAGCTCACCGCCAGCGCATAGGACGTCCCGCCTGCCGCGCCGCAGCCAAAAAGCGCCTTCGTCATCTGCCAGGCCTGCGGCAGGGTATCCGAACGGAACAGGATCCAGCCGATAAAGACCACGAAAAAGCTGTACAGCCAACCGAGCACCCGGTTTTTCACGAACGGGACCAGATCCAAGCGTTCCAGCACCAGGAAGGTTCCGTGATAGAGCCCCCACAGCAGGAAGGTCCAGCTGGCACCGTGCCAGATCCCCGTAGCCAGGAAAACAATGTACAGATTCAGGTACGTCCGGGCCTTCCCCTTCCAGTTTCCGCCCAGCGGGATGTACAGATAATCCCGGAACCAGCTGGAGAGCGAGATGTGCCAGCGTCTCCAGAAATCCCGGATCCCGGTGGAAGCGTAGGGATAGTTAAAGTTTTCCTTGAAGCGGAAGCCGAACATCTGGCCCAGCCCCAGCGCCATATCCGAATAGCCGGAAAAGTCAAAGTAGATCTGGAACATATAGGCCAGCGCGCCGATCCAGGCTGCCAGCGTCCCGACGCTGCCGGCTTCCAGCGCATAGATACTGTCCGCCGCCACGGCCATGCCGTTGGCGATCAGGACCTTTTTGCCAAGGCCGACGGTAAAGCGCACGATCCCGTTCTTCACATTCTCCGCCTCGATCACCCGGTAGCGGATCTGCTCAGCCACGTCATGATATTTGACGATCGGGCCGGCGATCAGCTGCGGGAAGAAGGAAATGTAGAGCAGAAGGGAGATGAAATTATACTGTACGCCGGTCTCGCCGCGGTAGACGTCGATCAGGTACGAAAGGATCTGGAAGGTATAAAAAGAGATCCCGATCGGCAGCGCCAGCTGCGGAACCGGAAGCACCTGCCCCGCCGGCAGAAGGCGGTTCAGCTCCGTGATCAGAAATGCGCTGTATTTAAAGACCAGCAGCAGGGCCAGATTAAAAACGACGCCGAGCGCCAGCACCCCTTTGCGGGGCTTTTCCAGACCCCGCCCCAGAAAATAGTTGACCACTGCCGAAAACAGCAGCAGGAAGATATACAGCGGCTCCCCGTACGCATAGAAAACCAGGCTCGCAGCCAGAAGGATGACGTTGCGGGCTTTCGTCTTTTTCAGCACCGTATGCAAAACGAATACGGCCGGCAGGAAAAAGCACAGGAAGGGGAACGAACTGAATACCATGCCGCCTCCGGACTCAGCTGATGCTGGTGTCGCTCAGATCGATCTCGGAAAGGATCCCGCCCGAGAAGCTGAAGGACAGAACGGTCGTCCCGTTCAGGCTGTATTTATCCGCTGCCACGGCGGAAGAAGTCGGTTCGCCGTACAGGGCGCGGACTTCTTCGCGGGTCGACACGCCGATCTCCGCGCCGCGGGCCGTTTTGTATCCGGCTTCCCCGGTATAGACGTCATAGATGACCTGCGCGCCGTCCCGGGCGATCGTCAGGACACCGACCGTGCTGTCATCATAATAATAATTCGTATCATATCCGCCGCCGATGCAGGCTTGTCCCTGCTCCGTCACCGGTACGCCCATGCTCTCTTTCTGAGCTTCAGCGTCAAAGATCTCTCCGACCCGGAGCTCGACCCCATGGTATACGATCACAAAGTCCTCTTCCGAGACCGCGCCACCCGGAAGCGGCGGTTCTTCCTCCGTCGGGGCCTGTGACGCGCTCTCCTGCGCTTTCGTGTCCTCTCCCGGCGCGATGCCGGTGCTGATCACAGCCGGCTCGGTCTCCGCAGGCACCGTTTCCTTTTCGGAAGCCTCCTGCGTCCTCACCGCGCCGGTGGTTTTTTCTGCCGCTTCGGTGCTGTCTTTTTCCGCACCGCATGCGGCAAGCGCCGCCGCCAGCAGCAGCGCTGCCAGCCCAATGCTTATCTTCTTCATCGATCTCCTCCTGTTCCCGTTGACGTCGTACTGGTCCATTTGGTCCGGTCCCAGACATAGGATCCGGCCACGCCGTCGTAGGCGGCCAGTTCATCATCGGTCAGATTATAGATAAAATACTGTCTCCGCATGGTGTCCATATGGCGCCAGACGCCCGGCTCCATCTCCACCAGCAGCCAGTCATGCGATTCTCTCAGCCCGCTTTCCCCGATGACCCAGCGGCACCGGTACCCCGCCGCCTCCAGCAGATATTCGGTCACGGCGGCAAAGTCCCAGCACGCGCCGTATCCGGCGTTGAACATCCGGATCGCCATGGTCTCGGTATCTTCTTTTTCCTTAAATCGGAACGTGTAGTTTTCCACTACGTACGTATAAATCTCAAGGGGCGTGCTGCCGTAGCGATCCAGCAGATACGCCACGTATTCCTTCAGATTCTCTTTGGTGATCTCCCCGAAATTGATCCGGCAGATCCCCTGCGAATCGATAGTGTATTCCCCGATCTGCGTGTTGCGGACCAGGGTATAGCTGTCCGGATCGAAATAGTACAGTTCGCCGTCGATCTCCCGGAAGCCCTTATTCAGTTTGCCGCCGAAATCCGCATAGTAGGCCAGCCCGTCCGACCAGACCCAGGCGGCGGAAGCCCTTCCGTCTTCCCGGAAATGATAGAGTGTCCCGTCCACGGTCTGGAAACCGGTCAGCACATAGCCGTCCTCATTCGTGTAATACCATTCCCCGTCCCGCTCAAAATAGCCTGTCACGGGATTTCCGGAAGCATCCAGCATGCGCTGCTCCCCGGCCGAGCCTTCTTTGACCGGCGAATCCGCCGGGCCGCCTTCGGAGATCAGCCAGCCATGATTGTCAAAGGTGCACAGGACGCCGTCGATCTCCCGTGTCTGCGACCCGATAATGCCGTCCTCGGCCGAGATATAGATCAGATGCCCCTCGGAAGGGAGCCAGCCCAGTACAGCCTGCCCTGTCGTTTTGTCAAACAGATAATACTTCCCGTCAATGGCCTGCCAGCCGAAAAGCACCGCTCCGTCCTGAAAATAATACAGCGCCCCGTCAATCTCCTGAAAGCCTTCCGCCCGTGCGCCGTTTTCGTCAAAATACCAGAATCCCTGCTCCGTCTCCATCCAGCCGGTATACGGGATACCGGGCCCCGGATAATAATAGAGAACGCCGTCCTCGCGGAAATAGCCTTCCCGGACAGGCGCCTCCTTTTTCTGCCGGCTGACGACATGGATCACTTCCCTGCCGGCTGCTTCGGCCGGGTTTCCGGCTTCGGGTGCCGCCTTCCCGCATGCGGTAAGAATCCCTCCCGCCAGCAGGGTCAGCATCAGAGCGATGATCTGTTTTTTTACAGCGTTCCCGATGTTTTTCAACCTCCGGTATAGCCGGGCCCGGTACCCGTGGGACTTTCACTGGTGAAAACGGATCGATCCCAGTTGTAGGTCAGGCCGTAGAGTTCTTCGCAGGCCAGGAGCTGTTCATCCGTCAGGCCGAACAATCCGAAGCTTTCGGACCAGCCGCCCCGGTAAGGATCCAGATGGCGCCACTCATTCGCGCCGAGTTCCGCGATCAGCCAGTCATGCTCCGATCCGTTCGCATTGTAGCCGTGGACCAGATAACAGCGGCAGCCGATCGCCCGCAGAAGGACCGCCGCCGCGCAGTCATAATCGTAGCAGGGGCCGCATCCGTCATTGAACATCCGGCAGGCCATAGCCCGTTCGCTGCCGAGCCTGTCTTTCAGCTTATAGGTAAACGCATGGCGGACATAATCATAGACCGCCCAGGGTGAATTCAGATTGTTCTTCCGGATCAGATACGCGCAGTATTCGTCCAGATTGTCTTCGGTGATCTCGGCAAAGTACGGCTCGGGTTCCGTCGTGGTTTCCGGCGTGGGTTCCGATGTAGGTTCCGCCGTGGTTTCCGGCGGCAGGGTCTCGGGAACCGCTTCCGTGGTCTGCTCCGGCAGAGTTTCCGCGGCGCTCTCCTGCGTTTCTTCCGCGCTGCCGGACGGCGCTTCTTCTCCGGAAGACGTTTCCGGATCTTCCGATCCGCTGCCCGTCTCTTCTTCCGAAGTCAGTTCGGCAGCCGTCGTGGATTCCCTCCGCCCGGAAGGAATGCTTTCCACTTCGTCCGGATCCGTAATGATCCGGATATGAGAAACCTTCCATACTGAGGGCAAGGTCGCCGCTGCTTCCGTTTCTTTGTTCTTTGCCGCGCCGCTTTCGGCACTGTTCTTTCCGCATGCCGAAAAAGCGGCCGCCAGCAGGGAAAGGACAAGAACGCAAATGAGTATTCGGATTCTGTCTTTTTTCATGATCGCTCCTGCAAGCCTCCGATTCACAAAAGTCTAACATTCATCAGGCTTTTTGTCAACTGCTGCAGTTTTTGTTACGGCATGGCAGGCTTCTGGTCTCCCCAGGCAGGCCCCAGGCCGGTCGAAGAATGCGTGGTAAAATAGGAAGTATCCCACATGAACGACATCCCCATCGTATTGTCGTATGCCTGCAGCTCCTCGTCCGTCAGATTATAGAGCGGCGCTCTGCCCCAGAGCGTATCCATGTAGCGCCACACGCCCGGGCTCATCTCCACGATGACCCAGTTGTGCTCTCCCGCGTTCGAACGGCTGACACCTTTCACGACGTAGCAGCGGTACCCGGCGGCGCGGAGCAGATAGGCGGTCGCGTAAGCGATATCATAGCAGGGACCGTTTCCGTTGTTGAAAAGCCGCGCTGCCATAGCTTTTTTATCCGGCAGCCGATCGCGGTAACGGTAGGAAAAGTAATTGAACATATGAAGATAAATATCCCGGGGCGTATACAGGCCGTACTGTGCGACCCGGTACCGGCAGTAGGCTTCGAGATTCTCTGCGGAAACCTCATTAAAAGAAGTCTGTGTCGGGGCCGCGGTCGGCGGCTGAGTAGGCGGCTGGGTCGGGGTTTCCGTCGTTATCTCGATCTCTTCTTCATCGGTCATCCGGGCCCGGGACTCTGCGTCCTCCGGCGCAGTCCGCGGAACTCTCTCGGCGGAAGAGGCTTCGGTCAGGCTTTCTTCCGGATCCTCTGCAGAGGGCGGCACACTTTCCTGCGCAGGCTCCGTACTTTCTTCGGGCAGGGTCTCCGCGGCCCGGCTCTCCTCCGGTGTCTGGGCGGCCGTGCTTTCTTCCTCTTCACTTTCTATCGTGAGGACCGGCAGCGACTCAAGCTCCGTTTCAGAGGCGGGTTCCGCCTCCGTGGAAAGCAGCGTTTCCGCGGTGCTCTCCGTCCCGCCGCTCTGGATGGCGGGCGTATTACCCCCGCACGCAGATAAGGCCAGCGAAAGTATCAAACTTATCGCTGCCTTTCCCAGTTTCCGTATTCTGTACCCTTTTTTCTTCCTCATCTCCGTCATTATCCCCGTACTCCCTTCGGGAGTTTTCCGTACAACGCAGAGAATACGTCTTTTTCCGGCAAAAGTCAATAACGCAGGCTGCGTCTGCCCACGCCGCCCGGGGAAATACTGATTGCATTTTGACCCGCGGAACGGTATAATTTCACCGTATCTTCCGGGAGGGTTCGATTATGAATGATTTTCTTGCACTGTACCATGAAAAACTGCGCAGCGCCGAGGAAGCTGTCGCCTGCATCAGATCCGGCAACTGGATCGATTACGGCTGGGTCACGGGACACCCCGTAGCGCTGGATAAGGCGCTGGCTGCCCGGCTGCCGAAGCTGCAGGACATCAAGATCCGCGGCGGCATTGCGCTCTGGGAACCCGCAGTGCTTCAGGTCCCCGACGCAGCCGATCATATGTGCTGGAACTCCTGGCACATGGGCGGTTTTGAAAGAAAAGCGGCGGCAAAGGGTCTCGCTTTCTACAATGCCCTGCGCTATTCCGAGCTGCCCCGGTATTACCGCGAGAATATCACGCCGCCCGACGTGGCCATGTTCCAGGTGGCCCCGATGGATAAGCACGGGTTCTTTAATTTCGGACCCAACGCCTCGCACATGGCGGCCATCTGCGAGACGGCAAAAACGATCATCGTTGAAGTCAATAAAAATATGCCGCGCTGTCTCGGCGGCTTTGAATGCAATGTCCATATCACGGACGTCGATATGATCGTGGAAGGCGATAACCCGCCGATAGGGCAGATTCCCGGCGGCGGAAAGCCCAGCGAGGTCGACAAGGCCGTTGCGAAGCTGATCGTGGAGCAGATCCCGAACGGGGCCTGCCTGCAGCTCGGCATCGGTTCCATGCCCAATACCGTCGGAGCCATGATCGCGGAATCGGATCTTAAGGATCTCGGGGTACACACGGAAATGTATGTGGACGCCTTCGTTGATATCGCGAAGGCCGGGAAAATCACCTGTGCAAGGAAGAATATCGACCGCGGCCGGCAGGTTTACGCTTTCGGCGCCGGTACGCAGAAGATGTACGATTATCTGGACAATAATCCGGCCCTGATGGCAGCACCGGTGAATTATACGAACGATGACCGCGTCATCGCCCAGATCGACAACTTTATTTCCATCAACAATGCCGTCAGCCTGGACCTGTTCGGCCAGGTCGGGGCGGAAAGTTCCGGAACCAAACATATTTCCGGCGCCGGCGGACAGCTGGATTTTGTGCTCGGCGCCTATTTATCTAAGGGCGGCAAGAGCTTTATCTGCTGCTCCTCCACGTTCACCGACAAAAACGGCGGCCTGCACTCCCGGATCCTTCCCACACTGGAGACCGGGACCATCGTGACCGATACGCGGCCCAACGTCATGTACGTCGTGACCGAATACGGCTGCCGCAACCTGAAGGGGCTCTCCAGCTGGGAGCGGGCCGAAGCGCTGATTTCGCTGGCGCATCCGGATTTCCGTGAGGACCTCGTCCGCCAGGCCGAAGCCATGCATATCTGGAGAAAGAGCAATAAGCGGGGATGATAAAGGCTTCATGAGAAAGAAGCGTTTTCTGTTGATCATATTGTGTTTCCTGCTGGCGGCGGCAATGCTCCCCCACCGGTCTTTTGCTGCGTCTTCCGCCGGGACCGTCCGGCTTTGCGAAGCCGCCGAGCTTCCGGCCGCGCCGGAGATCCAGTCGGACTATGCCATCCTCATGGAAATGAAATCCGGGGCGATCCTCTACGAAAAGAATGCGTACGAACGGGCCAATCCGGCCAGCACGACCAAGATTCTGACCGCGCTTCTGGTCATGGAAAATCTTACTTTAAGCGATTCTCTGACCTTCTCCTACCGGGCCACGCACGAGCTGCCGGCCGGCAGCAGCAGCATTTACCGTACGGAAAATGAAGTGATGACCGTGGAGGACTGTCTCTATGCCCTGATGGTCGCTTCCGCCAATGAAGTGGCGCAGGCCCTCGGGGAAGAAATCTCAGGTTCTTTCGAAGCGTTTGCCGCCAAGATGACCCTGCGGGCTTACGAACTCGGCGCGGTGAACAGCAATTTTGTCAACGCACACGGCGTCACGGATCCGGACCATTACACCTGTGCCTACGATATGGCGCTCTTTACGCGCGCCGCCCTGCAGTACAGCAAGCTGAAGGAGATCATGGGCACCGTCAAGTATCAGATCGCCCCGACCAATAAGCACGACGAGATCACCTACATGCGCTCGCATCACGCGCTGCTGACCGATACGGACAATATGCGCTATGCGGCGGCGGTGGCTGGGAAGACCGGTTATACCGACGCGGCGCAGAACTGCCTGGTCACCTATGCCGTGCAGGGGGGGCTGGATCTGATCTGTGTCGTCTTCCACGGAGAGGGATCCGACGTCGTCGGCCGGGACAGCATCGCCCTCTTCGATTACGGCTTCCGTCATTTTTCCTGTTACAATCTCAATACGGCGGAGAGCGTTCTGCAGAATGAAAACAGCCGCTTCCTCGGCAGCAATATCCTGCAGTTCACGCAGTCGGGAGAGAGCTACGTCTGCCTTCCGCAGCCGATGACGCTCTCGGATCTGAGCACCGACCTCGTGTTCCATACGGACGCCTCCGACGGAAGCAGCAATACGGTGGCGGAGCGGATCTACACCCTGAACGGGACCAAGGTCGGCTCCTGCCTGCTGAATGTCGGCTCCGCATCCGCCAATGTCAATATGACCCCCTTAGTCAAGATCGCTCCGACAACCAACGAGCGCCTGCGGACGGAGTATTTCGGGCTGGCCCTGATCTACTGGATCCTGATCGGCGGCGGCGTGGCGCTTCTTCTGATCCTCACCCTGATCATCCTTCTGGTCCGCCGCCTGATCCTGCGGCGCAGGCGGATCGAACGGCAGAAGCGCCGTGCCCTAAGCCGGCTGAGCGAGGACCAGAAGCCCATGATCCTGCCGTAGCGGCATTTGCAGCGCATAAAAAAAGTACCGGTGAGGACAGTCCCCACCGGCACTTTTTAAGTTTGTTTATCCTTCCGCGAGCCGGTATTTCTTCCGCAGCAGCAGGACCAATAACGTCAGCAGCAAAAGCGTGACCGGCAGCGCGGCCAGCGCCAGCTTTCCGCCGATATAGCCGAAGATCCCGGCTGCCAGATATCCGATCCCGGCCACCCCCGCCACGGTCAGGGCGTAGGGCAGCTGCGTGGATACATGCGCCACATGGTTGCAGCCCGCTCCGGCCGAGGACATGATCGTCGTATCCGAGATCGGCGAGCAGTGGTCTCCGCAGACCGCGCCGGCCAGACAGGCGGCGATGGAGATCGTCAGCATCTCTCCCCCCTGCGGGAAAACATGGCAGACGATGGGGATCAGGATCGAGAAGGTCCCCCAGCTCGTACCGGTCGAGAAGGCCAGAAATACCGATACCAGGAATACCAGGAACGGCAGCAGCATTTTGACCTCATCCGCCGAAGCGCTGACAATGTTGTGGATAAACTCCCCGGCGCCCAGCAATCCCGTCACACCGGACAGATTCCAGGAGAGGATCAGGATGATCATCGGCGCGCACATGGAACGGAAGCCCGCCGGCAGGCAGTCCATGAACCCCTGGAAGGACAGGACGTTGCGGCTCATGTACAGGAAGAAAGTCAGGATCAGGGTGATCAGGCTGCCGAAGACCAGCCCCCGCGCCGAATCCGCTTCACTGAAAGCAGTCGCAAGCGGGACGCCGGAGAAAAATCCGCCGGTATACAGAATGCCCAGGATACAGATCACGATCAGGCCGATCACCGGGATGAGCAGATTGGATACCCGGACCGGGCGCTTCTGCGCCGGTTCGGCTTTTTCTTCGTACTGCTGGCCCTTTTCCACGGAGAACAAGTCTCCGTTCATGGCATTGATCTCATGGCGGCGCATCGGGCCGTATTCCACCCGGCTGACGCTTAAGAGGACCAGCATCATCAGCGTCCCCAGCGCATAGAGATTATACGGGATCGTCTTCAGGAACATCTGAAAGCCGTTGATATTCATCTCGGCCGGCACGGAATAGGTCACCGCCGCGGCCCAGCAGGAGATCGGTGCGATAATACAGACCGGCGCGGCTGTCGCATCGATCAGATAAGCCAGCTTCGCGCGGGAGATGCGGTGCCGGTCCGTGATCGGACGCATCACCGATCCCACGGTCATGCAGTTGAAGCCGTCGTCCACAAAGATCATGAGTCCCATCAGGATCGTTGCCAGCTGCGCGCCGGCCCGGGTCTTGATCCTTTTCAGTGCCCAGTCTCCGAAAGCCTGCGCGCTTCCGGATTTGTTCAGGATGATCACGATCGCGCCGAGGATCGTTACGAACACCAGTACGCTGGCATGAGAGATATCCGTCAGATTCGGAATCAGCCCGGCCTCCTCATGATAGAGCATCGCGACAAAGGCCTTTTCCGGGTTGCCGTTCGCGTAGAGAAAAGCGCCGACCAGGATCCCGATGAACAAAGCACTGTATACTTCCTTGGTGACCAGTGCCAAAACGATGGCGACCAGCGGCGGCAGCAGGGAGAAAATGCCGGCATAGACGGCCGGTTCTTCCTGCGAGGCAGGTCCCGTCTTCAGACTGAGCAGAACAACTGCCCCCAAAAGAAGGATAAAGGCAATAAGGAACATTGCTTTTCTTTTCTGTTTCATCATGAAACCTCTCTTTCTAAATCCTGCCCTGAATGGAAAACAGCACGGTCTTCGGACCGTACTGTCTTCGAAAAAGAAGAGGCGACGACCGGATTTGAACCGGTGCATCAGGGTTTTGCAGACCCACGCCTTACCACTTGGCTACGTCGCCGTATAAAAAAATGACTCCATCGGGATTCGAACCCGAGTTACCGCCGTGAAAGGGCGATGTCTTAACCACTTGACCATGGAGCCATGCTCCCCGAGCGGGACTCGAACCTGCAACACCTCGGTTAACAGCCGAGTGCTCTGCCATTGAGCTATCGAGGAATATTTGGGTTGAAGGCTTGTACCTTCAAAACCGCACACCGAAAATATACTTGATATCGAATGTCTTGTCAAGAAGAAATTCATCGATAATGAATGAAGAAATCTTGATCCGGAAGAGCTTGTTCGCAATGCTGCGCATTGCTCTTCCAGTGATGGCTCGAGCTTTGGTCATTCGCACCGCTTCGCGCTGCTCATGTCCTGCTCTCGTCATCGATGAACTTCGTGGTCATTCGCAATGCTCCGCATTGCTCATGTTTAGCCGCTGCTTCGCAGCGCCTCGCTCAGTCGACTTGCCCCTGCAAGCAAGCTTGCGGCCCTGTCTCCTTCGCTTTCCCACTTCGTTCATCTCTCTCGGTCAAGTGTTCGACCTATTAGTAACAGTCAGCTCCGTACATTACTGCACTTCCACCTCTGCCCTATCTACCTCGTCGTCTTCAAGGGGTCTCTTGGATATCTCATCTTGAGGGGGGCTTCACGCTTAGATGCCTTCAGCGTTTATCCCTTCCGCACTTGGCTACCCG
>JAFPWO010000006.1 GCA_017394885.1 Lachnospiraceae bacterium | reverse complement strand
GTTTTTAGCGTGCTCTGGTTGGTGTTGCGTCAATCTTTAATTCTATGTTATATTCTACCGTTTTTTACTTTCTGAGACTATAAATGGAGCTGCGCAAAAAAATGCTATTTTGCTACAGCTCCTTTACATATGTTATACACTCCAGAATAAGCCGGAGTTTTTCGATTATTGCTGCTGTTTGTGGGTGAGGACGTATTCGAACCAGGCGAGATACTCCGGGCCGAGGCGGGTGACGAGCGCGCGGGCTTCGTCCGCCTTCGCGGCGGCGAGATAGAGGCACTGCTGCGCCAGCTGGTATTTCCGCGCGACGCTGAAACGCTTCAGTTCCTCATCGGTATAGGTGCCGAGCGCCGCAAGCTGCTGCTGGGCACGGAAGAAGCGGACAAAGGCATCGGCCGTATCGCGACCGACGATCGGGGCGAGGAGGGAAAAGTCATTCCCGGAAGCATCGAGCACCTTGGAGACCATCTCCCACCGGCGCGGGTCGGCATTGCCTTCAGTGCCGGTATAGGGCGTGCGGAGATACAGGTCGTTATTGGCGAGGAATTCCAGCACGTAAGGATTGATATTGTGCTGGACAGCCCAGGGCATCCAGTTCTCCACCGTGGTGCGGATATAGAGATGGGCAAAGCGGCCGAAGAGCGGCTCGGCGAGGTCATGCGCGGCGGTGGACTCACTGCGGTCGTTGCCGGCGGCGATGATGCGCGCATTTTTCGGGATCGGCCAGCGGTTGTTGACAAAGCGCTCCAGCACGATTTTAAAGATGACGGACTGCGTCTGCTTGGTGGCGTTGGTGAGTTCGTCGAAGAAAAGGATGTGGAGCTGGCCGTCTTCGCAGAGGCGCTCCAGCTTGACGAGCCACACCGGCTTGATATCCACGATCTCGTCCTTCGCCTCGTTGTAGACGGCGCGGCCGTTGATGGTCTCGGGGTTTTCGTTGACGAGCTCGATGTCCAGAGCGTCGGGGTCCACCTGGCGGACGCGATCGCTCTTCCCGTCTCCCGCGAGACCATGGAGGAACAACGGAATGTCCGCCTGCACATAGGCGCGGATCAGGCTGAGTTCATCATGCTGCTGCAGGCGGTAGGGTGCGTTTTCCGGGATCTCGGCGGAATCCTGCCAGGAGAGCTCCTTGAGAAAATCGGAATTGAGATAGGCCGCGGCCTCTTCCCGGTCCAGCCCCGCGAAAAGGGCAAGGCCGGAAACAAGCAGGCGGCGGGACGCGTCATACAGCCAGCGGACGGGGCGAAGCTCGAGGAAGACGGACTCCCCTTCGGTCACGGCTGTCTGGTCCGAGAGCTGGACAAAGCCGTTGATGCCGCCGGACACAGCCTCCGTGCGGATCATGCGCTTGGCGCCGAACTGCCAGACCGGCAGCGGCTTTCCGGCAACGTGGATGGTCTGCCCGGTCTGCCGCAGGGAACCGCGAAGGAATTCCCGCTCCGCCATTTCACGCAGGGTGGCGTCGAGAATCACCGTCGGCCAGAAGCCGAATTCAACCGTGACGACGTTCCCCTCTTCCCTCCTGCGCGTAAGAAGCTTTTCGTCGCCTTCTTCCAGCAGAAGCGCGGGACGCACTGCACAGACTCTGCAGGGGGTGAGACGCCCAAACCGATCGACCGTGGCGTCTTCCCCGATATAATAGTTGATGGAAGTGCCCTCGAGCAGAAAGCCGTCATCCGCCGCTGTGAGAACCGCAAGGTCGGAGGCTCGCGCCTCCGTACCGACAGAGCTGAACATGGGCAGGGGCTTTTCAAACAGCTGCTCAGGTGATAAGAAAATCGATTTCATGCTTTTCCTTCTCCTCTCCGGGTTTGCTGTACAAAACACGGCCGCCGTTGGGGTGGATGATCGTATTCCCGTAGACGACCCAGATGGCATCGCAGCGCTGTTCGGGCATTTCCGCGAAGCCGTCGGTAAAAATGATGCGGTTTTCTGCATCGCCGGTAAACGCATTAATGGCAGCGTGGAAATCCGTGCCGCCGGATCCGCTGAAGACCAGGTTGCAGATATCCTCCTCATTGGCAACATCCTGAAAGCCGTAAAAACGGGTATCGAAGCAGCCGACGCGGATCACCGCATCCTGCCGCATCAGCCCCTTCACGCCGCGCACGAAGGCGCGCAGCAGGTCGGCGTCGACGGAGGCGCTTGTATCCAGAAGGATCTCGGCATGCGCCACCGGATACGGGCGGAATTCGTGGCCGAGGACGCCGTCACGAATCGTGGTGCCGGGGAACCAGTCGTAATCGATCTGCATGCTGGGCTCCAGCATTTCCGCAAGACCCGAGACAATGGCGGCAAGGCCGGGATCCTCGATTTCGCGGGAACGGCCTTCGCTCTCCTTGCCGGCCTGTTTGCCCTTCTGGTCCGGATCGGGCTCTTTGCCGTTCTCTTCCTCTGACGCGTCATCTGGCTTCTCCTGCTCCTGCGCCTGAGCAGCCAGCACGGTATAGATTTCCTCGGCGCTGTGCTCCAGCGCATCCGGGATTCTGACGGCATTTTCGGGAAGGACAAACCCGTCTGCATGCAGCATGGCATTGACAACGGCGTCACTCGCCCGCTTCCAGACGCGCGGGTCCTTCCCCGCGCCGCGGGCATAGTGGTTCAGCTGGATGTGCACAAGCTGCTGCGCCGCGTAGAAAAGCTGCGTCTCATGCGTGAGATACTGCAGGAGACGGCTGTTGTAATAGATGGTCTGGCCGTCATTCTCCACGGGATGAACGCCCGCAACGTCTTTGAGACGGAGGAGATGGATCCTGTCGATCCACTGGGGATATCGGTCAGCCAGGTCATTGAAGACATCTTTAAAATCCATAAACAAAAAACCGGGCAGTCAGAACAGATGCTCTTTTTCGTCCTTCTTTTCAGGTGGAAACAGCTTACCAGATTTCCGGGAGAATGTAAACAGCCGCTTGTGG